>NZ_JBVJVZ010000002.1:1036943-1091049 GCF_055603245.1 Streptomyces sp. NPDC037290 | reverse complement strand
GACGGTGACGTCCTGGAAGTCGGCCGTACGGGCGTGGAACGCCATGGCGAGCTCCCGGTCGTCGACCGGCACCTCGGACAGCGCCGCCGACAGCGACCGGTACCAGAAGCTGAGCCCCTGCCCGTCGTGGGCCAGATTGCCGCGCTTGTGGTGGCGGATGTGGGCGGTGGGCGCGGAGCGCAGGTGGCGCCAGCCGAAGCGCCGGGTGATGTCGGCCATGATGAGGACCCCCTTGATTTCGTCATGAAGACGATAAAGGGTGAGCCTGATTAGAGTCAAGGTGACTATTAAAGGGATGTGGGGCGGTGGGTGGCCGTGTACCTGGCCGGGATCTCGCCGCCTCCGTGTACGGCGAGGTCGGCGCCGTTGACGTACGAGGAGAGGTCGCATGCCGGCCAGAGGCAGGCCCGCGCCACATGGGCCCGCCTTGGCGGCGGAGTAGGCGGCGGTGCCCGGCTGCGGGGTGTGGGCGGAGACGCTGCCGATATTGATCACGCTCCCGCCGTCCGGCTGCTCCCGCATCGCCAGGTTCGCCGCCTGGGCCGTGTGGAAGGGGGCGAGG
Source organism: Streptomyces sp. NPDC037290 (assembly GCF_055603245.1). Lineage (NCBI taxonomy): Bacteria > Bacillati > Actinomycetota > Actinomycetes > Kitasatosporales > Streptomycetaceae > Streptomyces > Streptomyces sp. NPDC037290. The sequence continues at coordinate 1,090,487 of NZ_JBVJVZ010000002.1, read as the reverse complement.
AGGTTGAGCGCGACCACCTTTACCGGATCCCGCAGGTCTGCCACCCGGAAACCGGCCTCGCGCCCGCCCGTCGACGGCAGGGCGGCCGGAGTCGAGCGTCCGCGGACCATGACGTCCGCGCCGCTCGCCAGGAAGGCTCTCGCGATCGTGGCCCCCGGGCCCCTGGTGCCGCCGGTGACGAGCACGGCCCGTCCGGTGAAGTCCATCGCGTGGGGCTGCTCGTCCGTGGTCGGGCCTCCTGCGTCGAAATCTACCAAGCACTTGTTTGGTTTGGCGGAGCGGACGGGGGCCGGGTCGTGACAGGGGGCGGATACACGACCGGCCGGTGACCTTTGCAGAGGTCACCGGCCGGCCGGGCGGTGCGCCGCCCCCGTCCCCACGGTGCGGCGCGAGCAGGTCACCGTTCAGTCATCCCGTGAACGGCGGCCTGGGTCTTCGGTCAGCCCGAGCGCGGGCAGCACGGTGGCCTCCACGAACCGGAGCAGGTAGTCGGCGTCGGCGTACTGGCCGCTGAGCACGGGCCGGACGCGCAGCACGCCGAACATCATCGCGGGGATGTACTCCAGGGCCGGATGGCCCGCTCGCACCTCGCCCCGGGCCACACCCCGCGCGAGCATCTCCTGCAACGCGGCGATCTCCGGATGCACCAGCGCCTCGCGCAGCGCCTGAGCCAGTTCGTGGTCCGCCGTCACGGCGTGCCCGAGCGCCTGCAGCAGCTTGGTGTCCTTGCCGGACCAGTCGCCCGCGGCCCGCGCGGCCTGGCGCAGGTCCTCGGCGAGGGATCCGGTGTCGATGCCCGCGAACCGCACCCGGCGGCTGGCCCGCAGCGCGGCCGCGACGAACTGGGGCTTGGTCTTCCACTGCCGGTAGAGCGTGGACTTGCTGCAGCGGGTGCTGGCGGCGACGCCCTCCATGGTGACCGACTCGTAGCCGCACTCGCGGATCTGCTCCAGCACGGCGTCGAAGAACTCCCGCTCACGCTCCGGCGTGATCTTGGAGCGGCGCGAGGCGACGACCGTCTCCGGTCCCTCCGCGGCCTGCGACGTCATGTGCTGCTTCCCCTCACTCGTGGTCCGGCGTCCGGCGGGTCGTCCGGTGCGGCCCACTGGAGCAGCGCTCGAGCGGGGCCGCCGACCCTGTCTCCAGTGTGTCGCACATCAATCGATACGCCAGTGTACCGGTACTCAGCCGTATCGGTACACTGGCGTATCGGTACGAGGACGTATCGATGAGCTTGGGGCCACGGCCGGGGCTCAGACGCACCACCAGACGCACCACCACACTCAGCACGTCAGCGAAGGGGCCGGGGGATGACTGCCCGAACCGAGCCTGCAGAGGCAGAAGCGGAGCCGGACGCCACCGCGCGTCCGGCACTGATACGTGAGCTTCTGCTGGTCGCGGGGCTCTTCCTCGTCTACAAGCTCGGCCGGCAACTGGCCACCGGGCACACCGCGAACGCGTTCCACAACGCCCACCGCGTGTGGGACCTGGAACGCGCGCTGCACCTCCCCCACGAGAACGCCGTGCAGTCCGCACTGCTGCACGGCGACACCCTCGTCCACCTCGCGAACACCTACTACGCCACCGTGCACTTCCCGGCGACGCTCGCCTTCCTGGTCTGGCTGTACCTCCGGCGGCCCGCGCACTACGTGTGGGCCCGCAGGGTCCTCGCGGTCGTCACCACGGCCGCGCTGGTGCTGCCGTTCACCTTCCCGCTGGCTCCGCCGCGGATGCTGACCGGCGACGGCCTGGTGGACACCGCCCGCCTCTACGGCCCGTCCGTGTACGGCCCGCCGTCCAGCGACCACCTGTCCAACCAGTTCGCGGCGATGCCGTCGCTGCACTTCGGCTGGGCCCTGATGGTGGCGATCGGCCTGATCGTGGCCACCCGGTCCCGGTGGCGCCCGCTGTGGCTGCTGCACCCGCTGATCACCCTGCTGGTGATCGTGGGCACGGCGAACCACTACTGGCTGGACGCGATCGTCGCGACGGCCATGCTCGGCATCGCCCTCGCCGTGATCCATCCGCCGCGCCGGACGGCCACCACGGCGGACCGCGGCACCGGCCGGCTCGCGCCGCGCGAGAGCGTCCTGGCGGGAGCGGGCCGATGAACGCCGCCGCCCTGACCGCCGTCGTCCTCTCCCTCGTCTCGGCCGTCGCCTACGCGCTGGCCGCCGTCGCCCAGGAACGCCTCGCCGCCCGCACCACGGACACCGGGCTGCCGCGGTTGCTCACCACCGGCGCGTGGTGGTCGGCGGTCGGCCTGAACGCCGGCGCCGCCCTGCTGCACGTCGTCGCCCTCAGGTACGGCCCGCTCACCCTCGTCCAGCCGCTGGGCGCGCTCACCCTGGTCGCGGCCGTACCGCTCGGGGCGCGGGCGGCCGGGCGCCGGGTCAGCACGGCGGAGTGGCGGGGGACGGCGCTGACGCTGCTCGGCCTCGCCGCACTGCTCGTCACCGCCTCCGGTCCGGCGCCCGCGCGGGTGCTGACCCTGCCCGGGGCACTGGCGGTCGCCGGTACGACCGCTGCCGCCATCGGCGTGCTCTCCCGGCCCGGCGCCCGGCCGGGCCTCAGGCACGCGGCGGCGTCCGGCTTCGCCTCGGGCGTCGCCTCCGCGCTCACGCAGACGGTGACCGTGGCGGCAACCGACCGCACGGGCCGGGTACCGGGCACCGAGGTGATCGTCGTCGCCGTGCTTGTCGCCGCGTTCGCCGTCGGCGGGCTGCTGCTGTCCCAGACCGCCTACCGCGGCGGCCTCGGCGCGCCGCTGGCCGTGGTCACCCTCGCCAACCCGGTGGCCGCCGCCGGCATCGGCCTGACCCTGCTCGGCCAGGGCCTCAGGGGCGGCCCGGCCGGCGTGCTGCTGGCCCTCGCCGGAGCGGGTGCGGCGTCCTGGGGGGTGGTCCTGCTCACCCGGGTCACCGTGCACCCGGTGCCACCGGTGCAGCCGGTACTCGAGGACGACGACCACCCCGTGGCCGCGGTGCTGGCGCTGGAACCGGGCACGGCGACCGCCGAGCCGGCGCTGGTGCCACGGCAGCCGGAGCAGCCCGGACACCTCACCTCGCTCTGACCACCCCGGCTCCATGGACACACGACGGCGGCCGGTGCGCGCGGGTTTCGCGTGCACCGGCCGCCGTCGCCGTACTCCCCGTGTCCTGTTCTCCCCGTCGGGGACCGCTCAGTTCCAGCCCCGCGAGTCCTGCTTGAGCGCGGTGTCGACGGTCAGGGCCGTCGCCACCACGAGGCTCAGCAGCGGCTCGGGCAGCTGGTAGTGGATCTGCAGGACGTAGTTGTCCGCGCTCGTGAAGAGCGTCTTGGCAAGGCCTTCCCAGGTCTTGGTGATCCGGGCGACCTCGTTGTCGGCGTGGTCGACGATCGCGAAGTTCCACGCCCGCCAGTTCTCCGCCTTGATCGCGCCGACCTGCTGGCCGTTCGCGTTCATCGCGAAGTTGATCTTCCCGATCATGTTCTGCTGGACGATCTCACCGACCTGCGAGCCGTCCGGGCGCGTCACGATCACCCGGGACTTGAAGATCTTCGCGGGCCGGGTCAGCAGCAGCTGCGGCTGGCCGTAGGCGTCGCGGATCTCCAGCTTGTGGGTCAGGAACTGGTCCCAGCTGGAGACGAAACGGAAGATCTTCCGCAGCACGCCCTGGCCGACCTCGGTGACCGAGCCGAGCTCGCGGCCGTTCTGATCCATGACCTTGTACTCGTTGGTCACCTCGATCAGCTTGGCCTTCTGGTTCACCACCAGGACCGGCTCGGTGAAGAGGGTGCCGCCGCCGGGGCCCCCGGCCGCGACGCCGGCCTGCTGCTGCACCTGGCGCTGCACCTTGGCGTCGGCGACCTGCTGCTGCGGAGCGGCGTACTGCTGGGGGGCGGCCTGCTGCTGCGGGACGGCCTGCTGCGGGGGTACCTGACCGGCGGGCGCCTGGGCCGGGTTGGTGTGCTGGGTCCACTGCGCGCCGTCCCAGTAGCGGAGCGTCTGCGGGGCTCCGTGCGGATCCGGGTACCAGCCTGCCGGAGTGTTCGATTGCGTGGTCACCGGGGCACACTACCCTGATGTGACCGGTACCTGACCAGTCCGCACGGAGCGGTCCTCATCGCCCGCTCACTGCGTCGCGATGGCGGGGTCGCTCACGCCGGGGTTCCCGTTCTCGACGTGGCCGGCGAAGCCGCGCAGGAAGGCCGGGTCGGCGTCACTGGTGACCGTCACGTCGTACCAGCGCCTGCTCGCCGTGAGGTCGACGGTGTGCCTGACGGTCGCGCCGGGCCGTACGGTCACCGTGGCCGGGCTGCCGCCGTAGCCGTTGACGAGCTTCAGCTTCACCGTGCCGGAACCCTTGTTGGTGAAGGTGAGTTCCAGGTGGTCGCCCACGTGCCGCGCGGTCGCCTCCGGGCCCGCCGCCTTCCCCCTGCCCTTGAAGACGCGCAGGAATCCGTTGGGCCCGTGCACGGCGAGGTCGTGCACGCCGCCGGAGTAGGCGGAGTTCCAGGTGTCGGAGAGGGACGTACCTGCCGCGGTGGTGTAGGTCCAGGGGCCGTCGGTGCGGTTGCCGGAGGTCACGAGGAAGCCGGCGCCCGCGTGCGCCCCCGAGGCGAACGTGAGCGTGAGGGTACCGGCCGCCGTGTCGGCGGAAGCGTCCACCGCCGGGGCGTACTTCAGCGGGCGGGTGGGCCGGCTGCCGCGCTCCTGCTTGGGCAGGGACGGGTGCGCGGGCGGCTTCGGCACGTAGTCGGGGTGACGGTTGCGGTCCCGCGGCTCGTAAGCGGCCGTGGACGGCAGCGCGACCGGCTTGGCGTCCTTGCGGGAGAAGTCGAAGGCACTGGTCAGGTCACCCGTGACGGCGCGGCGCCAGGGCGAGACGTTCGGCTCGTGCACGCCGAAGCGGCGCTCGATGAACCGGATGATCGAGGTGTGGTCGAAGGTTTCGGAGCAGACGTAACCGCCCTTGCTCCAGGGCGAGACCACCAGCATCGGCACGCGCTGGCCGAGACCGTAGGGGCCTGCGGCATGGCTCGCGTCGCCCTTGTACAGGTCGAGCGAGGGGTCCACGCTCGACCTGCCCTGGGCGCCGGAGGCCGGCGGGAAGGGCGGGACCACGTGGTCGAAGAAGCCGTCGTTCTCGTCGTAGGTGATGAACAGTGCCGTCTTGCCCCACACCTCGGGGTTGGCGGTGAGCGCGTCCAGGACCTGGGCGACGTACCAGGCGCCGTAGTTGGCGGGCCAGTTGGGGTGCTCGGTGAAGGCCTCAGGGGCGACGATCCAGGACACCTGCGGCAGCTTGCCGCCCTTGACGTCGACCTTCAGCCGGTCGAAGAAGCCCTCGCCCTTCTTGGCGTCGGTGCCGGTGCGGGCCTTGTCGTACAGCGGGTCGCCGGGCTTGGCATCCCGGTACTGGTTGAAGTACAGCAGCGAGTTGTCGCCGTAGTTGCCGCGGTAGGCGTCGTTGATCCAGCCCCAGCCGGCGGCGGCGTCCAGGCCGTCGCCGACGTCCTGGTAGATCTTCCAGGACACCCCGGCCTTCTCCAGACGCTCCGGGTACGTCGTCCAGCCGTAACCCTTCTCGTCGTTGCCGAGGACCGGGCCGCCGCCCTTGCCGTCGTTGCCGACGTAACCCGTCCACATGTAGTAGCGGTTCGGGTCGGTCGAGCCCATGAACGAGCAGTGGTAGGCGTCGCAGACGGTGAAGGCGTCGGCGAGCGCGTAGTGGAACGGGATGTCCTTGCGGGTCAGGTACGCCATGCTCGTGGTGCCCTTGGCCGGGACCCAATTGTCGTACTTGCCCCCGTTGAAGGCCGCATGCGTGTCCTGCCAGCCGTGCGGCAGGTCCTGGATGAAGGCCAGACCCAGGTCGTCGGCGTCCGGGTGGAAGGGCAGGACGTCCTTCGTGCCGTCGGACTGCTTCCAGACCGACCGGCCGTTCTGCGTGACGGAACGGGGGTCACCGAAGCCGCGGACGCCTCGGAGCGTGCCGAAATAATGGTCGAAGGATCGGTTCTCCTGCATGAGGACGACGATGTGCTCGACGTCCTGGACCGTCCCGGTGCGGTGGTGCGCGGGAAGGGCGGCCGCGCGCTGGATGCTGCTGGACAGCGCGGTGAACGCCGTGGTGGCGCCCGCGAGTTGGAGGAAGCGGCGCCGGTTCACTTCGGGCATGTCGGTGAGGGTCCTCTCGTAACAGACGTACGTGATGCCGTCACATGACGGAATCTGCGCGGAGCGAGTGTTCCAAGAGCAGCAAACGTCAGGGAAGGGTCCGGTGGCTCTCGTGTGAAACTCGGCGGTCCGTGAGGTGCGCACCGTACGGCACCTTCCGTGGCGCACCCGCCTCGGGGGCCCGCGGAACTACCGGGCGTCCTGCCGCGCGAGGGTGCGGCCCAGTTCCAGCGGGTCCCGCCGCGTCCGCGCGTACAGGGCCATGGCGAGTTCGGGTGCGGCGAGGAGGGCCTCGCCGCCGGGGTCGCCGGTCGCTCGGGCGGCGAGGGCGAGTCCGGTCCAGGTCTCCGGGTCGCCGTCGCCCCGGACGATCCGGCTCCGGAAGGCGTCGAGGGCCTCCCCCGTCCGGCCCGCGACGAGGGCGACGTCCTCGGGGCGCGCGCCCTCGACGACGGCGCCCGGAGCACCACCGAGACGGTGGACGCCCTCGGGGTCGGTCAGCAGGCGGCGCAGCAGAACCGCGCGGGTGTCCAGGCCCCGCACGGGACGACCGGGCACGAGGCGGCAGGCGGGCGGGTCGTGGGGAAGCGGACCCCCGCCGGCGAGAGCCTCGGCGTACCCGCGGACCGCGTCCGGATCGGGCCGCAGATGATACGCCCGCCAGGTCGCCCGGTGGTCGGCGGCGGCGAGTTCGGCGGCGGCCAGAGCGCGGACGTCGACCGGCTCGGCGAGCCAGGGCTGGAGCGTTCCGGTCAGCTCTGCCACCAGCCTGCTCCCCAGATCGGTGAGGTGGGGCGCGGCCGCGACGGAACGCAGGGCGTGCGCGGTCTGGGTCCGCCACAGGGCGAACTCGAAGCGCCCGAGCGGATGACGGCGACGGCGCCAGAACCGGGTGACACCGTGGAAGGCGTACACGCCCTGCAGCAGGCCGCCGAGCGGGCGCGGGTCGTCACGCCAGGGCGCGTAGTACCGCGGTTCACCGGTGTCCTCGTGGAGGGTGAACAGGTGCATGAGCGCGCTGAGTTTGTTGTGCTGGAACTCGTGCACCAGCGTCGAGGCGAACTGCTCGGCGTCGTCGGGCACGGACGCCAGCGCCGCACCGAAGGCGTCCCCGGAGGAGGCACTGTGCGGCCGGTACCGCTCGGCGCGCGGCCGGGGTACGACCACGGCCAGCCCGCGCGCGATCGCCCGGGCCTCCTCGGCCCCGGTCTCCCTCAGCACCTCCCAGGCCCCGCCGAACAGCTCCCGCCAGTCGCCGGCGGTGGGGAGCGGCTGGGGCGCGGTGGGGGTGCGCAGGGTGCGGTAGGGGTCGAGGTCGTCGAGCACCAGGGTGCAGCCGTCGGCGGCCAGTTCGGTGAGGGGGTGCCAGCCCGGACCGGGGACGGGCCGTCCGGCGACGGTGACGTGCCCCCCTGCGACGGCACGCACCTCGGCCGTCGACCATGCGGCTGCGCCGTCGTGCGCAGCGGCGGTGTCCCGGTCGCTGCCGTCGCCGTCCAGCCGTACGGCCCCGAGGCAGGGCAGCACCACCCATCCGCGCCGCACCGGTACGTCCGCGCGGAACTCCAGCCCGGCCAGGACCGCCGCACTCGCCGCGAGGGCGTGGAGGTGGCCGGTGTGCACCCACACCGGCGCGTCGTCCCGGGCGGTGCCGCGCAGCCGGCGCAGGGTGTGGGCGGCCCAGGCACCGGTCGCGGGGTAGGCCAGCACCCGCTCGGCCGCGGCCGGGTCGGCCGCCCGGGCCCGGACGAACAGCTGCCAGGCGTCGGAGACCGGTGGCAACGGGCCCTCGGCGGCCGGTGGCAACGGGCCGGCGGGGGCCGGTGGCCGCGCGGCGTCCAGCACCGCGCGGATGACGAGCAGCCGCCAGCTGCGCTCGCTCGCCCGGAGGCCGGTCACGGTGTCCGGGCCTCCGGCACCGCGGAGCAGTTCATCGAAGGCGGCGGCGGGCAGGACGTGGGGCGGGGCGGTCGGGTGGCTCACCGAGGCGGTCCCTCTAGGCCTCGCGCGGCGGCTGGTAGCCGCCGTAACTGCCTTCGCCGTCGTCGATCCGGCTGAGCAGCCGGCTCATGGAGGCGTCGGACGGCGGCAGTTCCAGCCCGGGCCAGTCGTCCAGTCGAACGCCACTGAGGTCAACCAGCTCGGACTCGACTCCCGGCATCTGCATCGCGCTGTCCCTGTGTGTTGCCTTGACTGGCATCCGACGAAGAATGTGACTGAATACCACCTTTCAGCGGTATTCAGACGACTTGATCGACTCTAGAGCATCGACCCCACACGTCACGGCCGCCGCACGGAAACCCACCCGAAATGAGTGATCCCCGACGCCCTGCGGGTAGAACGCGAACGTGACTGAACTCTTTTGTCGCACCGCGGAATTGGCTTGCCGGGAGGCGCTTTTGGGGTGGACGGGCTGAGCCCGGTGCCGGAGCCGGACGGCCGCCCCGGTCTGGACCCGCTCCGGGTGGCGGAGGTGATGGTCCGGGCGACCGGTGACGCCCGGGGCCCCGGCCGGCGCGGCTCCGGCTACCGGGCGGGTCCGGGCTGGGTGCTCACGGCCGCGCACGTCGTGCGGGGTGCGGCGGAGGACGCCGTGCGGGTCAGGTTCGAGGCCGACCGCCCCGCCGAGTGGACCGCGCCGGCCAGGGTCGCCCTCGCCTGTGACGAGGCGGACGTGGCGCTCCTCGAAATCACCGGCACGCCGCCGCCAGGCGAGCACGCGGCAGCGGTGGACCACCCGGTCTACGGCGACCTGCCGGACGCGGACCTGCACCTGCCGTGGAGCGCGCTGGGCTTCCCCCGCTTCAAGCTGCGCAGGGACCTGATGCGGCTGCTGGACGACGGTTCACCCTCGCAGTACCGCGACTCCTGCCATGCGCACGGCCTCACCTCGGTCCTGTCCAACCGCCGTGAGGGCACGCTGGAGTTGGTGGTCACCCCGCCGGCCGCCGACCCGGACCCGCGGCGCTCGCCCTGGGAGGGCATGTCAGGGGCGGCCGTGTGGCACGACGGGCGGCTGGTCGGCCTGATCAGCGCGCACCATCCCGCGGACGGGCTGGGCCGGCTCGCGGCCGTCCGGGTGAGCCGCTGGTACCCGCTGCTGGGCGCGTCCGAGCTGGCCACCCTGCACACGTGCGCCGGCCTGCCCCCGTCCCCGGCCGGCCTCTCCCGGCGGGAGGAGGTCACCGGGGCCGCTCCGCCCGCCGCCACGCTCGCCCATCTTCCCTCCGACCTCCGGCTCGGCGAACTCGGCGCGCTGGCGGACGCGTTGGTGAGGCTGCCGGCCGTGGCCAACCGCACCGCGCTCGACCTGGTGCTGTCCGGCATCGACCCGTCGGTCGCCGCGATGAGCCCCCGCTCGCCCGCCCTGCGGCCGGACGTGTTCGGGATCCTGCGCACCTGTCTGCGCTACCCGGGCAGCCTGGACCAACTCCTTGAAGCCGTACGGCTGTTGGAGGGGGACTCGGCCGGGGTGGCGCTGCTGGACCAGGCCGCGTCGGCCCTGTCCCGGCGCCACCGGCGCGACCCGGACGCGGTGACCTGATATCGCGCGCCCGGCTGAGCGCGGGGTTTCGCAGACCGTGCGGCGGGTCATGATGAGGAGGATGTGAGCAGCCAGCATCCAAACACAGCCGGGGGAAGGGGTTTGGCCGCCATGGAGCCGACTGTGTCCGACGTGGAGTCCAGCCTGGTCGATCTCGCGGGGGTATCTCTTGAAACGCTGCGCTCCATTGACGACCGCGTTCTCGCGCCGTCGGTACGGGAGTTGCTGCCACAGATCGACCACCATCTGGCCAGCGTCAGCACACTCGACGGCGGGGAAGTGCGCTTCGACTGACGCGCTCGGGGCCGCTCGTGCGTGCTGATTCCACCCTGCCACATCATCGCCTGCCCGCCGCCGGCGTCACGGAGCTGATACGGGGCGAGGGCGGCCCGGAAACCCTGGACTTCCTCCTGCGGGCCGAACGCAGCCGCCGGCTGCTGCTGTTACGGATGCTCGACGACATCACCGACCTCGGCCCCGCCTGGGACCTGATCAGCCGGGCGCAGCGCCATGCTCCCCAGGTCGTCGAGGACCTGCTGATGTACCCCCAGACGGGCATGTGGCTGGCCACCGTACTGCGCCGGCTCCGCGGTACGGCAGCCGCGGACGAGCCGCCGCTGTGGGTGGTGCTCGGCCATGCCCGCGCCCTCGCCGCCACGGCGGGACTGCGTGCCGGTCTGGACTTCACCGTCGACGTGCCGGTACGGCACGGCCGGGTGCCCCTGCCGACGCTCGGCTGCGCGGTGCTGCCGGCAGGTGAACCCTGGGCGACGGCCACCGTGCGGGCGGAGGGCGGAAAGGCCGTGCTGGAGGTGCCCGGCGCCACGGTCGCCGTACCGCTTCCGCCGGGGTCGCCGGGCCCCGGCTGGCACCCCGTGCGCCGGCTCGTCGTCGGGCCCGAGGGCCGGCGGCTCGACATCGCCCTGGACGACTCGGACCCCTACCGGACGTATCCACCACCGACCGAGCCCCATCCGCTGTCCGACGAGGCCGCGGCACTGTGGCGGGAGTTCCTGGAAAAGGCCTGGGCCCTGCTGCTCGACGAGCAGCCCGCCACGGCGGACGCGATGCGCCGGAGCTGGCTCTCGCTGACTCCGACAGCCGCAAGGGAAAGGTTTCGGCCGCGTAGCGTCACGTCCGGGGACGCGTTCGGCGGTATCGAGGCCTCGGAACCGGACGACGCCACCCAGCTGGCGGCCACCCTCGTGCACGAGTTCCAGCACACGAAGCTCGGCGGCCTACTGCACCTGACCCCGCTGCTGACCCACGACACCAGTGCGTCCCCGCAACTGTGGTACGCCCCCTGGCGGGACGATCCGCGGCCGCTCGACGGACTGCTCCAGGGTGTCTACGCGTTCATGGGGATCACCGCGTTCTGGCGCAGGCACCGTGCCACCGCGCCGGAGGACAACGCCCTGGCGCACTTCGAGTTCGCCCTGTGGCGCATCCATGTGAGCACGGCGATGGAGCAGATACACCGTCACCCGCGCTTCACCCCGCTCGGCGCGGCACTGCTCGAGACGCTGCGCGACCGGGCCGCGCGGTGGCGGTCCGAGCCGGTACCCGGGCACTGCCTGGCGCTGGCCCGGCTGTGTGCGCAGGACCGCCTCGCCCGTTGGCGCGTCCATCACCGGCAGCCTCCCGCGCCCGCGGTCGACGCCGCCGTCCGCGCGTGGCTGGACGGAACCGCCGCCCCTCCCGCCTCACTGGCGGCGGAGCCGGAGACCGTGCCCGACCCGTCGGCCCGCTGGCTCGACAGCCTGTCCGTGCTCGCCCGCCACCGCCTCGCCGGCACGGAGGACGGGCCCTCACCCGACACGGCCGAGAAGACGGCCGCCAAAGTCGCGGGCGCCCTGACCGCGGACGCGCTGCTGGCGGCGGGTGACGCCACGGCGGCCCGGCAGGCCTACGTGTCCCACCTGGCGACCGACGACCGCACGGCGGGGGCCTGGGCGGGCCTCGGCCGTGCCCTCGCCCTGGCGGGCACCGACGCGGTGGCGGCCCGCCTGCTCTGCCACCACCCGGAGCGGGCCCGAGCCGTGCACGAGGCCCTCCTCCGTGTGACCGGCACCGCCCCCGACCCGATCCGCCTCGCCACGTGGCTCGGCTCCCCCGGCGCATAGCCATGTCCTGGCCGGCCCCACTGCCCTGACCCCGCTCCGCCGACGAGCGCGGCGGCCCGGCAACAGGACGATCGGCCCCGCCGCCTGGCCGTACCCGGCTGCGGAGCAGGCACCGAACAGGAGCGGGACAGCCGGCCTCTCACCCTGGCCCGGCCGGCCGGCGAGCAAGCCGGTCCGCCTCACTCGCCGGCGGGTAAGGCGGCCGGGCTGGGCGGGTGGGCTCACATCGGCATCGGGTCGATGTCGCAGTCACTGCGCCGCCGGGCCCGGGCCTGTTCGGTCGCCGGGTGCGGGGCGGACTCGGCCGACCTCAGGCGCGGCTCGTCCAGGACCTGTTCCATCCGGGCCAGGGTGTCCGCGCGCAGCGTCTCGCCCTCGGCCCGCTCCCCGAGGGCGATGAGATCCAGGGAGAGATTGGCCGAGCCCACCAGCGTGGTGGGGTGGTCCTCACCCAGCCGGGTCCGGCACAGCGCCACCGTGCGCTCCCCCAGTTCACGGGCCTCGGCCACCTGCCCCAGCGCGCTCAGGTCACTCGCCAGGTTGATGGCGCAGGCCAGCACGATCGGGTGACTGTCCCCCAGCCGCCCGGTCAGGGAAGCCAGCGCCGCCTCGTCCAGCTCTCTGGCTTCCGCGACCCGGCCCAGCAGCCGCAGGGTCACCGCGAGGTCGACGTCCGCGGCCATGACATGCGGATGGTCCGGATGGAAGACGGAGCGGAATCCCTCCGCGGCCTTCACCCCGCGCTCCAGCGCGCTCTCCAGGTCACCGTTGTGCCGCAGCGCCACCGACAGGGCGAGCGCGGACGTCAGGGAATCCGGGTGGGTGTCGCCGTAGCGGCGGGTGAACTGGTCGAACGTCTCACGTGCCAGGTGCAGTGCGGTCACCTGGTCGCCCTCCTTGCGGCAGGCCTCGCTGAGCTGGCGCACGTTCCGCAGCGTGGTGGGGTTCTCGGGCCCGAAGGTGTCGCGGTAGCCGTCGACGACGGCCTGGTGCAGGGATCGCGCACCGACGTAGTTGCCCGTCTCGCGCACGTCGACGGCGACACTCGCCTCGGTCACCAGGGACTGCTGGTGGTCGCGGCCGAACAGCCGCACCTTCATCACGTGTGTCTTCCGGTCGAGTTCCAGGGCGCGCTGGAAGTCGCCGACCAGCCGCAGGCTGACCCCGAGGTTGTGGGAGGTGACCAGCGTGGTGGGGTCGTCCTCGCCGAAGGCGCGCAGGGCCCGCTGGTAGGCCAGTTCGTCCAGCTGGGCACCGGCGACGAAGTCCCCCTGGTGACGCCGCACGGCGGCTTCGAGGTTCAGGGCCACCAGCGCGTCCTCACGGGTGTCCTGCTGGTCGGCCGGAGCGGTGCGGGTGTAGGCGTCCTTGAGGACGGCGACGACCCCCGCGGCGTCGTCGTGGCGCCCCATCATGAGGTACAGGAAGCCCAGCCACCAGCCCATCAGCAGGGTCTGCTGGTCCTCCGGCCCGAACAGCCGCTGCCAGGTCTCCCACGCCTGCTCCGAGAACTCCAGGGCGACCGGGTGGTCACCCCAGAACCACAGGTACTTGGCGACGTTCATCACGAGCTCGCGCACCCACGGCTGGTCGGACTCGACCGCCGTGGACGCGATGACATGGCCGTACAGCTCCGCGTAGCGAGGCCAGTTGCCCGCCTGGTTGGGTCCCTTCGGGTCGGCGGCGGCGAGCAGTGTGTGAGCCCCATTGCGCATGCGTTGCTGTTCCTCGGGGGTCATCCGGTGGATCAGCACCGCCTGCACGAGGCGGTGCATCTCGATCGAGTTGGTCCGGTGGTCGATACGGGCGAGCGAGTAGCGGTTGATCTCCCGGATGGCGCGGGCCAGCCGCATCGGATCGTTGAGCGCCCGGTCCAGCTCGGGATCGATCTGGGAGGCTCCGAGACCCGAGAAGATCGAACGCGAGATCGGATCCGGCGCGAAGTAGGAGCAGAGCTGGAGCAGGCGCAGCGCGGTCCGGCTGCGGGTCTCCAGGTGGTCGAGGGAGACGTTCCAGGCCGCCGCGACCGGCAGCTGGTAGTCGGCGGGCGGGGAGACCTCCAGGAGCTCGCTGCGCTTGTGCTCGAACAGCCGCAGGTACTCCGAGACGGGCATCCCGGTCTCCGCCCGCCAGGCCGCCGCCTGTTCCAGGGCCAGCGGGAGGTCGCCGAGGGCCTCGGCGAGGCGGTCGGCGTCCTGGTCGGTGAGTTCCTCGCCGTAGGCCCTGGACCGGCGCAGCAGCTGCTTGCTCTCGTCCCGTGTGAAGACGTCGACCTCGAGGGAGGGGCCGACCACGCTCCAGCGGCGGTTGCGGGAGGTGACCAGGATGGTGCCGCTGCCGCCGGTCGGGAAGTACTCCCGCACCCGCTCCGGGCTGTCGGCGTTGTCGAAGATCAGCAGCCAGCGGGAGTACGGCCGCCCCTCGCGCAACGCCTCGCGCACCGCGGGCCCGGCGATGTTCGCCTCGGCGCTGTTGACCAGACCGAGGCGCTGGGCCAGTTCCACCAGGGCCTGCCCGATCTGACCGGGGCGTTCGGCGGGGATCCACCAGACGACGTCGTACTCGGACTGGTGCCGGTAGGCGTACTCGATGACCAGCTGGGTCTTGCCCACACCGCCCATGCCGTGGATCGCCTCGGGCAGCACGGTGGTCGTGCCCTCGCGCAGCCGTTCGCCCAGACGTTCGAGGAGATCCACGCGGCCGGTGAAGTTCGGGTTGCGCGGCGGGATGTTGCCCCAGACCCGCGGCGTGGACTGCCCGCCCCCCACAATCGGCTGCTGCTGTGTGGTGGTCATGGCGGTGGCTCCTCCTGAAGTGGTCCCGGCCCCCCGGGAGGCTGACGCGGACTGCGCGGGGTCCGGTGGGCCGGCGGGCCCGGTTCGCCCCTGACGCTCCGTCCGGGCGGGCCTGCGGACGCCGCTGCCCTTGCGCAGGCTGACGGTGTGCTGGCGGTCGTACTCGTCGAGCGCCCGGGCCAGTTGCGCGGCCCGGGTGAGGAAGTGCCCGGAGAGGGCGGACAGCGCGGCCAGTTCGACCCGCAGGACGGAGACGTTGCGCACCGTGACGGGCGGCAGGGGATCGGCGCCGTACGGCCGGCCGGTACCGGTCGCGGCGGGTTCGGCGGCCCCGGTGCCGTGCGTGGGGGCGGCGTCGGTGCCGTCCGTGGGGGCGGCGGTGCCGTGCATGGGGGCGGCGTCGGTGTCCGCCGTCGCGGCAGGCTCGCCGTCCTCGCCGTCCCCCGGCGTCGCAGCCATCAGTGACCGCACCTCGTGCAGCACCCGCACGGTGTCCCGGCGCCTGGACAGGGCCAGCAACTCCTGGCGGATGTTGGGTCCGAACGAGAAGATCACATCGGCCGCCCGGTCGGCCTCCCCGCCCGCGGGTCGCACCAGGCCGCTCATCAGCAGCTCACTGAGGTGGGCCGGACCGGCGCCCGGTAACGACGCGGTGACGGCCCGCATCACCGGCGGCGTCAGCGGGGCCGCCGCCAGCCTGGTGGCGAGCGCGAAAGCGGTGGGCGAAGCCGCCGCCCGGAACTCCGAGACCCGCTCCCACGGCGGTACACCGCTCGCGGGATCGGGCACGTCGTCGATCCACGGCACGGCCCGCGCCGCGTCCGTCCGGCGCTTCCACTCGCGCGCCCGGACACCCGACGTCTCCAGCCGGCCGGTGCCGCGGCCGGTCACCAGGTCGACCCAGCCTGCCAGCGACCGCTCGGTCAGCTCCAGCACGGGGACCGGCACCACGCCCGCCGGGTCGCCGTCGTCGACGGGCTCCAGCGGCGAGGTGCGCAGCTCCCAGCGCAGCTCGGTGTTGGGTGCCCACGGCGCCGCGGCCCGCAGCCGCATCCGGTGGACGTCCAGCCCGGTACGGAACCACAGCCGCTGGGGCGGCAGCTGCAGCACCGCCAGCGGGCCCATCGCGCCCAGTTCCCGCAGCAGCGGCAGCACCGCTCCCGTCCGCCAGCCCGCGGCGAGGCCGTCCGTCAGGACCAGCACCACCCGGTGACCGGCCTTGACGGGGGGCAGATCGGCCAGCTGGACCCGGTCCGGTTCGGTGTCGTCGGAGCACAGCAACCCGGTGGTCGCCACCGGGCCCAGGGACGCCAAGTGGGCCAGCCGACGCTTCAGCTGGTCGACGACCGCGTCCCACACCCGCATGGTGACGTGGTGGTCCACCACCAGCAGCACGGCGCAGCGCCCGGTGGCGTCGGGGGCGGCGAGCCCGCTCAGGGCTTCGAACGCCGCCTCCAGGGACACGGTGTCAGAAGTCGGTGCCATGGCTGATCGTGAGTCATCGTCACACCGCATAAGCACTCTCTGCGCGTCCAGGGGCTCTGGTCGCCGGGATGATGGAGGGGAGGCGCATCGCGCGGGCATGCGTGACCACGCGCCCACCCTGTCAGTGGAATGTCGCAGGTGCAAGACGACAGGCCAGAAGGGGTGAAAGGAGACCGGGTGAGGCGATGGGACATGGGCGCGCAGTCGTATCAGCGTGGCACCGCTCCCCATGGCGCGCAAGGGTGCCTCCTCGGCCGTTTCGTCGCTCGGCCGCAGAATGGAGCAGGCCGGAAAAGGCCCCCTTGAAGCGCGGCGGAGCGGACGCCCCGAAGGTCCCGGCGCAACGGCGGGCGGGTCGGCCGGCTCGGCGGCGGGCAGGCCGGCCGGCGGCTCGGGCGCCCGCGCCCCGGGCGGTCCGCCCGACGGACCGGCCCCGGCGTCCGGCCGCGCCCCACTCCGGCGGTCCACGGCGGCCTACACCGGACCGGGCGGTGTCGGTTTGCGGTCCGGATCGTCCAGCAGGATCGCGAGGTGCCGGCCGACGTGCCCGTCCCAGGCCTCCGGCCCGGCGGCCAGCGCCTTGTTGCGCCACTTGCGGACCCGGTCCTCCAGACTGCCGAGGCTCCGCTCCTCCAGTATGTCCCCGAGGGCGTCCCGGAAGGCCGCGTCGGAGCAGTCGCCGCGGTGCCAGATCATCGCCGGCACCCCCGCCCGCAGCCCGGCCAGCACCTCGCGCCGGCCCGCCCCCGAGTCGTCACCGGGCGGCTCGCTCAGTACCAGGCAGACCGCCTGCAGGTCCTCCTTCAGCTCCCGCTCCAGGTGGAAGAAGTACGCCCCCTCCTGCGCGGGACGGCTCCAGTGGGAACGGCTGTCCGCCGGCCGTTCGCTCAGCTGCCGCCACTTGGCCCGCCACGGCCTGTGCCAGGCGCCCCGCTGCAGACGCTCCAGACTGCGCACCACCACCGGATAGTCGAGGGCCAGCGGCGTGGGGGACGGGGAGTCGGACTCCCTCGACCACCACTCCACGGGCTCGTTCAGCAGCTCCCACGGCAGGACGAACTCCAGGAACACCGGCTGGCGCAGATCGGCCCACCGTTCCTCGGTCTCCTCGATCAGCGCCTCGACCGCCGCGGGCAGCTCGTCCCGCCGCAGGTGGACGGTCTCGCCTCGCACCGGGTGCCAGCCCTCGGAGTCGGACTGGCGCCAGTGCGAGAGGTAGTAGCGGTCCGCCTCGACGCGGTCGGGCTCGAACTGGATGAGGAGGTAGGCGGGCACCACGGAGGGCTCGGTCTGCAGGAACTCCGCGTGCTGCCAGTCCGCGAGCAGTGCCTCGGCCCCGAGCCGCCCGGCCTGCTCCCGGTTGAACCGGCGCAGCCGCTCCGCCGCCTCCGTACTTCCTTCCGACACCAGCCACTCCGCGCACAGCGACAGGAACGCCATGCTGGGCGCGAGTTCACCGGGAGGCGTGTTCTGCCCGGCCAGTCGCAGGAAGACCTGCCACGCCGTACGGCACCAGGCGGGCAGCTCCTGCACCCGGGACCGGCTGGCCCGGCGCGCCGTCGCCGACAGGTCCATGGAGATCATCGGCTGGAGTACGGGGCGCAGCCCGCGCAGGTCGACCTGGAAGAAGTCGACGGCCTCCCACTCGTCCACCAGCGGCCACAGCTCCGCGACCGTCGTCGACTCCTGCTCCACGTACTCCACGGACCGCACCAGACACGCGAGCCCGTCGCCGACCTCGGCGCACGCCCTCGCCACGCTCAGCAGCCAGGGCCGCAGCCGGTCCCCCGTGTACGGTTCCACGCGCCGGCCCAGTTCACCGGAGAGCAGGTCGAGCCAGACCTCACGGCCGGCCGGCTGGCTCACCGTCCCCGACCGCTGCAGCGCGTCCACCATGGACACGACCAGCTCGTTGCGGACCCGTTCCAGACTGCGCTCTCCCACCCCGTTGCCTCCAGACAGCCTGCGCGGTTCCCTGACGGTGGCGACCAGGGTAAGGCCGGGCGACGGGAAACGGCAGCAGGAGTACGGGCCGTCACCCCGAACGGCGGACGGCCCGTGTCCGGAGACGGCCGGACGGCCCGTGCTCCCACGCCGGGATCGGGCCAGGTCCCGGTGCGGGCGCCCGCCCTGTGCCGCATCCCTGGGGCGCCGTCTCAGGGGGCGGACTCACGGGCGGACTCAGGGGGCGGACTCAGGGGGCCGGATAGGCCTCCACCTCACTGAACTGCCCGGCTGGCCAGCCCGTGTTGGCGCTGACGGTGAGGCGGAGGTGACGCAGGTTCGTGGTGGACGGCAGGGAGACCGTGGCCGTGTTGCCGGTGGCCGGGTCGAAGCGGTAGTCCCGCGCGCCCAGCACGGTGGAGTAGGCCGAGCCGTCGGTGCTGCCGAGCACGGTGACGGTCTGGGTGCGGGCGCCCCAGGCCGGGGACGGGGGCAGCTTCAGCACCAGGCGGCGCACGGTGTAGGACGCGCCGAGGTCGACCGTCCAGGACTGCGGGAAGGCGTTGTTGGCCGACTCCCAGTAGGAGGTGGCGTCGCCGTCGACCGCCTTGCCCGGGGTGTAGACGTCCTGGGAGCCGGTCGCGGTGGCCGGCCGGCCCTTGGCGAGGTTGCGGTTCGGGTCGGGGTCGGGGTTGCCCTGGCCGGGCTGGGGCCAGGTGGAGCAGTCCGGCCAGGTGCTCGACCAGCCGGAGTTGCCGCCGCCGTCGGTGAGCGTGAAGGAGCCCGAGGCGGCCGGGTAGGGGCAGTTGTAGATGCCCGCGGCCCCGACCTGGGTGGCGGTGACGTTCTTGAACGTGGCCGCACCCTGCGCCTCGGCCTGCACGACGACCGTGCCGGTGTTCCTCACGGTCGCGCCGGTGACGTTGACGTTCCTCACCGGGTAACCGTGGCCGCCGCCGGAGACGAACTCGAAGGCGCTGTACGGGCTGTCGGTGATCGTGGTGTTCGTGATGTTCACGGTGGCGTCGATCGCGCTGTCGTAGGAGTCGACGCGCAGCGCGCCCATCGGATGGTTCCAGTTGGGGTTCATCGCGCCGGTGCGCACCAGGGTGTTGCCGTCGACCGTGATGGTGCCGGACAGCGGCGAGAAGGGGTCGAGGAACTTCTGGTTGGAGATCGCGATGCCGCTGCCGAGCGCGTTGGTGTCGGCGACCAGGTTGTTCCTCACCGAGATGTCGGTGCCGCCGTAGACGGCGATGCCGTTGGCGAGGTTGGGCTGCGAGACCGTGTTGTTCTCGAAGCTGGAGTTCGTGTCCGGGGAGTACAGCGACCACATGGCGAGGGAGTCGTCACCCTGGTTGCGCAGGAAGTTGTTGCGCACGACGACCCCCTTGGCGGTGCCGTTGAGGTTGATGCCGTCGGCGGTGGTGTCGAGGATGCGGTTGTTCTCCACGACCAGGTTGTCGTTGTCGCCCATGAGCCACATGCCGACCTTCATGTGCTGGATCCACATGCCCGACACCGAACTTCCAGGACCGAGCGAGCCGTTGACGAAGTTGTCCGGGCTGGAGTCGACGCGTTCGGTGACCTCGCCGATGACCGCGAAGTCCTTGATGCGGACGCCTCCGGAGGAACTGGACTGGTCGATGAACCGTGAGGTGTGCACCACCGAGTACCAGTTGCCGGCGCCCTGGAGCGTCACGTTCTGCACGCCGTTGAGAGAGGAGGTGATCTTGTAGTCACCGGGCGGGATCCACACCGTTCCGCCCTGGGCGGCGGCGATGGCGTCCCGGAAGGCCTGGGTGGAGTCGCCGGTGCCGCTGGGGTCGGCGCCCCTGGAGACGACGGACACCGAACCGGCGGGCTGCGCGGCGGGCGCCGCGACCTGCTCGAAGTCGGCCACGTCAAGGGTGACTTGAGTGCCGGTGGACTCGAAGGCGACCTTGTCGCCCGCCTGGATGCTCCGGCCGAGCAGCATCCGGGCGTTGTCGAAGAAGTGGTGCTGCCTGGCTCCGGGGATCCAGCCGGTGTCGATGTAGGAGTACTTCGAGGTGACGGTCAGGGTCTTGGCCAGCTTGACCCCGTTGACGTACACGTCGAGCGTGCCCGTCTGGCCGTCGGGGACGCTGTAGGCGACGTTCACGGCGTTGGACGCCTGGGGTGCGGTGAACTCGACGCGCTGTCCGGAGGTGAGGCGCACGGCCTGGCGGCCGGAGGCCTCGGAGGCGAGGGTGCCCTGGGTGTGGTCCGGGCCGATCGTGGTGCCGGTGGTGGTCGCCGATTCCGCCTCGACGGAGGTGAAGGGGAGGCGGGCGCCGGGTGCCGCGTGGGCGGCGGGGGCGAGGGCGACGAGCATGCCGGCGGCGAGGGCGACCGTCGCCGCCATGACAGTCATGCTCCTGACAGATCTGGCGGTGGTGACGGTGGTGGTGCTCCGCATGTGCTGATCCCTTCGGAGTGGGGGTGTGGGGACAGCGCTGTGCTTCGGCAGCTCAGCCATGCAGCCAGGCCGCCGTGTCCCGCGGAAGCCGGCCCGCCTCGTCCAGGGGGCCGCTGCTCAGCAGGAGTCGGGAGTGCGCGGGGAGGCCGGCGGGCGTCGACGCGAAGTTGACCACGCACATCGCTCCCCCGGCGCGAGCGAAGGCGAGGACACCGTCGGGGGCGGGCAGCCAGGTCAGGGGGTCGTCACCGAAGGCCGGGCGGAGGGCGATGGCGTGGCGATAGAGCGAGAGCATGGAGTGGGCGGTCTGCTGTTGCCGGTCGACTGCATACGATGGCCAGTCGACCGGCTGCGGCAGCCAGGGCTCCTGCCGTGCACCGAATCCTGCATACGGCATACCGGCAACCCACGGCAGCGGCACCCGGCAACCGTCGCGACCGGGGTCGGCGCCACCCGAGCGGAAGTACATCGGATCCTGTATGCGGTCGGCCGGGACCTCCGCCTCCGGCAGCCCCAGCTCCTCCCCCTGGTACAGGTACACCGCGCCCGGCAACGCCAGCGACAGCAGGGCGGCGGCGCGGGCCCGCCGGGTGCCGAGGGCCAGGTCGGTCGGGGTGCCGAAGGCCTTGGCGGCGAAGTCGAAGCCGGTGTCCTCGCGGCCGTACCGGGTGACCGTGCGCGTGACGTCGTGGTTGCACAGTACCCAGGTGGCCGGGGCGCCGACGGGGGCGTGCTCGGCGAGGGTGGTGTCGATGGCGGCGCGCAGCCGGCCGGCGTCCCAGGGGCAGGACAGGAAGGAGAAGTTGAAGGCGGTGTGGAGCTCGTCGGGGCGCAGATAGCGGGCGAAGCGTTCGGTGTCGGGGAGCCAGACCTCGCCGACGAAGACGCCGTCGAAGGCGTCCGCCACGCGCCGCCAGGAGCGGTAGATGTCATGGAGTTCGTCGCGGTCGACGAACGGGTGCGGGCCCGGGTGCGTGGCGAGGTCGGGCAGGGCCGGGTCCTTGGCGAGCAGGGCGGCGGAGTCGATGCGGACGCCGGCCACGCCCCGCTCGAACCAGAATCGCAGGATGTCCTCGTGTTCCTGACGGACGGCCGGATGCGCCCAGTTGAGGTCCGGCTGCTCGGGCGTGAACAGGTGCAGGTACCAGTCGCCGTCGGCGAGGCGTGTCCACACCGGTTCGGTGGAGCCGGCGAACTGCGACGGCCAGTCGTTGGGCGGGAGTTCGCCGTGTGGACCACGGCCGGGACGGAAGTGGAACAGCGCGCGTTCCGGGCTGCCGGGCCCGGCGGCGAGTGCCGCGCGGAACCAGGGATGCTGGTCGGAGACGTGGTTGGGCACGATGTCGACGATGGTGCGGATGCCCAGCTCGCGTGCCTCGGCGATGAGTTTCTCCGCCTCGGCGAGGGTGCCGAAGGCCGGGTCGATCGCGCGGTAGTCGGCGACGTCGTAACCGCCGTCCTTCATCGGCGACAGGTACCAGGGGTTGAACCACAGGGCGTCCACGCCCAGTTCGGCGAGGTACGGCAGCCGGGCGCGGACGCCCGCGAGGTCGCCGGTGCCGTCGCCGTCGCCGTCCGCGAAGCTGCGGACGTAGATCTGGTAGATGACGGCGGAGCGCCACCAGTCGCGGCCCTTCGGGGCAGGGGTGGGCTGTCCCACGGAGCTTCCCTTTCTGTGAGGCGGTGCGGCGCCTTCGGTGAGGCGGTGCGGCGGCGTCAGCCCTTGGTGCTGCCCGCGCTGATCCCGGCGATGATGTGCCGCTGGAAGACGAGGAACAGCGCCACCATCGGGATGCTGGCGATCACCATCGCGGCGATGAGCACGGTGAGCTGGATGTTCTGCGACAGCTGGACCAGGGCCACGCTGATCGGCTGCTCGTCGGTGTCGGAGAAGACCATCAGCGGCCACAGGAAGTCCTGCCAGACGGCGACCAGCGCGAAGACCGACACCACGCCGAGGACCGGCCGGGACATGGGCAGTACGACCGACCACAGGACGCGCAGTCTGCCGGCGCCGTCGATCTCGGCGGCCTCCAGCACGTCGCGCGGCAGCTGGTCGAAGAACCGTTTGAGCAGGTAGAGGTTGAAGGCGTTGGCGACCGCCGGGAGCCAGATGGCGAGGGGGTCGTTGAGCAGGCTGGTGTGGATCAGCGGCAGGTCGGCGACCGTCAGGTACTTGGGTACGACCAGGGCCTGCGCCGGGACCATGAGGGTGGCGAGGATGCCGCCGAGGATCACCTTCCCGAAGGCCGGCTTCAGCCGGGACAGGGCGTAGGCGGCGGCCGTGCAGAACACCAGCTGGAACGCCCAGGCGCCGGCCGCCTGGACGACGGTGTTCCACAGGTGCCGCGGAAGCTGCATCAGGTCCCAGGCGTCGGTGTAGCCGCCGAGGTGCCAGTGCCTCGGGAGGATCGCCGGCGGCGTTCGGGCCACCTCGTCGGGGGACTTCATGGCCCCGGTCACCATCCAGTAGACCGGGAAGAGGAAGGCGAGCGCGAAGAGGAGGACGACGGCCGTGAACACCGTCCAGTAGGCCGCCTTGCCGCGCGGGCGGGCGAGGGCGGCCGGGGAGATCAGGGTGCGGGTGCTCATGCCGTGTCCCCCTCGGTGCGGGTGAGCCGCAGGTAGACGGCGGAGAAGACGCCGAGCAGGACCAGCAGCATGACGCTGAGGGCGCAGGCGCCGCCGAAGTCGTTGTAGAGGAAGGCGTACTTGTAGATGAGGTAGAGCACGGTCACCGTGGCGTTCTCCGGGCCGCCGCCGGTGATGACGAACGGTTCGGTGAACACCTGCATGGTGGCGATGATCTGCAGGAGCATCAGCATCAGGATCACGAACCGGGTCTGCGGGACCGTGACGTGCCGGACGCGCTGGAGCACGTTCGCACCGTCCAGTTCGGCGGCCTCGTACAGCTCGCCCGGGATGGACTGCAGGGCGGCGAGGTAGATGAGGACGGTGCCGCCCATGGTGGCCCACGTCGCCACGATCACCAGGGAGACGAGCGCGGTGTCGGTGCCGTTGGACCAGTTCGAGGTCGGCAGGTGCAGGAAGCGCAGGGTCTCGTTGGCGAGGCCGGCTCCGGGGTCGTAGAACCACTTCCACAGCAGGGCGCTGACCACCGGCGGGATCATCACGGGCAGGTAGACCACGACCCGGAAGAACGCCTTGGCGTGCCGGAGTTCGTTGAGGACGAGGGCGAGGAGGAAGGGGATCGCGAAGCCGATGAGCAGGGCCAGCAGGGTGAAGGTGAGGGTGTTGCGCCAGGCCGCCGAGAACTCGGGGTCGTGCAGGACGCGGGTGAAGTTGGCGGTGCCGACCCACTGGGGCTGCGAGCCGGGCGTGTACTTCTGGAAGGCGATGACGACCGCGCGGATCGCCGGGTACCAGGAGAACAGGGCGAAGCAGACGAGGCCCCCGAGCAGGAAGGCGTAGGCGCGGGCCTGGTCGGCGAGGCGGCGGCGTCTGAGGCCCCTTGCCGGGGGCGCGGCCGGGACCGGGTGGGCGGCGGCCTTCGTCACGGGCCGCCGCTCGGCCGTCTTCGTCATGGCGGTCAGCTCCTGGCCAGGATGCCGTCGATCTTGCCGGACGCGTCCTTGAGGAGCTGGTCGATGTCGGCGTCCTGCTGGGTGAGGACGGCGGAGACGGTGCCGTCGAGGACGGAGTAGATCTGCTGGGCGTCCGGCGGCTCGATCCTCATCCGGAGCTGCTGGTTGCCGTCCAGGAAGGCCCGGTAGTTCTCCACCGGGACGTTGGCGTTGGCCTTCTTGGCCTGCTGGTCCCGGGCGTCGGCGGCACCGGTGAACAGGCGCGGCTCGGGCAGGCCGACGGGGGCGTCGTTCTTCTTGGCGCGGGCGTAGTCGCCGAGGAAGCCCGATCCCGGGGTGAGGAACATGTGGTCCAGCCACTTCAGGCCGGCGCGGATCTGTGCGGGCGTGTCGCGCTTGTCGAACATGTAGCCGTCGCCGCCGATCAGGGTGCCCCTGCCGCCCGGCATCGGGCCGATGGCGATGTCGTCGTAGCGCGCGCCCTTCTCCTTGACCAGGATCGGGATGTTGTCCGGGGCGGCCAGGTACATGCCGAGCCTGCCGGAACCCATCATCTGCTGCACGTCGTTGATGACGAGGAGCTGTTTGCTGCCCATGGAGTCGTCGGTCCACCGCATGGCGTGCAGGTTCTGCAGGACGGCCCGGCCCTCGGGGCTGTCGAGGGTGGCCTTCTTGCCGTCGGGGCCGACGACGTCGCCGCCCTGGGAGTACAGCTCGGCGGTGAAGTGCCAGCCGCCCTGGTTCTGGGCGCTGTAGTCGGCGTATCCGACGGTGCCGCCCCCGAGTGCGGCGATCCTCCTGGCGTCGGCGCGGACCTCGTCCCAGGTGGCCGGGGGTTTGTCGGGGTCGAGGCCGGCCTTCTGGAACAGCTTGCGGTTGTAGATCAGCCCCATGCTGTATCCGGTACGCGGTATCCCGTAGACCTTTCCATCCACGGTGTAGATGTCGCGCAGTTGCTTCTGGAGGGTGCCGTAGGACTTCAGGTCCTTGAGGTACGGCGTGAGGTCGGCTGCCTGGTGGATGTCCACGACATGCCGGGCGTCGGTGAAGTACGTGTAGAAGACGTCCTCCATCTGACCGCCGGCGAGCTTGGCGTCGAAGGTCTTCGGGTCCTGGCAGGGGAAGGCGTCGTGTGCGACGACGTCGATGTCCGGGTTCTGCTTCTCGAAGGAGGCGGTGTCCTCCTCGAAGAACCTCCGGTCGACCTTGGCGCTCCTGGGCGGCTCGCAGTTGACGGTGATGCGGGTCCTGCCGCCCGCCGAGCCGTCGCCGCCCGACCCGCAGGCGGTGGCGGCGAGGGCGAGCGAGGAACAGACGCCGATCGCGACGAAGGTACGGCGGAACCCGGTGCTTCTCATCGGTGGACCCCCAGATGGCACGCATGGCAGGAGCGGTGGGCGCCGCACACTCAAGCACCGCCGGCATCGGTACGCAAGATGCCGCGTTAAATCTGTAATTATTTGACAGTGAGCTGGAACTTCAGGGTCGCCTTCAGGAACGTCAGTCGCGCGGGGCTTGGGCGGTGGATCCGCGCACGACCAGCTCGGGCTCGAACAGCAGCTCCTCGGCGGGTACGGCGGTGCCGCCGATCTGCGCGTTCAGCAGCTCCACGGCGGCGCGGCCCATGGCCTCGATGGGCTGGCGGACGGTGGTGAGCGGGGGCTCGGTGCAGTTCATGAAGGCCGAGTCGTCGTAGCCCACGACGGAGATCCGGCCCGGGACGTCGTACCCCTTGCGGCGCGCGGCCCGGACCGCGCCGAGCGCGAGGGGGTCACTGGCGCAGACGATGCCGGTGACACCGCGGTCGATCAGCCGGGAGGCGGCGGCGTGGCCGCCCTCGATGGAGAAGATCGCCCGGGTCACGAACTCCTCGGGCAGGTCGCCGGCGACCGCCCGCGCGGCGGCGAGCTTGCGCGCCGAGGGCACGTGGTCGCCGGGGCCGAGGACGAGGCCGATGCGCTCATGACCGAGGGAGGACAGGTGCCGCCACGCCTGCTCGACGGCTACGGCGTCGTCGCAGGACACGCCGGGGAAGCCCAGGTGTTCGATGGCCGCGTTGACCAGCACCACGGGGATGTTGCGGTCGGCGAGGAGGCGGTAGTGGTCGTGCGGGGCGTCCGCCTGCGCGTACAGGCCGCCCGCGAACACGACGCCGGAGACCTGCTGTTGCAGCAGCAGGTCGACGTAGTCCGCCTCCGAGACGCCGCCCCTGGTCTGCGTGCACAGCACCGGGGTGAGCCCGAGCTGGGCGAGTGCGCCGCCGATGACCTCGGCGAACGCCGGGAAGATGGGGTTCTGCAGCTCGGGCAGGACCAGGCCGACGAGCCGGGCGCGTTCGCCGCGCAGCTGGGTGGGGCGCTCGTAGCCGAGGACGTCCAGGGCCGTCAGCACGGCCTGCCGGGTGGCGTCGGAGACCCCTGGTTTGCCGTTGAGCACCCGGCTGACGGTCGCTTCGCTGACGCCGACCTTTTTCGCCACTTCCGCAAGTCGTCGTGTCATGCACGCAAGCGTAGCGCAAATTTTTGCAAGCAGCTTGCGTTGGACGGTGGCAGAGTGCGGTGATCCGGCCGGGCCGAAGCGGTGGCGACAATGAGCGGGTTGACGGGTTCGACGACGTGGGGGGACGGAATGCTGACCGGGATCGTGATCGACGCGCTGGACGTCGCGCGCACGGACCGCTTCTGGCTGGACGCGACGCGGGGACGGACCGGCGGTCTGCGGCTGCGGTGCGTGCCGACGACGAAGCCGAAGCCGGCACACAAGAACCGGCTCCACCTCGACCTGGCCGGGGGGCCGGACTGGGAGGCCGAGGTGGCGCGCCTGCTCGCGCTCGGTGCGACGCGGGCCGACATCGGCCAGGGGGACGTCCCGTGGGACGTACTGGCCGATCCTGAGGGCAACGAGTTCTGCGTGCTGCGGCCCGGCCACCCTGGCGTGCTCGCCGACTCCGGCCTCGTCGCGATCTGCCTCGACGTCGCCGAGGAGGACCGCGACGCGCAGTCGGCCTTCTGGCAGTCCCGGGCCGACTGGCACGCGGTCGAGTCCCACCCCTGGGGTGTCCGGCTGCGCCGCACGCCCACCAGCACGGTCTCGCTGGTGATGGGGCCGCCCGCGGCGCCCAAGGCGGGACGGAACAGGCTGCGCCTCGAGGTCACCCGTCGCGACGGGGAATCCGGCGAGTCGCTCGACGCCGGCGGGAACGAGTTCCACCTCGCGACGCGTTGAGCCCTGCCCGCCCCGCCCGGCGCCTGTTCCGGCCGATCACACCCCTCAGGCCACGTTCGTGAGCTTCTGGCGCACGACGATCGCGTTGAGCCGGACCGCGAACGGTGCGGTGTCGGTGAGGCCCAGGGTGCCCACACGGGACTTGCCGAAGCCGACGGTGACGTCGGCGCAGAAGGCGACGGCGTAGACGTACTCGCCGGCTTCCTCGTCCTGGAGGGCGAAGAACAGGTCGCGGTAGTAGCTCGTGCGGTCCGGCCCCTCCTCGTAGTAGACCAGCCCCGGTTCGCCCTCCTGCGCGGCCAGACCGGTGAAGGCATCCACGAGGTGGCGCTCGATCGTCTCCCAGAACGACGCCTGGGCCGTCTCGGGCGGGAGCGCCTGGCGGACCGCTTCCTTGAGGGAGAGCGCCATCACCAGGACCGGCGCCTCCTCCTGGAGCCCCCAGCCGCGGACCATCCTGACGATGTCGCTGTCGGGAAGGGCCGCGGCGGCATCGCGGATGTGAGCGAAGTCGTAGTTGACGGTGGCGGGCGCGATCGCCTCCTGGAAGGCACGCGCCAGTGCCTCCGCCTGGGCGAGGTGGGCCTCCCCCACCTCGGTGACTGTCCTGAAACAGGCTGCCAACATCCACTCCTTCAACATTTTGTTGCACCGATGGGGGGTCAGTATGCCGCAGCGGTGCAACAGACCTGGCAGCCGAGGTCAGTGGTGGGCGTGCACGACGGCGTGGCCCTTGCCGCGCCCGATCATCCACCGGTTGACCGGAGTGGTCAGCACGAAGGCCACAGCGAGCGAAAGGGCGAGTGAAGCCCAGAAGAGGAACTGCCCGAGCCCGGCGTCCATGGCTCCCGGAACGCCCACGACGACGGTGTTGTCGATCAGTTCCATGACTGCGATCGACACGGTGTCCGCGGCCAGCGCGACCTGGAACGCCCGCCGGACCGGCAGCCCGGCGCGCAGTACGCCGCGCATGGTCAGCGCGTAGCCGAAGACGAAGGCCAACGCGACGGAGATGGCGACGGTGGCCGCATTGTGCAGGCCGGCGGCGGTGCCGGCCGCCATGCCGAGGACTTCCCCGACGGCGCAGCCGGTCAAGCAGTGCAGCGTCGCCTGGGCGGCCGTGCGCCAAGTGGTGCCCGCCGTGTGGTGCCCGTGCCGTTCGTGACGCGGCTGCCCGTGTTCGTGCACTCCGTGGTCCATCACAGCCCCCTTGTCCGTTCAGGTGACCGTCATGAACGCGATACCCCACGGGGGTATTCCTGCCGACCCGGCGCCGCCGGCGACCTGAACGCCGGCGGTGCCGGGTCAGTCCTCGGGGGTGCGGACGACCGTGAGATGCCCCGCCGGGCCACGCGGCCGGCGCGGGCGGCGTACCGGTGCGGCGGGCCGGCGGTTCTCGCGCAGGACCAGCGCCAGCCGCCGGTAGCCGAGGCCCCGCAGGATCTCGGGCGTCTCCTCGACGATGCGGCACTCGGTGGGGCCGCGGCGCGGGTCGGGGTGGAGCAGCAGCCGCACGGCCCCGTCGAGCCGGGTGGCCGTCTCTCCGACGGCCCGGATCCAGTGCGGCAGGCCCTGCCGGTAGGCGGCCTCCATGAGCGGGTCCTGGGCGATGTCCCGGCGGACCGCCTGGAGTTCGTGGTCGTGCCCGTACGTCTCCAGGGCGGACCTGAGATGGGCCAGCATCGGCAGGCACCAGCCCTGCTCGTGCTCGCCGAGGACGTCCCCCGCGTCCGGGTGGAACAGGACGAACCGCAGGAAGTTGTCCCCGGGCATGGCCGTCGCGTGCGGGCGCACTCCGCGGAAGAGTGTCTCGAACGCGCCGTTGGCCATGACCACGTCCCAGCGGTGGTCGACGACCAGGGACGGGCAGGCGAGGGCCTCCAGCAGTGCGGCGTAGTCCTGGAGGTACGCCTGGGTCTCGCAGGTCTCGGGGACGGGCCGCGGTGCCGGCCGCCGTCCTCCTGCCTGATGTGCCATCGGGAGGTCACCCCTCTTGCCTCTGCCGCCTTCACGCGGCCCTGCGATCCTGCGGCCCTCGGCAAGACTGTGTCAACTATCGTGGCATTTCGCGGCCATTGACGGCTGAAATTCGCCACAGTTGTGGCGACACCTGGATGTGAGTTCGAGGCACCCGCTACTCTCCGGAAAGTTCACGGCGATCGCTCGTGAGATGCACGGACGCATCTGAGGCCCCCTAGAGACGTAGGAGTTCTGTCGGTGACGGATGGCTACGAGGATCCGGGCGCCACGGCGACCGCCCAGCTGCCGGCCGTCGTCGCCCGCGTCACCGCGCTCGCCGAACGGCTCGGCGTGCCGCAGGCCGAGGTCTACGACGTCGGGCGGCTCTCCGTGGCCTGCGGTGTGCCGGAGGCGGTGGTCAAGGCCCTGCTCAGCGGCCGGCCGGCCGGTGAACCGGACGTCCAGGCGCGCTTCCTGCAGCGCCTGGGCCTGCTGCGGCGCACCCGGCTGAAACCCAACGGCCGCAAGTACACCCAGCAGGAGATCGCCGACGGCGCGGGCATGTCCCGGCAGCAGGCCGGCGCCCTCATCAACGGCGACCGGCGGCCGACCATGGAGCACTGCGACGCGCTGCAGCGCTTCTTCCGCGTGCACGCCGGCTTCCTCACCGCCGAGGACCCCGAGGCGCTGGCGGGCGCGCTGCAGCGCACCGAGCAGGAGCTGCTGCAGAAGCTCGCCGACCGTGAGCGGGCCGCCGCCGGGGCCGACCAGGATCCGCTGGAGCGGCTGCTGCAGGACCACGGGGTGCGCGGCATAGCCTGGCGGGCCGCGCAGTTGCCCACCGACCAGCACCGGGACAAGGTCGCGGAGTGGCTGGACATGCTCCTGGAGAGCGTCAAGCGGCCCGAGTCGTGAGCCGGGGGAGGACTGTGAGCATCGGCAGGGACATGCGCCGGCTGTGCAACGAGCTGGTGGGCGGGCTGCGGCTGCCCGTGCCGGCACCGCCCGGGGAGCTGTACCGCGCGCTGTGCGAGGCGATGAGCCGCCGCCGCGGCCGTCCGGTGCACTTCCGGGCGGCCGCCTTCCCGCCGGGCACGGCGAGCGGGCTGTGGCTGGATCTGGCCGACCGCGACCTCGTCGTCGTCGAGGAACGCACCGCTCCCGACCACCAGTTGGTGATCCTCGGCCACGAGTTGTGGCACATGCAGGCCGACCACCGGGGACACCACGTCGACGGCGTCGGGGTCGCCACGCGGCTGCTGTTCGACGACACCGACGACGACGCGCTCCGGGCCACGGTGCAGCGGGTTGCGGCCCGGACCCGCTTCGACCTGGCCGAGGAGCGGGACGCCGAGACCTTCGGTCTGCTGCTGGCCAGGAAGTGCCGCACCTGGCTGCCCGGTTCGGCCCTGCGCGGCCCGGTGCAGCGGGACGACGTGGCAGGGCGCATCGAGGTGTCCCTGGGATACCCGGGGCCGCAGGGCTGACCCGAGGGGGTGGCCGGTGCGGCGCCCGCCGGGGTGGGCCGGCCGTGGGTCGCCTTCCCTGCGGCTCGCTTCGGCGCCTCCGCCGAGCGGGCGAACCGGCGCGGAGCCGGACGGCGTTGTCAGTGGTGGGCGGCAAGCTGGTGGTGTGCGCCGTACCGCGCGGCGCGCGGCGCCGCAGGGCGCATGACCGTGACGCCTACTCGGGGAGAGCCGACCGATGCCCACCGCCGTACTGACCGACCGTGAGCGCACCGCCGTACAGGCCTACCTGCGGCTGCTGCACACGGTGCGCGCCGCCTTCGACGGGCCACCGGACGCCGGCCGGCCCGCCGTGGTGCCGCCCGCCGTGCTGGCCGAGGCGGAACAGGCCCTCGCGCGCGCGGGCCTCACGGGCAACGAAGAGGGTTTCTTCCGTCTGCTGCGCGACTGGTGCCCGCCGGCCTGAGTGGACACCCTGACGCGAACGCCCGGACGCGGACGGCGCGCGCGGCCGCCGCGGAACGGGGCTTCAGGCGTGCGGGACGAGCACGACGGTGGCGGCCAGTCCGTCGCGTACGGCCCACCGGCCGTCGAAGACCTGGAGCCGGCGGTCACCGACCCGGGGCCCGGGGACGAGGAGTTCGGCGCGCAGGGTGCCGTACGGCTCGTCGTCGGGGCCCGGGTGGAGCGTGATGTCGGCCTCGGAGAAGTCCAGCCAGGTGCGGGTGAGCGGGAACCACGCCTTGTAGACGGACTCCTTGGCACTGAACAGCAGCCGGTCCCAGTGCACGGCGGGCCGCTGCCCGGTGAGCCGGGCGAGCCGCTCGATCTCCGCGGGCAGGAAGACGGAGGGGCCGACCCCGTCCGGGAGCGGACCGTGCGGTTCCGCGTCGATGCCGAGGGACGCCAGGTCGGCGGCGCGGGCCAGGGCGGCGGCGCAGTAGCCGTCGCAGTGGGTCATGCTGCCGATCAGACCGGCCGGCCAGCGCGGTGCGCCCCGCTCGCTGCTGAGTACGGACTGGGCCGGCACGCCCAGCTTCTCCATGGCCTGCCGGGCGCAGCCGCGTACCGCGGCGAACTCGCGGCGGCGCTTGTCCACCGCGCGTTCGACGAGCACGGCCTCCCCGGGGTAGAGCGGGGCGTCCCACAGCGGGTCGTCACCGTGTGCCTCCACGGCCACGACCGACTCCGGGAGCAGCTCCTCGATCACCGGTCTCGACCTCCATCGGCAGGATGCGGCGCAGCCGTCCCGGCGGTCCCGGTCGCTTGCGCCATTCACGGGGATAGCCTACGGAGACCTCTTCGAAGCGGACTCCGTCGTGCCAGGTGGTGCGGGGGATGTGCAGATGGCCGTAGACCATGGCGGCGACGGGGAACCGGCGGTGCCAGTCCGCGGTCAGCTCGGTGCCGCACCACATGGCGAACTCGGGATACCACAGCACCTCGGTGGGATGCCGGTGCAGCGGATAGTGGTTGACCGGGACGACCGGCAGGTCCTCGGGCAGCGCGGCGAGCCTGCGCTCGGTCTCGGCGACCCGCGCCCGGCACCAGTCCTCGCGGGTCGGATAGGGATCCGGATGGAGCAGGAACTCGTCGTTGCAGACGACACCCGTGCCGTGCGCGTAGGCCAGGCCCTCGGCCTTGGTGGCACAGCCGGGCGGCAGGAACGAGTAGTCGTACAGCAGGAAGAGCGGGGCGACGGCGACCGGGCCGCCGGGCCCCCGCCACACCGGGTAGGGGTCCTCGGGGGTGACGACGCCCAGCTCCCGGCACAGCCCGACCAGGTGCTCGTAGCGGGCGACGCCGCGCAGGGTGACGGGATCCTTGGGGTGGGTCCACAGCTCGTGGTTGCCGGGGGCCCAGAGCACCTTGCGGAAACGGCCCGCCAGCGTGTGCAGGGCCCAGCGGATGTCGTCGACCGTCTCGGCGACGTCACCGGCCACGATCAGCCAGTCCTCGTCGCCGGCGGGCCGCATGTCCTCCACCAGGGCGCGGTTCTCCGGATAGCTGATGTGCAGGTCGCTGATGGCCAGCAGCTGTCCGGTCCCGGCCGCAGACTCCACCCCGCACCCCTTCCGATCATCCTCTGCCTGGACCACAAGAACACATTCCCGGACAGCGGACAAGAGCCGACCCGGCCGGGCGGAGCACGGCGATCCGTAACCCGCGCGTTGCACGCACAGGCTCTTGAAAGCCGTATGATCGGCCCGACACCGGCACCCCATCTCCCTTCCCGCAGGGGTTGTTTGGTGTCCCTTCCTCCCTCCTGCCCGGGCACGGGCCGCTGCGCCCTGCCCGAAAACCCTGAAAGGCGGCCTGCATGCTCTCTCGCGTACGCGTCTGGCTCAACCGCACGTACGCGGAGAACGTGTTCTTCATGGACCAGGTGCGCAGAAATCCCAGCGACCGCGCGGTGGAGATCCATGCCACGCACGGGGACCCCGACTCCCCCGTGCTGGCCGCCGCCGACACCGCCGACCTGGAGCCGGAGGGCCTGTCCCCGGCCGCGTACGTCGAGTACGCCCTCGACCAGTGCGCCCGGCGCGGCATCGACGTGTTCGTGCCCCGGCTGCACCAGGCGGCGATCGTGACGCACCGCGCGGAGTTCGCCGCGGTCGGTACGGCGCTGCTGGCGCCGACTCCCGAGGCGGTGGCCGTGTTCGAGGACAAGGCGACCGCGTACGAGGCGGCCCGCTCGGTGGGGGTCCCGGTGCCGCCCTGGTGGCGGGTCCGCACGGCGGACGAACTCCTCGCCGCCGTCGGGGAGTTGGAGTCATCCGGGTACAAGCCGTGCTTCAAGCCCGCCGCCGGTGCCGGCGGGGTCGGCTTCCGGATGATCACCCGCGCCCCGTTCTCGCTGGCGAACCTCGCGGGTTTCCCGAGCCCGTACGTCCAGCTGGACCTGGCCGTCGAGGCGCTGCGGCGGGCCGGGGAGCCGGTGGACTGGCTGGTGATGCCGCGGCTGGAGCAGCCCGAGGTGTCCGTGGACTGCCTGACCGGCCCGGACAACCGGCTGCGGCTCGCGGTGGGCCGCACCAAGAACGGCCGCCGGCGGGGCTTCACCCTGGACGAACGGTGGCTGGAGCCGGCCCGGCTGATCGTGGAGGGCTTCGGGGTGCACCACCTGGCCAACGTCCAGTTCCGCATGCTCGGCGACCGGCCGGTGCTGCTGGATGTCAACACGAGGCCCTCGGGAGGCCTGCACCAGTTGTCGCTGTGCGGGGTGAACGCGCCCTGGGCCGCTGTGCAGTTGGCGCTGGGTGAGGATCCGGGGGTCGTCGAGCCGCCGTTCCTGGGGCAGGACTACACGGTGGTTTCGGGGCCGCGATCGCTTCTGCCGGTGGCACTGCCTCGCCAGCGGCAGGCGGAGATCACCCTTCCGGCAGTGCCCGCGCAGGCGGCTTCGGCGGTGGAGGCCCTGCCGCTCTAGTCCGCCGGTATGGACCAATTCTGCTTCTTTCCTTGACAGCAGGATTGGTCCATACCACATTCATGGGCGCACCTCCGCACAGCCGTGCACTCCCGAACACCCCATCCCCACAGGGAGATCGCGTGCGCAATCCACTCGGACGTCACAGACGTCGGCTTCTCGCTCTGCTCGGTTCCGTCGCCCTCGCGGCCGGCGGGGCCATCGCCCTTCCGGGCACCGCTCAGGCGGCCAACATCCTCGCCAACCCCGGCTTCGAGTCCGGCGGCCTCTCCCCCTGGACCTGCACCGGCAGCCTCGGCTCGGTCGTCTCCTCCCCCGTGCACAGCGGCTCGAAGGCTCTGCAGGGCGCGGCGACCGACAGCGACAACGCGCAGTGCAGCCAGACCGTCGCCGTCCAGCCGAACACGACGTACACCCTCAGCGGCTGGGTACGCGGCAGCTACGTGTACCTGGGCGTGAACGGCGGCGCCTCGACCTGGACGACGTCGCCGACGGCGTACAGCCCGTTGAGCGTCTCCTTCACCACCGGTGCCTCGCAGACCAGCGCCACCCTCTACGTCCACGGCTGGTACGCCCAGGGCACGTACTGGGCCGACGACATCAGCCTGGACGGACCGGGCGGCGGGGGCGGCGGGGACACCCAGGCGCCGACCGCGCCCACGGGACTGACCTCGACCGGAAAGACCTCCTCGAGCGTCTCGCTGTCGTGGAACGCCGCCACGGACAACGTGGGCGTAACCGGTTACGACGTCTACAGCGGCTCCAGCCGGGTGCTGACCGTCTCCGGCACGTCCGCCACGGTCAGCGGCCTGTCGCCCAGCACGTCGTACACCTTCACGGTGAAGGCACACGACGCGGCCGGGAACGTCTCGGGCGCCTCCAACTCCGTCTCCGTGACCACGAACACGGGCAGCGGCGGCGGCACCGGGTTCAAGCAGGCCGCGCCGTACCTGTACGAGGGCTGGGGCGATCCGCCGAGCCCTACGACGGTGATGAGCGCGACCGGGATCAAGTGGTTCACGATGGCGTTCGTGCTGGACGCCGGCGGCTGCACCCCGGCCTGGGACGGCAGCCGGCCGCTCACCGGCGGCGCCGACCAGAGCGCGATCAACGCCGTCCGGTCCGCGGGCGGTGACATCGTCCCGTCCTTCGGCGGCTGGCAGGGCAGCAAGCTCGGCGCCAACTGCTCCTCGGCGGCAGCGCTCGCCGGCGCCCTCCAGAAGGTGATCGACGCCTACGGTCTGAAGGCCGTCGACATGGACATCGAGAACACGGACGAGTTCGAGAACGAGGCCGTGCGGGCGAAGATCCTCACCGCGCTGAAGACGGTCAAGGCCGACAACCCGGGGCTGAGGACGATCGTCACCTTCGGCACCTCCACCACCGGGCCGACGTACTACGGCAACCGGCTCATCGAGCAGGCGCAGTCGCTCGGCGCGGACATCGACGTGTTCACCATCATGCCGTTCGACTTCGGCGGCGGCTCGGACATGTACGGCAACACCGTGAACGCCGCCGACGGTCTGAAGAACAAGCTGAAGTCGACGTTCGGCTGGGACGACGCGACCGCCTACGCCCACATCGGCATCTCCGGCATGAACGGCCTGTCGGACCAGCAGGAGACGACCACCCCGGCGATCTGGACCCAGATCCGGGACTGGGCGAACTCCCACCACATCGCGCGGCTCGCCTTCTGGTCGGTCAACCGTGACCGGCCCTGCGCGGGCGGCGGCGTGGTGAGCAACTGCTCCGGCATCAGCCAGAACAACTGGCAGTTCACCTCGATCACGGCCGGGTTCACCGGCTGAGCCCGCCCTCGGTGTCCCCCGGTTCCAGGACCGGGGGACATCTTTTTTCCGCCGGGGTGTATCAGGGCGCGGCCTCGCGACTCTTCATGACAGTAACGGGGGAATCCACGGGGGAAACGACGGGGGAGCGACGGGGGAATCCACGGGGGAACGGGTCGGTCGGTCGCGGTCACGGGGAGCGACCGGCCGGCCCGGTGGTCACCACGCGAGGCGATGACGCCGGGCAGGCGTTCGTACGGCCGGGATCGCGCGGCCTACGACCGGCGCGCCCCGGCCCGCCGCAGACGCAGGGTCAGGATCTGGAAGGGCCGCAGCGCGAGCGGGACCGAGCCGTCCGGGTCGGCCTCCGCGTCCGCCAACGGCCCCTCCAGCAGGTCGGTGACCTGGGCGCCGGCCAGGGCGAGTTTGACCGCAGAGGCGGGCGGGGGGGAGCGGTGGAAACGCTTAGTTCAGGTACGCCAGGCCAGGATGGACCTCGGTGTAGCCCTCGACCAGCCTGCGGGCCACGGTGACCGAGTCGACCAGGGGGTGCAGAGCGAAGGCCTTGACGGCCGTCTGCCGGGAGCAGGACTCGGCCGCGGCGAGCACCTCGCGCTCGACGGCCTTGACGGAGCAGACCAGCCCGGTGGCGTGGCCGGGCAGCGGGGCGACGGCCACCGGGTGGGCACCGTTGGCATCGACCAGACAGGGGACCTCGATGACCGCGTCGGCGTCGAGCGCCGCGAGGGTGCTCCGGTTGCGCACGTTGAGGATCAGCGTGGTCCGCTCGTCCCGGGCGATCGCCCGCATCAACGCCAGCGCCACCTTCTCGTAGCCCCCGGCCAGGTCGTCGGCCTCGCGCTCCCCCGCGCCGGCGCTCTCCCGGTTCTCGGCCATGTAGGTGGCCTCGCGTTCGGCGCGGGTGCGGTTCCACACGTCGAGCGCGGACCCGTCCGTGCGCAGGGCCTCGGCGTAGAACCGGGCCTGCTGGTCGCGCAGGAAGGCACCCCGGGTCTGTTCGGCCTGCTGGTAGGCGCGTACGGCCTCCCGGTTGAAGTAGTAGTAGTGCAGGTACTCGTTGGGGATCGCGCCGAGCGACTGCAGCCAGTCGACACCGAACAGCCTGCCCTCCTCGAAGGAGCCGAGCAGGGCGGGGTCGGCGAGCAGGCGCGGGAGTTCGTCGCGTCCGGCGACGCGCAGGCCGCGCACCCAGCCGAGGTGGTTGAGGCCGACGTAGTCGATGAAGGCCTCCTTCGGGTCGGCGCCGAGGACGCGGGCGATACGACGGCCGAGGCCGACGGGCGAGTCGCAGATGCCGATGACGCGGTCGCCGAGGTGCCGGGACATGGCCTCGGTGACCAGGCCGGCCGGGTTGGTGAAGTTGATGACCCAGGCGTCCGGGGCGAGCCGGGCCACGCGCCGGGCGATGTCGACGGCGACGGGGACGGTGCGCAGGCCGTAGGCGATACCACCCGCGCCGACGGTCTCCTGGCCGAGGACGCCTTCGGCAAGGGCCACCCGCTCGTCGTTCGCGCGGCCCTCCAGCCCGCCGACGCGGATCGCCGAGAAGACGAAGTCGGCGCCGGCGAGCGCCTGGTCGAGGTCGGTGGTGGCGGTCACCCGGGGCGCGTCGGGGAGGCCCGCGGCCTGTGCGTCCAGTACGCGGGTCACTGCATACAGTCGACGGTCGTCCAGGTCATGCAGGACGACCTCGGTGACCCGCCCTTCGGCGCGGTCCGTCAGCAGGGCTCCGTACACGAGCGGCACCCGGAATCCGCCGCCGCCCAGAATCGTCAGCTTCACGTCTGCACCCTTCCCGGAACTCCCGCTCCGACCACCTCGACACGTGCCTCCTGGAGGGCGGACCGGGTGGCCGGGTCCACCGGCGTGGTGCCGATGGCCGACAGGACCGTCCGGCCGTCGCCGACCATCGCCGCCGCGCGGGCCGCGACGGCGTCCCTCCCGGTGACGTACACCTCGGCGAACGGCTGGTCGCCCGCCTCGGCGACCGCGTCGCCGAGGACGCGCGTGAGCAGGCCGTCATCCTCCCGTCCGGCCAGGTCACGGAGGACGGTGGCCGGGCTCGCGCCAAGCCGCTCGGACAGTTCGGTCACGGCGGCGCCGCGACCGGGGCGCGGGACGCCCGGGATGAGTCGATGTCGTCGCTCTGCCGGCACGGCAGGAACACTAATCGTCGTCTCCGGGCAACTCCATGCTCGCTTCTGCGGACGCCTCCCGGACCGACAGCGCGCGCTTCCTGCGCCAGCACCCACCACTGGGCGGCCATCGAGTCCACGCCGGGCCTTCAGTCCGGCGTCATCCGGGAGTTGGGGGGCCGCGGAATTCTGCAGCGCGTGAGCGACGGAAGACCGGCCGGACGCACCGGCACCCACGTCAACGGTGTCGCCTCGTCCGGCCGCGACCGCTGGGCGTACGGCGGTGACGTCGAGGGGGCCGCGCATGACGGCCCGTTCGCCGAGGACCGGGCGGTCGGCCCCGAGCGCGCTCCGGGACACCCGGGGTCCGAGCGCCGGGAGAGCGCGCCGCCGGTGCGCATCCGGTGCCACCGGCACGAGGGCGTCGTCCTCGGCAACCACCAGCGGTTCCGGGGCCTGGACTGGCTGACCGGCGTGTGGGAACTGTGCCTCGCCGACGGCCGTACGCTCACCGGGCCCGCCCTCTTGCCCGGTCTGCGGCCGGGCGAGACGGCCGCCGTGCCGCTGCCGTTCCAGGTCCCGCGCGACGGCGGCGAGGCCTGGCTGAGCCTGCGGGTGACCGTGGCCGAGGACCGGCCGGGGGCGCCGCGCGGGAGCGAGGTGTGCGTGGCGCGGATGCGACTGCGCGGGCCCGCCGCGGACATCGCCACGGACGCGAATGTCGCCACGGCCGCGGACGTCGCCGTGGTCCGGCCCGCGCAAGTCGACGGCGAGGAGCCGGGCGGCCCGGTGCCGCGCCGGCCGGCCCGGGGGCTCGACGCGCTGGTCCGCGAGGTCGTGCCGGCCGGGCAGGACGGCGGCCGGATGACCGTCGACGCCGCCGGGTACGGCCCCGGCATCTTTCCCGGGCACGGCCTCCCGCCCGGCGTCCGCCGCCGGAACCGGCACCTGCGCGTGCCGCAGCTGCCGTAGACGTCCGGAAGGCGGCCTCGACGACGCTCGCCGGGGATCCGTTCATGTGCCGTCCTCGGTCCGGGGCGGCCGTACGGGGTCACGACAGGGTGGTGAGGGCGGCTTCGGGCCGGCGGCGCCGCCGGGCATCGGCCGGGGAGTCTCTCCGGCGCGCGATCCGGAACGCCCCGGGGTGACCCGGGGTGACCGGGTGAGCCGGGGTGACCGGGTGACCCGGAGCGACCCGAGGCTGCCTGGGGCGACCCTGGGGCGGTCCAGATCGTGCAGCCGGAGTCTGATCTCCGGTGGCGCGACGCCGACGGCCCGGCGGCGAGAGGGAAGGCTCAGCCCGGGAAGGGCCCGTGGGGCTGTGTCATGTCCGTCGCTCCGGCCGGTGCCCTGCGGCGGCCCGACCGTGCGAGGAGTACGCCCGCGACCAGGAGCGCCAGTCCGACGCCTGCGGCGACCAGGCCCGTCATCCACAGCCCCTGCTCCAGCGGCGCGTGCTTCGTCCTCGGGGTGCCGTCCGGAGCCGCCAGGTGCTCCTTGCCCCGGTACGTCACCGGGGCCGTCCCGTCCTTGGGGGGCGAGGCGGCGGCCCTCACCGCCGCGGCGGCGTTGACCGGCCCGTAGCCGAGCAGGGCACTGCCGCCCTGCGCGGGGCGGTGCGCGGTGGCGATCAGGACGTCGTTCACCTGGGCCGGTGTCAGTTTCGGGTTCTTCCCGTACATGAGCGCGACGACGCCAGCGGCCAGCGCACAGGCCGGCGAGGTGCCGTTCATCTTCAGGTAGCCGCCGGTGTTCCGCGCGCCGGCGATGCCGACACCGGGCGCCGCGACGTCGTTGTACGTGTGCACCGTGGAGAAGCCGGCGCGCCGGCCGCCCGGTTTGGTCGCGGCCACCGCGATCACGCCGGGGTAACCGGCCGGGTAGGAGTTGTCGTTGAGCTTGTCACCCGAGTTGCCGGCCGACGCGAGCAGCGTCACGCCCTTGCGGACGGCGTAGGCCACGGCCTCGGTCTCTTCGTCGTCGTAGGTGCTGAAGCCGTCCGCGCTGCCGAACGACATGGAGATCACGTCCGCACCGTGGTCGACGGCGTAACGGATGCCCTGGGCGGCCGGGCTCCCGCCCCGCTTGCGGAGTTCCGCCAAGTCCTTCTCGTCGGTTTTCTCGTCGTCCTTGTCGGAGGTGACCCGCACGGCGAGGATCCTGGCCCCGGGGGCCACCTTGAGGACGTCCGAGGCCATGGCGGTGCCGTGCTGTCCCCAGTCCCGGTCCCCGGGCCGCAGTCCGTCCCTGCGGTAGTCGGGTCCGGTGGTCACCCTGCCCTTGAGGGCCGGGTGACCGGCCACCACACCGCTGTCGAGGACCGCGACCGTCACGCCCTCGCCCCGGCTCTGCCGCTGCGCCGCGGTCAGCCCGAGGGCGTCGCCTTCCCAGCCGACCGGCGTCGCCGCCTGCGCGGGGGCGGCGGCCAGCGTGCACAGCAGACCGGCGAGGGCGACCGCGGTGCAGGTGGCGCGTATCGTCTTGAGCTTCACTGCGGGTCTCACCTTGCCAGGTTCAGGATGTGGGTGTGGAACGTCTCGCTGAGGGCCTTGGCCTCGTCCATCCAGGGCTGCCTGTCCGCGTCGTTCCCCTCGAAGCCGCTGGAGAGGGTGGAGGAGGCGCGCCCGTCGACGGCGCCCGTGGTGACGGCGACGGCGTAGGGGAAGTCGTCTCCCAGGCCGGTGCCGCCCATGCCGTTGCGCCTGCGTTCCTGCCACTTCGCCGCGAGCGTGCCCGGGACCCGCAGCGGGACCACCGCGGCGTCGGGAACGTCCGCCGACTGCTGGTTGTCGAGGTACTCGCCCATCTGCTGTGCGGCGGTTCCGCCCCGGGGCAGCACGATGATCGCGACCGTGGCGACCATCTCCCCGCTGACGTCGGTGTACGTGGCGCGCAGTACGGCCTTGCAGCCGAGCCGCTGGGCGGTCTTCCTGGTCTCTCCGCTCAGGCCCGTGGAGCACGAGGTGTCCTCGGAGACTCCCATCCGGCTCCACTGCGCGACCTTCTCGTCCGAGGCCTGGTAGGTGTGGTCGGGCGGTTCGCCGATGGTCGCCGGGAAGAGGCGGCCGACGGGCTCGTCGCGCCAGAGCACCGGTCCGTAGGCCTCGGAGTTGGGCACGGACTGCCGGCTGTTGCCGTACGCGTGTGCCGCCAGCGCTCCGCCGCCGAGCAGGCCGAGCAGACCGAGGGCGCCGAGCAGAGCACCCATGACCTTCCGGGCGGCGTGTCCCTGGCCCGAGGGGGGTGCCGGCGGCCCGGGCACGGGATGTGCCGGCGGGGGGTAGGCACCGTACGGAGGGGGTCCCGGGTGGGCCGGGGGGTAGGCACCGTACGGAGGGGGTCCC
Source organism: Streptomyces sp. NPDC037290 (assembly GCF_055603245.1). Taxonomy (NCBI): domain Bacteria; kingdom Bacillati; phylum Actinomycetota; class Actinomycetes; order Kitasatosporales; family Streptomycetaceae; genus Streptomyces; species Streptomyces sp. NPDC037290. Next base: position 1,049,081 of record NZ_JBVJVZ010000002.1, on the reverse strand, counting down.
GGGTGGGCCGGGGCGTAGGCCGGCGGCGGCCCCGGGGGCGCCGCCGGCATGGGCGGCGGCACGGGGGCCGGACCCTGCCACTGGGGTTGCGGCTGCCAACCGCTCTGCGAGGGCGGCTGCCCGTACGGATGGCCGCTTCCCGGCGGCGGGGGGTAAGACATGGGGTTCCCTCTCACAGGTCAATCTGCGAGGGAGCACGACGACTTGTCCGGCTCACGTGACAGAGCCCACACCTCAAGTGACCTGCACACCAGGATGCAGCGAGGCACAACTTCAGCCACTCGCGCACCTCTTCGGCGCCCCCGCGAATCTCCGCACAGCTTATGGCCTTCGCAGACGCAAGGCGTGATCCGCCCGTGGAGTTCAGATAACGATCTCATTGAAAGTGCCTGGTGGAGAGCGTGGAGGCGGCGGTTCGGCCGGACGGTCACCGGGAGGCTTCACTCGGTGAACTCCCCGGCCGGGACGGGACTTTCCTTGTTTCAAGTCTTGACGGCCGCTGAGGTGGGGAGCACATTGGCGACACCCTTGAGAGCGCTCTCAGATCACCTCGGGAGCGCCCTGCGGGGACACCCGCACACCGCACCCGTACCCGAGAGGCCTCCCCATGCGCGACTCCTCCGGCATACCCAGACCCCGCCCGCCAAGGCACCCTCTGCGGCGCGCGCTCGTCGCCGTCGCCGCCACGCTCGGCCTGGCCGCGGCCGCCGCCACGGCCGCCACCGCACCCGCGAACGCCACCGCCCCCACCCCTCCCTCCGGCTGGTCCCAGGTCTTCCTCGACGACTTCAACGGCGCCGCGGGGTCCGGTGTCAACACCGCCAACTGGCAGTACGACACCGGCACTTCCTACCCGGGCGGTGCCGCGAACTGGGGCACCGGCGAGGTCGAGACGATGACCTCGAGCACGAACAACGTGGCCCTGGACGGCAACGGCGACCTGCTCATCACGCCGCGCCGCGACGCCTCCGGCAACTGGACCTCCGGGCGGATCGAGACCACCCGCACCGACTTCCAGCCCCCGGCCGGCGGCAAGCTGCGCGTGGAGGCCCGCATCCAGATGCCGAACGTGACCGGGGACGCGGCCGCCGGCTACTGGCCCGCCTTCTGGATGCTGGGCGCCCCATACCGCGGCAATTACCAGAACTGGCCGGGCGTCGGTGAGCTGGACATCATGGAGAACGTCCAGGGTCTGAACAAGACCTGGGCCACCATGCACTGCGGCACCAACCCCGGCGGCCCGTGCAACGAGACGACGGGCCTCGGCAACTCGACCGCCTGCCCGAACACCACGTGCCAGTCGGGCTTCCACACCTACACGATGGAGTGGGACCGCTCGGTGAGCCCGGAGGCGATCCGCTTCTCCGTCGACGGGGTGAACTACCAGACCGTCACGGCGAACCAGGTGGACGCGACGACCTGGGCCAACGCCACGAACCACGGTTTCTTCGTCATCCTGAACGTGGCGATGGGCGGCGGCTTCCCGGGGGCGTTCGGCGGCGGTCCGACCGGTGCCACGGAGCCCGGGCACCCGATGGCCGTCGACTACGTGCAGGTCCTGCAGTCCTCGGGCAGCGGCGGCGGCACCACTCCCCCGCCGTCCGGCAACCGCGACGCCTACAGCGCCGTCCAGGCCGAGTCCTACGACAGCCAGTCCGGCGTGAGCACCGAGACGACGACGGACAGCGGCGGCGGCCAGGACATCGGATACATCGCGAACGGTGACTGGGCGCTCTACAAGGGCGTCAACTTCGGCTCCACACCGGCCACCCAGTTCTCCGCGCGCGTGGCGAGCGGGGCCGGGTCAGGGGTGAGCGGGCTGGTGGAGGTGCGGCTGGACAGCCGGAGCAACGCGCCCGTCGGCAGCTTCGCCGTCGGCAACACCGGCGGCTGGCAGTCATGGCGGACGGTGCCGGCCAACATCAGCGCGGTCACCGGCACGCACGACGTCTACCTGACCTTCACCAGCGGCCAGCCGGCCGACTTCGTGAACGTGAACTGGTTCGACTTCGGTCACTGATCACCCGGGGCCGGAGCCTTCACCGCTCAGCGCAGCTCGGCCCGGAACGCCACCGGCGTCTGACCGGTGTGCAGATGGAAGAACTTGGTGAAGTTCGCCGCGTCGGGGAAGCCCACGGCCGCCCCGACGCGGCCGATCGGCATGTCGGTGTGGGCGAGGAGGCGTTTGGCCTCCAGGACGACGCGCTTGTCGATGAACCCCTTGGGGGTCTCGCCGGTTGCGGCGCGGACGGCGCGGACGAGGGTGCGGCGGGAGTAACCGAGGGCGTCGGCGTAGGCGCTGACGCTGTGGTTGGCGGCGAAGCCGTGCTCGACGGCCTCCCGGAACCGGGTGAAGGTGCTGTCCGTCTTTTGCCGGGAGACCTCGGCGGAGCTGGCCGCGAGGTGCGCGAGACGCAGCAGGAACGCGGTGAGGGTGTGCCTCAGGACGGCGGTGTGCAGGCTGAGCGGGAGCGTCGCGGTGTCCTCGTACTCGCGGCGCAGCTGGGCGAGGGCGTCCTGCAGTGCGGTGAGCTGCGCCGGGCCGGGGTGCAGCAGGGGCGGGAGGTCGTAGCGGTACAGGCCGGTGGCCTCGACGGTGGCGCGGGGCAGGAAGCCGGGCTGCATGGTCAGGACGGTTCCGCGGTACACGGTGTCGCGGGAGAAGCGGTGGACCTGTCCGGGGCGGATCCACAGCAGGTCGCCGGCGCCGGCGTCGTACTCGGCGAAGTCGATCATGTGCCGTACGGGGCCGTCGGTGAACAGCATGACGACGTGGAAGTCGATGCGGTGGACGCGGTGCAGGGGGGCGTCGGCGTGCCAGGTGCGGTCCGTCCCCATGGGGCCGATCTGCATGCCGACGCCGCCGACGGCCAGTTCGGCCGGGAAGGGGAAGGTTCTGATGCCGTCGCCACCGGCTCGGGATCTTCTGTCGGTCATGTCCTTTTCGTGCCGTCCCTGTCGCGCGATCGCTGTCCCAGATTCACCACAGGCTGACACACCCCGACCTTTCCCCAAAAAAGTCAGACTTTTAAGTTTGAACGCGTCAGGCCAGCAATTCCGCACTGAACGAGGACTTCTTGAAGATGACCACGCTGACTCCCGATGGCTTCGAGTGGACCGACCTCGACCGGCGCGCCGTGGACACCGCCCGCCTTCTGGCGGCTGACGCGGTACAGAAGGTGGGCAACGGCCACCCGGGCACGGCGATGAGCCTGGCACCTGCCGCGTACACGATCTTTCAGAAGGTGATGCGTCACGATCCCGCGGACCCCGAGTGGAGCGGCCGGGATCGTTTCGTCCTCTCGCCGGGCCACACCTCGCTGACCCTGTACACCCAGCTGTTCCTGTCGGGCTACGAGCTGGAGCTGGACGACCTGAGGGCGTTCCGGACCCATGGCTCCAGGACACCGGGCCACCCGGAGTACGGGCACACGGCCGGCGTCGAGACCACCACCGGCCCGCTCGGCCAGGGCGTCGCCAACGCGGTGGGCATGGCGATGGCGGCCCGCTACGAGCGCGGCCTGTTCGACCCCGAGGCCCCGCGGGGCGAGTCCCCCTTCGACCACACCGTCTGGGCGATCGTCTCCGACGGCGACCTGGAGGAGGGCGTCTCCGCCGAGGCCTCCTCGCTGGCGGGCCACCAGAAGCTCGGCAACCTCGTCTTCCTCTACGACGACAACCACATCTCCATCGAGGGTGACACCGCGACCGCGTTCTCCGAGGACGTGCTGGGGCGGTACGCGGCCTACGGCTGGCACACCCAGCGCGTCGAGCCCACCGCCGACGGCGACATCGACGTCCCGGCCCTGTACGCGGCGCTCAGGGCCGCCCAGGCCGAGACCGAGCGGCCCTCCATCATCGCGATGCGCACGATCATCGCCTGGCCCGCCCCGAACGCGCGGAACACCGAGGCCTCCCACGGCTCCGCGCTCGGCGAGGACGAGATCGCCGCCACCAAGCGCGTCCTCGGCTTCGACCCGGAGCAGACCTTCCAGGTGGAGGACGCGGTCATCGAGCACACCCGCCGCGCCCTGGACCGGGGCGCCGAGGCGCATGCCGCCTGGGACAAGCGGATCGCCGAGTGGCGCGTGGCGCAGCCGGAGCGCGCCGAGCTCTTCGACCGGATCAGCAGGGGCGAGCTGCCCCCCGGCTGGGAGCAGAAGATCCCGGTCTTCGAGGAGGGCAGGTCGGTCGCCACCCGGGCCGCCTCCGGCAAGGTGCTGCAGGCGCTCGGCCCCGTGATCCCCGAGCTGTGGGGCGGCTCCGCCGACCTCGCCGGCTCCAACAACACCACCATCGACAAGACCAGCTCCTTCCTGCCGGAGGGCAACCCGCTGCCCGAGGCCGACCCGTACGGCCGTACCGTGCACTTCGGTATCCGCGAGTTCTCCATGGCCGCGGCGATGAACGGCATCGCCCTGCACGGCAACACCCGGATCTACGGCGGCACCTTCCTCGTCTTCTCCGACTACATGCGCAACGCCGTCCGGATGTCGGCGCTGATGCAGCTGCCCGTGACGTACGTGTGGACGCACGACTCCATCGGTCTCGGCGAGGACGGCCCGACCCACCAGCCGGTCGAGCACCTGGCCTCGCTGCGCGCGATCCCCGGGCTGAACGTCGTCCGCCCGGCCGACGCCAACGAGACCGCGGTGGCCTGGGCCGAGATCCTGAAGAGGCACGCCGTGAACCCCGCCCCGCACGGGCTCGCGCTCACCCGCCAGGGCGTGCCGGTGTACGCGCCGAACGAGGACGCGGCCAAGGGCGGCTATGTGCTGCGCGAGTCCTCGACCCAGGTCCCGGAGGTGATCATCATCGCGACGGGCTCCGAGGTGCAGCTGGCCGTGGCCGCGCGGGAGCAGCTCCAGGCCGAGGGGATCGGCACGCGGGTGGTGTCGATGCCGTCCGTGGAGTGGTTCGAGGAGCAGCCGCGCGAGTACCGCGAGCGGGTGCTGCCGCCGGCCGTGCGGGCCCGGGTCGCCGTCGAGGCGGGGATCGGTCTGACCTGGTACCGGTTCGTGGGGGATGCGGGCCGCATCGTCTCCCTCGAGCACTTCGGCGCCTCCGCGGATGCCGGAACCCTGTTCGCCGAGTTCGGCTTCACCCCCGAGAACGTCGCCGCCGCGGCCCGCGAGTCGCTCGCCGCCGCCCGCGCCTGACCCCGACGCACGATACCGACGCACGTAGAAAGATGATCACTGTGACCGAAGCAATCGCGACCCCCGGAGCCCTCAAGCGCCTCGCCGACGAGGGCGTGTCGATCTGGCTCGACGACCTGTCGCGCAAGCGGATCACGTCGGGCGGTCTCGCCGAGCTGGTGGCGAGCGGGAGCGCCGTCGGTGTCACGACGAACCCCTCGATCTTCCAGGCCGCCATCGGCACCGGCGAGGGCTACGAGGAGCAGCTCACCGACCTCGCCCTCCGGGGTGTCACCGTGGACGAGGCCGTACGGATGATGACGACCGCCGACGTGCGGGACGCCGCCGACGTCCTGCGCGACGTGTACGACAGCACGGCCGGCCGGGACGGCCGCGTCTCCATCGAGGTCGACCCGCGCCTCGCCCACCACACCGCGGCCACCGTCGCCGAGGCCAAGCAGCTCGCCTGGCTCGTCGACCGCCCCAACGTGATGATCAAGATCCCGGCGACCAGGGCGGGCCTGCCGGCCATCACCGAGGTGATCGGCCTCGGCATCAGCGTCAACGTCACGCTGATCTTCTCCCTGGAGCGCTACCGCGAGGTCATGGCCGCCTACCTGGCCGGCCTGGAGAAGGCCCGCGAGCGCGGCATCGACCTGTCGGCCGTCCACTCGGTGGCGTCCTTCTTCGTCTCCCGCGTGGACGCCGAGATCGACAAGCGGCTGACCGCCCTCGGCACCGACGAGGCCCTCGCCCTGAAGGGCCGTGCGGCCCTCGCCAACGCCCGGCTCGCCTACGAGGCGTACGAGGAGGTCTTCGCCTCCGCCCGGTGGCTGGCGCTGGCCGGTGCCCGGGCGAACAAGCAGCGCCCGCTGTGGGCCTCCACGGGAGTGAAGGACCCGGCCTACAAGGACACCCTGTACGTGGACGAACTGGTCGCGCCGGGCACGGTCAACACCATGCCGGAGGCCACCTTGAACGCCGTCGCCGACCACGGCGAGATCACCGGCGACACCGTGACCGGCGGCTACGCGCAGGCCCGCGCCGACCTGGCTGCCGTGGAGCGGCTCGGCATCTCCTACGACGAGGTCGTCCAGCAGCTGGAGGACGAGGGCGTCGCCAAGTTCGAGGTGGCCTGGCAGGACCTGCTGGACGCCGTAGCGAAGTCCCTGAAGAGCAAGGGAGTTGACGCCCGATGACCGAGAACGCCCCCGCTGCCGAGGCGCCCGCGCCGAAGGCGCCCGCACCCGAGGCGGTACAGGTCCCGGTGGCGCTGCCCGCCGGCTGGGAGAACCCGCTGCGGGACGCCCGCGACCGCCGGCTCCCCCGGATCGCCGGCCCGTCCGGGCTGGTCATCTTCGGGGTGACCGGTGACCTGTCCCGCAAGAAGCTGATGCCGGCGGTGTACGACCTGGCCAACCGGGGTCTGCTGCCGCCGGGCTTCTCCCTCGTCGGGTTCGCCCGCCGGGACTGGGCCGACCAGGACTTCGCGCAGGTCGTGCACGACGCCGTGAAGGAGCACGCCCGCACCCCGTTCCGTGAGGAGGTGTGGCAGCAGCTCGCCGAGGGCATGCGGTTCATCCCCGGCGACTTCGACGACGACACCGCCTTCAAGCAGCTCAAGGACGCCGTCGAGGAGCTGGACGCCTCCCGCGGCACCGGCGGCAACTTCGCGTTCTACCTCTCGGTGCCGCCGAAGTTCTTCCCGAAGGTCGTGCAGCAGCTGAAGAAGCACGGCCTGGCGAGCGCGCCCGGGGGTGCCTGGCGGCGCGCGGTCATCGAGAAGCCGTTCGGGCACGACCTGGACAGCGCGCGTGAGCTGAACGCGATCGTGCACGAGGTGTTCGATCCGGAACAGGTGTTCCGCATCGACCACTACCTCGGCAAGGAGACCGTCCAGAACATCCTGGCGCTGCGCTTCGCCAACCAGATGTACGAGCCGATCTGGAACCGGTCCTACGTCGACCACATCCAGATCACCATGGCCGAGGACATCGGCATCGGCGGCCGGGCCGGCTACTACGACGGCATCGGTGCCGCCCGTGACGTCATCCAGAACCACCTCCTCCAGCTGATGGCGCTGACCGCCATGGAGGAGCCGATCGCGTTCGACGCGGAGGCGCTGCTCACCGAGAAGCTGAAGGTGCTGAAGTCGGTGCGGCTGCCGGAGGACCTCGGCCGGCACACCGTGCGCGGCCAGTACGCGGAAGGCTGGCAGGGCGGCGAGAAGGTCGTCGGCTACCTCCAGGAGGAGGGCATCGACCCCAAGTCGAAGACCGACACCTTCGCCGCGATCAAGCTCGGCATCGACAACCGCCGCTGGGCGGGCGTCCCCTTCTACCTGCGCACCGGCAAGCGCCTGGGCCGCCGGGTCACCGAGATCGCGGTGGTCTTCAAGCGGGCCCCGCACTCCCCCTTCGACTCCACGGCGACGGAGGAGCTGGGCCAGAACGCGATCGTCATCCGCGTCCAGCCGGACGAGGGCATGACCGTGCGGTTCGGCTCGAAGGTGCCGGGCACCTCGATGGAGATCCGGGACGTGTCGATGGACTTCGCCTACGGCGAGTCGTTCACCGAGTCGAGCCCCGAGGCGTACGAGCGGCTCATCCTGGACGTGCTGCTCGGCGACGCGAATTTGTTCCCCCGTCACCAGGAAGTGGAAGAGTCCTGGAAGATCCTCGACCCGATCGAGGAGTACTGGGCGGCGCACGGCAGGCCGGCGCAGTACGCGTCGGGCAGCTGGGGACCGAGTGAAGCGGACGAGATGCTCGCACGAGACGGACGGAGCTGGCGCAGGCCATGAAGATCGACCTGACCGACACCACGGCAAGCAAGATCAACAAGGCGCTGGTGCAGGGTCGCCGCGCCATCGGCACCCCGGCCGTGGGCATGGTCCTGACGATGGTCATCGTCACGGACGAGGAGAACGCCTACGACTCGATCAAGGCCGCCGAGGAGGCCTCGCACGAGCACCCCTCGCGCACCCTGGTCGTGATCAAGCGGCACGCCCGCACCCTGCGCGACCGCACCCACTCCCGGCTGGACGCGGAGGTCCGGGTCGGCTCCGAGGCGGGCACCGGCGAGACCGTCGTCCTGCGCACCTACGGTGAGGTGTCCGACCACGCCGACTCGGTCGTCCTGCCGCTGCTGCTGCCGGACGCGCCCGTCGTCGTGTGGTGGCCGGTGGAGGCGCCCGACACCCCGTCGAAGGACCCGCTCGGCGCACTGGCCCAGCGACGGATCACCGACCTGTACGCGGTCGAGCGCCCGATGGAGGTCCTGCAGACCCGCGCCCGCAACTACGCCCCCGGCGACACCGACCTCGCCTGGACCCGGCTGACGCTGTGGCGGTCCATGCTGGCCGCGGCGCTGGACCAGGCCCGGGCGAAGGTGACCTCGGCGGCCGTCGAGGCCGAGGCGGACAATCCCAGCGCCGAACTGCTGGCCCGCTGGCTGGAGGCCCGGCTGAACGTCACCGTGGACCGCGTGGTCACCGCCGGACCGGTCGTCACGGCCGTACGCCTCGGCACCGCGAACGGCGAGGTCGTCATCGACCGCCCCGAGGGTCCCCTCGCGACCCTGACCCTGCCGGGCCAGCCGCCGCGCACCCTGGCGCTGAAGGTCCGCCCCACCTCCGAACTCATCGCCGAGGAGCTGCGCCGCCTCGACGCCGACGAGATGTACGCCATCGCCCTCAAGGGCGAGGCCGCCAAGGAGAACGCCTGAGATGGCACAGCCCGAGTTCCCGAAGCTCAGCAACCGGCCCGAGTGGGCGGCTCTCGCCGACCACCGCGCCCAGGGGCAGCCGCACCTGCGCGAGCTGTTCGCGGCGGACCCCGGCCGCGCCGAGCGGTACGTCGTACGGGTCGGCGACCTGTACGTCGACTACAGCAAACACCTGGTCACCGACGAGACGCTGCGGCTGCTGCGCGAGCTGGCCGCCGCCACGGACGTGTTCGGGCTCCGGGACGCCATGTTCCGCGGCGAGAGGATCAACGTCACCGAGCACCGGGCCGTGCTGCACACCGCGCTGCGCGCCGCGCGGGACGCGGTGATCGAGGTCGACGGCGAGAACGTGGTGCCGCAGGTGCACGCGGTGCTGGACAAGATGGCCGGCTTCGCCGACCGGGTCCGCTCCGGCGAGTGGACCGGCCACACCGGCAGGCGCATCAGGAACGTCGTCAACATCGGCATCGGCGGCTCGGACCTGGGCCCCGCGATGGCCTACGAGGTGCTGCGCCCGTACACCGCACGCCAGTTGACGTTCCGGTTCGTGTCGAACGTGGACGGCGCCGACCTGCACGAGGCGACCCGGGACCTGGACCCGGCCGAGACGCTGTTCATCGTCGCGTCCAAGACGTTCACCACGATCGAGACGATCACCAACGCCACCTCCGCGCGGAAGTGGCTGCTGGACGGGCTGGGCGGTGATGAGAAGGCGGTCGCCAGGCATTTCGTGGCCCTGTCCACGAACGCCGAGAAGGTCACCGCCTTCGGTATCGACCCGGACAACATGTTCGAGTTCTGGGACTGGGTCGGTGGCCGGTACTCGTACGACTCCGCGATCGGCCTGTCCCTGATGCTCGCGATCGGCCCGGACCGGTTCCGGGAGATGCTCGACGGCTTCCGGCTGATGGACGACCACTTCCGCACCGCGCCCGCCGAGGCCAACGCCCCGCTGCTGCTCGGCCTGTTGGGTATCTGGTACGGCAACTTCCACGACGCCCAGTCGCACGCCGTCCTGCCCTACAGCCACTACCTGTCGAAGTTCACCGCCTACCTGCAGCAGCTCGACATGGAGTCCAACGGCAAGTCGGTGCAGCGCGACGGCGAGCCGGTGCAGTGGCAGACCGGGCCGGTGGTGTGGGGCACGCCCGGCACCAACGGCCAGCACGCCTACTACCAGTTGATCCATCAGGGCACCAAGCTGATCCCGGCGGACTTCATCGGCTTCGCCCGTCCCGTCGACGAGCTGAGCGGTGAACTCAAGGCCCAGCACGATCTGTTGATGGCCAACTTCTTCGCCCAGACCCAGGCGCTGGCCTTCGGCAAGAGCGCCGAGGAGGTCCGCGCCGAGGATGTGCCCGAGGAGCAGGTCGCCCACCGCACCTTCCACGGCAACCACCCCACCACCACGGTCCTGGCGACCGAGCTGACCCCGTCGGTCCTCGGCCAGCTGATCGCCCTCTACGAACACAAGGTGTTCGTGCAGGGCGCCGTCTGGAACATCGACTCCTTCGACCAGTGGGGCGTGGAACTCGGCAAGGTCCTCGCCAAGCGCGTCGAGCCCGCGCTCACCGAGGGCGCGCAGGTCCCCGGTCTCGACCCGTCCACCACGGCCCTCGTCGCCGCCTACCGCACCCTCAAGAACGCTCAGGAAGTGAACTGACATGCAGCTCGGTCTCATCGGTCTCGGCAAGATGGGCGGCAACATGCGCGAGCGGATCCGCCGCGCCGGCCACACCGTCATCGGCTACGACCGCAACCCCGAGGTCTCCGACGTCAAGTCCCTCGCCGAACTGGTCGAGAAGCTGGACGCGCCCCGCCATGTGTGGGTGATGGTCCCGGCCGGCACCGCCACCCAGACCGTCGTCGACGAACTCGGCGACCTGCTGTCCCCCGGCGACACGGTGATCGACGGCGGCAACTCCCGCTGGACGGACGACGAGAAGCACGCCGCCGCCCTCGGCATCAAGGGCATCGGCTTCGTCGACGCCGGTGTCTCCGGCGGTGTGTGGGGCCTGGAGAACGGCTACGCGCTCATGGTCGGCGGCGACGAGCAGCACGTGGAGCCGCTGAAGCCGATCTTCGAGGCGCTCAAGCCGGAGGGCCCGTACGGCTATGTCCACGCGGGCCGGGTCGGCGCCGGGCACTTCTCGAAGATGGTCCACAACGGCATCGAGTACGCGATGATGCAGGCCTACGCCGAGGGCTGGGAACTGCTGGAGAAGGTGCACTCGGTGGAGAACGTCCGCGAGGTGTTCCGCTCCTGGCAGGAGGGCACCGTCATCCGCTCCTGGCTGCTCGACCTCGCGGTCAACGCCCTGGACGAGGACGAGCACCTGGAGAAGCTGCGCGGCTACGCCGAGGACTCCGGCGAAGGCCGCTGGACCGTGGAGGCGGCCATCGACAACGCGGTCCCGCTGCCCGCGATCACCGCTTCCCTCTTCGCCCGGTTCGCCTCCCGCCAGGACGACTCCCCGCAGATGAAGATGATCGCGGCGCTGCGCAACCAGTTCGGCGGCCACGCGGTCGAGAAGAAGGACTGAACCGCCGTGGGGGACCTCCTGCTGGTCCGCCACGGTGAGACGGAGTGGAGCCGGTCGGGACAGCACACCAGCTGGACCGACCTGCCCCTGACCCAGCACGGCGAGGAACAGGCCAAGTCCCTCGCCCCGCTCCTCACCGGCCGGACCTACGCCCTCGCCCTGTCCAGCCCGCTGGGCCGCGCGATACGCACCGCCGAACTGGCGGGCCTGACCGCGGTCGTGCCCGACCCGGGCCTGCACGAGTGGGACTACGGCGGCTACGAGGGTGTCACCACGGCCGACATCCACCGGGCGCGCCCCGGCTGGGACCTGTGGACCGACGGCGTGCCGCCCGGCCCCGCCGGGCATCCCGGCGAGTCACCGGAGCAGATCGGCTCCCGCGCGGACCGGGTGCTGGCCCGCGTGTCCCCGGCCCTGGCGGAGGGGGACGTGGTCCTCGTCGCCCACGCCCACTTCCTGCGCGTGCTCACCGCCCGCCGGCTGGGTCTCGCGCCCGCCGAGGGCCGGCTGTTCCAGCTGGCCACGGGGACGGTCAGCCGGCTCTCCACCGAGCACGGCCGGCCCGTGATCGCCGAGTGGAACGGACGGCCGTAACGGCCCCTCCTCTCGACGCGCTCGGCCCGCGGCCCGGTTCACCCCTGGTGGGGAAGGGCGCGGGCGTGCGGGGGAGCCTATCCGTGCTAGCCCGAGTTGTTGGGCAGTAGGGGTAAACGGAGGGTTATCGCAAAGTG
>NZ_JBVJVZ010000002.1:994569-1036933 GCF_055603245.1 Streptomyces sp. NPDC037290 | reverse complement strand
CCCCCCCCCCCCCCCCCCCCCCCCCCCCCCCCCCCCCCCCCCCCCCCGCGGCCGTACGGCGGCCTCGCTCGGCGCCGTCCGGCGTGCTGGGCCGCGAGGCGCACCGGGGCGTTCACGGCGCCGTACCCCTCGTAGCCGGGGTCACGCTCGACGAGTTCGAAGAAGACCCGGCCGACGGTCTCGGTGTAGCAGTGGCGGAAGGCGCCGCCCGCGTCGCGGTCGTAGAGGATGCCGAGGTCCCGGTAGGCCTCCAGCTCGCCGTGGGCGACGTCGTACCGGGCGGCGAGGTCGTCGTGGTAGTTGGCCGGCACCGGCAGCAGCCGGCCGCCCGCGGCGCGGAAGGCGCGGGCCGCGGCCACCACGTCGTCGGTGGCCAGCGCGATGTGCGCCGCGTGCACGCTGTCGTCGGTGGGCGCCGCGCCGACGGTGAGAGCGATGCGGACGCTGCCGTCCGCGTTGGCGACGGCGCGGCTGCGCAGCAGTCCGTAGGGGTCGGCGAGGTCGACGCTCTCCTGGGCGGTCAGGCCGAGGACGCTGCGGTGGAAGAGCGTGGCCTCGTCGAAGTGGTGCCAGGGCTGGGTGAGGGCGAGGTGGTCGATGCGGGTGATGGAGGGCGCCGGGGTCGCCGCCGTGTCCGGCAGGTCGGCGAAGTCGGCCCGCCAGTCGGGGAGTTCGGGGTCGTCGGTGGCGCAGAAGAACAGTTCCGTGCCGTCGGGGGCGGCGACGGCGTCGAGCGGGGCATCCTCGGGGGCGCGGCGGCGGGGCAGGACGGGGGCGAGGAGAGCTTCCGCGCGGCGGGCGGCCCCGGCGGGGTCCGGGGACGCCAGGCCGATAGCGGCGAGCCGGGTGCCGTCGCGGCGGGCGGTGGCGTCGGTGTTGAGCAGGATGCGGGCCTCGCCGCGCCGCCACAGGTCGACGGGCTTGCTGCGGTGCCGGGCGGCCCGGGTGAAGCCGAGGGCGGTCAGCAGCGCGGTGACGGGTTCGGCGTCCGGGGTGAGGAGTTCGGCGAAGGCGACGCCCGTGGGCACGACGGGTGACGGCAGCCGGCCGGCGCCGGCGGCCTCCCGCAGGAGCAGCAGCGAGCGGTGGGCGTCGACGGCCGTGGGTCCCGCGTCGGCCTGCCGGAAGACATCGTTGAAGACCTCCAGGGACAGCGGGCCCCGATAGCCGGCGGCGAGGACGTGCCGCAGCAGCCCGGCGACGTCGAAGCCGCCCTGGCCGGGGAAGCAGCGGTAGTGGCGGCTCCACTGCAGGACGTCCATGGCGAGCAGCGGGGCGTCCGCGAGCTGAAGGAAGAAGATCTTCTCGCCGGGGATGTCCTCGATGCCCCGGGGATCCGAGCCACGGGAGAGGATGTGGAAGCTGTCCAGGCAGACGCCGAGCGCCGGGTGACCGGCGGCCTCGACGATGCGCCAGGAATGGTCGTAGGTGTTCACGTGCCGTCCCCAGGCGAGCGCCTCGTACGCCACGCGGATACCGAACATCTCGGCCAGCCCGGCCAGCCGGGAGAGCTGACCGGCCGCGCGCGAGTCGTCGTCCAGCGCGTCCGGCGACACGCTGGAGCACACGAGGACGGTGTCGGCACCGAGCCGGTTCATCAGCTCGAACTTGTGCCGGGCGCGGCGCAGATTGCGGGCGAAGACCTCGTCCGGGACGGCCTCGATGTCGCGCAACGGCTGGTACAGGTCGATGCTCAGACCGAGGTCGGCACAGCGGACGCGGACCTCCTCCGGAGTGAGGGGGCTGGCGAGGAGGTCGTTCTCGAAGATCTCCACCCCTGCGAACCCGGCCCGCGCGGCGGCGGCGAGCTTCTCGGTGAGGGAACCACTGAGGGAGACGGTGGCGATGGAGGCGTGCACGGCTGGGCTCCTTGAGGGGGTGTGCTGCGGCGCGCCCCCTGGGGGCGCGGGACTGTGCGCGGTATGCGGCCGCCGCCGGGTGGCGCGCACAGCCGCAGCCGGGCCGCGGCCGTCATCCGACCGGACTTCGCGTGTGCTCGACGCCCACCAGCTCCTCGAAGTCGGCCAGCATCCGCCCGCTGTCCGGCTCCCTCCCCGTGAACAACCGGAACGCGTCCGCGGCCTGGAACACAGCCATCCCGCCCCCGGCGAGAACGGCACAGCCACGCGCGCGGGCGACCCGCAGCAGCTCCGTCCGCAGCGGCCGGTAGACGACCTCGGCCACCCACAATCCGGGGTGCAGCAACTCGGCCAGCAGCGGCAACCCGGGATGCGCGGCCATTCCGGTGGGCGTGGCATGCACCAGCCCCCCTCTCCCGTCGGCCTCGCCGAGCAGCGCGGGCAACCGGTCGGGCGTCGCGGCCTCCGCCCGGCCGGGGCCGAAGCGCCGCAGCAGGCAGTCGCCGAGGGCACGCGCCCGCGCGGCCACCGCATCGACGACGGTGACCCGCCCGGCGCCCAGGGTGAGCAGGGCGTGGGCGGCGGCCGCCCCGGCACCGCCCGCACCGAGCTGGACGACCCGCTCCAGCGGGGCGTCCGGCAGTCCGCGCGCGAAGGACGCGGCGAAGCCGGTGACGTCGGTGTTGTGGCCGACGGCACGGCCGTCCTCGAAGACGACGGTGTTGACCGCGCCGAGCGCCTCCGCGCGTGCGTCGAGTGCGTCGAGGTGGGCGGTGACCAGCTGCTTGCAGGGGTGGGTGATGTTGAGCCCGTCGTAGCCGAGGTCGCGGGTGGCACGGACCAGGTCGCCGACCTCCTCGGGCGCCCGCCGCAGGACATCGAGGTCGAGGAGCCGGTACAGGCAGCGCAGGCCCTGCCGGTCCGCCTCGCGCTGGTGCAGGGCGGGGCTGAGCGAGGGGCCGATCCCCGCCCCGATCAGCCCGACGAGATACGAGTCCTTGGCCACGTGGCCCTCCCGGGGCGGCACTAATGTACGAACCAGTACGTTAGCTATATCAGCCGCGCCGGTGCCGGGGAAGTCCCCGGCACCCCGAGGGACCGTGCTTCTACAATCACCGGCACGCGCACGAGCGCGTCGCCCAGGCGTCACCCGGCCCGAAGGACAGCAATGACCAGCGTCGAAGAACCGGTACGACCCGGGGGACGGGTGCGCGACGCGGCCCGCACCAAGGCCGAGATCCTCGACGTGGCCACGCAGGAGTTCGCACGGGCCGGCTACGACGGTGCGCGCGTGGACGAGATAGCGGCCCGCACCCGCACCACCAAGCGGATGATCTACTACTACTTCGGGGGCAAGGAGCAGCTGTTCACGGCCGTCCTGGAGCGGGCGTACGGGGTGATCCGCGAGGCCGAGCAGCAACTGGACGTCGAGCACCTGGACCCGGTCGCCGCGATCCGGCGCCTGGCCGAGCTGACCTTCGACCACCACGAGCGGCACCCGGACTTCATCCGCCTGGTCAGCATCGAGAACATCCACGGCGCCGAGCACATCGCGGCCTCCGAGAAGCTCGGGACGATCGGCTCCCCGGCTCTGGAGGTGATCCGCCGGATCCTTGCCTCGGGGCAGGAGTCGGGGCTGTTCACGGCCGACGTGGACGCGGTCGACCTGCACGCGATGATCAGCGCGTTCTGCTTCTTCCGGGTGGCCAACCGGCACACCTTCGGCGCCCTGTTCGGACGCGACCTGGTGGACCCCGCCCAGCGGGAGCACTACCGGAGCATGCTCGGTGACATGGTGATCGCCTATCTGACGGCGGAGCGGGCGGCCGGCTGATCGCCGGCCGGACAGGCTCTCGCACCGACTCTTGACACCGACTCTTGACACCGGCGCAACGCGGGCGCAGCATCCCAGCCACCATGACTAACTATCCAGTGGGTTAATTAGTGCCGCGATCCGGCCCTCGCCCGCTCCCTCCCCCTCGCCGGCTCCCTCCCCCTCGTCGCTCGCTCCGCCCTTCCGTGGGGTGGCAGTTTCCCGAAGGAGCACCGCCGTGTCCGTCCCCGCACCCGCGTCCGCCCCCGACGCCCCTCCCGGCCAGCCCCGGAAGGCGGCGACGGCCGCCTGGATCGGCAGCGCCCTGGAGTACTACGACTTCTTCGTCTACGGCAGCGCCGCCGCACTGATCTTCCCGAAGGTGTTCTTCGACTCCTCCGGCCCGGCCACCGCGACCCTGCTGTCGCTGGCCACTTTCGGTGTCGCCTATGCCGCCCGGCCGCTCGGCGCGCTGGTCCTCGGGCACGTCGGCGACCGGCTCGGCCGCAAGAAGATCATGGTGTTCACGCTGGTCCTGATGGGTCTGTCGACGTTCCTGATCGGCTGTCTGCCCACCCGCGCCCAGGCCGGCGCGCTCGCCCCGGCGCTGCTCGTGCTCTGCCGCGTCCTGCAGGGCATATCGGCGGCCGGTGAGCAGGCGAGCGCGAGTTCCATGACCCTGGAGCACGCACCGCCGGACCGGCGCGGGTTCTTCACCAGCTTCACGCTCAGCGGCACCCAGGGCGGCCAGCTCATCGCCACCCTCGCCTTCATCCCGGTCGCCGGGCTCCCCGAGAACCAGCTGCTGTCCTGGGGGTGGCGGGTGCCCTTCTGGCTGAGTGTCGCGGTCGCCGTGGCCGGTCACGTCATCCGGCGCCGGCTGCGCGAGACCCCGGCCTTCGCCCGGCAGGCGGCGACCGAGGGCGTGGTCCGGCTGCCGCTGGTGGTCCTGGTGCGGGACCACTGGGCGGATGTGCTGCGGGTGATCGCGGGTGCGCTCATCGCCTCGGTCAGCACGGTCTTCACGGTGTGGGCACTGGCGTACGCCACCAGCGACGCGGTCGGCATGTCCCGTACGTTCATGCTGTGGGTGGGCGCGCTGGCCAACCTCGCCGCCCTGGCGGCGATCCCGCTGTGGGCCACGCTCTCGGACCGGATCGGACGGCGGCCGGTGTTCCTGGCCGGGGCGGTGGGCAGCGCGGTCGCGATGGCCGGCTACCTCTGGGCGGTCTCCACCGGCTCCCGCCCGCTGACCCTGGTCCTCGGGATCGTCGCGTTCGGTCTCGTCTACAGCGCCGCGAACGGGGTGTGGCCCGCCTTCTACGGCGAGATGTTCGCGACCCGGGTCCGGCTGTCGGGCGTGGCCATCGGCACGCAGATCGGCTTCGCCGTGGCCGGGTTCGCGGTCACCTTCGCCGCCGAGATCGCCGGTCCGGGCGGCGACGACTGGCAGACGGTGGCCCTGTTCACGGCCGCGCTGTGCCTCCCGCCGGCCCTGGCCGCACTGACCGCCCGCGAGACGCACACGGTCCCCACGGAACTCCTCGGGGAACGGCCGGAACGGCAGGCCGCACGGTCGGAGCGGGTCACGGTCTGAGAGCGCCCCCGTACCACCGGTCTGACCGCCTGATCAGGGGCGCGGGTGGCGCGGCTCGTACAGGCCGAGTTCGCCGCCGCCCGGCAGGCGGAGGGCGGTCACCCGGCCCCAGCGGGCCTCCTCCACCGGGCGAGTGAACTCCACTCCCCGTTCGGCGAGTTGGCTCCGTGTCGCGTCGAGGTCGTCGCACATCAGCATCAGCTCGTGCGCGGGCGCGCCGTCCGTGGGGTGGCAGGCCACCTCGGCGGGCGGCGCCCGGAAGATCAGCCAGCCGTGGCCCGCGTCCACGTACGCCCAGCCCAGGGTGTCGCGCAGGAAGGCCCGGTCGGCGTCCGCGTCCCGGCTGTAGAGCACCACGTGTGCACCGTTGATCACGCGCGGAGGCTAGTGCGGCGGACGGGACGCGGCAAGCACCGCGCCGCCGCGCCTTCGGGGGTGTTCTTCCCGTCCCAGGGACCAGTGGCCCTGTCGGGCGCCCCGGTGCGCGGGCAAGCTGGTGACGGGGGACGTGGCCCACGACCTGACGATCATGAGTGGTGGTGAACGCCATGGCCGTACGGTCCGGGAACGGACCTGCGCCGGCCGCATCGCCTGCCGATCCCCGAGGGGATCCGTTCCTTGCGACGCAGTTCGCCGTACCGACGCGTCCCGCGACGTACCTGCGTCGCGAGCGGCTGCTCAGACACCTCGACGACGCCCTTCTCTCCCCGTTGACCGTGGTCAGTGGAGCCGCGGGAGCGGGCAAGACGCTGCTGGCGGCCGACTGGGTCTCGGTGCGGGACGGCCCGGTCGCCTGGCTCACCGCGCGGGTCGCGGGCAACGGGTGCGGAACGTTCTGGGCGTATCTCCTGCAGGCCCTGCGCCGCGCGGGCGTGCCGCTGACGGCCGACGTCGCCCTCCCCACCGAACCCGGACGCGTGCCCGGCGCGCTTCTGCCCCGGCTCGCCGCCGGACTGAGCGGCAGCACGGTGCCGGTGATCGTGGTCATCGACGAGTACGACCGGGTGACCGACCCCGAGATCGCGGACCAGCTGGAATTCGTCCTCCAGCAGGCGGGAGCCGGCGTACACCTGGTCCTGGTCACCCGCACCGAACCGCTGCTGCCGCTGCACCGCTACCGGGCGGCCGGCACGATCACGGAGCTCCGGAACGCCGAGCTGGCCCTCACCCGCGACGAAGCGGCGGACCTGCTGGCGCTGCACGGGCTGCGCCTGCCGGCCGGCGACGTGGACGCGCTGGTGGAGCGCACCCGGGGCTGGGCGGCCGGACTGCGGCTGTGCGCGCTGGCCGCGCAGGCGGAGCCCGATCCGGGCACGTATCTGAAGGAGTTCGAGGCCGACCGCAGCACGATCGCCGACTTCCTGCTGGCCGAGGTGCTCAGGCGGCAGCGAGCCGAGACGCAGGATCTGCTCCTGCGGATCAGCATCCTCGAACGCTGCTGTCCGGATCTCGCCAACGCCCTGACCGGGCGCACCGACGCCGGACTCGTGCTGAGCGACCTGCACCGCGAGAACGCGTTCGTCGAGTACCTCGGGCACGCCTGGTTCCGGCTCCATCCGCTCTTCGGGGAGATCCTCCGCGCCCGCCTGCGGGCGTACCGGACGGGTCTGGAAGCCGACCTCCACCGCCGCGCGGCACGGTGGCTGCGTCGCTCGGGCTCGCTCGGCGAGACGCTCGGCCACGCCGCCGCAGGGCACGACTGGGCGAGCGCCGCCGGTGCCCTCATCGGCGATCTCGCCATCGGGGAGTTCTTCACCGGTCTGCGCGCCGACGATCTGTCCGAGCTGTTCTCCCGCATGGGTCCCGAGCCCGACGGCCCCGCCACGGACCTCGTCCGTGCGGCCCGCGCACTGTCCCGTTGCGACGTCGAACGCGGTCTTTCCCGCCTGCGACGGGCGGCGCGGGCGCTGGCACCGCAGCACGGACCGCCCGAGGACGAGGCAGCCGACGTGGCCGCCGCCCGGCTGAGCTGCGCCTTCCTGGAAGCTCTGGCAGCACGCCTGACCGGCGCGCCGCAACGCGCGGAGACGGCGGCGCAGGCCGCTGAGCAGTTGCGGCAGGCCGTTCCCGCCGGGCTTCTGCACGAGCACCCCGAGCTCACCGCCCTCCTGCTCACCCATCTGGGGTCGGCGCGCCTGTGGGCCGGCCGTGTCCGCGAGGCACGAGCGGCCCTGACCACGGTGGTCGACTCCGGTCGTGCCGAGGCCACGGCGCAGGCACGTCAGGAGTGTCTGGGCCACCTCGCGCTGATCGACTATCTCAAGGGCTGGCCGGGCCGGGCCGAGCGCACCGCGTCGGCCCCGGTGACCGCGGCGGACCGCGGCGGGCCGCCCCCGGCGTCCGGGCCGGGGCTGACGTCCCTGGTCCTGGCGGCGGTTGCCGTCGACCGCGACGAACTGGACCGCGCCCAGGTGCTCCTCGACGCCGCGACGGACGCCCCCCGCCTGCCGCTGGACCCGGTGACGCGGGCGGGGGAGGCCATCGTCACCGGGCGTCTGTGCCTGGCCCGCGGAGACACGCGGGCCGCGCTCGAAGCGGCGGACCGGGCCGTCACCGCGGAAGTGGCCTCTCCCTGGGCCGCGGCGCACACGGCGTCGGTGGCCGCCGCCGCTCATCTCGCCGAGGGCCGGCCGGAGCTGGCCGTCGAGCTGCTGGAAGAGGGGTCCGGCGGCGAGCCGGTGTGTCTGGTGGGAGCCGCGCAGGCGGAGCTGGCCATGGGCCGGCCCGAGGCCGCGGCCGAACTCCTCGAAAGGGTCCGGCCACAGGGCAGCCTCGGTCCCGCCATCACGGTACGGGCCGCACTGGTCGCAGCCCAGATGGCAGGCGAGGCCGGGGACGCCGCCACCCAGCGCCGGCTCACCGCCCGAGCCCTCCGGCAGGCCCGGCGCGAGCGCCTGCGGCGCCCGTTCCTGGACGCGGGCCCCTGGCTGCGCCCCCTGCTGCGCACCGGGCCGTTGCACGCACTGGCCGCGGGGTGGCTCACCCCCGGCCCGGAGGCGCCGGGCGGTCCGGTCCGGCCCGAGGATCGGACGCCGCTGCCGGTGGTGGAGGAGCTGAGCGCACGCGAGATCGACGTCCTGCGCCGGCTGGCACAGATGATGTCGACGCAGGAGATCGCCGCCGACCTGTACGTGTCGGTCAACACGGTCAAGACCCATCTCCGCAGCGCCTACCGGAAGCTGGCCGTGAACCGGCGCCACGACGCGGTACGCCGCGCACGCGCCCTGGGACTTCTGTGACGGCCCGGGACGCGTACTCCTCCCGCCGGCCGGACCGCGCGGCGCCCGTCGCCGGTATCACCTTCCCCGGGTGAAGCGGAGCGGTGGGCGGCGGGCGGAGCATCGTACGGACAGGGACGAAGACGCTCCCCGGGGAGACCGGGGAAGCGTGGAAGACCTGGGGAAGAGCGGCTCATGCGCTACGAGATTCGCGTCGAAGGACAGCTGACCGAGCCGCTGGTCAAGGCGTTCCCCGAGCTGGACCACGTACTGATGGCCGGTCAGACCATCCTGTTCGGACCGGTCGTCGACGAGGCACACCTGTACGGGCTGCTGGCCCGCTGCCAGTCACTGGGCTTGCGGGTGCTCGAGATACGCCAGTCGCCGTCGTGACCCCGCCTCTCCGCGGCGGCCGCACGCTCATGGCTCCTGAGCCTCACTCAGGCGACGGCCTTGGGGCGCGGCGAGGCCGAGCGCACGATGAGCCGCAGCTCCCGCCCGAAGAGAAGGAACACCGCCGGCAGGCCGCCGGTGAGGAACAGCGCGGTGACGATCCCGCCGCGCCAGTCCAGCGGCAACAGGCAGGAGGCGGTGACGGGGCCGGCCGCGGCCATGACCGCCCGGGCGACGGACACGGCCGTAACCCTGGGCCCCGGCCCGCGGGCGAGGCGCGCCCGCCGCGGCGGGGTGCGCTGCTTCCCGGCAGCCGCTGGACCGGTCATCTCGTGCCTCTTCGTCCGCTCCGCGGCGGCCGGCCGCCGGCCCTCGGTACTCACCTCACCGTCCTGGCCCCTGGTACGGATCACCCGCCAGGGGTGACGCCCACGGCGACCGGGCGGCCGACGCTGGCCCGGTGAGGTCGCCCCGCCGCCGGCCGGCCGGTGTCCCCGATGCCGCCGACGGCGCTCCCGTTCAAGGAGGAGTCATGGCTTCCGGCACCGCTTCCGGCCCGTCCGGTCCGGGTTCGCCCGCGCAGGCCGGTCATGTCCTGACCGCCGAGGAACACGCGGAGTATCTGCGGCTCCGCCGCGCCTCACGCCTGCGCCACCGGGGACTGCGCCGTCTGGGCGCATCGGTCCTGCTGGTGCTGACGCTCGTGTTCGCTCCGCTGGCCGTCGTGGCGGTCTGGGTGCACGACACGGTCGCCGACACCGACCGGTACGTGCAGACCGTGGCGCCGCTCGCCTCCGCTCCGGCCGTCCAGAACGCCCTGGTGAACCGGCTGACCGCACGCGTGGTGGCCAAGGTCGACGTCGAGGCGGTGACGGCCTCGCTGACCAAGCTGCTCGCGGACAACGGGGCGCCGCCCCGTGTGGTCGACGCGTCGGGGGCGCTGACCGGCCCGCTGCGCTCCGCCCTGCAGACGGTCGTGCACCGGACCATCGACCGCGTGGTGACCAGTGACGTCTTCGAGGAGGCCTGGGTGGTGGCCAACCGGCGCGCGCAGTCCTCGGTGGTGGGCATGCTCACCGGAGAAGGACAGGGGGCGCTCCGGGCGCAGGGCGACACCGTCCAGCTCGACATCGGAGTGGTGATCGACCAGGTACAGAAGCGACTTGTCGACGCAGGCTTCAAGCAGGCCTCCGCCATCCCGCAGGTCGACCGCTCGGTCACCCTGTTCCGCACCGACAAGCTGCACAGGGCCCAGAACGCGATGCGGCTGCTCGACATCCTCGGCGACTGGATGCCCGTACTGGCCCTCGCCACGGCCGCCGCGGCCGTGTGGGCCGCCCCGGGACACCGGGTGATGCTGCTGGTCACCTCCCTGGGCGTCGCCGCCATGATGATCGTGCTGCTGGTGGCACTGGTCGTCGCACGGCGGATCTACCTCGACTCGGTACCCCCGGCCATGCTGCCGCCCGATGCCGCCGCGGTGATCTTCGACACCTTTGTCCGTTTCCTGCGGGACAGCGTCCGAACCCTGCTCGTCGTCTCCCTGATCACGGCGCTGGCGGCCCTGCTGTACGGGCCGAGCCGGGCGGCCCGGGCCGTGCGGTCCGTGGCGCAGAAGGGCGCCACGGCGGCCGGGCGGCAACTGGGCCGCGCCGGCCTGCACACCGGCCCCTTCGGACAGTGGCTGGCCGTGAGCCGGCGGTGGACCACCGGTGTCACCATCGGGGCCGGTGTCCTGTTCCTCGTGCTGTTCAACCACCCCACGGTGGGTGTGGTTGTGCTCGTTGCGCTGGTGGTCATCGCCGTGCTCGCCGTCACGGCGGTCCTGGCCGCGGCATCGGAGCCGGCCGCCGGCCGGGCGCATCCGTCCTCCTCGTGACGGCCGCCTCACCCGCCCCGGGTGAGGCGGGCGCACCTCCCTGCGGCGGACGCTGAGAGCCGGAACCGGTCCCCGCCGGCAGCGGGCCGTCCGTCACCAGCCACTGATCACCCCACACAGAAACGAGGTCGCGCGATGACCACCACGCACAGCGCGCACACGCCCACCGCCGCACAGCAATGGGCGTCCGGTCTGACGGCGTTCGGCGCAGTCATGCTGATGCTCACCGGGGTACTGGACATCTTCCGCGGCATCATGGCGATCGCGCATGACGACGTGTTCCTCGTGACGCGCGGCTACGTCTTCCGGTTCGACCTCACGGGCTGGGGCTGGGCCCATCTGGTCCTGGGCGTCCTCGCGCTGGTCGTGAGCTACGGCCTCCTGCGCCGCGCCACCTGGGCGCGCGCGTGCGGAGTGGCCCTCGCCGCACTGATCATCATCGCCAGCTTCCTCTCGCTGCCGTACTACCCGGTCTGGTCGATCGTGGTGATCGCCTTCTCCGGATTCATCATCTGGGCCCGGTGCGTGGTGGGGGACGACGGCGCCCCCAGCTCCTTGGCCTGAAGGCCGTACCGAGCCGGGTTCCGCGGTGAGGGCGATGATCGTGACGATGGTGTCGGTGCCGGAGGGGGACACGACACGGATCTCCGTGCCGGAGGCGCGGCGGCGGCTCGCCACGGACCGCTTCCTGCTTCTCGGGGTCGAGCTGCCGGAGGACCCGGAGGATACGCAGGAGGGCCCGGAGGACGAGCCGCCGGCCCGTGTGCTCGGGCTCGACGCCGAGGAGCTGGCCTGGTTCGGCAGACGGGGCGAGACCGCGCGGGCCGAATTCCTGGGCGACGTCGCCGGATTCGTCGTGCCGGTGGTCCAGGACGGGCGGGTCACCCATGTCCACGCGCTGGCCGGCGAACGTTTCCTGGTCATCGCCCACCGGGGGCGGGCTGTTCTGGCCGCGGGCATCACGGCTCAGCTGCGGCAGGAGAAGCCGCACGACGCCGTGGCCACGCTGTTCCTGCTGCTCCAGGAGGCGCTGGCGACGTTCAGCCGTGAGGCCGTGCAGGCGCTGCTCCAGGTGGAGGAGCTGGAGGACGACATGTTCGAGGAACGGCGGCCCGAGCAGCTCTACCGGCTGTCCCAGCTGCGCCGCCGTGCCGCCCTCCTGCACCGCTCGCTGCTGCCCTACCTGCAGGTCGTCGAGGAGGTCGTCACCCGCAGGATGATGAGCCAGGACTTCCCGGTGGAACGGCAGCGGCTCGTCCAGGAGTTCCAGCGTGCGGCACGGCTGGTGCTGGCGAACATCGAGTCCCTCCATGACTCCGCCCGCCGGGCCCTCTCCAGCTACGCGTCCCTGATCGCCGGCGAACAGAACGGCATGATCAACCGGTTGGCCATCGTGTCGGTCATCTTCCTGCCCCTGTCGTTCCTGACCGGCTTCTTCGGTATGAACTTCGCTTTCCTCACCGACGAGTTGGAGAGCAGGGTGGTCTTCTGGCTCCTCGGCGTGGGACTTCAGGTGGCTGCCGTGTTCGTGGCCTGCTACATGCTGCACCGCACCGGCATCTGGCGGAGGCTGCGGGAGGAGGACTAGGGCCCCTGCGGCGGATCACGCCGAAGTCGCGGGCCCTGGGCCACCGCCGCGTCGAGCAGCGGGCCCAGTTCCCGTGCGGCCGTCGTCAGCGGCCCGGTGTCCCCTGCGGCGCGGGCCATCAGGATCGCGCCCTCCAGGGTGCTGATCATGAGCGTGGCGAGGGAACCGGCGCGGGTCGCGGGCACGCCCATGCCGGTCAGGGCCTCGGCGAGCGGGCCGCGCCAGGTCTCGAACGCGGCGGCCACGGCCTCACGGGTCGAGCCGTCGGCGAAGGCGCACTCCACGGTCGCGGCGGCCACCGGGCAGCCCGCCGCGAATCCGTCCGCCGTGTACTCGTCGGTCCACTGCGCGACCATCGCCGCGAACAGACCGCTCGGCGTCGGCTCCCGCAGCCCCGCCATGAAACGCGCGATCCGGTTGCCCGCGTACCGTCCGGCCCAGCCGACCGCCTCGTTGACCAGTTGTTCCTTACCGCCCGGGAAGTAGTGCTGGAGGGAGCCGCGTGGTGCGCCGGCGTGCGCGGCGACCTCGCGCATGCCGGTCGCGGCGACGCCCTCGCGCCGGATGAGCTGGGCGGCGCTGAACACCATCCGCTCCCGCGGCCCCCGTCGCGCCTCGCTCATGGCCGGCCTCCTCCGATCCTCATCGCGGCCAGTCTATGACCGGCGTCATAACGGCGGCTACTATGACAGCGGTCATAGTCGGCTTGCGGAGCGGAGGACGATCCCCGTGCACGTGGGTTTCATCGGTCTCGGAGTGATGGGCCGGCCCATGGCCCGGCGCCTGGTGTCCGCCGGCACCCCCCTGGTGGTCTGGAACCGGACGGCGGAACGCGCCGCTGGGCTGCGCGCGGCCGGCGCCTCGGTCGCCGCGGACGCCGACGAGGTGTTCGCACGCTGTGACGTGGTGCTGCTGATGCTCGCCGACGAGGCCGCCGTCGATACCGTCCTCGGCTGCGGCACACCCACGCTCGCCGCACGCGTCGCGGGGCGCACGGTCGTACACATGGGCACCACCTCCCCCGAGTACTCCCGCGCCCTGGAGACGGACGTGCGGGCCGCCGGCGGCCGGTACGTCGAGGCGCCGGTCTCCGGATCACGGGTGCCGGCGCAGGAGGGCCGGCTGGTGGCGATGCTCGCCGGGGAGCCGGACGCCGTGGACGCGGTACGGCCGCTGCTCGCGCCGTTGTGCCGGGAGACGTTCGTGTGCGGTCCGGCGCCCGGCGCGCTGCTGATGAAGCTGTCCGTGAACCTCTTCCTGATCACGCTGGTGACCGGACTGACCGAGGCGTTCCACTTCGCCGAGCGCCAGGGCCTGGACCGGCGTCTGTTCCTGGACGTCCTCGACGCGGGCCCCATGGCCAGCGGCGTCTCCCGGATGAAGGCGCCCAAGCTGCGCGAGCGGGACTTCGCCGTCCAGGCGGCCGCGCTGGACGTACTGAAGATCAACCGGCTCATCGCCGAGGCGGCCCGCAAGGCCGGACTGGCCTCCCCCCTCCTCGACGTGTGCCACGCACTGTTCGAGGAGACGGTGGCGCAGGGGTACGGCGGCGAGGACATGGTCGCCGTGCTGCGCGCGCTGGAGACGCGGACCGCTGCGATGCCGTAGCCGGGCAGCGGCGGGGGCCGAGCCCGTTGTGACCGGTCGCCGCCGGTCAGCGCTTCGGGGCGCCGTAGACGCGGTCGACGTGCAGGCGCACCACGAGGCGCCGGTCACGGACCATCGCGGCCCGGTAGTCGTCCCAGTCCGGGTGCTCGCCGAGCACGTCCCGGTAGAGCCGGATCAGCTCCTCGACGGTCTCGTCGTGCGGGTCCCGGGCGACCGGGGACAGCTCGGCCGTGCCCTCGGCGACCGTGTACGCCCAGCGGTCGGCGCTCGTGACGTGGTACGAGGCACGCGCGTCGCGGCGCAGGTTGCGGGTCTTGGCGCGGTCGTCGGTGACCGAGATCCGGATGATCCGCTCCTCGGGGTAGTAGGCGTGGCTGACGTTGGACAGCTGGGGGCGGCCGTCGCGCTTGAGGGTGACCAGCACCCCGCCATGGCCGTCGGAGAGGAGGTCGAGCAGCGCGTCCTGCGTGGAGTCCTGAGTCATGACTGGGTCAACCCGCCGCGGCGTGCCGGGCATTCCCGCGCTCGGCTCCCCGGGAGAGCGTTTGGTAGGCACTGTCTACGGGCGCCTGGTAGACAGTGCCTATGACTGAGTCCGAGATCGGATTGCGCGAGCGCCTGGTCGACGTGGGTGTGGAGCTGCTGGCCGCCGAGGGGCTGCAGGCGCTCACCCTGCGGGAGATCGCCCGGCGCGCCGGGGCTTCGACGACCTGGCCGGGCGGATCTCACAGACGCTCGGGCACGGGCCTGGCGGACCGCGCGCGCAGGTGGCGGCGCTGGCGCGGGCATATCTGGAGTTCGCGCCGGACAACCCCGGCATGTACGAGCTGATGTTCCGTCACGATCTGCTGGAGAGCGGGCAACTGGGGCTGCGGGAGACGAGCCCTCCGCTGTTCGGGGTGCTCGCCGGGCTGGCCGGTGAGGGCCGGCCCGGGGCCGACGCACGGCGGGCGGCGGGCGCGTTGTGGGCGCACCTGCACGGGATCGCCCAGCTGTGGCGCTGGCGCAGCCTCCAACTCGCCGTCGACGAAGATGACTTCACACCCCTGCCGGATGCGGTGCTGCTGGCTCACCTGGGCGCGGAGGGCGGCCGGTGAACCGGCGGTGGATACTGGCGAGCAGTGTGGCGGGCGCGGTGGTCGTCGCGCTGGACGGTACGGTCCTCACGGTCGCACAGCCCCGGCTGCAAAGGGACCTGGGTGCGTCGTTCACCGAGGTGCAGTGGACCAGTACGGCGTATCTCGTCGCGGTTGCCGCTCTGCTGGTGTTCGCGGGGCGGCTCGGTGACCGGTACCGGCAGCGGCGGGTGTTCGCCCTCGGCCTGCTGGGGTTCGGGGCGGCGTCGGCGGGGACCGGCGTCGCACCCGCAGTGGGCCGGGTGATCGGACTGCGTGCGGTCCAGGGGGTGTTCGGGGCGCTGCTGCAGCCGGCCACGCTGGGCATGCTGCGGGCCGCGTTCCCGCCGGACCGCCTGGCCAGGCCCCTCGCCGTGCGGACGGCCGCGATCGGACCGGCGGCCGCAGCGGGGCCCCCTGGTCGGCGGGGCACTGGTGACCGGGCTCGGCCGGCGGGCGGTGTTCCTCCTCAACGTGCTGCCCGCGCTCGTGTTCGGCCTGCCGGCCCTGCTGCGGCCGGAACCGCCCGCCGCGGGCTCCCGGACACCGCTGGACGTGCCGGGTGCCGTGCTGCTCGCGGTGTCCCTGTCCTGTCTGGTGCACGCCCTGACCGCGCGCCCCGTCTCCACGGCGGGACTCGTCGCCGCCGCGCTGACCGCTGCCGTCCTCGTACGGCACGAACGGCGTACGGCGAGCCCGCTGCTGCCGGCCGCGATCATCGGCTCCCGGGCCGCCGGGGCGGCGCCCGGGGTGCTGGTCGTCGTGTCGGCGGCCCTGTTCGGCGCCCTGTTCGTGGCCACCTACGTGCTGCAACGGCGGCTCGGCCTCGACCCGTTGCACAGTTCGGTGCGCAGTCTGCCCCTGGCCGTGCTGATGGTGGCGTCCGCCGCGCTGTGCCCGCTGCTGCTGCGCCGGTTCGGGGCACGCGGTACGACGACGGCGGCGACGGCCCTCGTGGCGCTCGGTGTCCTCGTGCTGTCCGGGGCCACGTCCGCGACGGCGTTCGGCTGCGCGTTCGGACTGCTGGGCGCCGGATTCGGGACGGTGATGGTGGCGGCGACGCAGGTGGTCGTACGGCGTGCGGAGGTGGCGGTGGCCGGCGTGGCGGGCGGGCTGCAGCAGACGGCCCTGAACGTCGGCCCGGCCGTGGGCGTGGCCACGGCGACCGTGCTGCTGGGCGCCGGAACCGGACCTGCGCTGCTCGCCCTGGCGGCCGTGGCGGCACTCGGCGTACCGCTGTCCCGCGCGCTGCCCGGCCCGGACGAGAACCGTCCCGCGCCCGGCACCGGGAAGCAGCCGCGTGCTGCTGGGCCCGCCGGCGTCGCGTCCCTCACACACCCCGCCGATCAGCCGGTGGGCGGGGAGCTTCCTGCGGGACGATGAGAGGCGGGTGACCCCGGCGGCCAGCCGGGGGCGTCGCGGATGAGCGGACCGGAGGAGAGCGATGGCACAACTGCGGCAGGAAGCCGACCCGCGTGAGGCGGGCCTGGACGCCGGGGCGCTGGACCGCCTGGACCGGCAGCTCGCCCACCACGTCGACCAGGGGCGGCTGCCCGGCTTTCTGGTGGCCCTGTCCCGCGGCGGCCGGGTCGCCCATCTCACCACGTACGGCCGGCGCGATGTCGCGGCCGGTCTGCCGGTCGAGTCCGACACCCTGTGGCGGATCTACTCGATGACCAAGCCGGTCACCGCGGTCGCGGTCCTGCTGCTGGCGGAGGAGGGCAGGCTGTCCCTGGACGACCCGCTGGAGCGCCATCTGCCCGCCTTCGCCGACCCCGTGGTGTACGAGGGCGGCTCGGGCACGGAGGTGCGCACCCGCCCGGCCGCCGGCCCGATCCTGATCCGGCATCTGCTCACCCACACCGCGGGCCTGACCTTCGGTTTCTACTACCGGCACCCCGTCGACGCCCTCTACCGCGAGGCCGGACTGGAGTACTCGGTGCCGCCGGGCAAGGACCTCGCCGAGACGGTCGAGGTCTACGCGCGGATGCCGTTGCAGTTCGATCCGGGCACGCAGTGGAACTACTCGGTCGCCTCGAACGTACTGGGCCGGGTCGTCGAGGTGGTGTCCGGACAGCCGCTGGACGCGTTCTTCGCCGAGCGGATCCTGCGCCCGCTCGGCATGACCGACACCGGTTTCCACATCGCGCCCGAACAGGAGGACCGGCTGGCCGAGTTGTACGGCGAGACGGACGCCGGCGGGATCGAACCGGTGCCCGGGCTGCCGGTGCACGGCCGGCCACGGTTCCTGTCCGGCAGCGGCGGCCTGGTCTCCTGCGCGTACGACTTCCACAGGTTCATGGAGATGCTGCGCCGGGGCGGCGAACTGGACGGCGTGCGGCTGCTGTCCGCCGACAGCGTCACACGGATGACCCGCAACCAGCTGCCCGGGAACGCGGTGGTGCGGTCCTTCGGCTCCCCCGTGCACCAGGAAAGCGGCAACGACGGGCTCGGCTTCGGCTTCAACGTGTCGGTGGTGACCGACCCCTCCCGCACCCTGGCCCCGTCCAGCCTCGGCACGTACGGCTGGACCGGCGTGGCCACGACCGCGTTCTGGGTCGATCCGGCCCACGAGTTGACGGTGCAGTTCATGTCGCAGGTACGGCCGCGGACGCTGAAGATCTTCCCGGAGCTGCGCCGGCTCGTGCACGAGGCACTGGCGGACTGAGAGCCGGGCGCGCCCGCCGCCCGCCTTCCGCGCCGGAAGAGGCGGCGGGCGGCACGCTCGTTCAGGAGCCGTGGGCGACGGCGTCCAGATGGGGCAGGATGTGGTCCATCCGCTCCCGCTTGGTGCGCAGATAGGTGATGTTGCTCTCGCACGGCTCGATCAGCAGCGGCACCTGCTCGGCGACCTGGATGCCGTGCCGGACCAGCGCCTCCCGCTTGCGCGGGTTGTTGGACATCAGGCGGACCGAGCGCACCCCGAGGTCGTGCAGGATCTCGGCCGCGACGCCGTAGTCACGGGCGTCGACGGGCAGGCCCAGCGCGAGGTTCGCCTCCACCGTGTCCAGGCCCTCCGCCTGCAGTGCCATCGCGCGCAGCTTGGCGAGCAGTCCGATCCCGCGGCCCTCGTGGCCCCTCAGGTAGACGACGATCCCGCTGCCCTCGGCGACGACGGCGCGCAGCGCGGACGCCAGTTGGTCGCCGCACTCGCAGTGCCGGGAGCCGAAGGCGTCCCCGGTCAGGCACTCGGAGTGCAGCCGGGTCAGCACGTTCTCGGTGCCGATGTCGCCGTACACCAGGGCCACTTGCTCGTCACCGCGGTCGTGGTCCAGGTAGCCGATCGCCTGGAATTTCCCGTACACGGTGGGCAGCGGGGCATTCACGACGCGTTCCGCGCCCGAGCGCCGCGAGGACTTCTTGCCGAGTACGCCGAGGTTGGCGCCGGTGTTTTCTGTCATGATCTGATTCCTAAGCAGAGACGAAAGGCCGTGAAATTATGAGTGGTTCGGGCGCGCGTGCGGCGGCATCCGGGGTGACGAACGACGTGGCGAACGGCGTACTGCCGACGGACACCACGCAGGACGTACGACGGCGGGGGGCGGGCGTTTCAGCACAGGTCGCCGTCCTTCCCGTCGGGAGCTTCGAACAGCACGGTCCGTTCCTTCCGCTGGCGACCGACACGCTCGTCGCCTGTGCCGTGGCGCGGGAGATCGCCGCCGCGTACCCGGTGCACCTCCTCCCCCCGGTGACGGTCTCCTGCTCGCACGAGCACGCGGACTGGCCGGGGACCGTCAGCATCTCCTCCGTGACCCTCCATGCGGTGGTCCGGGACATCGCGGCGTCGCTGCGCCGCTCGGGCGTCGACGCGCTGGTCGTGGTCAACGGGCACGGCGGCAACTACGTGCTCGGCAACGTCGTCCAGGAGGCCTCCGCGCGCGGCGAGCGGATGGCGCTGTTCCCGGCCGGCGAGGACTGGGAGACGGCGCGGGAGCGGGCGGGGGTGCACACCTCGCTGCTCACCGACATGCACGCGGGAGAAATCGAGACCTCGATTCTGCTGCACGCTCACCCCGAATTCGTCCGCCCTGGTTACGAGTCCGCCGATTTCACCGCTGACGACCGTCGTCATCTGCTCACCGTGGGAATGTCCGCCTATACCGAATCGGGCGTCATCGGCCGTCCTTCCCTGGGGTCGGCGGAAAAGGGGAAGGAACTCCTGACGAGCCTGGCGGAATCCTTCGCGCCGTATTTCGCGTTGCTCACCTCGGCGGAGGGGCGCGGGTAGTCCCCCGCGGCGGGATCCGGCCCGTCCGGTGCGGCGGCCGGGCCGGAGTCCGCCGTCGCGCCCGCGGCGCGCAGCCCCGTGTACCAGCGCACGACGAGCACCACGGCGCCGGGCAGGCTCGCCACGAAACTCAGCACGCCGTACACGACGGCGACGGCGACACCCGTGCTCGCGCCGAGTCCCGCGGCGCCGAACGCCCAGGCGGTGACGCCCTCGCGGGGGCCGAACCCACCGACGTTCAGCGGCAGGCCCATGGCGACCAGGGCGAGGACCGCGAGCGGGACCAGCACCGCGACGGAGGCGGCGCAGCCGGCGACCCGGGCCGCCACGACGAACATCGCCAGGTGCCCGGCGAGGACCACGGCGGAGGACAGGGCGATGCCCGGTCCGCCCCGGCGGGAGAGCAGGCCCTGGCGTGCCTCGCCGAGGGCGGTGCGCAGGCCTCCGGCCCGGCGCGAGGGCGCCCGGTTCATGCGGACGGCGACGCCGACGGCGAGCGCCCCCGCCGCGGCGAGGGCCACCAGCGGGGCGAAGTCGCGGGCCTCGGCGCGGACCGGGGACGGCAGGGCCGGCAGCACCGCCGCGGCGAACACGGCCAGCGCGAGCTGCCCGGCGACGCGCTCCAGTACGACGGCCTTCACCCCGCGTCCCAGGTCACCGGTGCTCTGTCCGTGCCGGACCGCCCGGTGCACATCGCCCAGGATCCCGCCGGGCAGCGCCGCGTTCAGGAACAGCGCCCGGTAGTAGTCGGCGACGGCGCCGCCCAGCGGCAGCCGGATGCGCAGGCCTCGGGCCACCAACTGCCAGCGCCAGGCGCTGAGCACGGTGGTGATCACACCGATGCCCAGCGCGGCCAGCACCGCCGGCGTGTCGATCCGCCGCAGCCCGTCGAGGAACACGCCCGTGCCCAGCCGCCACAGCAGGACGCCGAGGATGACGACACCGGCGGTGCTGCCGAAGTGCGTGCGCAGCGCGCGGAGTCCGGGACGCCGGGTGCCGCGGGGCCGCTCCGCCTCGGGGGCACAGGACGGCGGCTCGGTGAGCGCGGGCGGGGGTGCGGCCGAGGGCGCGGGCGGTTGGAGAAGCCGGGTGCCTGCGGCGCGGGCCGCCTGCGCGGTGCCGACGCCGTGGCCCGCGGGGGCGGGTGCCGGGCCCGGGCCGGCAGCGGGTACCCGCGCACCGGTTGCGACGGCCCGGTGCGCGGCCTCCGGCGTGGCCGACCGCGGGGTCATGACGCCTCGCCCGTCGGCCGGGGCAGGGCCAGCAGGTCGTCGTGATGGACCACGACCCGCAGTTCACCGGCCGCGCAGGCGGCGAGCCGGTCGCGCAGATAGCGCTCGGCACGGTCGCGCAGCGCGGGCCGCTGTTCCACGGCGGCGCCCACCCAGCCGCGCAGCCACTGCTCGGTCAGCGCCGACTCCTCGGGGCCGAGGCGCCACGGGCTCGGATGCACCTGTACGGCGGCTCCGCGCTCGGCGAACTCCTCGCGGGCCGCCGTGACCGCGTCCGGGCCGAGCAGTCCTCCGCGCCGCTGGTGGGCGTTGAACGCCTCGGTGATCTCCGCGTCCAGCGGGTCGGCCGGGGTGAGTTCGACGCGTCCGGCGACGGAGAGGGTCAGCAGCGCGGGGCAACCGGCGCCCACGCAGGCGTCGGCGAGGGCGGCGACCTCCTCGCGGGTGAGGACGTCGAGCAGCGCGGAGGCGGTGACCAGCGAGGCGCCGGCCAGCGCGTCGGGGGTCAGCAGGGCCACGTCGCCGCGCCGGGTCTCGACGGTGACGCGGCTGCCGTCGGCGGCGGAGCGCGGGGAGGCCACGGCGGCGAAGTGCAGCAGGTAGGGGTCGCGGTCGTGCAGGACCCAGTGCTGGCCGGCGTCCAGGCGGGGCGCGAGCCAGCGGCCCATCGAGCCGGTGCCGCAGCCCAGGTCGTGCACGGTCAGTGCGCCGGTGCGGCCGGGGAGGTTCGCCAGCCGGATCCGCAGCGGGTCCAGCAGGTCCCGCGCGCGGGCGGCCGCGTCGGCGCCTTCCCGCAGCCGCAGCCATTCGGGCGCGTACCGGGGCGGTTCCTCGGGCTCGTCGTCGCGCAGCCGTACGGTGGCCCGCTCACCGCTGCTGCCGACGGGCCCGGCGCCGGCGACGACACCGGACTCCACATGGCCTCCCCCGTCGGCGACGGCACCGCCGTCCTCCCCCGCACGACAGGCCCCCGCAGCCCCCGGGTCGACGGGAGTCCGGCCCTGCGCATGACCGGCCTCGCGCACCGGCCCGGCCTCGTCCTCGGTCCCGCGCACCGGCTCCGCCTCCCTCGGCCCGGCCTGGGCCGGGATCGATGCCATGCCGTTCGTCGTGCTCCGTGGCCCGGTCATGCCACCCTCCTCGGGGGTTCGGGGAGCCGGGTGAGGACACCGGCGATGCTGCGGGCGGTGGTGGCCCAGCCGTCGAGCGCGGCACGGCGGCCGCGGGCCGCGGCCTTGAGCCGGCGGCGTACGTCGGGTTCGCCGAACCAGCCGCGCAGTTCGGCGGCGAGCGCGGCGGGGTCCTCCGGCGGGACGAGGATGCCGGGCACTCCGCCGTCGGGGGCGCGGCCGACCGCCTCCGGCAGGCCGCCCACGTCGGTGGCGAGGACCGGGATGCCGCGGGCCAGGGCCTCGGTGACCGCCATGCCGTAGGTCTCGGCGTAGGAGGTGAGGACCATCAGGTCGGCGGCGGCGTACGTGGCCTCCAGGTCCGGGCCGGAACGCGGGCCGGTCAGGTGCAGCCGGTCGGCGAGGCCGTGCCGGGCGATCAGCTCCCGCAGGTGGGCCACGTACCCGGGATCGTGGCCGAGTCCGCCGACCAGTTCGCAGGTCCACGGCAGGTCCCGTACCGCCGCGAGCGCCTCCACGAGCCGGTGCTGGCCCTTGCGCGGGGTGACCGAGGCCACGCACAGCAGGCGCGAGACGCCGTCGGTGCCGGGCGCGAGCGGCGCGATGTCGGCGCCGGGGGCGGCGACATGCACCCGGCCGGGGGCGAGTCCGTGGTGGGAGACGAGCCGGCGCACGGCCCAGTCGCTGGTCGCGACCACGGCGGGGACGGCGCGCAGCACGGCGCGTTCACGGGCGTCGAGGTCGGCGGCGACGTCCGGGGCGAGGCCGGTCTCGTCGCCGAGCGGCAGATGGACCAGGACGGCCAGGCGCAGCCGTTCGGCCTCCGGGGCGATGATCTCCGGGACACCGCAGGCGACGAGCCCGTCCAGCAGGACCGCCGTGTCGTCCGGCAGGTCCCTCAGGGTGCGGGCGAGGCCGTCGCGGGCGGCCCGGTCGGGGCGCGGCCAGGTGCCGGGTGCGGCGTGCGGCGTGACCTGCCAGCCGAAGCCGGGCAGGTCCAGGCAGACGCGGCGGTCATAGGCGTTGCCGCCGCTGGGCGCGGCCGGGTCGTCGACGCCGCCGGGCAGGACGAAGTGGACGGTGCGCAGGGACATGGGGGTGATTCCGGCCTTCTCGGCGGCGGGCTGCGCCGGCACGTAGGGCAGGCGGGCCGGCGCCGTGGTCGTCTCGGTCACAGGCCACGCTCGTAACTCGCCCAGGCGACATGGGACTCGTGCAGGGTGACGGTGATGCCCGCGAGGCCCTTGGCGCCCTCGCCGAGCGCGCCCTTGTGGACGCGTTCGGCGAGCCGGTCGGCGACGACCTTGGCGAGGAACTCGGTGGAGGTGTTGATGCCGGCGAACTCCGGTTCGTCGTCGAGGTTGCGGTAGTTCAGCTCGGCGGTGATGGCGCCCAGTTCCTGCGTGGCCAGGCCGATGTCGACCACGATGTTGTCCTCGTCCAGCTGCTCGCGGCGGAAGGTGGCGTCCACGAGGAAGGTGGCCCCGTGCAGGCGCTGCGCGGGCCCGAACACCTCGCCGCGGAAGCTGTGGGCGATCATGATGTGATCGCGGACGGTGATGCTGAACAACGGACGACCCTCCAGGTACGGCGCGTCTGGTCCCCCTGTCCTTACCCGTAGGGGGATGCCGTGTAGTACGGCTCTCCGCCTCCCCGCGTTCAGCTCCCTCTCACTCTTTTCTCAGGTCAGGCCGGTCTCGGCGTACCGGACCCGGTGACACAGGGCGGGGATGTCGCCCGAGGCGAGCTTCGGCATGACGTCCGGGAGTTCGTCGAAAGCGCTCTCCCCGGTGATGAGCGCGTCCAGTGCCGGGTCGGCGAGCAGGTCCAGGGCAAGCGCCATCCGGT
Organism: Streptomyces sp. NPDC037290; assembly: GCF_055603245.1. Classification (NCBI taxonomy): domain Bacteria; kingdom Bacillati; phylum Actinomycetota; class Actinomycetes; order Kitasatosporales; family Streptomycetaceae; genus Streptomyces; species Streptomyces sp. NPDC037290. The sequence goes on along the minus strand of NZ_JBVJVZ010000002.1, from coordinate 1,013,425 downwards.
CGGCGTAGCCGCGGCCGGGGCGGGCGGCCGGGGAGACGGTGCCGACCTGGCTGCTGCGCACGGTGAGCCGGCGGGAGTGGAAGGCCTCGCCCAGCGGCAGGGCGACGCGCCGGTCGCCGTACCAGCTCAGTTCCACGACCGTGCCCTCGGGGGCGAGGAGTTGCAGGGCGCGGGTGAGGCCGGCCTCGGTGGCGCTGGCGTGCACGAGGAGGTCGCAGTCGCCGAGGGCGCCGTCGGGCGTGGCGAAGTCCACACCGAGCGCCTCGGCCGTCTTCGCGCGGGCGGGGTCGGCGTCGACGAGCTGCAGCCGGACGCCGGGGAAGCGGGCGAGCAGCGCGGCCACCGAGCAGCCGACCATGCCGCCGCCGACCACCGCGATCCGGTCGCCGATCAGGGGCGCCGCGTCCCACAGGGCGTTCACAGCCGTCTCCACGGTCCCGGCGAGCACGGCCCGCTCCGCGGGCACCCGTTCGGGCACGACGGTGACGGCGCTCACCGGAACGACGTAACGGCTCTGGTGCGGGTACAGGCAGAAGACGGTGCGCCCGAGCAGCGCGGCCGGGCCCTCCTCCACGATGCCGACGCTGAGGTAGCCGTACTTCACCGGGCCGGGGAAGTCGCCCTCCTGGAACGGCGCCCGCATCACGGCGTGCTGGCTGTCCGGCACTCCGCCGCGGAAGACGAGCGTCTCCGTGCCGCGGCTCACTCCGGAGTACAGGGCGCGCACCAGGACCTCGTCCTCGGCGGGCTCCGCGAGGGTGACGTCGCGCAGTTCACCGTGGCCGGGCGAGCGCAGCCAGAACGCGCGGGCCGAGCGGTTCATCGGCATCCTCCTGAACGATGGGGAAGTTGTTCACGTACCGAGAAGTGCACAGGCCGCGCACAGTACGCGGCGTTGATCGACTCTGTCACTCGGCCGGAGGGTGTGCGGTGGCCCTGAACAACACGTATGACGCGAGGCTCCAGCAGGAGACCGCTGTGGGAGCGGGCGTACAGCTGCTGCTGCTCGCCCTGCTCGGCACGGCGATAGGCATGGGGCCGGCCGGCTGGCTGACGGGGCTGGCGTTCGCGTTCGCCACCTGGGCGGTGCTCTCCCGTGCGCTGCACCGCTCCCACCTGCGGTCCTTCGGCCCCGCGAACCGGGTCACACTCGGCCGGGCGACCTTGGTGGGCGGGGTGACCGCGCTGGTCGCGGACTCCTTCGAGAGTGCGCCGCCGGTGACCCTGCTGGTCGCCCTGACCGCCGTGGCACTGCTGCTGGACGGCGTGGACGGCAAGGTGGCCCGTCGCACCGGAACGTCGACCGCGCTCGGTGCGCGCTTCGACATGGAGGTCGACGCGTTCCTGATCCTGGTGCTGAGCGTGTACGTGTCCACGCAGCTCGGCCCGTGGGTGCTGCTGATCGGCGGCATGCGGTACGCCTTCGTCGCGGCCGCCCGCGTCGCCCCCTGGCTGAACGCCCCGCTGCCGGCGTCCTTCGCCCGCAAGACCGTCGCCGCGATCCAGGGGATCTGCCTGCTGGTGGCCGGCGCCGGCCTGCTCCCCCACCTGGCGAACCTGGCGATCGTGCTGCTGGCCCTGGGTTCGCTGATGTGGTCCTTCGGCCGGGACGTGCGATGGCTGTGGCGTGCGTCCCGGGTGACGGTGGAGACGCCGGCCGGCGCAAGGGTGCTGGAGCTGGCGACGCGCTGAGCCGGCCCGGCGGGAGCAGAGCCGGAGCAAGGTGAGGGCCCGGACCGGTTGCCGGTCCGGGCCCTCCCATGGTTTCGCCTTCTACGCCGGCTTCACCGGTTACGACCGCACGGACCGGCTCCGTACGATGGCGAACGCGGCGGCCGCGAGGCCGAGGACGCCGACGACGAGCCCGGCGATGCCGAGCCCACGGGCCGTGGAGTCGCTCGTGCCGGCCGCCTTGGCGGCGGCGGTCTTCGCGGGGGCCGGTGCGGCGCTCTCGTCACCGGCCGTCAGCTTCAGCACGGGGGCCGGGTTCTCCGGCTCCTGACCGCCGGCCGGCCCCTCGATCCAGCGCACGACCTTGCCGTCGGAGTAGGTCTGCAGGGTCTTGAACACCAACTGGCCGGTGTCATCGGGAAGTTGACCGAAGGCGACGTTGAAGTCCTCGTACTGCCCGGCGTCGATCTTCCCGCCGCTGAAGGTGATCTCGGAGGCGGCCTCGGTGATGGTGCCGTCGTCGGTCTTGACCGGCTTCCTGAGCTTGGTGGTGGTGACCTTCGCGGTCCAGCCGTCCTGCGGGTGGACGAGCACGCCGAGGACGGGGTGGTCGGTCGGCAGGAAGACCTGCACCTTGGTGGTGGAGGCGCTGTCCTCCTCGTTCGGGACGCGGAAGGTCAGCACACCGTCGGTGGCTCCCTTGGCATAGCTCTCGGGGTGGACGGTGACGTGCGCGGAAGCGGCACCGGCGGCCAGCAGGACCGTGGTGGCGGCGAGGGCCGCGACGGTGCCGGCGCGGCGGGCGGTGAGACGTGATGCGGACATGATGGGTCGATCTCCGTACGGTTGACGTGAGGAACGGGGTCAGAGCGAGTACGGGATCGAGCACGGTGGTCCGCGCCGGCTGACGGCATGCCGCAGCAGGGCCGGACGGGGCGCTTCGGGGGCGGCCGGGACGCGCGGGCCGGCATCGGCGGCGGGCAGCGGGGTGCCGCGCCACCAGGCGGACAGGCCCCACACCAGCGTGGCGGCCCGGCGCAGCAGCGACCACAGAGCGGCCTCGCCCCGCCGCAGCCACCAGGAGGCGGCGAGCGCGGCGAGCAGGTGGGCGGCGGTGGCATGGCCGGTGAGCTGCGGGTACGCCGTGACGTGGGCTGCCGCCTGCGGGCGCATCGCGGCCATGGTGTGGCCCGGCATGGCGGCCATGCCCACGGTGCCGGGGCCGGAACGGGCGGCGTCGAAGCCGAGGTGCAGTCCGGCCTGGGTGAGCAGCATGGCCGCGCCGATGCCGGGCAACGACCGCTCCCGGCCGCCGAGAACCGAGCCGAGTGCGAACACGCCGAGGAAACCGGCCGCGTCGGCCCACAGCGGCGGCGGAGCCCCCATGGCGAGCCCGTGCCCGGCGGCAGCGAGCAGCACGCACACCGCGGCGAACACCACGGCACGCAGACCTCTCACCGCCGGGGACGCGCTCATGGTGAGGGATCCTCCCACGGCTGGGTGTTACGCGCGGCACCGACGCCCTGTTCAGTCACCGCGGCATTCCATTGCGCCGGCACGGCCGGTCGCCGTGCCGTGTGACGGCTCAGGCCGCCCGGCGGGACCGGGTCCGGTGGGTGTGGATGATGGCCGCGTAGCGGTGTCCGCTGCCCTTGATCGTGCGCACCTGGGTGCCGTAGTCGACGTGGACCAGGCCGAAGCGCTTGTCGTAGCCGTACGCCCACTCGAAGTTGTCCAGCAGGGACCAGGCGAAGTAGCCGGCGAGCGGGGCGCCCCTGCGGGCGGCCGAGGCGCAGGCGGCCAGGTGGCGCTCCAGGTAGTCCTGGCGTTCGGGGTCGTCGACGCTGCCGTCGGGGCGGACCACGTCGGGGAAGGCTGAGCCGTTCTCGGTGACGTGGATCTTCCGGGCGCCGTACTCCTCGGTGAGCCGCAGCAGCAGGGTCTCGATGCCGCTCGCGTCGATCTCCCAGTCCATGCCGGTGCGCGGGACGCCGGCACGGCGGACCGAGCGGGCGTAGGGCGCGGGGCCGTCGGGGGCGTCGGCGACGTACGCCGGGAAGTAGTAGTTCAGGCCGAGCCAGTCCAGCGGGGTCGCGATCGTCTCCAGGTCGCCCGCGCGGAGCGGGAGTTCGGCGCCGTAGGTTTCGATCATGTCGGCCGGGAAGCCGCGGCCGTGCACCGGGTCGAGCCACCAGCGGTTGATGTGGCCGTCGTGGCGGCGGGCGGCCGCGACGTCCTCGGGACGGCCGGTGGCGGCGTGCACGGTGGAGAGGTTGTTGACGATGCCGACCTCCGCGCCGGGCGCGGCGGCGCGGATCGCCTGCGTGGCGAGGCCGTGGCCCAGCAAAAGGTGGACGGAGGCCCGTACGGCGGCGGTCAGGTCGGTCCAGCCCGGGGCCATCCTGCCCTCCAGGTGACCGATCCAGGCCGAGCAGCTCGGCTCGTTGAGGGTCGCCCAGAGCGTGACGCGGTCCCCGAGGCGGGCGGCGGCCACCGAGGCGAACTCGGCCAGCGCGTGGGCGGTGTCCCGCGCGGGCCAGCCGCCGCGGTCCTGGAGGACCTGCGGCAGGTCCCAGTGGTAGAGGGTGACGCTCGGGGTGATGCCCGCCTCCAGCAGGGCGTCCACCAGCTCGTCGTAGAAGGCGAGGCCCTTGGGATTGACCGGGCCCGTCCCGCCGGGGATCACACGGGGCCACGCCAGCGACAGCCGGTAGGCGTTGACGCCGAGCCGGCGCATCAGGGCGATGTCCTCGCGCCAGCGGTGGTAGTGGTCGCAGGCGACGTCGCCGGTGTCGCCGTTCGCGACCTTCCCCGGGGTGTGCGAGAAGGTGTCCCAGATCGAGGGCGTGCGGCCGTCCTCGGCGACGGCTCCCTCGATCTGGTACGCCGCGGTGGCCGCGCCCCACAGGAAGTCGTGCGGGAGTGCGGCGAGGTCGATGCGTTCGGACACGGAAGTCCCTTCGGAATGCGGGGTGGGGGTGACTCGGCCGAGGGTCACTTGACGGCACCTGCCGTCAGACCGGCGACGAGATAGCGCTGCAGCAGCAGGAAGCCGGCCACCACGGGCACGCTGACGACCAGCGAGGCGGCCATGATCTGGTTCCAGTAGACGTCGTTGAGGGTGGAGTAGCCCTGGAGGCCGACGGCGAGGGTGCGGGTGGTGTCGTCGGTCATGACGGAGGCGAAGAGCACCTCGCCCCACGCGGTCATGAAGGCGTAGACGGCGACCGCGACGATGCCGGGGACCGCGGCCGGTACGACGATCCTGAGCAGCGCGCCGAGCGGGCCGCAGCCGTCCACCAGCGCCGCCTCGTCCAGGTCGCGGGGCACCGAGTCGAAGTACCCGATCAGCATCCAGACCGAGAACGGGAGGGAGAAGGTGAGATAGGTGAGGACCAGGCCGCCCCGGGAGCCGAACAGGGCGATGCCGGTGGCGTTCCCGATGTTGACGTAGAGCAGGAAGAGGGGGAGGAGGAAGAGGATGCCGGGGAACATCTGTGTCGACAGGACCGTCACCGTGAAGACCCGCTTGCCGCGGAAGTCGTAGCGGCTGACGGCGTACGCGGCGAACACCGCGATCACCACCGAGCAGACCGTCGCCGCGCCGGCCACGATCAGCGAGTTCGTGAAGTACCTCGCGAGCGGGACCGTCGACCAGATGTCGATGTACGGGCGGATGGTCAGGCCGCTGGGCAGCCAGCGGAACGTGCCGGTCACGTCCGCGAGCGGCTTCAGCGAGCTGGAGACCATCACGTACACCGGGACCAGCACGAACCCGGTGAGCAGGGTCAGGAAGATCCGCCGCGACCACAGGAACGAACGCGGGGGCGCCATGGGCGAGTTGGCGCTAGACATCAGCGGAAGCCCTCCGTCCGCGCGAGGTGAACAGCAGGTACCCGCCCGTGACGACGAGCAGGAAGAGCAGCAGCAGGACCGACATGGCGGAGCCGGTGCCGAAGTTCCAGGTGACGAAGGACGCCTGGTAGATGTGGACGGAGATGAGGTCGGCGGCCTCGGGCGCGGACCTGCCGAACAGCACGTACGGCGTGTTGAAGTCGTTGAACGTCCACAGGAACAGGACGAGGACCAGCACCTGGTTGACGGGGCGCAGTGCGGGCAGGGTGATGCGGCGGATCCGCTGCCACATCCCGGCGCCGTCCAGCGCGGCGGCCTCGTACAGCTCCTTCGGGATGTTCTGCAGTCCGGCCGTCACGATGAGGAAGGCGAACGGCCAGCCCTTCCACACCGACACGGTCAGCAGCGCGTAGAAGCTGTTGTCGCCGATGAGCCAGAAGGACGGCTCGGCGGTGAGGTGGAGCTGGTCGTGCAGGACGTGGTTCACCAGGCCGTTGTCGTGCTGGAACATGAAGACCCAGGTGACGACGGCCGTGTAGACGGGCAGCGCGTACGGCACCAGGAAGAGCGCTCTGAGCAGGCCGCGGCCGGGGAAGCCGTCCTGCATGAAGATCGCGGCGGCGGTGCCGGTCAGCCAGCACAGGCCGACGGAGAGCAGGGTGAAGCCGACGGTGACGTAGAAGGAGTGCAGCAGCGCCTCGCCGACGGGGGCGTCGAAGTCCACCGACACCCGGTAGTTGCCGAGACCGGACCAGGGGGCGGTCCCCCAGTCGCGGATGTAGAACTGGGTGAGCTCCTTGAAGCTCATCACGATGCCGATGACCATCGGCACCAGGTGGACGAGGAGTTCGAGCAGCAGGGCGGGCAGGAGCAGCAGGTACGGGAGTCCGATGCGGCGGATCCGCCCGGTGCGGCGGCGGGGTTCGCGCACCGGCGCACCGGGGGACGCCTGTCGGACCGGCTCCCTGTGGGCGGTCGTCGTCATCGTCGGGCTCACGCCGCCGGCATCTGCTGCTGGGCCTTCTGCAGGGCGGCCCTGACCGAGTCGGTCGTCACGGCGCGTCCGGCGGCGGCGTCGGCGAACAGGTCCTTGACGGCCGTGCCGACCGCCGTCTCGAACTGCGACTCGGACGCGACCTGCGGCAGGGCGGCCGCGCTGGTGGCGAGGGTGTTCTTCAGCACCGCGGTGGCGGGCGTGGTGAACGCCGCGGCCGCCTGTGCGGACTTGACGGGCGGGATGGTGCTGTAGGCCTTGTTGAGGATCCGCTGCTCGGCGTCGGAGGTCATGAACTTCACGAACTTCGTGGCGCCGTCGAGGTTGTGGGTGTTCTTGAAGACGGCGAGGTTGATGCCGGCGACCATCGAGTTGACCTGGGTACCGCTGCCGGGGGTACCGGAGATCACCGGGACGGGGGCGATGCCGTAGGCGTCCTCGCTCATGCCCTGGGACGTGAGGTTGGCGGAGGCGGACTGCCACAGCAGCATCGCCTGCCTGCCCTTGGCGAAGTCGCTGACGGACTGGTTCTGCGCGTACTCCGCGTCTCCGGTCGGGATGACCTTGTCCTTGGCCATCAGGTCGATGTAACTCCTGACCCCCTCCACCACCTTCGGGCTGGTGAAGTCGGGCTTGCCGTCGGCGGTGAAGAAGTCGGCGCCGTGCTGCTTGGCGAAGACGAAGACGTGGTGGATGTTCTCCGCGAGGTTGGAGCCCTCGGCGCCGAGCGCGGACCTGCCCCTCGCCTGGATCTTCCTGCCGTCGGCGACCACCTCGTCCCAGGTGGCGGGTGGCTTCCTGATCCCGGCGTCGGCGAAGATCTTCTTGTTGTAGTAGAGGGCGTAGGCCATCGAGTACAGCGGGACGGCGGCCGGGTCCTTGCCCGCCGCGCCGGTCGAGCCGAGCGCGGAGTCGACGAACCGGTCCTTGCCGCCGATCTTCGCGAAGTTCTTCGCGTCCCACGGCAGCAGCGCACCGGTCGCCTGCAGGGACGCGCTCCAGGTGTTGCCGATGTTCAGCACGTCCGGGCCCTGACCCGACGTGGTCGCGGTGAGGATCCGGTTGAGCAGGTCGGACCAGGGCACGACCTCCAGCTTCACCGTGATCCCGGTCTGCTTCTGGAACTTGTCGAGTTCGGGCTGCAGGACCTGCTTGTCGACGTCGATGCTGGCGCCCTGGTTCGTGGCCCAGTACGTCAGCGTCTTCGGCGAGTCGTCGGACCCGCCGCCGCTGGACGAGCCGCCTCCGCAGGCCGTGGCCGCGAGGACGAGAGACAGGGTGACGGCGCCTGTGGCCGCGGCTCGGATGCTGCGCATGGCTCCTGGTGTCCCTTTCCGGGAGTCGAGACCCCCGAGGCCGCGGACCGACACCCGTTCGGAACCGTCCGACCCCCGAAGCCTCTCATGGCTTAATTTAGGACGTGAGTTAAACCCTCCGGAGAATCGCTCGTCAAGGGATACGGCAGCGGCGAACGGTCCAACCAGCTGGAAATCCGCGGGAATCGGGGGAACCTCATGGCGGCCCGGGCGGCCGCACCGTGCGTGACCTGCGGCCGGAGGGCCGGAGCGGTGTTCTGCAACGGTTGTGTGTCGACGGTGGGATGAGGTGCCGGCGCCGCAGGCGGCGAGTCCCGGGCAGCGGCGGCGCGTCCCGAGCGGGCCGCCGCGGTGTGCGGGGCCCGCACGACACAGCGGGCCAACGCAGTGTGCGGGGGCCTCGCCAGGCAGCGGGCCGACGCCGCACACGGATCCCGCACCAGGCAGCGGGCCGACGCCGCATCCAGGGCGCACGAGACAGCAGGCCGACGCCGTATCCAGGGGCGCACCAGACAGCACGCCGACGCCACACGCCGATCCCGCACCAGACAGCAGAACGACGCCACACACGGGCCCCGCACCACGTGCCGCGTCGCCTCGTGACGCGTCGCCTCGTGGTGCGTCGCCTCGTGGTGCGTCGCCTCGTGGCGCGGGGTCCTCCCCCGCTACCGGACCGGCACCGGTCGCGGTGCCGGGGCGTAGCCGGCGGGCCGGGTCGTGAAGGTGCCCCGGCCCTGGGTGCGGCTGCGCAACCGGGTTGCGTAGCCGAACAGTTCGGCCAGCGGGACGGTCGCGGTCAGTACGGCCACGCCGCCACGGGCCTGAGAGCCACCGACCCGGCCGCGCCGGGCGGCCAGGTCACCGAGGACCGAGCCGACGGCGTCCTCGGGCACGGTGACCGTGACCTCGGCGACCGGTTCCAGCAGGGCGAGCGTGCAGGCGCGCAGGGCCGCACGGAGCCCGAGCCGGCCCGCCGTGCGGAAGGCCGTGTCGGACGAGTCCTTCACATGCGTGGAGCCATCGGTGAGCGTGACCCGCAGCCCGGTGACCGGATGCCCGTCGAGCGGCCCCTCGGCGAGCGCGTCCCGGCAGCCGGCCTCCACCGCGCGCACGTACTCCTGCGGCACCCGCCCGCCGACCACGGCCGAGCGGAACTCGAAGCCGGTGACACCGGCTTCGGGCCCGAGCGGTTCCACGTCGAGCACGACATGGGCGAACTGCCCCGCTCCGCCGTCCTGTTTGACGTGCCTGAACACGAAGCCGGTCACCCCGTCGACGACCGTCTCGCGGTGGGCGACCCGTGGCCGGCCCACGCCGACCTCCGGCCCGCCGTCTCGGCGGATCTTCTCCACGGCGACCTCCAGATGGAGTTCCCCCATCCCGGACAGCACGGTCTGCCCGGTCTCGGCGTCGGTGCGCACCACCAGCGAGGGGTCCTCCTCGGCCAGTCGCGCCAGCGCCGACGCCAGCCGGCCGGTGTCCGTGGCGCGCCGGGCCTCGACGGCCACGGACACCACGGGCTCGGCGGCCACGGGCGGTTCGAGCAGCAGCGGTGCGCAGGGGTCGCAGAGCGTGGAGCCGGCCCGCGCCGACTTCAGCCCGGCGAGCGCCACGATGTCGCCCGCGACCGCCCGGTCGAGCTGGACGTGCCGGTCCGCCATGACCCGCAGGATGCGCGCCACGCGCTCGGTGCGCCCGGTGCCCGGGATCCCCACGGTGTCTCCCTTCTCGATCGTGCCCGAGTACACGCGCACGTAGGCCAGCCGCCCGGTGGCGCTCGCGCTCACCTTGAACACGAGCCCTGCGAACGGAGCTTCGGGGTCGGCGGCCCGCCACTGCTCGGTGCCCTCGTGGACGCCGCGCACGGCGGGGACGTCCAGCGGCGAGGGCAGCCAGGCCACGACCGCGTCCAGCAGCGGTTCGATACCGCGGTTGCGGTAGGCGGAGCCGCACAGCACGACCACGCCGTCCCCGGTGCGGGTGAGGTCGCGCAGGGCGGCGGTGAGGGTACCGCAGGACAGCGTCTCCCGGTCGCAGAACTCCTCCAGGGCGGCCGTATGCAGTTCCGCAACCGTTTCCTCCAGCGCGCGCCGCCGCCGTACGGCCTCCTCCCTCAACTCCTCGGGCACCGGCCCCTCCACGGCCGTAGCCGCGCCGTCGGCCCAGACCAGCGAGCGCATGCGCACCAGGTCGACGACGCCGGTGAACGCGTCTTCGGCGCCGATGGGCAACTGGACGACGAGCGGCGCGGGATGCAGCCGGCGCCGGATGGAGTCGACAGCTCGGTCGAGGTCGGCGCCCGCGCGGTCCATCTTGTTGACGAACGCGATTCTCGGCACGCCGTGCCGGTCGGCCTGCCGCCACACCGACTCGCTCTGCGGTTCGACCCCGGCGACGGCGTCGAACACGGCGACCGCCCCGTCGAGGACGCGCAGCGACCGCTCGACCTCGTCGGCGAAGTCGACGTGCCCGGGAGTGTCGATGAGGTTGACGCGGTACCCGTCCCAGGCGCAGCTGACGGCGGCGGCGAAGATGGTGATGCCGCGGTCGCGTTCCTGCGGGTCGAAGTCGGTGACGGTGGTGCCGTCGTGCACCTCGCCCCGCTTGTGGGTGGTGCCCGTCGCGTACAGGATCCGCTCGGTGACGGTGGTCTTGCCCGCGTCGACGTGGGCGAGGATGCCGAGGTTGCGGATGGCGGCGAGGGTGGTGGTGTTCGTGCGCACGGCCCAGGGCCTTTCTGAGGCTCGCTGTGGATCGGGAAAAGGCAGCGCGATCGCCCGTGCGTGCTTGCGTCCAAGTCCTTGCGTCCTCAAGTCCTTGCGTCCTTGTGGAGAGCAGGCACCCCGGCCGTCGGCGTGGGCCGGTGCGGCAGGGGGTCAGCGGGACGTCACGGGCATCCGGTGCCGGCCGCGCAGCGGGCACCGGCCGGACCAGGACACGAGGATCACCTCGTACCGGGAACGGGGAGCGACGACAGCGGTGCGTGCGCGCACGGCCGGGCTCCCCTCTGTGTCGGACGACAGGCGCCGCCGTACGGTCGTCGCGGCGCTCGGTACGGCATGACGGTACGAGAGGCGCGCCGCCGGGGCACGTGATTTTCCGGGTACGCCGTCCGGCCGGAGCCGGTGCGGCGGCGCAGCCCGGCCTGCGCCGTTCCTCGGACGGCCGGGACGACGGGCAGACACCGTGCCTGCCACGGCTCCCTCGCCGTCGACCACGACCATGAACTCGCCCCGTCCGACGACGCCGTGGGCGAGCCCGGTGCCGGGCCGCAGCCGCCGCCGGCCCGCGCAGTGCTGCCCCCTGCGCTCCGGGTCAGCCGTACATCGCCACGCGGTACAGGGTCGCGAGCGCGTCGTCGATGGGGTGGGGCTGCGGCCTGCCCGAGGAGTCGAGCCTGTTCCACCTCTGCATGTTCACCGCGACCGTCATCTGCCGCTTGCCGTCGGCACGGGTCATGGACAGCGCTCCGCCACCCCAGACCGTGCCGCCATGGCCCCAGAAGGTGCCCTGACCAGGGCCCTCCATCGGGTACAGGCCGAGGCCGTAGTCGATCGTCCTTCCCTCCTGGGAGATGACCGGGACGGTGCGCTGCATCTGCGCCAGCGACGACGGGCTGACGATCTCCCCGGCCAGCAGCATGCCGTAGAAGCGGTTGAGGTCCGAGACGGTTGAGATCAGCGAGGCCGACGGCCCCACCCATGACATGTCGTAGACGCTGTAGTCGCGCGGCGGGTCGATCATGCCGAACCACGCCTCGTAGAGCCGCGAGTGCGGCCCGTGGACGTACGGTCCAGCCGGGAGTTGGGAGTCCTGAAGCCCGGCGCGCTCGATGACGTGACGGGTGATGTACCGCTCGGCCGTGGTGCCGGTGACGTGTTCCAGGAGCTGGACGAGGAGCAGGTAGTTGGTGTTCGAGTACACGCCCGGCGTACCGCCCGGGGCGCCGGCGGGAGGTGCGGTGACCCCCATCTCGATCAGTTCGACGGGGTCGAACCGCGTGAACCGGTGGTCGTCCAGGCTCTGGGGTCCGGTGTCCGCGAGGACGGGGTACGCCTTGAGGGAGGGGTAGGCGCAGGGGAGGTACTCGGCGAGGCCGCTGGTGTGGTTGATCAGCATCCGGACCGTGATCGCGCCACCGCGTTCTCCGGGAACCAGCTGCGGTAAGTACCGGCCGATCGGGGTGTCGAGTCCGATCCGACCGCTCTCGACCTGCTGGAGCACAGCTGCGGCGGTGAAGGTCTTGGTGATGCTGCCCACGCGGTGCCGCATGTCGGCGGTGACGGGGCGGCCGGTGGCGGCATCGGCGACCCCCGCGGCGCCGCGCCAGACCTGGTCGCCGTCCCGCACCTCGGCGAACAGGCCCGGCATCCCGGCGCGGTGGACGTTCTCGACGGCCGCGTCCAGCGCCGCGGGGTCCAGTGGGTGCTTCACGTCATGCGTCCTTTCGTCATGCCCCATGTCCTCGTGCTGCTTCATGTCCCCATTATGCACGCACCGCGTGCAACACCAAGTGCACAGGTAGGTTAGGCTGAAAACCGGTGAGAGGAGCACGATGACGGGCCGAAGGCGTTGGTCGACCGAGGAGATCCTGGACGCGGCGGCGGAGTTGCTGCGCACGAGCGACGCCGAGTCGTTCAGCGTGCGCAAGCTCGCCGCAGTGCTCGGGACGGACTCCTCCAGCCTCTACCGGCACTTCCGCAGCAAGACCGAACTGCTGCGCGCGGTCGCCGACCGGATCCTCCTGGCCGCCATGGACGGGTACTGCGCCGAGGGCGACTGGAAGCAGCGCATCACGGACCTGGCCCTGCGCCTGAGAGAGGCCTTCGGCCGGCAGCCCCAGCTCGCCGCGGTCTGGGGCCGTTACGCGTCCGGCGGCGCCGGTTCCCGGCTGGTCATGGAAGAGGTGCTGCAGGCGCTGCGCACGTCAGGGCTGCCCGACGAGGAGATCCCGGTGCGCTACCACCGCATCGCGGTCCTCATCGCCGCGTTGATTGCCTCGGAGGCCGGGGTCAGCACGGTCACCCCCGAAGAGTACGAACAGGGAATGGAGCTGTTCCGCGTGGCGGTACTGGGCGCCGACCCCGAACGCTTCCCGGCCCTGGCCCACTTCGCCCGCGACGTCCGCCCCCTCGGGGCGGACCGCCGCGCCGCGTTCGAGGAGATCCTCGCCGCCCAACTCGCCCACCTCGAAGCCGCGATCCGCCCGAGTTAGTGCTCTGGCCGGGATGGTGCGCCGGGCCGTCTCTTCTGGCGGTCGGATGTGCGGTGGCGTCCGAGCCGACCGCTGGTGGCCGAGCCTGCCGGTGTGGGCAGGTGGACCGACCAGGCGGGAGAGGAGCTGTAACAGAGCGTGCGCCGGGGCGGGCCGACTCGGTGCGGTTCCGGTGCACGATGATGCTGCCGGCCTCGGCCGGCGGGAAGGGAGTTCCGGTGATCGCCCCGCTGGCGCGGGCCGGCGAGGACACCGTCCGGGACGTGAACCACCGGTTCAACGAGATCGAGTGCCCCCGCCCGCCCGACCCGAGCGGCACCCCGCCGCTCGGGTCGACTCGGCGGCCTGATCGATCCGACGCGATGAAGTCGAACCGACATCAGGCCGACAGCAGGGGCGGGACCGGCCTCGTGATCGCGGCAGCCGGCAGCAGAACGTCAGGTTCGGCGCCGGGATCCTCGGAGATGACGAGGCCGGCCGCGTCGACATCGAAGCCGTTCGGCCAGATGGTCAGGTCGCTCGCCAGCGCGCCTTCCAGTCTCGCGTCCCGCAGGTCGGCACCGCCGAGGTCGCAGCCCCGCAGATCAGCCAGTCGCAGATCCGCACGGACGAACACCGCCCCATGGGCCCGAGCCTTGCGCAGGTTCGTCTCCCTGAGGTCCGCACCGGAGAAGTCCGCCTCCCTCAGGTCGGCCTTGACCAGGCGGGCGCCGCGCAGATCGGCTTCGAGACAGCGGACCTGGTGAAGAATCGACGTCCCGAGTTCGGCGTGCCGCAGATTGGCCTCGATCAGTGACGCCCCGCTCAGGTTGACCTGGTACACGCTCGCCGCTTCCAGGCACGTTCCGTCGAGGTTGACACCGTTCAGCCACAGCCCGTCGCAATCGGCTCGACGAAGATCGGTGAAGCTGACGTTCAGCCAGCCCGGGCTGCGTTCCTGGCCAAGGACTCCGAGGCAGGTGAGCGCCACCTGAGCATCAGCGGCACGAGTCTCCAGTGGGCGCACGGAGTTGATGGACGCGTCCGCCGCCGGAGCGCCCGGCTCCTGTGGCGGCCACGGCAGGTGGGTCCGAAGGTACGCGGCCATGATCGAGACGACGGCCTCGTGGTCGCGGGCGGAGTGGTCCGCGATCCGCCAGAGCGCGTAGATGCCGCCGATCCGCACGTCCAGCTTGTCACTGCCGAGCTGTTCCACCGCCCGGCTGAAGCGATCGGTGACAGTGCCCTCCCGGGTGGCGTTCAGCCCGTCCTGGCTGACACGCAACTGCCGCCAGGTGGCGTAGGCGCCGAACAGGACGACCGCGCCACCGGTCGCCTGCAGGAGCGTGGCACGCACGTTGTTCACCGCGTTCATCCGGTCCGCGGCGGCAAGGTGGCCGCCGGCGAGATCGTGGTCCACCACCATGCCCGGCAGGATCAGAAGCACGACGAACAGCACGACCAGTGCGGCCACCCCGGCCAACGCCACGACGACCGCGCGAGTCACACGCCGGCGGCTGTGAACGGATCCCCCCATAGCCATCGGATCCTAGAACAAGGCCGAACCCGGCGAACCTTGTGGTCACGGCACCAGCCGCCGTCTGCCGAAGCTCGTGGGTCACCGCTGCGGGATGGCGAGTTCGCGGCCGCGGTAGAAGCCTTCCCTCTCCTCGACGACGAAGGGGGCCATGGCCGCGCGCCGTTGCGCCTCGTGCTCGGAGGACCTCCAGGCGTCGCACGCCTCCCGGGAGTCCCAGAACGACACCCCGGTGATCTCCTGACCGTCCTCGGACCAGTAGGCGTAGGCACGACGGAGACCCTGCGGGGCGGGGGCCAGCCGCCACGCCTGTTCGAAGTCCTCCAGGGTGTCCGGCCGGATGCGGCGTGTGGTCACCCAGATGTAGTGCTCTTCCATCGCGGCCTCCTCCGCAGCGCCGGCTCGTCGGCTCGCCGAGTCCTCTTCGACCACCGTAGGCGCGGGCCGCCGGCTGCGCCTGCGTGGCCGGGCGCCGCGTCGCCCATCCGTGTCGTATCCCCGTGACGTGGGGCGTTCCGTCTGTGCGGCCGACGGTGGACCATGGGAGCAGGACGCGTGCGGTCGGAGGGCACGAGTCGTCGGCGGTGAGGACGATGAGGGGTTCGATCCGGCTCGGGAGTGTGCGGGGACTGGTGCTGCGGGCCCACTGGAGCGTGCCACTGGTCATGCTCTTCTTCGCGTACGGTCTGGCAGTCCGCACCCTGCCCGGGTACGCGCCGGGCCTCGCACCCGTGGTGTACGCGGTGGCCGGGGTCGCCGGAGCCGTGCTGTTGCTGGTGAGCCTGCTGGTGCATGAGGCGGCGCATGCGCTGACGGCTCGCCGGGCGGGGGTGGGCGTGCGGGACGTGACGCTGTGGGCGCTCGGCGGATTCACCCGGATGGACCGGCCGGCGACGGCGCGGACGGCGTTCGTCGTCGCCGTAAGCGGGCCGCTCGCCAGCCTGCTGCTCGGCGGCATCGGGCTCGGCGCGGCGGCCGCGGCCGAGGCGGCGCCGGGCTGGCGGATCCTGGTCGCCGTGCTGGGCTGGCTCGGCGGCACGAATCTGGTGCTGGGTGTGTTCAACCTGCTGCCCGCCGCGCCGCTGGACGGAGGCCGGCTGCTGCAGGCCGCGCTGTGGTGGCGCACGGGGGATCGCGAGCGGGCCCAGCGGGCGGCGGGGCGCAGCGGTCAGGTCGTCGGCATGGTGCTGGCCGTCCTGGGCTGGCTCGCGTTCGCCAGGGGCGTGTCGGGCGGCCTGTGGCTGATTCTCGTCGGTGTGTTCGTCTCAGGTGTGGCCGCGGCGGAACGCCGGTGGGCGGAGCTGGTCACGGCCCTGCGGGGCCTCAGGGTCGGGCAGACGATGACCGCTCCGGTGGTCACCGGTCCGGACTGGCTGACCGTCGACCGTTTCCTCACCGAGGTGGCGGCCGGTGCACGGCACGCGGTGCTGCCGCTGCTGGACTTCGAGGGCCGGCCCAGCGGCGTCGTACAGCTGGGCCGGCTGGCCGCCGTACCTGCCGGCGAGCGGGCGTCGCTGCGGGCACGGGACGTGGCGACCCCACTGTCACGGTGTGCGCTCGCCACACCGGACGAGCTGCTGACCTCCGCCCTGGAGCGCATCGGCACCGAGGGCCGCCTCCTGCCCATCCTGGTCATGGACGACAGCCGGCTGCTGGGGATCGTCACGGCGCACGACATCGACCGGTCCCGCCGTACGGCTCAAGGGGGGCGCTCTTCGTGAGGCCGCCCTTGAGCCGTGGGCCGGTCGTGGGCCGCCGGCCGGAGCTCTCGACGTCGCCGAGACCAGCCGGGGCACCGTGCCGGCGCCCGGGCGCGCTGCGGATCGGTGGCAGCACGGCACGTCGTTCCCGTGCGGACCGGCTGTTGACATCGTGAGATACGAAGAACACCGGCGCCGCCGCCCCGGCAGGCATCCGGCGCCGAGCACCGCGAGGAGCAGGCCCGGCGGCGGACGCGTGCGTCGCGTGCGGCATGTGCCGGACGGGGCGCTGTCGCCGGCTCCGGGGGGTGGGGGCCACAGCGTCGTTACCGGCCGCTGTCCTGGTGAATTGTCCGGCGTCAGGCGACTGTTACTCCGCCTTCGGTGGAGTCGGTGGAGCGGCTGAGTTCCTCCCAGGCGTCGAAGTCGCCCTGGACGCGCCTGCGCCCGGCGGCGACGGTGAGGTTCCGGTCGCTGACAAAGGCAGGAGCCAGATCCATCGACTCCAGCATCTGTCGCAGCGCCGGTCGTAGCCGTGACGAGTGCTCGGCCCGGTCCTTGTGCCCGGCTGTGGTGCCCGCCAGGGCGAACAGGTGCCGCCGCTCGATGTCATCGAACCGCAGCGCGTCGCAGAGGGCGTGCAGCACCTGTTCGGACGGCTGCCGGGCGCGGCCCTGTTCCAGACGGGTGTAGTACTCGGTACTCACCCCGGCCAGTTGCGCGACCTCACCGCGACGCAGACCGGCGACCCGGCGACCGGCGCCGAACTCGACCGGCAGCCCGACCTCATCCGGCATGAGTCCAGCACGGCGGGCCCGCAGGAATTCGCCCAAATCGTTGTCGCCCATGCCTTGAGTCTGCTCGTCACCCGGCCGATCACCAAGGGCGTGGCTGGCCCTGCCAGTACTACGCACCAGGCCGTGCGAGGCCGGCGACGTGCCGGAGTCGGCAGGCGTCATCGCGCTGTTCCCGCTGATCCTCGGGGCCTTCGGGTGTTCGGGGTGTTCAGGGTGTTTCGGGGTGCGCGGGCGGCTGCTGGGCACCTTCGCGTGGGATGGCGATGACGGCGACTCCCGGCCGCCCGGAGCGCGGTACGGCGCACTGCCGCTCGCCGCCCGGAGCTTGGTGCGGCGAACTGCCCCTCGCCGCCCGGAATGCGGTACGGCGAACTACCCCTCGCCCCTCGCCCCTCGCCGCTCGTCGTACGTCGAACCGCTGCTCGCCGCGGGACGGGTCGCCGGCATACCCGGCGTGCGGCCGGAAAGGCTCCTTGTGGCCGGGGGTCGCGCGTCGCGATACTCGTCAAAGGTCCAACTTTTGGCATGGTCACGCCACACCTGGGCGATGGACATGCCCTCCCCAACCCCTCCGGTCCCGGCCTGCCGAGCAGACGGGACACCCCCACAGGAGGCCATACATGACGTACCGTCACATGACGGCTCGCCTCATCCTCGCGGGCACCGGCGCGGCCGCACTCGCCGCCACCGCCATCCTGCTGCCGGCCGCCGGCGCGGCCACCGCCGCGCCCGCCTCGGCGGCCCACCAGGTCAAGGCCGCCGCGGACCTCACCGCCCGGCTCGGGAATCGCGCCGCCGGCTCCTACTACGACGCCGCGTCCCGGCATCTCGTCGTCGACATCACCGACCCCTCCGCGGCGCACCAGGTCCGCGAGGCGGGGGCCGTACCCAGAGTGGTGCACTACTCCACCGCCCAACTCCACGCAGCGATGGGGACCTTGGGCAAGCAGGCACGGATCCCCGGCACCGCGTGGGCGATCGACCCCCGGCAGGACAAGGTGGTGGTCACCGCCGACCCCACGGTCACCGGGGCGGCGCGCGCCCGGCTCGACAAGGCGGTCGACGCACTGGGCGACCAGGCGGTCCTGCGGCACGCGACCGCACCGTTCAAGCCACTGGCCGCCGGCGGCGACGCCATCTGGGGCAGCACGGTGCGCTGCTCCCTCGGATTCAACGTGTCCGTGGACGGCGAGCCCTACTTCCTCACCGCCGGCCACTGCGGCAACGCCTCCTCGACCTGGTCCGACTCCCAGGGCGGCACGGAGATCGGCCAGACCGTCGACTCACAGTTCCCCGGCACCGACTACGCCCTCGTCCAGTACGACGACTCCGGTGCCGACCATCCCAGCGCGGTCGACCTGTACGACGGCGGCTCCCAGCAGATCACCCACGCCGCCGACGCCTACGTGGGCGAGCAGGTCCAGCGCAGCGGCAGCACCAGCGGCCTGCACGGCGGAACGGTCACCGGTGTGGACGCCACGGTGAACTACGAGGAGGGCTCGGTCTCCGGACTGATCGACACCGACGTGTGTGCCGAGCCCGGCGACAGCGGCGGTGCCCTCTTCGACGGCGACGCGGCGATCGGACTGACCTCCGGCGGCAGCGGTGACTGCACCTCCGGCGGCGAGACGTTCTTCCAGCCGGTGACGGCCGCACTGAGCGCCGAGGGCGCCGACATCCCGTAACCGTCCGCGCGGGCGGGGGGGGGGGGGGGGGGGGGGAAGGGAAGGGGGAAAAGAAAGGGAGCAACCAGCCACACAAGGGGGGAAGAAGAGGGAGGGGGGGGGGGAAG
>NZ_JBVJVZ010000002.1:581434-994559 GCF_055603245.1 Streptomyces sp. NPDC037290 | reverse complement strand
CTGCGTCTCTTGGGTGGGGGTTGTCTCCCGTCTCCTCACGGAAAAGGCGCGCAACCCCCCCGCTGCACACACGTGCACACAGGTGATGGACGCCGGCCTCGGCCGGCGCGGCGGTGGGCAGGTCCGGCGGAGCCGCCGCTCCAACTGGTCGCGGCAGGCGGGGTGTTCGGGCGCCACGACGCCGTCACGCACGCACATGCACCGGCCCGCGCCGACCCCCGTCCCCCGGACCGCCGAACCATTCCCTGCCCATGAAGCGCGAGGCACTCCTCCCCCACGAAAGGTCACCTCCGTGGCATACAAACAACTGGCGGGCCTGACCGCCGGTGCCGTCATCGTCGCCGCGGCCCTGCTGCCGCAGGCGGCGCAGGCCCGGACCGGCGCGGACGCCACCGCGGTCCGCTCCGCGACCAACCGCAGCACCGACGGCCGCGGGCAGCGGACGGTCGTCGTCTACCGCATACCCACGCACCACCCGCTGCGGGACGCTGAACGGCTCGCCGACGCCGGATACGACCTGCTCGAACGGCGCCAGGGCGACAGCCTCTTCGTCTCGGGTGACGCGGCGACGGCGACAGGGCTGCGGCGGCTCGGCTTCACCCCGGCGGTCGAGACCACGCTGACCGAGACCCTCCCCTCCCGCACCGTGAGACCGCACGCGCTGGGCGACACCTACGACGGTGGCTACCACACGGTCACCGGCCAGTACGCGCACATGGACCAGACGGTCTCCCAACACCCGGATCTGGCGAAGGAGGTGACGTACGGTCAGTCGTGGCTGAAGCAGCACGGGCAGGGCGGTCGCGACCTGAAGGCGATCTGCCTCACCAAGCTCCAGTCGAACGACTGCGCGCTCAGCCCTGGTTCGGCGAAGCCCAGGTTCTTCCTGATGAGCCAGATCCACGCCCGCGAACTGACCACCGGCGAAATGTCCTGGCGTTGGATCGACGCGCTGACCAGCGGCTACGGCAAGGACCCGGCGATCACCAAGCTGATGGACACCACCGAGATGTGGGTGGTGCCCGACGCCAACCCCGACGGCGTCGACATGGTCGCGCAAGGCGGGAACAACCCCGTCCTTCAGCGCAAGAACGCCGACGGCTCGCACGGCTCCCGATGCGGAGTGAGCGCCTACAGCCAGATCGGCGTCGACCTGAACCGCAACGCCGGCACCCACTGGCACGCCTCCGGCACCTCCAACGCGCCCTGCGACCAGACGTACGGCGGACCCACGAACGACTCCGAGGTGGAGAACTCCGCACTGGAGACGCTCTTCCGCGAGTTGTTCCCGGCGGTGCGCACGGGCACCGGCGACTCCGCCCCGGCGCCCTCCACCGCCAAGGGCATGATGATCACCCTGCACAGTGACGCGAGCATGGTGCTCTTCCCCTGGGAGTACTCCGCCTCCGTGCACACCGGCAACGACGCCGCCCTGCGCGCGCTCGCCGCCCACATGGCCTCGCTCACCGGTTACCAGTACGGCCAGGCCGGCGAGATCCTCTACAACGCCGCCGGCGGCACCGACGACTGGACCTACGACAAGCTCGGCCTCGCCAGCTTCACCATCGAGATCGGCGACAGCGACGGGGCCGGCTGCGACGGGTTCACGCCGCCGTACTCCTGCCAGGACAGCTACTTCTGGCCCAAGATCGAACCCGCCCTCCGCTACGCCGCCCAGCAGGCAGCAGCCCCCTACCGCACCACGTCCGACACCGGACGCTGACTCCGTCCGGTTCCACGACCACGCCCTACATGCCCAGCGCCTGGCAACGGGGCCCTGCTCCTCCTCTCCCCCCGTGACGGTGGTGCAGGACGAGCAGGGTCACGCGGTCAGCCTCGGGCCTGTTCACCGGAAGCGGTTGTGACCGTCCGCCGCGAGGTGGATCTTGGTGGTCAGCCCGCCGTGTGGCCGTCCGGGCGCACGGTCATCCGGCTCGCCGGCCGGAGCCCCTCTGCGGTGCCTGCTCGGCCGGGTCCGCCGCCAGGAACGGCCTGAGCAGGCCGAGCAGGGCCGCGGGCCGGTCCAGCGGGATGATGTGGCCGCAGTCCTCGATGACGTGGCCGGCCAAGTCGTCGGCGACGGGGCGAAGTTGCTGTGCGAGCACGCTGCCGACGGGATGGGCGCCGACGGCCAGAGTGGGCACCGTGAGCCGGTGCGAGCCGACGGCGTCCTGGATCTGCTGTGCGCTGGTGGGCAGGGCACGGTAGTACGAGAAGGCGCAGCGCAGGGCTTGCACTCCGGTGTAGGCGCGGACGAAGGCGGAGTGGAGGTCGGGGCGCACTCCACGGCCCAGGGTTCCGGAGTTGAGAAACCAGCCGATGTACCGCGCCTCGTGGCCGGCCAGCACCGATTCGGCGAGACCGGGCTCGGCGTGGAAGCCGAACCACCACGGTGCCCGGTTCCCGGGGAACCGCTCGGCCCCGGGCAGCCCGCCCAGCAGCGACTCCATGACGACCAGGCGCCGGACGAGGCCGGGGCGTCGCAGCGCGAGCAGGAAGGCGGGTGGGGTGCCCGCGTCGATGCCGACCACCGCCGCGGAGGTCTCTCCGAGGGCGGCGAGCAGGCTTTCGGCGTCGACGGCGAGGTTGGCGACGTCGTAGCCGTCGGCCGCGCGGCTGCTGGCGCCGAGCCCCCGCATGTCGGGGGCGATGACCCGGTGGCGCTGGGCGAGTTCGCCCATGACCTCGGTCCACAGTTGCCAGGTGTGGGGGAAGCCGTGCAGCAGCAGGACTGCGGGTCCTGCCCCGGCGAGTGCCACGTTGAGTTCGATGCCGTTGACCGGGACACGCCGCAGTTCGACCTCAGCGGGGTACCGGCCGGCGGAGGGGGACGCGAGGGCGGACACATGTTCTCCCTGTCGGTTACCAATGGTGACAAGGCCACCGTAGGTAAGTAGTGTGAAGGCGCCAAGACCGCACTTTCGCGACAGGTGGTGAGCTCCAGGTGACCTCCGGAACGGCGGGTGCCCGCGGTGACCTGTTCGACCCCGGGTGCCCGACCCGTCGTCTGCTGGACCGGATCGGCACCAAGTGGACGTCCATGGCGATCAAGGTGCTGGCCGAGGCGGCCCCGGACGAAGTGCGCTTCGCCGAGCTCCAGCGCCGGATGCCCGGCATCTCGCAGAAGATGCTCTCGGCGACCCTGCGCAACCTGACGCACGACGGTCTGGTCACCCGCCGGGTGGAGCCGGCGGTCCCGCCCCGTGTGCACTACAGGATCACCGAACTCGGCCTGTCCCTGGAGATCCCGCTCGCCATGGTCCGGGCGTGGGCCGAGGAACACATGGCCGAGATCGACCGCGCCCACGCGCTCCGTCACGAGGACGCCGAGGGGAGCTGACGGCGTGACCGGTGGGCTGCAGGTCCCCGGTCACCTCTGGCGCCTGGGCGGGGTGTGGATATCGAACAGCGAGCGCCGCTGCAGGCCGGCATGGCAGGGCGGTTGACCGGCGGTGACGAGTCCGAGATCGGTGAACACCTGGCTGTGCGCGTAACTCACTTCGGCATGTTCGAGGGCGAGCGGTTCATGCCACACCGAATAGCGCCCGGTGCCGCTCCCGTCCCGGCGGGCGTACCAGCCGAGAATGGGATCGATCAACACCCGGCTGGCTTCCGCGGCGTCGGCGAAGCCGGCGGGCACCGGCACCGGGCGTCCGGTTCCGCGTAGGGCGACGGAGGCCGATCCCCATCCACCCCGGACATCCAGCCGCCAGCTCGCGGGCTGCCCGGCGTTCGACCAGTCCGCGGCTATGCGAACGTCCTCGCGGCGCCAGGGCATCTTCCACACCGCGGCCGGCAGATGGACCAGCCTGCTGCCCAGCGAGGTGCCGAAGAACCAGACACCGGTCTGATCGCCGCGGCGAACGTAGGTGCGGTAGTTGACCTGACCCGCCGAGTGCCGGACCAGCGGGGCGAAGCGGAAGTGGAACCGCCGGTCGCGAAATCCCGCCAGGGACACCAGGGTCGAGCCGTCGCGTACATCGGGTTCGACTCCGGCCGGAAGCAGTGCCGCCACCCGGTCCGGGTCGGCCGCCCAGCTCACGAGGGCGAAGTCACCGAGGTCGGCCAGCGCGTGATGCCAGCGGACCGTTGGTCGTCGCTCCACAGCGTGCTCCGCTCTGTGTCCGCTTCAATGGGCAGGCTGCTCCTGGGGACGCGAGCCGGTGCGGGACCGGTTCACTGCTGGATCCTTTGATGTGCGCGGGCCCGGTTCGCGCACTGCCCGGTCCGCGCACTGCCCGGTTCACGCACTGCCCGGTCCGGGCCGAACACGCGGCGTCCCTCGGTTGCTGCGCGCCGCGCCGTCGGCATGCCACAGGCCCACAGGAGCAGGCCGGCCGGCCAGGCGTAGGCACTGTGCGGCATGCCGGTGACAGCCGACGACACGGCGCCGCCGCCGAAGACGGTGGCTGGCTGAGCCCCTGGTGACCCTGCACCCGTCCCGCCCGTGAGTTTTCTCAGGACCCTGGAGGGCGGGCGGATCAGCGCAGTCCGGCGAAGAGGTCGTTCTCGGGAACGGCCGCGCCGGTGGTGTCCTGGACACGTACGAAGGTCTCGACGCCCATCAATTCGGTGAACCTCTTCTGGCCCATCTTGAGGAAGAAGATGTTCTCGCCCTGGCTGGCGTGCGCGGCCAGCGCATCGAACTTCTGACCGCCGAACGCAGTGGTGTCCACCCAGGTGGTGATCTCCTCGTCGGGGAGTCCGATCTCGGCCATCGCGGCGGCCTCGGCCGGATCCGGCTCCTGCCAGTCCGCACCGAACTCGCGCATGGCCTCCCCGAACCGCTGCATCGCCGAGCGGGGCGCCGTCGTCCAGTACACCTTCGGCGTCTGCGCGGTCATCGCCAGGGCCGTCATCGTGATGCGGTTTGCCTGGATGTGGTCGGGGTGGCCGTAGAAGCCGTTCTCGTCATAGGTGACGACCACATCGGGTCGGTAGCGCGTCAGGAGTTCCGCGAGTCGGGCAGCGCCCTCCTCCACTGGGGTCTGCCAGAAGGATCCGGGGGCGTCGTTGGCCGGCCAGCCCATCATCCCGGAGTCGGCGTAGTCCAGCGTCTCCAGATGACTGACCTTCAGGATGTCGCAGCTCGACTCAAGTTCCTGACGCCGCATCAAGGCGACGGCCGCCGGATCGTGCCCCGGATCGCCCGGCTTGACACCCCCCGGTCCGTCACCGCAACTGCCGTCGGTACACGTCACGAGGACCGTGCGGATGCCCTCCGCCGCGTACCGCGCGAGGACACCTCCCGTCCCGGTGGCCTCATCGTCGGGGTGGGCGTGCACCGCCATGAGCGTCAAGGGCCGGTGATCCATGAAACAGTCCTCCTGTGTGAAAAAGCCTCGGTCCGAGTCTGCGGCAGACGTACGAGCGGTCGCGGCGATACCGGGTGACCGGACGTACCGCGGACCCGGAGCCCGGATCGCGCAGGGCCGGCGATCCTTCGGCCTCTCTGTTCCCCGCTGGCCTCTCTGTCCCCCGCCCGCACGGAGCCGGTTCCTCGGCCGGTGCAACGGTGCAGGCCGCATCGGTTGTTCCCGCGCGCATGGGAACCCCTGGGCCTTGGCCCTCCCCACTGGTTGGCCTGATCAGTCAACTGGGCGTCGGTGCTTGTCAGAAGCTGCCTCTAAAGTGATCAGCGGCGCCACGTCTGATTCGTTCGAACCCGGGGGAAGAGTGAGCAGCATGCGGCTGACGCGCGCATCCACGTGTTGGGTAAGCGCAGCAGTTGTCGTTCTCGGTGCATTGGCAGGATGCGGCAGCAACGGGAGCCACGGGACGCAACCGAAGGCCCTACCGTCGGTGTCGGCCCATCCGAGCGCGCCGTCACGACCGGTCCACGATCCGCCGGCGACGTTCGCCACCGGTCACTCCGTGCCACTGCCGGAACAGGCCATCGCCGGGCGCCTGACTGTGGGAGGGACGCTGAGTGCCCCCTTGCCGGTGGCCCTCTACAAGTCAACCGCCTTCGTTGCCACCACAACCCAGATGCAAGCCATGGACACCGCAACGGGTCGGACAACCGCGACAGTCACGCCTGAACGCACGCCTGTCGACACAGGCAACGGGTGGAACGACACCACCCACGCCGATGCCCCGTTGCTCGCGACTGCCCACGGCACCCCGACCGTCCTTGCTCCTTTTGTCGTGAAGGAGACCGGCACCGGGACGCAGGCAAGCCACACGGTGGTCGAGGTCACCGGTACCAACGCGGACACCGGCAAAGCCATCTGGCACCTCACACTGCGGCTGCCTGAATGGGCCACGGAAGACGACGCCGAGGCCTCAGCCATCGGCGCGGACAACGGCATCGCCGTCATCCGCGTCTCCACCTTCCACAACGATCACGCTGCCGCCTATGGCATCGACCTGAACGGTCCGCGCCAGGTGTGGAGCATTGACAAGTTCCAGGCGAGCGCAGTCACCGATCACTCTGTGGCGGGAGCACTGCTGGAAGACGACCTGGGCATTGACCAGCGGCCCGTCGGGTTCGACCTCGCCACCGGTAAACGACTCTGGCAGGGCCCCCTCGGCGATTCGGCGAGTGCGGACCCGGCGGGCCCGCACCAACTCCGCGTCCACGGCAAGGACTACGACAACGGACGCTACGACCGGCTCGCCGACCCCCGCACCGGCCGTACTCTGCACACCCTCCCGGCCGACCTCGCCGGCTCGACCTGCGCCTACGACGACCGGAGCATGCTCATCTGCTACGGCATGGGCGCCGCCTCCTACGTCGTCTACGGCCTGGACCCCTCCACCGGCAACGTGGCGTGGCAGCTCCCGGACAAGCAAGCCGACCGTATCGCTCCCGAAATCACCACGGCCTGGCATGGCCGGGTCTACGGCAAGACCGACAACGGCGCGGTCGCCCTCGACGCCCGCACGGGCAAGGACCTGCCAAGCCCAGGCGTCGCACCGCTCCTCGTCGACGAATCGGCGGGCATCGTCCTGAGCGACTCCAGCTTTCTTGCCTACCCCACCAGCGGCTGACCGATGAGGTGAGTTGTCGGTGGCGATGCGGCAGCGGGCGCTGCCCTGCCGCAAGCCGTCCGGGACCGCTTCTCCGGCACCGGACACCACCGTCATGGAGCCTTGGCGGAGGCGCTGCGGACGGCTCATGGAATCCCACCGGAATCACCACCGTCCCGGCTACCAGCGCCACCCGGCCCGATCCCGGCCGCACCTACCTGCGCGAAGACCAGGGAATGCCGTACCTCCTGGCCCTGGACCTCCGCCTCACCGGCCTGACACACCCCAGGCAGAAAGGATCATCATCAGCTGACCGAAACCCACCGAACCGCCGACGAAGGACAAGAGCCAGGCCGAAGGCACCGCAACGACAAACACCCGCCCCGGCCGAGAGCCGGAAGCGGGTGTCACTCTGTGTCCGAGGGGGGACTTGAACCCCCACGCCCGATAAAGGGCACTAGCACCTCAAGCTAGCGCGTCTGCCATTCCGCCACCCGGACTAGGTGCCTGCCGCCTTGCGGGGGGTGTTCCCCGCGGCGACATGGACAACAATACCAAGGTTTCGGAGTGCGTCTCACCTGCGTATCCGTCGCGTGGTGGCGGCCCGGAGACAGCCGGGCCACACATCGGAGGCAATGGTATACAGGATGCAATATCCTGCCTACACCCTGTGCGGTCAGCGCATAGCTGGTACTCGGGCGATGTTGGAGACGGGCCCGTCGAGCGGGGCCCGTACGGCCCTGCCGGGCGATGGTGCCGTCCAGGCGTGGGGCGCCGTCGATCGGGGTGCCGTCGACCGGTAGGTCGCCGAAGGGTCGTCGCTTACCCCCGTCACCCGGCGCCGAGTGTCTCCAGGACGAGCCGGGCCCGGGCCGTCTCGGTCGGCGTGCGGACGACCGGGTGCCCGGCCGGCGACCTGAGCCACGCCCCCGGATGTTCCCCCTCTACGATCTGCACACCGGTCGCCGGAGGGGGAACACCGTATGCACATCACGCCGTTGGACGCGCCGTCGGAGACGGCGGCCGAGGAGCCGGGGCGCCGGGTCACCACCCTGGAGCTCTTCTTCGACCTGGTCTTCGTCTTCACGCTCACCCAGCTCACCGTGCTGCTCGCGCACGACCTGTCCTTCGCCACGGCCGGCCGGGTGGCGCTGATCCTCGTCGTGCTGTTCTGGATGTACGGCGCCTACGCCTACCTCACCAACCAGGTGCCGCCCGACCGCCCCTCCCGGCGGCTGCTGCTGATGCTCGGCATGGCCGCGTTCCTGGTGTGCGCGCTGGCCATACCCCGGGTCTTCGAGGACACCGGCGTGGTCTTCGGTCTCGGCTTCCTGCTGGTGGTGGTCGTCCACACGGCCCTGTACACCCGCGGCCATGGCTGGGACTCCATCTGGTACGGCGTGTCCAACGCGCTCGCCGCCCTCTCGGTGACGGCCGCCGGGCTCGTCGACGGCCTTGCCGCGGACGGCCTGTGGCTGCTCGCGATCGCCCTGCAGGTCGTGACACCGCTGGTGGCCGAGCACGGGCCGGGACGCAGGGACGGGCGCAGTGCGGCGACGCTGCGGGTGCAGTTGGGCGCCCTCGACCCGGCGCATTTCGTGGAGCGGCACGGGCTGCTTCTGATCATCGCCTTCGGCGAGTCGGTGATCTCCATCGGGGTCGGCATCGGTGATCTGCCGCTCACGCCGGGGCTGTTCTTCGGTGCGTTCCTCGCGCTGGCCCTGTCGGTCGCGCTGTGGTGGACGTACTTCGTACGGGACGAGGAGGCGGCCGAGGCCGCGTTCCGGGCGACACCGCCGCCGGCTCGCTGGCGGCTGGCGATGAACGCCTACTACTACGCCTTCCTGCCGATGCTGCTCGGTATCGCGTACCTCGCGGCCGGCATCAAGACGACCCTGGGCCATCTGACCGAACACCCCCAGCCGGGGCCCGCGTTGGCGCTCGGAGGCGGGGTGGCCCTGTTCCTCGTGGGTGACGCGGCCTTCCGTGCGGCCCTGCGGCTACGGCCGGTTCGCCACCGCGCGGCCACCGCCCCGCTCGCCCTCGCCACCGCCGCGGCCGGCGTCCGCATGCCGGCCTATTGCGAACTCCTGCTGCTGGTGGGCGTGTTGGTGGGGATGCTGGCAGTGGAGGCCCGGTCCTGCGCGACGGCCCGGCCGATGGACGAACCCGTGTGATGCAGGACCCGTTTGCTCAGGACCCGCGTG
This sequence comes from Streptomyces sp. NPDC037290, assembly GCF_055603245.1. Classification (NCBI taxonomy): domain Bacteria; kingdom Bacillati; phylum Actinomycetota; class Actinomycetes; order Kitasatosporales; family Streptomycetaceae; genus Streptomyces; species Streptomyces sp. NPDC037290. Next base: position 985,380 of record NZ_JBVJVZ010000002.1, on the reverse strand, counting down.
ATCGGGACCGGCGTGATCGGGACCCGCGTGATCGGGACCGGCGCGCTCAGGACCCGTTGCGCTCGAGGTAGGACTGGCGGGTGTGCTCGGTGTGGGAACGCATCAGGTGGGCGGCCCGTGCCGGGTCGTTGTGGACGATGGCGAGGATCAGTTCCCGGTGCTCGACCCACGACTGGCGCCCGCGCCGGCGGGCGACGGGCGTGAAGTACCAGCGGACCCGGCGGTCCACCTGGGCGGCGAGTCCGGCGAGGACCGCGTTGCCCGCCAGCTCCATGATCTTGGCGTGGAAGGCCGAGTTGAGGGCGACGGCGCGGTCCACGTCGTCGGCGGCGACGGCCTTCTCACCCTCGCCGCACAGCTCCTCCAGCGCGTTGACGCCCGGGGTGTCGGCGTGGAGTGCGGCCAGCCGGGCCGCCTCCGCCTCCAGCAGGGTGCGGACCGTGAGCAGCTGGTCGGCCTCCTCCTCGGTCGGCTCGTGGACGAAGGCGCCCTGCGCGGGCCGCAGATCGACCCAGCCCTCGGTGTTGAGCCGCTGCAACGCCTCGCGCACCGGTTGCCGGGAGACACCGAGGTGCCCGGCGAGTTCACTCTCGACCAGATGCTGGCCGGGCCCGAGCGCGCGGGTGGTGATGAGTTCCAGCAGCGCCTCGTAGACACGCTCGCGCAGCGGCCCGGGACGTTCCAGCTTCGGCACCGTCCCCTGCGGCAGTCCGGTCGACAACATCGCGGTCCCCCTCCTGGGCAGGTCTGGCGCGTACACGTACACGCTGGACGCTCAGCACCGATTGTCTTTTGTCTACAGTCTACGGTGCGCAAAATCCAGACCGCGGGCACCGACGTGGACTCACGGGCAGCGTACGACCTGCCCCGCGTACGACAGATTGCCGCCGAAGCCGAACAGCAGCACCGGATCCCCCGCGCTGAGCGCTCCCTGCTCGATCAGCTTGGAGAACGCGAGCGGCACACTGGCGGCCGAGGTGTTGCCGGATTCGGTGACATCGCGGGCGACCACCGCGTTGACGGCGCCGAGCTTCTCGGCCAGCGGTTCGACGATGCGCAGGTTGGCCTGGTGCAGAACGACGCCGGCGAGGTCCTCCGGGGCCACGCCGGCCTGCCGGCAGGCCCGGTGGGCGATGGCCGGCAGCTGGGTGGTGGCCCAGCGGTAGACGCTCTGTCCCTCCTGCGCGAACCGCGGAGGGGTGCCCTCGATGCGCACCGCGTGCCCCATCTCCGGCACCGACCCCCACAGCACCGGCCCGATCCCCGGCTCCTCCCCCGGCGGACACGCCTCGACGACGGCGGCCCCGGCGCCGTCGCCGACGAGGACGCAGGTGGTGCGGTCGGTCCAGTCGGTGACGTCGGACATCTTGTCGGCGCCGATGACCAGCGCACGGGTGGCCGCGCCGGCCCGGACGGTGTGGTCCGCGGTGGCGAGTGCGTGCGTGAACCCGGCGCATACCACGTTGACGTCCATCGCGGCGGGCTGCGGGATGCCGAGCCGGGCCGCGACCCGGGCTGCGGTGTTCGGGGAACGGTCGATCGCCGTGGAGGTGGCGACCAGCACCAGGTCGATGTCGCGGGGGGCCAGGCCGGCGGCGGCGAGCGCCTTGGCGGCGGCGTGCGCGGCGAGCTCGTCGACCGGCTCGTCGGGTCCGGCGATGTGCCGGGTGCGGATGCCGACCCGGCTGCGGATCCACTCGTCGCTCGTGTCGACCAGGCCCGCCAGGTCCTCATTGGTGAGCACCCGGGCGGGCTGGTAGTGGCCGATGGCGGCGATGCGCGAGCCGTTCATGGCGGGGGTCCCTCGTTTCCGTCGTGGCGGGGTCCACCAGTCTGATCAGTGACTCGCGAGTACGACGGCAGGTGAAGCCACAGGAATCGGGCGCCCGGGTTGTCGGCTTCGCTCAGGCCCTCGGACGCCCGATCACTCATCCCGTGAACAGCTGGGTCGCCTTGTGCACGAGTTCGTAGATCCCGTACGCGAGGGGTGCTCCCACCCACAGCCAGGCGAGGGTGATCAGGCCTCGCCGGCTAGGCGGGCTGCTGTCGCTGGGCATCCGCGGCCTCCCTCGGGGCGGGGACGTGATGACGGGTGTGGACGGGACGGACGAGTTCGTTGGCGACGAAACCGACGACGAGCAGGCCGATCATGATGCCGAACGACAGCCCGTACAGCGACGAGCCGTGCTTGCCGGCCTCCTTCTGCCGGTCGGCGATCCAGTTGACGATCAGCGGTCCGAGCACGCCGGCCGTGGACCAGGCGGTGAGCAGCCGGCCGTGGATGGCGCCGACCTGGTGGGTGCCGAAGAGGTCCTTCAGATAGGCGGGGACGGTCGCGAAGCCACCGCCGTAGAAGGAGAGGATCACCAGCGCGCAGAGCACGAACAGCGGCTTGGAGGAGTCCCCGAACAGGGCGATGAGCAGGTACATCAGCGCGCCGGCGCCGAGGTAGAGGCGGTAGATGTTCTTGCGGCCGATCAGGTCGGAGGCGGACGACCAGCCGATGCGGCCGGCCATGTTGGCGGCGGAGAGCAGGGCGACGAACCCGGCGGCCGCGGACGCCGACACCGGGGTGGAGCTGTCGGCGAAGAAGTCCGTGATCATCGGGGCGGCCTTCTCCAGGATGCCGATGCCGGCGGTCACGTTCATGCAGAGCACGATCCACAGGCACCAGAACTGCGGGGTGCGCACCGCGTTGCGTGCGGAGACCTGCACGCCCTCGACGGCGCTCGGCGCGCTCTCGACCGGCCTGTCGGTGCGCGGGACCCGGACCAGCAGGACGCCGAGGGTCATGAAGACGGCGTACGACAGCCCGTGCACCAGGAAGGCGAGGGCGATGCCATCGTTGTCGGAGCCGAAGGACGCGAGCATCTGCGCGGACCAGGGCGAGGCGATCAGCGCACCGCCGCCGAAGCCCATGATGGCGATGCCGGTGGCCATGCCGGGCCGGTCGGGGAACCACTTGATGAGGGTGGAGACGGGCGAGATGTACCCGATGCCGAGGCCGATCCCGCCGACGAAGCCGTAGCCGAGGACGATCAGCCAGTAGTGCCTGGTCTCGGCGCCGAGCGCGGAGAGCAGGAAGCCGGCGGAGAAGCAGACGAGGGCGACGGTCATCGCCCAGCGCGGCCCGTTGCGCTCGACGAGCGTGCCGCCGAACGCGGCCGACAGTCCGAGCATCACGATCGCCAGTTGGAAGGGCAGCGCGCTCTGGGTGCCGTCGAGGTGCAGGGCGGATTCGAGCGGCGGCTTGAAGACGGACCAGGCGTAGGCCTGGCCGATGGAGAGGTGGACGGAGAGGGCGGCGGGCGGGACCAGCCAGCGGCTCCAGCCCACGGGTGCGACAGGGGGGCTGCTCATGACGCCGGACGGTACGGCGGGGCGCGGGAGTTGAGAAGGCGCCGCGTCGACCGTATGCGATGAACGGTAGGCGGAATGCGGTGGGCGGTCGACGCAGGAACCCTTGCCTGCGGCCGACTCCATACTGTAGACAATATTTCGTCGACAGGATTCAGTCGAGGCGCGTCCGGAGCGATTCCCTCCCCCATCTCCGCGGTCTCCCTCAAAACCGAACGGAGTGCTCCCGTGAAAGTGGCGGTTCTCGGCGCCGGCGCCATCGGCGCCTACGTCGATGCCGCGCTCCACACGGGTGCGCGTGCTCAGCCCGCGCGGCGACTTCACCGCGCATCCCCACGACACCGGTGGTCCTGGCGAGGTCGGCCCGGCGGACTACGTCTACCTGGGCCTGAAGGCCAACGTGTACGCGACGTGCGGGCCGCTGATCGCTCCGCTGCTGCACGAGCGCCCCGCGGTGGTGGCCGCGCAGAGCGGTATCCCCTGTGGTACTTCCACCCGCCACGGCGGCCCCTACGACGACCACCGCCGGACGGGGGCGCTGTCGTTCAGGTCGGAGTCCGACATGCGGGCGGCGGGTACCTGGGACGAGTCCCGGCAGACGGAGACGACCACGGTGTGCGCCTACTGCGGAGTGGGCTGCAGCCTCACGCTCCATGTGCAGGACAATGAGATCGTGAAGGTCACCTCGCCACACGACAACCCGGTGACCCACGGCACTCTCTGCATCAAGGGCCGTTTCGGCTACCAGCACGTACAGAACCGGGGCTGATCAGGACATGGGACGAGTCACGGAACGACGCAAGGTCCTCCGCATCCGGGACGGGGCGGTCTCCACCCGGCCGGACACGCTCGTCGCCGAGGAGCCCCTGGAGATCCGGCTGAACGGCAAGCCGCTCGCGATCACCATGCGTACGCCTGGCGACGACTTCGCGCTGGCGGCGGGGTTCCTGGTGAGCGAGGGTGTACTGGCGACTGCATACGATCTGCAGAACATCGTCTACTGTGCCGGCGCGACCGTGGACGGTTCGAACACCTACAACGTCGTCGACGTGAGGACGGCGCCCGGCGTCACCCTCCCGGACTTCACCCTGGAGCGGAACGTCTACACCTCCTCCTCGTGCGGCCTGTGCGGCAAGGCCAGCCTGGACGCGGTACGGACCACCGCCCGGTTCCCGATCGCCGACACTCCCCCGGTCCGGGTCAGCCCCGAGCTGCTGGCGAGCCTCCCCGACCGGCTGCGGGCGGCCCAGCGGGTGTTCGACCGGACGGGGGGCCTGCACGCGGCGGCCCTGTTCACCGAGGCCGGCGAGCTGCTGGACATACGGGAGGACGTGGGCCGCCACAACGCGGTCGACAAGCTGGTCGGCCGCGCCCTGCAGAACGGTGACCTGCCCCTGTCCCGCACGGTCCTGCTGGTCTCCGGCCGGGCCTCCTTCGAGCTGGCGCAGAAGGCGGTCATGGCCGGCATCCCGGTCCTGGCGGCGGTCTCGGCGCCGTCCTCGCTGGCCGTGGACCTGGCCGCCGAGGCGGGTCTGACCCTGGTGGGTTTCCTGCGGGGCAGTTCGATGAACGTGTACGCGGGCGAGGACCGCATCACCCTGCGGGAGGCGGCCGCCCAGGGCTGAACATCCCCCCGCGGCACGGCGGCGGGGCCCGGTCGGCGGGGAGCGCCCCCTGCACTGCCGGGCCCCACGCACTCGGACCTCTCGCCGAGGATGCGGATCGGCAGGTCACCGGGGAGCGGATCGCCGTGGCCGGGCGACCGCTCGCCGTCGGGGGCGGTGAGCGTGGCGGGACGCCGGTCCGAGGGGTCAGGCAGGGGTGAGGCGTACGTCGGCGGCGCTGACGACAGTGCCCAGCCTGGGGAAGTCGAGGCGGACGGACGCCTCGTGCTCGGCGGCGGTGAAGGCGGCCATGGCGTCCTCGGCGAAGACGAGGCCGTAGCCGAGGTCGGCGGCGGCGCGGGCGGTGGACTCGACGCCGAGGTTGGTGGCGATGCCGCCGAACACCAGGGTGCGGACGCCGCGTTCGCGCAGCCGTTCGTCCAGACCGGTGCCCTGGAAGGCGCCGATGGTCCGCTTGACGACCTCCAGGTCGCCGCTCGCCGCGAGGCCGGGGACGAGGGCGCTGCCGGGCGGCTGTTCGGCGAGCGAGGGGCGTTCGACCCGGACGAGGACGACGGGTGCCCCGGCGGCGCGGAAGGTGCGCGCCAGCTCCTCGGCGGTGGACAGCACGTCGGTGCCTTTGCGGGGTTCCAGGGGCAGCGCGACGATGCGTTCCATCAGGTCGACGAGGATCAGGGCGGTGCGCTGCGGATCGAGCACGGGAGCTGCGGTCATGACGGAACGTTAGCCGCCGTCAGCCGTCCGTGCCGGAAATCCGGGTCAACAGTCCCATGAACTGATCGCGTTCGGCGGCAGACAGGGGGGCGAGCAGTTCGTCGTTGGCCGCGCGGGCGGCCTTCTCGCAGCGCCCGAGGAGGCGGGCGCCGTCGTCGGTGAGGGTCACGGCGTTCTTGCGCCGGTCCCTGGGGTCGGGGGCGCGCTCGACGTGACCTGCGGACTGCAGGTCGTTGAGCACGCCGACGAGGTCCTTGGGGTCCAGGCCCACGCTGCGGCCGAGGTCGGCCTGGGCGACGGGCTGGAGGTCGCGGACGGCGGAGAGGACCACGTGGTGCCACATCTTCTGTCCTTCGGCCGCGAGGGCGTCGGCGACCAGGGCGCGCCCCCGGGCGGCGGCGCGGCCGAGGAGCCAGCTGGGCAGGGAGCGGATCACGGGCAGGGGGGCTTCGGCCATACGGGCAGGGTATCCCGAGAATCGTTGGACGTCCCAACGAACATCGGCTACCGTTGGGGCTCCCAACGAATTCATGGGTATTCCCAACGATCGACGTGCCGGGGTGTGACCGGCCTTGGAGGTGTGCGATGGAGAGGCGTGCGATGCGTCGCGTCCGCTACGAATCCACCGGCGGCCCGCTGTTCCTGGAGGAGGCCCCGGTCCCGGTACCCGGCCCCTGGGAGCTGCTGGTGCGCTGCGAGGCCGTCGGCGTCACCCTGCCCGTGGTCCGCAAGGTCACCGAGGCCGCCGAGCCCATCCCGCTCGGCGGGGAGATCGCCGGCGAGGTGGTGGCGGTCGGCGAGGGTGTGACCCGGTTCCGGCCGGGCGACCGGGTGACCGGGCTGTGCTTCGGGCACGGGTATGCCGACTTCGCCCTGCTGCACGAGGCCATGGCCTCGCCGATACCGGACGGCGCGGGTGCCGTGGACGCCATCGCGCTGGTGCGCAGCGGCCTGGTGGCGCTCGGGGCGCTGGAGGCGGCGCGGCCGGTGCCGGGTGAGGCGGTGCTCGTCACGGCGGCGGCGAGCGGAGTCGGGCACCTCGCCGTACAGCTGGCGCGGGTGCGGGGTGCGGGGCGGGTGGTGGGGGCCGTGTCCGGGCCGGGCAAGGCGGACTTCGTCCGCGCGCTCGGCGCGGACGACTGTGTTCAGTATGCCGACGACAGCTGGGGGGATCCCGTCGACTGTGTCCTGGATGCCGTCGGCGGTGACCTGCTCACCCCCGCCCTCGCCGCCCTCGCCCCGCACGGCCGGCTCGTCGCCTACAGTTCCGGCGGCGGCACCCTCCAGGCGTACGACCTGCTGGTCGGCGCCAAGTCGGTGATCGGATTCCAGATGGCCCTGATCGCCCGCGGCCGGCCCGACCTGTACGAGCAGTGGCGCCAGGAGCTGTGGCGGCTGTTCACCGAGGGCGCCCTGAGGCCCGCCGTGCACGCCGAGTTCGCTTTGGAGGACACGGTGAGGGCACACGAGGTGATCGAGCGGCGGGCCAACCTCGGCAAGGTCGTACTGCGCCCGTAGGCCGTTCGCGTGTTCCTCGTGCTGCACGCTTCTTGTGAGGCGGCCGGGCCCCAACTACCTTCGATGGGGCGCACGTTGGACATCGGATGTCCTGATGTCCTGATGTCCGGCCGACGAAGGGCAGGTCCCCCCGTGCCGTCAGGTCTTCGCGCCCGTCTCGGATCCGCGCTCGCCGCCGCCGTCACCACGGCGGCGGCCCTCACGGCGTTCCTCCCCGGCACCACCGCACACGCCCAACCGGCAACCACTGCCCCCGGGTTCGAGCAGCAGGTCCTCTTCAAGGCGTCCCAGGACCCCGGGTACGCCTGCTTCCGCATCCCGGCGATCGTGCGGACGACCGACGGCACGCTGCTGGCGTTCGCCGAGGGCCGGGTCCTCAACTGCGGGGACGCCGCCGACATCGACATCGTGCTCAAGCGCTCCACGGACGGCGGCCGCACCTGGGGCCCGCTGCAGGTGGTCAGCGAGGGCAACGGCGACACGCACGGCAATCCGGCACCGGTCGTGGACCGCGAAACCGGCCGGATCTGGCTCGCGCAGATGTACAACACGGGCCGTACCGACAGCGCCAGTTGCTCGATCCCCTGCGACCGCACACCGCATCTGCAGTACAGCGACGACGACGGCCGAAGCTGGTCCGTGCCGCGCGACCTGAGCCCGGAGATCCTGCCCGCCGACTGGAACTCCTGGTACGCGACCGGGCCGGTGCACGGCATCCAGCTCACCCGGGGCCGTTACGCCGGCCGGCTGGTCTTCGGGGTCAACACCGAGACCTGGGACGGCAGCCGGGTCACCGCCAACCACGCGGCGCTGATCGTGAGCGACGACCATGGCGGCCACTGGCGGATCGGCGCCACGGACACCTGGCCCATCGCCGACGACGGCACCTTCCGTCAGAAACCGTCGGAACTCGCCCTCGCAGAGCGCGGCGACGGCTCGGTCCTGGTCAGCGGCCGGGAACAGGACGGCACCGACCTCGGGCACCGCACCCAGGCCGTCAGCCGCGACGGCGGCAGCAGCTTCACCGCGCCCTTCCGCGACCTGCCCGACCTGTACGCCCCACAGGTCCAGGGTTCCCTGCTGCGCCTGGACGACCGGCTGCTGCTCGCCTGCCCCGGCGACCCCGACCGGCGGCGGACGATGACGATCCGCTCCTCCTACGACGGTGGCCGCACCTGGGACAGCGTGGACCGCGGCACGGTCGTCACCACCGACTGGTCCGGCTACTCCGACCTGGTCCGCGCCGACGCGGACACGGTGGGCCTGATCTACGAGGGCGGCGCGGTGGACGCGCGCGACGAGATCCGCTTCGCCCGCTTCACCGAGGACTGGCTCGCCCCGCGTCGCGGCCCCGACCCGGTCACCGCGGACTGGGCACCGCACGCCCGTCCGGCCGCGGTGCTCGGCGGCGCCGAGGAGACGGACGGGGTCTTCGGCGGGGCGCTGGAGTTCGACGGCACCGACGACGCCGTACGACTGCCGTACCGCAGCGAGCTGCCGCTGGGCAGCAAGGACTTCACGGCGTCCTTGTGGTTCCGGTACACGGCCACGACCGGCGAGCAGCCACTGCTGTGGATGGGCGGGGCCGGCACCACCCAGCCGCAGGTGTGGGTGCGCGGCGAGCCGGCGAACCACCGGATCCAGGGGCTGATCACGGTGCGGGACGGGGCGATCGCGCCGCAGACCGTCTTCGTTCGCACGGATACCGCATACAACGACGGCCAGTGGCATCACCTCGCGCTGCGGAGGGGTGGCGGACGGCTGTCGTTGTCCGTCGACGGCATACAGTCCTCCGTCGCCGACGTACCGGGGTCGGTCAGCCGTAACTCCCCCTTCGGCGTGCACATCGGTCAGCGTATGGACAGCCGGGCCTTCTTCACCGGCGCGATCGACGAGGTGCACGTCTGGGACCGGGCGCTCACCGACGAGGAGCTGTCGGACCCGAAGGCGCTCAGGTCACCGAAGGACACGGTGCTGTGGCTGCCCCTGGACCGCGTGCGCGGCTGACGCACCGGGAGCGTCCGGGGCCTCCTCCGGGTCCCGGGCGCGCCGCTTGGCGATGACCGCGCACACCATCAGCTGCATCTGGTGGAACAGCATCAGCGGCAGCACGGCGAGGGAGGCCTGCGCGCCGAACAGGACGCTCGCCATGGGCAGCCCGGAGGCCAGGGACTTCTTGGAGCCGGCGAACTGGATGGCGATCCGGTCCTCCCGGCCGAAGCCGAGCGCCCGGGCGCCGTACCAGGTCAGCAGGAGCATCACGGAGAGCAGCACGCCCTCTACGGCGAGCAGTGCCCCGAGCCGTTCCGGGCTGACCTGGTGCCAGATGCCCCGGACCATGCCCTCGCTGAAGGCGGTGTAGACGACCAGCAGAATGGAGCCGCGGTCGACCAGGCCGAGGACCTTCTTGTGCCGGGCGACGAAGCCGCCGATCCACCGCCGCAGGAGCTGTCCGGCGAGGAACGGCACCAGCAGCTGGAGCACGATCTTGATCAGCGAGTCGGGGGAGAACCCGCCCCCGCTGTTGCCGAGCAGTCCGGCCGCCAGGAGCGGCGTGACGACTATGCCGATGAGCGACGAGAAGGAGCCGGCGCAGATCGCCGCCGGTACGTTTCCGCGGGCGATCGAGGTGAACGCGATGGACGACTGGATCGTGGACGGCACCAGCGTCAGGAACAGCAGGCCCTGGTAGAGCGGGTGGGTCAGCAGCACCGGCACCAGAGCGCGCGCGGCCAGCCCGAGCACCGGGAAGAGGACGAACGTGCAGGCCAGAACGGTGATGTGAAGCCGCCAGTGGCGCAGCCCGTCCAGCGCCTCCCGGGTGGAGAGCCGGGCGCCGTAGAGGAAGAAGAGCAAGGCGATCGCGGCCGTCGACGCGCCCGAGGCGACGTGGGCGGCGGCGCCCCGGGCCGGCAGGAGCGCGGCGAGGCCCACGGTCCCGAGCAGCAGGACGATGTACGGGTCGATCGGCAGCCAACTCGGCCGGCGCAGGGCTTTCACGGTGCTCCGATTGCTGTACGGGATTCCCTGGACGGGGACTTTCCGGGGCCCGTGGGGCCCCTTCCATCGTCCTCCCTCCACCGCCGATCGGGAATCCCGCACACCACTCTGACTGTCATCACGAATCTTGATGACCGCGCTAGCCTTGGGGTGTGTACGACCCCACCCAGCTGCGCACCTTCCTCGCCGTGGCCCAGACGCTCAGCTTCACGCAGGCCGCGCGCCGGCTGGGGCTGCGCCAGTCCACGGTCAGCCAGCACGTGCGCCGGCTGGAGGACGCGGCCGGGCGGCAGCTGTTCACCCGGGACACCCATGCGGTGGAGCTGACCGAGGACGGCGAGGCGATGCTGGGCTTCGCCCGGCGGCTCCTGCAGGTGCACGAGCAGGCGACGGCGTTCTTCACCGGCACTCGCGTGCGCGGCCGGCTGCGGTTCGGGGCGTCGGAGGACTTCGTCCTCACCCGGCTGCCGGAGATCCTGGAGGGCTTCCGCTACGACCACCCGGAGGTCGACCTGGAGCTGACGGTGGAGCTGTCCGGCACGCTGCACGAGCAGCTGGCCGCCGGGAAGCTCGACCTGGTGCTGGCCAAGCGGCGCCCGGAGGATCCCCGGGGCGAGCTGGTCTGGCGCGACGATCTGGTGTGGATCGGCGCCGAGCGGCTGCGTCTGGACGCCGACCGGCCCGTCCCGCTGATCGTGTATCCCCCGCCCGGCATCACCCGGGCCCGGGCGCTGGAGGCGCTGGAGCGCGAGGGCCGCCACTGGCGGATCGTCTGCACCAGCGGCAGCCTCAACGGGCTGATCGCGGCGGCCCGCGCGGGGCTCGGTGTGATGGCCCACTCCCGGCGTCTGATTCCGCCCGGCCTTTTCCCGCTGCCGGAGCGTTCCGGGCTGCCCGGGCTGGGCAAGGTCGACTTCGTCCTCGTCCACGGCCGCCGGCGCGGCGCCGCCGAGGGGGCAGCGGACGCGCTGGCGGCGGCGATCCTCGCGGGCGGGGAACGGCTGCGGCGCCGAGGCGGCTGAGCCACCAACGCCGCCACGTCCCCGGCGGGGGACCGGGTACGGCGGCTGCCGAGCCGGGCCGGACAGCGCCCGGTATGCGACGATCGGGGCGGTGTGCGGCGTAATCGCCGCGTACAGATTCGGTGGAGATTACGGCACCGAAACTTACTGACCCGTCAGTATTGTGTCCGGCCCTTCCCCATGTGCGGGCATTTTCCGGTTACCGGCGAGCCGAAACGTGAGGTTTGCTCGGTTTCCGACCCCCTCCCGCCCGGTGACGGCGTGGGGTAGCTTTCACCGCGCTGTGCCGCGCATCACGGGCATGACCAAGCAGCGAGGATCGGGGAGCGAGGTTTGCGCGAGTTCACCAACCCGCCGCTCACGTCGGCACCGCCGGTGGGCGGTCTGGCCGACGCGGTCTTCGAGCATGCCCGGACGGACCCCACGCACATCGCCCTCGGCCGCAAGGACGCCGCCGGGCAGTGGCGGGACGTGACCTCCGCCGAGTTCCGCGACGAGGTCCTGGCCCTCGCCAAGGGGCTGCTCGCGCGCGGCATCCGCTTCGGCGACCGCGTCGCGATCATGTCCCGCACCCGCTACGAGTGGACCCTGTTCGACTTCGCGCTGTGGTCGGTCGGCGCCCAGGTGGTTCCGGTCTATCCCACCTCCTCGGCCGAGCAGTGCTTCTGGATGCTCTACGACGCCGAGGTGTCCGCGGCGATCGTGGAGCACGAGGACCACGCGATGACCATCGCCACCGTCATCGACCGCCTCCCGCAGCTGCGCCAGCTGTGGCAGCTCGACTCGGGCTGTGTGCAGGAGCTGTACGACGCCGGAGCGCACCTCGACGACGAGCTGGTGCACCGGCACCGGCAGGCGGTCACCCCGGAGTCGGTCGCCACCATCATCTACACCTCGGGTACCACCGGCCGCCCCAAGGGCTGTGTCCTCTCGCACGCCAACTTCATGTACGAGGCGGACACGATGATCCAGCGGTGGCAGCCGGTGTTCCACACCAAGAAGGACGACGAGGCCTCCACCCTGCTGTTCCTGCCGCTCGCGCATGTCTTCGGGCGGATGGTGGAGGTCGCCGCGATCCGCGGCCGGGTCCGCTTCGGGCACCAGCCGCAGCTGCACGCCGCCGCCCTGCTGCCCGACCTTCAGGCCTTCAGACCCACCTTCATCCTCGCGGTGCCGTACATCTTCGAGAAGGTGTTCAACGCGGCCCGCCGGAAGGCGGAGAAGGAAGGCAGATCCGGGCCGTTCGAGAAGGCGGTCGACATCGCGGTGAAGTACGCGGAGGCCGTGGAGGCGAAGGCGTGGGGCATCGGACCCGGTCCGTCGGCGGGGCTGCGCATGCAGCACCAGTTCTTCGACAAGGTCGTGTACTCCAAGGTCCGCGCGGCGATGGGCGGTCGTATACGGAATGCGATGTCCGGTGGTTCGGGGATGGACCGCCGACTGGGCCTGTTCTTTGCGGGCGCCGGTGTGCAGATCTACGAGGGCTACGGCCTGACCGAGTCGACGGCCGCGGCGACCGCCAACCCGCCCGAGCGCACCCGCTACGGCACCGTCGGCCAGGCCATCCCCGGCGTGACCGTGCACATCGCCGACGACGGGGAGATCTGGCTGCACGGCGGAAACGTCTTCCAGGGCTATCTCAACAACCCCAAGGCCACCGACGAGACCCTGCACGAGGGCTGGCTCGCCACCGGCGACCTCGGCTCGCTCGACGAGGACGGCTATCTGACCATCACCGGCCGCAAGAAGGAGATCCTGGTGACCTCCGGCGGCAAGAGCGTCTCCCCCGGCGTGCTGGAGGAGCGGGTCCGCGAGCATCCGCTGGTCAACCAGTGCATCGTCGTCGGCAACGACCGGCCCTACATCGCCGCCCTGGTCACCCTCGACCAGGAGGCCGTGGAGCACTGGCTGCAGATGCGCGGAAAGCCGCGGATGACCCCGGCCGAGCTGGTGCGCGACCCGGACCTGGAGACGGAGGTGCGGCGGGCGGTGGTCGCCGCCAACACCCTCGTCTCCCAGGCCGAGTCGATCCGTACCTTCCGCATCCTCGCACAGCCGTTCACCGAGGAGCACGGCCTGCTCACCCCGTCGCTGAAGCTGAAGCGCAAGGCGATCGAGAAGGCTTACGACATCGAGGTCGAGGCCCTCTACCGAACCTGACAGGCCAGATGCGCCGTCAACTGATCGTCACCTTGAAGACCTTGTCCGACCCGTCGGCGGCACCCCCGTTGTTGTCGCAGTTGGTGGTGGACAGCCACAGCTGGTCGGCGCCGGGGACCTTGGTGACGGTCCGCAGCCGGCCGTAGGTGCCGACGTAGTACGCGGTCGGGGTCCCCACGCTCTCGAAGTCGCCGTTGATCGGGATGCGCCACAGGCGTTCGCCGCGCAGGGAGGCCATGTAGACGACGTTGCGGACGATGGCGATGCCGCTCGGCGAGGCCTCGGAGACGTTCCAGGTGGCCTTGGGGTTGGTCATGCCGGCCACGTTGCAGCTGCCCTCGCAGGTGGGCCAGCCGTAGTTGGCGCCCGGCTTGATGAGGTTGAGTTCGTCCTTGGAGCTGTTGCCGAACTCCGCCTCCCACAAGCGGCCGTTGCGGTCGAAGGCGAGGCCCTGCGGGTTGCGGTGGCCCAGGGAGTAGACGTAGTTGCCGAACGGGTTTCCGGGGGCCGGTTTCCCGTCGGTGGTCATGCGCAGGATCTTGCCGTTGAGGGAGTTCTTGTCCTGGGCGAGGTCGGGCTGCTGGGCCTCGCCGGTGGAGACGTACAGGTAGCCGTCGGGGCCGAAGGCGAGGCGGCCGCCGTTGTGGTAGCGGTTCTTCTTGATGCCCTGCAGCAGGACCTTGTAGGCGCTGAGCGTCGTGCCGTCGTAGGTCATGCGGACGACCCGGTTGCCCTCGGCGGCGGTGTGCATGAAGTAGACGTAGTGGTCGGTCTCCCACCTGGGGTCGACGGCGACGCCGAGCAGACCGCCCTCACCGTTGGTGGTGACGGCGTTGGGGACGGTGCCCACCTGCGTCTTCGTACCGCTCTTGGTCAGCTTCCAGACCCGGAAGTCGTCCCGCTCGGTGACGAGCGCCGACTGGCCGTCGGGCATCCAGCTGGTGCCCCAGGGGATCGTCCAGCCGGTCGAGAGGGTGGCGATGGAGGACGGGACCCCGCCGTCGGTGGCACAGGCCTTGGTGGTGAAGGAGACGGTGTTGCTCGGCGGGGAGACGTTGCCTGCGGCGTCGCGTGCGACGACGTTCAGGCTGTAGGGGCTGTTGCAGGCGAGCCCGGTGAGTGTGGTGGAGGTGCCGCTGGTGACGGTTTTGTAGACGGTGGTGTCGCTGCGGACGTCGTAGGCCGTGACGGCACGGTCGTCGGTGGAGGTGCCCCAGGTGAGGTCGACGGTGTTCGATGTGATGTCGGCGGTATGCAATGTACCGGGGGCGGTCGGCGGGGTGGTGTCGGAGCTGGGCTTGGTGGTGCAGTCGACGACCGGGCTGGCGGGCGAGGTGTTGCCGGCCGCGTCGCGGGCGATGACCGTGAGGTCGTAGGTGGTGTTCGGGGCGAGCCCGGTCAGCGTCCTCGAGGTCGCGCCGCCCGGCGCCTCGCCGATCTTGTTGCCGTGTTCGTAGAGGTCGTACGCCGCGACGCCCACGTCGTCGGTCGAAGCGCCCCAGGAAAGGGTCAGGCGGTCCTCGCCGATGTCCGAGCAGGAGGGCTGCCCGGGGCGGGTCGGGGCCTGGGTGTCGCTCGGCGTGCCGAGGCTCATGCGGTCGAGGTTGGGGCCGCCGTTCGCCGTGGTGGCCGTCGCCCGGATCTTGTTGCTGCCCGCCTTCAGGGTGACGTCGACGGACTTGGCCGCCCAGGTGTTCCAGTCCGTCGTGGCCGGGAAGGAGACGGCGGGCGCGACGACGGTGCCGTTGACGGAGAGGTCCATCGGCCGGTCGGCTGGGGTGCCGTTGGCGTACCGCAGGGTCAGGGACGCGGGGCCGGCGGCGGCCGCGCTGACCGTGAACTCCACGTAGGAACCCTTGACGTTGGTGTAGTCGACGAAACCGGTTCCTGTGAAGCCGGTGTGGTTGCCGGCGACTGTGCCCTGGGAGATCAGGGCGTCCTCGGCCTGGTAGTCGGTGGCCGCGGAGGCCGTGCCCTGGCTCAGACCGAACAGGGGCAGTGCGAGGGCCGCGGCGAGGCCGTACGGCAGAACTCTCTTGAGACGCATGGGTGTTTCCCCTTGTTTCCCCTCAGCCCGTGTACTGGGTGAAGACCTTGAGGTAGTCGTAGGGCTGCTGCGGCACGCCGCTGCAGGCGTCGCCGTCGGTGCCGGCGCCGCAGGGGCGGTCGCGGTTGGCGGACCAGTAGGTGAGGCGCGCGATGTGGTGCTGCCGGGCGTAGGAGAGCATCGTCGTGAAGTCGGCGACACGGACCCGTTCACCGGAGTCGTCGGTCCTGCCGTTCATGGAGGACAGGCCGATGTGGGCGCAGGCGGTGGCGGCGCTGTAGCCGTAGGCCGCCTGGACCCGGGCCTTGAGGCCCTCCATGGCCCGGGTGGCGAGGGTGCCCATGTTCGTGGTGCCGCCGCCGAAGTCGAACGGCATGACGCACCAGACGTCGTTGGCCAGACCGGAGGCGGCAGCCCGCTTGATCATGTCGGCGCCGGTCGCGTCGGGGCCGGACGTGGTGGTGCCGAAGGTGATGACCGTCTTCAGGCCGGGGTTGTTCGCCTTCACTGTCTTCAGGGCGTCGACGACGCGCTGGCGGACGGTGGCGTTCGACCATTCGGTGTTCTCGATGTCGATGTCGATCGCGCGGAGACGGTATGCGGTGATCACCTTTTGGTATGCAGTCGCCAGCTTGGCCGCGCTGGAACACTTCTCCCCCAGCTTGGCGCCGCTCCAGCCGCCGACGGAGACGATCACATCGCCGCCCGCGGATCGTATACGGTCGACCGTCGACTGGTCACTGACACCGGTCAGCGGCCGGGTGCCGTCCCACTTGGGGTTGCAGGTGCCGTCGGACAGGACGAAGGCGAGGGTGAACCACGTGACGCCGGTCGCCGACATCACCTTGGCCGGGTCCGGTGGATCGCCCCAGCCCAGGTACTCGTACGGGGCGACGGCCATGCCGGGTGACGCCGCGAGCGCCGTGGCGGAGGCGGTGGGCCTGACCCGGACGAGCCGGCTCTCGCCGGGGCGGAGGGTCGCGCTGTAGGAGCCGGCGACCGTGCCCTGGTGGGAGCCGGACCACAGGTCGGTGACGTCACCGGAGCCGGTGAAGCCGACCTGGGACCAGTTCACGGTGACCGTGGCGCTGCCGGAGGTTCCGGTGTTGAACAGGGCCACCACGTGGTCGCCGTTGCTCTCGCGCTTGCTCCAGACCTGCTTGACCCCGCTGTTCACGATCCGTTTCGCCGCGGCCCCGTCCTGGTCCACGCCGATCAGCCGGTCGTTGGTGAGCATCGCCGTGTCGACCGGGTCGAGGTGGGTCAGGTCGGTGCCCAGCAGCAGCGGTGCCGCCGCCATCGACCACAGCGTGAACTGGGAGCGGCGCTGGTCGGCGGTGAGTCCCGCCTGGTCGCCGTTGCCGATCTCCAGGGAGTCCAGGTCGTTCCAGCCGCCGGGCCCGGCGTACGGCTGCCAGGCGGCGGCCGAGTCGAAGCGGGTGGAGACATGGGACCAGTTCGTGAGCGGGTAACCGCTTCCATTGGGGCCGGGCCCGCAGTAGCACTCGACGTCGCCCTGGGTGCGCCAGCTGTTGGCGAGCGCGCGCCAGGTGGTGGCGTGGTCGAGGGGGAGGTTGTTGGACAGGGCGAAGGTGATGGGCCGCCCGGTGGCACGCAGGGCCTTGTCCCAGGCCTGGACGTCGGGGATGTCCCGGCTGCCCACGCCGTCGATCTTGAGGTAGTCGACTCCCCATGAAGCGAACTGCGAGGCCCACGAGTTGACGAACTCCTGGGCGCCCGGCCGGGAGTAGTCGATGGCGTACATGTTCTTGCAGTTGTAGTTCTTCTCCGTCTTCGAGGTGTCGGCGATGTCCTTCGCGTGGTACGGCGTGCCCTCGATCGGGGTGTTCTTCAGGACGGCGTTCTTCGCGATGCCGGGGGTGACGTAGAAGCCGAACTTCAGGCCCTTGGCGTGGACGTGGTCGGCGAGGGCCTTGATGCCGTCGGGGAACTTGGTTCTGTCCACGGCCCAGCGGCCGTGGGAGTCGACCGTGAAACCGTTTGCATCGCATTTCTGCCAGAAGTCGTCGAGGTTGACCTGGACGAAGCCGTGGTCCTTCAGGCCGCTCGACGCCAGCGCGTCGGCCTGGGCCTCGATCTTCGCCTCGGTGGGCTGGCGGCGTACGAAACTCCAGCTGCTCCAGCCCATGGCGGGCCGCAGGGACTGGCCGTTGTCGGAGGCGGCCGCGGGGTGGGCGGCGCCGGCGAGGGGCACGGCGGCGACGACGAGCAGCCCGGCCGCCGCTGTCGTGAGGGTTCTGAGCCGGGTCATGGGCGTCGTCCCTTCGGGGCGGGTGTGGCGTAGGAGGTGCCGATCCAGGTCTCGTCGATCCGCAGCAGCTGGTAGCGGGTGGTGTCGGTGGAGGCGGCCCAGGTGGTGTCGACCTCGAGGCGGACATAGCGGGCCGTGCTGCCGGGCAGGTCGATGCCCTGGATGCCGCGGGCGCTGGGGAGCTGACCGGTCTTGACCGGGCTGCCCCAGTTCTTGCCGTCGTCGCTGAGGTAGACCTTGTAGGCCTTGATCCGCGCGGACTGTTCGGTGGCGGAGCGGGCGTAGGCGACGGAGTCCTCGCGCTGGTTCAGCCCGATGTACTGCGCCTTCCGCGCCGTGCCGAGGTCGAAGGTGAGGCTGACCGGGAGCGTCTTGCCGTTGTCCCAGTAGGTGAGGTGGTCGCCGTCGCCGGCTGCGGAGCCCGGGTGGCTGCTCGCGGACGCGTCGGCGGTGACCTTGACACCGGTCGCGATGCCCTGGCGGCCGGCGGTGACCACCTTGAAGACGGTGTCGTACGGGTCCCAGCCGCCGAGGCCGGTGAGGGTGAGCACGCCGCCGGACTGCGACCAGGAAACCGGCGCGCCGGTGCGGAGGTTGGTCACGGAGGCGATGCGGTAACCGTTGTCGCGGATGCGCAGGGTGCCGGTGCTCGGCGGGGTCAGGACGTGGAGGTACTGCCGGTTCGGGTCGTCCTTGGCGATGGTGGTGACGCCGTGCGCGCCGTCGTTCCAGAAGCCGGGCTTGAGGCCGCCGTACATGTAGCCGCCGCCCTCGGTGCCGTGCAGAGACTCCCAGATCTTGTCGAGGTAGGAGTTCGCGAAGGTGTTGAAGTTAGCCTGGTTCGCCGGGAACTTCCCGTTGGCCTGGGCGGTCTCCGCCATGAGGGCCTTCACCGAGGAACCGGCGTTGGTGATCAGCCGGCCGAGCGTGAGCATCTTGTCGACGGTCGGGTTGGAGCCGTCGTACCACCAGGCGCCGGTCGACGGCAGTTTGAAGTCGGCCTCGGTCAGGCGGGGTTGGGCGGTGTAGATCGCCTGCGGGTAGTCGTAGGCGGGCGTCATTCCCGTCTTCTGCTCATTGCTGATCATGTCCATGATCGGCGTATCTTCGTTGTTGTTGCTGAGCGTGTAGTCCGGACGCTTCTGATAGATCTGCGCGTAGAGGTTGTGGCTCTCCCAGTACGCGTTGTCGTTGTCGATCCAGAAGCCGCCGAGGTCGGGGTAGCGGTCCATGACCTCGAAGAAGTTGTCGTACGAGAACTGCCCGAAGCCGTCACGCGTGGTCAGGTCGACGTTCTTGCCCTTGTAGGCGGAGTACGCGGCCGAGTCGAGCCACTCGTGGCCGCCCTCGTCGTGCCACTGGGGGTCGTCGGTCATGTAGAGGATGACCTTCATGCCCTTGGCCTTCGCGGCGTTGATCAGCTCACCGAGGAAGTCCCGCTTGGTGGAGCAGGAGCCGGGGATCTTCGACGGCCACGGGCGGGCGTAGCCGAGCCGGCTGTGGAAGGTCGCCAGCACGATGTACTGCGTGTGCAGTTTGCGCGCCTCGTTCACCCAGTAGTCCGGCGTCCAGCCGCCGCTGGTGACGTCCTTCTCCCAGGCGGTGCAGCTGGTGTGGGCGGGGGCGGTGCGCAGGCCCCAGTGCAGGAACAGGCCGCCGACGGAGGCGCGGAGGAAGGCCTGGCGGGGGTTCTCGACGTCGCGCGGGCGGACCGGGGCGGCGCAGTTCTGGCTGGATCCGGTGGCCGAGACGCGGAGGGCGCCGCCGTGGGTGGTGTGGCTGTCACTGACGCAGTAACCGGTGACGGACCGGAAACCGAGGTCGTGAGGCGAGTTGCCGCCCTTCTGCGCTGTGAACCGGGTCAACCGGATTCCGCTCGCCGCGTGGGCGATGAGGGCGGGACGGCCGTCGTCCGCCGCGAACTTCACGGAGCTGTCGGTGAAGGTGACACCGTCGGCATCGTGCAGATACCAGCCGTACGCCGGCCGGGTCCCGATGCTCTTCGGGTTGTAGTCCCTGGGGTCGTTGCTCGGCACCCCGGTGGACATGGTGCCGTTGCCCCCGGGGACGGTGATGTCGACGTGGTTGAAGGTGATGTCGCTGATGCGGTGGCCGTCCTCGCCCCACAGGGTCGGACTGAAGGACGGGCTGTTGCCGGTGGCCGTGACGTTGTCGTAGGTGACGTCGCTGATCGAGCCGACGCCCGGACTGTTTCCACACCGTTTACGAGTGCCGATCTTCTCCATGATCGGCGAGTGCACGTTCGTCATGGTGATGTCGCGGTAGTGGACGTCGGAGATCTTCGCACCGTCCATGGAGACCATGCCGAGTCCGGACTTGTCGGCACCCTCGATACGGATGTTCTCGAACTGGTAGTCGGAGAAGTCGCCGCAGGTCTCGGAGCCGAACATCAGGGCGTTGCAGCAGCGCGCCGACAGCACCGAACCGCTCACGCGCACATGGCCGTTGGGGAGCTTGGCGCCGAGGGCGTAGTCGCTCTTGAAGACCAGGGCGTCGTCGTTGGCGGCGATGTGCGCGTTGGTGATCGTGACGCCGGTGGTGGAGATGACGTTCCAGCCGTCGCGGTCGCTCGCGGTGTCGATGGTCAGGTGGTCGGAGACGACGTTGGTGCAGCCGTTGACCAGGGCGGCGAAGTGGCCGCCGCGGCGCAGGGTGAGACCGTCGCCGAGGCGCAGTCCGTCGCAACGGGTCAGCGAGAGGATCTTGTCGGCCTGCCCGGACTTCGGGTTGCCCGTGATCAGGTTGCCGGCGCCGTCGATGACCCCGCCGCCGGTGAAACCGATGTCGGTCAGCCGGTCGCCGTAGATCATCGCGTTGTGGAAGTGGCTGTGCCCGTAGTCCTGGTACTTGTCGTTCGGGTTGGACTCGGGCGGGTCGTAGGTGCCGGCGGAGGAGCCCTGGAGGGTGGCGCCCTTGTCGAGCTGGAGCGTCACATGGCTCTTCATGTGGATGGTGTTCCTGGACTTGTAGGTGCCGGCCGGGAAGCGGACGGTGCCGCCGCCCGCCGCGTTGGCGGCGGTGATGGCCTTGTCGACGGCGGGGGTGTCGTTGGCCGAGCCGTCGCCCTTGGCGCCGTAGTCGCGCACGTCGTAAACGGTTTCCGGGCGGGGCGTGGCGGGGTGCGGGGCCGCGAGGGCGGCGGGGTGGGTGAGGCCGAGGACGACGGCGAGGACGCACAGCACGATCGCCGCCGCCCGTCTCGGGTCGGCGATGGCGGGTTTCACGAGGACCGCTCCTCTAGGCGAGTTGGTAGCCGCGGAGGTTGGTGAGCAGCAGGTAGGTGTCCTGCAGGGATCCGGAGGTGTCGCCGAGGGAGCGGTAGACGCCCCACTTGGGGCGCACCCGGTCGGCGAGGAAGGTGTCGACACCGGACCTGGACCTGTCGACGACGGTGGTGGAACCGCTCCTGAGGATCCAGCGGACGGAACCGGCCGAACCGTTGCCGATCTCGATCTGGAAGTCGACGTCGGTCCACTTGTCGTGCAGCGGGCCGAGGTTCGTGCGGCCGACGAGGATGTCGTCGACGGCGAGCCGCAGTTCGATGGTCTGCACGCCGTTCACGCGCCGCAGCGACTGCACGACGATCGGCGGGGTGCCGGTGCCGGGCTGCTTCATCTGCATGACGTGGGTGAAGGTGGTGGTCGCCTTGAGCGTGCCCGGGATGTACATCGCGTACGTGAGCCGCCAGGTCTGGCCCTCGGTCCACTTCAGATAGCTGTCGGCGCCGGTGCGCAGCCCGGTGACCTCCTGGCGCTGGCGGTCGGTGGAGGTGTCGCGGTCGACCGTGTGGATGTTGAAGCGCCAGTTGTCGCCGGTGGTGAAGATGTGCGGATGCCCGGCCGGGTGGGAGTGCGCGCGGTCGTCCTCGACGGTCTCGAAGGCGCCGAGCCCGTCGGTGCGTGCCGACGGCGACCACTTCAGCTGCCAGGGGGCGGCGTGGGCCTCGGTGACCGGCAGGCCGGTCACGGCTGCTGCGGCGCCGCCGAGCGCGGCACCGAGCACCCCCCTTCTAGACGTGCTCATGACACCAAATCACCTCGCAGTTGCTCGTTCATGATCAGGAAGGCTCCGAGTCCGTGGAAGTCGTTGGTGGCCCGGGTGCGGCCGGCGTAGTACGCGTAGTCGCCGACGTTGGTGCCGACGGAGATGTCGGCGAGGTTCGTACGGCCGTCCGCTCCGACCGACAGCCGGGCCAGCACGCCCTGGTGGCCGCGCCGGGCGACGGCGTTGAAGTGCGGGTCCAGATAACCCTGTTGGACGCCTCGGGACAGGGCGTAGGCGAACATGCTGGAGCAGGAGGTCTCCGTCCAGTCGTCCGGGCGGGAGCCCTTGTCGATCACCTGGAACCAGCGTCCCGACGCAGGGTCCTGGTACTTCTCCAGCGCGGACGCCAGCGTTCGGAAGATGCCGAGCAGTTGGGGTCGGCGCGCCTGGTTGGCGGGGATCGCGTCGAGGACGTTCACGAGCGCCATGGAGTACCAGCCGACGGCACGGCACCAGTGCTCCGGCGCGAGACCGGTGGCCGGGTCGGCCCAGGTGGCCGACCTCGACTCGTCGTAGGCGTGCCGCAACAGGCCGTTGACGACCTGCAGGTGGCTGCCGTAGACGGACAGCTGCTGGGCGGCCTCGTCGTTCGTGTACGCGCTGTCGGCGAACTCCTTTCCGTACTCGACCAGGAACGGGTTCACCATGTAGGCGCCGTCCGCCCACAGCTGGTGGGCCCGGCTGCTGGTGTCGGCGTGCCAGAAGCCGCCGTCGGAGGTGCGCGGATAGCTGTTCAGGCGGTCGCGGATCTTCTGCGCGGCCTTGCGGTAGCGGTCCTGTCCGGTCTCGTGGTGCAGGATCACCAGCAGCCGGCCCGCCTGCATGCTGTCGAGGCTGTTGAAGGACTGGTCGATCGTGCCGTCGCTGTGCACGAACCGGTCGACGTAGGCCTTGATGTACGACAGAAGGCGCGGCTCGTGGGTGCGCCGGTAGACGAGGTACTGGCCGTAGAGATAGAGGCCCACCGGGTACGACCAGCCGCCGATCGTCGCCGGTGTGTAGCGCGCCATGGTGGAGTCGACGACGGCCGTGGACCAGTCACGGGCGGTGGGAACCCGGGCGGCAGGGAGTGCGAGGGCGGCGCTCGCGGGGGGCACGGCGGCGGGCAGCGCGGCCAGGGTGGCGGTGGCGAGCGCGGCGGCGGTCAGCGCCGCCCGCAGGCGTACGCGTCGGCTTCGGCGTCTCATGCTCCTCCTTCTCGATGGGCGTACGCGGGCCGGTCTGCGGCCCGGGCGGCGCCGCGCACCACCGTCTCGACGAGGTGGTGGTCCGGGGCGTGCCGGCAGGCGGGGTCGGTGCGGGCGGCGTCGCCGGTCAGGGCGTACGCCTGGCAGCGGCAGCCGCCGTGATCGACGGCGCGCAGGGCGCAGCCGCGGCACGGCTCGGGCATCCAGGCCTCGCCCCGGAAGGCGTTGAAGGCTTTCGACTCCCGCCAGATCCATGCCAGTGGGCGGCTCTTCACGTTCGGCGGGTCCAAGCCGGGGAGGGTTCCTGCGGCCGGGCAGGGCAGCACCGTGCCGTCGGGTGCGACGGTGAGCGAGACACCGCCCCAGCCGCCCATGCAGGGTTTCGCGGTGGCGTCCAGCAGATCGGGGGCCACCCACACCAACTCCGGTTTTCCGCCGAGCCGTTCACGCCACCACGCCACTTTGGTGCGAGCCCGCTCGACCTGGGCGGGCGTGGGCAGCAGAACGGCGCGGTTGCGGGCGGCCCAGCCGTGGTACTGGGTGTTCGCCAGCTCGATCCGGTCGGCGCCCCAGCCGAGCGCGAGCCGGATCAGGTCGTCGAGACCGTCCAGGCTGGCGCGGTGCAGGACGGCATTCAGTCCCAGGGGCAGCCCCGCCCCGCGGACGAGCCGCGCGGCGCGCTCCTTCGCCGCGAACGACCGTGCGCCCGCGATGCGTTCCGCGGTGGCGGGGTCCGCGTGCTGCACCGACAGCTGCACACTGCGCAGCCCGGCACCGGCCAGCTCGGCCAGCCTCCGCTCGGCGAGCCCCACTCCGCTCGTGACGAGCTGGGTGTACAGGCCCGCGCCGTCGGCGGCGGCCACCAGGTCGGGCAGGTCGCGCCGCAGCAGCGGTTCGCCTCCGGACAGATGGGTGTGGACGACACCGAGAGCGGCCGCCTGCCGGAAGACCTCCGACCACTGCGCTGTGGTCAACTCCTCCTGACGGTCTACCAGTTCGACGGGATTGGAGCAGTATCCGCAGCGCAGCGGGCAGGCGTGGGTGAGTTCGGCGAGCAGGGCCCAGGGGGGTGCGGCCGTCATCTCAGCCAGCCCTCCTTCCGTAACCGGGCCAGAAATTCAGGGACTTCGACGGCAATGGGGGCGGCGGGGGCGGTGGCGGAATGACGTACGGCCAGTTCGGCGACGACGGCGTCCACGTCCCGGACGCCGTCGCACAGCCGGAGCACCGCGCCCGCGCTGCCGTCGAGCACCACCACCCGCTCCGGCAGCAGCAACAGGTCGGCGCCCCGGACCCGGTCGTGCCGCAGCACCACACCTCGGGCGAGTGCGGGGCGCCATGCGGCGGCGTGGGGCGGGACCGGTGTCATGGGTCGCTCCGGTCCACCGCGTCCAGCAGGGCCCACAGCACTTCGCACTTGAACTCCAGTGCCGCTACCGCCCGTTGCTGCTCCTCGCGGGTGCGGGACCGGTCGAGGACCAGGGCGAGGGCCTGCTCGGCGTCCCGGGCGCCCTGGGTGACGCGGGTGCGGAAGTAGGCGAGGCCGGCCGGGTCGATCCACGGGTAGTGCCGTTCGAAGGCGGTGACGCGGGTACGCATCAGGGCCGGGGCGGACAGCTCGGTCAGGGAGGCCGCGACGGCGTCCAGCACCGGGCGCCGCCGGCAGAAGGTGACGTACGCCTCCACCGCGAACCGCACGCCGGGCGGCACCCGGGAGGCGTCCCACAGCTCCTCGCGGGCGAGGCCGGCCGCCTCACCGAGCCGCAGCCAGCGCTCGATACCGCCCCCTGTGCCGTCGGTACCGTCCTGGTCGTGGATGCGGCGCAGCCAAGCGCGGCGCTCCTCGGGCCGGTCGAGCCCCGCGATGATCAGCGCGTCCTTCACGGGGATGTGCCGCTGGTAGTGGAAGCGGGCGGCGATCCAGCGGCGCAGCTCGGCGGGGGTGAGCTCGCCGCGGTGCATGCGCCGGTTGAAGGGGTGGCGGTCGTGGTAGCGCGTCGTGGTGACCGCGCGCAGCCGCTCGGTGAACTCGGCGGCCGGCCAGGCGTTCCGGCCGTCGAGCACCGGTGGTGCCGCGGTCATGCGGCCGGGGGCGGCTCGGGCGGACGACGGTCGGCGAGCGCGTAGGCGGTCACCTCGAGCGCGGTCTCCACGATGTGATAGCCAGGACTTTGCCAGACGTTTTCATCCGATGTCTCGGGGTCAGAGTGGTGCGTCAGGGCAGACGGCGAAGGGCTCTCGCTCATGGGTGGGTACTCGCTTTCCCGAGGGTGGGGAGTCTCAGAAGGGAGCTGAAGGGGAGGCAGTGGCCATGGTCAGGGCCGGTTCACATGTATGCACCGGGTTCAGCGATACGTCCGGTGGCGCGATACAGAGTTGCGGCGCGGCGCGCTGCGGTCAATGGTCCGGACCGAAAACGTCGGATGCATTTCCGGCCAATCTCCGCTGCGGGCACTGACTGACGGGTCAGTTGCGGCGGAGTGCGCGGCCAGGAATGCATTGCGGCGCGTGATCGTTGACGATGGGAGTACCACCTGTCCACAACCGAAGGATCGAGAGCTCGTGAGCAGCAAGGTCCCCCCGATCATCCTCAACAACGGCGTCGAGATGCCCCAGCTGGGCTACGGCGTCTGGCAGGTGCCGGACGACGAGGCCGAGCAGGCCGTCGCCACGGCGCTGGAGGCCGGGTACCGCAGCATCGACACAGCGGCGATCTACGGCAACGAAGAGGGCACCGGCAAGGCCATCGCCGCCTCCGGCCTGCCCCGCGCGGACGTCTTCGTCACCACCAAGCTCTGGAACAGCGACCACGGGTACGACAGCACGCTGCGCGCCTTCGACGCGTCGCTGCAGAAGCTGGGCCTCGACTACGTCGACCTGTACCTGATCCACTGGCCGCTGCCGTCCCGCGGCGCCTCCACCGAGACGTACAAGGCGTTCGAGAAGCTGCTCGGCGACGGCCGGGTCCGCGCCATCGGCGTCTCGAACTTCCTCCCCGAGCACGTCCAGCGGCTGCTCTCCGAGACCTCGGTCGTCCCTGCGGTCAACCAGATCGAACTGCACCCGCATCTGCAGCAGCACGCCGCCCGCGCGCTCCACGCCGAGCAGGGCATCGCGACCGAGGCCTGGTCGCCGCTCGGCCAGGGCAAGGGCCTGCTGGAGGTGCCGGCGATCGTGGCCATCGCGCAGAAGCACGGCCGTACGCCGGCGCAGGTCGTACTGCGCTGGCACATCCAGCTCGGCAACATCGTGATCCCGAAGTCCGTGACGCCGTCCCGGATCAAGGAGAACATCGAGGTCTTCGACTTCAGCCTGGACGACGAGGACCTGGCGGCGATCAGCGCACTCAACGAGGACCGGCGCCTGGGCCCCGACCCCGCCACGTTCGACATGGCCTGACACTCCCGGCGCCCAGCCCACGCCCGCGGCCGTCCGCCCGCACAGCGGAGCGCACGGCCGTCCGCGGTTGCGGGGCCGGCACCTGCGGGCGCTCGGGCCTGGGCACCCGAGCGGTCCCATGGCCACCCGCCGTGCCGCCCGGCGGCGCCTGCCCGGACCCGTGCCCTCCGGCTCGCGGCCCCACGACCCGGCCACCCCGCAACGCGAACCCAGGCCGCCCCCGCACAGCCCGCCTCAGACCCCGCCGCCGGCACAGACGAGTGACACCCACCGGCACCCATCAGCAGCCCGACCCGGCCGGCACCCCCTGCTCGGCCGCGCGCCCGCCCAGCAGCCCGCGCGGCGGTGGGCCCGCCGCTCAGTCGGCCCGTACGTCCGCGTGCAGGATCTCGAACTCCTCCAGGGCGACCACGGTGACGTGGGCCTTGGCGGTGTTCTCGCGGCGGATCGCGGCATGGGCGGCCCGGGTCGCGGCGAGTGCGGTGCGGTCGGTGACGAGGATGGCGGACATGCCACGGCCCCGCTCGCGGTCCAGGAAGAGGTCCGCCCCGGCGAATCCGGGCAGGACCTCCAGCCGGGGCAGCACACCGGCGTGGAAGGTGTCGGCGGCGAGGTCCGCGTCCGCCGGTTCGAAGTCGAGCCGGGCGACCCGCAGCCCGCCGCCGGAAAGGGTCCGTTGCACGGCGTGGTGGACGGCGGCCTCGTAGTTCTCGACGGCGACCGTCCCGGCGAAGGGCTGCAGCAGTTCCGGCCGCCGCGCGCTCATCACCTCGTCGCTGACGCGGCGCGCGTCCGCGGACTCCCACCAGCTGACCGTGAGCAGTTTGCCGAGGTCACGGTCGACGAAGACACCCGCTCCCCGGTATCCGGGGCGCTCCTCCAGCAGGTCGTGGCCCCGGGTGTTCAGGGCCCGGACGGCCGTGCCCAGCTGTGCCGGATCGCCGGTCGCGTACACCGTGCGTACGAACATGCGCCTCGCCTCCCGGAGCCGTGACCGCGTCTGCCGACAACCGCAGACATCTCCGTAATGGCCCTTTCCTCCAGTCTTGCCACCCTCGTAAATCACCGCAATACGCGCAGGTTTCACCAGTTCGCGGCGCCCGGCTTGACGAGGACATGCACACAGGGCCACCGTGGACGGCACCTGGTAAGGAAACTTTCCTAACAGAAGGGCCCCCACTGTGCGCCTTCGAACCCTGACCCTTGCCGCGACCTCCGCGGCCGCGCTGCTCACCGCCGGAGTGCTTCCCGCACACGCGTCCGCCGGCCCAGCGGCACGTTCCGCCCCGCACTCCGCCCAGGAGGGGTCGGTCAGTGCGGCCGACCTGCTGGCCAAGGTGACGTCCTGTTCGCAGATATCGAACGGCAAGTACAAGACGGACGACGAGACATCGGCCACGGTCCCCGTGTGCGGCAAGAACGGCGCGGTGTTCTGGAAGGCCGACATGGACATCGACTGCGACGGCCAGCGCACCAGCAACTGCAACGAGGACCGCGACCCCTGGTACCAGGACGACACCGCCTTCCACCAGTCCGACGGCAAGCCGCTGAAGGCCGAGTCACTGCCGTACGTCGTGGTACCGAGCTCCAGCAGCATCTGGAACTACTCGAGCGCCGGCATCAAGGGCGGCGGCGTGGTCGCGGTCATCTACAACAACAAGGTGGAGTACGCCGTCGTCGGCGACACCGGCCCCACGAAGATCATCGGCGAGGCGTCGTACGCCACCGCCAAGGCGCTCGGCATCGACCCCGATCCGGCCACCGGCGGGGCCGACTCCGGCGTGACCTACATCCTGTTCAAGAACTCCAAGGTCTCCCCCATCGAGAGCCACAGCGCCACGGTCTCCCTCGGGGACCAGCTGGCCAAGCAGTTCCTCGCGAACAACTGAGCTGCCTCGTATGCCAGTTGGGCTGTCCCAGCGGCGGTACGGCCACGCTCAGACCGGCCGTACCGCCCGGTACACCGTGTGGGCCGCCAGCACGAACACGTCGGGGCGCCGGTGGGCGCCGCCGGGATCGGCGGGGTCGAGGAGACGGTCGAGGGTGGCGAGGTCGTCGGCGTCCAGGACGTCGGCGTGCACCTCCCGGGCCCGGGCCAGCGCGGCGACGACGAAGGCGCGGGCCCGGTCCGGGACCGGGGCGGGCACGTCGAGGAGGAAGCTGCGGGTGCCCGTGTGCTTCAGGCCCGCCGCGGTCAGCAGGGCCGGCCAGTCCTCGGTCCCGGCGACCGCGCCGGGCAGCTCGGCCCGCATCCGGGCGAAGCGGTCCTCCTGCGCCACATCGATACGGGCCTGCAGTCCGGGACGGCCGAAGCCGATGTCGCGGGGCAGGAAGCGGGCGGGCAGACCGCCCTCCAGGATGGCCAGCGTGCCGCCGGGAGCGAGCCGGGCGGCGAACGCGGCGAGCGCGGCCTCCTGGTCGCCGAGGTGGTGCAGGCTGCGGCTGGCCCACAGCAGGTCCGCCGGGTAGTCCAACTCCGCCAGGACTTGCGGAAGTTCACCGACGAGGGTGTCGAACCGGTCGGCGACGCCCTGGCGGGCGGCGCGGGCGCGGGCGCGCTCCAGGAGAGGTGCGGAGCTGTCGGCGGCGACCACCCGCGCGCCCGGGAACGTCTCCGCGATCAGGCAGGCGATCACCCCGGGACCGCTGCCCGCATCCACGACCAGACCGGGTTCGGTCACCTCCTTGGCCAGCCAGGCCAGGGCGCGCGCGTACGCCGGGCCGAACACCTCGGCCTCCGCCTCCAGCTGGGCCGCCATGGCGCCCCAGTCGACGTCGCCGCCATGACCGGGGGCATGGCTGTGAGGGGTGTGGTGGTCGTGTGCCATGGTGGTCAGCCTCTCGCTCGGATGCGGCCAGCGTGCGACGGCGCAAGGGGGCTGTGCCACTTTCGTTGCCGGTGCCGCAAAAACGTGCCGGTGCCGCAAAAAATGGGGTGCGTGGCAGCGGGCCGGGCCACCAGCATGGGGTTCTGTGAACGACGATCTTGTGACACGCTTCCTCGCCGACGGCTTCGTGAAGCTCGAGGGTGCCTTCCCTCCGCGCGTCGCCGCGGACTGCGCCCGGCTGCTGTGGCGGGAGACCGGGTACGACCCGGACGACCCGGGCACCTGGAAGGAGCCGGTGGTCCGGCTGAACGGCATGGCGCAAGGGCCGTTCGCGGCCGCCGCCAACTCCCCCGCTCTGCATGAGGCGTTCGACCTGCTCGTCGGTGCGGGCCGGTGGGAGCCGCGGTATTCGCTGGGGACCTTTCCGCTGCGGTTCCCGCACCCGGTCGAGCCGGACGACGCGGGCTGGCACATCGAGGGCAGCTATCTTCCCGAAGGCGAGCAGTGGTACTTCACCAACCTGCGCTCCAGGGACCGCGCACTGCTGATGCTGTTCCTGTTCAGCGAGGTCACCGAGGCCGACGCCCCGACCCGGATCCGGGTCGGCTCGCACCTGGACGTGCCGCCGCTGCTGGAGCCGTACGGCGAGGCGGGCGTGTCGGGGCTGGAGATCGCACCGCAGCTGGTGCGGGCCTCGGCGCACCGCCCGCTCGCGTACGCCACCGGCCGCCCCGGCGACGTCTACCTCTGTCATCCCTTCCTGGTGCACGCGGCCCAGCCGCACCACGGCACCCGGCCCCGCTTCATGGCGCAGCCGCCGCTGTCTTCGGCCGTGCCCTACGAGCTGGACCGGCCCGACGGGGCGTACTCGCCGGTGGAGCAGGCGATCCGCCGGGGACTCGGCCGCCAGGTGTGTTGATCAGCCAACTGGCGAGGTCGGCCCGGTTGTTGGTGATGCTCACCGAGCCCTGGAACGCGTCCCGGCGGTGACAGGGGACTTCAGGTCACCGTCGAGCAGGCGCCCCACGGCGTCCCGCGGCCATCAGCCCGCCGCCCCCTGCTTCCGGTATGCGCGCAGCGCGAACTCCGGGTCGGGGCGCGGGCGGTCCTGGTCCGGCAGGCGGGAGAGGCGGGCAGCGTACTCCTCCGTGCGCGGCTCTCCCGGTGGGAGCAGGGTGAACCAGCCGCGGCGCAGGTCGGCGATGGTGGTGCGGGGGCTGCGGCCCTGGCCGACTCCGGGGAACGCGGCGCTGCCGGCCGGCCGGAGCCCGTGCCGAACGGCGTGCGCGGTGACGGTGGCGTCGGCGTCCTGGGCGGGGCGGCGCGGGCGGGAGGCGAGGACGGCGTCGATGTCGCTGCCGACGTCGTGCGCCGCGGCCTTGTCGACGGTGGTGACGTAGACCCCGCCGGGGCGCAGCACACGGGCGCACTCGGCGACGATGGCGCGGACGTCCTCGGCGTCCTCCAGCAGGTGCAGCAGCCAGATGCTGGTGACCGTGTGGAAGGTGCCGGTGGGGAAGGGCAGGCGGCGGCTGTCGGCCCGTACGACCGCGCCGGGCAGCCGGGCTCCCGCCATACGGACCATGGCGGGGGTGAGGTCGGCGCCCGTCACCCGCAGCGCGGGGCGCTCGGCGGCGAGCCGGCGGGTGACGATCCCGGTGCCGCAGGCCACGTCGAGGAGCCGGCCCGGGGCGTCGGGGATCAGGCCGAGTATGGCCGCGGTGGCCGCGGCGGCGCGGGCCTCGCCGCCGCGGGACGCGTCGTAGGCGTCGGCCTCGTTCTCGTAGTCGAGCACGTCCGTCAGTGTGCACCGTGACCTGGGGCGATGTCCTCCACCCTGCGGGCGAGATCGAAGTCCTTCGCGGTGACGGCACCGCCCGCGCTGTGCGTGTTCACGCCGAGCGAGACGGTGTTGTAGCCGAGGGCGAGGTCGGAGTGGTGGTCCAGCTCGTCCTGGACGGCGGCGATGTGCATGACCAGCGCCGCCGCCGCCACGTGCGAGCCGAGGCGGTAGGAGCGGGTGAGCCGGCCGGACTCCACCGCCCAGCCGGGCAGCTCGGCGAGCCGGTCCTCGATCTCCTTCTGCGACAGCGGTTCGACGGCCATGGCCGGGGCTCCCTTCGAGGTGACGGGAAGGCGGGACACGATGTCAGCCTGCCACGCGGGCCCCCTGCGTACTCCTCTCGCGCGAGCCGCCTGCGTACCCCTTCGCGTACTCCGTTCGCCCAGGCCGCCCGCGCATGGCCCCGCGTCTGCCGCCCGCGCGCCCCTCCCGGCACTCCGCCGCGTCAGCTCTGGACGCGCCGCTCCGCGTCAGCCCGCGCACTCGGCCGCGAGATCGTCGGCGAGGGCGGCGATCGTGGCCCGGCCCTCCACCCGCGTCACCCAGGCGTGCGGCAGTCCGGTGTCACCGTGCAGGGCGCCCAGCAGATTGCCGCAGATCGATCCGGTGGAATCGCTGTCACCCGAGTGGTTGACGGCCAGCAGCAGCGCTCGTTCGACGTCCGGCTCGGCGAGCGCGCAGTAGACGCCGATCGCGAGGGCCTCCTCGGCGACCCAGCCCGCGCCGAGGGACTCCACCTTCTCCGCCGTCGGTGCCCCGTCGCCGGCGAGGTCGAGGGCGGCGCGCAGGGCGTCCGTGGTCTCGGTGTGGCCGCGGTGCCGTTCCAGCAGCCGCAGCGTGCGCAGCACCGCGCCCTCCAGCGACTCCCCGGCGACCAGGTGGGCCACGATCGCGGCGAGGGCGCCCGCCGCGTAGTAGCCGGTGGGATGGCCGTGGGTGATCTGGGCGCCGCGCGCGGCCATGGCGAACGCCACGTCGGCGGGGTTGACCAGCCCGAAGGGGGCCGAACGCATGACCGTGCCACAGCCCTTGGAGTCGGGGTTGACCTCGCCCGGGGTGCCGTCGAGCGGAAGTGCGGGGTCGGGCGCGTACATCCGGGCGACGCCGGACAGGCAGGCGTTTCCGGGGGCGCGCCGGGCGTACAGCCAGGCCTCGGTGACCAGGCCGCCGGCCGGTGCGCCAGGGTGCGCCGGTGCCGGCTGGTGCGGTGCCGGCTGCCCGGGGCCGTGCAGGGGGGCCGCGGGCTGTGCCGGGCCGGGCTTGGACTGGGTTTCCAGCCAGCGCTCGTACGCCTGGCGCAGCAGCAGTGGCCAGGCGCCGCCGATGCCCTTCTCGCGTTCACGTGCGTGCGCCTGGATGAGGGCCTCGACGGTGAACAGGGTCATCTGGGTGTCGTCGCTGATCAGGCCGATCGCGCCGGCCGCGCCGGGTACGAGACCGGTGACACCGCGCGCTCCGTGCGAGGCGCGGATGCGGTCGAGGGAGGCGAACTCCACGGGGTAGCCGAGGGCGTCACCGAGCGCGCCGCCGAGGAGACAGCCGCGGACCCGCGCCCGGTGGACGGCCGCGGTCGGAAGGGACGGTGTGCGCCACGGCTGCGACCACGGTTCGTTCATGTGCAACGGAAGCAACTCCTCAGCAACTCCTCGACTACGGTCGGACGCATGACCATTGTCGCTTCCGGCCCCTCCGCGTCCGCCACCGCCCCCGCCGCCACCGACGCCGACAGGGGCGTCGGCCCGCTGCTGCGGGCCTGGCGGGAGCGGCGCCGGATCTCCCAGCTGGAGCTGGCGCTGCGCGCCGACTCCTCGGCCCGGCACATCAGTTTCATCGAGACCGGCCGGTCGCGGCCGAGCGAGGAGATGGTGCTGCGGCTCGCCGAGCATCTGGACGTGCCGGTGCGGGAGCGCAACTCCCTGCTGCTGGCCGCCGGTTACGCCCCGCACTATCCGGAGACGCCGCTGGACGACCCGGCGCTGGACGCGCTGCGCGACGGCATGGAGCGCCTGATCCGGGGCTACGAGCCCTACCCCGCGCTGGTGGTGGACGCCGGCTACACGGTCGTCGCCGCGAACCGGGGCATCGCCATGCTGCTGGACGGCGTGCCCGAGAAGCTGCTCGGCCCGGCACCGAACGCGATGCGGCTGACGCTGCACCCGGAGGGAATGGCACCGCGCATCCGCAATCTGCGCGAGTGGCGCGGGCATCTGCTGGCGCAGATGGAACGGCAGATCGCCCTGCAGCGATCGGACCGGCTGCGCGCCCTGTACGAGGAGGTGGCGGCCTACCCGGTGCCGGCGGAGGACGCGCCGGGCGACGAACCGGAGGCGCCGGTCGCGTACTTCGCGCTGCCGCTGCGCGTCGAAATCGGCGGCCGGATCCTGTCGTTCGTGTCGTCGATCTCCACGTTCAACACGCCGATGGACGTCACGGTCGCCGAGCTCGCCATCGAGACGTTCCTGCCGGCCGACCCGGCGACCGCCAAGTACCTGCACACGCTGGCCGGTTGACTCCACCCCGTCCGCACGGATCCGGTCGGACCCGTGTGCGAGAGGGGATCACATGGCAGACTGCCCGGGTACTTCGGCGCGTAAGGGGAGGGCGTGGCGTGAGTGAGCGGCGGGCTGCCCCCACCGTGGGCCAGGTGGTGCTCGGCAAGCGGCTGCAGGAGCTGCGGGAGGCTGCGGGCCTGAGCCGTGAGGAGGCCGCCCGGGTGCTCAGGGTGGCGCCCGCGACCGTACGGCGGATGGAGATGGCCGAGGTCGCGCTGAAGATCCCCTACGTGCAGGTGCTGCTGGACACCTACGGGGTGGCCGAGCAGGAGGCGGCGGCGTTCGTGCGGCTGGCCGAGGAGGCGAACCAGCCCGGCTGGTGGCAGCGGTTCCACGACGTGCTGCCGGACTGGTTCAGCCTGTACGTCAGCCTGGAGGGCGCCGCCCGGATCATCCGCTCCTACGAGCCCCACTTCGTCCCCGGCCTGCTGCAGACCGAGGACTACGCGCGGGCGGTGCTGGAGGCCGGGACGATCGGGCAGACCTCGCCGCAGACCGTGGAACGGCATGTGTCGCTGCGCATGGAACGCCAGCGGCTGCTGGAGCGGGACGATCCGCCCCACCTGTGGGTGATCATGGACGAGACGGTGCTCAGGCGCCCGGTGAGCACGCGCGGCGAGGTGATGCGCGCACAGCTGGACCGGCTGCTGGAGTACGTCGAGCGGGACCGGGTCACGCTGCAGCTCGCCGAGTTCGCGGCGGGACCGCACCCGGGGACGTACGCGCCGTTCACGCTGTTCCGGTTCGCCGAGCCCGAGCTGCCGGACATGGTGTTCACGGAGTACCTGACCGGTGCCCTCTACCTGGACTCCCGTCGTGAGGTCTCCGCGCATCTGGAGGTGCTGGACCACATGACGGCGCGGGCGGCGTCGGCGCAGCGCACCCGGACCCTGCTGCGGGAGTTCCGCAAGACCTTGTGACATCCCGTCCGGAACGACCCTGACCCGCCCCGACCCGACCTGCCCGAACCGGCCGGCCGGCTGACCACCGACCGACTCAACTCGACTGCCCGGCCGGCCGACCACCGACCGACTCAACTCGACTGCCCGACCGACCCGGACCCGACCGGCCGACCGAACCGACCGACCCGGCCATGACCGACCTCAGGGGGAATCAGAAGTATGTCCGCACCCGATGCCGTGCCCGCGCCGATCGACACCAGCCGTCCGCACCCCGCCCGGGTGTACGACTGGTGGCTGGGCGGCAAGGACAACTACCCCGTGGACGAGGAGCTGGCGCGGAGGATCCTGGCCGCGGACGGCACGGCGGTGCGCGGTGCGCGCGCCAACCGCCGGTTCATGCACCGGGCCGTCCGGACCGCCGCCGAGGCCGGTGTACGCCAGTTCCTCGACGTCGGCACGGGCATCCCCACCGAGCCCAATCTGCACCAGGTCGCGCAGCGCGTGGCGCCGGAGTCCAGGGTGGTCTACGCGGACAACGACCCGATCGTGCTCCGGCACGCCGAGGCCCTGCTGCGGAGCTCCGCCGAGGGCCGCACGGACTACCTCCAGGCCGATGTCCGCGACCCCGGCACCATCCTGCGGCTGGCGGGCGAGTCCCTGGACTTCGGCCGCCCCGTCGCGCTGTCCCTGGTGGCGCTCACCCACTACCTGGGTGAGCAGGAGGACGATGTGTTCGGGCTGGTGAAGCGGTACGTCGACGCGCTCGCCCCCGGCAGCTTCCTGATCCTCTCGCAGGTCACCCAGGACCTCAGCCCGCAGGGCGTGGCGACGGCCGCCGAGCTGTTCCGCAGGAGCGGCACACCGTTCCACCCGCGCACGCTGCCCGAGTTCTCCCGGTTCTTCGACGGCCTGGAACTGCTCGGCCCCGGAGTCATCCCGGTGTACGGCTGGCGCCCGGATCCGGAGGACGTGGCGGCCCAGGCGGAGGGGGTCGTGCCAGTGTACGCGGGGGTTGCGGTCAAGCGGTGACGGGTGCGGGTCTGTGAACAGGTGCGCTCCCCTGCCCGGCGCACCCTCGTCCGATCTGCACGGCGTGACGCTGACCGGCGGCCGGGAGGCGGACGCCTTCTGCCGGAACCGGTGGAGCCACGGCGAGGTCGTGCACTCCACCCACGGCGTGAACTGCACCGGGTCCTGCCGGTGGAAGGTAAACGTCAAGGACGGCGTCCTCACAGAACGACCCGGAGCGGCGCCGCCGTTACCAGCGGGCGCGCGGCAAGGGCGGTCCGGTGCGGGCGGGTTGGGACGGGGCGGTGGAGCTCGTCGCCGCGGCCCAGGTGCACACCGTCAGGACCTACGGCCCGGACCGCATCGCCGGGTTCTCGCCGGTCCCGGCGATGTCGATGGTGTCGCACGCCGCCGGCGCCCGCTACCACCGCGCTGATCGGCGCTCCGATGCTCTCGTTGTTCGCCGGCGAGTGGCTGCACCCGCATCCCGGCGCGGACGGCGCGCCGGCGCTCGCGATGGGCCGTGTCGCGCGCCGGTGCCGTACCTGTTCCGGCCGTACATCGTCTACCGCCCACGGGATCGGCGGCAGTCGGGTCCCCGGCCGGAGCGGCGCGGCCGGGGAGTCAGGGGAGGCCGGGGAACGTCAGGCCGCGCCTCCCTTGCTGTCCCTGTCCTCGTCCACGATCTCGGCGTCCACCACGCCCTCGTCGTCCTGCGGTGAGGCGTGCTGTCCGGTGCCGCCGTCGCCCGGGGTCTGGCCGGCCTGGGCGTACATGGCCTGGCCCACCTTCTGGCTGACGGTGGCGAGTTTGTCGACACCGGCGCGGAGTTCTCCGGTGTCGGCGTTGCGGTCCAGGAGTCCCTTCAGTTCCGTGGCCGCTTCCTGGACCTCGGTCCTGGTGTCGGCGGGGACGCGGTCCTCGTTGTCGCGGAGGAACTTCTCTGTCTGGTACACGAGTTGCTCGGCCTGGTTGCGGGTCTCGGCGGCCTCGCGGCGTTTGCGGTCCTCCTCGGCGTACTGTTCCGCCTCCCGCATCATGCGGTCGATGTCGTCCTTGGGCAGGGCGGAGCCGCCGGTGACGGTCATCTTCTGCTCCCGCCCGGTGGCGAGGTCCTTGGCGGAGACGTGCATGATCCCGTTGGCGTCGATGTCGAAGGCGACCTCGATCTGCGGCACACCGCGCGGGGCGGGCGGCAGTCCGGTGAGGTCGAAGACGCCGAGCTTCTTGTTGTAGGCGGCGATCTCGCGTTCACCCTGGTAGACCTGGATGCCGACCGAGGGCTGGTTGTCGGTGGCGGTGGTGAAGATCTCCGAACGGCGGGTGGGGATCGTGGTGTTGCGTTCGATCAGCTTGGTCATGATGCCGCCCTTGGTCTCGATGCCGAGGGACAGCGGGGTGACGTCGAGCAGCAGCACGTCCTTGACGTCGCCGCGCAGGACGCCGGCCTGGAGGGCTGCGCCGACGGCGACCACCTCGTCGGGGTTGACGCCCTTGTGCGGGTCCTTGCCGGTGAGGTCGCGGACCAGATCGGTCACGGCGGGCATCCGGGTGGAGCCGCCGACGAGGATGACGTGGTCGATCGCGGACAGCTCGATCCCGGCGTCCTGGACGGCCTGGTGGAAGGGCTTCTTGCAGCGGTCGAGCAGATCGGCGGTGAGCTCCTGGAACTGGGCCCGGGTCAGCTTCTCGTCCAGGTGCAGCGGGCCCTCGGCGGACGCGGTGATGTACGGCAGGTTGACCGAGGTCTCCGAGGACGAGGACAGCTCGATCTTGGCCTTCTCGGCGGCCTCGCGCAGCCGTTGCACCGCCATCTTGTCGGCGGCCAGGTCGATGCCGTAACTGCCTTTGAACCGCTTCACCAGGTGTTCGACGATCCGCTGGTCCCAGTCGTCGCCGCCGAGGTGGGTGTCGCCGTTTGTGGCCTTCACCTCGATGACGCCGTCGCCGATCTCCAGCAGGGACACGTCGAAGGTGCCGCCGCCGAGGTCGAAGACCAGCACCGTCTGCTCCTCGCCGCGGTCCAGGCCGTAGGCGAGGGCGGCGGCGGTCGGCTCGTTGATGATCCGGAGCACCTTCAGGCCCGCGATCTCCCCGGCCTCCTTGGTGGCCTGCCGCTGGCTGTCGTCGAAGTACGCGGGCACGGTGATCACGGCGTCCGTGACGTCCTCGCCGAGATAGGCCTCCGCGTCCCGCTTCAGTTTCTGCAGCACCCGCGCGGACAGCTCCTGCGCGCGCAGGCGGGTGCCGTCGATGGAACCGCTTTCCGGGAAGCGCCAGCCGGCGTCGCCCATGTGCCGTTTCACCGAGCGGGCGGTGCGCTCCACGTTCGTCACGGCCTGCCGCTTGGCGACCTCGCCGACCAGCACCTCGCCGTTCTTCGCGAACGCCACCACCGACGGTGTGGTGCGCGCACCCTCCGCGTTGGTGACGACGGTGGGCTCGCCGCCCTCCAGGACGGCCACCACCGAGTTCGTCGTCCCGAGATCGATCCCGACCGCACGTGTCATGGTCCGTCCCCTTCCGCCCGGGCGCCTGCCGCTCTCCCAGCACATGACGTGCCTGCGGCGCTGTCAATGCCCGGGTTCCCGGGAACGGCGATGCCGCGCCCCCTGGAGCGGGGACGCGGCATCCGGGACGTACGGGCCTCAGGCCAGCTCGGCCGTCAGGGTGATGGTCGTGCCGGTCAGGGCCTGGCTGACCGGGCAGTTCTTCTTGGCGTCCTCGGCGGCCGAGGCGAAGCCCTCGGCGTCCAGGCCCGGCACCTCGCCGCGCACGGTGAGGTGGATGCCGGTGATGCCCTCGCCCGGCTGGAAGGTCACGTCGGCCTTGGTCTCCAGCCGGGTGGGCGGGGTGCCGGCACCGGCCAGGGCGTGCGAGAGGGCCATGGAGAAGCAGCTGGAGTGAGCACCGGCGATCAGCTCCTCGGGGCTGGTCCTGCCGTTCGCGTCCTGGGAGCGCGAGGCCCACGTGACCGGCTGCTCGCCGATGCCGGAGGAGTCGAAGGTGACGACGCCGTTGCCCTCGAGAAGGTTGCCTTCCCAGACCGTGTGCGCGGTGCGCGTGGTGGCCACGATGATTCCCTTTCCGTCGGATCCCGTTACGGGGGTTTTCCGTAGCCCTATCCGATCACATCCGGGCCCCTCGCACCCTGAAGACCGGTCCGCACGGGATGAACGGGAGGTGACGTCCCTACGGGACCGTACGGCCGGGTTTCAGGCGGCCTGCTCGTCCTCGGTGACGTCGGTGAGCGGGATCTGGGGGCCGTTCAGCTCCTCCAGCCAGCGGCGCAGTACCCGGTGCACCTGTTCGGCACCGGTCAGTTCCGCCCCGTCGCCCGCCGGTGCCGACAACTCCAGCGGGGAGAGCAGGAACGGGTGGGACTGGGCGCCGCCGAGACCGCCGTGGGAGCCGATCTGCTCCTCGAAGGCGAGGACCTCGCCGTCGGCGGTGTCGAGGGCGGAGTTCACCATGATGTCGGCGGTGTGCGGGAAGGTGTGGGTGCGGCGGACGGCGTCGGCGGCCGAAGGACCGAAGGGGGCCAGCGGGCCGGGCTCGTCGTCGAGCCGGGCGAGCGGGATCTCGGCGCCGTGGGCGCCCAGCACCACACCGTCGTGCTCCTCGCTGCGCACCAGCAGGAAGCCGATGCCGGGGTGGTTGGCGAGGGTGGTCAGCAGGGCGGGGTGACGGGCGTCGATCTCCTCCTTGGTCATGCGGTGGGGGACGTCCGGGAAGGAGATCAGGCCGAGGTTGCCCGATGCCAGCACGAGCGGCTCGGAGCCGGGGGTGGGGCGGCGCTGCTCGCTCTTCTCCTCCACGGGCCGGCGCAATGCGGCACGGACGGCGGCGCGGGCCTCGGCGCCGCTGTGGGTGCGTTCGGCGCGGCGCGGCACGTGCAGTCCGCAGCCGGCCCGGACGAGGTCGCCGAGGGTGAGGCCGTAGCGGGAACGGAAGGTCTCTCCGGGGCTCTGCCCGTGGTCGGAGAGGACGACGAGGTGGTACGGGCGCGGGGCGTGCTCGGCGACCCGCTGCAGGAGGGCGAGGGACCGGTCGAGGCGCTGCAGGACCTTCTCGGCATCCCTGCTGCACGGCCCGGAGTGGTGGGCGACTTCGTCGTAGGCGACGAGGTCGGCGTAGACGGCGGTGCGGCCGGCGAGCATGTCGCCCATCACCGCGGCGACGACGACGTCCCGTTCGACGACGGTGGCGAAGGCGCGGACGAGCGGGTACAGGCCGCCGCGGCTGACCCGGGGGCGTTTCTTCCGCATCCGGGCCCGGGTCGACTGGCCGATCTCGCGGGCCACCTCGGCGACGAAGGAGAGGGCGGTGCGGACGGCGCCCGCGGGATCGGAGAAGTAGGCGAAGTACCCGGCGCGGGAACGGTTCTCCCGGCTGCGGCGGCGGGCCGCGATGGACAGGACGAGCGCCTGTTCGCCGGCGCCGCCGCTGAAGAGGTTGCCGCGGCTGGCACCGTCCACGGTGAGCAGTCCGCCGTCGCCCGTGCGCAGCACGGCGCGGCGCTGCAGTTCGGCGGCGCTCGTCGGTCGATTGCTCACCATCACCTCGCCGCGGTCCTTCTCGTACCAGCGGAAGGCCGGCACGTCGAAGGTGCTGCCGTGGAGGATGCCGAGCTGGCTGGCGCCGGTCTGGCTGGACCAGTCGGTGCGCCAGGGGGTGAGGCGGTGGGTCGGGCGTGGTCCGTCGTCGGACGGCCGGTCGTCGGTCGGCTGTATACCGTCTGCGCTCGACAGGATGCCGTCCACCTTCGACTGTATGCGGTCGACCGCCCGCGGCCCGCCAACGGTCGACTGCATACCGTCGCCCGTCGACAGCCAGCGCCCGACCGTGGGCATCAGGCCCTTGCGGACCGCGTCCATGAGGACGCCGTGGCCGACGCCGTCGAGCTGGACGAAGACCAGGCCGGGCGTGGCGGGACAGGGCGGGTCGGATCTGCGGCGGCGTGCGGCGAGGCGGTGCAGGCGGCGCCGGTACGTCTCGTCGTCGCGGACGGCGAGGGCCGCACCGGTGGCCGAGGCGACGGCGGACATCACCGCAGCCACGATGACGGCGGTCTCGGGTGCGGCCTCACCTCGGCCGGACGGGTTGATGCGCAGGGCGAGCAGCAGCAGGGAGCCGTTGAGGAAGAAGACCAGCAGGCCGAGCACGAGGGCGGGGACGAGCAGCAGGAGCCGGACCAGGAGCGGCCAGACCACGGCCGACAGGACACCGAAGGCACCGGCCCCGCAGGCGGCGGTGATGGCGATGCGGGTGGCGCTGTCGCCGTCGGCGGACTGGAGCCGGAAGTCGGGCAGGAGCGCGGCGAGGACCAGCATGGTGAGGGTGGAGGCCGCCCATACGACGACGCTCCGGCCGATCTGACTGGCGATCCGTCGCCACCGCACTGCGCGCACGCCCCGTAACACCTCACGTCCCGGCCCGCTCGGCGCCTGGGCCACGCTCCACCCTGTCACGGGGTGCGGGGCCTGTGACGACCGGGTGCGGGCCTGTGCCCCGGCCGCCCCCTGACGGGCCGTCGAGACCGTCCGGCCCCTGGCGGCCGTCGTAACCGGCCGGCCCCTAGCGGCCGTCGTAGCCGGCCGTCGGCATGGACAGGCGGCGGTGCACGCGGGCCTTCATCTGGGCGTCGTACGACGGCTCGGCCCGCCCCACCGTCTCCACGCGCACGCCGCGCCGGGCGCACTCGGCGGTGAACGCCTCGACCGAGGACACCGCGCGCCGGAGCACGCGCAGGCTGGGCGCGACGAAGACGTCCACGCCGGGCCGGACGCCGTCCCACAGGGCGCAGTGGTCGAAGCGCAGCCCGCCGACGAGGAGTTCGCGGGCGATGACGTATCCGCGTTCGGCGGCCCAGCGGGCGCACATGGCGTGCTGGCTGCGGGAGTCGACGAGGAAGGGGTCCGCTTCCAGTTCTTCCAGGGGGGTCAGGCTGGCGATGGCGGTGACCCGCACCACCGCCGCGAGCGGGTCGGGAGAACCCCGCAGCTGTCCCATGGCGTCCCCCTCACCTCCGGGTTTCGTCGCCGACCCTACTCCTGCCCGTAGGCTTCGGGGAGTCGCGTGAAGGAGGCGAAGAAGGTGGCGGTGGAGATCACCTGGTGGGGTCACGCCACCTGCACGGTCCAGGACGCGGACACACGGCTGCTCACCGATCCCCTGTTCGCCCACCGGCTGGCGCATCTGCGGCGGCGCCGGGGCGCCCCGCCGCCGCCCGAGGCCCGTCGCGCGGACGTGGCGCTCGTCTCGCATCTGCACGCCGACCATCTGCATCTGCCCTCGCTGGCGGCTCTCGCCCCGGGCACGCGCCTGCTCGTGCCCCAGGGCGCACCACGGGCGGTGCCCGGCCTGCGCCGGCTGCGGCAGCTGCGGGTGACGGAGGTGGTGCCCGGGGACGTGGTGCGGATCGGTGAGCTGCTGGTGCGGGTGGTGCCGGCGCTGCATGACGGGCGGCGGCTGCCGGTGGGTCCGCAGCGCTCGCCCGCGCTCGGTTTCGTGGTGGAGGGTGAGGCGCGGACGTATTTCGCCGGGGACACGGGGCTGTTCGACGCGATGGCCGAGCGGGTCGGGCCGGTGGACGTGGCGCTGCTGCCGGTCGGCGGCTGGGGGCCGTATCTCGGGTCGGGGCATCTGGACGCGGGGCGGGCGGCGCGGGCGCTGGCGCGGCTGGCGCCGCGCGCGGCGGTGCCGGTGCACTACGGGACGTACTGGCCGATCGGGATGGACGCGGTGCGCCCGCACGAGTTCCATGCGCCGGGCGACGAGTTCGTGCGGCTGGCGGCCGTGGCGGCGCCGGGGGTGGCGGTGCACAAGCTGGGCCACGGGGAGAGTGTGCGGCTGAAGGTCGCGCGGTGACGTGGCTCGCCGATGCGTCGAGGGCCGTGGCGCCCGTGTCCACGCAGCAGGCGATCGGCTGTCCGACGCTGTTCCTGCTGGTGTTTCTCGGGGCGTTGGTGCCGGTCGTGCCGACCGGGGCGCTGGTGAGTTCCGCGGCGGTGGTGGCGTTTCATCAGACGGCGCCGTTCTCCTTGGCGTTGGTGTTCGTGACGGCTTCAGCGGCTGCGTTCCTCGGGGACGTCGTCCTGTACTGGCTGGGGCGGCGCGGGATGGGGTCGAAGAACGGGTCGCGGTGGCTGGAGGCGATCCGGTCCCGTGCGCCGAAGGAGCGGCTGGCGCAGGCGCGGGGGAAGCTGGCGGAGCACGGGGTGGCCGTGCTGGTGTTGTCCCGGCTGGTCCCCGCGGGGCGGATACCGGTGATGCTGGCGTGTCTGATGGCGGAGTGGCCGCTGCGGAGGTTCGCGCGGGGAAACCTGCCGGCTTGCCTCGCGTGGGCGGCCACGTATCAGGTGGTCGGCATCCTGGGCGGTTCGTTGTTCAAGGAGCCGTGGGAGGGTGTGGTGGTGGCGGTCGCCCTGACCGTGGTGATCAGTGCGGCGCCCGGTGTGTGGCGGCGGAGCCGGGCTGCCGGGTGAGGTTCACTCCAGCACCTTTGACGCACCGACCGGAAGGTCCCACAGGTCCTCCCGCTCCAGCCCCGCCTTCTCCCATGCCGCCCGCACCCTCGTCAGCGGTTCCAGGACCGGCTCGGCCGAGAGGACGAAGGTGCCCCAGTGCATGGGGGCCATGCGGCGGGCGCCTGTGTCGAGGGTGGCCTGGACGGCTTCCTCGGGGTCGCAGTGGACGTCGCTGAGCCACCAGCGGGGGTCGTAGGCGCCGATGGGCATGAGGGCGAGGTCGATGCCGGGGTAGCGGCGGCCGATGCGGGAGAACCAGTGGCCGTACCCGGTGTCGCCGGCGAAGTACAGGCGCTGTCCGTCGGTGTCGGTGAGGACCCAGCCGCCCCAGAGGCTGTGACAGGTGTCGGTGAGGGTGCGCTTGGACCAGTGGTGGGCGGGCACGAAGTCGAAGCGGACACCGTCCAGTTGGGCGCCCTCCCACCAGTCCAGCTCGGTGACGCGGGTGAAGCGGCGGCGGAGGAACCAGCGGCCGAGTCCGGCCGGTACGAACACCGGGGTGTCGCGCGGGAGTCGGCGCAGGGTGGGGGCGTCGAGGTGGTCGTAGTGGTTGTGGCTGATGACGACGGCGTCGATGCGCGGCAGGCTCTCCCAGGGGAGGCCGACGGGGGTGATGCGGGCCGGGGTGCCGAGGATGCGCTGGGACCAGACGGGGTCGGTGAGGACGGTCAGGCCGCCGATCCGGACGATCCAGCTGGCGTGTCCGGCCCAGGTGACGGCGA
Source organism: Streptomyces sp. NPDC037290 (assembly GCF_055603245.1). NCBI lineage: Bacteria > Bacillati > Actinomycetota > Actinomycetes > Kitasatosporales > Streptomycetaceae > Streptomyces > Streptomyces sp. NPDC037290. The sequence continues at coordinate 941,630 of NZ_JBVJVZ010000002.1, read as the reverse complement.
GGGTGCGGGAGTCGACGCGGGGCAGCGGGGCGGGGGCGCAGGGGACCCGGGACACGTCGGCGAGGCCCTCGCGGCCGGGGCGTACGGCGCCTTCGCGGGCGAAGCGGGCGAGGGCCCCCAGGCCGGGCAGCGGGGCGGTGAGCCGGTCGTGGAAGGTGCGGGGCCACACCCGGTGTTCGCCGAGGGGGCGGGGCTCGGCCAGGGGCGGGAACGGGGGTGCCGAGGGGGCGGGCGTGAGAGGGGGGCGGCGCGGTGCGAGAGTCGTGGGCGGGGCGGTCGTCGTGGTCGGTGCGGTCGTCGTGACCGATCCGGGTTCGGTCGTCTCGGGTTCGTGCGTCTCGGTCTCATGCGTCTGCTGCGTCATCGAGGAGGCTCCCATCGCTGAGCGTCGTCGCGGAGATCGTCGAGGACCGACGTCAAGGAGATCAACGCGCGTTGCACGTGTGGCAGTTCCAACGGTGCGGGTGAGGTGAGGCATTCCGTGCGCTCCTCGTCGGTGCCGCCCAGCAGGGCACCCGTGGCGAGTCGCACGCGCAGCGCCCCGAGGTCGTCGCCGAAACGGTGGCCGCCGGGGGCGGGCATGCCGAGGCGGGCGGTGAGGAGGTCCTCCAACTCCTGGGCGTCGCCGACGCCTTGTGCGGCGAGGGGTTCACGCAGGGGGCCCAGGTCGGCGTACAGGTGGCGGCCGGCCTGCGGGGGGCGGGCGAGGCCGCCGGCGGCGACGACGGCGGAGTGCGCGGCGGCGGCCACGCGGGCGTGCAGGCGTACGGCGGCCTCGCGGCGCTCGGTGACGGGCGGGGGTTCGTCGAGGGCGTAGCCGGCGGCCGCGGCGACGGGTGCGGCGACGCGGGCGCCGAGCGCGGTGAGGATGTCGAGCACGCGCGCGTGGAGGTGCGCGCCGGGTTCGGTGGCCGGGAACCGGGCGACGGCGGCGGGCCAGCCGGGCGGCAGCAGGGATCCGGCGAGGTCGGTGACGACGGTGACCTGGTCGGGCCGCATCTCGGCGGGGCTGAGCAGGACGGTGTCGTGCGGGTGGTGCAGGGTGTCGCGCCAGGTCTCGTCGCTGACCAGGTGCAGCCCTTCGGCGGTGGCGGCCTCGACGGTCTCGTGGAGCAGTTCGGGCGGGGCGACGGTGGCCGTCGGATCGTCGGCGACGGACAGGACGAGCAGCCGGGGGTCGCCGCCCTCGGCGCGGACCCGGCGCACGGTCTCCAGCAGGGCGTAGGGGTCGGGGACGCCGCCGCTCTCGGCGGGTGTGGGCACGTGGTAGGCGGGCCGGCCGAGGATACGGGCGTACGGGGCCCACCAGGCGGCGCAGGGGCGGGGCACGAGGACGTCGGAGCCGTCCGAGGCGAGCGCGGCGGTGAGGGCGAGCAGCAGCGCGGGGGCACCGGGGCCGGCGGCCACCTGGTCGGGGACGGTGGGCAGGCCGCGCCGGGTCCAGTAGCCGCAGGCCGCTTCGAGGAGGGCGGGGGCGCCGCCGACGGGCTGGGCGTCGGAGCGGCTCGCCGCGGCGGCGAGTACGGCGGTGAGTTCGGGCAGTACGGGCAGTCCGTCGCCGGGCAGGGGTGGCCCGTAGCGGACGGGGCCGTGCCCCTCGGGATCCGTCCGCCGCATGTCCGCCTCCGCGCACTCCGGGTGCCGTGTGCCGCCCGGGCGGGTGTCGTACGGCCGGGGCGGGCTGTGTCGTCGTGGGCTGTCAGGTGGTGTGTCTCGTGGGTGGTCCGGTGGTGCGTCCCCGCGGACGGGGGTGTCCGTGGCCCGTGGTGTCGGCTGGTGTGGGCGCCGCTTGCCGGTGTCCTCGTGAGGGTGTGTACCCGCCGGGCGGCCGTCCATGGGGGTGCCGGGCGTCGCGCCGGTCACACGTCCGTGGGCCGGTCCGCGGGTGCGCGGCGGCGGCCGTACAGCCGGTAGCCGGCTCCGCCGCAGGCCACGGCGATGAGGGCGGCGCCCGAGGCGAGCGCGGGGACCGAGTCGGTGAAGCTGCCGCCCCGGCCGGCCTCGACTCCGTGCTGCGCGCCGACGGGAGCGCATCCGTCGGTGTCGTGGGCCTGCCGGTCGTCGGGGCTGCCGCAGCTGTGGCCGTCGTCGGCGCAGTCGCCGCCGGCGTCGCACCCCTCACTGCCGACGTCGCCGTCGCACCGGCCTCCGTCACGGCACGGGTTCCGCCCGGAGCACGCCTCCCCGGCCTTGCAGTCCGCACCGCCCTGGCAGTCCTCCCCGGCCTTGCACGCGGCACCACCGCCCCCGCAGTCCGCTCCTTCTCCTCCCCCTCCTCCCCCACCTCCCTCTGCTCCTCCTCCCGTCTTGCACCCGGTGCCGTCCGAGCCCAGGCAGGACTCCGGACCGCACGGGCCGGTGTCGCCGCCCCGGGCGACGGCCCCGGTGGGGGACACGGGGCCGGCGGTCCGGGACGGGGACGCGGTTCCGGGGCCGGCATCGGCGGCGGGCGCGGCGTGGCCGGCCAGGGCGAACGCGGCACCGGCTATGAGGGCTGTGGACAGGGCACGGGCGGTGCGGCGCATGGTGCGGCTCCTCGGCGGGCACGGCGGGGCGGTCGGCGGCGGTGGTACGCCGGACACCGGGCAGGCGGTGCATCCGGGGTACCGGTACGCCAGGGCGTCCGGCACAGGAACGCCGGTACGTCCGGCACCGGGACCGGCGTGCGGTGGTGGCACTGCCCGGCGGTGTCGCGGCGGTACGGGGCACGGGGCGTGCCCCCGCTGCCATCACAGCGCCCGCGGCGGCGCGGCGCGCGCGGCCGGCCCCCATTCGCGGGACGGGCACGGCCGGCCGGGTGACAGACCGCGGCCGCCGGTGCGGTGGCCGGGGTCCGGCGGGGTTTCCGAGGTTTTCCGTCCCTTGCGCAGGTGACTCGGTATCTGCTGACCGGATCGTCCGCTTCGCACCTCACCGGGAGGTTCCTCCATGAGTACCAAGGTCTCCGACCACATCCTCGAGCGCCTGCGCGCTTGGGGCGTGGAACAGGTCTTCGGCTATCCGGGCGACGGCATCAACGGGCTGCTCGCCGCCTGGGGCCGTGCCGAGGACAGGCCGCGGTTCATCCAGTCCCGGCACGAGGAGATGTCCGCCTTCGAGGCGGTGGGGTACGCGAAGTTCGGCGGCCGCCTCGGGGTGTGCGCGGCGACCTCGGGGCCGGGTGCCATCCATCTGCTCAACGGCCTCTACGACGCGAAGCTGGACCATGTGCCGGTGCTGGCGATCGTCGGCCAGACCAACCGGACCGCGATGGGTGGCTCGTACCAGCAGGAAGTCGATCTGCACACGCTGTACAAGGACGTCGCGTCCGAGTTCGTGGAGACGGTGACGGTGCCCGAGCAGCTGCCGAACGTGCTGGACCGGGCGATCCGTACCGCGTACGCGCGGCGCTGCCCGACGGCGCTGATCATCCCGGCCGACGTGCAGGAGCTGGACTACTCGCCGCCGACGCACGAGTTCAAGATGGTGCCGTCCAGCCTGGGCATGAGTGACTACACGGCGACCCCGACGGACGAGGCGCTGCGCCGCGCGGCGGACGTGCTGAACGAGGGCGACAAGGTGGCGATCCTCGTCGGGCAGGGTGCGGCCGGGGCGGTCGCGGAGGTGCAGGAGATCGCCGAGCTGCTCGGCGCGGGGGTCGCCAAGGCGCTGCTCGGCAAGGACGTGCTCAGTGACGAACTGCCGTACGTCACCGGGCCGATCGGGCTGCTGGGCAGCAGGCCGTCGTACGAGCTGATGCGGGACTGCGACACGCTGCTGACGATCGGTTCGTCGTTCCCGTACACGCAGTTCATGCCGGACTTCGGCAAGGCGCGGGGCGTGCAGATCGACATCGACGCGCACATGATCGGCATGCGTTTCCCGTACGAGGTGAACCTCGTCGGTGACGCGAAGGCGACGCTGCGGCGGCTGATCCCGTTGCTGGACAGCGACCGGGGCGGGCGCGAGTGGTACGACACGGTGTGCGCCGAAGTGAAGCGCTGGCACGAGGTGATGGAGCGGCGGGCCGGCCTGTCGGCCGATCCGATCAACCCGGAGTACGTGGCCCGGGCGCTGGATCCGCTGCTGCCGGACAACGCGATCCTGACCTCGGACTCCGGGTCGGTGGCCAACTGGTACGCGCGGCACATCACGATGCGGCCGGGCATGCGCGGTTCGCTGTCCGGGACGCTGGCGACGATGGGGCCGGGTGTGCCGTACGCGATCGGCGCGAAGTTCGCGCATCCGGACCGGCCGGTGTTCGCGCTGGTCGGCGATGGCGCCATGCAGATGAACGGCCTGGCGGAGATGATCACGGCTGCGAAGTACCGGGACCGCTGGTCGGATCCGCGGCTGGTGGTGGGCGTGTGGAACAACCAGGACCTGAACCAGGTGACGTGGGAGATGCGGGCGATGGAGGGCGCGCCGTCGTTCCTGCCGTCGCAGTCGATCCCGGACGTGCAGTACGCGGCGTTCGCCCGGTCGCTGGGTCTGACGGGGATCCGGGTGGAGAAGCCGGAGGACGTCGAGGCGGGCTGGCGGGCGGCTCTGGAGGCCGACGGGCCCGCGGTGGTCGAGTTCCTCACCGACCCGGCCGTACCGCCGATCCCGCCGCACGCCACCTGGGAGCAGATGGAGGCGACGGCCACGTCGATCCTGAAGGGCGACGCCGACCGCGGCTCCATGGTCAAGCAGGGGCTGAAGGCAAAGGTGCAGGAGTTCCTGCCCGGCAAGGACAAGCGCTAGCCCCCTGGAGGGAAAGATGCAGCGAGGCAGTGACCGGCTGAGCGTCCACCGGGACGACGAGATGAAACACGAACTGCAGGGCCTGCTGAGGTCCGGCCATCCGACGCGTGTGGAGGAGTGGCACGATCCGGAACCGGCCGCGGACGACGACCCGGAGGTGTGGAGCGGCCCCGTGGGTGGCCTCGGGTCTCCGGCGTCGCTGGAGCGGGTGCGTACCGAGCTGGCGAGGACGCTGAGCCGCAGCTGCTTCCCGGCGACCGGGCGGGACCTGGCTCGGATGCTGCGCCGGCGCAACGCGCCGGCCGGGCTGGTCGACGCGGTGGGGGGGCTGCCGCACTCGGCCCGTTACGCGAACGTCCAGCAGCTGGCCGAGGCGCTGGCGGGCGGCGCATGAGGCGGGGCCAGGCGGCCGAGATCGCAAGCGGTGCCGGCGTCGACGTCGACGTCGCGACCACCCGGTTCCTGCTGTACGGGCTGCTGCCCGGCTGGTTCGTGCCGGGGCTCGCCGACTGGATGATGCACCGGCGGACCCGGATCGAGGACACGGCGGGGACGAAGGAGTCGCTGATCCACGCGCTGATGATGGCGGAGATCGGTCTGCCGATCGCGCTGACCCTGCGCTACCGGGTCAATCCGCTGCTGCTGAGCGGGCAGCTCGGGGCGGCGGCCGTGCACGAGGCGACGGCGCTGTGGGACGTGCGTACGGCCGTCGACAGCGACCGGGACGTCAGGCCCGTCGAGCAGCACATCCACAGCTTTCTGGAGGCGCTGCCGCTCGGCGCTCTCGTCTCGCTGATGTGCCTGCACGCCGATCAGGTGCGGTCGTTGCTGCGGGGCGGGCGCGGGGATCCGGACGCCTGGCGGCTGCTGCCGCGCCGGCGCCCGCTGTCGCCCGGCTATCTCGCGGGCATCGGCGTGGCGATCGGCGCCTTCGTGCTGCTGCCGTACGGCGAGGAGCTGTTGCGCTGCCGGCGGGCCGCCAAGGCGCGGAAGGGGCGTGCCCGCGCCCACAGGTCCGCGCTGAGGAAACTGAAAGGGAACTGATCATCATGCGTATCGCGTTTCTCGTGGCGCCCGAGGGCGTCGAGCAGATCGAGCTGACCGAGCCGTGGAAGGCGGCCTCCGATGCCGGGCACGAGCCGGTGCTGGTGTCGACGGAGCCGGGGAAGATCCAGGCGTTCAACCATCTCGACAAGGCCGACACGTTCGACGTGGACGAGGTGGTCGGCGAGGCGTCGGCGGGGTCGTTCGGGGGTCTGGTGCTGCCCGGCGGCGTGGCCAACCCCGACTTTCTCCGCATGGACGACAAGGCCGTGGCGTTCGTGAAGGGCTTCTTCGACCAGGGCCGTCCGGTCGCGGCGATCTGCCACGCGCCGTGGACGCTGGTGGAGGCGGACGTCGTACGGGGCCGGGTGCTGACGTCCTGGCCGAGCCTTGCGACGGACATCCGCAACGCGGGCGGCACCTGGGTGGACGAGCAGGTGAAGATCTGCGACCACGGCTCCAACCAGCTGGTGACCAGCCGCAAGCCGGACGATCTGAAGGCGTTCTGCGACGCGTTCCTGCACGTGTTCGCCGGGGAGCCCGGCTGACCCGGGCATCTCACCGACCGGGGCATCTCGTGGAGGGCCGGCCCGCGCGGGCCGGCCCTCGCGTGTGCCCGCCCCTGGTCCGGCCGGGCCGGGTCAGGTGCCGGACGCGTCCGGAGTCGCCGCCTCGGCGCAGTGGCGGTCACGGGCGCCCTCGCGGGTGCGGCCCGCGCTGACCGTGCGGCGCGGGTTGCGGCGCAGATACTCGCCCTCCAGCTGCGCCATGCGCTCGTTGTGGGTGCGCAGGGCGTCGTTGGAGCCGTAGAGGAGGGTGTCGTGGCGCGTGCGGTGGATCGTCTCCAGCTCCTTCATGAGCTGCTGGTCGTCCAGCCGGCTGGGGTCGACTCCGGTCATGTGGTGCCCCGCTCGTCGTGTCCGTGTCCGTGGGTCCCGGCCGGGTCCCGCCCGGCGTGCACCGCCCCCGAGCGGTTTCCGGGAGGAATCCGTGGAGCTCGCGTTCCTGAGTCCACTGTACGAACATCCGGGGACCCGGGCCTCCGCATGCGCGTGCCGCCCTTGCTCGCCCCTGAGCCGGCCCGGTCCGCCGGACGGGCCCTAGCGGACGCGTGACACGCGGCGCTCGTCCCAGACCGGTTCCGGGGTCTCGCGGACGTGGCCGTCGCTGCCGAAGACCAGGTAGCGGTCGAAGGAGCGGGCGAACCAGCGGTCGTGGGTGACGGCGAGCACCGTGCCCTCGAAGGCCTCCAGGCCCTCCTGGAGGGCTTCGGCCGACTCCAGGTCGAGGTTGTCGGTCGGCTCGTCCAGCAGGAGTGCGGTGACGCCCGCCAGTTCCAGCAGCAGGATCTGGAAGCGGGCCTGCTGGCCGCCGGAGAGCCGGTCGAAGGACTGCTCGGCCTGCTGGGTCAGTTCGTAGCGGCGCAGCCTCGACATGGCCGCGCCCCGGTCCTGGGCGTGGTCCTTCCACAGGATGTCGAGCAGGGTGCGGCCCTGGAGTTCGGGGTGCGCGTGGGTCTGCGCGAAGTGGCCGGGCACGACGCGTGCGCCGAGCTTCCACTCGCCCGTGTGGGTGACGTCCTCGCCGGCCAGCAGGCGCAGGAAGTGCGACTTGCCGGAGCCGTTGGAGCCGAGGACGGCAACCCGTTCGCCGTAGAAGACCTCCAGGTCGAAGGGTTTCATCAGGCCGGTCAGTTCGAGTCGCTCGCAGGTGACGGCCCGGACTCCGGTACGGCCGCCCTTCAGGCGCATGGTGATGTCCTGCTCGCGCGGCGGCTCCGGGGGCGGTCCGGCCTCCTCGAACTTGCGCAGGCGGGTCTGGGCGGCCGCGTACCGGGAGGCCAGCTCGTGGCTGACGGCCGCGGCCTGCCGAAGGCTCAGAACCAGCTTCTTCAGCTGGGCGTGTTTCTCGTCCCAGCGGCGGCGCAGTTCCTCGAAGCGGGCGAAGCGTTCCCGGCGGGCCTCGTGGTAGGTGGCGAAGCCGCCGCCGTGCACCCAGGCGTCGGCGCCGGCCGGTCCCGGCTCCACGGAGACGATCTTCTCGGCGGCGCGGGCGAGGAGTTCCCGGTCGTGGGAGACGAACAGGACCGTCTTGCGGGTCTCCCTCAGCTGCTCCTCCAGCCACCGCTTGCCGGGCACGTCCAGGTAGTTGTCCGGCTCGTCCAGCAGCAGCACCTCGTCGGTGCCGCGCAGCAGTGCCTCCAGCACGAGGCGCTTCTGCTCACCGCCGGAGAGGGTGCGGACCAGGCGCCACTGTGCCTTCTCGTAGGGCACGCCGAGGGCGGCGGTGGTGCACATGTCCCACAGGGTCTCGGCCTCGTAGCCGCGCGCCTCGGCCCAGTCGGCGAGGGCCTGCGCGTAGGCCAGCTGGGCGGCCTCGTCGTCGACGGTCATGAGGGCGTGCTCGGCCCTGTCGACCGCCTGGGCGGCCTCGCGGATGCGGGGCGGGGCGACGGACACGAGCAGGTCGCGTACGGTCGTCTCGTCGCGGACGGAGCCCACGAACTGGCGCATGACGCCGAGGCCGCCGCTGACGGTGACGGTGCCGGCGTGCGGCTTCAGCTCGCCGGAGATCAGCCGGAGCAGGGTCGTCTTGCCGGCGCCGTTCGGCCCGACCAGTGCGACGGCGGCGCCTTCGCCGACCCGGAAGGACACGTCCCCGAGCAGGGTCCTCCCGTCGGGGAGGTGGTACTCGAGGTGCGCGGCTTCCAGATGTCCCATGGGGCGGCATTCTCCGGGGTGGCCTCCCCCGCGGGCAAACCGTTATCCGGCGACTGCTGTCCGGCGCCTATCGGGTGGCGCGGGCGCCCGCGTGCTGTGATCATCGGCGGATGCTCACTCTCCTTGATGACCGCGGTCACCTTTCCTACGACGTGGCGGGCGACGGACCTCCCGTCGTCCTCGTGCACGCGGGCGTCGCCGACCACCGCATGTGGGACGCCGTCGTGCCGGCCCTCGCCGAGCGGCACACCGTCATCCGCTACGACCTGCGCGGCTTCGGTGAGTCCGCGGTCCCGACCGGCCCGTTCGACGACGCCGACGACCTGCGCCGGCTGCTGGACCACCTGGGTCACGAACGGGTCGGGCTCGTCGGCGCCTCCTGGGGCGGCCGCGTGGCCGTGGACCTCGCTCTCACCGCCCCGGACCGGGTGCGGTCGCTGGCGGTGCTCGCACCGCCGTGGCCGGGATACCACTGGTCCGCGGAGATGGTCGCCTACGACGAGGCGGAGACGGCCGCCCTCGCGTCGGGCGACCTGGACGCGGCCGTCCGGATCAACCTGGACATGTGGCTGCGCGGGCCCGCCCGGAGCTGGGAGGACGTCGCCGCCGGCCTGGCCGACCGGCTCCGCGAGCCGATGCGGACGTCACTGGCGAACCAGGAGAGGGTGGCGGAGCACTCCCGGGGGCCTGCGACCGGGGACCTGGCCGCCGTCTCCGTCCCCACGCTGGTCGGCGTCGGCAAGCTGGACATCGCCGACTTCCAGGACATCGCACGGCGCTACGCCGCCGAGATTCCCGGTGCCGCCCTGGTCGAGTTCCCCACCGCCGGTCACCTGATCGCGCTGGACGCGCCCGCCGACCTCGTCGCGGTACTGATCCCGTTCCTGGAGCGTTAGGGCCTGCCCACCCGACGCGAGCGCCTCATCCGGCCGCGTCCACCGGCACCCCCGCCGGACCGCCCGCTCCCGCCGGCTCCACCGTGGCGCCCTCCCAGGACAGGGCCTTCCAGCCGTCGGACGGGGAGCCCTCGAGGATCACCACGCCGGTGTTCTTCAGGGGGCGGGCGGCGGCGAAGGCGATGTCGACGTTGTCGGCGCGGGCCGCGGTCCACATGCGGATCGCGGCACCGTGGCTGACCAGGGCGACCGTGTCCGCACCGCTCGCGGCGGCCTCGGCGACGACCGCGTCGTACCGGGCGAGGGCCTCGTCGCCGCTCTCCCCGCCGGGGATGCGCATCGCGGTCTCGCCGGCGGCCCAGGCGAACACCGTGCGCATGTACTCCCGGCCCTCGGGGGATTCGCCGGGCAGCATCTCCAGGTCTCCCGCGGACACCTCGCGGATGCCGTCGCGGACGGTCACGGCGAGGCTCCGGGCGGCGGCCAGCGGTGCGGCGGTGAGCCGGGTGCGCAGCAGCGTGGAGGCGTAGAGGGCCTCGATGTCCTCGTCGGCGAGCGCTTCGGGCAGGGCGGCGGCCTGCGCCCGGCCGAGCGGGGTCAGTCCCGGTCCGGGCACGGCGGTGTCCAGCAGATGGTGCACGTTGGACGGGGTCTCACCGTGGCGGACGAGGAGCAGGCGCATCCGGGGGAACTCCTTACGCGCCGGTCGGCCGCCCGGCGCAGGCAGGCACAAGAAACGGGCACTTCAGGGTAACCGCACCCCATGAGCCCAGACCTGGACCTGACTGCCCGTACGACCGGCCGCAGCCCTCTGTGCCGGCTGCTCGATCTGGACGGCCGGCTGTTCGAGGCGGCCGCCGCCTGGCACTGGCCCGGCGCCGAGCAGGTGCTGCCCCGTCTCAGCCGCGGCGCGAACCACGGGGTGCTGTGGTTCGCGACGGCCGCCGCGATGGCCGCGAGCCGCACCCCGAGGGCCCGCCGGGCGGCCGCCCGGGGCCTGGCCTCGCTCAGCGTGGCCTCGCTGGCCATCAACACGATCGGCAAACGCTCGGTGCGCCGGGCTCGGCCGGTGCTGGACCCGGTGCCGCTGGTGCGGCAGCTGAAGCGGCAGCCGATCACCACGTCCTTCCCGTCCGGGCACGCCGCGTCGGCCGCCGCGTTCGCGACCGGGGTCGCGCTGGAGTCCCCGGCGTGGGGCGCGGCGGTGGCGCCGGTGGCGTTCTCGGTGGCGGCCTCCCGGGTGTACACGGGGGTGCACTTCCCGAGCGACGTGCTGGCCGGGGCGGTGCTCGGCGCGGGCGCGGCCTTCCTGGTACGGCGGCTGGTGCCGACCCGCGCCCAGATGCGGCGGCCGGCCCGGCCGCGTGCCGAGGCGCCCGCGCTGCCGGAGGGCGACGGTCTGGTGATGGTCGCCAACCGGGGCTCGGGTACCGCGGACCGGGTCCGGGCGCTGCGGGCGGCGCTGCCGAGGGCGGAGATCGTCGAGTGTGCGCCCGAGGACGTCGGTGACGAGCTGGCGAAGGCGGCGGCACGCGCCCGGGCGCTGGGCGTGTGCGGCGGCGACGGCACGGTGAACACGGCAGCCGGGATCGCCCTGCGGCACGGCCTGCCGCTCGCGGTGCTGCCCGGCGGCACCCTCAACCACTTCGCCTACGACCTGGGCGTGGAGGACGAACGGGCTCTGGCTCGTGCGGTCCGGCACGGCGAGGCGGTGCGGGTGGACGCGGCCCGGTACGGCACCGGCGACGGCGGGGGCCTGTTCCTGAACACGCTGAGCCTGGGCGTCTACCCGGAGCTGGTGCGGGTGCGGGACCGCTGGTCGCACCGGATCGGCGGATGGCCGGCCGGACTGCTGGGCGCGCTGCGGGTGCTGCGCGCGGACCGGCATCCGCTGGAGGTGGAGCTCGGCGGTCGGCGGCGGCCGCTGTGGCTGCTGTTCGTCGGCAACGGCGTCTACCACCGCATGGGGCTCGCGCCGGGCCGGCGTACCGATCTCGCGGACGGGCTGCTGGACGTCCGGGTGGTGCACGGCAGCCGCCGGCCGGCGCTGCGGCTGCTGGCCGCCGCCGCGGCGGGCCCGCTGACCCGGTCCCCGGCCCATGCGGCGGTGCAGGTGAACCGGCTCCGGCTGACCGGGATCGCGCCGGGCACCCCGCTGGCCTACGACGGCGAGGTGACGTCGGTGTCGGGCGAGGTGACCCTGGAGAAGCTGCCGGAGGCCCTGACGGTGTACCGCCCGCTGCGCACCCGCATCTGACAGTACGTCAGTCCATATCGCGAAACCTGGATCTCATTATTCGGGGTGCGCGCGTACGGTGCTGCGTACCGGCCCGCCCTGCCGCGGGCGACGAGGGTGAAGGGGAGCCGTCATGCCGAAAGCGCAGGAGACCGCCGTCTACACGCACGGGCACCACGAGTCGGTGCTGCGGTCGCACACCTGGCGGACCGCCGAGAACTCCGCGGCCTATCTGCTCGGCTCCCTGAAGCCCCACATGAAGATCCTGGACATCGGCTGCGGGCCCGGGACCATCACCGCCGACCTGGCGGAGCGGGTTCCCGACGGCCATGTCACCGGCGTCGACCACGCGCCGGGCATCCTGGAGCAGGCCCGGGCCACCGCCGCCGCGCGCGGCCTGGGCAACGTGGACTTCGCGGTCGCCGACGTGCACGCCCTGGACCACCCGGACGACACCTTCTGCGTGGTCCACGCCCACCAGGTGCTGCAGCACGTCGGCGACCCGGTGCAGGCGCTGCGTGAGATGCACCGGGTGACGAGGCCGGGCGGGTTCATCGCCGTACGCGACGCGGACTACGCGGCGATGACCTGGTATCCGGCGGTGCCGGGGCTGGAGGACTGGCTGGACCTGTACGGGCGGGTGGCGCGCGCGAACGGCGGTGAGCCCGACGCCGGGCGCCGGCTGAAGGCGTGGGCGCTGGCCGCCGGGCTGCGGGACGTCACGGCCACCTCCAGCACCTGGACGTTCGCCACGCCCGAGGAGCGGTCCTGGTGGAGCGGCCTGTGGGCGGACCGCACGCTGGCCTCCGCGTACGCGGACCGGGCCACCCGGGGCGGGCACGCGACCGAGGAGCAGCTGCGGGCCGTGTCCGAGGCCTGGCGGGAGTGGGGGCGGCGGGAGGACGGCTGGTTCGCCGTCCTGCACGGAGAGATTCTGTGCCGTAAAGACGCCTGACGGAAGAAGTCTGATTCCCGGATTTCGGGAAACCCGGATTGCAGGAGGTCAAAACTATGGTTCCCATCCTGCTGGTACTGCTTCTGGCGCTCGTCCTTTTCGGGGTCGGATTCGCGGTGAAGATACTCTGGTGGATCGCCCTGGCCGTACTGGTCATCTGGCTGCTGGGGTTCCTGGTCCGCAGCACGGACGCCGGTGGCGGCCGGAGCCGCTGGTACCGATGGTGACATGAGGTCAGTCGCGCGGCAGCAGCGGCCCGAGGTCCAGATTCAGGTCCTCGGGCCGCAGTCCGTAGCGCTCGCACAGCTCGGCCATCCGCTCCTCCAGGAGCATCAGGGTGAGCCCGATCCGTTCCTCCTGCTCCTCGCTGAGGTCACCGGTGTCGAAGCGGCGCACGGCCTGCCGCTCCATGAGCTGACGCAGCAGTTCCACCACGGTGAGCACCAGCTTCACCAGGTCGCGCTCGACCGTGTCGGGTTCCAGGTCGAGCCGGTTGCGCGGGGTCACATGACCTCCTCGGAGGATGGGACGACCAGTTCGAAGGGTGAGGGGACCGACTCGTTCACCGAGCTGATCAGGGCGTTCAGGTCGATGCGGACCAGGTCGACGTCCGCGATCCTGAGGGTGATGTCGCCGGTGATGACGACTCCGCCGGCCAGCAGCCGGTCGAGCAGGTCGACGAGTGCGATCTCGCGCCGTTCCACGACGGTCACGACTGAGCCTCCCCCGTGAACGAATAGGCGGCCCAGGGTCCGGTGAGTTCCACTCGGATTCCGGGCGCCTCGTCCTTTGTCCGGTCCACCATTTCCACGAATTCCTCGGAATGCATACGGGGCACCAGATAAGCGGCGTTGAGAACGTTATGTCCGGGAGTCGTGGAAAGCGCGGAATTCTGTGGGGGGTGCAGCCGGGATTCCTCGGCGAGCCGGGAAAGGCGTTCGTGCAGCGACCGGGCGAACACCTCGGCGTGCTGCCATTTCGCCTCCTGGGCGTGGGTGCTCTCGCGCCGCCGGCGCAGATAGTCCCGGCCGCTGCCGGGCTTCGCGGCGACGGCGGGCGCGGGCTCGGCGGGCTCCGGCTCCAGGTACACCTTCACGCCCCACTCGACGCGGCCCTCCAGCCGCTCGAGGATGCGCCGGAAGTCGTCCTCGCGGGCCTCGATCATCGAGCGCACCCCGCTGCAGTCCCGGAAGACGGTGCCGAGCCTGAGCGGCAGCGGGGTGGTGACCGTGGTGAGGGCGTCGATCACGCCCTGGTGGGCGCGGGCGGTCGCGGCCAGCCAGTCCAGGTCCTCCAGGTGGGCCTTGAGGGCCTCCTCGCTGAAGTCGGCCTCCGGAACCTGGCTGACCACCGCGACCAGCCCGTGGTGGTGCAGCAGCCCCGGCGGAGCGCCCCCGACTCCCGTGAGCTGGGACTGCAGGGGCGTCCCGAAGGGGCGGCAGACGGCGTAGACGTAGCGCAGTCCGGTCATGGGGCCTCCTTCGGCACATGGCCAGGCTCCAGCTCCTCCAGCCGGGCCAGCCGCTCTCTCAGCTCGGCGTTCTCCCGGGTCAGCTCGTCGCGGCGGGCCCGCGACGAGAGGGCCGGGTCGCTCTCCCACCAGTCGATCCCCATCTCCTTGGCCTTGTCGACCGAGGCGACGATGAGCCTCAGCTTGACGGTCAGCAGTTCGATGTCGAGCAGATTGATCCGGATGTCACCCGCGATCACCACACCCTTGTCGAGCACGCGCTCCAGGATGTCGGCGAGGTTGGCTCCGCTGCTGTGGCCGTACGGCTCGGGGAACCGGCTGGGCGTCGTCATCGACGGCTCCCGCGCTCGGCGTACTCGGGCTCCTCTTCCTCGTCTTCCTCACCCTCCTCGTCTTCTTCCTCGTACTCGCCCTCGTACGGCTCCTCGTCCTCGCCCTCCTGATCCTCCTCGTCCTCCTCCGGTTCCTCCTCGTTCTCCTCCTCGTTCTCGTACTCCTCGGGCTCCCCCTCTTCCTCTTCTTCCTCGTCCTCGGCGCGGGGCTCCTCGGGCTCTTCCTCCTCTTCCGCCACCGCGTCCTCGTGGCTGCGGACCACGTCGCCGTCGCGGATCTCGCCGCGCCAGCCGTCCTCCGCCTCTCCCTTCATGGTGATGAAACGGGCGAAGTTCTTCAGGTCCAGCCTGGCCCGGCGGCCCTGGGCGCGCCAGATGTTGCCCGTCTTCTCGAACAGGCCGGTCGGGTAGTACTCGATGAGGAGCAGGACGCGGGTGAGGTTCTCCTCCAGCCGGTGGAAGGAGACCACGCCCTTGGTGGTGCCCTTGGCGCCCTCCGACGTCCACTGGATGCGGTAGTCGGGTATCTGTTCGGTGGTCTTCGCCTTCCAGCTGCGGCTGGACCAGAAGATCTTCGCCTGCCAGTCGGAGTGGGTGTCGTCGGCGCGGTTCGCACTCTTGACGCCCTTGGCGAAGCTGCTGAAGTCCTTGTACTGGGTCCACTGGTCGTAGGCGGTGCGCAGGGGCACGCCGACGTCGATGGACTCCATGATCACGGTGGGCTTCTTGCCCGCGCTGCCCTTCTTGCCCTTGCTGCCGCCCAGGTTTCCGACCGCGTTCATCAGATTCTCCTTGACGCGGGAACCGCCCAGCTCCAGAGCGGAGCGCAGAGGCCCCTTGCCCTCGGCGAGCTTGCGACCGCCGTCGAGTGCCAGCTTGGCGAAGCCGGGGCTGTTGCCCTCGGCGATGTCGTTGAGCTTGACGGTGGTCTCGCCGAGCTTGCGGCCGAGGCCGCTGAGCAGCCGCTGGGCCTGGGCCGAAAGGTACTCCTGGGCCTCGGCCTTGAGCCGGTCGGCGGCCTCGCTGTGGGCGAGGTCGGCGAGCGGGTTGTCCTTGGCCGCGCCCGTGGCCTTGCCGGCCGCGGACGTGGCCGACCCCAGGGTCTCGGTCATCGCTCCTCACCACCCTTGGACTGCCGGGTGCCGGCCGCCTTCTTCCCCGCCGTCTTGCGGGCGCCGCCGGTCTTCCTGGCCGCCGCCTTCTTCGCGGGGGCCGTCTTGTTCGCCACGGCCTTCTTGGCGGCGGCCGTCTTCGGCGGAGCTTTCCTGGCCGCCTTCTTGCCGGACGGCCCGTCCTCCCGCTCCTCGCGGTCGGCGTCCTGCGGCGCCTCGCGATCGTTCTCCTTGCGCGCCTCGCGGTCGCCGTTCTCCTCCTGCTCGCCCTGCTCCTCCTGTTCCTCGTGGGAACCGCCGGCCGGCAGTGCCCCGGAGAGCTGGTCGTGCACCTGGGAGGTGCGGTCGTGCAACCGGTCGGCGAGCGCGCTCATCTGCCGCTCCACCATGGCCCCGGACGCGGCTTTGCCGACGCCCCTGAGGTCCTCGCGCAGCTGATCGCCGATCTCCTTGAACTGCGGGTTGTCGCGCAGCTGCTGCCGCGCCATCGCCGCGAGCGCCCCGGGACCGAGGTTCAGCTTCTTGCCCGCGACCAGGGAGCCGACCGCGAGCGCCATTTTCAGTTTCTTGGTCCGTCCGAGCATGTAGCCGGCCCCTACGGCGAGGCCCAGTGCCGTGCGGTTCATCATCACGTCCCGTCGCCAGTGGTGTAGCCGGAGCGCAGGGCGGTCTCCAGCCGGTCGAGCAGTTCGTCCTCCCGCCGGTCGAACTCCTCCTCGCTGATCTCCCCCGCCTCCAGCTGCTCTTCGAGTCGGGCGAGTTCGGCCCGTACGGTGGCGGGGTCGTAGTAGATCCGTTCCGCCTCACGGAGCACCTGGCCGATCGCCCATCCGCTGCCGCGTACCGGTGCGAACGGCAGCAGCAGCACTTCCTTGATCAGTCCCATGGACTCCTCCCTCCGTCCGGGCCGCCCCGTCGTCTACGCCCCGGTGTCCGCGGCCGCGGGGTCGGCCGCAGGCTGGGCGGGGCCGGGTTCGACGAAGCTGTACGGCGGCAGCGGGCCGTTGACGCGCAGTTCGAGATGGGGGTGGCCGGCGCGCACCCGTTCGGCGGCGGCCAGGAAGTCCTCGGCGGCGTCCCGGGACACCAGGAACGAGACGTTGAGCAGCCAGCCGGTGGACTGCGGGCCGGCGCTGACCGCGGCGGCGGACGGCTCCAGCTCGGTCTGCACCGCGGCGGCGTCCTCGGCCTCCTTGGCCTTGACGGCGGCCGCGACCATCTCGCCGAGGCGCAGCTTGTCGTCGTAACCGCCGCCACCCGCACGCCGGTTGGCCTCGGCGAGGGTGCGGATCTCCGCGTCCTCGGCCATCACCCGGTGCAGGACGGCCTCTTCGACGTGGTTGGCCTTGACGTTGTACTCGACCTTGCCGTCCAGGGCCTTCAGCCGCTCCAGGTAGTGCTCCGCGCGTTCGCCGAGCACCTGGACGACGCTGTCGTCGTCGGGGGCCAGGTTCCCGAACCGCATGGGCAGCACGCATCCGGCCGCGCCGGTCTCGGCGAGCACGTTCTGGTGCGCGAGCAGGTCCCGGCGCTTGGGCCGCAGCCCTTCGGGGGCGTCGCTGACCACGGCGGCCAGCTCGCCGGCCGTGAGGACCCGTACCGGCCGGGCCGGCTCGCCCACGCCGGCCATCCCCTCGGGCAGGGCCGGGTGCGAGCGGGCGGTGATCCCGTAGACGTAGGTGCTCACTCCTGTTCCTCCTTCCGGCGGGCCGTGGACTTACGGGGGCGGGGCCGGGCCTCGCGGGCCTCGCCGCCCTCCTCGCGGGCCTGCTTGAAGGCGTCCGAGATGGTCTCCGCGGCTCCGGACAGCGCGCCCTTGGACTTGCCGCGAGCACCGGATTCGGTGACCTCGCCGACCAGGTCGGGCAGTCCGGGGCTCTTGTGGGGACCCGCCTCCAGGTCGAGGCGGTTGCACGCCTCGGCGAACCGCAGGTAGGTGTCGACGCTGGCCACCACGACCCGGACGTCGATCTTCAGGATCTCGATGCCGACCAGGGAGACACGCACGAAGGCATCGATGACCAGTCCCCTGTCCAGGACCAGTTCGAGTACGTCGTAGAGGCCGCTGCTGCCGCCTCCGCCTCCGGTCTGCTGTGCCGGGACTACGGTCATGCCGGCCGTTCCTCCTCGTGAGTAGTCGGTGCCACGGTGGCTGCGCGGACGCGGCAGGCGGGGCGGCCTACCGGCCGCCCGGTCGGCGCGCGTCGGCGCGCCCGCGTTCGTATCGGCGAACGCGCCGGTAGCCGGTGAGCTGCCCGTCCTGGTCGAGATCGACCTGGTAGCTCGCCATCAGGCTCATCGTGTCCGGCACCCTCGCGAGTTCGAGGACCTCCACCTCGAGCGCCCATCCGTCCTCGGTCTGCTCGAAGGAGGTCACCGACTCAGGGGCGAGCCCGGTGAGTTCGGCGAGCTGGGTACGTGCCTGGCGCAGCACCTCGATGGGCGCCGGCCGTCGCTCGTCCGCCTTGCTCCGCGTGTCGTTCTGTGACTCCTGTGAGTCTTGGGTTTCCTGTGAACTCTGTGATTGGGATGTGTCTTTTGTGTTCGACATGGCCACCTCTCTCTGCGGGTGGCCTCTCATCCCATGGCCAAACCTTCGGGAATCTTCAGGACCGGATGTCCGCGAGGCGCCGCCGGGCCGGACCCAGGGCGCGCCCGCGGCTCGGCAGCCCGGCCCAGGGGTCGGTGCGGGCCTGGTCTACGGCGTCGGCGATCGTCCACCGGCGGGCGTCGAGCCCGGGGTCGTCCAGCTGCTCCCAGGCGAGGGGTACGGCGACGGGGGCGCCGGGGCGGGCCCGGACGGTGTAGGGGGCGACGGCGGTCTGTGCGTAGGCGTTGCGCTGCACGTCGAGGTAGAGACGGTCGCCGCGGCTCTGCTTGCGGGCCGCGGTGGTGAGCCGGTCCGGATGCCGGGACTCGGCCAACTCGGCCACAGCGTGGGCGAATTCGCGTACCTCGTCGAAGTCGTGACGGCCGTTCAGGGGGACGACCAGATGGAGACCGCGCGAGCCGGTGGTCATGGGCGCGGCGGGCAGCCCCAGCTCGTCCAGCAGCTCCCTCAGCCAGCCTGCCGCCTCGCGGACCCGGGCGAAGTCGTCGCCGGACGGATCGAGGTCGAAGACCAGCCGGTCGGGGTGATCGGCGCCGCCCGCCCGGTCGGTGCGCGAGAGCCAGCGGTGCAGGGTGAGACAGGCCTGGTCGGCGAGGTGCAGGAGAGTGGCGGTGTCGTCGCACACGACGTGTGTGACCGTGCCGCCCTCCTTGGCGACCTCGACCCGCTTGATCCAGTCCGGATAGTGCTCCGGGGCGTTCTTCTGCATGAACCGCGGTCCGTCGACGCCGTCCGGATACCGCTCCAGCATCAGCGGCCGGCCCCGCAGGTGCGGCAGCAGGAAGGGGGCGATGCTCCGGTAGTAGTCGGCGAGGTCGCCCTTGGTGTACTCCTTCGCGCCCCCGCGGCCCGGGAAGAGCACCTTCCCGGGCCGCTGGATCGCGACCGACCGGCGGCCCGCCCACAGGGTCCGCGCGTCGGGGTCACTCATCGCACGACCGCCTCCTCCACCAGCAGCTTGGCGGCGGCCGCGATGCCCACGGCGTCGATGCCGGCCGCGTGCAGCTGCTCGTCGGGCGCGGCCGAGCCAGGCATGGTCCGCACCGCGAGCCGCACCAGCCGGGGCACGGGCCGGCCGTCCCCGAAGGCCTCCGCGACCGCGTCGCCGAGGCCGCCCTCGGCATGGTGGTCCTCCACGGTGAGCAGACAGCCGGTCTCCTCGGCGGCCCGGCGCAGCGTGTCCACGTCGACCGGCTTGACCGAGTACAGGTCGATCACCCGCACCCGGATGCCGTCCTCGGCGAGCCGGTCGGCCGCGGCCAGCGCCTCGGGCACGGTGACACCGGCCGCGACGACCGTCAGCCGGTCCTCCTCGCTGGTCAGGAGCGTCTTGCTGCCGCCCACCGGGAACTCCTCGTCGGGGCCGTAGATCACCGGTGTCTTGCCGCGCGAGGTGCGCAGGTAGCGGATGCCGTCGAGGCCGGCCATGGCTGTGACCAGCCGGGCGGTCTGGTTGGCGTCGCACGGGTACAGCACGGTCGAGCCGTACACGGCCCGGAACATCGCCAGGTCCTCCAGACCCATCTGGGAGGGCCCGTCCTGTCCGATCGCGACACCGGCGTGCGAGCCGACCAGGTTGATGCCGGAGCCGCTGATGGACGCCATCCGCACGAAGTCGTGGGCGCGGGTGAGGAACGCGGCGAACGTGGAGGCGTACGGCAGCCAGCCCCGCGTGGCCATGCCGACGGCCGCGGCGACCAGCTGCTGCTCGGCGATGTAGCACTCGAAGAACCGCTCGGGGTGCGCCTTGGCGAACTCCCCGGTGCGGGTGGAGTCGCCGACCTCGCCGTCCAGGGCGACGACGTCGCCCCGCGCGGTGCCGAGCGCGGTGAGGGCCGCGCCGAAGGCGTCCCGGGTCGCGACCTGGTCGCCCTCCTCGTAGCGCGGGAGCTGGAGCACCTCGGTGGTCAGGTCGCGCAGCGCGGCGGCGGCCGGCGGCTCGCTCACCCGGACGTGCACCTCGCGCGGGCCGCCGAGTTCGGCGATGGCCTCCTCGGCGTCCGGCAGCGGCTTGCCGTGGTGGCCCTCGAGGTCCTCGACGGCGGCGACGCCCTTGCCCTTCAGGGTGCGGGCGAGGATCACGACGGGCTGCCCGGTCGTGGACAGCGCCTCGCCGTAGGCCCGGTCGATCTTGTCGACGTCATGGCCGTCGATCTCGACGGTGTGCCAGCCGAAGGCCTGGAAGCGGCGGGCGTAGGCGTCCAGGTCGTGGCCGTGCCGGGTGGGGCCACGCTGGCCGAGCCGGTTGACGTCCACGATCGCGATCAGGTTGTCCAGGTGCTCGTGGCCGGCGTGTTCGGCGGCCTCCCACACCGAGCCCTCCGCCAGCTCGCTGTCGCCGCACAGCACCCACACCCGGTAGCCCGTGCGGTCCAGGCGCTTTCCGGCGAGGGCGATACCGACGCCGACGGGCAGGCCCTGGCCGAGGGATCCGGTGGCCGTCTCCACCCAGGGCAGCCGCCGGGGTGTCGGGTGCCCTTCGAGCCGGCTGCCGATCCTGCGGAAGGTGAGCAGCTCGCCGTCCTCGACGGCACCGGCCGCCTTGTACGCGGCGTACAGCAGGGGCGAGGCGTGTCCCTTGGACAGCACGAAGCGGTCGTTGGCCGGGTGTTCGGGGCGTTCGAAGTCGTAGCGCAGGTGGTTCGCGAGGAGGACGGCCATCAGGTCGGCGGCGGACATCGAGGACGTGGGGTGCCCGGATCCCGCGGCGGCGGACGCCCGCACGCTGTCCACGCGCAACTGCTGTCCCAGTTCGGCGAGTTCGGCGGTGTTCATGAGTCTCCTTGCACAGAGTCGAGTGAGGTCCGAGGGGCGGCGCGGCCCGAAGAACGCCGTTCGGCGATCCCGGCCGACCGATCACCGACCAGCGGAGCCCGAAGGACCGGCACGCTTTACGGGGCCGGGGGCGGGACGGCCCGGAGCGTCGGCGCGACGGACGGGGCCGGGGGCGGGATGGTCCGGCGGACCGGCACGCCGGACGGGGCCCGGGGCGGGATGATCGGGGACATCGGCACGCCTGACCGGCCCCGGGGCAGGGTGATCCGGGACATCAGCACGCCGAACCGGCCCTGGGGCGGGGTGATCCGGCGGGTCGGTGCGCCGGACCGGCCCCGGCGCAGGATGATCCGGCGGGTCGGTGCGCCGGACCGGCCCCGGGGCAGGATGATCCGGCGGGTCGGTGCGCCGGACCGGGCCCGGGGCAGGATGATCCGGCGGGTCGGTGCGCCGGACCGGGCCCGGTGCAGGGTGGTCCCTGCGCTCCGCGGGTGTCGGGTCGCCCGCCGGTGCGGGGCCGCGCGCGTGGTTCGGGCCCTGCGGGTGCTGCGCTCCTCCCGGCACGCCCGGCACCTCCGCCTGGCCCGGGCGGCCCGGCCGCGCCTGCCCGCCCGCTCGATCCGGTGCGCCCGGCCCTCCTGGGTCCTCCGCCCGGCCGGGTCCGCCGGGTACGCGGGCCAGCTCCGGGGAGGCTGTGTCCAGGGGGACCGACCAGGAGCGGACGAGGCCCAACTGGACTGCCTGGCGCGGCAGTACGGCGTCCAGCAGCCAGTCGGCGGCCACCCGGACACGGTTCGCGGGCAGCGCGGCGAGGTGGTAGCCGCGGGTCACCGCGCCGGCCGCCGGGCCGGACAGCGGGATGCCGAACGGGTTGGCGGCGGCCCGGACGCCGCCGAGGTCGACCGCGAACCCCAGGTCGTGATGCCGGTAGGGCCGCCGGCGCCGGCCGAGACCGAGCGAGGCGGCCACGTTCTCGCCCGCCACCCTGCCCTGCCGCCACGCGTGCTGGGCCGTCATCGGCGTGAACTCCCCGGGACGCTCCAGGTCCGGTACGGCGGCCGCGTCCCCGCAGCCGAACACCTCGGGCCGGCCCGGCACCCGCAGATGCGGGTCGACGATCAGCCGCCCCCGCTCCAGCGGCTGCCCGACGCCCTCCACCAGCGGATCCGGGCGGACGCCCACGCACCACACGAGGGTCCGGGACGGGACGAACTCCCCGTCGGTGAGCAGCACCCCGTCATGGGTGGCCTCCTTCACCGACGTACCCATGCGCACCTCCACACCCCGCGCCCGCAGCACCCGGTCGGCGGTGCGGGACAGCCGCCGGTCCATCTCCGGCAGCACGCGCTCCGCGACGTCCAGCAGCAGCCAGCGGGGCCGCACACCGCCGGGCGGCGGGCTCCGGCGCGCCAGCCGGTCCGTGAGCAGCTGCATGTGGGCGGCCACCTCGGTGCCGGTGTAGCCGGCGCCCACCACCACGAACGTGCACCGGGCGGCGCAGGCCCTCGCGTCGTCCTCCGCGGCGGCCAGCTCCATCTGCCGGGTCACGTGGTCGCGCAGGTACAGCGCCTCCGGCAGCCCGCGGAACCCGTGCGCGTGCTCGGCGACCCCTGGAATGGGCAGCAGTTTGTTGACGCTGCCGACGCACAGCAGCAGCCGGTCGTACCCGAGGGTGCCGGCGCCGCCCTCGGGGCCGGTGTAGTGGACGGTGCACCCGTCCAGGTCGACGCGGTCCGCCTCGCCGAGGACGAGCCGCACCCCGCGCAGGGTGCCGGGCAGCGACACGGTGACCCTGCGGGCCTCCAGGACCCCGGCGGCCACCTGGGGCAGCAGCGGCAGGTACAGGAAGTAGTCGGTCGGGTTCAGCAGCGTGACGTCGGCCCGGTTCCGGGTGAGGCGGGCCAGTGTGCGGGCAGCCCGGTACCCGGCGAAACCGGCGCCGACGATCACGACGTGAGGTCGGCTCACGGTGCGCCTCCGGCGGTGTGGCTCGTCCGAGGCTTTCCGCGTAACCGGGGCCCGGGCACCCAAACGCCGGGTGGGTCACCCGTACGCCGGTCACGGCACCCCGAACGCGCACCGCCCCGCGTTTCACCCCCCGGGCCCCGGTTACCCGGGCCCGGAACCGGATCACTCGAGGACCGGCCTCGCCGACACGGAGGTAACGTCCCATGCCCGAGTACGGCTATTTCCTGGCGAGCGAGGAGCACGATCCCGCCGCGCTGGTCGAGCAGGCCCGGATGGCCGAGCAGGCCGGCTTCCAGGCGCTGTGGATCTCCGACCACTTCCACCCGTGGAACGACGCACAGGGGCAGAGCGCGTTCGTGTGGTCGGTGATCGGCGCCCTGTCCGAGGCGGTGTCGCTGCCGATCGAGACGGCGGTGACCTGTCCGACCGTGCGGATGCATCCGGCGGTGACGGCGCAGGCCGCGGCGACGTCCGCGGTGATGACCGAGGGCCGGTTCCGGCTCGGTGTCGGTACGGGCGAGGCGCTCAACGAGCACATCTTCGGCGACCGCTGGCCTCCGGTGCACGTCCGCCTGGAGATGCTGGAGGAGGCCATCCAGGTGATGCGCCGGCTGTTCACCGGCGAGGAGGTCAACCACCGCGGCACGCACTACACCGTGGAGAACGCCCGCCTCTACACCGTTCCCGACGAGCCCGTCCCGATCGACATCTCCGGGTTCGGCCCGAAGGCGACATCACTGGCCGCGCGGGTGGGCGACGGCTACATCACGATGATGCCGCAGGAGGAGATGGTCACCCGGTTCCGCAAGGGCGGGGGCGGCGCGAAACCGGTCAGCGGCGGGACGAAGGTCTGTTACGGCACCGATCGTGAGGAGTGCGTCCGTACGGTGCACTCCCTCTGGTACAACGAGCTGCTGCCCGGCGAGATGGGGCAGGTGCTGCCGTCGCCGCGGCACTTCGAGCAGCTGCGCGAGCTGGTCACCGAGGACATGGTCCGCGAGAAGGTGGTGTGCGGGGACGACGTCGAGCAGCACGTGTCCGCGCTGAGGGCGTTCGCGGACGCCGGGTTCGACCGGGTGTACGTGAACCAGATCGGGGCGGACCAGAGGGGGTTCTTCGACTTCTACCGGACGAAGGTGCTGCCGCAGCTCGGCGGGTGAGCACCCCCGGCGCTCGGGGTGCTCAGGCCCTGTGGTGGCCCGGCTCCGGGGGCTCCGTGGGCATCGGCGGGTACGGCACGCCCAGGCCGGCCGGTGGGCCGCCCCGGGCGGTGCCGCCGACGGTGGGGACCGGAGCCGACGGGTGGCCGTGCCTCGGGTGGGCCGCGCCGCGCAGGACGTAGGCCACCGCGGCCAGCATCGCCGCCGTGATCAGGGCGGCCGCCCAGCCGGGCAGAACCGTCGCCAGGGCGAGACCGGCGGCCAGGGCCACGGCGGCGCCCGCGTACAGGGCGGCGGCACCTGACGCGGCGTAGAGCAGGGCGGTGCGGCGCTGCTTGCGGCTCTGCTCGCGCAGCTCGTCGCGTACCGTCTCGCGTGCCACCTGTGCCAGCTCTTCGACGAGGTGCTTGTCCAGGTGTTCCAGGTGATCCAAACGGTCCATACCCTGCGGGTACCCGGCGGCCACAGCGGGTAACGCGGGCGCCCTGCACGGCCCGGGCCGCCCCAACTAGGCTCGGACGCATGGAGATTCTGGGCGCCTCACTGCGCATCTGCGTCGACGACCTCGAGACCGCGGTCCCCTTCTACGAGCGTCTGGCGGGCGGCAGAGCCCTGCGCTTCGAGCGCGGCGGGGTCCAGGTCGCCGCGATCGGCTCCTTCCTGCTGATGAGCGGGCCGGAGGCGGAACTGGAGGTGCTGCGCAAGGTGGCGGCCACCATCGCCGTCAAGGACGTGGACGAGGCGCACCGGCTGCTGACCGGCCTCGGCGCCCGGATCATCGCGGGGCCGGTGCCGACGCCGGTGGGCCGGAACCTGATCGCGATGCATCCGGACGGCTCGGTGTTCGAGTACGTCGACCAGCGGAGCTGAGCCGGCCGGAACGCAAGCCGGTCAGCCGGTGTCGGGCCGCATCCCGAAGTCGTACCGGGCCGGGAGGGGTTCGTCGGTGAGCCGGGCCCACAGCCGGCCGATCGTCTCCTCTCCCTCCCGCAGGTCTGCGACCTCGAAGCCCGCGTCGAAGACGGCCCGTGCCTCGCCCGGCCGTCCTTCGGCGAGCAGCAGTTCGGCCTCGAGCAGCCGGAACCGGCCGCGGCGGCGGACGGCGGGCAGCAGCCGGTTCCAGACGGTGCGGGCGTCCGCCGTCCGCCGCACCCGCAGCAGCGCCTGCAGTGTTTCCCGGCCGAGCGCGGCGACGGCGGCCGTCCATGCCTCGCCGTCGTCTCGCCGCTCACGGCACAGGTCGTCGAAGGCGTCGGCGTAGCGTTCGGCGGCCCGCTCGTGGTGGCCGGACTCCTGGTCGGCGACGGCCAGACAGCGCAGCAACGGCCACAGGGACGGGGCGAGCGGGAGGGCGCGTTCCCAGCTGCGGACGGCCTGGGCGCGGTCGCCGGCGTGCCACTGGGCGACCCCGAGGTGGTACTCGGTGTGCGGGGTGGCGGGCGCGGCCTCCAGCATGTCCCGCCAGTGCGGGGCGACGAGGGTCCCGCCGGGCGGCCGTACCCGGCGCGGCTCGGGCAGCCGGCCGGTGCGCAGCAGTTCCCGCCAGGGCGCCTGGTCCTCGCCGAGGGTGGACTCGGGGAACGGGGTACCGGCCAGTTTCCAGTCGGCGCGCAGGACTTCGAGGGCGCCCCAGCCGGATCCGCGGGCGAGCGTCTCGCCGGGTTCGGTGTCGGCGTACGGCTTCCAGGCCGCGTAGGCCTGGTCGACGCGGGCCCGGGGCAGAACCGACTCCAGCCGCTCCTCGGCCCGTTGGACGACCTGTGTCCACTCGCCGTCGGGGGAGGCGTCGAGCGGGCCGTACGCCTCCAGCCAGGAAATCTCGCTCTCGGCCTCCAGCCGGACGTGCTCCAGCTGGGTGCGGGCGAGGCCGGCCTGGATCTCGCAGTAGCCGCCGGTGCCGGGTTCGGTCAGCCACTCCTGCCAGCGCCGGCCGCCGGGCCGGTTGCCCCACACGAAGAGCTTGCGGCCGCGCAGCACGTCGGTGGAGGTCTGGACGATCCCGTGCCCCTCGGCGTCCGGCGCGGCGATCCAGCGGCGGCGGCCGTCGGGCACCTCGTAGAAGTAGTCGGCGGCGTAGGGGCTGTTGAGGGGGCGGGTGCGGTCGATGCCGTCGTGCACCGGGACGGGGACCCTGCGCAGGCGGCGCTCGTAGCCGAAGTGGAAGGCCTCGTCGGCGGGGGCGAGGACCCGGACCTCCTCCGGCACCGCGATGTTGGACCACCAGTAGGCCGGCACCGGCCGCTCGTGGGGGTTGCGGATGCGGACGCCGGCGTAGAGGAAGTCGGATCCGTCGGGCAGCCACAGGTCGACCTGGAAGGGGAGGTCGCGCAGCCGCTCCCACTCCCACAGGCGCAGCATCTCTCCCCCGTCGGGGGCGGGGACGCGGGCGGCGTGCAGGGGGGCGCAGGAGAGGGTGGTGTGCCCGGTGGCGCCGATGTTCCATTCGATGCCGCCGGAGTACCAGGCGCCGTTGAGCGCGAAGCCGGCGGGCTGGAACACCGGGTTGCGGTAGAGGAGTTCACGGCCGGTCGGCAGGTGCAGCAGGGAGACGATGCGGCCGCCCAGGCCGGGCAGGACGGTGGCGCGCAGCCGGTCGTTCTCGATCACCAGGGCATCGAGGGCGCGGGGCTCGCGGGCTCTGTCGTAGCCGTCGCGGACGCGGACCGGGAGCAGGCTGCGCAGCGGCTCCCGGCCCAGCTGACGGGCCGTGTCCCCGGGCATGCCGTCCCGGTCGCGGTCGTCGATGCGGTGGACCTCGTCGAGGGGGCGCAGCGGGGGCAGGGGGTTGTCCGGGCCCAACTGCGCGGCGGGCAGCGTCAGTACCTCACGTCGGATCCTCGTCACGATGACCATGGAACCCGGGGGCGCGGCACTCGACCAGGGGACCTGCTGGTCAGGATTGCGCAAAGGCGCCCGCGGCGCTCAGCGGGCGGGCCGCATCTCGGCGGTGAGCGCCCAGCGTTCGTGGTCGCGCCAGGCGCCGTCGATGTAGATCATGTTCGGTGAGAAACCCTCCTTGCGGAACCCGGCACCCCGGGCGAGCGCGATCGAGGCGGTGTTCTCGGGCTGCGCGTTGATCTCCAGCCGGTGCAGCCCCAGCGGGCCGAAGGCGTACCCGATGACCAGGTCGAGGCCCTCGCGCATCAGGCCGCGCCCGGCGGCGTGTGCGAAGGCCCCGTAGCCGAGGGCGCCGCACTGGAAGCCGCCGCGCACGATGTTGTTGATGTTGATGTACCCGGCCATGTCCCCGCTGTCCCTCTCGCACACCAGGAAGCCGGCCTTGCTCGGGTCGTCGAGCAGCCGGCCGGCGTAGGCGGCGTAGGCCTCGTCGGTGTCCGGCGGGAACAGCCAGGGCCGGTGCAGGTCCTTGCTCTCCCGGGTCCGTGCGGTGAACTCGGGCCCGTCCTCGGGGGTGAAGTGACGGATGGCCACGCGGGGACCCTCGGCCAGGTAGTGGGGTGCGGTGTGCGGCATCCGGCCAGCGTACGGCGTCCCGGCCCGCACGTGCACCGGAACTGCCGCCGGGGCGACTCAGCCGCCGACGACCGGCAGCCGCAGCACCCCGGTGTCCCCGGGCGCGCTGACCACGGTCACCGGCTTGATCCCCCGGTAGCCGAAGTAGGCGTCGTCGCTCGCCGCGATGACGAACCGCAGCCGGTGGCCGGGCGCGTAGCGGTGCACGATGCCCGGCAGGGTGACGGTGAAGCTCTTGGTCACGTCGGGGACCCGGACCGGTGCGACCAGCCGGTGGACCAGCGTCTGGGTGCCGTCGGGCGCGACGTCGTAGAGCTTGGCGAACAGCACCAGCCGGTCGGCGGCGTCGCCGGAGTTCTGGGTGCGTTCGGCTGTCGGGGAGACGACCCGGAGGGTGGCCTGCGGGGCGCCGGCGAGATCGAGGTTCCTGGTGAGGGGAGCGCCGGTCCAGGCGAGGTAGGTGCCCTGGGTGTCGTACGGTGCCGGGTCGGGCAGGCCGACGGATCCGGTCAGGGAGCTTTCCGAATGGCTCGTGGGGACGACCGAGTTGGTGTAGCTGCGGCTTCCGCGGGCGACCTCGGCGCGGTCGTCGACGAGTGTGCCGTCCCCGGAGAGGTAGAGGGTTCGGCTGGGGGCGGGGACCTGGTCGGCGGTGGCGTAGGTGTGGGCCGGGTCGGTGATCCAGTCCCGGTAGTAGGCGAAGGCGGGGCCGGTGGCGGTGGTCCGGTCCTGCTTCAGGTAGTGGTCGAACCAGGCGAGGATGCGCCGGCCGACGTAGCTGGCCTCCAGGGTGCCCTGGGCCATGTTGAGTTCGCCGGGCGCGGGGTCGGTCATGCCGCCGCTGTGGCCCCAGGACTGCCAGATCAGCGCGGCCGGGGTGCCCTGGGCCCTGAGCGTGCGGTAGCTGGCCGTCGCCTCGTTGAGGTTGAACAGGCTGTCGGCCTGGCCCTGGACGAGCAGGGTGGGGGCGTGGACGCGGGGGAGGTAGGTGGTCGGCGAGACGCTGCGGGCGTAGGCGAGCAGCCGGGCGGTGCGGTCGGCCGGGTAGCTGCCGGAGTTGAGGGTGCGGACGGTGTCGCACACGTCGGAGACGAAGTGCAGGCAGGCCAGCGAGTTGATCCGGGACGGATCGAGGTTCGGGACGGTCAGCGGCTGGCTCTCGCCGGCCAGGTAGAAGCCGTTGGTCCACTGCCACTTGAAGGCGCCGGGCACCTGGGGGGCGCCGACGGCGTTGTTCGGGTCCAGGGAGTAGACGAGGTCGTTCCAGGTGATGAGCGGGACGAGGGCGTCGACGCGGTGGTCGACGGAGGCGGTGGCCAGCTGGATCGCGCCGCCGTAGGAGCCGCCGATCATGCCGACGCGGGGGTCGCCGGGGGCGTCGAGGGTGACGAAGTCGGCGCGGGTGCCGTTGTCGGCGGTGCGCCTGCCGCTGAGGAAGTCGACCAGCTGGGAGGCGGCCCTGCCGTCGATGCGGGGGTCGTCGAGGGAGATCAGGCAGCCGGTGTGGCCGAAGCCGAGGCCGGAGTAGACGAGGGCGACGTAACCGCGCTCGGCGAAGTCCTTGCCGATGGCGTCGGTGGAGCCGTCCGACTTGCTGCCGCCGAAGCCGTTGGTGCCGAGGACGGCGGGCGCGGGGTGGGCGTGGTCGGCGCCGGCGGGCCGGTACAGGTCCGCGTCGACCGTACAACTGCGGTCGCCGGCCCGGACGGTGAAGGTCAGCGGGGTGACGGTGTACCGGCCGCTCGCGCGGGCCGGGCCACCGGTGAGCGCGAGGGACGCGGTGAGGGCCGCGCCGAGGAACGCGGCCAGGGCCCTGCGTCCGGATCCGGCCGGCTGCGGGCGGCGGGTCCTGCCGGCCGCGTCGAGCGGGATCCGGTGCGTGCGGCCGCCGGGCGGAGGAGGGAGTCGATGCGACGGGGGTGCCCCCGCGCGGCTGAAGCCGGGCCCGGGCGAGTCGCCGGGTGACGACGACGCGGCGGAGGCGCGTGCCAGGGCCCGCGGCACCGGCACGATCCGGAAGAGGGGTCCAAGGGCGGCACGGGAGCGGGACGCGCGGCGGCGCGCAGGTCGGGGCACACGTCGGGGCACGGGGTCCTCCACACTGAGGCACACGGATACCGACCAGTAGGTCTGGCCGAGGAGCATGCTGTGACACGTGTCAGGCGCGGGTCAATCCGCGCGCAGGGGGTTTCTTGACGGAGATTCAGTGGACGCGGTCAGCGCAGTGCGGGCTCGTCGAGCGTCAACGTGGCTGCCTCCGCGTCGAGTTCGGCCGCGACGCCGAAGGGTATCGTCAGCGCGCCCGCGCAGTGGCCGAAGCCGAACTCCTCCACCACCGGTACGCCGAGCGCGCCCAGCCGGTCGGCCAGCAGCGGCCGTATCCCGGCGTACCCGGAGCAGGCCTCCCAGGAGCCGAGCAGCACCCCGCGCACCTCTTCCAGCCAGCCCGCGCGCAGGAGCTGGGTGAGATACCGGTCCAGCCGGTACGTCTCCTCCCCCACGTCCTCCAGGCACAGCAGCCCGCCCGCCGCCGAGGCCCGCGCGTGCGGCGTGCCGAGTTCCGCGGCGAGCAGGCACAGACAGCCACCGAGGGTGACCCCGCGGGCCCGGCCGGGCACCAGGGCCGTACCGCCGGAGGCGATGGTACGGACGGTCTCGGGGGCGAACAGCGTGGCCCGCAGGTGCTCCTGCGCCCGGGCGTTCTTGACGAAGTCGACGCCGGCCGCCATCGGGCCGTGGAGCGTGGCGAGTCCGAGGCGGGTGGCGAAGGCCTCGTGCAGGACGGTGACGTCGCTGAAGCCGACGAAGACCTTCGGCCCGGCGGCCCGCAGGGCGTCCCAGTCCAGCAGGTCGATCATGCGCTGCGCCCCGTACCCGCCGCGGGCGCACAGCACCGCGTCCACCGCCGGGTCGCACCAGGCGTTCTGCAGGTCGGCGGCGCGGTCGGCGTCGGTGCCGGCCAGATAGCCGAACTCGGGGTGCCGGTCGAGGACATGGGGTGCGACCACCGGGTCGAGATCCCAGCCGCGCAGCACGTCGAGCCCTGCCTGGAGCCGCTCTTCGGGCACCGGCCCGCTGGTGGCGACGACGGCCACCCGGGCGCCCGGGGCCAGTCGTCTCGGCCGCGTCAGTTCCTTCACGTGTGCAGCTCCAGTCTCGGGACACCGGGCACGTCCAGCCCGAACACCTGGGCGTACAGGGAGATTTCGGCCTCCAGGGCGCGGATCATCGTATCGGCCCGCCGGAACCCGTGTCCTTCCCCCTCGAAGGTGATATAGGCGTGCGGCAGGCCACGGCCCGCGATCCGGGCGAGGAAGCGTTCACACTGGACGGGCGGGCAGATCACGTCGTCCAGGCCCTGGAGCAGCAGGAACGGCACGGTGATCCGGTCGGCGTGCGCGGTCGGCGAGCGCTCGGCGTACCGGGCCGGCACCTCGGCGAGCGGGCCGACCAGCGACTCCAGGTAGCGGGACTCGAAGTCGTGGGTCTCCCCCGGGCCCCAGGTGGAGAGGTCGAGGACCGGGTAGACGATGGTGCCGCAGGCGTAGATGTCGGTCGTGGCCAGGGAGGCGGCCGAGGTCCAGCCTCCCGCGCTGCCGCCGCGGATCGCGAGCCGGTCCGGGTCGGCGGTGCCCTCCGCGGCGAGGGCGCGGGCGACGGCCGCGCAGTCCTCGACGTCGACCACACCCCACTGCTCGCGCAGCCGCTCGCGGTAGGCCCGGCCGTATCCGGTGGAACCGCCGTAGTTCACCTCCGCGACGCCGATGCCCCGGGAGGTGAAGTAGGCGATGGTGAGGTCCAGGACGAGCGGCACCCTGCTGGTCGGTCCGCCGTGCGCCCAGATGACGTACGGCGGCGCCGCGCCGTCGGGGGCGGTCCGGCCGGGGTGGTGCGGCGGGTGGACGTGGGCGTGCACCTCGCGGCCGTCCGGGCCGGTGAAGGTGCGGATCCGCGGCTCGGGGTAGTAGGCGGGGTCGACGGCGTCCCGGTGCCGGGCGCCGATGGCGCGGGCCCGGCCGGTCGCGGTGTCCAGCTCGACCACTTCGTAGGCGGTGCGCGGGCTGGCGCCGACGCCGACGACACGACCGCCGTGGACGGCGAGGGTGGCGCCGAACTCGGTCCACGGTCCGGCGGCGTCGACGATCTCCCCGGATTCCGGATCCAGTATCCCGAGTACGGTCGACCCCCGACCGTGGACGACCGCGACCAGCCCGGTGTCCAGCGGCGCGAACCAGCGCAGGCCCGGCTTCCACAGCGGGCCGGCGAACTCCTCCTCGCGCGGGCACAGCGGGATGCCGTCCCGGTACAGGTTCCACCAGCCGCTGCGGTCGCTCGCATACAGAAGACGGTTGTCCGCCGACCATTCGGCCTGCGCGATCGCCTCCTGCGGCCCACCCGCGACCGTGTCGACCGCATACAGTGTGCCGTCGGCGCGGATCTCGGCGACGAGCAGTTCTGTTCCCTCCCACGGCATGCGCGGATGGTCCCAGGCGAGCCAGGCCGCCCGGCGGCCGTCGGGCGAGACGCGCGGGCCGGTGACGAACCGGTGCCGGCCGTCGGTGAGTTCACGCACGGCGGACCGGTCCCCGGCGGCGGAACCGTCCAGGGGTACGGCCGCCAGGACCCGCCGTACGTCCGAGGGGCCGTCCCCGGTGAACTCCTCCAGCACGCACCACACCTCGCCGCGCGCGAGGTCCAGGTGGGGGTCCGCCCAGCGCAGTCCCGCGCCGACCGGGGAGAGCGGGGTCAGCGGGCGCGGTTCGCCGCCGGGCTCGTACCGGTACAGCCGCTGGTCGGCGAAGTGCGTGAACACGACGAGCGGTCCGTCGCCGCCCGCCGCCCCGGTCCAGGGCCGGCCGCCGTACTCGACCACCCGGTTGCGCACGTTCCACGGGGCGGGCAGCACGGTCTCCTCCGTGCCCTCGGCCGTGCGCCGCACCAGCGCCCTGCGGCCGCCCTCGGCCGGCCGGGGCTCGGTCCACCACACCTCGTCCCCGGCGAAGCCCACCCATTCCGGCTGCCCGTCGTGCGCGGCGGCCAGCGCCGCGTCGACGGGCGACGGCCACGATCCGTACGGCGAGGTCCGCACCGTCTCCCCCATCCCCTAGGCGGTCCGCAGGAAGCGGTCGAGCACCCGGACGCCGAACTGCAGCGCCTCGACGGGCACCCGCTCGTCCACGCCGTGGAACAGCGCCTGGTAGTCGAGGTCCTCGGGCAGCTTCAGCGGGGTGAAACCGTAGCCGGTGATCCCGAGGCGGGAGAACTGCTTGGCGTCCGTGCCGCCCGAGATGCAGTACGGCACCACGTGCCCGTCCGGCGCGAACTCCGCAACGGCGGCCCGCATCCCGGCGAAGGTCGGCGAGTCCACCGGCGCCTGCAGGGCCACCTCCCGGTGTGCGAACTCCCAGTGGACGTCCGGCCCGGTCAGGCGGTCGAGGGTGGCGGTGAACTCCTCCTCCGTGCCGGCCAGATAGCGTCCGTCGACGTAGGCCACCGCCTCGCCCGGGATGACGTTCAGCTTGTAACCGGCGTTCAGCATGGTGGGGTTGGCGCTGTTGCGGACGGTCGCCGCCACCAGCTCGGCGGACGGGCCCAGCTTCTCCAGCAGCCGGTCCACGTCCGTGAAGTCGGGCTCGATGCCGTTCAGGGCGGCGAGTGAGG
This sequence comes from Streptomyces sp. NPDC037290, assembly GCF_055603245.1. Classification (NCBI taxonomy): domain Bacteria; kingdom Bacillati; phylum Actinomycetota; class Actinomycetes; order Kitasatosporales; family Streptomycetaceae; genus Streptomyces; species Streptomyces sp. NPDC037290. The sequence continues at coordinate 908,490 of NZ_JBVJVZ010000002.1, read as the reverse complement.
CGAGCGCGGCCCGCACGGTCGGGGTCAGCCTCAGCGGCCACTCGTACTCACCGATCCGGGTGACGGCGGCGGCGAGCCGGGTGACCGCGTTGTCCTTGTTCACCTTCGAGCCGTGCCCGGCCCGGCCGCGCGCGGTGAGCTTCAGCCAGCCGGTGCCCCGCTCCCCCGCCGCGATCGGGTAGATCTGCCGGCCGGCGCCGTCGTGGAAAGTGAACGCTCCCGACTCGCTGATGCCCTCGGTGCAGCCCTCGAACAGCTCGGGATGCTCGTCGGCGAGGAAGCCGGATCCGTCCTCGGCGCTGGCCTCCTCGTCGGCGGTGAACGCGACGACGATGTCCCGGCGGGGCCGCACGCCCTGCCGGGCCCAGCCGCGGACGACCGCGAGGATCATCGCGTCCATGTTCTTCATGTCGACGGCGCCCCGCCCCCACACCACCCCGTCGCGGATCTCGCCGGAGAACGGGTGCACGCTCCAGTCGGCGGCCTCGGCGGGCACCACGTCGAGGTGACCGTGGAGCAGCAGCGCGTCGGCGGACGGGTCGGTGCCCTCGATCCGGGCGACGACGTTGGTACGGCCCGGCGTCCGCTCCAGCAGCAGCGGCTCCACGCCCGCACCGGCCAGCCGCTCGGCCGCGTACTCGGCGGCGGGCCGCTCCCGGCAGTCCCCGCCGCCCCGGTTGGCGGTGTCGATGCGGATCAGGCCGGAGGTGAACTCCACCACCTCGTCCAGGGCCTGCCGGTCGGCCTGCTGGTCACCCATACTGCTCCTCCACGGCGGCAGAGACGATCGTGGTGACCGCCTTGAACGTCCTGATGCCCTCGTACATCGTGGCGCTGGTGTACGCCACCTTCCGCTCCCCGATCCGGGCGACCCCGGGCACGACGGTGGCGGCCATCGCCAGGTGCTCGGCGTCGAACTCCACGGCGACCGTGAACGGCCCGTCCTGTGCGGGTGCGTGACGGACCGCCAGCTGCGCGGCCTCCTTGGCGGCGGCCCGGATGTCGGCGGCGGTCCGCGCCGGGGTGCGGCACACCGCCGCGTACCGCGACACATGGTCCTTGACGGCGACCTTCAGCGCCTCGGGCGCGTAGCCGAGCGCGTCCTCGCAGGCCACGTCGTCACCGGTGACGAGGACGACGGGGACGCCGTACTCGGCGACGACGTGCGCGTTGAGCAGGCCCTCGCTGGCGCGGACGTCGTTCAGCCACACACCGGTGATCTGGTTCGCGAGGTAGGTGTGGGCGAGGACGCCCTCCATCCCCGCGCCCGCGTGGTAGCCGACGAACGCGACGCCGTCCACGTCGCCGTGCTGCACGCCCTCCACCATGGACAGCGCCTTGTGCCGTCCGGTGAGCATCTCGACCCGCTCGTCGAGCCGCTCGAGGAGCAGATTGCGCATGCTCCAGTGGGCCTCGTTGACGAGCACCTGGCCGGCGCCGCCGTCGAAGAAGCCCTCCACGGCGGCGTTCACGTCCGAGGTGAACATCGACCGGCACCGCTCCCACTGCGGCGTCCCCGGCAGCACGTCGGCCGGCCAGGTGACGCCCGTGGCCCCCTCCATGTCGGCACTGATGAGGATCTTCATGCTGCGTCACGTTACGCGTCGAGGCGCGGCCAGGCTACGACCCCGGCGAACCCGTTCCGGGCAGCGCAGCGGGGTGTGCGGGCGGCGGGCCGCACATCCCGCGGGGCCTACGCCCGAGCCAGGACGAACCAGCGGGCCGGCAGGTCGATGCGGGTGCCGTCGGACAGGTTCTCGGTCTGCGGCAGGACCGTCTCGCCGTCGGCGAGGACCTTCAGGCCGGCCTCGCCGAGCAGCCGCGGGATCTCCTCGTCGTCGGCGTCGGCGGGCTTGAGCCCGTGGTGGAAGACCCGCCGGAGCTTGGGCCCCGGGCCGTCCGGTCCGGACGCCGCGCGCTTGAGGACGTGCCGGGAGCCGGAGGTGAGTTCGGCGACGAACGCGCGGCCCTCGCTGCCGAGGAGCTCGGCGACGGCGGCCGCGACCGCGGGCCGCGCCTCGGGTTCGCTCTGGTGGATGACGGCCCGCATGTAGACGTTGACGTCGCCAAGCCGCTCGTGCAGGGCGCGCACGGCATCGCCGTCGGTGAGGTCGAGCTGCTGGAACTCCACGGAGTCGCCCGGTGTGGCGCGGCGGGCGTGCTCGACGGCGGCGTGCGAGAGGTCGACGCCGACGGCTTGCGCGAACCGGGTGGCGAGGTACCGGGTCTGGGTGCCGTTGCCGCAGCCGAGGTCGACGATGGTGCGCGCCGGGTCCGCGTGGGGCAGCAGCAGCGCGCTGTGCGGTTCGGCGGACAGGGCGGGATCGCAGTCCCAGATCGCCTCGCCCGCCTCGTCGGAGGTCTCGCTCCAGTAACTCTCCCAGTTGCTGCGGTACTTGTCCGAGACGTTCATGCGATCTCCCACGGTTCGGTTCCGTGATCGGGATATCGCGGGGACCCACGGCGGGGCAAGGGGCGCGCGGCCACCTTCACCGGATGTACGGACGCCGGACCACGCCGGGGGCGCACAGCGGTAAGCTGCACGCCCCTTCTGGTCATCTTCCGGTGATGGTCTGTTCGAACCACACGGTCTTACGGTGCCCGGTGGCGCTGGCGCCCCACTCCCGGGCCAGCCGGCTCACCACGCGCAGGCCGCGGCCCGACTCGTCGCCGGGGCCGGCGCTCACCATGGCGGGCAGGCCCGGTTCGTCGTCGGTGACCTCGAACAGCAACGCGTCGGTGCGGACCACGCGCAGCCCGACCGGCTCGCTCTGGGCATGCCGGACGGCGTTGGTGACGACCTCGCTGACCAGCAGCTCAGCGGTCTCCACAGCGTGCGGCAGCCCCCAGGCGAGGAGCTGTCCGCGGACCTCGCGGCGGGCCCGGGAGACCTCGCGCGGGTCGGCGTCGAGCCGCCATTCGGCGACGTGGTCGTGGGGGATGCCGTTGAGGCGGGCCATGAGGAGGGCGACGTCGTCCTTGCGGCCGCCGCGGGTGTTCAGGGCGCGGATGATGGTGTCGCAGGCGTCGTCCATGGAGGCGGCGGGGTGCGCGGCGGACTCGCAGAGCGCGGCGAGGCCCTCGCCGATGTCGGAGCCCCGCACCTCGACCAGTCCGTCGGTGCACAGCACCAGCCGGTCGCCGGGCCTGACCGTGATCCGGGTGGCCTCGAAGGGGACGCCGCCGACGCCGATGGGGGCGCCGGTGGGCAGCTCGAGGAGTGCACTGCTGCCGTCCTCGGCGTGGACCAGCACGGGTGGGATGTGGCCGGCGTTGGCGAGGTGCAGTTCGCCGCGGATCGGGTCGTACACGGCGTACAGACACGTGGCGAGGTAGTTGTCGCCGAGCCTGCGGGCCAGGTCGTCGAGGTTGCGCAGCAGCTGGGCGGGCGGCGTCTCCATGGTGGCCATGGTCTGCACGGCCGTGCGCAACTGTCCCATCATCGCGGCCGAGTTGAGCCCGTGCCCCATCACGTCGCCGACGACGAGGGCGGTGCGCGAGCCGGGCAGTTTGATGGTGTCGAACCAGTCGCCGCCGATCCGGCCGAGCCGGGTGCCGGGCAGATAGCGGGTGGCGACGTCACAGCCGGCCATCCGGGGGCTGACCTGCGGGAGCATGCTGTCCTGCAGGGTGTCGGCGACGTTCTCCTGGTAGGTGTACATGCGGGCGTTGTCGAGCACGAGGCCCGCCCGGGCGGCGAGTTCGGCACCGGTGGTGCGGTCGATGTCGTCGAAGGCCTGGCGGTCCGGGCGGCGCATCAGCACCATGAAGCCGAGGACGACGTTACGGGCCTTGAGCGGGACGATCAGCAGGGAGCGCCCGCCGATGAGCGGCCTGAGGTCCCGCTTCTCGAACTCCCCGGAGATGCGCTCGCTCAGCTCCTCGGTGACGCGTGGGATGAGCACCGGTTCGCCGGTGACCATGCACTTGTAGAACGGGGTGTGTTCGGGGAAGGCGAAGGCCTCGCCCACGGGCACGGTGTCGTCCCAGCGGCCCGGTTCGTCGTTGTGCTCGACCCACACGCGGAACATCACCGTGTGCGCGTCCGGCGGACCGTCCGGGAAGCCCTCGCCGGCAAGGACGGCCGCGCGCAGATGGGTGCCCGCGAAGTCCGCGAACCGGGGTACGGCGGCGCTGGTGACCTCGCGGATGGTCGCGCCGAGGTCCAGGGAGGAACCGATCGCGGAGCTGACCTCGTTGAGGAACTCCAGCCGCTCGCGCACGGCGGTGTACTCCAGGTCCTGTTCGGCGCCGTGCGGGACCACGGTGACCGCCGTGCGCCGCTGCTGCTGCGGTACGGCGGGCTCGGTGCGGGTGCGTCCGGGGCGGCGGGGCACGCCCCAGTACGGCGTGACGGGCACCCGGTCGAACTGGCTGAACTCCAGGACGGGATAACCCAGTTCGAGCACCTGGGAGACGATGCGGCCGCTCGGTCCCGGACCCATGTTGGGCAGGATCTCGGGCAGCCGCCGCTCCAGTTCCTCGAAGGCGGGCAGCTCGGTGTGGCGGGCGAAGCCGGGCGAGATGCGTTCGGCGGTCTCGTCGTCGTATCCGCGCTCGTCGCGCAGCCGGGTGGCGTCGGCGGCGAGCACGAGCAGCCGGGACGGTCCGGGGCCGATCAGCGGGTAGGCCCACCACAGCACGTCGAGCCGCTCGCCGGACGGTTCGTGCGGGTGCGGGAAGAGACGGGCGCGGCCGGCGGTGGCGTAGGCGGTCTGCCCGTCGAGGGATGCCTCCAGGTCGGGGCCGACCGCGCCGTACTCCTCGTACGCGTCCGGCATCGCGTCGCCGCGCAGGTCCTCGGGGAGGGCGCCGGAGACGGGCAGCAGGTCGGCCGCGGCACGCCCGACGGCGTCCTCCCTGTCCACGCCGAACAGGCGCCGCGCGCCGCTGCTCCAGTGGGACACCAGGCCCTCGCGGTCGACGACGACCACGGCCAACGGAATCCGGCCCGCCGCGCTGCCGACGCCGCGCCCGGGAGGTGTGTCCCGCTCGCTGCCACGGTCCATGGCCCAGGCCCTCTCTCCCCACGGCTGTACGCAAACGATCTGTGCCGCCCGCCACTACGGTACGGCGGCGTCCGGTCGCGATGTGTGGCAATCCCGGAATTGGTTTCACCGGATCGCACCGGCGCGCAGCTCAGCGCCCTGCGCGCGCCCCCGCTCAGTCCTCGTGGCCCAGTTGGAGGTCCCGTTCGGTACGGCCCCCGCCCGCGACCTGGAGCACGGTGGCGACCGGCGGGTAACCGGCGGCGATGACGGTGTACTCGCCGGACGAGAGGTCGACGAACCGGAATGTTCCGTCCGCTGGGGTGGTGAGGGTGTCGACGACGTTCCCGGCGGCGTCGAGCAGCGTCACGCGCGCGTCCTGCACGGGCCGTCCGCCGCTCGCCCGGACGGTGCCCTTCAGCACGGCGCCGCCCGCGAGTTCGACGTCCTGCCGGGTCTCCCGGGATGCCTGCACGGTGACCGGGAGGGCGGCCGGGCGGAAGGCGGGGGCGCTGGCGGCGAGCGTGTACTCGCCGGCGACCAGCTCGGTGATGACGTAACCGCCCTCACGGCCGCTGCGGGTCGTGGCGACGACCTCGCCGTGCACGTTGGTGAGGGTGACGGTGGCGTCGCGCACCGGGCTGCCGTCGGCGGTGAGCACGCTGCCGGCGAGGCGCCCGGCGCCGCCGAGGACGACGTCGAGTTCGACGGGCCGTTCGCCGACGGTGACGGAGACGGCCTGCGGCTGGTGGCCGCCGGCGGCGGCGATGAGCACGTACGACCCCGAGCCGGGCGTGCTGAGCGCGTACCGCCCGTCCTCGCCGCTCGCACCCCGGCCGATCTGCGCTCCGGCGACGTCGATGAGGGTGAGCGCCGCGCGGGGCACCACGGTGCCGTCGGGGTGCTGCACTGTGCCGCAGACGGGGATGCCGGCGGCGTGCGGGGAACGCGCCTGGGGGATCGGCGTGTTGGGGGGCGCTGTGCCGGGCTCGGTTTCGGTGGTGTGGTGGGACACCAGTGGTTTCTCCTTGAGGAAGAAGGCGATGAGCGTGCCGAGGACGAGCACCGGGACGAGGTAGAGGAAGATCCGGGGCATCGCGTCGGCGTAGGCGCGGACGTAGGCGTCGCGCAGGGCCGGCGGCAGCGCGTGGACGAGCTGCGGGGTGATGGACTCGGCGTCGGGCAGCCGGGAGCCGGTGCGCGGCGGCAGTTGTCTGCGCAGGGCGCCGGTGAGCCGGTTCGCGAAGAGGGTGCCGAAGACCGCGGCGCCGACACTGCCGCCGATCTGCCGGAAGTAGTTGTTGGCGCTGGTGGCGGTGCCGAGGTCGGCGGGCCGCACGGAGTTCTGCACGGCGAGGACGAGGACCGGCATCACCATGCCGATGCCGGCGCCGAGGACGGCCATCCAGATGCTGTAGTGCAGCCGGGGCGTGTCCACTTCGAGGCGGGACAGCAGCCACATGCCCGCGGCGGAGACGGCGCCGCCGAGCACCGGGTAGATCTTGTAGCGGCCGGTGTGGCTGATGAGCTGCCCGCCGATGACGGAGGCGCCGACGATCCCGGCCATCATGGGCAGCATCAGGAGCCCGGACTCGGTGGCGCTGGCCCCGTCGACCATCTGCAGGAAGGTCGGCAGGTAGCTGGCGGCGCCGAACAGGGCGACGCCGATCACGAGGCCCACCAGGCCGGAGACGGTGAAGACGGAGTCGCGGAACAGCCGCAGCGGGATGAGCGGTTCGGCGGCGAAGCGCTCGGCGGCGAGGAAGAGGACGACGGCGGCGAACGCGCCGGCGCCGAGCCCGGTGATCTGCCGGGAGCCCCAGGCGTACTCGGTGCCGCCCCAACTGGTCAGCAGGACCAGGCAGGTGGAGGCGACGGCCAGCAGCAGCGCGCCGAGGACGTCGAGGCGGCCACGGCTGAGCGGCTTGGGGAGCTTCAGGACGAGGGTGACGACGGCCAGGGTGACCAGGCCGAAGGGGACGTTGACGTAGAAGCACCAGCGCCAGGAGAGGTGATCGGTGAAGTAGCCGCCGAGCAGGGGTCCGGCGACGGAGGCGAGACCGAAGGCGGCGCCGATCAGGCCCATGTAGCGGCCGCGCTGCCGGGGCGGCACGATGTCGGCGATGATCGCCTGCACGCCGATCATGAGTCCGCCCGCGCCGACCCCTTGGAGTGCGCGGAAGGCGACCAGCTGGTCCATGGTCTGCGCCCGGCCGGCGAGTGCGGAGCCGACGACGAAGACCGCGATGGCGAACTGGAAGACGCCCTTGCGCCCGAACAGGTCGCCGAGCTTGCCGTACAGGGGCAGGCCGATGGTGGAGGTGAGCAGATAGGCGGTGATCGCCCAGGACATCCGGTCCAGGCCGTGCAGTTCGCCGACGATCTTCGGCAGCGCGGTCGCGACGATCATCTGGTCGAGCGCCGCGAGCAGCAGGGCGAGCATCAGCCCGAAGAACACCAACCGCACGCGGGGCGCACCGAGTTCTCCGGCCCCGGCCGGTGGGTCCGCGGGTGCGCCCGGCGGCGCCGTGAGCGGCTCGTCCCGCATCAGAGTCGTCCCGCTCACGTACCGCTCCCCTCGCCGCACCTGTCACATTTCCCGCGTAAGGCGACAACTGCGAACAACTTCGGCGAGTTACGGCACGGTTCGGGACGAGCGGGAGGTCCACTCGAACCGGTGAAGGGGGCGCGCCCGGGGCTCAACCCCCCTTCACGGTCCCGGGGTTCGGGTCTACTTCTCGACCTCGGCGGCCAGCCTGGCGAGCACGGCGTCGTAGATGCGGCCGAGGCCCTTGGGGGCGAAGGTCTTCTCGAAGAAGCCGCCGATGCCGCCGGCACCCTTCCAGGTGGTGGTGACGACGACCCGGGACTTCCCCTCCCCGGCGGGGGTGACGCGCCAGGTGGTGACCATGGAGGAGTTGCGGTCCTTCTCGACCAGCTCACCGTCGGTGGGCTCGCTGACCTCCAGGAGGCAGTCGCGCACGCGCTTGCTGGTGGCCTGGAGCTTCCAGTGGACGAGGGTGCCCTCGCCGTCGCCGCCTTCGCGGACCTCGTACTCGCTGAAGTGCTCGGGCAGCAGCTTCTGCCGTGTGCCGCGGTAGTCGGCGAGGGCGTCGAACACCTTCTCCGCGTCCGCCGCGACGACCCGCTCCGTAGTGGCCTCGACCTGCGCCATTGCGTTCCTCCAGGACCTGGTTTCTCGGGGTTGGGGCAAGCCAACCACCCCGGTGCCCGGCCACCCAAATCGGGGGGCGCGTCAGGGGCCGACGGCCCAGGTCGCACGATCATGGGAACAGATGTTCTATTGTGTGGCGCAGTGCTACCGAGGAGGCGTCATGCGCTGGGAGAACCTCACAGGGGAGAGCGAACACGGCCGGGCCGGGACCGCACTGTTCGGCGCGGACGCCGTCGTCAGCCGCACCTTCGACACGCCCGAGTTCCGCGGGATCACCTTCCACGAGGTCCGGGCGCGCTCGGTGCTGAACCGGGTGCCGGGCGCCTCGCGCATGCCGTTCGAGTGGACCGTCAATCCCTACCGGGGCTGCACGCACGCGTGCGTCTACTGCTTCGCCAGGAAGACGCACAGCTATCTGGACCTCGACACCGGCATCGGCTTCGACACCCAGATCGTGGTCAAGGTGAACGCGCCCGAGGTGCTGCGCCGCCAGCTCGCCTCCCGCCGCTGGCAGGGCGACCACGTGGCGATGGGCACGAACGTCGACTGCTACCAGCGCGCCGAGGGCCGCTACCGGCTGATGCCGGGCATCATCGGCGCCCTGACCGAGCACGCCAACCCGTTCTCGATCCTCACCAAGGGCACCCTGATCCTGCGCGACCTGGACCTGCTGGTGCGGGCGGCCGAGGTGACGGACGTGGGCATCTCGGTCTCCGTCGGCTTCCTCGACACGGAGCTGTGGCGCACGGTGGAGCCGGGCACCCCCGCACCGGAACGGCGGCTGGACGTCGTGCGCACCCTGGGCGAGCACGGCATCGGCTGCGGGGTGCTGATGGCGCCGGTGATCCCGTTCCTGAGCGACCATCCGGCCCAACTGCGCGCCACGGTGCAGGCGATAGCGGCGGCCGGGGCCACCTCGGTGACCCCGCTGACGCTGCACCTGCGCCCCGGCGCGCGGGAGTGGTTCATGGCCTGGCTCGGCAGGCACCATCCGCACCTGGTGCGCCGCTACGAGCGGCTGTACGCGGAGGGCGCCTACGCGCCCAAGTGGTACCAGCGCCGGATCACCCGTCAGGTGCACGAGCTGGCGCAGGAGTACGGCATCGGACCCACGCGCGCGGCTCTGGCCCGCCGGATCCGCCCGGCGGAACCCGCCGACGCGTCGGAGCCGACCCAGCTCACACTCCTGTAACCGATCCCGGCCGACGCTCCCGCAGACACATGGACCGTCCCCGGAGTGCGGGCGTTCGAGGGCTTCGGGCAACCCAAACGGGTCAACTATGCCTATAAGGCGTTCTTCAGAGTCCTGATACCGGGACGATGCGGCGAGAGGGGTGACCCTCGCGGTCCGCCGACACCTCCGTCCCGGGAGGACGCATGAGAACACGCGCAGCCGTGCTGTGCGCAGCCGCCGCCGTGCTGGCGGGCTCGGTCACGGGTCTGCCGGCGCAAGCCGCCCCGGCCGCCCCCGGCGCGCGGCTCACCTGGCAGAAGTGCGGCACCGACGACTATCCGACCCTCCAGTGCGCCTCCCTGAGAGTGCCGCTGGACCACGCGGACCCGTCGGGCCGGCAGATCACGCTCGCGCTCTCCCGCGTCCCGCACACCGCGCAGACCTCCCAGGGCCCGTTGCTGGTCAACCCCGGCGGACCCGGCGGCAGCGGCCTGGACCTCGCCGGACTCGTCGCCTCGTCACTCCCCCGGGACGTCGCGGCGCAGTACGACGTCATCGGCTTCGACCCGCGCGGGGTCGGCGCGAGCAGCCCGGCCCTCGACTGCGCGCCCGGGCACTTCAAGGCGGTGCGCCCGGACACCGTGCCCGCCACGGCCGCGCTGGAGCGGACGAACCTCGACCGCGCGCGGTCCTTCGCCGCCGCCTGCGGCCGCAAGTACGCCGACGTGCTGCCGTACATCGACACGGTCAGCACCGTGCGCGACATGGACCTGATCCGCACGGCGCTCGGCGCGCCACGGATCAGCTACTTCGGCTACTCCTACGGCACCTACCTCGGCGCGGTGTACGCGAAGCTGTACCCGGAGCGGGTCCGCCGCCTGGTGCTGGACTCGATCGTCGACCCGACCGGTGTCTGGTACCAGGACAACCTCGGCCAGGACCACGCCTTCGACGACCGCCACCGTGCGCTGATGGCCTGGATCGCCCGGTACGACTCGGCGTACCACCTCGGCAAGGACCCCCAGAAGGTCGAGGCCGCGTGGTACGCGATGCGGGCGGCGCTGGCGAAGCAGCCGGCCGGCGGCAAGGTGGGCGCCTCGGAACTGGAGGACACCTTCATCCCGGGCGGCTACTACGACGGCTACTGGCCCGACCTCGCCGAGGCGTTCGCGGCGTACGCGCGCGACAAGAGGACCGGGCCGCTGGTGGAGGCGTACGAGAACCTCGGTGCCGTGCACGGCTCGGGCGACAACGGCTACAGCGTCTACTCGGCGGTGCAGTGCCGGGACACCTCCTGGCCCGGGGACTGGCAGCAGTGGCGCGCGGACGCCTGGGCGGTGTACACCAAGGCGCCCTTCATGGCCTGGAACAACCTCTGGTACAACGCGCCGTGCGCGTTCTGGCCGACCGCGAAACGCAAGCCGGTGGACATCACCAACGCCAAGCTGCCGCCGGTGCTGCTGTTCCAGGCGACGAACGACGCGGCCACGCCGTACACCGGCGGTGTCACCGTCCACCGGCTGCTCGCCGGCTCCAGCCTGGTGGTCGAGGAGGGCGGCGGCAACCACGGCGTCACGCTGAGCGGCAACGCCTGCCTGGACCGTTATCTGGCCGCCTATCTGACGGACGGCCGGGTCCCGCGGGGCACGGGGATCACCGACGCGGTCTGCGCGAAGGCCCCCGACCCGAAGCCCCCGGCCACGGCGAAGGTGACGTCGGCCGCTGCGCGGGGCGCGGCCCTGCACCGCTTGCTGGGTTTCCGCCGCTAGGGCCTCCGGGCCGCACCGGAGCCCGGCCGCGGCCCGCGCGCTCCGTCACTTCGCCTTCTCCTTCTGCTCCGGGATCCGTGCCAGCGCGTGCACCGCCGCCTCGGCCAGGGCCGGGTGGGCCAGGGCCTCGGTCAGGACCCGGCGGGCGCGGGGGTCGCCCAGGGTGCCGAGGCCCTCCACGCAGGCGAGGGCGACCCGGCGGTACGGGTCGTGCGGGCGCAGCCGGCGTTCCAGGGTGGTGATCAGGGCGGGCACGGACTCGGGGGCGTGCAGCTCGGTCAGCAGGCGGACCGGGTGCAGGGCGTAGGCGACGCGGAGTTCGTTGGTGGCGAGGGCGGCGGCCGCGCGGGCCGTGCGGGGGTCGCCCAGGCGGGCGAGGGCGTAGGCAGCGGAGGCGCAGCGCGGGGGGTCGCGGTGATTGAGGAGGAGCACCAGGGACTCGAAGGCGCGCCGGTCGCCCGCGAGGCCGAGCCGGAACGCGGCCAGTTCCCTGGCCCACAGCGGCTGTCCGGGCGCGGTGAGCACCTCCGCGAGTTCGTCGTGGTCCTCGGTCGCCAGCAGCCGGTCGTACGCCGCCGAGCCGCGCGACTCCTGCCGTGAGCGCTCCGTGAGTGATCGCAACTCTTCGTCCACGAACTCCAGCGTAGGGGCGTCGCGGGGGACGAGGGAGCCACATCACAAAGTCCGGCCGGACTCAGGGCTGGCGCGCTCGTTACTGGCCGGTTAAGCTCAGACGAGCGAGTTACCCACTCGCACTTCCGCTGGCGACGGTTTGGTGACGCAGCCGTCGTGAGCGTTGTCGGTTCGGTACGTCGTGTACCGCAGTACGACCCGGCTCCGGGACAGGGCCGGTCGGATTCCCTGCCGTTTGCCGCTCGTGGGCGTGTGCATCGCCCGTGGCACCGGCAGCACCGGGCGTGTGCGCTCGTAGCCCGGCAACACCCGCACTCCTTTCCGCTCCGCGGTGCGCCCCTCAGGTGCACCCGGCGCGCTCCTCGTCGTCACCCTCATTCCTGGAGTCCCGCGATGGCCACTCCCCTGTCCCCCCAGTCCACGCTCAAGACGATCGCCGTCGTCGGCCTCGGCACCATGGGCACCGGCATCACCGAGGTCCTCGTGAAGGCCGGCCGCGAGGTGATCGGCATCGACATCAGCGAGGCCCAGGCCGCGAAGTCGCTCGCCGCCCTGGAGGCCTCCACCGCCCGCTGTGTCGAGCGCGGCCGGCTCACCGAGCAGGAGCGCACCGCGGCGCTGGCCCGGGTCCGCACCGCAACCGACCTCACCGCGGCGGCCGACGCCGACCTCGTCATCGAGGTGGCCCCGGAGTCGTACGAGATCAAGCACCAGATCTTCCGCGAACTGGACCGTGTCGTCCGCCCCGAGACGATCCTGGCCACCGGCACCAACGCCCTGTCGGTCACCCGCCTCGCCGCCGACTCCGCCCGCCCCGAACGGGTGCTGGGCCTGCACTTCTTCAACCCGGCGCCGGCGATGAAGCTGGTCGAGGTGGTCTCCTCGGTGCTGACCGCGCCGCAGGCCGTCGCCGCCGTCACGGACCTCGCGATCGAGCTGGGCAAGGAGCCGGTCGCGGTCGGCGACCGCCCGGGCTTCGTCGCGGACGGTCTGCTCTTCGGTTACCTCAACCAGGCCGCCGCGATGTACGAGGCGCGCTACGCCTCCCGCGAGGACATCGACGCGGCGATGCGGCTCGGCTGCGGTCTGCCGATGGGCCCGCTGGCGCTGCTGGACCTGATCGGCATCGACACGGCTCGTACGGTCCTCGAGGCCATGTACGCCGAGTCCCGCGACCGGCTGCACGCCCCGGCCCCGATCCTGAAGCAGCTCAGCGAGGCGGGCCTGACCGGACGCAAGTCCGGGCGCGGCTTCTACACCTACGCGGCGCCGGGCAGTGCCACGGTGGTGCCGGACGCGCTCACCCCGGACGCGAACGGAGCGACGGCTCAGGGCCGCGAAGTCCACTCGGTGGGCGTCGCCGGCTCGGGCACCATGGCGTCCGGCATCGCCGAGGTGTTCGCCAAGGCGGGCTACGACGTCGTGCTGGCCGCCCGCAGCGCGGAGAAGGCCCAGACCGCCAAGGCCCGTATCGGCAAGTCGCTTTCACGCTCTGTCGACAAGGGCCGGCTGACCGCCGAGGCCGCCGCACAGATCCTGGACCGGATCACGCCGGCGGGCTCGTACGACGCCTTCGCCGAGGTCGACCTGGCCGTCGAGGCGATCGCCGAGGACCTGGAGATCAAGCGGCAGCTGTTCGCCACGCTGGACAAGGTCTGCAAGCCCGGCGCGGTCCTCGCCACCACCACCTCCTCGCTGCCCGTCGTCGCCTGCGCCCGCGCCACCTCGCGGCCGCAGGACGTGATCGGCATGCACTTCTTCAACCCGGCGCCGGCGATGAAGCTGGTCGAGGTCGTGCGGACGGTGCTGACAGCGGACGAGGTCCACGCGACCGTCCGCGAGGTCTGCGGGAAGATCAAGAAGCACGCGGTGGACTGCGGCGACCGGGCCGGCTTCATCGTGAACGCGCTGCTGTTCCCGTACCTCAACAACGCGATCAAGATGGTCCAGGAGCACTACGCGTCCCTGGACGACATCGACGCGGCGATGAAGCTCGGCGGCGGCTACCCGATGGGCCCCTTCGAGCTGCTGGACGTGGTCGGCCTGGACGTCTCGCTGGCCATCGAGAAGGTCCTGCACCGGGAGTTCCGCGACCCCGGCCTCGCCCCGGCGCCGCTGCTGGAGCACCTGGTGGCCGCGGGCTGCCTCGGCCGCAAGACCGGCCGTGGCTTCCGCGAGTATGCCCGCCGCTGACGGCGCCGGCGACTGGTCCCACGCGGAGACGGACTGGGGCGGACTGCTCGGCCCCTCGGACGCTCCCCCGCCCTGCTGGGGCGGGGGCGGCTCCGGGGGCGGGGGAAACCCCTCACCCGCGCACCGAACTGCGCACATGCAGTACGTTCGGGTCATGTCCCAGCCCGCCAAGTCCTCACGTACACCAGCTACGCCCGACGCGCCGGAAAGTGCCGCAGGCAGTCGCGCCGCCGCCCAGCGGCTCAAGATGCGCCGAGAACTGGCGGCCGCAGCCATGGAGCTGTTCGCGACCAAGGGGTACGAGGCGACCACCGTCGACGAGATCGCGGCCGCCGCCGGGGTCGCCCGCCGCACCTTCTTCCGCCACTTCCGCTCCAAGGAAGAGGCGATCTTCCCCGACCACGACGACACGCTGATCCGCGCCGAGGCGGTCCTCAACGCCGCCCCCGCGCACGAGCACCCGCTCGACACCGTGTGCCGCGGCATCAAGGAAGTCATGAAGATGTACGCGGCGCGCCCGGAGATCTCCGTCGCCCGCTACAAGCTCACCCGCGAGGTGCCGACCCTGCGGGAGGCCGAGATCGCCTCGGTGGCCCGCTACGAGCGCCTGTTCACCCGCTATCTGCTCGGCCACTTCGACGAGCACGCCCACGCCGACGACGCCAACGACGACCCGTTGCTGGCCGAAGTGGCCGCCTCCGCCGTCGTCACCGCCCACAACCACGTGCTGCGGCGCTGGCTGCGGGCGGGCGGCCAGGGCGATGTGGAGGCGCAGCTCGACCACGCCTTCGCGATCGTGCGGAAGACGTTCGGCACCGGCATCGGCGCGGGACGGAGTTCGGCCCCCAGGCCGGCCGCCACCGCCCCGGCGACGGCCTCGGCGCACGGTGAGGTGCTCGTCACGGTCGCCCGCACCGACGCTCCGCTGGACGAGGTCATGCGGACCATCGAGGAGGCACTGAAGGAGCGCTGAGGCGCACCCGTTCGTTGTGATCACGGCCACCCTTCGGGGTGGCCGTTTTGCCATGTCAGGGCCCGTTTTCGAGCGGATTTCAGGCCCCGTTCGATCGATCATCGCTCATTTGTTACGTAAAGATTTCATCTGAGGCCAAGTTCTGGCACTCAGTGCCTTGTCACCTGACACGCGGTGTCATACGTTGAAGGTGTCCGGGCGGCCGGCGAGCAGAGACCGTTCGCTCGCCGGCTGTCCCCGCAAGCCGATGCGCTTGCGCGCCCGGACGCCTGCGTCACAGGCAACCTCCCGCGCCACAAAGCGCTGCCGAAGCACCACAGAGCCGAACCGACGGCATCCCCGAAAACCCTCAGCAGCACTCTCAGCAGCAGCACCGACGATCCCCCAGCGCCCCTCCCTCAGGGCGCTCACCGCCGGAGGCAACACCGTGACCGTGAAGGACATCCTGGACGCGATCCAGTCGAAGGACGCCACGTCCGCCGACTTCGCCGCCCTGCCGCTCCCCGACTCGTACCGCGCGATCACCGTGCACAAGGACGAGACGGAGATGTTCGCGGGCCTCGAGACCCGCGACAAGGACCCGCGCAAGTCGATCCACCTCGACGAGGTGCCCGTGCCGGAACTCGGCCCGGGCGAGGCCCTGGTGGCCGTCATGGCCTCCTCGGTCAACTACAACTCGGTGTGGACCTCGATCTTCGAGCCGCTGTCCACGTTCGGGTTCCTTGAGCGCTACGGCAAGGTCAGCGAGCTCACCAAGCGGCACGACCTGCCGTACCACATCATCGGATCCGACCTCGCGGGCGTCGTCCTGCGCACCGGCCCGGGTGTCAACGCCTGGAAGCCCGGTGACGAGGTCGTCGCGCACTGCCTGTCCGTCGAGCTGGAGTCGAGCGACGGCCACAACGACACGATGCTCGACCCCGAGCAGCGCATCTGGGGCTTCGAGACCAACTTCGGCGGCCTCGCCGAGATCGCGCTCGTCAAGTCCAACCAGCTGATGCCGAAGCCGGCCCACCTCAGCTGGGAGGAGGCCGCCGCCCCCGGCCTGGTGAACTCCACCGCCTACCGCCAGCTGGTCTCCCGCAACGGCGCGGCGATGAAGCAGGGCGACAACGTGCTGATCTGGGGCGCGAGCGGCGGCCTCGGCTCGTACGCCACGCAGTTCGCGCTGGCCGGCGGCGCCAACCCGATCTGCGTCGTCTCCAGCGACCAGAAGGCGGACATCTGCCGGTCCATGGGCGCCGAGGCGATCATCGACCGCAACGCCGAGGGCTACAAGTTCTGGAAGGACGAGCAGACCCAGGACCCCAAGGAGTGGAAGCGCTTCGGCAAGCGCATCCGCGAGCTCACCGGCGGCGAGGACATCGACATCGTCTTCGAGCACCCCGGCCGCGAGACCTTCGGCGCCTCGGTCTTCGTCACCCGCAAGGGCGGCACCATCACCACCTGCGCCTCGACCTCGGGCTACATGCACGAGTACGACAACCGCTACCTGTGGATGTCCCTGAAGCGGATCATCGGCTCGCACTTCGCCAACTACCGCGAGGCCTGGGAGGCCAACCGCCTCATCGCCAAGGGCAAGATCCACCCGACCCTGTCGAAGACGTACGCCCTCGAGGACACCGGCCAGGCCGCCTACGACGTCCACCGCAACCTGCACCAGGGCAAGGTCGGCGTGCTCTGCCTCGCGCCCGAGGAAGGCCTCGGCGTGCGCGACGAGGAGATGCGCGCCAAGCACATCGACGCCATCAACCGCTTCCGGAACGTCTGAGAGCCATAGATGACAGAGCGTCAGAAGGACCGTCCGTGGCTCATGCGGACGTACGCCGGCCACTCGACGGCCGAGGCGTCCAACGAGCTGTACCGGCGCAACCTCGCCAAGGGCCAGACCGGCCTGTCGGTGGCGTTCGACCTGCCGACGCAGACCGGCTACGACCCCGACCACATCCTCGCCCGCGGCGAGGTCGGCCGGGTCGGCGTGCCCGTCTCGCACCTCGGTGACATGCGCCGGCTGTTCCAGGACATCCCCCTGGAGCAGATGAACACCTCGATGACGATCAACGCCACCGCCATGTGGCTGCTGGCGCTCTACCAGGTCGTCGCCGAGGAGCAGGGCGCGGACATCACCAAGCTCCAGGGCACGACGCAGAACGACATCGTCAAGGAGTACCTGTCCCGCGGAACCCATGTGTTCCCGCCGGGGCCGTCGCTCCGCCTGACGACGGACATGATCGCGTACACGGTCTCCCACATCCCGAAGTGGAACCCGATCAACATCTGCAGCTACCACCTGCAGGAGGCCGGGGCCACGCCGGTGCAGGAGATCGCGTACGCGATGTCCACCGCCATCGCCGTGCTCGACGCGGTGCGCGACTCCGGCCAGGTGCCGCAGGAGCGCATGGGTGACGTGGTCGCCCGTATCTCCTTCTTCGTGAACGCGGGCGTCCGCTTCGTCGAGGAGATGTGCAAGATGCGGGCGTTCGGCCGCATCTGGGACAAGGTCACGCGGGAGCGGTACGGCATCGAGAACCCCAAGCAGCGCCGCTTCCGCTACGGCGTCCAGGTCAACTCGCTCGGCCTGACCGAGGCGCAGCCGGAGAACAACGTCCAGCGGATCGTGCTGGAGATGCTGGCGGTCACCCTCTCCAAGGACGCACGCGCGCGTGCCGTACAGCTGCCGGCCTGGAACGAGGCCCTGGGCCTGCCCCGCCCCTGGGACCAGCAGTGGTCGCTGCGCATCCAGCAGGTACTCGCCTACGAGAGCGACCTGCTGGAGTACGAGGACATCTTCGAGGGCTCGAAGGTGATCGAGGCGAAGGTGGAGCAGCTGGTCGCCGACGCCCTCGCGGAGATCGACCGGATCCAGGAGATGGGCGGCGCGATGGCCGCCGTGGAGTCCGGCTACCTGAAGTCCCAGCTGGTCTCCTCGCACGCCGAGCGCCGGGCCCGGATCGAGTCCGGCGAGGAGAAGATCATCGGGGTCAACGCGTTCGAGGGCACCGAGCCGAACCCCCTGACGGCCGACCTGGACACGGCGATCCAGACGGTCGACCCGGCGGTCGAGGCCCGGGTCATCGCCTCGCTGCAGCACTGGCGCGACACCCGCTACCAGCCGCCCTTCAACCACCCGCGCCCCTGCAAGGCGCTGGAGCGGCTGAAGGAGGCCGCCAAGGGCACGGACAACCTGATGGAGGCCACGCTGGAGTGCGCCCGCGCCGGGGTCACGACCGGCGAGTGGGCGGCGGCCCTGCGCGAGGTGTTCGGCGAGTTCCGGGCGCCCACCGGGGTGTCCTCCGCGCCGGTCGCGGTCGCCGCCGAGCCGGGCTCGGCGCTCGCCGGGGTCCGGGCCAAGGTGGACGCCACCGCCCGCGACCTCGGCGTCGGCAAGCTGCGCTTCCTGGTCGGCAAGCCCGGCCTGGACGGGCACTCCAACGGCGCCGAGCAGATCGCCGTCCGCGCGCGCGACGCCGGCTTCGAGGTGGTCTACCAGGGCATTCGCCTGACGCCCGAGCAGATCGTGGACGCCGCCCTCGCCGAGGACGTGCACGCGGTCGGCCTGTCGATCCTGTCCGGCTCGCACGCCCAGCTGGTGCCGGACGTGCTCCAGCGGCTGCGTGTGGCCGGTGCCACAGATATACCGGTGATCGCAGGTGGCATCATCCCGAACGGTGACGCCGAGCAGCTCAGGGCCGCCGGAGTGGCCGCCGTCTTCACCCCGAAGGACTTCGACATCACCGGAATCATCGGCGCGATCGTCGACGAGATCCGGAAAGCGAACAAGCTCGACCCCCTGGAGGTCCCCGCATGACCACCCCCGTCAACCGCCTTCGCCCGCGGCGCTCCTGCCTGGCCGTACCGGGCAGCAACCCGCGCTTCCTGGAGAAGGCGCAGGGTCTCCCGGCGGACCAGGTCTTCCTGGACCTGGAGGACGCGTGCGCGCCGCTCGCCAAGCCCGAGGCGCGGCACACCATCGTCAAGTTCCTCAACGAGGGCGACTGGACCGGCAAGACGCGGGTCGTGCGGGTCAACGACTGGACGACCGAGTGGACGTACCGCGACGTCGTCACGGTCGTCGAGGGCGCCGGCCAGAACCTCGACTGCATCATGCTGCCGAAGGTGCAGACGGCCGAGCAGGTCGTCGCGCTCGACCTCCTGCTCACCCAGATCGAGAAGACCATGGGCTTCGAGGTCGGCAAGATCGGCATCGAGGCCCAGATCGAGAACGCGCAGGGCCTGAACAACGTCAACGCGATCGCGCAGGCCTCCCCGCGCGTCGAGACCATCATCTTCGGCCCGGCCGACTTCATGGCGTCCATCAACATGAAGTCCCTGGTCGTGGGCGAGCAGCCGCCCGGCTACCCGGCGGACGCCTACCACTACATCCTGATGAAGATCCTGATGGCCGCCCGCGCCAACAACCTCCAGGCGATCGACGGGCCCTACCTGCAGATCCGCAACATCGACGGCTACCGCGAGGTCGCCCGGCGCGCCGCGGCCCTCGGTTTCGACGGCAAGTGGGTGCTGCACCCGGGCCAGGTCGAGGCGTCCAACGAGATCTTCTCGCCCTCCCAGGAGGACTACGACCACGCCGAGCTGATCCTGGACGCGTACGACTACTACACGTCCGAGGCGGGCGGCAAGAAGGGCTCCGCGATGCTCGGCGACGAGATGATCGACGAGGCCAGCCGCAAGATGGCCCTGGTCATCTCCGGCAAGGGCCGCGCCGCCGGCATGCAGCGCACGTCGAAGTTCGAGATCCCCGCCAGCTGAGGAGCCCTGAGCACGATGCAGTTCGGACGCACCTACGAGGAGTTCGAGGTCGGGGCGACGTACAAGCACTGGCCGGGCAAGACGGTCACGGAGTACGACGACCACCTGTTCTGTCTCCTCACCATGAACCACCACCCGCTCCACATGGACACGAACTATGCGGAGAAGACGACGGACTTCGGCAAGAACGTCGTCGTCGGGAACTACATCTACTCGCTGCTGCTCGGCATGTCCGTCCCGGACATCTCCGGCAAGGCGATCGCCAACCTGGAGATCGAGTCGCTCAAGCACGTGGCGCCGACCTTCCACGGCGACACCATCTACGGCGAGACGACCGTGCTCGACAAGTGGCCGTCGAAGTCGAAGAACGACCGCGGCATCGTCTACGTCGAGACCAAGGGCTACAAGCAGGACGGCACGCTCGTGTGCGTCTTCCGCCGCAAGGTCATGGTGCCGACCGAGACGTACATCAAGGAGCGCGGCGGCGAGCAGCCCGGTCGCCCGGAACTCAAGCAGCAGGAGAAGTAGGCCATGGCCCGTCTCGCCCAGACCGCCGGTCTGACCGACGTCCAGCAGGAGATCCTCTCGACGGTCCGTGACTTTGTCGACAAGGAGATCATCCCGGTCGCGACCGGGCTGGAGCACCGCGACGAGTACCCGCAGCAGATCGTCGACGGGCTCAAGGAGCTCGGCCTGTTCGGTCTGATGATCCCCGAGGAGTACGGGGGCCTGGGCGAGTCGCTGCTCACCTACGCACTGTGCGTGGAGGAGATCGCCCGGGGCTGGATGTCGGTGTCCGGCATCATCAACACCCACTTCATCGTCGCGTACATGCTCAAGCAGCACGGCACGCAGGAGCAGAAGGACCACTTCCTGCCCCGCATGGCGGCCGGCGACATCCGGGGCGCCTTCTCGATGTCGGAGCCGGGCCTGGGCTCCGATGTGTCGGCGATCACCTCGAAGGCGGTCAAGGACGGCGACGAGTACGTCCTGAACGGCCAGAAGATGTGGCTGACCAACGGTGGCACCTCCTCGCTCGTGGCCGTCCTCGTGCGCAGTGACGAAGGCCACCCCGAGGGCACGGCGCCCCACAAGTCCATGACGACCTTCCTGATCGAGAAGGAGCCGGGCTTCGGCGAGGTCCGCCCGGGCCTCACCATCCCCGGCAAGATCGAGAAGATGGGCTACAAGGGCGTCGACACCACCGAGCTGATCATGGACGGCCTGCGCCTTCCGGCCGATCGGGTGCTGGGCGGGGTCACGGGCCGAGGTTTTTACCAAATGATGGACGGCGTCGAGGTCGGCCGGGTCAACGTGGCCGCGCGCGGCTGCGGCGTCGCCCAGCGCGCCTTCGAGCTCGGCGTCCAGTACGCCCAGCAGCGGCACACCTTCGGCAAGCCGATCGCCCAGCACCAGGCCATCCAGTTCAAGCTGGCGGAGATGGCGACCAAGGTCGAGGCCGCGCATGCGATGATGGTCAACGCGGCACGCAAGAAGGACTCCGGCGAGCGGAACGACCTCGAGGCCGGGATGGCGAAGTACCTCGCCTCCGAGTACTGCAAGGAGGTCGTGGAGGACGCCTTCCGGATCCACGGCGGCTACGGCTTCTCGAAGGAGTACGAGATCGAGCGCCTCTACCGCGAGGCCCCGATGCTGCTCATCGGTGAAGGTACCGCCGAGATCCAGAAAATGATCATCGGTCGCAGGCTGCTCGAAGAGTATCGCTTCCAGGGTTGATTGTCCGGATACGGGGTGTTTTCTTCGAGAAGAAGATCACACCCCGTAGGTACTCTTCAGCCGTCGACTCGGCAGGCTGGCTTGCCCAGTTGCAGCCCCCGACCGGTACGATCCCCGGAAAGCCGCCGTCCCCCGTCTTGCGCGGCATCATCCGCTACGAAGGTCATCCATGCCCCACAGCCAAACCTCTGCACCTCGCGACAGCCGAGCCGGCGTACGCCTCGCGCGCGGAGCATCGCCGTGGCTTCTCCCGACCGTCGCCACCGCAGCCCTCAGCCTGGCCCGCGCCCGCCGCTCCGGTGCGGCCCGGGCCGTGGCCGTGCCCGCCACCGCGCTCGCGGCGGGCATGCTGTGGTTCTTCCGCGACCCCGAGCGTGAGATCGCCCAGGGCCGGGTCATCTCGCCCGCCGACGGTGTGGTGCAGAGCATCATGCCGTGGAAGGACGGACGCACCCGCGTCGCGATCTTCATGAGCCCGCTGAACGTCCACGTCAACCGCGCGCCCCTTTCGGGCACGGTGACGTCGGTCGAGCACGTCCCCGGCGGCTTCGTTCCGGCTTTCAACAAGGAGAGCGAGAACAACGAGCGCGTAGTCTGGCATTTCGACACCGAACTCGGCGACATCGAGATGATCCAGATCGCCGGCGCGGTGGCCCGCCGCATCGTCCCCTACATCCCTCAGGGCACGAAGGTCGAGCAGGGCGACCGTATCGGTCTGATCCGCTTCGGCTCGCGTGTCGACCTCTACCTGCCCGAGGGCGTGGAGGTCGCGGTCGAGGTCGGACAGAAGACCGTGGCTGGGGTGACTCGCATTGACCGTGATTGATCCGGAGACCCAGGCGGGCTGGGTGCCCGAGGCCGACGAGGTGGACGACGAGGAGGAGATGCCTCTTTCTCTCCGTCTGTCGATAGCGGACACGCTCACCCTGGGCAACGCCACGTGCGGGTTCATGGCGGTGTACTTCACCACCACCGGCATCCTGATCCCGCACCTGACCGGGAACGACGAGTCCGCGGGCATGGCGCGGCACAGCGCCGCCACCGCCGTCATCCTGATGCTCTGCGCGGCCGTCTTCGACCTGTTCGACGGACTGGTGGCCCGCAAGCTGCGCTCGTCGCCGATGGGCGCGGAGCTGGACAACCTCTCCGACCTGATCAGCTTCGGGCTCGCGCCCGCGTACTTCGTGCTCGTCTACGGCATGGTCGCGGACGACGCGCACCAGAGGATGGCGGCGCTGGGGGCCATCGTGGTGCTCCTCGCGGTCGTCCTCCGACTGGCGCGCTTCTCCTGCGTGACGATGAAGGACGGCATGTTCCAGGGCATGCCGTCGCCGTTCGGAGCGCTGACGGTCGTCTCGATCGTGCTCCTGGAGCTGCCGTTCGTGGCGACGCTGCTGGCGATCCTCGGCACGGCCTGGCTGATGGTGAGCCGGGTGGAGTACCCGAAGCCGAGGGGGCGCCTGGCCGGGGCCATGCTGTCCTGGATCGTGCTGTCCATGGGCCTGCTGGCGGCGTGGGCCTTCGACGCGCCCAGCGGGCAGCTGCTGCTGCAGACGGGTTGTGCGCTGCAGCTGGTCATGGGCGCGGTGATCCCGTTGTTCGCCACGGCTCGGCGGGTGAACAACTTCCGTGACAACCGCCGCGAGGCGCGGGCGGCGCAGCTTCCGTAGCGGTGCGCACGCCTGCGGCGCTTATACCGAGGGGCCCCGGACCAGTGACTGGTCCGGGGCCCCTCGCTTGTGCGGCCCACCTGGGGGCTCCGCCCCAGGGACCTCAGCCCAAGCGGTCCTCAGCGATCCGCACGGCGACCCGCTCAAGAATCGGCCCCGCATCCGCGATGCACTTGGCGACGTCGGGCTCGACCGACGTGAGAGGGTAGGCCCGCTCGATACCGGCCCGCAGCAGCGCCTCCCCGGGCAGAGCGAGCCGCCCGCACACCGCGACCACCGGCTTCCCCGCCGCCCGAGCCGCCGCAGCGACACCCGCCGGCGCCTTCCCGTGCAGCGTCTGCTCGTCCAGCGAACCCTCACCGGTGATGACCAGCGAGGCCCGCTCCAGCGCGGGGGCGAAGCCCAGGACGTCCAGCATGACCTCGATACCGGGGCGGAAACGCGCGCCCAGGAGCAGCGCGCCGTAGCCGATGCCGCCCGCCGCGCCCGCGCCCGGCGACGCCGCGTACTGCGCCGCACGCGGCCCGGCCTCGGCCTCCAGCACCTTGGCGAAGTGCGCGAGCGCCGCGTCCAGGGTGTCCACGTCGTCCGGCGTGGCGCCCTTCTGCGGGCCGTACACCGCCGGCGCGCCCTTGGGCCCCGTCAGCGGATTGTCGACGTCGCTGGCCAGCACCAGTTCCACCGAGGACAGGCGCGGGTCCAGGCCGGACAGGTCGGCGCGCGCCAGGTCGGCGAGCCCCCCGCCGCCCGGGGACACCGGTTCCCCGTCCTCGTTCAGGAACCGGGCGCCCAGCGCGGACAGCATGCCCGCGCCGCCGTCCGTCGTGGCGCTGCCGCCGACGCCGAACACGATCGTCCGCGCGCCCGCGTCGAGCGCGGCCCGCAGCATCTCGCCGGAGCCGTACGTCGAGGCCGTCAGGGGCGCGAAGACGCCGGCCGGGAGGCGCTGCAGACCGCTGGCCTCGGCCATCTCCACGACCGCGGTGTCGCCGCGCAGCGCGAACGCGGCCGTGACCTCCTGCCCGAGCGGCCCTGCGACCCGTACCTCCCGCCGCTCGAAACCGGCCGCGACCGCCGCGTCCACGGTCCCGTCGCCGCCGTCGGCCACGGGCAGCGCCTCGACCGGAACGTCCGGCGCGACCCGGCGCAGCCCAGCCGTCACCCGCTCGGCGACCTGCACGGCCGTCAGCGAGCCCTTGAACTTGTCCGCGGCGATGAGCACCCGACGGGTCTCGTTCACTGCAGCGTCCGCCACCTTGCTTTCCCCTTGCTCTCCGGGCCCCGCGCATGTCAGGGCCAGTCGCGCCGCTGCGACCATAACCGGAGGACACCCTCGCCGTCATGCCCCGACCGAAGGCTGGGAAGCAGCTGGGACCACGCCGCGGAAAACGGGTAGACCCCAGCCATGACCAGCCAGCGCCCCGGACCCGCCGCCCTCGCCGACCGCGTCCACGGCGGCTGGGTCGGCCGGATCGCGGGCAACATGCTCGGCAAGCCGGTCGAACAGGGCGAGGTGTGGACCCGTGAACGCATCGACCGCTACCTGCGCAAGGCGGCGGCCCTGCCGCTCACCGACTACCTGCCCGAACCCGCCGACCCGGCCGAGACCGCCGTACTGCGCCCGGAGTGGCGTGAGTGCGTGCGCGGCCGGATCCACGGCAGCTGCCGCGACGACGACGTCGACTACGCGATCCTCGGCCTGCACCTGCTGGAGACGCACGGCTTCGGCTTCAGCACCGAGCAGGTCGGTGACCTGTGGCTGCTCAGGCTGCCGTACCTGCAGACCTTCACCGCGGAACGGGCGGCGTACCGCAACCTCGCGAACGGGCTGAAGCCGCCGCTGACGGCGACGTACGACAACCCCTGCCAGGAGTGGATCGGCGCCCTGATCCGCGCCGACGTCCACGGCTGGACCCGCCCCGGCGACCCGGCGGGCGCCGCCTCTCTGGCCCGCCGGGACGCGGTGCTCTCGCACACCGGCAACGGCGTCTACGGCGCCATGTGGGCGGCCGCGCTGATCGCGGCGGCGTTCACCGCGCCGACCGTGCGGGACGCGCTGGAGAGCGCGCTCGGCGTGATCCCGGCGAGCTGCCGGCTCGCCCGTACCGTACGGCGGGTCATGTCCCTGCACGAGGCGCGGCTGCCCTGGGAGGAGACCCTGGCGACGCTGTCCGCGCAGACCGCCGGGCTCGGCTGGATCCACACGGTCCCGAACGCCGCCGTGCTCACCGCCGGGCTGCTGTACGGCGACGGCGACTTCACCCGGACCATCACGCTGACCGTGCGCGGCGGGCTGGACACCGACTCCAACGGGGCGACGGCCGGCTCGGTGGCCGGGGTCCTCACCGGCGCGGAGGCGATCCCCGCCCAGTGGAAGGACCCGCTTCAGGACACGGTACGGAGCGCGGTGTTCGGCTTCGACGGCGTACGGATCAGTGCGCTGGCGGAACGCACCCTGCGCCTGGTGACCGCCGCCCCGTAACCGTACGGCGGCTGGTTACCCTTCCTGAATGACCACGACTCCTGACT
The DNA here is from genome assembly GCF_055603245.1 of Streptomyces sp. NPDC037290. Lineage (NCBI taxonomy): Bacteria > Bacillati > Actinomycetota > Actinomycetes > Kitasatosporales > Streptomycetaceae > Streptomyces > Streptomyces sp. NPDC037290. The sequence continues at coordinate 882,879 of NZ_JBVJVZ010000002.1, read as the reverse complement.
TCGCCACGTACATCGCCGGCCTGCCCCGTGTCCTCGCCGGTGCCGCCGCGCTCTTCCGGGACGCCGAGGGGCGGGTGCTGCTGGTCGAGCCCAACTACCGCGAGGGCTGGGCGCTTCCGGGCGGCACGATCGAGTCGGACGACGGGGAGACCCCGCGCGAGGGCGCCCGCCGGGAGACGCTGGAGGAGATCGGGCTCGACCGGCGGCTCGGCCGGCTGCTGACCGTGGACTGGGTGCACATCCAGGGCGCACCGCCGCTGGTGGCGTACCTGTACGACGGCGGTGTCCTCACCGACGGCGACCTCAAGGCCATCCGCCTCCAGGAGGAGGAGCTGCTGTCCTGGCGCCTGGTCCCCCGCGAGGAGATCACCACCCACCTGCCCGACGCCCTCGGCCACCGCGTCCTGACCGCCCTGGACGTCCTCAGGGACGGCACCGGCACGGCGGAACTGGAGAACGGCCGGCGGGTGGCCTGACCTGCCATTTCCAGCGGCGCGGGTAAGGCGCCGCGACACTCCCCTTGACAAAGAGATGGTCCGGCTTCCGTAAAGCACTCCCCAATGGCATGATCGGCTGGCTGTTCGAAACAGTGCTTGCAGCAGCCAGGAGGGGGAGCGGGTTGTCGTTCGACGAGGAGTGGGCCCAGTTGAAGGCCGACGCCCTGGCGCGCCGGTCGACGGGCATGCAGATCGATCAGGTACCGGCGGACGGCGGCGGAGACATCGCGCCCGCCGCAAGCCTGGTGGCAAAGGCCGACTCGATCAACGGCAATGCGAACCTGCTGATCGAGATAGCGGGCTTCCTTCAGGAGGGCCGTCCGGATGCCGAGCTCACCACCATGGCCCGGGAGCCACGAGCGCCCGAGGACGTGGCCAAGCAGGTGGAACGGTTCGCGCACTTCGCCGACGACCAGTACCTGGACGCTGTGGCCCTGTTCGCGGCGCTCTCCACCCGTCTGCGAACCGCGGGCAACGACTTCGTGCAGGTCGACGGTGATGCGGCGCAGCGTTTTCTCGACGACGTCCTCCGCTACGGCCAGTACGTAGCCCCGGAGGCCCGATGAGCTCCGGCATCAGCCATCGCAAGGACGTCGAGTTCCTGGACAGTTGCAGCCCTCCCCTCGTGGAACGCAACGCGCAGGAGTTCCGGCGTCTGCATGACATGCTTGTCGCGGTGCTCGCCTCGGCCGAGAAGGCCGAGAAACACACGCAGTGGAAGAGCGCGGGCAGCCAACACTACGAATCCCGGCTCGCCGAGGCGCGCAAGCTGGTCTCAGAGCTGGCGGAGGGCTACGACAAGGCCTCCGGCGCGCTGACCGACTACGCGTTCGCACTGGAGGTCGCCAAGGCGCACTACTCCAACGGCAAGGCCAACGAGCAGGCTCTCGCGAAACTGATCCACACCAAGGGCACGGCGATCACCCGCGAGGCGCAAGAGGCTGAGCCGATGCGCCAGTGGGAGGACATGCGAGCCACCACCGGCGTCATGGACTTCTTCGCCGAGCTGACCATGGACGTCGACGACATACGCGACGACGCGAACCGACTGCACGACGCGGCTGGCGGTGACTTCCATCTGGCCAAGACCACGGAGCACGAGGCACGTGAGATCGGCCTGCATCAACTCAAGCAGGCCTACGACCTGTTGCCGGACTTCCGCATGGGCTTCGTCCACCGCGTCGACATCGTCCCGGCCATCGCCGAGTTGCGGCGGGAGGCAGCCGAAGCAAGTGCCAACCCTCTGACACGGCTGGCCGGCAGCGGCCCGAAGCAGGACTACTACCCCACGGCCGGGAACGACATCGTCTCCCCGACTCTGCGCGACATCCGCCTCCACGTCGCAAACCTTCCCGGCGCGAAGGACAGTTACTGGAACCCGCCCGGCAACGCAGAGGAGCGTACCGACTGGATCGCTGCGAATAAGGACATCATCAAGGCGGCCGCACACAACTCCGGACTTCCGCCGGACATGGTCGCCGGTATCGCCTGGCAGGAGATCGGTGGGCAGCCAGGCATTCTCGACGACATCACCGACACGATCCGTGAACAGGCTGACTCTCCGCTCAGCCCGATCGCCCCTGAAAGCCTGCCATGGCGTCTCGGCGGCGATCCCGACAACACGTCCATGGGCCCCATCGCCATCCAGGTGAGACGGGGTGCCGAGGTCCTGGGCTACGACCCCGACCACCTCACCGACCAACAGCGCAGCATGGTGGAAGAGTCTCTCCAGGATCCCGCGCAGAACATCTTCATCGCCTCCGAGTACCTGGCGCAGCTCAAGGCGGAGAGCGAGTTCGCCAATGTGCCGGCCGAAGAAATGACGTCGGCTCAGTACCAGGAGCTCGCCTCGCGTTACAACGGCGGCCCGTACTGGCAGAGCGACGACGCCCAGGCTTACGGGCGTGGCTTCATGAACAACCTGAACGACGCGAGGAGCGCGCTGCGTTGATGAACGATCCTTCCCGCGTGGACGACGACCGTGGCTGCCTCCTCCTGGTCCTCGCCGTGCCTTTGGCCCTTCTCACCCTCATCGCCGCGTACTTCTGCTGGACAGCCCTCAGCATCCGCCCCTCCGGGCCATGGGACGACGACGCATATGCGGGTATCGTCCTGTCGTGCGTCCTGACCATCGGGGCCGCCGCTGCAGCGGCGGCTGTGTGGGCACTGCCGCCGGTGCGTCGGGTCATGCGCTGGTGGTGGGTGGGGCCGGCTCTGCTGTTCGGAGCGGTCGCCGCAGTGCGCTGGGCGACGGGCGCTTGAACAGGCCACCTCACGCCCGTGCTCCGGCGTCCCGCCGCGGGTGATCACGCAGAACGTGGACGGGCGACCCGGCGTGCCTGGAGTGCGGCAGCGGGTAGACGGCCGGGAGTGGCTGGATTCCGGCGGGTCCCGGTCCACATGATGACCCGTCACTCGGTGCGGTGATCGCCTGGGGCAAGATCTTCCTGCCGGGCGGCCCCGGACCGGGCGACCGCCGACGCCCACGCGTGTGCACCCACAGCGCGACTTCACGGGAGGAACCAGATGCCATTCCGCTGCGCCGTACTCGACGACTTCCAGAACGTGGCGGTCACGTCCGCCGACTGGTCGGTCCTGGGCGACCGTGTGGAAGTGGTCTCCTTCGCCGAGCACTTCGCGAGCGAGGACGAGCTCGCCGGTGCGCTCGCCGGCTTCGACTGTGTGGTCACGCTGCGCGAGCGGGTGCCGTTCCCGGCGAGCCTGCTGAACCGGTTGCCCCGCCTGAAGCTCCTGATCGCCTCCGGCATGCGCAACTCGGTGATCGACCTCGCGGCGGCCGGGGCGGCCGGCGTCACCGTGTGCGGCACCGAGAGCTCCGGGACGCCGCCGGTCGAGCTCACCTGGGCCCTGCTGCTGGGCCTCGCCCGTGGCATCGTCCAGGAGAACAACGCGCTGCGCGAGGGCGGCCCGTGGCAGTCCACCGTCGGTGCCGACCTGCACGGCCGCACGCTCGGACTGCTCGGCCTGGGCAGGATCGGCAGCCGGGTGGCCCGGGTCGGTCTCGCCTTCGGCATGGACGTCGTCGCCTGGAGCCAGAACCTCACCAAGGAGCGCGCCGACGCGGCCGGCGCACGACTGGCGCCCTCCAAGGAGGAACTGCTCGCGAGCAGCGACTTCGTGTCCGTGCACCTCGGCCTCGGCGACCGGACCCGCGGCCTGCTGGGAGCCGCCGAGCTCGCCCTGCTCAAGCCGACCGCCTACCTGATCAACACCTCCCGTGCCGCGATCGTCGACCAGGACGCGCTGCTCGCCGCGCTGCGCGAGGGCCGTATCGCCGGCGCCGGCCTCGACGTCTTCGACGTCGAGCCGCTGCCCGCCGACCACCCGGTGCGCACCGCGCCGCGCCTGCTCGCCACCCCGCACCTGGGCTATGTGTCCCACGCCAACTACGCGCGCTACTACGGCCAGGCCGTGGAGGACATCCGGGCCTACCTCGACGGCGCCCCGGTCCGGCTCCTGGGCTGACGTGCGGTGGTGACGCCCGCCGACGGGGTCAGAAGAGCACCGCTGCGCGCTCGGAATCCAGCAGCCGGCGCTTGCGGTCCAGGCCGCCGCCGTAGCCGGTGAGGCTGCCGCCCGAGCCGATCACGCGGTGGCAGGGGACGATGATCCCCACCGGATTGCGGCCGTTGGCCAGCCCGACCGCGCGGGCGGCCCCGGGGCTGCCGAGGGCGTCGGCGAGTTCGCCGTAGGTGCGGGTCTCCCCGTAGGGGATGCGGGTGAGCTGTTCCCAGACGCTGCGCTGGAACGGCGTTCCGTGCAGGGCGAGTTCGACGGTGAACTCCGTCAGCTCCCCCGCGAAGTAGGCCGCCAGCTGTTCCCCGGCCTCGGCGAAGGCGGCCGGGGCGTCGTCGCGCGGGCCGAAGCTCTCCTCGGCCGGGCGGTGCCGCTGGCCGGTCATGTACAGGCCGCACAGGGCGCCTTCGGCGTCGGCGACGAGGGTGAGCGGTCCGTACGGGCTGTCGATCACGGTGTGGCAGGTCACGGATGTCACGGGAACCTTCTTACACGGGGAGGAAGTTGACGGGGTGGCTGTCGGTCGCCCACAGGTACTGCACCGCGTACGCCCGCCAGGGCCGCCATGCCCCGGCGCGGGCGGTGAGGGCGGCCGGGGTGGACGGCAGGCCCAGCTCCCCCGCCGCACGCCGGATACCGAGGTCGGTGGGGAGGAAGGCGTCCGGGTCACCGAGGGCACGCATGGCGATGACATCGACCGTCCAGGGCCCGAAGCCGGGCAGGGCGAGCAGCCGGTCCCGGGCCTCGGACCAGTCGCTCTCGACGCCCAGGCGGAGGGTGCCGTCGGCGAGTTCACGGACGAGGGTGGTGAAGGTGGTGCGCCGGGTGTGGGGCATCGCCAGCGTCCCGGGGTCGACCGCGGCCAGTGCCTCGGGGGAAGGGAAGAGGTGGGTGAGGCCGCCCTCGGGGTCGTCCAGGGGCTTGCCGTGTGCCGCGACCAGGCGGGCCGCGTGGGTCCGGGCGGCGGCCGTGGACACCTGCTGTCCGAGTACGGCGCGGACGGCGAACTCGGCCTCGTCGACCGTGCGCGGCACGCGGCGGCCGGGGGCCTTGTCGACCAGGGGAGCGAGGAACGGGTCCGTGCGGAGGTGGTCGTCGACGGCGACGGGGTCGGCGTCCAGGTCGAGCAGGCGGCGGCAGCGGCTGATCGCCACGGTCAGGTCGCGCAGGTCGCTGAGGGTGAGCCGGCACGCGATGTGGTCGGGGCGCGGGGCGAGCGCGACGATCCCGTGGCCGTACGGGAGCCGGAGCGTGCGCCGGTAGGCGCCGTCGCGCCACTCCTCGACGCCGGGTACGGCCGTGGCGGCGAGGTGGCCGAAGAGGTTGGAGGGGTTGAGCGGGGCACGGAACGGCAGCCGCAGGCTGATCCCGCCCGGTGCGCCGGCTCCGGACGTCGGGGTGCGGGCGCGCAGCTCGCTCGGGGTCAGGGCGAAGACCTCGCGGACGGTGTCGTTGAAGGTCCGGATGGAGGAGAAACCGGCCGCGAAGGCGACGTCCGCCATGGGCAGCGGGGTGGTCTCGATGAGCAGCCGGGCGGTCTGGGCGCGCTGGGCGCGGGCGAGCGCGAGGGGGCCCGCGCCCAGCTCGGCGAGCAGCTGCCGTTCCACCTGGCGGGTGCTGTAGCCGAGCCGGGCGGCGAGGCCGGGCACGCCCTCGCGGTCGACGACGCCGTCGGCGACGAGCCGCATGGCACGGGCGACGAGGTCGGCGCGCTGGTTCCACTCCGGGGAGCCGGGGCTGGTGTCCGGGCGGCAGCGCTTGCAGGCCCGGAACCCGGCCTGCTGGCAGGCGGCGGCGCTCGGGTAGAACGTCATGTTCTCCGGCTTGGGCGGGACGACGGGGCAACTGGGCCGGCAGTAGATCCGGGTGGTCAGCACGGCCGTGAAGAACCACCCGTCGAACCGCGCGTCCTTGGACTGCACGGCGCGTACGCAGTGCTCCCGGTCGAGGTGGGTCACTGTCTGCATGTGTCCAGGATCGACCCCCGCGGCCCCCGTCCGCTGGCGAGAATCCGACATGTACCTTGCCTTGGCCAGGGCTTCGGCGGAACCCGCTCAGGGGCAGGCGTAGCTGAAGGTCGCCGTCGCCTCCAGCGGGCGTGGCCGGTGCGCGACGCGCAGGCGCGCGGTGCCGCGGAAGTGGCCGGGGCCGCGGACCGTCCAGCGCAGGTGCACGCGGAGCGTACGCACGCCGCGGCGCGCGGTGCTGACCAGCTCGCCCGTGTCGTGCCCGGTGCCGCGGAGCCAGTGGTAGCTGACGGGGCCGCCGGTGCCGTCCGTGGTGACGACACCGACCAGGTCGGCCGTCTGACCGCAGCGCAGCTCCTCAACGGGGGCGTGGACCCGGACGGCCAGGACCGGCGGGGCGGGCGTGGGACGCAGGTACAGCCAGAGCAGGAGAACCGTGATCACCGCGAGTGCCAGGGCGCCGGCCCGCCCGCGGCGTCTGCGCCGGGTGCGCAGGGAGGAGGCCGCGGGTGCGGTACGCGCCGGGGCGGACGCGGCGTACGTCGCGTCAACGGGCACGCCGGGTCCGAACCGGAGAAGGATCTCCCCGCCGTCCTCCCCGACGGGCCCCGCCGGCCCGCCGCCCCGGTGGCGCAGGCCGAGCACGGTCACCTGTTCGTTCGGGGCCCCATCGGGCCCGGCGGGCCCGGCGGGCCCCAGGACGCGGCGGGCGCGGCGGACGCGGCCGGCCAAGGTGGCCGGTTCGTCCGGGAGGGCCGCACCATCGGCACGATCGGCGACGGGGGGCGGGGCTGCCGGTCCCGCACCGCGATCGGCCTCCGCCGAGCCGCTGGGCGAGGCCGCCGAGCCGCTGGGCGAGGCCGCCGGGCCGGCCGGGCGGGCGGCACCGTCCGCCGATGATCGCGTCGGCTCCGGGGATGCGGGGAGCGGAGGAAAGCCGGGGGTCGTCCTGGTCACCGCCGCGCGCAGCGCCCTGCGGCGGAGGAAGTCGGGTGGGAGGCAGGCGCGGCCGGACACCAGGGTGGCGCGGGCCGCCGCGAGGCCCTCGGTCTCCGCGGCAGCGGCGCAGCGTGCCAGGAGGTCCGCGGCGGGAGTGCCCGCGGCGGCCCAGGCGGTGGCGAGGGTCCGGGCCAGGGCGGCCCAGGCCCGCGTGTCCGCGGCATGGGCGGCGGCCGCCCGCGCGTCGGCCGGCCCGATGTCGGCGGCCGTGGTGTCTCCCAGCACCGTGGCCAGTGCCGCCTCGGCCAGCAGGGCGACACCGTCCGGGGCTAGGACCACGGTGCGGGGGCCGAGGGAACCGTGGGCGAAGCCCGCCGCGTGCAGGGCCAGCAGGGTCTGCGCGGTCTCGTTGAGCACGCTCGCGGCGCTGCCCGCGTCCTGGCCGGGGCCGTCGGCGCGCAGCACGTCGGCGAGTACCGGCGCCGGCGGCCGGGCGGTGATCAGCCAGACCTCGCCCGCCTCGGCGACGAGGTCGACCGTGCCGAGCAGCCCGGGCAGCCGGAGTTTCGCGGTGGCCAGCACCGCGCCGGCCAGACGCTCCCGCGCTCCCTGGGGTGTGAGCAGGGCACGGTCGACGCGCAGCGCGCCGTGCACCGGTCCGCCGGACCGTGCCGGGAGCAGGGCGTGCCAGGTGCCGTGGCGCGCGTCCCGGGTCCAGCCGGAGAGGGGCCGGCCGGCCACCGTGGTGGCTGTCGTCGTCATGTCCGTCCGTTCGGGGTTCAGCACGGCGGTGCGTCCAGGGACGCCGTCCGGGGGCCGTTCGCGGCCGGCGGGTCGCTGGTGAGGGTGACCTCCCAGCTCCCCCGGCACGGGTGGTTGGAGAAGTCGGCCTCGAACGTCACGGCGTACCGCGTGCTGCCGGACAGGGGCTGCGTCTGCGAGCCGTAGGGGTCGGCGGGCGTGTCGACGTAGTAGTTCGCCGTGACGGTCAGCGGCCCGGTGCCCGTGGTCTCTACCATCACCGCGGCGATCAGCGTGCCCGGCCGCTGCCCGCGCTGCCAGGACCCGATGGTGATCGTGACGGTGCCCGCGCCGGCCGGAGGGGCCGGGGCGGTGCTCGGTGTCACGGCCGGTGCGGTCGTGCCCGTGGACGGGGTGGGCGACGGGGACGAGGGTGAGGGCGACGGCGAGGACGAGCTGTCCGAGGCTGCCGCGGTGGGCGTCGCGCCGGTCGCCGGCGGGGCGGGGGCCGGCGACGCGGATGCCCAAGTACCCGGTGAGGTAGGTGTGTTGAGGACCGACGGGGTGGAACGGGCCACGGTCACCGCCGTCTCGTGCGGGCGGCCCTTCGCGTACGTCGCCCCGCCCGCGACGATCACGAGCGCGGCCGTCGCACCGGTGGCGACCCTCCAGCCACCGCGCCTGAGCCGGCCCAGGAGGGTCAGGGCCCGGGCCGAGCCGTCCAGGGCCGCTGTCGTGGTCAGCGGGAACAACAGGGCGAGCAGCGCGGCCAGTTCGGCCAGCCGCCGTCGGCCCCGCTCCTCCCAGCCCGCGCCGTACCCCTCGGTGGCCAAGCGTTCGAGGTCGGCGAGGAGGGCCTCGACGCCCGGCCGGTCCGCCGGGTCCTTCGCCAGGCCGGCACGCAGCAGGGCGCGCACCGGCCCGGGGACGTCGTCCAGCGGGACGGGGGCGCGCAGGTGCTGGAGGCGCAGCGCGGTGAGGTCGCCGCCGGGGAAGGGCAGCCGTCCGGTGAGGCACTCGAAGAACACCACGGACGCCGCGTACACGTCGGCGGCCGGGCCGCCGGCTCCGCCCTGCCACTGCTCGGGCGCCATGTAGGCGGGCGTGCCGGCGGAGTCGGTCTCGCGTCCGCTGCGCACGGCGATGCCGAAGTCGGCGAGCGTGCTGCTGCCGTCGGCGCGGACCAGCACGTTCTCCGGCTTGTAGTCGCGGTGCACGACTCCGGCGGCGTGCGCCGCGCCGAGCCCCAGCAGGGAGCCCTTGAGCAGGGCGAGCGCGGCCTCGGGGCCGGTCGTGCCGTGCCGGCGCAACAGTGCGCGCAGACTGAACCCGTCCACCGCCTCCATCACGATGGCGGCACCGGCGCGTGCCTCGACGTACTCGTACAGCCGGACCACGCAGGGGTGCCGCAGCTCGCCGAGCAGCCGGCCCTCGGCGCGGAAGCGGGCGAGGAACTCCCGGTCCGCGAACAGGCGCCCGCTGAGGTACTTGATGGCGACGGGCACACCGGTCGCGAGGTGCCGGGCCAGGACGACCCGGCCGCCGGACCCCTCGCCGAGGGTGCGGATCGGCTCGTAGCCGGGTACGGTCCAGCCGGTCCCGTCCGGTGGCTGTGTCATGCCGTCCCCTCCACCGGAGCGCCGGATGCGGTGGAGGGCACCGCCGTGCGCGCCGCCGCCCGGCGGCGGATCAGGCGGGCCAGCGTGCGCACGGGCGCGGACCACACCGGAAAGGCCACCAGCGCGACCACGGCGGCCTCGATCACGGTGGTCCACGGTGCGGCCAGCCTGTCGCCCAGCAGGTCGCCGATCCGGGAGCGCCAGGCCAGCACGGCCAGGGCGAGGAAGCCGTAGGTGCCGGCGACGACGGCCAGGCCGTAGGCGGCCATGCCCGCCTGACGCGGGCCCGGCCGGTTGCCCGCGCGCAGGTCCCGCCACAGGCCGGTACGGAAGTACGCACTCGCTTCCTCACGCAGCCGGGGCACGCGCAGCACGTCGGTCAGCGCCTGGTAACCGTCCAGCGGCATCAGGGGGTTGAAGTTGTACAGGGTGTTCAGGTAGAGGCCGAAGGCCAGGTGGTAGAGGACGGCGGAGGCCGGTCCGGCGGGCAGCAGGGCCGCACCCGTGGCGCACCAGCCGGCCAGGGCCGCCGTGGACAGCGGCCCGGACAGGGCCACCACGACCCGGGACCAGCGGGAGCCGAGCCACATGTCGCTGGTGTCCACGAACGCGAACGGCATGCCCATCATCAGCAGGAACCCGCCACGCCGGACCGTGCGGCCGTACGACTTCACGGCGAGCGCGTGGGTCAGTTCGTGGACGAGCAGCGCCGTCACGTACCCGGCGATGAGCAGCACGGGACCCCATGCGCCCGCTCCGCCGAAGTCCAGCAGGCGGTGGCGTCCCTGGGCGGTGAGGAAGGCGACGAGGCCGCCCACGACGGACAGCCACGCCAGCGTCACGCCGGTGCGGGTGAACAGCCGCCAGCCGAAGGACTGGTAGAGGCGGGTCACCAGCCGGTCGAGGCCGGGGACGGACACCTCCAGTTTCAACAGGGCCCGGTGGACGGCGCGCGCCGCCCGGCGCCAGCCCCGGGGCCGTTCCTCCTCCGGCCTGCCCGGCAGACCGCGCAGCAGCCCGGCGTCCGCGAACGCGGCGAGCGCGGACTCGATGCGGGGCAGGGCGAGTTCGCCGTAGCGCTCGGCGTACGCGAACAGCAGGTCCCGTACGGTGCTCTCACCGTCGACCGCCTGCCACAGGAAGACCTGGCGTTCGTCGAGCTCCAGATACCGCCCGGTGCGGGTGCTGCTGAGCACCCAGCGGGGCTCGGCGCGATCGCCGGGCACCTGCTTGAGGGCCCAGCCGGAGCGGCGGCGGGGGCGAGCGGTGAGCGGGCCGGTCGCCTCCGGGGCCTCCTCCTGTGCGGGGGTGGGGAGTTGGGTCAGCTGGGTGCCCACGACCATCGTGCGCGAGCCGATCCTCGCATCGCGCGGCTGCTCGAACACGAAGCGTACGTCGCCCACGGACAGCTCGGTGCCGTCGGCGAGGCCGGCCACGCCTCCGTGCAGTTCGGCGCCGGCGACCGCCGTGCCGTTGAAGGAGTCCAGGTCCTCGATCCGGAAGCCGTCATCCGTACGGACGATTCGGGCATGGCGGCGCGAGACGCTGCCGTCGGCGAGGACGACGTCGTTGTCCGCGCCCCGGCCCAGCGTGGTGACCGGGCCGGTCAGCGGGACGAGCAGGGTGGGGTCGTCGAGACCGCGCAGCTGGGGCGCGGCGTACCTCGTCGGTGCCGCACCGCGCCGGAGGGTGCCGCAGCGCAGGCAGTACGGGAAGTCGCGCCGCGTGCGGACGCGGCAGACATGGCAGAGCATGCGGTGGCTCAGCCTCCGCCGGAACCGCTGAGGAAGGTTCCGCCGTTGAAGCCGCCGTCCGCCTCGGGCGCGGCGGGCGACAGACGAGTGGCCGCGTCGCCGGTGCCGGGCAGGCCGATGCCGCCACGGACGGTGGTCCCGGCGTGGCCGAGGGCGCCTTCGCGGCCACCGCCGCCGGGCTCACCACCGCCACCGCCACCGCCGAAGCGCCGGCCGTTCTCCGAACCCCCTACGCCGTCGCCGGAACCGCCGCCTTCGCCGCCGCCGGGTTCACCGCCACCACTGGGACGACGGCCGTTCTCCATGGGATCCGAGCCACCACCGTCACCACCCTCACCGCCACCACCGCCGCCGGGTTCACCGCCACCGCTCGGACGACGGCCGTTCTCCATGGGATCCGAGCCACCACCGTCACCACCCTCACCGCCACCGGGCTCACCACCACCGCTCGGACGACGCCCGTTCTCCGGATCGCCGGCCCCCTCACCGCCGCCCTCGCCACCGCCGCCGCCCTCGCCACCGCCGCCGCTGTCGCCACCACCGTCGCCTTCGCCACGGTCATAGATGCCGCCGTGCCCGGAGTGACGGGCGTCGCCACCGTCTTCGCCACCGGCCCCACCGAAGCCACCGTGGCCGCCGAAGCCACCGTGGCCGCCGAAATCTCCGTGGCCGCCGAAGTCCCCGGATCCGAAGCCATCGGCGCCGCCGCCGAAACCGCCGTCACTGAAAGCACCGTCGCTGAAACCACCGTCAGCACCGCCGAAGCCACCGTCGGTGCCGCCGAAGCCGCCGCCCTCGCCGAAGCCCCCGCCACCGAACTCTCCGAAGCCCCCCTCAGCGCCCCCCGCATGGCCTCCGAGGCCGCCGAGGTCCGTGCCGTCCGCCTCGTTCCCGAAACCGCCGAGACCGCCGAGACCGCCGAACTCACCGGACTCGCCGAATCCGCCGAATCCGCCGAACTCGCCCGCGTTGCCGCCCGCCTCGCCCGGGGCTCCCTCGAACAGCTCTCCGCCCAGCAGACTGTGGGCGCCCGGCGAGGAGGCGTCGACACCGCCGGGGCCCTCCTGCACGTCGGTGTGCACGGGAATGTCGGTGTGCGCCGGAACGTCGTGGTGGGCCAGCGCATGCGCCGCGCTTCCGAAGAACAGGGAGGACTTGGACAGGCGCGGATCCAGTGCGGTCGGCCCCCCGTCGGCCCCTGACTCGACGCGCAGGGAGCGGAGTGCGTCGACCTGCGCAGGGGTCAGGCCGAGTCTTCGGGCCACCTCCGCGCTGTCGCCGTGCAGTACGGCTCTGAAGGTGGGGTCGGCGGCCAGCCGGATCATGGCAGCACGGTAGGCGTCGTCGGTCATGGCTGAGGTCTCCGTCGGTCTGCGGGCACTGATGCCGATCGCGGCGGAGCCGAGGATCCCCCTGGTCGGCGGGCAACTGCCATTTCCGGCCATCCCCGCCGATACCTGCTGGAGACGTTATAGAGGTCGTGGCATGAGCAGCGCAAGAGCTTCGACCTCGACATTCGGGCCGGTATCACACACGACCCGGTGGTGCGGTGGCTGCGAGGCGGCTCATGCCCACCGATCACATACGGCCATCGCAGACGGCCATGGCGTCAGCCGCCCCGGCGGTCGTCCGAGCCCTGCGTGTTCCCCTGCCGGAACGCGGTGGCCCACTCCGCCGTGGTCCGCAACCCGCCGAACGTGTAGAAGTGCACCTTCACCGCGCCGTGCCGCTCGGGGTCGTAGCGTTGGGCGAGGGTGTGCAGGAAACGGTCCGGGCCGGCCGTACCCATGAGGTTGGTCAGTGAGAAGCCGTACTTGCGGGCGACGGAGGCGCTGGTCGCGACGCCGAAGCGGGTGGCGTAGCCGAGCAGCCGGCGAACGCCCGCCGGCCCGGGAACGCCGATCCGGACGGGCAGGTGCACGCCCCGGGCGCGGGCGGCCTCCAGCCAGGTGAGGACCGGGTCTGCGTCGAAGCCGAACTGGGTGATGACGTCGCCGCCGAAGCGGTGCGCCCCGATGGCCGCCGCCTTGTCGGTGAGCGCCGACCACAGCGCGCGGTCGGCTATCGCGGGGTGGCCCTCCGGGTAACCGCAGATGCCGATGTGGCGGACGCCGTGGCGCTGCAGCAGTCCGGTGCGCAGGACGGCGAGGGCGTCCTCGTAGGGGCCCTCGGGGCGGGCGGGGTCACCGCCGACGACGAAGACGTTCTCGGCGGTGCCGTCCGCGGCCAGCCCGGCCAGGAACTCCTCCAGGGCCGCGCGGGAGGGCAGGCGGCGCGCGGAGAGGTGCGGTACGGGGACGAAGCCGAGGCGCTTGACGGCGCGGGCGGCCGCCAGCCGCATGCCGAGGTCCTCACCGGCGAGGAAGGTGATGTTGATCCGGGTGCCCCGCGGGATGCTGCCCTGCGCCTCCTCCAGCCGGGGCACGTCCTTGCCGGTCATCTCCAGGGAGAAGTCGTCCAGCAGAGCGGCACCGACGGCCGTGGGGACGGTGAGAGCGGGTTTCATCGTGCTCCTCGTACGACGGCGTTCCTGACCCCGGCCGATGATGCCACGGGGGCGATGGGGCGGGGGCACGGGGGCGAGGCACGGTTTCACCACCCGCTCCAGCCAGCTCCACGAGGGCCTCGGCCTGCTGCTGTACAGCCGGCTGCACGTGCCCCCCGTACGCCGGGCAGGCAGCCGCAGCGATCGCCTGACCCTGCCGCTGCTGGCGCTCGTCGTGCTCGCCGGTCTGAGCGCCACCGCCTCCTCGATGACCAACCCCTACGCGCCGCTCGTCCGCCAGTGCCACGCCCTGCTCGCCCCGGCCCCGTTCGCGCTGTGGCCGTTCGGCCGCCTGGTGCACGCGTTCGCCGTCCCGTTCGGTTACGTCGTCCGCCCGTACGTCGTCCACCGCTCCCGGGGTGGCGGCACGGGTGCCCGCGGCGCGGTTGTGGACCGGTGATCCGCACCCACTTTGGCCCTGGTGACCGGACCACGGCCCCGGCAGGGTGGTACTCCCGAACCCGAGGAGCCAACCCGAGGAGACCCTCACCATGCGATTCCGGCACGCGGACACCATCTGGGCGGCGTTCCCCGAACTGGCCTCCGGCGCGCTGTACGCCACCGGCATCGGCGCCGGTACGGACACCGGCCCGCGCGCCGCCGCGTACACCGCCCGCGCCCTGGCCCGGCTGTCCGGCACGACCGAGGGCGAGTTTCCCGAAGTGCTGGCCTGGCGGCGGACGTTCACCCGGCTCGGAGTGAAGCCGACGCAGTACCGCTGTGCCTCGGAGTCGTTGCTGCGGCGGCTGCGCAAGGAGGGAACGCTGCCGCGCATCCATCCGCTGGTCGACCTGTGCAACGCACTGTCGGTGGCGTACGCGGTCCCGGTTGCGGTCCTCGACGTCGACCGGGTCGCCGGGCCGCTCCTGGAGGTGCGGCCGGCGGCCGGCGACGAGACGTACACGGCGTTCGGCGGGGGCGTCGAGCGGCCCGCGCCCGGCGAGGTGACCTTCGTCGACTCCGCGGGGCGGGCGCACGCCCGGCGCTGGACCCACCGGCAGAGCGGTCATTCTGCGGTCGGTGAGCACACCCGCCGGGTGCTGGTGGTGGCGGAGGCCATGCACGACGGCGGTGCGGAGCTCGTGCCCGAGCTGCTGAAGACGCTGCAGGAGGAGGTGGCGGCGCACTGGGGGGCGGTCACGGAGACGGCCGTGCTCACCCGGACCGCACCGGACTTCCTCCTCGGCGACTGAGCCGGGCGGCATGACAGCATCGGCGGGATGGACGAGGAGACGGATGTGCCCGCGGCGAGCGAACTGCCGGGCCACGGCTCCGACTTCCTGCAGTTGGCGGCCGGTGACGTGCCCGCCGGCGGGAAGGCGGAGTGGCTGGCGGACCGGCTGCGGCAGGCGATAGCGGACGGCCGGGTGGCGCTGGGCGGCAGACTGCCGCCGACCCGGGTGCTGGCCGCCGAACTCCACCTCTCCCGCGGGGTGGTCACCGAGGCGTACCGCCGGCTCGCCGAGGACGGCCACCTGGAGGGCCGCCGCCGCGGGGGCACGGTGGTCGTCGCTGTCCCGTTCACTCCGGCTCGGGACGCGTCCGGGGGCGGGGACCTGGGGAGGGAGGAGGCGCCGGGACAGCCCCCGCATGCCGCGCACGGCGGTACTCCTCCCGGCGGGTCCGCGGCGCCGGGCACCACCGTGCGCGGCGCCGTGCCGTCGGACGCACCGCAGCCACCGCCCGCACACGTCCCCGCCGCACCGCTCTCCGTCACCCCCGGAGCCCTGCCCTCACCGACACCCGGCCCCCCGGCCCCCGACACACCGGGCGCCCTGTCCCCGCACGCACCCAACGCCCCGACCCCCAACACACCCGGAGCCCTGCCCCCGCGCACACCCCGCGCCCCGGCCCCGAGCACACCCGGTCCCCCGTCCGGGCAGACGCCCCGCCCCCTGGCCCGCACCCACCCGGGTGCGCCCTCCCCCACCCCGCCGCCCTCGCCGTTCTCCCGCGCCCCCGGCGCCGATGTCTTCGACGCGCTGCGGGACGCCCCGGCCGTGGTCGACTTCACTCCCGGGCGGCCGGACCTTGCCACC
Source organism: Streptomyces sp. NPDC037290 (assembly GCF_055603245.1). Taxonomy (NCBI): domain Bacteria; kingdom Bacillati; phylum Actinomycetota; class Actinomycetes; order Kitasatosporales; family Streptomycetaceae; genus Streptomyces; species Streptomyces sp. NPDC037290. The sequence continues at coordinate 867,241 of NZ_JBVJVZ010000002.1, read as the reverse complement.
TTTCCCCGTACCGCCTGGCTGCGGGCCGAGCGGGCCGTGCTTGCGGGGCTGTCCGCCGAGCACCTCGGCTACGGCGACCCCCGTGGCGCGCCCGCGCTGCGGCGGGCCGTCGCCGACTGGCTCGCGCGGATGCGGGGCGTGCGGGTGGAGCCGGACGAGGTGCTGATCGTCGCCGGCACCGCCCAGGCGCTCACGCTGCTGCACCAGGTGCTGCGGGCGGACGGCATCGACACCGTGGCCGTGGAGGACCCCGGCTCGCTCGGGGGCCGCCAGCATCTGCGCAACGGCGGTCTCGACACCCCGCCGGTGCCGGTGGACGCGGACGGGATCCGGGTCGACGCGCTGCGCGCGACCGGCGCCCCCGCGGTGCTGCTCACACCGGCCCACCAGTTCCCCACCGGGGTGGTGACCAGTGGCGAACGCCGGCGTGAGCTGCTGGGCTGGGCGCGGGACGGCGGGCTGATCCTGGAGGACGACTACGACGCCGAGCACCGCTACGACCGTCCCCCGGTCCCCGCGTTGCGGGCGCTGCTGGCCGACCGGGTGTACTACATGGGCAGCGTGTCCAAGCTGCTCGCTCCGGCGTTGCGCATCGGCTGGCTGGTGGCTCCGCCCCGCCATCGCGCGGCCCTGGTCGACGCCAAGCGGTTCAACGACCTGGGCAACCCTGTGCTGCCGCAACTGGTGCTTGCCCGGCTGATGGAATCCGGGGAACTGGAGCGCCGGCTCCGGCTGTTGCGGCGCCGGCACCGTCGGCGCCGCGACGCGATGATCGCCGCCCTCGCCGAACACCTGCCCGGCGCCACCGTGCACGGCGCCGCCGCCGGCCTGCATCTGACGGTCACGTACGAGGCGGACGTACCCGACACCGAGGTGGCCGCCGCCGCGCTGACCCGGGGCGTGAAGTGCCAACCGCTCTCCTGGCACCGGCAGTTGCCCGGCCCGCCCGGACTCGTCCTCGGTTACGCCGCGACCGCGCCGGGAGCCATCACCGAGGGTGTGGCCCTGCTCGGCGGGACCCTGCGCGCACTGGCGCCCTGACCGCAGGGCCGGCGCCGCCCCTTGCCGTCGGCGCGCCAACGGCTCCGCGGATCAGCCCACTTGACGGGCGAACACGTCGTAGGCGTGCTCGCCGAAGAGGACGAAGCGCACCTCCTCGACCGCCGTCGCCGTGTTCCGCACCGTCTGAACGGCGATCCGTGCCGCGTCCTCCATCGGCCACCGGTACACACCCGTGGAGACGGCCGGGAACGCGACCGTACGGGCGCCGAGTGCGTCGGCGACCTTCAGGGACTCGCGGTAGCAGGAGGCGAGCAGGTCGGAGCGGTCCTCGCTCTGGCTGTACACCGGGCCCACCGTGTGGATGACCCAGCGGGCGTCGAGTGCCCCCGCCGTCGTGGCGACCGCCTGGCCGGTGGGCAGGCCCTTGCCGTACCGGGAGGCTCGCAGGGCGCGGCACTCCTCCAGGATGGCGGGGCCGCCGCGCCGGTGGATCGCGCCGTCCACACCTCCGCCGCCAAGGAGGGAGGAGTTGGCGGCGTTGACGATCGCGTCGGCGCTCTGCAGGGTGATGTCGCCCTGGACGAGGGTGATGGTGGTCATGTCTGCCTCAGTCTTCGCCATACGGCCTTGGCCGCGTTGTGCCCCGACATGCCGTGCACGCCGGGTCCCGGCGGGGTGGCCGAGGAGCAGATGAAGACGGCCGGATGCGGGGTGTGGTACGGGAACAGGGACAGTCTGGGACGCAGCAGCAGCTGGAGGCCGGACGCCGCGCCGCAGGCGATGTCGCCGCCGACGTAGTTGGCGTTGTGGGCGGCCAGCTCGGCGGGGCCGGCGAAGGCGCGGGCGAGCACGCGGTCGCGGAAACCGGGGGCGAAGCGCTCCAGTTGGCGTTCCATGGCGTCGGTGAGGTCGCCGGACCAGCCGTTCGGGACATGGCCGTACGCCCAGAAGACGTGCTTGCCCTCGGGAGCGCGCGTCGGGTCGACGATGCTGGGCTGCACGGTGATCATGAACGGTCGGCCGGGGGCCCGGCCCTCGCGGGAGGCGGCGCGCAGGGCGGTGGAGATCTCGGTCTGGTTGGCGCCGATCTGGACGGTCGTGGCGGCGCGGGGCTCGGGCGCGGTCCAGGGCACCGGGCCGTCCAGCGCGTAGTCGATCTTGAAGACGCCGGGGCCGTAGCGGTAGTTCCGGTAGTGGTCGCCGAAGCCGGCGATGCGGGCGAGCGCGGTGGGCGAGGTGTCGAAGACGTACGCCCGCGCGGGCGGCAGGTCGTCCAGGCGCTTGACCTCGTAGTCCGTGTGCACGGCGCCGCCGAGGTCCTTGAGGTGGGCGGCGAGGGCGTCGGAGATCGCCTGGGAGCCGCCGCGGGGCACCGGCCAGCCGCGGGCGTGGGCCGCCAGCGCGAAGGTCAGGCCGACGGCGCCGGTGGCCAGGCCGTTCAGCGGCGCGATCACATGCGCGACCAGCCCGGCGAACAGGGCCTTGGCCCGCTCGTCCTTGAAGCGGCGCAGCAGCCAGGTGGACGGCGGCAGCCCGGCCAGGCCGAAGCGGGCCAGGGTGACCGGGTCGCGTGGGAGCGCGGTGAGCGGCAGGGACATGAAGTCGCGGACGAGGGTGTCCCAGTGGGGGAGGAACGGCTCGACCAGTCTGCGGTACGCGCCCGCGTCGCGCGGTCCGAAGGAGGCGGCCGTCTCGGCGACCGAGCGGGACAACACGGCCGCCGTGCCGTCGAGGAAGGGGTGGGCCATCGGCAGCTCGGAGTGCAGCCACTCGAGGCCGTAGCGGTCGAGGGGCAGGGCGCGGAACGCGGGTGAGTTGACGCCGAGGGGGTGGGCGGCCGAGCACGGGTCGTGCCGGAAGCCGGGCAGGGTCAGTTCCTCGGTCCGGGCGCCACCGCCCACGGTGGACTTCGCCTCGAACAGCGCGACGGAGAAGCCGCGGCGGGCCAGCTCCACGGCAGCGGTCAGTCCGTTCGGTCCCGCACCCACCACGACCGCATCGAGCATCGACGGCACCTTCGGACCCCTTCGTCAGCCGATGGTCACTCGGGGTCAGGATATGCCGCAGGACCGACATTCCCTCGGGCCGGGTGGCCCGGCGCCGGGTGACCGGGGGGCGGCGCCGGGTGGTCTTGCAGGCCGACGCCGGGGCGCGGGGGGGGGCGGAGTGGGGTGAGCCGACGTCCCTGGCCGCCCGGGGCGACCGGGGCGACCGGGCGCGCCGTCGAGTGCGGTGCCGGGCCGACGGCGCCGCGCGCTGCGGGCCGTGCTTCCGGATGGGGGCCCGTTGTGGCTTGTCGGCATGCGGGCCCGGTGCGGCTGACGGCGTGCGGGTCCCTTGTGGCTTGTCGGCATGCGGGTCCGTTGTGGCTTCCCGGTCCCGCCCGCACAGCGGAGCCGCATGTCGCGACGGCCCCGCGCCCCTGGGGAGTGGCGGCCACCGCGCCCGCAGGGCGTGCGCAGCCGCCGCCGTGCCGGGCGTGTCCCCGTGGGAGTCAGGCCGTCGTACCCAGCAGCGCTGCCACCCGGCGGGCGGTCGCGGTGTCGCGGGCCGCGGTGAACGGCAGGGCGTTGCCGCCGGTCACGCGGAACGGCTCGCCGGCGCGGGTGAGATGCGTGCCGCCGGCCTCCTCGACCAGGAGCAGGCCTGCCGCATGGTCCCAGGCCGCCTCCCAGGAGAACGCGACGGCGTCCAACTCGCCCCGGGCGACGGCGAGATACTCGAGTCCGGCCGAACCGCAGGGGCGGGGGGCGAGGCCGTCGGTCCACAGGGCGCGCAGTGCGCGCTTCTGCTCGTCGGTGGTGTAGTCCGGGTGGGACGTGGCGACGACGAGGTCGCGGCCGGGCGCGGGCGGGCCCGCGAACAGCCGCTCGCCGTCGAGGAAGGCACCCCCGCCGCGGACCGCGATGGCGAGCTGGTCGCGCGCCGCGGCGTAGGTCCAGGAGGCGAGGACGACGCCCCGGTGGGCGAGTGCGACCAGGGTGCAGAACCCGTCGTCGCCGTGCACGAACTGGCGGGTGCCGTCGACCGGGTCGACGATCCAGACCGGTGCGTCGCCCTGGAGCGCCGCGTACGTCGCAGGGTCGGCGTGCACCGCCTCCTCGCCGACCACGACCGAGCCGGGCAGCAGGGCGCCGAGGTCCTCGGTGAGCCTGAGCTCGGCGAGCCGGTCGGCGTCCGTCACCAGGTCGTGGGGGCCGCTCTTCTGGTCCACCTCGTGCTCGGCGAGGCGGCGGAAGCGGGGCAGGATCTCGGCCGCGGCCGCCTTGCGGACCGCTTCCTCCACGTCGGCCGAGCAACGGTCGAGAAACTCGTCGATGGTTTCCGTCTGTTCGATCATGCCTCCATGAGAGCACGCCCCGCTGACAATCCCCGCCCGCCCGGTGCACAGCGGATGGAATCGGGATGAAGAACAGGTGCCTGATGATCGCTCAACGGCCCACCGCGTACCCCTGCATCCCGCGGGGGTTGGCCGCCGCCGACAGCACACCGCTCCGCGGGTCCCGGGCCACCGCGCACAGGCGTCCCTCGGACCAGGCGGGGCCGATGGTGACGTCGTGGCCGCGCCGCCGCAGCTCCTCGATGACGTCCGGGTCCGTGCGGGACTCCAGGGTGACGCTGCCGGGGCGGCGGCCGCGCGGGTGGAAGGAGCTGGGGAAGCTGTCGTTGTGCCAGTTCGGGGCGTCGATCGCGCCCTGCAGGTCGAGGCCGCCGCGGACCGGGGCACGCAGGGCGGCGGCGAGGAAGAAGTGCAGCTGCCACTGGTCCTGCTGGTCACCGCCGGGCGTGCCGAAGGCCAGGACGGGCACGCCGTCCCGCAGCGCGAGGGACGGGGTCAGGGTGGTGCGCGGGCGGCGGCCGGGGGTGAGGGAGTTCGGCAGTCCCTCCTCCAGCCAGGTCATCTGCAGCCGGGTGCCGAGCGGGAAGCCCAGCTCGGGCACGACAGGGTTGGACTGCAGCCAGCCGCCGCTGGGGGTGGCCGCGATCATGTTGCCCCAGCGGTCGACGACGTCCAGGTGGCAGGTGTCGCCACGGGTCGTGCCGTCGACGGCCACGTGCGGCTCGCCGGGGATCTCCGCGACGGTCGGCTCACCGGCGCCCATCGGGTCATAGCCGCGCTCGTCGCCGCTCTCCACGCGCGCGTAGGACGGCAGCCGCGGGGTGCGTCCGCCGGGGCTGCCCGGCCGCAGCTCCCAGGAGGCCTTGGCGCCGACCAGGGCCCGCCGGCCGGCGTTGTAACGGTCCGAGAGCAGGTCGGCGAGCGGCACCTCGGCGGCGTCCCCGTACCAGGCCTCACGGTCGGCCATGGCGAGCTTGCAGCCCTCGATCAGCAGGTGGACGTACTCGGCGGAGCCGTGGGCGGGCAGCTCGGGCGGGAGCAGGGCGAGCTGCTGCAGGAGCGCGGGGCCCTGGCTCCAGGGACCGGCCTTGCACACGGTCCAGCCGTGCCAGTCGTAGGTCACAGGCGTCTCGTAGGTCGCCGACCACCCGGCGAGGTCGGCCTCGGTGAGCGTGCCGGTGTGCCGGGTCCCACTGGTGTCCGTCGTGGGCCGCCGGGACTGCCGCACCAGCGCCTCGGCGATGAACCCGCAGCGCCACACCTCGCGCGCGGCGTCGATCCGGGCCTCCCGGCCCCCTCTGCCCGCGGTCTCGGCCAGCAGCCGCTTCCAGGTGGCGGCGAGGGCGGGATTGCGGAAGAGCTCACCGGGCCGGGGCGCCCGCCCGCCGGGCAGGTACACATCGGCCGACGAGGTCCACTCGGTCTCGAACAGCTCCCGCACGGTCTCCACGGTCCCGCCGACCTTCTCCACGGGCGCGTGCCCGTTCTCGGCGTATCCGACGGCGTACTTCAGCACGTCCTCCAGGGACTTCGTGCCGTGGTCGCGCAGGAGCAGCAGCCAGGCGTCGAAGGCGCCGGGCACGGCGGCCGCGAGCGGCCCGGTACCGGGTACGAGGTCCAGCCCGAGCCCCCGGTAGTGGGCGACGGTGGCACCGGCCGGGGCCACGCCCTGCCCGCACAGCACGCGCACCGCACCGCCCGCCGGGGCGAGGAGAATCGGTACCTCTCCGGCCGGCCCGTTCAGGTGCGGCTCCACCACGTGCAGCACGAAGGCCCCGGCCACGGCGGCGTCGAAGGCGTTCCCGCCGTCCTCCAGCACCGCCATCGCCGACTGGGAGGCAAGCCAGTGGGTGGAGGACACCATCCCGAAGGTGCCCTGCAGGGTCGGCCGGGTGGTGAACACGGACGCCTCCTCGGCTCGGGTACGTCTTGCGGGTGATCGTACGAGCGTGATCGCCGTCCGGGGAACACCGCGACCAGCCACGACGTTGATCTCGTGCGGCAGGAAGGAGGGCCCAGGCGGTGCACGGTGAGTACAAGGTGCCCGGCGGCAAGCTCGTCGTCGTGGACGTGGAGGCCGAGGACGGCGTGCTGCGGCACGTGCGCGTGGCGGGCGACTTCTTCCTGGAGCCCGACGAGGCGCTGGACGCGGTCAACGGCGCGCTGGAGGGCGCTCCCGCGGACACGGACGCGGCGGGCCTGGCCGCCCGGATCGAGGCCGCCCTGCCCGTGGGGACGGTGATGTACGGCCTGACCTCGGAGGGCGTCGGGATCGCGGTGCGCCGGGCCCTCGCGCGCGCCACGGACTGGACCGACTACGACTGGCAGCTGATCCACGAGGGCCCGCAGCCGCCCGCCCTGCACATGGCGCTGGACGAGGTGCTGACCGCGGAGGTCGCCGCGGGCCGGCGCCCGCCGACCCTCAGGGTGTGGGAGTGGGCCGCCCCGGCGGTGATCATCGGCAGCTTCCAGTCCCTGCGCAACGAGGTGGACCCCGCGGGCGCCGCACGGCACGGCATCGAGGTGGTGCGGCGGATCTCCGGCGGCGGCGCGATGTTCGTGGAGCCGGGCAACACGATCACCTACTCCCTGTCGCTGCCCGAGTCCCTCGTCCGGGGCCTGTCCTTCCAGGACAGCTATGCGTATGTGGACGACTGGGTGCTGGGCGCCCTCGGCGACATGGGCATCCGGGCCTGGTACCAGCCGCTGAACGACATCGCGACCGACCAGGGCAAGATCGCGGGCGCGGCGCAGAAGCGGATCGTCGGACCCGGCGGGGGCCCGGGGGCCGTGCTGCACCACGTGACCATGGCGTACGACATCGACGCCGACAAGATGACCGAAGTGCTGCGCATCGGGCGGGAGAAGCTGTCCGACAAGGGGACGCGGAGCGCGAAGAAGCGGGTCGATCCGCTGCGGCGGCAGACGGGGCTGCCACGTGAGACGGTCATCGACCGGATGATCGAGTCGTTCCGCGCGCGGTACGGCCTGACGCCCGGCAAGATCACGGACGGGGAGCTGGCGCGGGCGGAGGAACTGGCGCGCAGCAAGTTCACGTCGAAGGAGTGGACGGCGAGAGTGCCGTAGCCGCCGGCCCGCCAAAAACTTCGGGTCTCGGCGCTGGAGGACGACATCGCGGCGGCCGACCATGGCGGCACGAAGTTGCCCTACGACCGCACGCTGAACGTCAAGATGGCCGACGCCGCGCATGCGTTGCGGTTCGGAGAGGGCATCGCGAAACTCCCGGACTTCTTGAAGGACGTGCCTGTCCTCGATGTCGCCGCGGCGGCCGCCTGCGGTCTCGTCGAGGCGAAGGACCACCACGACAGGGGCTGGTCCTGGCAGCACTCCATCGCCGTGGACGGCGGCGCCGCGCTCGGAGGCCTGGGCGTCGGTCTCGCCGTCACGGCCGCACTGCCCGTCGAGAGCGTCGTCGACGCCTGCGTGTGGGTATGGTGCTGGTCATCGGTGCGACCGGAGCGAGGACATCCACGACCATGGTGTGGTCGGCGGTCTCCTGCACGGCACCGGCAACGTCCTTTCGAAGACCGGGGACGACTTCGTACCGTCCCTTCCGGGGCTGGGCACCTCCTGGTACGAGCGCGGAGCGCGATACCGGCTGCGCCGGGTTTTCACGGGAGCCCTCTGGATCCTCGTGCTGGCCTTCCTCGGCTCCATCGTGTGGCGACTGTACGAGTCGTTCCGACCCGACCTGCCGACCGCTCTGCGGCCGGTGTGGGACCGGGCGCAGGCGGCCGCGGCCTGTGCAGCTCTCGTCTGGGGGTGGCTGGCAGCGCGCCGACGACAGGAAAAGGCGCTCCAGACCCCCCGCCCCGACCGAGGCCCGTGCGGCACGACGCGCCAGGGCCGGCCGCGACGTGGGACTGGCCCTGGCCGGTCGCTTCCTCTGGCTGGTCGTCATGCCCGGCTTGTTCGGGTATGCCGTCGGAGAGTTCCGGGTCGTTCTGACCGTTCGTGAATCCGCTGCCAAAGTCGGGGCCCGCCGCTGGCTGGAGGCGCGCCCCCCGGGGAGATGAGCCTCCCTGTGGCCGGTCGCGGCACCTGTCCTCCCGGCCTTGGCAGACTGGGCCGTCGGACGGTCCCTCGTGCCCTTCACCGTCCGCGCCTGCCCCGGCGAACCCGGGCGCCCGTCGCCGGGTCGAAGCCCAAATCGGGCAGATCGGTACGTCGTGAACCTGGCGCCGTAACCGCCCGCGCACGCTGCGAGTTTTCGCTTCCGCCGCACAGGGAGTCATGTGACACTGGCGTCCCCGTACCACCCTGCGGACCCCTTCCGTACCCCCTCCCCCACGAGAAGTGCGCCTTGCGTTCTCTTCCTCTGCCGCTCGCCCTCACCGCGCGGATCTCGCCGGTCGCGGTCCTCGCCTGTGCCGGCTGGGCGCTGACCTCCGGCCCGGTCGCGCCGGCGGCGGCCGGCGGGCACCAGGCAGCCCAGAAGACGTCCGCCCAGTCCGCCTCCGCCGGTTCCTCCGACGCCTCCGGTCCGGCCGGCTCGTCGGCCGGCGCGGGCGCGAAGGCGTACTCCACCGCGCCGTCCCCCTGCACCAGCGTGCCCGTGGCGACCCTCAAGTCCCTGGTGCCCGGGGCGAATACGGCCGGCAAGGAGATCCCGTCGACGGACACCAAGCTGCGCCGCACCTGCTCCTGGAACGCGCTGCAGGGCTACGACTACCGCTGGCTCGACGTGTCGTTCGAGATCAGCGAGTCGGAGAAGGAGGCGGAGCAGGAGTACCAGCAGCGGGTGGGCGAGAAGAGCGGCGGCGGGACCGTACCGGGGCTCGGGGACAGCGCCTACTCCGTGGTGAACCTGACCACCGAGGACAAGCAGCAGACCCGGGAGGGGGTGGTGATGGTGCGGGTGTCCAACGCCCTCGTCGTCGTCACCTACAACGGGAGTGACTTCGAGACGAAGAAGGCGCCGGATACGGACGTCATCAACAAGGGGGCCATCCAGGCGGCGCGGGCCGCCGTCGGCGCGCTCGGGGGCGGGCAGTCGCAGTCCGGGTGAGCGCCCGCCCCCGTCCGGCGCTACGCCGTGGGCTGCCTGCGGCCCGTCATCAGCGTGAGCGCCAGGTACAGCACCAGGGACGTGCCCAGGCCCACCGCCCAGCCGTAGTCCGCGAGGGGTGACAGGGCCGGGACGGGGCGGCCGTCGATCAGGGGCTTGAAGCTGGCGCCGCCGATGGCGAGGACGCCGCCCGCCAGGAAGGCGACGACCGCGCGCCAGTTCCAGCCGGCCGCGTACCAGTAGCGGCCACCCGTGCGGTAGAGGTCGGCGAGGTCCAGGCGGGTGCGGCGGAGCAGCCAGTAGTCGGCCACCAGGATGCCCGCGACCGTGCCGAGCAGACCGCCCACGAGGCCGAGCCAGGTGAAGATGTAGCCCTGCGGGTCGGAGTACAGCTTCCAGGGGAAGATCAGGACCGCGAGGACCGCCGTGATCAGGGCTCCGGTGCGGAAACTCACCCTTCTCGGCGCCACGTTGGAGAAGTCGAAGGCCGGGGAGACCAGGTTGGCCGCGATGTTCACCGAGAGGGTGGCCACCAGCACCGTGACGAGGGCGTACAGCAGGCCCACCACGTTGTCCGTCTTCGCCGCCAGCTGCACCGGGTCCCAGACGGGCTTGCCGTACACCGCCTGGGAGCCGGACGTGACCAGCACGGACAGGAACGCGAACAGGGTCATCGTGGTCGGCAGGCCCAGCGCCTGGCCCCAGGTCTGGGCCCGCTGGCTCCTGCCGTAGCGGGTGAAGTCCGGGATGTTCAGCGACAGGGTCGACCAGAAGCCGATCATGCCCATCAGCGACGGCCAGAACAGCTTCCAGAAGTGGCCGCCCCAGCCGAGCGTCGACGGCTGGTCGAACAGCGGGCCGACGCCGCCGGCCTTGCTGCTCATCCACCACAGCATCACGAACGCGCCGACGAGCACGAAGGGCGCGGCCCAGTTCTCGAAGCGGCGGATGGTGTCCATGCCCCGGTGGATGATGGCGACCTGGATCACCCAGAAGATCGCGAACGACAGCCACATGGTCCAGGCGTAGCCGCCGACGTGCGCCGCGTTCGACCAGCTGTCGCCGATCAGCTTCCCGGCGAGGAAGTAGATGGCCTCGCCGCCGATCCAGGTCTGGATGCCGAACCAGCCGCAGGCCACCAACGCCCTTACGACCGCGGGCAGGTTGGCGCCGCGCACGCCGAAGGAGGCGCGGGCGAAGACCGGGAAGGGGATGCCGTACTTGGGGCCGGCGTGGCCGGTCAGCAGCATCGGTACCAGCACGATCAGGTTGGCGAGGGCGATGGTGAACACCGCCTGCTTCCAGTCCATGCCGACGGCGATCAGGCCGGAGGCCAGGGTCCAGGAGGCGGTGTTGTGGGCCATCCCGACCCAGAGCGCGGAGAAGTTGTACGTGGTCCAGGTGCGCTTCTCGGCCGGGACCGGCAGCAGATCCGCGTTGGCGTAGGGGCCGCTGGGCTGCGGCGAACCGGGGGCGAGTGTCACCCGGCCGTCGGGAAGGGTGACTTGGGCGGACGGTGGTATGGCCGTGGGAGCGGTGTCGGTCATGGGCAGGCCAATCAAGCGAGGTGGGACGGGAGAGGCCGTGCGGGCACCAGCCCCTCCCCGGGCGGCGGGGAGGGGTGACCAGGAGGTGGGGGGTTGGAAAGGGTCAGGAGTTGACGGCGGGGATCACCGTCGTGCCGTAGGCGTCGATGGTGGCCTCCTGCGCGTCGTGCATGTCGTACACCGCGAACTGGTCGACGCCCAGCGCGCGGAGGGCGTGGAGCTTCTCGATGTGCCTGTCGGGCGGCCCGATGACGCAGAACCGGTCGACGATCTCGTCCGGCACGAACTGGGTGTCCGGGTTGCCGCTGCGCCCGTGGTGGGCGTAGTCGTAGCCCTGCCGTGCCTTGATGTAGTCGGTGAGTTCCTCGGGGACCTGGGAGGAGTGCTCGCCGTACTTGGCGACCAGGTCGGCGACGTGGTTGCCGACCATGCCGCCGAACCACCGGCACTGGTCGCGGGCGTGGGCGAGGGCCTCGGGCGAGTCGTCCTCGGTGACGTACGCGGGGGCCGCCACGCAGATGGTGACCTCGGACGGGTCACGGCCGGCGGCCACGGCGGCGTCCTTGACGGCCTTCACCATGTACTCGGTCAGGTACAGGTCGGACAGCTGGAGGATGAACCCGTCGGCCTCCTCGCCGGTCATCCTCAGCGCCTTGGGGCCGTACGCGGCCATCCAGACCGGGAGTTCGGCGCCCGGCTTGATCCAGGGGAACCTGACGACCGTGCCGCCGCCGAGGTCGGCCGACTCGCCGCGCCCAAGTGCCCGGATGACCTTCATCGCCTCGCTGATGCGGGCGAGGGTGTTGGGTTTGCGGCCCGCCACCCGCATCGCCGAGTCACCGCGGCCTATGCCGCAGACGGTGCGGTTGCCGAACATGTCGTTGAGCGTGGCGAAGGTGGAGGCGGTGACCTCCCAGGTGCGGGTGCCCGGGTTGGTGACCATCGGGCCCACCTTCAGCTTCGTGGTGTTGGCCAGGATCTGGCTGTAGATCACGAACGGCTCCTGCCAGAGCACGGCGGAGTCGAACGTCCAGCCGTAGCTGAAACCGTTGCGCTCGGCCCGTTTCATCAGGCTGATGACGCGGGAGACCGGCGGGTCGGTCTGCAGGACGAGTCCGAAGTCCATGGGCGCCACTCCTAGTTGAGGTACTGACAGGTGGAGCGCGGGGTGAAGACGCCGTGGCCGGCGTGTCCGGTGTACTCCCGCTGGTCGATGACGGGCACGCCACGCGAGAGCACGGTCTCGACCCGGCCGGTGGTCCGCTTGCCCTCGTACGCCGAGTAGTCGACGTTCATGTGGTGCGTCTGCGCCGACATGACCTGTTGGGCGTGCGGGTCGTAGATCACGATGTCGGCGTCGGCGCCCGGGGCGATGGTGCCCTTCTTCGGGTACAGGCCGAACATGCGGGCCGGGGTGGCGCAGGCGATCTCGATCCAGCGGCGGCGGGAGATGTGGCCGTCGACGACGGCCTGGTGGAGCAGGTCCATCCGGTTCTCCACGCCCGGCAGGCCGTTGGGGATCCTGGAGAAGTCGCCGCGGCCCAGTTCCTTCTGGCCGGTGAAGCAGAAGGGGCAGTGGTCGGTGGAGACGACCTGGAGGTCGTTGGTGCGCAGTCCCCTCCAGAGCGCGGCCTGGTGCTCCTTCGGCCTCAACGGTGTGCTGCACACGTACTTGGCGCCCTCGAAGTCCGGTTCGGCGAGGTTGTCGGTGGACAGGAACAGATACTGCGGGCAGGTCTCGCCGAAGACGTTCAGCCCCTCGTCGCGGGCCCGGGCCAGCTCGGCCACCGCCTCCATGGCCGAGACGTGCACGACGTACAGCGGGGCGCCGGCCACCTGCGCGAGCCGGATGGCACGGTGGGTGGCCTCGGCCTCCAGCAGGGCCTTGCGGACCTCGCCGTGGTGGCGCGGGTCGGTCTCGCCCCGGGCGAGGGCCTGCTCGACCAGGACGTCGATGGCGATGCCGTTCTCGGCGTGCATCATGATCAGCCCGCCGTTCTCGGCGGAGCGCTGCATGGCGCGCAGGATCTGGCCGTCGTCCGAGTAGAAGACGCCCGGGTAGGCCATGAACTGCTTGAAGCTCGTCACCCCCTCCTCGACCAGGAGGTCCATCTCCTTCAGCGTCTCCTGGTTCACATCGGAGACGATCATGTGGAAGGCGTAGTCGATCGCGCAGTTGCCCTCGGCCTTGGCGTGCCAGGTGTCCAGGCCCTCGCGCAGGGTGTGGCCGACGCTCTGCACCGCGAAGTCGACGATCGTCGTCGTACCGCCCCAGGCGGCGGCGCGGGTGCCGGTCTCGAAGGTGTCGGAGGCGAAGGTGCCGCCGAACGGCAGCTCCATGTGGGTGTGCGCGTCGACGCCGCCCGGGATGACGTACTTCCCGGTAGCGTCGATGACCCGGTCGGCGGTGAACGCCTCGGCGGCGGGGGTGCCGGAGGAGGCGAGGGCGGCGATGCGGGAGTCTTCGACGAGGACGTCTGCATGGATCTCGTCCGAGGCGGTGATGACTAGTCCACCGCGGATGACGGTACGGCGGGTCATGGGGCCCTCTCCTTCGTGGTCAACTGCGGGTCGTCCGTGGCTTGTCGCGCAGTTCCCCGCGCCCCCCACGGGGCGCTGTCACGGCGCGGTCAGCGGTGTGTACGCGCCCGGCGCCCGGTCCCGGTAGAACTGCCAGCGGTCGCGGACCTCGCGGAGCTTCGCCAGGTCCAGGTCGCGTACGACCAGTTCGGTCTCCTTGTCGCTCGCCGGCTCGCCGACGAACTGGGCCTCGGGGTCCACGAAGTAGGTCGTGCCGTAGAAGTCGTTGTCGCCCAGGTCCTCCACGCCGACCCGGTTGATCGCTCCGACGAAGTACTCGTTGGCGACGGCCGCCGCCGGCTGCTCCAGCTGCCACAGGTAGCGGGACAGGCCGCGCGAGGTGGCCGAGGGGTTGAAGACGATCTCGGCGCCGGCGAGACCCAGTGCCCGCCAGCCCTCCGGGAAGTGGCGGTCGTAGCAGATGTAGACGCCGATCCGCCCGGCGGCGGTGTCGAAGACGGGCCAGCCGCTGTTGCCCGGGCGGAAGTAGAACTTCTCCCAGAAGCCCCGCACTTGGGGGATGTGGGTCTTGCGGTACTTGCCGAGGTAGGAGCCGTCCGCGTCGATCACGGCCGCGGTGTTGTAGAGGACTCCCGGCTGTTCCTCCTCGTACATCGGCAGCACCAGGACGATGCCCAGCTCGCGGGCGAGGGACTGGAAGCGCTGGACGGTCGGGCCCTCGGGGATCCGCTCGGCGTACTCGTAGAAGGCCTTGTCCTGGACCTGGCAGAAGTAGGGGCCGTAGAACAGCTCCTGGAAGCACAGGACTTGGGCGCCCTGCGCTGCCGCGTCGCGGACCGCCTGCTCGTGGACCTGGATCATGGATTCCTTGTCGCCGGTCCACGCGGTCTGGAACAGGGCGGCACGGATCACTCGGCTCATCGGGACCTCCGGTAGCTCGGTGTGCCGTGAGCCTAGAAAGCCGCCGAGGGACGTTCGACGGGCAGCGTGTCACGTCTGCGGGCGTGTGGCGTGCCACCGTGTCACGCGTTCGCGATCCCATGTTTCACCGCCGTTTTCCCAGGTCGTCGTTGGTTTCCCCGCTGTTGCGCATCGTGCGCGAGGAGCGCGATGTGAACGGAGGCCGCCTGTTCGAAGTCGTCCAGGTCGACGCCGAGGCGGCCCTGTATCGCCTCCAGGCGGCGGTAGAGGGCGGGCCGGGAGACATGGTGGAGCTGGGCGGTGCGGGACTTGTTGCGGCCGGTGGCCAGATACGTCCGCAGGACGTTCAGCAGCTCCGGCTCGGCCTCGTACAGCAGGCCGTCCAGCTCCCGCTCGGCGAAGGACTGCACCTGCGGGTCGTCGCGCAGCAGCCGGATCAGTCCGCGCAGATGGACGTCCTTGAGGCGGACGACGGGCGGGAGGTCGAGGGCGGCACGGGAGTCGGCGACGGCGTCGGCGACATGCCGGGCCTCGCGCAGCCCGGCGGGCACGTCGTCCCAGGCGGTACGCGGGTCGGCGGCTGTGACCACGGCCCGTCCCCCGGCGCGCAGCCGGGCCGCGAAGTGGGCGGTGAGGATCTCGGCGTCCTGGTCGCGGGCGAGGCTGAGCAGCACGGCGGCCGCGCCGTCGAAGAGTTCGGCGACCAGCCCCGGCAGGCCCAGCAGCCGCAGCACCCGGTCGAGTTCGTCCGCGGGGCGGTCCAGGACGACGAGCGGGACGAAGGTGCGCCGGTTGACGGGCAGCCCGGCCGCGCGGGCCCTGGGCAGCAGCCGGCCGGCCGGTACGGCACCGGAGACCAGGTCGGTGAGCAGGCTCTGCGCGGACTCCTCCTCCCAGGAGTGCGCGGAGCCCCCGCCGAGCATGCGGTGCAGGACCAGCGCCTCGGCGGCCCGGTCGGCGAGCAGCCGCCCGGTGGCGGCATCGCCCCGGTAGCCGCACAGCAGCAGCCGGCCCCAGCGCTCCCCGCGGCCCCCGAGTTCGGCGCTGATCCAGCCGCCGTCCGCGCGGGCGGAGGCCTGCCGGGCGATCCGCTCCCAGTCGCGCAGCACGTCGTCCACCGCGGACCGCTCCCCCGCCGTGGCGAGGACGCGGTGGGCGAGGTTGGTGACCACGACCGGGCAGCCGCTGTGCCGGGCGACCTCGTCCAGCAGGCGTTGCAGGGGGGCACCGGCCGTGATCAGGGCGGTGAGTTCGGTCCGTACGGTCTCCGAGAGGCTGACGGCGGCGAACTTCCGCCGCACCAGCCGCGACTGGACCTCTTCGGTGAGCTCGGCGAACGGGAAGGGCCGGTGCAGGACGACCATCGGCAGTCCGCACCGCTCGGCGGCCCGGCGCATCACTTCGGGCGGGGCCGGGAAGGCCCGCCCGAGGCCGAGCACGACGGCGGAGGCCTCCGCCCGGTGCAGGGACTGGATGTACTCGGCCTGCTTGGCGTCGTCGCCGGCCAGGAGCACGCCGGTGGTGAGCACCATCTCGCCGCCGGTGAGCATCACGCCGACGTCGGCGGCCTCGGCGACGTGCACCCAGCGCACCGGCCGGTCGAGCTGCCCGGCCCCGGCGACCACCTCGGGCTCCCCGGCGAGCACCCGCTCCAGGGTGAGCACCTGGCGGACGGAGAGGGCGGGTTCCCAGCCGTGCCGGGACTCCAGGGTGGTGGTCATGGCCGTACACCCGTTCTCTAGTGCGTGGTTCGGTGGCAGGTCTTCTCTAATGGGCGCTCCTCAGAGCCCGTTCCAGGATCGCCGCGCCCTCCTCGGCCTCGGCGACCGTGAGCGACAGCGGCGGGGCGACGCGCAGGGCGCTGGTGTTGTGGCCGCCGCCCTTGCCGATGAGCAGGCCGCCCTCGCGGGCCGCCTCCAGCACGGCGGCGGCCGCCTGCGGGTCGGCCTCGTCGGTGCCGGGCCTGACCAGTTCGATGCCGATCATCAGGCCGCGCCCGCGCACCTCGCGCACACCGGGCAGCTGGGCGGCGACGGCGCGCAGCCGCTCGATGAGCAGGCCGCCGACGCGGCGGGCGTTGCCCTGCAGGTCGTGCTCCAGCAGATACGTCAGGTTGGCGAGCCCTGCGGCCATGGTGAGCTGGGTGCCGCCGAAGGTGGAGATGCTGTTGGCGTCCAGGCAGTTCATGATCTCGGCGCGGGCGACGACTCCGCCGATGGACATGCCGTTGCCGATGCCCTTGGCGAAGGTGACGATGTCCGGCGGGCCGCTGCGGGCGTGCGCCTGCCAGCCCCAGAAGTGCTCGCCGGTGCGGCCCCAGCCGGTCTGCACCTCGTCGGCGATCCACAGGATGTCCTGCTCCTTCAGGACCTCGCGGAAGGCGGCGTAGAGCCCGTCGGGCGGGGAGGTGAAGCCGCCGACGCCCTGGATCGGTTCGGCGATCAGTGCGGCGGGGGGCCGGGTGTGCCCCAGGATGTCCTTCAGGTCGGCGACGCACGCGTCGATGAACGCCCGGTCGTCCAGCTCGGCGAACGGGCCGCGGGTGCGGACCCCGCCGTGGACGTACAGGGTCTGCAGCGGGGACAGCGAGGTCGGCGACCAGCCGCGGTTCCCGGTGATGCCGACCGTGCTGAAGGAGCGGCCGTGGTAGCTGTTGCGCATCGCCAGGACCGTGTTGCTGCGCCGGTGGGTGGTGGCGAGCAGCAGGGCGGTGTCGTTGGCCTCGGTGCCGGAGGTGGTGAAGAACACCCGGGCGTCCGGGATGCCGCTCACCTGGGCGATGCGCTCGGCGAGCTCGACCATCGGCCGGTTGAGGTAGAGGGTCGAGGAGTGGATGATCCGGCCGGCCTGCTCGCTGACCGCCTTGGTCACCTCGGGCAGCGCGTGCGCGGTCATCGTCGTCAGGATGCCGCCGAAGAAGTCCAGGTACTTGTTGCCGGCGGAGTCCCACACGTGGCGGCCCTCGCCGTGGGTGATCTCGATCGGCTCGTCGTAGTAGAGGGCGAGCCAGTCGGGGAGGACCTGGCGGTGGCGGGAGTAGAGGTCGTTCACGGCTGCACCAGTCCTTCGTAGGCGTCGGGGCGGCGGTCGCGGTAGAAGGCCCACTGCTGCCGCACTTCCTCGATGAGGTCGAAGTCGAGGTCACGGACGAGGAGTTCCTCGGACTTGTCGCTCGCGACCTCGCCGACGAACTGCCCGCGCGGATCGACGAAGTAACTGGTCCCGTAGAAGTCGTTGTCGCCGTACTCCTCCTGGCCGACCCGGTTGATGGCGGCGATGAAGTACGCGTTGGCCACGGCCGCCGCGGGCTGCTCCAGCTGCCACAGATGGGCGGACAGACCCCGGTGGGTGGCGGACGGGTTGTAAACCAACTGGGCGCCGTTCAGGCCGAGTTGACGCCATCCCTCCGGGAAGTGGCGGTCGTAGCAGATGTAGACGCCGACCTTCCCGACGGCGGTGTCGAAGACGGGCCAGCCCAGGTTGCCGGGCTTGAAGTAGTACTTCTCCCAGAAGCCCTTGACCTGCGGGATGTGGTGCTTGCGGTACTTGCCGAGGTAGGTGCCGTCGGCGTCGATCACGGCGGCGGTGTTGTAGTAGAAGCCGGACTGCTCGACCTCGAAGACCGGTACGACGATCACCATGCCGGTCTCGCGGGCAAGGTCCTGCATCCGGCGGACGGTCGGCCCGTCGGGGACCGGCTCGGCCCAGCGGTAGTGCTCCGGCTCCTGGACCTGGCAGAAGTACGGGGAGTTGAAGACCTCCTGGAACCCGATGACGCCGACGCCCCGCCGGGCGGCCTCGCGGGCGTGCTCCTCGTGTTTCGCCACCATGGACTCGGTGTCGCCGGTCCAGGTGGCCTGGACCAGTGCGGCTCGTAGGACGTTGGTCATGAGCTGCCCCTTCGACGCGACCGTCAGAGCCTCTACGCCCGTAGAGCAGGTCGTAGAGGGACGAAAGTAAGCCTCCCGGAGGTCCTTGCCAAGACCATCGTCGTCAACCCGCGGAGTCGATCATGTTTCACACTCCTGTGGGTGAGCGAAGCAGGACAGACCGGGACGACAACCCCAGGTCCGGTCACGGTGTGTGCCCGGCCACCCGCAGCGCGTGGACGATGTCCCAGTGGCGCTCGTCGGACACGGCCTGGGCCGCGCGGAGCATCAGCGGTACGAGCCGGCGCGGATCGGGTGCGGCGCTGCGGGCGACCTCCTCGGCGGTACGGACCCGCACGCACGCGTCCAGTAAGGCTTCCGCATCCCGCCGGCGCCCCTCCTCCTCCAGCCGCAGCACGGCCGCGCCGATCTGCTCCGGCGGGCGGGCCACGCCCTGGCGCAGCAACTGCCGCCCGTCGGCGTCCCGTCCGGCAGTGGCCAGCGCGTCGGCGGCGGCGACCAGCCGCTCCGCGGGCAGCGAGGCGGCCTCCCACAGCAGCGTCGCCCGGTCGGCGGCGAGCCCGGCGCGGTCCAGCGCCTCCGCGAGCGGCGGGAACCGGCCGGCGGGCCACTGGGCGACCTCGGCGAGCAGCACATGGGCCTCGCCGCTGCGCCCTTCGGCCCGCAGCTGCGCCAGCCGCCGCACGACCCCGGCGACCGCCGCGGCCGCCTCGACGTCCACCGGTGCGTCCCCGACGGGCTCCGCAGCACCGGCCTCCACGACCCCGGCGAAGCGGGCCCCGCGCGGCACCCGGCGCGCGGGTGCCTCCGGCATGACGGGCAGCGGCGCCCGCTCGACGGCGTCCGGGGCACCACCCCCGTCGTCCGCCATCCCGGCGAACCGGGCGCTCCCCCGGCGGCGCTTACGGGGCTTGGCGGGATCAGGGGAAGCGGCTGCCCCGGAAGCACCCGCCCCGGGAACCGCCGGGGGCGGGGCGGGAGCGTACGGGGCCGGACCGGAACCGGCGGCATACGGCGCCCGGGCCGAGCTGCCGACGCCCGGGGAGGGCTGGCCCGGGAGGAGGGGAGGACTCACGGGGGCGGCGGAATCGTCCGCAGACGGGGCCTCGCGCGAGCCGCGGGCACGCGGGGCAGGACCGCCGGCATCCGCGTCCCGGGAGCCTTGGTCCGGGACGGAGGGACCCGCCGGGAAGCCGGCACCCGGGGCAGGGCCGGAGGCCTCCGCACGCGGGGAACCCTGGCCCGGGACGGCAGGACCCGCCGGGAAGCCGGCACCCGGGGCAGGGCCGGAGGCCTCCGCAGGCAGGGAACCCTGGTCCGGGACGGTGTGACTCGCCGCAGGGCCGGCGGGGCGGGGCCGCTCACCGCCGACGGACGCTGCGCCGCTCGGAGCGGTGCCGGAGCCGGGACCGGCGGGACGGAGCCCGGAACCGTGCGGGGCGGTGTGGACGGCAGCGGGCCCGGCTGGGCGCCTCTGCTCGCTGTCGTCGGCGTGTGTCATGCCCCGGCGGTCCAACTCGGACAAGCGGGCGTGGAGTTCCGTGCACCTCGCGGTGGCGCGGGCGTGGTCGTCCCGGGCCCAGGCGAGGTCGAGGCGCAGGGAGGCGGCCTCTTCGGCGGAGGCCGGGGCGGACAGCAGGCGGGTCAGTTCGGTCTGGCGCTCGGCGGCGTAACGCTGTTCGCGGAGCATGACGTCGAGGCGGTCGAGCAGGCTGTCACGCGCGCCCGGGTGGGCGTCGTACGCCGTCAGCGCGGCCCCGTGCAGGGCGCGGGCGCGCTCCCGCTCGGCCGCGGCGGCCGCGGGGCCGTACGCCTCGGCGAAGTCATCCAGCAGCGCCTCCACCACGTCCCACGGCGGCACCTCGCTCCCGTCCAGGCAGGCCCGCATGCCGTCGGGGTCGCGCTGCCAGAAGACCCCGCTCCAGCCCCCGCCCTGGTCCAGGCGCGCCAGCAGGCCGTCCAGGTAGCTCGCGAACTCCCGTACCCCACTGGGGAGTCGATCCACGACCATCGCTCAGCTCCCGCCCGACCGCCGGCACTTTCGGTGGGTAGGCAACACGAGTCGTGTTACGGCACTGCTACGCAGAGTTTTCCGGCAGTGCGCGGACACCTCATCGCGGGCTCGGAGCCGTTGCGCGGACCCGGCGCCTCACGCGGCCACGAGCGCGCACCGCGTGACCAGCTCGTCCATCGACAGCCCGAGGACCCGGGCGAGGGCGGCCACGGTGAAGAAGGCGGGCGTGGGCGCCCGCCCCGTCTCGATCTTGCGGAGCGTCTCCGCGGACACGCCCGCCTGCGCGGCGACCTCGGCCATGCTCCGGCCGCCCCGCGCCTCGCGCAGCAACTGCCCGAGCCGCTCGCCGCGTTCGCGCTCTTCGGGGGTGAGAGGGGTGCGCACCATGCACCCATTCTAATACCGAGTCCCACCATCCCGCCCATTAAAATACCGGTATAGTAATTGGCATGGTGGAGCTGAAGACGGACACATCGATCGACGCCATGCACGCGGCCGGCCAGGTCGTCGCGCGAGCCCTCACGGCCGTACGGCGCGCCGCGGACGTGGGCGTCAGCCTGCTGGAGCTGGACGAGGTGGCGCGGGAGGTGCTGGGCGAGGCGGGGGCGTCCTCGCCGTTCCTCGGCTACCGCCCCTCCTTCGCCCCGACCCCCTTCCCGGCGGTGATCTGCGCCTCGGTCAACGACGCGATCGTGCACGGCATCCCCACCCGGTACCGGCTCCGCGACGGCGACCTGGTCTCCGTCGACTGCGGTGCCGAGCTGGACGGCTGGGTCGGCGACTCCGCGCTCAGCTTCACGGTGGGCCGCCCGCGCCCGGCGGACCTGCGGCTGATCGAGACGGCCGAGCGCGCCCTGGCGGCGGGCATCGAGGCCGCCGTCGCCGGCAACCGCATCGGCGACATCGCGCACGCCGTCGGCCGCGTCTGCCGCACGGCCGGCTACGGCATCCCGCACGGCTTCGGCGGGCACGGCGTGGGCCGCCGCATGCACGAGGACCCCGACGTCCCCAACGAGGGCCGCCCGGGGCGAGGGCTGCCGTTGCGCCCGGGCATGGTCCTCGCCATCGAGCCGATGCTCGTCGAGAGCGGCAAGGACGGCTACTACGAGGCACCCGACGGCTGGACCCTGCGCACGGCCGACGGCTCCCGCGCCGCACACACGGAGCACACGGTGGCGATCACGGACAGCGGACCGAGGGTGCTGACCGAGCGGCGTCAGGGCAGCTGAGGCGGGGACGCCGGGCCGTGCCGACGGGCGGCTCCGCCGCGTGGGCGGGAGCGACCACGTCGCAGCCGCGGCCGCCGGCCGGCGGAAGGCCCCCTGGGCGAACATGCCCACCCCCACAGATCGTGTCATCGTGGGCATGAACGACCCCGACCCGGTTACCCGGCGCAGCCAGTCGTCAGCGAAGGAAGCGCAACGCCATGACCAACGGCTACCCTCCTGACCCCTTCGGCGAATTCATGGCCCGCTTTTTCGGCGGCCCCCCGAGCGGAGCGCAAGGGCCACGCCACATCGACATCGGCCGCCTGCTCAGCCAGCCGGCCCGTGAGCTGGTCAGAGGGGCCGCCGTGTACGCCGTCGAGCACGGCAGCCGGGACCTGGACACCCAGCACCTGCTGCGGGCGGCCGTGGCCACCGAGCCCACCCGGAGCCTGCTGAGCCGGGCGGGCGCGGATCCCGACTCGCTCGCGACCGAGATCGACGACCGGGCGGGCCCGGCCCAGCACCCGCCGGGCGAGGCACCGCCGCCGACCTCGCTGTCGCTGACCCCGGCCGTGAAGCGGGCCCTGCTGGACGCGCACGACATGGCACGGTCGAGCGGCGCCGGGTACATCGGCCCGGAGCACGTGCTCAGCGCGCTCGCCTCGAACCCGGACTCGGCGGCCGGGCACATCCTGCACGCGGCGCGCTTCTCGGCGGGCGCCGTGCCGCCCGAGGCACCGGAGACCGTCCAGGTCCGTCCGGAGCGCCAGCGGCCGCGGCCCACCGGCACGCCGACCCTGGACAAGTACGGCCGCGACCTGACGGACCTGGCCCGGCAGGGCCGGGTCGACCCGGTGATCGGCCGGGACACGGAGATCGAGCAGACCATCGAGGTGCTGTCCCGGCGCGGGAAGAACAACCCGGTGCTCATCGGGGACGCGGGGGTCGGCAAGACCGCCATCGTGGAGGGCCTGGCCCAGCGGATCACCGACGGGGACGTGCCGGACGTGCTGGCGGACCGCCGCGTCGTCGCCCTGGACCTGACCGGGGTCGTGGCGGGCACCCGCTACCGGGGCGACTTCGAGGAGCGCCTGAACAACATCGTGGAGGAGATCCGCTCCCACTCCGACCGGCTGATCGTGTTCATCGACGAGCTGCACACCGTCGTGGGCGCGGGCTCCGGCGGCGAGGGCGGCGCGATGGACGCCGGCAACATCCTCAAGCCCGCCCTGGCCCGCGGTGAGCTGCACATCGTGGGCGCGACCACGCTGGAGGAGTTCCGCCGGATCGAGAAGGACGCGGCGCTGGCCCGCCGGTTCCAGCCGATCCTGGTGCCCGAGCCGACGGTCGAGGACACCGTCGAGATCCTGCGCGGGCTGCGCGACCGGTACGAGGCCCACCACCAGATCCGCTACACCGACGAGGCGCTGGTGGCCGCCGTGGAGCTGTCGGACCGGTATCTGACCGACCGGCGGCTGCCGGACAAGGCCATCGACCTGATCGACCAGGCGGGCGCCCGGGTACGGCTCGGCGCGCGGACCAAGGGCACCGACGTGCGGGCCATGGAGCGCGAGGTGGAGCAGCTGGTCCGGGACAAGGACCAGGCGGTCGCCGACGAGGACTACGAGCAGGCCAAGCAACTGCGCGACCGGATCGGCGAGCTCAAGCAGCGGATCGCGGAGGCGAGCGGCGACGAGAAGGCCGACGAGGGGCTGGACCTGGAGGTGACGGCGGAGGCCATCGCCGAGGTGGTGTCCCGGCAGACCGGTATCCCGGTCAGCCGTCTGACCCAGGAGGAGAAGGAACGGCTGCTCGGCCTGGAGGAGCACCTGCACCAGCGGGTCGTCGGGCAGGAGAGGGCCGTCGGCGTGGTGGCCGAGGCCGTGCTGCGCTCCCGCGCCGGGCTCGCGAGTCCCCACCGGCCGATCGGCAGCTTCCTCTTCCTCGGCCCGACCGGCGTCGGCAAGACCGAGCTGGCCCGGGCGCTCGCGGAGGCGCTGTTCGGCAGCGAGGACCGCATGGTGCGCCTCGACATGAGCGAGTACCAGGAGCGGCACACCGTCTCCCGGCTGGTCGGCGCGCCGCCCGGGTACGTCGGGCACGAGGAGGCCGGTCAGCTCACCGAGGTGGTGCGCCGGCATCCGTACTCGCTGCTCCTCCTCGACGAGGTGGAGAAGGCGCACCCCGACGTCTTCAACATCCTGCTCCAGGTCCTGGACGACGGCCGGCTGACCGACTCCCAGGGCCGGACGGTGGACTTCACCAACACGGTCATCGTGATGACCAGCAACCTCGGCTCCGAGGCGATCACCCGGCGCGGTGCCGGGATCGGGTTCGGGCCGGGTGGCGCGGAAGCGGACGAGGAGGCGCGGCGCGAGCAGATCCTGCGGCCGCTGCGCGAGCACTTCCGGCCGGAGTTCCTCAACCGCATCGACGAGATCGTGGTCTTCCGCCAGCTGACGAGTGAGCAACTGCGGCAGATCACCAACCTGTTGCTGGAGGGCACCCGACGGCTGCTGGACGGCCAGGGCGTCACGGTCGAGTTCACGCCCTCGGCCGTCGACTGGCTCGCCGAGCGCGGCTATCAGCCGGAGTACGGCGCCCGGCCGCTGCGCCGCACCATCCAGCGGGAGGTGGACAACCAGCTGTCCCGGCTGCTGCTGAACGGCACGATCTCCGAGGGCAGCCGGGTCACGGTGGACACCCGGGACGGACGGCTGGACTTCCGCACCGAGGAAGGCCGGCCGCCCGCACCCGAGTTGTGACGGCCTACGGCGCCGGATCCACCACCATCGCCGAGCCGCCGCCGCGTCGCACCTTCTCGGCGGCGGCCAGCCACTTCCCGTCCGGCAGCCGCTGCACGCCGGTGGCCGCGCCGATCTCGGGGTTGAGCGAGAAGGAGTGCCCGATGGCCTCCAGCCGCCCTCTCAGGTCGCTGTTGTAGAGGGCCGGTTCGAGTTCCGTCCTGGCCGCGTTGCGCTGGCTGGCGCGCGGTGCCGCGATGGCGTCGACCAGCGGCAGATGCCGGTCGAGGAACTCCGTGAGGGTCTGCAGCACGGTGGTGATGCTGGTGGCGCCACCGGGTGAACCGAGCGCCACCACGGGCCTGCCCTGACGGTCCAGGACGATCGTCGGGGAGATCGACGAACGGGGCCGCTTGCCCGGCCCGGGCAGGTTCGGGTCGTGCACGGCCGGGTTGGCCGGGGTGAAGGAGAAGTCGGTCAGCTCGTTGTTGAGCAGGAAACCCCGGCCGGGCACGGTGATGCCGCTGCCGCCGGTCTGCTCGATGGTGAGCGTGTAGGCGACGACGTTGCCCCACCTGTCGGCCACGGTCAGATGCGTGGTGTTCTGGCCCTCGTACGTCGTCGGGGCCGCCGTACCGCCCTTTCCACAGGCCGCGGGGCGGCGCGGGTCGCCGGGGGCCAGCGGGCTGGTGAGGACCGCGTCGTCCTTGATCAGGCAGGCGCGCGAGTCGGCGTACTTCTGCGACAGCAGCTGCCTGGTCGGCACGTCCTCGTAGGCGGGGTCGCCGACCCAGCGTCCGCGGTCGGCGAAGGCGATCCGGCTGGCCTCGATGTAGTGGTGCAGGTACTGCGCCTCGCTCGCCTTCGAAAGGTCGGTGTTCTCCAGGATGTTGAGGGCCTCACCGACCGTCGTACCGCCTGAGGAGGAGGGCGCGATGGAGTACACGTCCAGACCGCGGTACGACGTCCTGGTGGGCGCCTGGAGCCTGGCGCGGTAGACGGCGAGGTCCTTCTCGGCGAGCTTGCCGGGGCGGGCGTTCCAGCCGGAGGCGGGGTCCACGGGCGGGTGTTCGACCGTCTTGACGATGTCGTCGCCGATGTCTCCGCGGTAGACGGCCCCGACGCCCTCACGGCCCAGCTCCTCGTAGGTGCGGGCGAGTTCGGGGTTCTTCAGGGTGGAGCCGACGACAGGGAGCTTTCCGTCCGGCAGGAACAGCTTCGCGGTGTCGGGGAAGTAGCGGAACCGGGTCTCGTTGGACGCGGTCTGCGAGCGGAAGGTGTCGTCCACCGTGAAGCCGTCCCGGGCGATCCGCTCGGCCGGCCTCAGGACGGTGGCGAGCTTTTCGCTGCCCCACTCGTCCAGCGCCTTCTGCCAGGTGGCCGGCGTGCCCGGGGTGCCGACGCTCAGGCCGCTGCTGACGGCGTCGGCGAACGCGAGCGGCTTGCCGTTCTCGACGAAGAGGTCGGAGTCAGCGCTCTGCGGCGCCGTCTCACGGCCGTCGATGGTGTGCACCGTGCGGGTTCTGGCGTCGTAGTAGACGAAGTAGCCGCCTCCGCCGACGCCGGCCGAGTAGGGCTCGGTGACGCCGAGCGCGGCGGCGGTGGCGACGGCCGCGTCGACCGCGTTGCCGCCGCGTCTGAGCACCTCTATGCCGGCGGCGGACGCGTCCGCGTCCACGCTCGAGACGGCGCCGCCGTAGCCGACCGCCACGGGAACCTTGCCGGCCGTCCGGCTCGTTGCGGGGGCTGGTGGCGCCGTCGCCCCCACCGACACCACGGCGGCCGAGACCGCCAGAACCGCCAGTTTCCGCGTACCTGGGCGACCCATGCGTACCTCCCGTAGGGACAGTCCGCGCAGCGTAACCAGATCGGTCCAGTACCGACAGTACGCCTCGGTGCCCTGCCACACGAACGTCACACGTCGAACACCGGTACGTAGCCGCCGCCCGGGGACCGCTACCATGCGCGGCCATGAACGACGACGTGCGCAACATCGTCCTGGGCCTGGTGGCGACCGGGATCTCGGCCTCGCTGGGCTGGCTCGCCCGTACGTACCTGTGGCGGCGCAAGCTGCGCCGCAAGCAGGCGTTCTTCGGGATGCCGGACCACTCGGAGTCGCTGCTCGTGGTCAACCGCGCGGCGGGCGGACCGGAGCTTTCGGTGAAGCGGTACGACGTGTTCGCCCTGCTGGAACTCTCCGCCCTCGTCAAGGACTGCAACGCGCACGTCCAGGTCGTGGCGCACGACGCCATCCAGGAGGGCTTCGGCGAGCGCACGGAGTTCTGCGTCGGCGGGCCCTACTCGAACCGCCGGATGGGCGCCCACCTCTCCTCCCTGCTGCCGGGTGTGCGGATGAACGTGGAGACCGACGCCGGTCCGGAGCAGGGCGCCCTGCGGATCGGCGGGGAGGACCACCTCATGGAGCGCGGCCGCAGCGAGTACGTCCTGCTCGCCCGGCTCACCGCGGACGGCCGGGAGGACTCCCGCCCGGTGTTCCTCTTCTGCGGCCAGCGCGCCGTCACCAACCAGGCGGCGACCCGCTATCTCGCCCGCCACCACGAGCGTTTGCACCGCAAGTACGGCACCGGTTCCTTCGTGCTGCTGCTGAAGGTGGTCAACTCCCAGGCGTACGGCCCGGATGTGGTCGAGCTCGTGGCGGACGTGACGCGGGCGGCGCGGACGCCTCTGCCGGAACCCGCTGCCGCCGCCGGTGGGTAACACGTCAACAAACTTTACTGGCACGTAACTTACTGACGGGTTACTTACGGTACGGGCGGACGGTTACCGTCGGGTCACTTTGCTCTGTTGACAAGTGAAGGAGTGACCCATGGGACACGGTCGCACCACGCTGCGCAGCGCCGCCGCCGGAGCCGTCTCGGCAGCGCTGATCGCCGGTACCGTCGTCGGTCTGGCGCCCGCCGCCGAGGCCACCGCCCCGTCCGTCCGTTTCGTGGACATCACGGGCGACGGCGGCACCGTGCTGAAGGGAAACGTCGTCACCCCCGCCGGCGCCGACGGCGCACACCGCTACCCGCTCCTCGTGCTGCCCACGAGCTGGTCCTTCCCGCAGGTGGAGTACCTCGCCCAGGCGCAGCGGCTCGCCGACGCCGGCTATGTGGTGCTCACCTACAACGTGCGCGGATTCTGGCAGTCCGGCGGTCAGATAGAAGTGGCCGGTCCGCCGGACGTGGCGGACGCCTCCAAGGTCATCGACTGGGCCCTCGCGAACACGCCGGCCGACCCGCAGCACGTGGGCATGGCCGGGGTGTCGTACGGCGCCGGGATCAGCCTGCTCGCCGCCGCGCACGACAAGCGCATCAAGGCCGTTGCCTCGCTCAGCGGCTGGGCGGACCTGATCGACTCCATCTACTCGGGCCGCACCCAGCACGTGCAGGCGGCCGCCGTACTCGACGGCACGGCCACGCTGACCGGCCGCGAGAGCCCGGAAGTGAGGGAGATCTTCGACAACCTGTACTCCTCGAACCTGTCGAAGGAGCAGGAGATGATCGACTGGGGGCGCAAGCGTTCCGCCGCGACCTACGTCGACCAGCTGAACAGGAACGGCGCGGCCGTGATGCTCGCCAACGCCTGGGGCGACACGGTCTTCCCGGTGAACCAGTACGCCCGCTTCTACGAGAAGCTGACCGTGCCCAAGCGGCTCGAGCTGCGGCCCGGCGACCACGCGACCGCCGAACTGCCCGGCCTGTTCGGGCTGCCCAACGACGTCTGGAAGGACACCTGGCGCTGGTTCGACCACTACCTCAAGGGAGTTGACAACGGCATCGACCGTGAGCAGCCGGTCCAGCTGAAGTCCCGTAGCGCGGGGGGATACGAGGGCTACCCGGACTGGAAGTCGGTCGAGGCCACGCGGCGGAAGTTCGCGCTTCCCGGCTCCAGCACCATCCACGCGAACGTCGACTCCGGCGCGGACGGCGGGATCGTCTTCCTCTCCAGCATCCTCGACCAGGTCGCCCAACTGCCGCCGATGGCCGCGATACCGCTGCTGCCGCGCCGCTGGGCGGCCGTGTGGCAGTCGGAGCGCTACGGCAGCGCCCAGCAGATACGCGGCACGGCCGCCCTGCACACCACGCTGACCCCGACCGCGGAGAGCGGCACCCTCATCGCCTACCTGTACGACGTCGGTCCGCTCGGGATCGGCAAGCTGGTCACGAACGCGCCGTACACCTGGCACGGGCGGACGCCCGGCGAGCCGTTCGGCGTCGACCTGGACCTGTTCTCCACGGCCTACGACGTGCCCGCCGGGCACCACCTCGCGCTGGTCGTCGACACGGTCGACCCGCTCTACGCCGAGCACAACCCGTCCGGCGC
This sequence comes from Streptomyces sp. NPDC037290, assembly GCF_055603245.1. NCBI lineage: Bacteria > Bacillati > Actinomycetota > Actinomycetes > Kitasatosporales > Streptomycetaceae > Streptomyces > Streptomyces sp. NPDC037290. The sequence continues at coordinate 838,676 of NZ_JBVJVZ010000002.1, read as the reverse complement.
GCAGCTGACCTTCTCCTCGCCCTCGGACGACCCGTCGTACGTGTCCGTCCCGCTCGGCGAGCAGTGATCTCCGGCTGCCGCCGGACGAGCCTGGCCCGTTGAACCGCCGCCCCTACGGTTTCGGGGCCATGGGGGGCTCCCCACCCGGCAGCGGCAGCAGCATGCACATCCCGACGCGGATCGGCGAGATCACCATCACCACGGGGATGAACGGCAAATCGTAGTCGAGGTTGGAGGCGATGAGCTTCCCGGCATGGACGAACTCCTCGTGGGTGAGGGGACAACCGAGGGAGGTGTCCTTCAGGACGACGGCCAACTGGCTGATGACGCCGGCCGGCACGGAGGGCGGGCGTGCCCGCGATCGCGAAGGTCGTACCGGGGCTGCGGGCCGCCTCGCCCTGCCCCGTGGGCACGGTGGTGATGCCGGAACGCAGCCCCGGGCGGCTTCGGCGCGTTCGCCGCGCGGGCTGGTCGCTCTCAGCCGTGTCGTGGTTGCCGCAAACTATCCGGCGGCAGCACAGTTGAGGGACGACACGCACTTTTCGGGCATTAGCCGTATTTACGTGGACCTTACGCTCACCGAGGCGCATGCTCAGGTCTCGGCGATCTCCGCGTACAGCTGGGACAGCTCGGGGACACCGCTCGCGGCCCAGTCCTGCCCCGCGCCCGCGACCTCCACCTCACGGCCGGAGGCCAGCCGTACGACGGGCTCGCCGTCGGGGCGGATCCGCCAGACGGCACCGGGCACGGTACGCACCACGACCGTGCCCAGGTACAGCCCCGCGTCGTTGCCCAGCCAGGGCAGGGTCTCGGCGTCGTCGCGCCAGCGCGGGACGAGCTGGTCCAACGCCTCCAGGGAGGCCGGGGTGTCGTCGAGGCGGACGCCCGCCCGGGCCGCCTGCGAGCGGAGCAGTTCGCACTCGGAGAGCAGCGCGGCGACCGCCTCGGGGTCGGCGGGAGGTGCCGCGTCACCGTTCTTCTTGTGCCGGTGGCCCAGGAACGGAAGGTTCATGGACCCAGCGTGGCATCAGACGTCGAGGTCGACCACCACCGGGGCGTGATCGGAGGCACCCTTGCCCTTGCGCTCCTCGCGGTCGACGTAGGCGTCCTTGACGGCCCCCGCGAACGGTCCGTTGCCGTACACCAGGTCGATGCGCATGCCGCGGTTCTTCGGGAAGCAGAGCTGGCGGTAGTCCCAGTACGTGAACGGGTGGTCGTACTTCAGGGGGCGGGGCACCACGTCCTTGAGGCCCGCCTCGCGCAGGGAGGCGAGGGCGGCGCGCTCGGCGGGGGTGACGTGGGTGAGGCCCTCGAAGGCGGCCACGTCGTAGACGTCGTCGTCGGTCGGCGCCACGTTGTAGTCACCCATGACCGCGAAGGGCCGGCTGCCCTGTGCGTCGCCGTACACGGCTGCCTTGAGGGCCTCGAACCACTGGAGCTTGTACGCGTAGTGGGGGTGCTCCACCTCGCGGCCGTTGGGGACGTACACCGACCAGACGCGGACCGGGCCGCAGGTCGCCGAGATCGCGCGCGGCTCTTCCACGCCGTCGAAGCCCGGGTCGCCGGGCAGGCCCTTGACCACGTCCTCGATGCCCACGCGGGAGAGCACCGCCACGCCGTTCCACCGGCCGGTCGCGTGGACCGCCGACTCGTAGCCCAGCTCGCGCAGCTGGTCGGACGGGAACTGGTCCTCGGCGACCTTGGCCTCCTGCAGGCAGAGCACATCGGTGCCGCTGCTCTCCAGCCAGGCCAGCAGTCTCGGAAGGCGGGCGGTGATCGAGTTCACGTTCCAGGTAGCGATGCGCATGCCTCACAACCTACCCGGCGCCTCTGACAACGGACTCAGATCTCGGTCGAGCCCCCCGGTGCCAGCCGCTGGTGGTCCGTGCCGCCGAGGGCGCCGATCTGGCGGTCGTAGATCGGGCGGGCGAGATCGGTGAGCAGGGCGTCGTGGACGTCGTAGGAACGCTGCGGCCGCACCTCGCGGACGTAGTCGATCACCTCGGAGATCTTGTTCCACGGGGCCATCACGGGGAGCATCAGCGTCTCCACCGGCGTGCCGGGCACGGTGAGGGCGTCGCCGGGGTGGAAGACCCTGCCGCCGTCGATCAGGTAACCGACGTTGGTGATGCGCGGGAGGTCCGGGTGGATCACCGCGTGCAGCTCGCCGTGGACCCGTACGTCGAAGCCGGCCGCGGTGAAGGTGTCACCGTGGCCGACGGTGTGCACCCGGCCCGGGAACGCCGCCGAGATCTGGTCGGCGACGGACTTCAGTGTCCAGATCTGGGCGGCCGGGTTGTTCTCCATGGCGGCGCGCAGCCGGAACTCGTCGAAGTGGTCCGGGTGCTCGTGCGTGATCAGGACGGCGTCCGCGCCGAGCGCCGCGTCCTCCTCGCTGAAGCCTCCCGGATCGATGACGAGCGTCTGTCCGTCCTTCTCGAGACGGACGCAGGCGTGGGACTTCTTCGTGAGCCTCATGGGTCACCATCCTGCCGAACCCGGCGGCCGGCCGGGCCCGGCGGCGCGCGGCTCACTCGGCGGGCGTGGTCTCCTCCTGGATGACCTGCCGGGCCACCCGGAACGCACGGCCCGCGGCCGGCACCCCGCAGTACACGGCCGTCTGCATCAGCACTTCCTTTATCTCGTCCGGGGTGAGCCCGTTGCGCAGGGCCGCCCGGGTGTGGGAGGCCAGTTCCTCCGGATGACCGCCCGCGGCCAGCGCGGCCAGCGAGACGCAGCTGCGGGTGCGGCGGTCCAGGCCGGGCCGGTCCCAGATCTCGCCCCAGGCGTAGCGGGTGACGAAGTCCTCGAAGTCCCCGGAGAACCCGTCGGCCTGCGCCAGCGCCCGGTCCACGTGCGCGTCGCCCAGCACCTCCCGGCGGATCTTGAGCCCGGTCTCGTAGCGGTCGGGCCGCGGGGCCGGCTGGGCGGGTGCGGCGGCCGGCGCTATCTCGGCGACCGGCACGGCCGCCGGCGCCGCCGCCGGGGCCGGGAGGGCCGACGGCGTCGGCAGGAGCGTCTGGCCGGTCTCGTAGGGCTGCTGCCAGGCGGTGGAGAAGTGGTGCACCAGCAGGTCGGTGACGGCCGCCGGCTGCTCGACCGGGACCAGGTGGGAGGCGCCGGGGACGACCGCGAGCCGGGCGTCCGGGATGCCGGCGACCAGCGTTCGGGCCTCGGCGGGCCCGGTGACCTGGTCGTCGGAGCCGACGAGCACGAGCGTCGGCACGCCGACCCGGCCCAGTTCGGCCCGTATGTCGAAGGCGGCGAGCGCCTCGCAGGCGGCTATGTAGCAGCCCGGGTCGGTGGTGCGGACCATCTGGACGGCCCATTCGGTGATCGCGGGCTGGGCCGCGGCGAACCCGCCGGTGAACCAGCGGTCGGGCGCGGTCCGCGCGATCGGGTCCAGCCCGTTCGTCCGTACGACGACCCCGCGCTGGCGGAACTCGTCGGCGGTCCCGAACCGCGGTGAGGCCGCGACCAGCGCCAGCGAGGCGAGCCGTTCGGGATGGCGCAGGGCCAGCTCGATGCCGATCGCGCCGCTCAGCGCGCAGCCCGCGTAGCCGAACCGCTGCACGCCGAGCGAGTCCAGCGTGGCCAGCAGCCGGGTGGTCAGCTGGGCGACGGAACCGGCCGGGTGGGCGGGGGCCCCGCCGTGCCCGGGCAGGTCGAACCGCAGGATCCGCCACTGCTCGGTCAACTCCGGCACCTGGCGGTCCCACATGTGCCATGTGGTACCCAGTGAGGGACCCAAGATCAGGACCGGAGCGTCTTCTGGCCCGTCAAAGCGGTATTGCAGGGTGTTCGGGGGTGTCTCACTCACGCCCCAGACCCTCTCACGTCTCACGACTGCCCCTATAACGGAGGTTGCGACTGCACTGGTCTGACCAGGTGGAAGACCTCCCTGGCCGCGTAGCGCTTGAGGGTTCGGACTATCTCGCGCCGCGTCTTGCCCTCCTTGCTGCGGCGTTCGTAGTAGTCCTGGGTGCGCGGGTCGACGCGCAGGCGAGTCTGCACGATCCGGTGCAGGGCAGCGTTCGCTTGCCGGTCACCGCCGCGGTTGAGGCGACGGTACTGCCGACTGCCCGAGGAACGCTCGACGGGGCTGACACCGCACAGCGCCGCGAAGGACGCCTCACTGCCCAGACGTTCCGGGTTGTCCCCGATCGTGATCAGCAAAGTGACGGCCGTGTCCGGACCGATGCCCACCACCTCGAGCAGCTGCGGAGCGTGGCGCTCCACCAGCCGGGTCAGGCGGCCTTCCAGGTCCTGGACCTCTTCGCTGAGCTGCCTGATGCGCCGGGCCAGCAGACACAGGGTGATGTGGGTGGCGTGGAGCACCGCCCCCTCGTCGGCCTCGTGGTTCAGGCTGTCGTCGACGAGCCCTGCGCAGGTGCGGAAGAGCTCTGCGTTGCCCAGCCCGGCCAGTTCCTCTCTCAGTTGCGGATCGGCACGGATGAGGACGGCCTTGAGCTGGTTGATCGCCTGGGTGCGGGCCTTGACCGCCGAGTCCTTGGCCAGTTTGTACATCCGGGCGATCTCCACCGGTCCGTCGCCTGTCTTGGCCTGGGCGCGCGCCCGCCCGCTCAGCACGGCCCGGGCTGCGTTTTCGGCATCGAGGGGGTCGGACTTGCCGCGTCGACGGCGGTCGGCCCGGTCGAATCGATTGACATCGAAGACGTCCACGCCCTGGGCCAGCAGGTAGCGGGACAGGGCGGCCCCGAAGGAACCGGTGCCCTCCACTCCGGCCCGGCGCACCGTACCCGACGCCCTGGCCCACCCCAGCAGGTCTCGGTATCCAGCCGCGGTGGCCGGGAACTCCGCGGTGCCGATCACGTCCCCCACCAGGGAAAGCACAGCGGCCACATGGGCATCCCGGTGCGTGTCCACTCCCAGGACCACCTCCCTCGCCGGTCGGCGCCGGCGAGGACGCGAAGCGGTGGACGGGCCGGTCATGCTCGTTCCCTTTCAGGCCGACGGCTTATCGCGATGCTGGCACCGGGCCGTGCGGACGGTCAGAATCGTGATGACGCCTGTCCGGCAGGCCCCTATCGAGACACGCCCGCTCAGTCCGAGACCAGCAACGCACTGTCCCCGGCTGGTAGTCGACACAGTGTGATCAGGACACCTCGGTCAGAGATCTCAGGAGTCAGACCCCCGCCGCAGAACAGCACCTGCCTACTGTTCTCCGTCTAACCGGCTTCCAGCCACGTCGGCCCGCTCGTTCGAGCGAATTGACTTGAACCGCCCGTCGCCGAGACGAACAGAACTGGCACCATGCCGCCGTCGTACGTCACTTCGAGTCGAAGGCGGGCCGTTGGAACGGCGGGTCAATGAGCGGCAGCTCTCGGTGTTGCAGTGGGTGGGAGCCGGGTGCCCTGCAGGCGTATGGAACACAAGCTCCTACAAGACCACCTGCCAGGCACTGCACAACCGGGGCCTGGTGACGGTCTCCCGGAAGGCCGGGCAGTGGAGCGTCGCCCTGACGAGCGCCGGCCGGCACTACCTGGCACACGGCACGTACCCTCCCCGCGGATCACATCAGCGGAAGACTCAGGCCGCCGCTCCACGACCCCGGTCCACCCGAGCGCAGGCGACTCCGGCCGCAGGGCGGAAGCCAGCCCCTCCCTCACAGCCTCGTGTGACGTTCACGGAGCAACTGTTGCAGGAGCTCGCGGAGGCCGGCGGCAGGATCGTCAAGAGCGGCAGCGGTCCCGACTTGGAGAAGTGGCCGTCCCGCGTCGCCGCCGCACGCAGGTCCGGAAGGGTTCCGGAGACGAAGGAGCTGTACGGAAACTGGTGCCGCGACGGGTACGAGATCAAGCTCGTCGACATCCCTGCCTGGCGCCTTGCCGTCCTCGACACCGTCCCCGTGCCCTCGCGGCTCACTCGGCCGCACACCGTGGTGCGGGCCATGCAGAACGAACGCCAGCCGCTGGGCCTGACCAAGCCCGTCCAAGAACGCGCTCTCCGGCTCATCCAAGCACTGATCACCGCCGCCGAGGCCGAAGGACACACCTGCTCGGCCGGGCAGACCGGCTTCGCACCCCCACCTCATCGCCGCCGCAGGGCACATCCCCACTTCACCATCCCCGCACAGGGCCAGACAGTGGGGTTTGTCGTCCTCCAGGAGCAGGGCCGGGCCGAGCACGTCGCCACCGAGAAGGAACTCGCCGACGCCAAGAAGCACTCCTGGGTCAGAATTCCCCGCTTTGATTACACCCCGGCCGAACGCCTCCGCTTCATCATCAGCGGCGGCCAGCCACACCGGGCCAGCGAATGGGCCGACACACCCGGCCGTCCCCTTGAAGAGCAGCTCGCCGAGATCGCACAGGAAGTCACCCTCCGCGGCGAAGCCGCCGAACGCAGACGCCAGGACGAGGCCGAAGCGGCACGCCAGAAGCGCATCCGCTGGGAAGCCGCCATGGAACAGGCCCGCATCCGGTACGCGGAGGCGTACCGCCTGAGGCACCTAGAAACCCAGGAAACGGCATGGCGCCACGCCACCCGACTGACCGAGTACGTGAGCGCGGTACGCACACGAGTCGAGGCCATGTCACCGGGGCAGACCAGAACCGAAGCCGAAGCATGGATCAGCTGGGCAGCAGCCACCGTGGAGCGCCTCGACCCACTGAACACACCGCCCCGGCTGCCCGACATTCCCAACCCACGGGCCGACGACCTGAAACCCTTCCTCGGGCACTGGAGCCCCTACGGCCCCACCTACTGAACGCCCGCTCCACAAAAGCATCCGGCCCGCCGGAGTACGGGGCTAGCGCGACAGCCGCCGCCATCAGCGGCGCCGGAACCCCGCTGCTTCTCCTTCAGCTCCCGCAAGGACAGCCTGCGGGGGTCATGACCTGCGCGCCAGCCAGGTGATGTCCAGTCAGAAGCGGCCGCACCAGCGACGACGCGACGCTCATCGCTGGTGTACGGAATACTCATGGCAATCACCAGGTACTCCTCGTCGGGGCCCGGCGGACCGATGCGGAGCTATGGGTTGAACGGGAGCACGAAGAAGCGACGGTTCGCGGGCCTGTGCCCGCGCCGCCGCTCATGCCACGTCGTGCCAGGCGGCAATACCGGTCACCGTGACCGCGACGGTGACCGGCTCCGCGGCAGCGTGGGTGACGAGGTGGGTGATGAGGGCGTCTGTCACCCGGTCGTGGACGTGTCGGGCGATGTCCAGCGCCCGCCGACCCTCCGTCAGGACGCAGCGCACCTCGATGTGCCATCCCGAACCGTCCGGCGCCCGGTCGGCGCGTACGCCGGCCTCCGGCGGCGTGGTGTCCGCCCGGGTGGGCGCGGCGGCTGCCGCGAGGCGCCGGGCGAGGCGGGGTTGCAGGGCGGCCACGCCAGGAACCGCGAGGGCTGCCTCGGCCGCGACGCCGAGGAGCGCGGTGGGGCCGGTGGCGGTCATCATGCGCCACCGCCCGTCGGGAGGCGGGGACCCGTGGTCGGCCCCGGTTCCAGTACGTCGGCCACGGTGATGTCGACGGCTGTCACCGTGAGCCCCAGGTCCTGTCCAGCCGAGTGGAGGACCGCTCGGCGTACCTGGTGGACCCGGTCGGGCAGCGGGCGGTCGAGGGCGGCGGCCAGGGTCATGGTCACCCGCACGTCGGTGCCGTTGCCCTCGGGTATGAGCCGGCAGGTCGCGGCCCTGGAACCGGGGACCGTGTCCGCGCCCTGCCTCAGCACCTTCGCCGCGGCGCTCTCGGCGATGCGTAGGTCCCGGTCGGGGTCGGCCAGGGGCAGCAGCCGCCCGAACCGGGCCTCTGCCCTGACGACGTCCATGACTCGGTCCGCGAGTGCGTGCAGGCCCGGAGGGTCCTCGTTGCGCAGCGCCCGGGCGGCCGCGTTCACCATGGCCAGTCCCTCGACTGCCTCTCGGCAGTGAGGACAGGACACCGGGTGCAGGTCGGCGGCCGGCGGTGCGTCCCGCGCCTGTTCCCAGACCCGGCTGAGCAGGCGGCCGCAGGGCAGTACCGCATCGCCTGCGAACGGGGGCACGTCGGCGGCGGCTGAGCCGTTGCGGGGCCCCTCGGCTCCGGGCGGTTCGGGAGGCCGCGTGTGCGGGTCGTCTAGCGCCATGGGCCCATCGCCTCCTGCAGGGATCGGCGTGCCCTGAACAGTCTGCCGCGTACCGTCTGCTCGCCGGTACGCGTCACGTGGGCTATCTCTTTGTAGGGCAGGCCCTGCACCTCCCTCAGGATCCAGCAGACCCGCTGTCCGGCGTCCAGCTCGGCGAGTGCGCGGGACAGGGCGGCCGTGGCCGCGTCCTGCTCGGCGGTCCGGGCGGGCTGGCTCCATGCGTCGCCCGCCGCGGGTTCGGCGACGGCGTCCAGGGGAAGAGGCGGCGGTCGGCGATGGCACATGGTCTGACAGCGGTTGACGGTGATCCGGTACATCCAGGTGCGGAACTCCGCCCTGTGGCGGTATTCCGGCAGGTGACGCCAGGCGCTGACGAAGGCGTCCTGAACGGCCTCTTCGGCGTCCTGGAGGTTGCCCAGCATGCAGCGGGCCAGGGTCAGGAGGGACCGGCTGTGCCGCTGGACGAGAACGGCGAAGGAGTCCTCGTCCCCCTCGGCCGCCCGTACGGCCAGCAGGCGGTCGGGCAGGTCGCATCCCAGTCGTGGGGAAGCAGTGTGTTCGATCATGGCGCTCCCCCGCAGGCTCGGAACGACCGTGTACCCCTGAACCGAGCTGTGATGCATGTCACACATCGGGCATGTGAGGAACACGCCGCCCGGTATGTCCAACCTTTGACGGGCACCATTCCGGTGTCCGGCCCACCGATCGAGGCGACCGCCATGACGGACAACATCACCAGCGTCGGCGGGGGCAGCCGGCCCGAAGCGGACGTGAACGCGCTCAAGGGCCGCACCGGGGCCGGGGCTCCGGCCGAGACACGGGGCAGGACCACCATCGCGGACGGTGTGGTGGCCAAGATCGCGGGCATGGCCGCCCGCGAGGTACCGGGCATCCACAGCCTGGGCGCGGGGATGGCCCGCGCCTTCGGAGCCATGCGGGAGCGCGTCCCCGGCGCAGGCGGAGGCGGAGCGGTCACCCGCGGCGTCAAGGTCGAGGTCGGGGAACGGCAGGCCGCGGTGGACCTGGACGTCGTCGTCGAGTACGGCGTCTCCATCGTCGACGTCGCGGGCGGCGTACGCACCAATGTCATCAGCGCCGTGGAGCGGATGACGGGCCTGGAGGTCGTCGAGGTGAACATCGCCGTCGACGACGTCCACCTGCCCGACGACGACGAGGAACAGACCGAACCGAACGAGGGACGCGTGAGATGACCGCTGCCGGGAGCACCGCCGTGTCCTCGGGCCCGAGCGGATGATCACGGCGAGAGAGACGCTCGCGAGACGGGTGAGTGCGAGATGAACACAGCAACGACGGGACTCGCGGCCGGCATGGCCCTCGGCTTCGCCGGCTACTTCGGCGGCTTCTGGGCCTTTCTCCTGGTGCTGGTCCTCGGTGCGGCGGGGCTGATCGTCGGCCTCGTCGTACAGGGCGACCTGGACCTCCGGACACGGAGGCAGCGGTGAAGACCCGGCCCGGTTCCCCCGGCGAGGGGTCGGGCCCGCCGGCGCCGGCCGCCGGGCTGCCGCCCCCGGCCGAGCGGGGCGCCACCGTCATCCCCGACAGGGTGGTCGCCCGTATCGCCGCCCAGGCCGCACGCACGGCCCAGTCCCGGCGCGCCGCCGTACCACCCGACCGCGGCGGACCGGCGGCACCCCACGCCTCCGCCGCCGTCCGTACCGGATCGGTGCGCCTGCATCTGACCATGGACCTGCCCTACCCCATCGACATCCCCCGTGTCTGCGAGCGGATCCAGCGGGACGTCGCTGAACGGGTCGCCCAGCTGACCGGGCTGCGAGTGGGAGAGGTCCTCCTCACCGTCCGGCGGCTGGTGACCGCCGCCGACTCGAGCCGGGGGCGGGTCCGGTGAGCGGCCGGGCGGCCCGGGTCACCGGGCACGCCGTGCAGGAAGGGCGATCGCGATGACATCCGGTCCACGTCCCCCGGGCCGCGGCTCCGAGTCGACCACGCACCCTGCCGCGGTGCCCCTGGCGAAGGAGCCCGACCCTCCCGAACGCGACGTGTCCACCTCCGACCTCACAGCCGGTGAGCGCGAAGGAGGGCACCGAACCCGTCGCAAGTGGTCCGCGCGCCGCATCACGGCGGCGCTGGTCGCCGCGGTGATCCTCGTGGCCGCGGTCGCGACGCTCGTCGACGTCATCGCCGTACGGGCGGGACGTCCGGCGGCGGCCTGGCGACGACACCTGGCCGACGAACTGGCCACCCGCCCGGTGGACGACGTGTGGATGCTGACGGGAGCCGCCGTGGCCGCCGCCGTCGGCGTCTGGCTGATCGTCCTGGCCCTCACCCCCGGTCAGCGCCGCTGGCTGCCCCTGCGCTCCCCCGCCGGCTGCCCGCGATTGCGGGCCTTCGTGGACCGCGACGGCGCCGCCGTCCTGCTGCGCGACGCCGCCATGCGGGTCCCCGGAGTCGGCGCGGCGCACGTCCTGGCGGGCCGCCACCGCATCAAAGCCCGCGCGGAGGTCCGCTTCCGCGAGCCCCGACAGGTGAAGGACGACCTCACCGCCGTCCTCGCCGAGGAGCGCGACCGGCTCGCCCTCGCCCGTCCTCCCCGCATCGCCGTACGGACGCGGCGACGCACCCGCTGACACAAACCCGGAGCACCGGAGCCCGCCATGACGCCGCGATCCGCCCTCAACCGCACCCTGCTGGCCCTCGCCGGACTGGTTTTCCTCGGCGGCGGACTGCTCATCCTCTTCGCCGGGCTCGACCTCTACCGGCGGCACGATCTGGCCCCACCCGCCGGCTGGCCCCTGACCACCCCGGCCGACGTCCTGCTCGGCTCCGCCGACCGGGCACGCTGGAGCAGCCAGGGCTGGTGGTGGTGGCCCGCGGTCATCGCCGCCCTCGTCCTCACCGCCTTGCTCGCCCTGTGGTGGCTGCTCGCCCAGCTGAGCCGACACCGCCCCGGCTCACTGCCCGTCGGCGGCACACCCCCGCAGGAAGGCGTCGAACTGCGCGACCGCGCACTCAGCGAAGCGATCGCGAACGAAGCCGGTGCCCTGCCAGGGGTAGGCCATGCGGCCGTAGTCATCACCGGCCGACCGGCCCGCCACCGCACCCGCATCGACCTCACCCTCACCCCCGAGGGCACGCCCGGCGCCACTCTCGGTGCCCTGTGCGAAGGCCCGATCGGCACCGCGCGTCGGTCCACCGGCCTCATCGACATGCCCGCCGAGGTCCGCCTACAGGTCAGCCGCCACGGACCACACCGTGTGGAGTAAGGAGGAGATCGGCCGTTCCCGCCGACGCCCTTGCGGCCCATAGCAGTTCGCGGGCGCGCCAGCACCACCCCCCCGAAGGAGACATCATGATCATCCTGGGCGTCATTCTGCTCGTCGTCGGCTTCCTCACCGGCCTGTCCATCCTGTGGACCATCGGGATCATCCTGCTGGTCGTCGGAGCCATCCTGTGGATCCTCGGCGCGATGGGACACGCCGTCGCCGGCCGACGCCACTACTGGTAGGCGGGATCACTGCCCTGCAGGGCAGTGATCCATGCTGCGGGCAGGCCGGCAGACGGCGCGGACCCCACCAAGATGTTCGCGGCGGCGGACGACGACGGCGAAGAGGTCGATCCGCCTGAGGCCGCCGCCGGTGCCGGCCAGCCGCCGCGGCTCGGACGCGGGGCGCCCGGTGGCCGTTGTGCCGGTCCTCGCCGCACGAGCGCACGGCCGACTCGTTGGGGAGTCGGTGGATCGGCCCCCACGGTCCGGGCGGAAGTTCCCCACCGCGTCGGCCGGTGAGTCTCCGTCGGGAGTTCGTATGCACAGCACCTTCGTGAGGATCCGCCCGAACGTCCCCCGGGGCCACGGCGATGACGGGCGGTGAGCGGCAAGGACCCGCGGAAGGCTCCACCCGGTCGGAGCACTTCGGGGAGGAGTTTCTGGGAGTCCTGCTGGACCAGGGGCACGAGTTGCCGCCGCACCAGCTCGGTCCGCTCGTCGCACGGCAGATCGGCAGGCTCGACGGCCGCGAGACCTCTATCTTCCTGCAGGACTACGGCCAGGTGTGGCTCGTCCCCCTGCCGGGCGACGGGCTGGCGGCCGGGGAACCGCAGCCGATCGACGGCTCCGACGCCGGACGCGCCTTCCGGGAAGCGCGTCCCGTCGAGGTTTCGCAGGCCGATGGTGTGCGGGTCTACCTTCCCCTGCTGGACGGTGGAGACCAGGTGGGAGTGATGGCCGTCACCCTGGACCACCTCCAGGACGACGAGCGACGGCTGCTGCGCAGGCTCGCCTCACTCGTGGCCGACATGCTGGTGACCAAGCACGGTTACACCGATCTGTTCTTCCGGCTGCGGCGCAGAGAACCGATGAGTGTGGCGGCGGAGATCCAGTGGTCGCTGCTGCCACCGCTGGCGATGTCCACGCCCCGGGTCGAGCTGGCCGGGATGCTGGAACCCGCCTACGACGTGGCCGGCGACAGCTTCGACTACGCCCTCAACGGCGATGTCCTGCATGTGGCCATGGTCGACGCGATGGGCCACGGACTGGACGCCGCCACGATGGCCACGGTGGTCATCGGAGCCTACCGGCATGCCCGGCGCATCAGCGTCGGCCTGTCGGAGATCTATACGTTCATGGACCGGGCCGTCGCCGATCAGTTCGGCCCCGACCACTTCGTGACCGCTCAGATGATGCGGCTCAACACGGCAACGGGCAGGCTTCAGTGGGTCAACGCCGGACATCCCGCTCCTCTGTTGATCCGTGGACACCGTGTCGTACGACGGCTGCAGGGCCCGACGACGCTGCCCGTCGGCTTCGGCGGTCACGAGCCCCGGATCAGTGAAGTGGCTCTCATCCCCGGCGACCGGATCCTGTGCTTCACCGACGGACTGATAGAGGAGCGCGATGTCGGCGGTGAGGAATTCAGTGTGGAGCAGCTCATCGGGTGGGTGAACCGCCTTGAGCCCACGGCCCAACAGATCCGGACGGTGGCGCGCTCCCTCTCCCACACGCTGCAACGGGCGCGGGGCGGGATCACGACGGACGATGCGACGCTCCTGCTGATCGAATGGCGCGGGAGCGCCACCGACGACCTCGCCCTCCCGGAGTGAGCCGGCCTCCCACCCCCAGGGAAAGGCCGACGGCACGCAGCCTTTCCCCCACCGCCGATCTCTCACACTCCTGCTGCCGCGGTGGGCACGTGACGGGTGACCGGTCCGTCAGGAGTGCGTGAGGCGGGGTGGGGGGCGTCGTGTCCGCCTTCGGAGTCCCAGACCGCCTCCCGGAGCGAGTCCGAGTCGGCCGCTGCCTCTGCCGCGGCCCGGAAACGTTCGGCCTCATGGATCAGGCCGGTCGCCGTGAGGCTCCGCGACGGGTCGGTGGCCGTGGCCATGAGCCGGGCTGCGGTGGCCGGGGCTGTCTCCGGTGGGATCACCAGCAGGTCCCAGCGGCCGAAGGTGTGGGACAGCAGCAACAGCTTGTGCGGGTCCTGCCCGGCGTTGGACCAGCCGACGCGCACCATGTGGCCGTGCGCGGGCACTTCACCCGGGATGACCGGCCACAACGTGCGGCTCACCGCTATCCGGGTGATCCGCCCCCACAGCGGGTCGAGACATTCGACGAGCGCCGGGAGCTCCTCCGTCAGGTTGCGCGAACGGGGCCACCAGGCACCGTCGATCAGGGCCGGAGGGGCGCCGGCCCGCGCCAGCGTGAGTCGGAGCGGTGACGAAGAAGGGGCCCGGTCTCCGACTGCGGGTGTGAACGGAATGGTCGCGGTCATGACGCGGACCCAACCCCGGGCCGGTCACGGCCGACCCGGTTGCCATGAATCGCCGAGAACGACCCGGCGTGGAAGCCGGTGTACGAGATGCTCTCGGTAATCACCAGGATACTCCTCGCCGAGGCCCGGCGGACTGGCGGGGAGTGACGGGCTGAACGGAACAACACACGTCACAGAGCCAGAGGAGTGCTGGGCCGAGGCATGCGGGCCGTCGGGCGTGAGACCGGTCCGGGAGCCGGCATACGAAGGGCCCCGGCGCCCTCGGCCCACTGCCGCCGGTATCGACAGCCGCTTCACCGAATGCGGCGGCGTCTCCACAACCGCCCCGGCGTGTGCGGAGTACCGTGGACAGCACCGAGGGCATTTCGCACACCGGCTTCCACGCCGAGTCGTTCTCGGCGAGAGACGAAACCCGGGGCGCCGCCAAGGCGGCCCGGAGACGGGTCCGCATCATGTCGGCGACCTTGCACCAACTCCTGCCACACCACGAGCCCGTCGCAGCCCCGGCCGTGCGTCTCGCGCTGAAGACCGACGGCCCGTCGCGCGGCCTCCTGGACGGTGCCTGGTGGCCCCGCTCCCGAGACCTGCTGAGCGAGCTGCCCGCACTGACCGATGTGCTGGACCCTCTGTGGGGCCGCATCACCCGCATCGCCGTCAACCCGAAGTACTGGCCGGTCATCCCGCACGAGATCCCCGTGGGCGGTCATGTCGTCAAGGTCGGATGGTTCACCCCGGAGATCGACCCGCACAAGCTGCTGCTGCTCTCCTACGGCACCGGCCGCTGGGACCTGCTGGTCATCCCGCCCGAGACCGAGACGGAGTCGGCGGCCCGCCTGATGGCGGCCGCGTCCGACTACGACGGCCCACCGCTGACCGCAAGCGCTCTCATCGCCGCGGACGAGACCCGGCACGCCGTCTCCGCCGCCGACCGGCCACTCGAACCGGACGAGGCAGGGAAGCACGAGGAGGACGGCCCCGCCTCAGCGGCCGTTCCGGCACGGACGGATCGCGCCAGTCGCCTGGTCATCGGCATGTGAGACGGCCGCCACGACCGGTGCCTTCACGGGTTTCGGACCTGCCTCACGAGCCGGCGCAGGCACATGCAGGGGTCTCGACCGGCGAGTCTCCGCCCCACGTGGTCCTCGTCCCGAGGAGCAGTACATGCAAGCCCTGATCGTTCTCATCGTCGTGATCGGTCTTCTGGCCCTCCTGGCCCTCGCCCTGTCCGTGAAGGTCGTCAAGCAGTACGAGAAGGGAGTGCTGTTCCGCTTCGGCCGACTCGTCGGAACACGCTCCCCGGGACTGCGGTTCATCATCCCGTTCGTCGACGCCCTGCACCGGGTGTCGCTGCGGGTCGTCACCATGCCGATCCAGTCCCAGGGCATCATCACCCGGGACAACGTGAGCGTGGACGTGTCGGCGGTCGCCTACTTCCGGGTCGTCGACGCCGTGAAGTCGGTCGTCGCCGTGGAGAACGTCAACGCGGCGATCAACCAGATCGCCCAGACCACCCTGCGGAAGGTCGTCGGCCGGCACACGCTCGACGAGACGCTGTCGGAGACGGACCGTATCAACCTGGACATCCGCCAGATCCTGGACGTCACCACCGTCGACTGGGGTGTGCAGGTCACCCTGGTCGAGCTCAAGGACATCCAGCTGCCCGACACCATGAAGCGTGCCATGGCCCGCCAGGCCGAGGCCGAGCGGGAGAAGCGAGCGAAGATCATCAACGCGGAGGGCGAGTCCCTGGCCGCAGCCGCGCTCGGCGACGCCTCGGACACCATGATGGCCCACCCCCTGGCGCTTCAACTGCGCAATCTCCAGAGCCTGGTGGAGATCGGTGTCGACCAGAACACCACCGTCGTCTTCCCGGCCCCCCTCATGAGCACGATCGGCGAGCTCGGCTCCTTCCTCGCCCGGGAAACCGCTGCCGCCGCACCCGCCGCGGCAGCGCCACCGGCCGGCACCGGCCGCACCGACACGTCTCTCAGCCCGGCAGGCAGCGCGCCCGGCACCGCGGCGTGAAGCCGACTACGGCCCGAGCGATCCGTGGCACCAGGGAGGATTCGTGACCGTCGCCTGTCGCGCGCATCCTCCGGGCACCGGCTGATGATGGGGGTACGGCCGAACACGCGGAGCTGATCATGACGAGTTGGCGGGTCAGGGACTACACCCAGGACGATCTCGAAGCGGTGATCCGTGTCGACATGCAGAGCGGCACGACCGAGGAGCCGCCGCTCTTCCCACTCTCGGACGCCGTGACGGCCCTCCAGACCCGCCACCCGGCCGTGGTGGCCACGGCCGACGACGTGCTGATCGGCGCCGCGGTAAGCAGGGTGGAGGGCGAACGGGCATGGATTCTGCGCATTTGCATGGCGCCCGGCTGGCGGCAGCGCGGGCTGGGGAGTGCCCTGATCACCGCCCTTGAGCAACGCGTCTTCGCCGCCGGCGTCCGCGCGGTGCACGCCGCCCTGCCCGAGGGCGAGACCGGTGCCACCGCCCTGCGCAATTGCGACTTCGGCGCCCGCCCCGGGCTGGTCTTCTTCGAGAAACGCGGACCGGTGACCCCGCAGTCGGCCGGCACGCTGTCCTCGCTCGGAGCGGAGCTGCCGCCAGGGGGGCTCTGGCAGAAGGTCGCGGGCATGCAACGGGAGAAGCAGCTCATCGAGCGGCGCCTGGTCCTGCCGCTGGCCCATCCCGAACTGGCCGCCCAGCACGGAGTGGAACCGCCACGGGCGGTGATGCTGTTCGGCCCGCCCGGGACCGGCAAGAGCACGTTCGCGCACGCGATCGCCAGCCGCCTGGGATGGCCCTTCCTCGAACTGTTCCCCGCCCGTCTGGCCGCCGAGTACGGCCTGGCGACCGGGCTGAACCGGCGCTTCGACGAGATCGCCCGGCTCGACCACGTCCTCGTCTTCATCGACGAGGTCGAGGAGGTCGCCGGCGAACGCGGCGGCGCGGACGCGACCGCTGTCGGCGTCGTCAACGAACTGCTCAAGGCGATCGTCCGGTTCCGAAGCCAGGACGGACGGCTGCTCGTCTGCGCCACGAACAACGTGACCACGCTCGACTCCGCGTTCCTGCGGCACGGCCGCTTCGACTACGTGCTGCCGATCGGCCCTCCCGACCACACCGCCAGGACCGCACTGTGGGAGAGCTACCTGGCCCGAGCGGGCGCGCGGGCCGACAGCGCGGTACTCGCGTCCGCCAGCGAGGGGTTCACCCCCGCCGACATCGCCCACGCGGCGCGTACCGTCTCCCAGGCCCAGTTCGAGCGCACCTTCGACACCGGAACCCGGACCACCCCCACCACCGACGACTACCTGGACACGATCTGCGACACCAAGCCCACGGTCAGCGCTGCCATGGCCCGGGAATTCGCCCAGCAGACGGAGGAGTTCGCCCGCATCTAGCGTCCAGGCCGGGTGGGGAGTCGATCTGCGACGGACGTGTCAGGCCGGCGTAGGTGGCGTGTCGCTGCCCGTTTCGATGAGGATCTGCCTGGCCGCGGTGACGTTTTCGGCCCGTACGGCCCTGGCCATCGCGGCGCGTGCCGCGTCGGGCGACGTGTCCGGAGGGACCAGCAACAGAGAGAAAAGGTCCCCTTCGCCTCGGGTGATGAGGACGGTGTCGTCACCGACCGGGAAGGAGTCGATGTGCACGACCCGGTCGTCGACCATCACCCGGGTCGGCAGTTCGTCCCAGGCGCTGCCGTCCAGACCGACCCGGGTGACAGGCCCGAGATGCTCGGTCAACGCGGAGATCAGCGAGGGAAGCTCGGCACCGATGTCCCGGGACCGCGGCCACCATGCGCCGTCCAGGATTCCCTCGCGTGCGTGGGTGGTCTCCAGTCGCAGCAGGGCCGTTCCGGGTTTCACCGACCGGTGCACGGCGTCCGGCAGGAGCCTGGGGAAGTCGGGGGTGTCTGAGCCTGCCATGGTGTCCGCCCGTCCGCAGAGAGCAGTGCGACCGCACGGCGTGCGACCACGATACGACCCTGCTACCTCACGGTACTCCGCACGACGCTCCCGCGAGAGCTTCGCCGCAGGCGCGGTTGCGGAAACAGGCAACGGCTCCGGCGTATACCCGCCGGAGCCGCCCTTCCGGGTCATTGCACGTGAGCGTGCGCCGACCCGCTTTCCAGGTTACGTCAAAGGGACTAATCCGCCATAAGCAATCCTTGCGAGGGTTCACTTCGGTCCGAGAAGCCGACGCGGCGGTTCAGCCACGCCCTTCCTCTTCCGTCTCCATCTGCCGGATCCCCTGGTGCGTCAGCGTGATCATCCCGGGCGTGTTGCCCCTCTCCCAGTCCACGACGACCCAGCCTTCACCTGCCAGGTACATACAGGCAGCGGCCATGTCCTGCTCAGGGATACCCAGGTCCGTGCGGAGCTTCGCCCCATCGACACCCAGGAGGCGATTGCCCTCGGCGGCCTGGTACAGAGCCTGCATGATCCTCTCGCGGTACGTCTTCCGGTCCCGCAACATCGCCATGACGCGCCTTCCTCTACTGCCCACGGTCGGGCCGAAGCCGATGTCATCCGCGGTCGCCGTCGCGGTGGGGCGCGTCGGAACGGTCGCGTCCACCGACCGACGGTGTCTCCGGGGCCGACGCCCGATCCCCGGCAGAACATCGCTGTAGTGGAAGGCAGCGATCCGTTCGGCGTGCTGGCCGTTGAGCCGGTGGATCAGAACGACTCCGACGGCGATCAGGACGAGCAGCACGGCCACGGCGATGACGAGCATGGGATCTCACCTCCGCCGACCGGCGGGCGAAGGCCCTGCCGAGCCGATGGGCCGGGGCAGGGACGACGGTCGACCTGCTCCGCCGTCGGCCTCCCAGGCTTCTTCCCTGTTTCGTGCATCGATCCTGTCTGCTGCTTGCTCCCGGGCCGAGGCATCGACGCCGTCGCCGACCATCAACTGCGCGGCGGCATCCGCACCGGTTTCCGGCGGAATCACCAGCACGTCCCGGCGGCCGTCAGCGGAGAAAAGAGTGAGTCTGTGGGGATCCTGCTCCTCGGTGGACCAGCCCACCTGCACGGTGCGCCCGGCGTAGGACACCCAGTGCGGCAGGACGGGCCAGTAGGCCGGGTGCACGGTGACACCCGTGATACGACCCCAGAGATCGCCCAATGCGGCCGTCAACGACGGCAGCTCACGGGTGAAGGCACGGGAGCGAGGCCACCACATACCGTCCAGCCCGCCCGGCGCGGGCGTCAGGGACAGCCGGGCCGGCTGCGGCGGCGCACATCTGATCGATGTCGTACGGTCAATGGTCACAGCCATGGCGCGGACCTGTCCCCGGGCTCGTGGGTGCGGCCCGGCGCTGTCGATCACCGGGAACGGCACCCGCGTCGGAGCCGGTGCGCGAAGAACTCCCGGTGTCTTCAACACTACTCCGCTCACCGGTCCGAAAAGCCCGGGATGACCAGGCAGTTTCCTACCTTCAGGACCTGGTCGCCGGTGCCGATGCCGGTCAGAGCCAGTCCTTGCGCTTGAACGTCAGATACAGCAATGCGGACAGGAGCACGATGACTGCGGCGGAGGTGATGAATCCCGACTCGCGGCCGAAACCGGGATAGGGGAGGTTCTGGCCGTAGTAGCCGGTGATCGCGGTGGGTACGGCGATGATCGCGGCCCAGCTCGTCACCTTCTTCATGATCAGGTTCATGCGATTGGCCTGGACCGAGAGGTTCGTCTCCATGACCGAGGCCACCAGGTCCCGCAGCGATTCCGTCCACTCGGTGGCACGCAGCACGTGGTCGTAGACGTCCTGGTAGTACGGGGCGAGAGGGTCGTTGATCAGGTGCAGGCCGGGGCGCATGAGGGTGTTGACCACCTCACGCATCGGGAGCACGACGCGGCGCAACTGGACGAGCGACTTACGCAGTGCGAAAACGCGGCGCTGCACGGCTTCGATCTCACGGCGCCCGGCCGCGAAGAGCAGACCCTCCAGGTCCTCGATGCTGTCGTCCAACTGCTGGACCGCGGCGAAGTGTCCGTCCACGAGATGGTCGAGCAGACCGTGCAGCAGGAATCCGACGCCATGGCCGGCCAGGTCCGGGCTCTCGTCCCAGCGGGCGACGACGTCCTCGATGTCGAGGCCGTCGTCCTTGCGGACTGTGATCATGGCCTGGCCGGTGAGGAATACGGCGATCTCGCTGTACGTCAGTTGCGCACCGTCCGGGCTGACGGTCACGGCGTAGGCGCTGAGGAACTCGTGGGTGCGATAGCGGTCGAGTTTCGGCCGCTGTCCATGGTGAGCGGCATCCTCCAGAGCCAGTTCGTGGATGCCGAACTCCTGACCGAGCATGGTGAGTTCAGCGGCTCCGGGCCGGTGCAGGTCCAGCCACAGGACCGACGCCGGATCAGCGAGATGCGCAGAGACGTCACTGGCGGGAAAGCCCTCCAGGACCAGAGTGCCGTCGTGATACAGCCGGGTACGCGTCACCATGGCCCGAGGCTAGTGTCTTATACCCCTGTCATGCCGCTTCGCCCCGATTGCCAGCGCGGCAGGTTCATCGACAGCAGCCACCCTCCGTGGGGGCCTTACGTCAAAGCCCGCGACATCCGGAGCTCCGACCGACGAGCATCGGGTGCCGGTCCGAAGGCAGGGATGTGGGTACCCGGCTGCCGCATCGCATCCGGCGTACACCGCACGACCGGATGCGGCCCGTCAGCCGGGAAGGACACTCCGAGACCATGACCACGCATACCCCGCGCCGTCGCCCGCCTCCCCCCGCAGGTGGCAGTGATTTCGCCCGCCTGTCGAAGAAGATCGCCGAGGCCGGCCTGATGAACCGGCGCCCCGGCTACTACACCGTCCGGTCCATCGTCGTGGCCGTCGCCTACGCCGGGGGCTGGAGCGCGTTCGTCGTCATCGGCGCCGGGTGGTGGACCCTGGCGCTCGCCGCGTTCCTCGCCGTGATGTTCGGGCAGGTGGCTCTGCTCGCCCACGACGTCGCGCACCGCCAGGTCTTCCGCCGGCGCCGGCCCAGCGAGACGGCCGGCCGCATCGCCGGGGCCGCGATCGGGATGGGCTACGGATGGTGGCAGGACAAACACACCCGCCACCACGCCAACCCCAACCACGAGGACCTCGACCCCGACATCGCCCCGGACCTGCTGGTGTGGTCCCAGGACCAGGCCCGCGCCGCGACCGGACTGCCGAGGATCATCGGCCGTCGGCAGGCGTTCCTCTTCTTTCCCCTGCTCCTGCTCGAAGGGGTCAACCTTCATGTCTCCAGCGCGCGAGCACTGGGCAACCGCACCCTGAAGAACCGCGCCCTGGACAGCACGCTGCTCTACGGGCACACCGCCGCCTACCTGACCGCACTGTTCCTCGTCCTCCCACCCGGCATGGCGATCGCGTTCCTGGCCGTCAACCAGGGCCTGTTCGGCCTCTACCTCGGCTGCCTCTTCGCCCCCAACCACAAGGGCATGCCGACCCTGACCGGCAACGACCGCCCCGACTTCCTGCGCCGGCAGGTCCTCACCGCACGCAACGTACGCGGCAGCTGGTTCACCGACCTCGCCCTGGGCGGCCTGAACCACCAGATCGAACACCACCTGTTCCCCAGCATGCCCAGCCCCCACCTGCGCAGGGCCCGGCCCATCGTCCGCCACTACTGCCAGGACTTGGGAGTCGACTATCTGGAAACCGGACTGATCGCCTCCTACCGGCAAGCACTCGCCAGTCTCCACCGAGCAGGAGCGCCACTGCGGCGAGCCCGTATCAGCAGCGCCCGAGCATGACGCACCGGCGCCGACGGTAGATGATCTCGCCGCCCTGTCTGAACCAGGAGGCAATCCCGTCGAACCGCTTGCATGAGTCGGCAGCTGTAACGCATCCAGATGCCCTTGCCGTACTCCAGCGCCTTTTCCCGGTGCCCGGCTGAAGTGATCCGGTGAGACCCAGCGGCTGGAACAGCCCCGTCGGCTTCCCGGCGCGGCTGCGTCGTCTTACGGCTCCCCTCCCAGATGGGCGCAATCGCAAATCCAGCGTCCCGCGAGCATCGCAGGAGCGCGCACTGTGTGCGGAGCCGAACGCGGTCATGCGCGCAAGCACAGTCGAGATCACGGCGAAGCCCCGCCGGAGCGCTCCGGCGGGGCTTCGTCCCAGGGCTCCGAGCAGAAGCCCCGTCGGGGGCTGGTTCCCGGATGGGCCTCACTGCTTCGCCCTCTCTCACATCGCTGTCACGAACTGAGCGGACACCCGCGAACCATAGGGATCTGACCTGCAATTTTGTGCGCGCCCCGGAGCGGCTGGACACCCATGGACGATCGTTACGACCTGTGCCATGTGGTACCCAGTGAGGGACCCAAGAGCAGGACCGGAGCGTCTTCCGGCCCGTCAAAGCGGTATTGCAGGGTGTTCGGGGGTGTCTCACTCACGCCCCAGACCCTCTCACGTCTCATGGACGCCCCTATAACAGGGGGACGCTGGATACCGTCCTGACCAGGTTGAAGACCTCTCGGGCGGCATACCGCTCGAGGCATCGGATGATTTCGCGTCGGGTCTTGCCCTCCTGGGTGCGGCGTTCGTAGTACGCCTGGGTACGAGGGTCGTGGCGCAGCCGGGTGAACACGATGCGGTGCAGGGCGGCGTTCGCCTGACGGTCGCCGCCGTAGTTGAGTCGACGCGTTCCCCGACGGCCAGAGGAGTACTCGATGGGGCTGACTCCGCAAAGGGCAGCAAAGGATGCCTCGGAGTTCAGCCTCTCGGGATTGTCCCCCATGGTGATCAGGAGAGTGACGGCGCTGTCCGGACCGATGCCCACCGGTTCGAGCAGCTGTGGGGCGTGGCGTTCGACGAGCTGGGTCAGGCGCTGGTTCAGCTCATCGATCTGCCCGCTGAGCTGTTCGATGCGCTCGGCGAGCATACGCAACGTCATGTGGGTGGCCTGGGCCACCATGTCCTCGTCTCCCCCGTCATCGGGTGGGCCGAGGCGCGCGCAGGTGCGGAACAGCTCGGCATTACCCAAGCTCGACAAGCGCTCCCGCAGGGCAGGGTCGGCGATGACCAGGACGGCCTTGAGCTGGTTGATCGCCTGGGTGCGGGCCTTGACCGCGGAGTCCTTGGCGAGCTTGTACATCCGGGCGCTGTGCACCGGACCTTCGCCGGACTTGGCCTGGGCCCGGGCGCGGCCACTGAGCACGGCTCGCGCGGCGGCCCGAGCGTCGAGCGGGTCCGACTTCCCCAACTGCCGGCGGGCCGACCGGTCGGGCCGATTCACTTCGAACACCTGGATCTGCTGGGCCAGCAGGTAGCGAGACAGGCCCGCGCCAAAGGTGCCGGTGCCCTCCACGCCGGCCCGGCGCACCGTACCCCGCTTGCGGGCCCAGACAAGAAGCTGCCGATAGCCGACTGTCGTTGCCGGAAAGGACTCGGTTCCCAAGATCTTCCCGAGCGGGGAGATCACGGCGGCGACATGCACCTCGCCGTGCGTGTCCACGCCCAGGACGACCTCGCGCCGAACGGGCGGATCCGTGCTCGATGAGGTGCTGCGCTGTCGGGTCGTCATGATGGTGCGCCTCCCACATGCTGACGTGCTGGCTAGGGTGAATGGCACCGGCCTGCTCGGGCGGTCTGAACCGTGATGGCGCCTGAAACTCGGCAAGGCCCCTATAGGGACACGCCCTGTGGCTCGGTGGCAGGCAGCATCCCGCAACGGCAGTCGACAGGTCCGTGACTGGACACATCGGTCATAGATCTCACGAGTCAGACCCCGTCCGGGATGACACTGCACAACCGTCCCATCGATCGCGGTACAGCGGCATGACTCGATCACTGCCGGATGACTTCGGCCGAACCGATGCTCAACCTGACTGAGCGGGCTGACAAGGCGTTGACTCTCGTCCACCCCTGACCGGCATTGACAGGGAGACGTCACGCAAGGAGGTGGTGCTCACCGGCTGCAGCAGCTGCGGCTCCTCCCACGTAGAGTGTGAGCGGGACACTCTGGTCAGGCATCTCAGGAGTCAGACCCCGCCGCAGGACAGCACCCACCTACCGTTCTCCTTCTATCCGGCTTGCAGCCACGTGAGCTCGCTCGTTCGGACGAATCGAGTCGAAGCACCGGTCGCCTAGCAACGGAACTGGCACCATGCCGCCGTCGTGCGTCACTTCGAGTCGAAGGCGGACCATTGGAACGGCGGGTCAATGACCGGCAGCTGTCGGTGTTGCATTGGGTGGGAGCCGGGTGCCCTGCCGACGTATGGGAGACCAGCTCCTACAAGACCACCTGCCAGGCACTGCACAACCGGGGCCTGGTCACGGTCTCCCGGAAGAGCGGGCAGTGGAGCGTCGCCCTGACGAGCGCCGGCCAGCACTACCTGGCACACGGTACGTACCCTCCCCGCGGATCACGCCCGCGGAAGACCCAGGCCGCCGGTCCACGACCTAAGTCCACCCGAGCGCAGGAAAATCCGGCCACCGAGCGGAAGCCAAGCCCTCCCTCACATCCTCGTGTGACGCTCACGGAGCAGCTGTTACAGGAGCTCGCGAAGGCCGACGGCAGGATCGTCAAGAGCGGCAGCGGTCCCGACTTGGAGAAGTGGCCATCCCGCGTCGCCGCAGCACGCAGATCCGGAAGGATTCCGAAGACGAAGGAGCTGTACGGAAACTGGTGCCGTGACGGGTACGAGATCAAGCTCGTCGACATCCCCGCCTGGCGCCTTGCCGTCCTCGACCCCGTCCCTGTGCCCTCGCGGCTCACTCGGCCGCACACTGTTATCCGGGCCATGCAGAACGAGCGCCAGCCGCTCGGCCTGACCAAGCCCGTCCAAGGACGCGCTCTCCGGCTCATCCAGGCACTGATCACGGCCGCCGAGGACGAAGGACACACCTGCTCGGCGGGGCAAACCGGCTTCGCACCTCCACCTCATCGCCGTCGCAGGGCACATCCCCACTTCACCATCACCGCACAGGGCCAGACAGTGGGGTTTGTCGTCCTCCAGGAGCAGGACCGGGCCGAGCACGTCGCCACCGAGAAGGAACTCGCCGACGCCAAGAGGCACTCCTGGGTCAGGATCCCCCGCTTCGACTACACCCCGGCCGAACGCCTCCGCTTTGTCATCAGCGGCGGCCAGCCACACCGGGCGAGCGAATGGGCCGACGCTCCCGGCCGTCCCCTTGAAGAGCAGCTCGCCGAGATCGCACAGGAGGTCACGCTTCGCGGCGAAGCCGCCGAACGCGGACGCCAGGACGAGGCCGAAGCGGCACGCCAGAAGCGCATCCGCTGGGAAGCCGCCATGGAACAAGCCCGCATCCGGTACGCGGAGGCGTACCGCGTCAGGCACCTAGAAGCTCAGGAAGCGGCATGGCGCCACGCCACCCGACTGACCCAATACGTGAGCACCGTACGCACGCGAGTCGAGGCCATGCCTCCGGGCCAGGCCAGAACCGACGCCGAGGAATGGATCAGCTGGGCAGCGGCCACCGTTGAGCGCCTCGACCCATTGAACACACCGCCCCGGCTGCCCGACATTCCCAAGCCACAAGCCGACGACCTGAAACCCTTCCTCGGGCACTGGAGCCCTTACGGTCCCACCTACTGAACGCCCGCACCGCACATTGTGCGCCCACAACCGCAGTTCAGGAGGATCTTCGGAAAACCCGAGGTCAGATCCCATTTCCCGGCCCGTCGCCATGCATGTGGGTGCCCAGGGAGTCAAACGGGCGTCACGGCCGACAGTCCGCCCTTTCAACCCGGTCGCTCCAGCCTTCGCCAACACCGTGCTCGACGCGACCGGCGTCCTCCTCGGTCAACTCCCGCTCAGTCGCGACCGGGTGTGGCTGGTCGTGCGAGATGCGGGCCTGACGGGTCGGCAGGTGGGCGACTCGTGGTGGAACGCTCCCTGTCAGCCGACCTGCTGCACCTGGATCGCGTCGCTCACCCGAATCGTCCCGGCTGCAAGGACGTCCAGGTAGGCACCGAGCACGATGCCGGGATCCGCCGGGCGGTCGTGGACGGTCGAAGTACGCGTCAACTGGCCCGAAGACCGACCGCCAGCGTCAGTTCAAGGACCCGGTGTGGCGATGCGAGATCCGGAAACAGCTCCCGCAGCTGCGACATCCGGTACCGGACTGTCTGGGGATGGACGAACAACGCCGCCGCCACCTCGTCCCGCCTGCCCTGGTGCAGCAGCCACGCCCGCAACGTCTCCTCCAGCCGCCGTGCGGTCGAGACAGGCAAGGTGCGCAACGGTGCGAGGGCTCTGGCACGCAGGTCTGCGAACGCGTCCGCGTCGGCGCTCAGCACCAGCTCGGGCAGGTGGTCCTCGGTGTCGCGGATGTCGGAGGAGAGGGAGCGCGCGCGTGCGGCTCGTGCGTACGAGGCGGACGCACGAGTCCATGGCCGGGCCGGGCCGACCACGCCGGTGCGGTCGGTCAGCTGCCGCAAGAGATGTGATCGGTCGGCATCGGGGACGAGCAGCACACCGGTGGCGTCCGGCAGATCGTCGAGGACGAGGGTGCTCGGGTCGAGCGCCCGGTAGGCAGGCCGGGCCTGGGCGGCGGGCAGCAGGACCGCCGTCAGCGTAACCGGAGGCTGCCACCCGGCCCGTTGAGCAGAGGCCAGCAACACGTCCGGGCTCGCGCCGGCGAGGAGGTCGCGGGCCAGGTGTTCCAGGTGGCGCTCGTGGGCCCTGCCCCGGGCGGCCAGTTCGTCGGCGTGGCCCGCGGCGCTCGCGGCGGAGAGCTCGTCGATGTAGGCGAAGGTCAGCTCGGCGAACTTGGCGACCTCGGCGGCGGGCAGACCTGCGGACACGGCGCCCGCTGCCAGGCATCGCCAGGCCACGCGGGCGCCGACGCGGTAGGCGCTGAGGAGGGCGTCCATCGAACGGCCGTCGCGCACCTCGCCGCGGCCCAGCTCGTACGCCGCGTCACCGCCGTCGCCGCCCGTGGCGTTCCCGCTCGCGAGGTCCAGGTAGTGCCCGAGGGCGGTGCGAACGGCTCGGCGGATGGTGCCGCCCATGCTGCCCGAAAGGGCGCCTGCGTAGGGAGGGACCTCGTCGATGATCGCCTGGACGACCTCGTCGGCGGTGGTCTTCAGCGCGGCCCGAAGTGCGGTGACCGTCGTCTCATCCAGGGCCAGTTCGCTGGCCCTCTGGGTTACACGACTCACGTTTTTATTCCCTGCGAACAATTCCACCCACCAGATTCACGTCCTACGGTCAGGACTTTACGCCCTGAGACGCAGCAAGCTGGAGTCATGACGAGTGCAGCCCTTCGCAGCAGGGCATGGAAACTGCTGGAGATGGTCACGACGCCGCTGCTGCCGTCGGACTACCTCGACCTGGTCAGCCCACTGCGTGCGGGCGCTGACCTGCGGGGGCGCATCGAGGCCGTGCACCCCGAGACGGATGACGCCGCGACCATCGTGATCAGGCCGGGACGGGGCTGGCGCGGCCACACGGCCGGTCAGTACGTGCGGATCGGGGTCGACGTCGACGGGGTGCGCCTGTGGCGTGCCTACTCCCTCACCTCGCCGACGAACCGTCAGGACGGCCGCGTCACGATCACCGTGAAGGCGATCCCGGACGGCAAGGTGAGCAACCACCTGGTCCGCAGGGCGAAACCGGGCACGCTGATCCAGCTCGACCAGGCGACCGGTGACTTCGTGCTGCCGCAGGCCACGCCCGCCAAGGTGCTCTACCTGACGGCCGGCAGCGGCATCACGCCCGTGATGGGCATGCTGCGCGACATCGAGTTCGGCGACGTCGTCATGGTCCACTGCGCGCCACGGCCGCAGGACGTGATCTTCCGCAACGAACTGCACGACCTGGTCGCGGACAAGAAGCTGCGGCTCATCGAGGTGCACACCGACACAGACGGCATGCTCGACATCGCCCGTCTCGACGAACTCGTGCCCGACTGGGCTGAGCGCGAGACCTGGGCCTGCGGGCCCGCGGGCCTGCTGGATGCCGCCGAAGAGCACTGGAGCGAACACGGCGTACCGGAGCGCCTGCACACCGAACGCTTCCGCCCCGGCATCGTCGTCGCCGGCGATGGTGGCGAGGTCACGTTCAGCGCCACCGGCAAGACCGTCGACGCGGACGGCGCCACGCCGTTGCTGGACGTCGGCGAGGAGGCCGGCGTACTCATGCCGTCCGGGTGCCGCATGGGCATCTGCTTCGGCTGTGTCACGCCGCTCAAGGCGGGCGCCGTCCGCGACCTGCGCACCGGCGAGATCACCGAGGCCGAGCCGGGCGTCCTCATCCAGACCTGTGTGTCCGCCGCGGCGGGCCCCTGTGACATCGAACGGTAGGAGCACCTTGACCGCCATCGACCCCACCGCCCACCTGACGGCGGAGCAGATCGAGGAGCTCGGCCGCGAGCTGGACGCGATCCGTGACGAGGTGATCGCCGGCCGCGGCGAGAAGGACGCCGCCTACATCCGCAAGGTCATCTCGGCGCAGCGCAAACTCGAGCTGGCCAGCAGGGGCGTGCTGCTGTTCTCGATGTTCCCGCCCGCGTGGCTGCTCGGCACCGCCGGGCTGTCCGTGGCGAAGATCATGGACAACATGGAGATCGGCCACAACGTCCTGCACGGCCAGTGGGACTGGATGCGGGACCCGAAGATCCACTCCACGACCTGGGAGTGGGACCACGTCTCGCCGGCCGACCAGTGGAAGCACTCGCACAACGAGCTGCACCACACCTACACCAACGTGATCGGCAAGGACAACGACCTCGGCTACGGCATCATGCGCGTCGACGAGGACCAGAAGTGGCACCCGTTCCACCTCGGCCAGCCGCTGTGGAACTTCATCAACGCCTGCTTCTTCGAGTACGGCATCGCAGCGTACGACCTGGAGCTCGGCAAGAACCTGCACAAGCGCCGCCGCAACAACCCGGAGTTCCGCGCCCGGGCCAAGGCCGTGGGCCGCAAGATCCGCAAGCAGGTGCTCAAGGACTACGTGATCCACCCACTGCTGTCGGGTCCGTCGTTCCTCACCACGCTCGCCGCCACGTTCACCGCGAACCTGGTCCGCAACATCTGGTCCCATTCCGTGATCATGTGCGGGCACTTCCCCGAAGGCGTACAGGTCTTCGAGCGCCGGTCGATCAACGGCGAGACGCGCGGCCAGTGGTACCTGCGCCAGATGATGGGCTCGGCGAACATCAGCGGCAGCAGGGCCATGCACTTCATGACCGGCAACCTGTCGCACCAGATCGAGCACCACCTGTTCCCGGACCTGCCGAGCAACCGGTACGCCGAGGTCGCGGTGAAGGTGCGCGCGCTGTTCGAGAAGTACGAGCTGGAGTACGTCACCGGACCGCTGCCCAAACAGGTGTTCTCCGCGTGGCGCAAGGTCTTCCGGCTCTCGCTGCCGAACAAGAAGCCCGAGGTCAAGACGCCGGACCGCGAGCAGGAGCTCGTCGCCGCCTGATTGTTACCAGCGCCTGGCTCACGAACCCGAGGTCAGGTGCCCTTGTCCGTAGGCTCCAGAATCCCCACGCACTCCACGTAATGCGTCATCGAAAACATGTCGTATCACGCGGGAGATGGAAAATCACCAGGTCAGGCGGTGTTTTGCGGGTATTTGCAAGGGTCGACGGGGCCTCGGAGCGTCAAACGAGCGTCACAAACAGGAAGCGACCCGGCAGCCCCGATGGGCCAGGTAACGCCCCGCAGACTTGGGCGCCATCGGCACGGCGCCCCCTCCACCCGTTCCTGGGTGCGCACCCCAGGACAGCCTGTTCGATGGCTGCCCCTCCCTTTGGGTGCCCGGGCGGGTCGGTCGGCGAGAGAGGGAAGACCGGCCCGCCCGGGAGATCAGGGGCTGCGAGTCGGCTACAGGCCCACGTCACGTCTGTGGATGTCTGCCAGGGATTCCCGTCGGACCAGGAGGCGGGCGAGGCCGTCGCGTACGGCGGCCACCGGCGGGCGGCCGACCAGGTTGTAGCCGGAGGCCATGGACAGGTGGTAGGCGCCGGACACCGGTACGGCGAGCAGATCACCGGGGCGGACGTCAGCGGGAAGTGCTACATGTGCGGCCAGCACGTCGCCCGCCTCGCAGTGCTGGCCGACCACGGTGACCGGGGCAGTGGCCGCGGCGCTGTGCCGGCCCACCAGTCTCGGCGCGTATCGGACGCCGTACAGGGCCGGGCGTGGGTTGTCGCTCATGCCGCCATCGACGGCTACGAAGACGTGGTCGCCCGTGTGCTTCACGGACAGGACGCGGTACAGGGCGACCCCTGCTGGGCCCGCGATTGCCCGGCCCGGTTCGATGATCAGGCGCGGTACCGGAAGTCCTGCGGTGGCGCAGGCGTCGGCGAGTTCCGCGCGGACCTTGCGGGCCAGTGCCGTCAGGTCCAGGGCCTCCTCGCCGGGGCGGTAAGCGATGCCGTGGCCGCCGCCGAGGTCGAGTTCCGGCAGGACCAGGCCGCGCTGCTCGTGCAGACGGGCCATCAGGCCCACCATGCGGCGTACGGCGACCAGGTACGGCTTGACGCTGGTGATCTGGGAGCCCAAATGGCAGTGCAGGCCAGTGAGTTCAAGCTGCGGCTGGTCGAGGATGCGGATGACGGCGTGCTGGGCGTAGCCGTCGGAGATGGACAGGCCGAACTTCTGGTCGTCCGTGCCGGTGCGGATCTTCTCGTGACCGCCCGCGCTGATACCGGGCACCACCCGGACCATCACCTTCTGGTGCCCGTGAGGGCCGACGGCGGCGGCCAGCCGCGCGATCTCCGAGGGGCTGTCGATGACGATCCGGCCGACGCCCAGGCGCAGGGCGGTGTCCAGGTCGCGCGGTGACTTGGCGTTGCCGTGCAGCACGATCCGCTCGGGCGGGAAGCCGGTGGTGACGGCGAGTTCGAGTTCACCGGCGGAGCAGACGTCGAGGCCGAGGCCCTCCTCATCCATCCAGCGGGCCATGGCCCGGCACAGGAACGCCTTGGCCGCGTAGAGGACTTCGGCGTCGGGGAACGCGTCCTGGTAGGTGCGACAGCGGTCGCGGACCTCGGCCTCGTCCAGGACGTAGACGGGCGTACCGAAGCGGTCGGCCAGTTCGGCGAGCGGTACGCCGCCGACGGTGAGGTCGCCGTGGGCGGACTCGGTGGTCGAGGCGGGCCACACCGACAGATCGGTGAACCTGCTGGTCGCGGTGGGTTCGTGAACCGTGGTCATCGTGGCTTTCCCTCTCAGGCGATCCTTGCGATCCGCAGCGCGGGAATCTCGTGGGCGACCGGCGTGGGGGCCGGGGCGGTGAACTGCGGGTCCACCGTGACGGTCGTGACACCGAGTGGGACGGTCAGGGCACGGAGGGCGGGCTCTGCGAGCCGGATCCACGCCTGATCGGGGCCGAGAGTGGCGGTCAGCTGGCACTCGGAGGTGAAGCCGACAGCGGTCCGCTCGCCGAGTGGGGTTCGGAAGAGCCGGGCAGCACATCCGCTGAGACCCGGCCGGACCGGGACGTACAGGGGCCCGGCCGGGAAGCGATCGGAGGGCTCGGGGTCTTCGCCGTACAGAAGTTGTGCCATGGGGTGCCTCCCGAAAGGCAGGGAGTGAGGGGTGTGATTGCCGCGGACGCGGGGGGGCGGACCGGGGCTCGCCTTCGACGTTATGCCCGGTGCCCGCGGGTCCTGGGCATGCCCTGACGGGACGCTGACGACGATCGGTGCGACCTTGACGCAATGCTGATGCCCCAGGTCAGAGGGTGCGGAAAGGGTCGTCAGAAGGGCGTCAGGAGCTGGCGTACGGACTGTTCGAATCGCCGGTGCCAGGGTGAGATGGAAGCGGTTCGAAGGAGGATCGCCGGCCGTGAGACCTTCCGTCGGCGTGTGGAGAACGGTGAGAGAGATGTCCGAGTACCGCCCGTCCTCAGCCGCCCGCGTCGTGGTGGGAGTGAGCGGCTCGCTGGGCAGTCTCACCGCGCTGAGCCGGGCGGCCGGGGAGGCCCGGCGCCGAGGGGCCGAGCTGTGGCCGGTGCTGGCGTGGGAGCCGCCGGGCGGGGACCCGGCCACCCGCAGGTCACCGGCCGCGACCGCCATGGTTCCGGAATGGGAACGGCTGGCGCGGGAGAGGGTCGTGGGGGCGCTGCGTGAGGTGTTCGGCGGCGTGGACACCGGTCTGCCCGGTCAGGCGCTCGTCGCGCGGGGCGCCCCGGGGCCGGTGCTCGTGCGGATCGCCGACCGGGAGGACGACCTCCTGGTGGTCGTCCTCCCGGTCGGCGGGGTCGGCTGCACCGGGCGCTGTGGCCGTCGGTCGGCCGCTACTGCCTGGCCCGCGCCGCCTGTCCTGTCCTGGCGGTGCCGCCGTCCCCGCTGCAGGCCGCGCTGGCGGCCGTGCACCGCCGCAACATCTGGCGGCTGCGGCTGGACACCAGGGACATGCGCAGGGAGTTCGAGACGGTGCCGCCCGACGCCTGATCCCCTCAATGGGCAGCGGTGGCCGGCAGGTCTGGCTGTTCCGGTCGTGGCTCCGTTGCCGTCGGTAGGACGAGCACCATGGTGAGGCCGCCGCCGGGTGTGTCCTCGGCGTGCAGCGTGCCGCCGAGGGCTTCGGTGAAGCCGCGGGCGACCGCGAGACCGAGGCCGACGCCGACCCCGCGGGGCGCGTCGCCGTACCGCTGGAAGGGTTCGAAGATGCGGTCCTTGGCCTCGTCCGGGACACCGGGGCCGCGGTCGACGACCCGTACCTCGACCCGGTCGGCGAGGGCGCTCGCGGAGATCAGGACCCGCTCGTCCGGTGGGCTGTACTTGACGGCGTTCTCGACGACGTTGGCGACGGCCCGCTCCAGCAGTCCCCGGTCGACGTGGACCATGGGCAGGGTCTCGGGGATGTCCAGTTCCACGCACTCCTCCGGGTTGGGGACCCCGCCGAGCGCCATGGGTACTACCTCGTCGAGGTCGGTCTCGCGGATGATCGGAGTGACCGTGCCGGTCTGCAGACGGGACATGTCGAGCAGGTTGCCGACCAGGTGGTCGAGACGGTCGGCGCCCTCCTCGATGGCCTCCAGCAGTTCCGCCCGGTCCTGTTCGGACCATTCGACGTCGTCGGACCTGAGCGAGGTCACCGCGGCCTTGATGCCGGCGAGCGGCGTACGCAGGTCGTGGCTGACGGCGGCGAGCAGGGCCGTGCGGATGCGGTTGCCCTCGGCGAGCTCCTTGGCCCGGTCGGCCTCGCTCTGCAGGCGCTGGCGGTCCAGGACCACGGCGGCCTGCGCGGCGAACGCGGCGAGCACCCTGCGGTCAGCGGCGGGCAGCACCCGGCCGCGCAGGGACAGCGCCATGTGGTCGCCCACGGGGACATCGACGTCCGCGTCCTCCGGGACCTCGGCCGGCCTCGGTCCCACGCTGCCCGCGCAGGTCCAGGGAGCGGTCTCGCCGGAGCGCTCCAGCAGGGCCACCGACTCCATGCCGAAGGTCTCGCGGACCCTTTCCAGCAGCGCCTCCAGAGTGGTCTCGCCAGCGCAGGACGTTGCCCGCGAGGAAGGAGAGGATCTCCGACTCGGCGCGCAGCCGGGATGCCTGGTGGGTGCGCCGGGCGGCAAGGTCCACCACCGAGGCCACGGACACCGCGACCCCGACGAAGATTGCAATGGCGACGATGTTCTTCGGGTCGGCGATCGTGAGGGTGTGGACGGGCGGAGTGAAGTACCAGTTGAGCAGCAGGGAGCCGACCACCGCGGAGGCCAGCGCGGGGAAGAGGCCGCCCAGCAGGGCCGCTGCCACCGTCAGGGTCAGGAACAGCAGCATGTCGTTGGCGAGGCCGACGTCAGGGGTGGCGCTGGTAAGCAGCCAAGTGAGCAAGGCTGGGCCGAGCACGCCGACAGCCCAGCCCCAGATGACTCGGGAGCGTCCGAGCCGGGCGCCGCGCGCCACCGGCAGTCCCCGTCCCTTGCCCGCCTCGTCATGGGTGATGAGGTGGACGTCGAGGTCGGGGCCGGAGTCCCGGGCGACGGTGGCGCCGACGCCGGGTCCGAAGATGTACTGCCAGCTGCGGCGGCGGGAGACGCCGAGGACGATCTGGGTGGCGTTGACGCCGCGCGCGAAGTCCAGCAACGCGACAGGTATGTCGTCGCCGACGACGTGGTGGAAGGTGCCGCCGAGGTCCTCGACGAGGGTGCGCTGGTCGGCGAGTTCCTTCGGTGAGGCTGCGGTGAGGCCGTCGCTGCGGGAGATGTAGACAGCGAGGACTTCTCCGCCGGCGCCCTTCTCCGCCAGGCGGGCCGCACGCCGTATCAGGGTGCGCCCCTCGGGGCCGCCAGTCAGCCCGACCACGATCCGCTCGCGCGAACCCCAGATGGTCGAGACGCGGTGCTCACGGCGGTACTCGTTCAGATACTCGTCAACCCGGTCGGCCACCCAGAGCAGGGCCAGCTCCCGCAGCGCCGTCAGATTGCCGGGCCGGAAGTAGTTGGACAGGGCTGCGTCGACCTTGTCCGACTTGTAGATGTTTCCGTGCGCCATGCGGCGGCGCAGGGCCTGCGGGGACATGTCGACCAGTTCGATCTGGTCGGCGCGCCGTACGACTTCGTCCGGAACGGTCTCCTGCTGGCGGATGCCGGTGATCGACTCGACCACGTCGCCCAGTGACTCCAGGTGCTGGATGTTGACCGTGGAGATGACGTCGATGCCGGCGGCGAGCAGTTCCTCGATGTCCTGCCAGCGCTTGGCGTTGCGCGAGCCGGGGATGTTGGTGTGCGCCAGTTCGTCCACGAGGACGACGGCTGGGGCGCGCCGCAGTACGGCGTCGACGTCCATCTCGGTGAAGACGGCGTCCCGGTACTCGATCTCCTTGCGCGGCACCTGTTCCAGGCCGTGGAGCATCACCTCGGTGCGCGGCCGGTGATGGTGTTCGACGAAGGCCACGACACAGTCGGTGCCCCGCTCGATACGGCGGTGTGCCTCCGACAGCATCGCGTAGGTCTTGCCGACGCCGGGTGCCGCGCCGAGGTAGATCCGGAGCTTGCCGCGTGCCATGTCATCCTTCGAAGCGATAGCCCATGCCGGGCTCGGTGATCAGATAGCGGGGGTGGGAGGGGTCCGTCTCCAATTTGCGGCGGAGTTGGGCCATGTAGACGCGCAGGTAGTTGGTCTTGTTGCTCTGCGAGACACCCCAGACCTCCTGGAGCAGCTGCTTCTGCGTGATCAGGCGGCCGGGGTTGGTCACCAGGATCTCCAGCAGGTGCCATTCGGTCGGGGTCAGCCGGATGTCCTTCCCGTCCCGCAGGACCTTCTTGGCGAGCAGGTCGATGCTGAAGTGCTCCGTCTCGACCAGCGTCGTCTCGGGGACGAGCGGGGTGTCCTCGGTACGGCGGACGGCGGCGCGCAGCCGGGCGAGCAACTCGTCCATGCTGAACGGCTTGGTGACGTAGTCGTCGGCGCCGGCGTCGAGCGCGGCGACCTTCTCGTCGGACGCCTGGCGGGCGGACAGGACCATGATCGGTACGCGACTCCAGCCGCGCAGCGCCTTGATGATGTCGACGCCGTCCATGTCGGGCAGGCCGAGGTCGAGCAGGACGACATCGGGCTGGCGCGCGGCGGCGAGCCGGAGGGCCGTGGCACCGTCGGGGGCGGCGTCCACGCCGTAGTGGCGTGCCTGCAAGTTGATGACGAGGGCCCGCACGAGCTGCGGGTCGTCCTCCACCACGAGCACCCTGGTCATGGGTGTGTGCCTCTCCTGTCATGCGTCGGGCCGTGGGCGCGGGAAGCGGGGCGGCCGACTTCACGGCTGCGGGAGCCGGCGGTCCCGGGATACCTCCCGGACCGCCGACTCCCGTGTGGATCGCGTAAGGCCGTCACTTCTTGGCCACGAGGTCCTTGAGCGCGATGTTGAGTTTTAGGACGTTCACATGGGGCTCGCCGATGAAGCCGAGGGTGCGGCCCTGTGTGTGGTCCTTGACCAGCTTCTCGACCTGGTCGACGGACAGCCCGTTCTTCGCGGCGACGCGGTGCACCTGGAGTTCGGCGTACTCCGGGGAGATGGCCGGGTCCAGGCCGGAGCCGGACGAGGTGACGGCGTCGGCGGGGACGTCGGACGGCTTGACCGTGTAGCCGGGGACCGAGTTGTCCTTGACGACCGCGTCCTTGGCGGCGAGCACCTGGGCGCAGAGCGTCTTGTCCGCCGGCTGGTCCGGGCACTTGCCCTTCACCGCACCGCTGTCTGCGGACAGGTTGGTGGCACCGGACAGGATCAGCTTGTACTGCGTGTTGACGCTGTTGGCGCCGAGGCCATTGGCCGGCCGACCCTGGAACCACTTCAGGTCCGGGTCAGGCGTCTCCTGCCCCTTCTTCAGCGGCAGGTTGTACGACTGCCCGATCAGGGACGAACCGACGACCCTGCCGTCCGCCTTGATCTCCGAGCCGTTCGCCTTGTTGCTGAACAGGGCCTGGGCGATGCCGGTGACGACCAGCGGGTAGATGACGCCCGTCACCAGGGTCAGCACGAGGAGGGCCCGCAGGCCCGCCCCGAGCAACCGGACGGTGTTGGTAACCGAGTTGTTCATGGCGATCAGCCGATTCCGGGGATGAGGGAGATGAGCAGGTCGATGATCTTGATGCCGATGAACGGGGCGATCAGGCCGCCGATGCCGTAGATCCCGAGGTTGCGCCGGAGCATCTTGTCGGCGCTCATGGGCCGGTAGCGCACGCCCTTCAGGGACAGCGGCACCAGCGCGATGATGATCAGCGCGTTGAAGACGACCGCGGACAGGATCGCGGAGTTGGGCGAGGACAGGTGCATGATGTTCAGCTTGTCCAGGCCCGGGTAGACCGCCGCGAACAGCGCCGGGATGATCGCGAAGTACTTCGCGACGTCGTTGGCGATGGAGAACGTCGTCAGCGCTCCCCGGGTGATGAGGAGTTGCTTGCCGATCTCGACGATCTCGATGAGCTTGGTCGGGTTGGAGTCGAGGTCGACCATGTTGCCGGCCTCCTTGGCGGCCGACGTACCGGTGTTCATCGCCACGCCGACGTCCGCCTGCGCGAGCGCGGGCGCGTCGTTGGTGCCGTCACCGGTCATCGCGACCAGCTTGCCGCCCGCCTGCTCCCGCTTGATGAGGGCCATCTTGTCCTCGGGGGTGGCCTCGGCGAGGAAGTCGTCGACGCCGGCCTCCTCGGCGATCGCCTTCGCGGTCAGCGGGTTGTCACCCGTGATCATGACCGTTTTGATGCCCATGCGGCGCAGTTCCTCGAACCGCTCCCGCATGCCCTCCTTGACGACGTCCTTCAGGTAGATAACACCCAGCACCCGGGCGCCCTTGTCGTCGTTCACGGCGACGAGCAGCGGGGTGCCGCCCGCCTCCGAGATGCGGTTGGCCGTCACGTCCGCGTCCTTGGCGACGGTGCCGCCCTGCTCCTCGACCCAGGCGATGACCGAGGCGGTGGCGCCCTTGCGGATCTTCCGCCCGTCGACGTCCACACCCGACATGCGGGTCTGGGCGGTGAACTCGATCCACTCGGCGCCGGCCAGCTCGCCTTGGTGGCGCTCGCGCAGCCCGTACTCCTCCTTCGCCAGGACGACGATGGAACGGCCCTCGGGCGTCTCGTCGGCCAGCGACGACAGCTGGGCCGCGTCGGCGACCTCCGCCTCGGTGGTGCCCTTCACCGGCACGAACTCGGCGGCCTGTCGGTTGCCGAGGGTGATGGTGCCGGTCTTGTCCAGCAGCAGGGTGGAGACGTCACCGGCGGCCTCGACCGCACGCCCGGACATGGCGAGCACATTGCGCTGCACGAGTCGGTCCATGCCCGCGATGCCGATCGCGGACAGCAGGGCGCCGATGGTGGTCGGGATCAGACAGACCAGCAGGGCGACCAGCACGACCATGGTCAGGTGCGTGCCCGCGTAGTCGGCGAACGGCGGCAGGGTGGCCACCGCCAGCAGGAACACGATGGTCAGCGACGCCAGCAGGATGTTCAGCGCGATCTCGTTCGGCGTCTTCTGCCGGGCCGCGCCCTCGACCAGGTTGATCATCCGGTCGATGAAGGTCTCGCCCGGCTTCGTCGTGATCTTGATGACGATCCGGTCGGACAGCACCTTCGTACCGCCCGTGACGGCCGAGCGGTCACCGCCGGACTCACGGATCACCGGAGCGGACTCACCCGTGATCGCCGACTCGTCCACCGAGGCGACACCCTCCACGACGTCGCCGTCACCCGGGATGACGTCACCGGCCTCGCAGACCACCAGGTCACCGATGGTCAGCGCGGTGCCCGGGACCTGCTCCTCGGAGGTGCCGTCCGCGAGGAGGCGGCGCGCGACCGTGTCGGTCTTGGCCTTGCGCAGGGTGTCGGCCTGGGCCTTGCCACGGCCCTCGGCGACGGCCTCGGCGAGATTGGCGAACAGCACGGTCAGCCACAGCCAGGCGCTGATGGTCCAGCCGAACCAGTCACCCGCGTGCTGGAAGGAGAAGACCGTGGTCAGGATGGATCCGATCCACACCACGAACATCACGGGCGACTTGACCATCACCCGCGGATCGAGCTTGCGGAACGCCTCCGGCAGCGACTTCAGAAGCTGTTTGGGGTCGAAGAGGCCCGCGCCGACACGGCCCTCGTCGGGCTTGTGCCCGGTGGGGACGTCGCTGTGCGGCGCCCTGGTGGGAGTGGCTGTGGACATCGAGTCCTCTTGCTTGTCTATGCGAGTGGTCATGACGCCAGCCCCTCAGCCAGCGGCCCCAGCGCGAGGGCCGGGAAGTAGGTCAGACCGGTGATGATCAGGATCGCGCCCACCAGTAGGCCGGTGAAAAGCGGTTTCTCGGTACGCAGGGTGCCCGCGGTGACCGGGACCGGCGTTTGCTCGGCGAGCGAGCCGGCCAGTGCCAGGACGAAGATCATGGGCAGGAAGCGGCCGAGGAGCATGGCGAGCCCGGTCATGGTGTTGTACCAGTCCGTGTTCGCGTTCAGACCGGCGAAGGCCGAGCCGTTGTTGTTCGACGCGGAGGTGAACGCGTACAGCACCTCGGAGAACCCGTGCGCGCCGGAGTTGAGCATCGAGTGCGGCGGGGTCGGCAGGGCCATCGAGGCCGCCGTGAAGACCAGCACCAGAGCCGGGGTGACGAGGATGTAGCAGGCGGCGAGCTTCATCTCGCGGCCGCCGATCTTCTTGCCCAGGTACTCCGGGGTACGGCCCACCATCAGACCGGCGATGAACACCGCGATCACGGCCATGATCAGCATGCCGTAGAGACCGGAGCCGGTGCCGCCGGGCGCGATCTCGCCCAGCATCATGCCCAACATCGCGATGCCGCCGCCGAGGCCCGTGAAGGAGGAGTGGAAGGAGTCCACCGCACCGGTCGAGGTGAGCGTGGTCGAGGTGGCGAAGATCGACGACGAGCCGACGCCGAAGCGCGTCTCCTTGCCCTCCATCGCACCGCCGGCCGCCTGGAGCGCCGGACCGTGGTGGGCGAACTCGGTCCACATCATCAGGACGGTGAAGCCCAGCCAGATGGTGACCATCGTGGCGAGGATCGCGTACCCCTGCTTCACGTTGCCGGCCATCACGCCGAAGGTGCGGGTCAGCGAGAACGGGATCACCAGGATCAGGAAGATCTCGAAGAGGTTGGTGAACGGGGTGGGGTTCTCGAAGGGGTGGGCGGAGTTGGCGTTGAAGTAACCGCCGCCGTTCGTCCCGATCTCCTTGATGGCCTCCTGGGAGGCGACCGCGCCGCCGTTCCACTGCTGCGAGCCGCCCATGAACTGGCCGACCTCGTGGATGCCGGAGAAGTTCTGGATGGCACCGCAGGCGACGAGGATCACCGCGGCGACGACCGACATCGGCACCAGGACACGCAGCGTGCCGCGCACCAGGTCGGCCCAGAAGTTGCCCAGCTCACCGGTGCGCGAGCGCGCGAAACCACGGACGAGAGCGACCGCGACGGCGATACCCACCGCGGCGGAGACGAAGTTCTGCACGGCCAGACCGGCGGTCTGCACGACGTGACCCATGGTCTGCTCGCCGTAGTACGACTGCCAGTTGGTGTTGGTCACGAACGAGACAGCCGTGTTGAACGACTGTGCCGGGTTCACCGAGGAGAAGCCCATCGAGCCGGGCAGGACGCCCTGGAGCCGCTGCAGCAGGTAGAGGAAGAGGACGCTGACCGCGGAGAAGGCGAGGATGCCGCGCAGATACGCGGGCCAGGTCATCTCGGTGTCGGGGTTGGCGCCGATGGCCTTGTAGATCCACTTCTCGACGCGCAGGTGCCCCCGCGAGGAGTAGACCTTCGCCATGTAGTTGCCGAGCGGGATGTAAGCGAGCGCCAGTGCGCCTATCAGGGCGAGCAGCTGGAGCAAGCCTGCGAGGACGGGACTCATGTCGCCCGCTGCGGAGGCAGCTGATGTCACAGTCAGAACCTCTCCGGGAAGATCAGGGCGAGGACGAGATAGCCCAGCAGGGCGACGGCCACGACCAGGCCGACGACGTTTTCGGCGGTCACAGCTTCGTCACCCCCTTGGCGACAAGGGCCACCAGCGCGAAACCCGCGAGCACGGTGACGACGAAGGCCAGATCGGCCATCGCGAACTCCTGGAGTGAGGTGCGGTTGAAACGGACGCTTAGAGGAAAGCGCCTCTCTGGCCGGTTCTGGTCGCCCGTTGACGGCCCTCTTACGGCGGACCCGGCACCTTTGACGGGACTCTTACGGCTCCTGACTCGCACCGGTCAGTAGGCGGTTGTGACAGTCGGTGACCTGGCTCACAGTCGGAAGCGCAGCCGGCAGATCACGGCGTCCGTCTCCCGGCGCACGGCGTGTGCGACGACGGCGCCCCGCTGGTTCTGCAGCAGCCGCTGCCACAGCCGCTCCGGCTCGGCCTCCGGGATCAGCACGGTGACCCGGGTGGCCGGTTCTGCTGCGGTGACCTCACGGACGTACGCGGCTATGGGGCGGCCGAGGCTGCGCCGCTCGCACGCCAGCCGCACCAGCTCCACGCCCGGCTCCCACTCCGCCCAGGAACGCTCCAGGAAGTGCAGCTGCGACCGGTCCTCGGGGTCCGGATAGCACACGGTCACCGCGCGTACCTCGTCACCTAGGGAGGCAGCCGCGGTCAGCGCCTCCGAGGTCAGCCGGGACAGCGTGGACACCGGGACGATCACCAGCGACCGCTGGCGGTGCGGGACCTCCGGGACACGGCCGAGGCCGAGCCGCTCGCCGATCCTCCGGTAGGCCCGGTGCACGATCTCGAAGGCGGCCACCAGCAGCGGCAGGGCGATGACGACCAGCCAGGCGCCCTCGGTGAACTTGCTCGCCGTGACGACGACGGCGGCGATGCCGGTGAGGACCGCGCCGAAGCCGTTGAGCAGCGTCTTCCCGCGCCAGCCCCGGCCCCGCTCCAGCCGCCAGTGCCGGACCATGCCCACCTGGGCGATGGTGAAGCCGACGAAGACACCGACGGCGAACATCGGCACCAGCGTGTTGGTGTCGCCGCCGGAGAAGACCAGCAGCGCGGCCGAGACGACGGCCAGCGCGAGGACGCCGTGCCGGTGGACTTGGCGGTCGGCCTTCAGCGCGAAGACGTGTGGCGCGTAGTTGTCGCGCGCGAGCAGCTTCAGCAGTACCGGCAGCCCGCCGAAGGAGGTGTTCGCGGACAGGGCCAGCAGGATCATCGTCGCGAACTGGATGACGTAGAAAGCCCAGTTGTGGCCGAGTGAGGCGTCCGCGAGCTGGGCGAGGACCGTGACGCCCTTGACCGGCTGGAGGTGGAAGCGCCCGATCAGAACGGACAGCCCGATCAGCATCAGCCCGAGTACGGCACCCAGGGCGACCTCCGCCCGCTGGGCCCGGCGGACCCGGGGCACCCGGAAGGAGGGGACGGCGTTGGCGATGGCCTCCACGCCGGTCAGCGCGGCACACCCGGAAGCGAAAGCTTTCAGCAGAAGCAGCGCCCCCACGGAGGAGGCGTTGTCCGCGACGACCGAGGCGTGCCCGGCCGCGGTCACCGTACTCACGGGATGGGACCGGAACAGCCCCACGCCGATGAGGACGAAGATCGAGCCGACGAACACGACCGTCGGCACGATGAACGCCTTCGCCGACTCCACGATCCCGCGCAGATTGACACCCGTGATCAGCGCGAGCACCGCCAGGCACAGCCACAGCCGGTCGCCGTAGAGGGAGGGGAAGGCAGAGGTCAGGGCCGCCACACCGGCCGTGACGGCGACCGCGACGTTGAGCACGTAGTCCAGCACCAGCGAGGCGGCGGCCACCAGACTCGTGCGCGGCCCCAGATGGGTCTTGGCCACGGCGTACGAACCGCCGCCGTCCGGGAAGGCCGCGATCACCTGCCGGTAGGAGGCCACCAGCACCGCGAGCAGGGCCGCGATGGCCAACGTCACCGGCATCGTGAAGCCGAGTCCGTGGGCGCCCGCGGCGGCCAGCACGAGGACGATGGCCTCCGGCCCGTAGGCCACGGACGCCATCGCGTCCAGCGACAGGGCCGCGAGCCCTGTGGTGGCGGTCAGCCGGTGCTGCTCGCCGGTATCAGGCGGCTCCTCGCCGGCGGGGACGGCATCCGGCTGCTCGGTGGTCAGGACGGACATGGGCGCGTGCTCCTTCTTCGTTCAGCCGCGCACGAAGGTCCAAGCACGCGGGTGCACCCAGGTTGAGACCGATTCCCGCCGTGTACGTCCGTTCCTTGCGGCATCTTCGCGCCCGACCGGCAGATCTTGACGCGATCTTGACGAGCATCTCCGTCAGAGCCACATCAAGGTCAGCCGATCAGCTTCCCCAGGTCACTACCGTCTGCATCATGGGACGCCCTGATGCATCAGGTGAGGCGGCGCACGACGACGACTGGACGCGGGAGTTGTGGAGCGCCGTCCGCTGCGCCGGCGTACTGCTCACCCTGCTGCTCCTGACCGACTGGGGCTCCGGCCGCATCGCCCTGTGGCGCGCCACCCTGTGGGTCGCGCTCGCCGGGCTGCTCTTCGTCGTGCTCTATCCCGCCCGGGTGTCCGCCGACGAGAACTGGCTGACCTGCCGCCGGCTGGTGTGCGAGCGACGGGTGCGGACGGACCTGTTGGTGTCGGTCCGCTGCCTGGACGGCATCTCGCCGCGGCTCCTGCTGCGGGACGCCCTGGGCGGCCGTGTCGAGATCGATCCCGAGGTCCTCGTCCGCAACCCGCACCTGTGGTTCCGCCTGAACGAGGGCGCCCGGAAGGCAGCGGACGAGGGACTGCTGCCGTGCGGCCAGACCGCGCTGCGCCGCCTTTCGATCCGCATGGACCGCGAGACGGCACGGGCCGTGTTCCAGGCGTCCGGCCTGGACTAGGACGACTCAGTCCCTGCGGTTTGCCGGGTGCGGCTGTCCGCCCGTCATGGGTCAGGGAATCCGGCGCGTCCGGCTTCATCGCCTCTGTACGGTTTCCGCGATGTCCGGCCTCATCCCCCGCGTACTGGTCCCGCCGTGTCCAGCGCCGCCCCTGTCTGGTCGGCCAGAGTGACGGCGACCAGCCGGGCCTGGAGCGGGGGCACCGGTCCCGGGCCGGGGGTGAGCATGAAACGGCCGAGGTAGTGGCCGTTGCCGTACGCGCGCAGCTCGATCTCGCCCTCCGGCCACCCGTCGGTGTCCGGGTTCCAGGTGCGGCGGCCCACCGTCACGCCGCCGTCCTTCTCCAGGCGCGGCGGGCGGCCCAGGAGCGCGCCGTACTCGAAGCGGCAGGCGCGCAGTCCGAGCAGGCCGGTCAGCTCGCCTCGGACGTGGTCGACCACGATGTCCGCCGAGTTGGCGGACTGCACGAGGTCGGCCGTCCGATGGATCCGCGCGAGGTGGTCCGCGTCGGTCACCGTCATGACCTCCAGCCGACGGGCCCAGGCCGCGAGCTGGGCGACGATCACGCCGACGACCAGCAACAGCACCGCCGTTTCGATGTCCGCCGAGGCAGTGATGTCGAAGGTCTCGTACGGCCGGGTGAGGAAGAAGTCGAACCAGGCCGCCGCCGACAGCGCCGCGACCACGCCCGCCGTACGGCTGCCCAGGGCGGCCACGGCGACGACCACGACGACGAGAACGAGGGCGGCGTTCGTGTGCGTGAGGCTCGTACGGAGCGGAACGAGGGCCAGGGACACGAGGAACGGGGCGGCCAGGCCAGCCGTCAGGGCGAGCCGGTCCCGGAGCGGCAAGGGCCGTGCAGACTGGCTTCCTCGCGTGCGGTGCAGCTTCCAGGTGCCGGGCACAGTGCTCATCACGCGCCTCCTACGCTCTGCTCGGTCGGTTCGGCACCCGCCGTGCGTGCAGCGAACGGCAGCGAGACGACCATGGTCAGTCCGCCGCCGGGGGTGTCCTCGGGGCTGAGGGTGCCGTTCATCGCCTCGGTCAGGCCCCGCGCGAGGGCCAGCCCAAGGCCGAGTCCTGTGGTGTTGTCGGTGTCGCCGAGTCGCTGGAAGGGCTCGAAGAGCCGTTCCCGGCCCTCGGGCGGAAGCCCCGGCCCCCGGTCCACCACCCGCAGCTCCACCCGGCCGGCCAGGGCACTGGCGGTGACCAGCACCCTCTTCCCGGGCGGGCTGTGGCGGGCGGCGTTGCCGACCAGGTTGGCGATCACCCGCTCCAGCAGCGGCGGGTCGGCCAGCACCGCCGGGATGTACTCCACGTCCGCCACCTCGACCTCTGACACATCCGCCAGTGCCATCGGCAGCACCTCCTCCAAGGAGGTCTCTCGCAGGTTCAGCGTAAGGGCGCCGGCCTCCAGCCGGCTGAGGTCGAGGAGGTTCTCCACCAGGCGGTTGAGCTTGGCCATGGACTCGTCGGCGGTGGCCAGGAGTTCCTCGCGGTCCTCCGGGGAGAACTCAACGTCCCGGCTGCGCAGGGAGGTGACCGCGGCCCAGCCGGCCGCGAGCGGGGTGCGCAGATCGTGGCCGACGGCCCGCAGCAGGGCCGTACGCAGCCGGTCGGCGGCCTTGACCGGCTCCACCTCGGCCGCGGCGTCAGCGAGTCGTGCCCGCTCCACCGCGGATCCCACGTGCGCGGCGAACGCGGCCAGCACCCGCCGCTCGGAGGCGGAGAGGGTACGGCCGCGCAGCACCAGGTACGCGCCGGGGCCCGCTGGTACGGCCGTCACCCCGGCCGTCGCGTCCGGTGGCTCGTCCACCAGGTCCGCCGATTCCATGCCGAAGGTCTCGCGGGTCCGCTCCAGCAAGGCCGG
This sequence comes from Streptomyces sp. NPDC037290, assembly GCF_055603245.1. Classification (NCBI taxonomy): domain Bacteria; kingdom Bacillati; phylum Actinomycetota; class Actinomycetes; order Kitasatosporales; family Streptomycetaceae; genus Streptomyces; species Streptomyces sp. NPDC037290. The sequence goes on along the minus strand of NZ_JBVJVZ010000002.1, from coordinate 793,756 downwards.
GATGGTCGCTTCCCCGCGCACGATGCTGCCGGCCAGGGACGACATGGTCTCCGCCTCGGCGGTCGCCCGGGCGGAACGGCGGCCCAGGCGCAGGGACCGGTCGACGACGGCGGCGACGGTGGCCGCGACGACCGCGAACACCGTCAGGGCCACCAGGGCGTTCGGGTCGTCCAGGGTGAAGGCGCCGATGGGCGGGATGAACCAGTAGTTGAGCAGCAGGGACGCCGTCACCGACGCGATCACCGCCGAGGCGACCCCGCCTATGCAGGCCACGCCCACCACGGCGAGCAGGAACAGCAGGGCCTCGCTGGTCAGGTTCAGCGTGCCCCGCAATTGGGCCAGAACCGTGGTGAGGAGGACCGGCAGCACCAGTCCGGCCACCGGGCCCGCGATCAGCCGCGCCGTCGACAGCGTTCGACGGCGCGAGGGCAGCAGGGTGCCACGCCCGGCCCGCTCATGGGTGACCCGGTGCACGTCGATGTCACCGGACAGCTCGGTCACCGTCTCCCCCGTGCCGGGCCCGGTCAGGAACCGGGCCAGCCGTCCCCGCCTGCTGGTGCCCAGCACCAGCTGGGTGGCGTTTTCGGCGCGCGCGAACTCGACCAGGGTGGTGGCCACGTCGTCGCCGACCACGGAGTGGTAGCTGCCGCCCAGGTCCTCCACCAGCCGGCGCTGCCTGGCCAGCGAGGCCGCCGAAACCCCACCGGCCAGGCCGTCGCTGCGGGCTACATGCACCGCCAGCAGGTCGCCGCCCGCCGACCGGTCCGCGATCCGGGCGGCCCGGCGGACCAGGGTGTCCCCCTCCGGTCCGCCGGTCAGGGCAACGACGACCCGCTCCCGGGTCTCCCACACCCCGCCGATGCCGTGCTGCGAGCGGTACTCCTGCAGCGCCTCGTCCACCCGGTCGGCCACCCACAGCAGGGCCAGCTGCCGCAGCGCGGTGAGGTTGCCGGGACGGAAGTAGTTGGCGAGGGCCGCATCGATCTTCTCCGGGGCGTAGATGTTCCCGTGCGCCATGCGCCGCCGCAGGCCCTCGGGCGGCATGTCCACCAGCTCGATCTGCCAGGCCCAGCGGACCACCTCGTCGGGCACGGTCTCGTGCTGCGGGACGCGGGTGATCTTCTCCACCACGTCGTTGAGGGATTCGAGGTGCTGGATGTTCACCGCGGTGATCACATCGATGCCCGCGGCGAGGAGTTCCCCGATGTCCTGCCACCGCTTGGGGTTACGGCCGTCACCGGGGACGTTGCTGTGGGCGAACTCGTCCACGATCGCCACCTGCGGGCGGCGTGCCAGGACCGCGGCCAGGTCCATCTCCTCGAAGCCCCCGCCGCGATAGGTGCAGGACGTGCGAGGGACGACCTCAAGGCCGTCGATCATGGCCTTCGTGTGCGGGCGCCCGTGGCACTCCACGAAGCCCACCACCACGTCCGCCCCGCGCGAGGCACGGCGTCGCCCCTCGTCGAGCATCCGGTAGGTCTTGCCGACCCCCGGGGCCGCCCCGAGGTAGACCTTCAGTCGTCCGGGCCGTACGTCACTCATCGCCGTCGACGCGCTCCGCTCACTGGCTCAACTCCCCCGTGGTCGAGGGGAACTGCTCCTAAGGAAGCCCTTTCGCGGGCCGTGTGGGGCGCGTGTTGGCGAATCCTTGGCGCCTGCCCCGAGGACATTGACGCTGTCTTGACGTGACCTGGGCCGATAGGGTGACCGCGGTGTGCCGGGAAGTCTGGTCGGCAGGGGAGCCAGGGTGGCTCCCCTTTTCAGTCCCAGGGGGGACGGCATGCGGAGCGTCGGTACGGTTCTCGCCTTGGTCATTCTGGCCACCGTGGTGGCGACCTTCGCCCGCCGCTGGCGGATGCCCGCCCCCTCTCTGCTGGTAGTCGCCGGTCTTGCCGTGGCGCTGCTGCCGGGCACCCCGCAGATCGAGATCAGTCCGGAGATCATCGGGCTGGTCGTCCTCCCGCCGCTGCTGTACGCGAGCGCGGAGGAAGCCGGTCGGCATCCTCGCCATCGGCCTCGTACTCGCCTCCGCCGCGGCTGTCGCCGCGGTGGCGGCCGCGGTCACCCCGCTGTCCTGGCAGATGGCGTTCGTGCTGGGCGCGATCCTGGCCAGCACCGACCCGGTCGCGGTCACCGCGCTCGGCCGCCGGCTCGCCCTCCCGCCGAAGGTGCAGGTGCTCGTGCAGGCCGAGAGCCTGTTCAACGACGCCACCTCCCTGGTACTGGTCCGAGTGGCGGCGGGCATCGCGGTCGCGTCGGCGGCGGCGAGCTGGGGAGCGGCGGGCGGCCAGTTCCTGCTGCTGGCCGGCGGCGGCACGGTGATCGGCGCGGCAGTGGCCGGTGTGGTGGCGCTCATCCGGCGCCGTACCGAGGAACCGGTGCTGGAGACGGTGATCGCCCTGGTCACCCCGTACGCCTCCTATCTGCTGGCCGAGGCCGCGCACACCTCCGGGGTGACCTCCTGCGTGGTCGCCGGGGTGATCCTTGGCGGCCGGGGCGACCGGCTCACCACTGCCCGTATCCGTCTCCAGCTGCACGCGGTGTACGGCACGGTGGTGTTCCTGCTGGAGAGCGTGGTGTTCTCGCTGATAGGGCTGGCGCTGCCCGCTCAGGTGCGGGCGCTGGCCGACGGCGACCGGGCCTGGCCGGTGTACGCCCTCGCCGTCGCCGCCACGGTCATCGCCGTACGCCTGCTGTGGCTCGCTCCCCTGTCGGCGGTCGTGCAGCGCAAAGGCGGGATCAGCCGCATGAACTGGCGGGTGCCCGTGGTCCTGACCTGGGCCGGCACACGCGGCGTCATGCCGCTGGCGGCCGCGCTGTCCATCCCCGAAGTCGCCAAGAACGGCACCGCCCTGGCAGACCGCCCCCTCGTCCTCGTCCTGACCACGTCAGTAGTGGTCATAACGCTGGTCGTCCAGGGCTTCACGCTCGCCCCGGTCGTCCGCGCCTCCGGCATCGCCCTGGAGCCCGCCCACACCGAACGCGAGGAGATCGAGGCCCGCTCCCACCTCGCCCACGCCGGACTCGCCCGCCTCGAGGAACTCGCCGAACTGGAAGCCGTACCCGACATCGTCCTCGACCGGCTCCGCCGCGGCCTGACAGCGCGCCTGGACGCCGCCCGCGACCGCCTCGCCGAGCACAAAGGCACCGCCGCCACCGAGTCCGCCGACCTGGTGTACCGCCAGCTGCGCCGCGACCTGATCACCGTGGAGACCGCGGAACTGCAGCGCCTCTACGACACGCACCACATCAGCGACACGACCCGGAGGCGGCTCCAGCGGTCCCTGGACCTGGAGGAAGCACGGCTGGCGGATGCCTAACGGAACTCCGCCAGCCGTGGCCGCAGCCCCAGCACGGTGAGGACCATCGCCGCAAGCAGCAGGCCGCCCGCCCAGGGAAGCAGGCCGCTCACCGCCGAGCGGCCGTCCCGCACCGAGGAGGCGAAGTGGGCGCGGTTGATGTCCGTCACCTTGTCCAGGGCGGCCATCCAGGCGCCGAAGTGCGCGTTGGAGGTGCCCGGCTTCCAGTCCATGCAGAACTCCACCGCCTGGCGTTCCTTCCCGGCTGCCAGCAGCGCGCGAACACGGCGGTCGTCGCGCTGGTAGACGGCGTACGTCTCCACGGTTGTCTCGGCCGCAGCGCGTTCCCCGGGGAAGGTGATGTTGTCCAGCTCGCGCCGGAACTCGCCGGTGAAGCGCAGGTCGTGGTGATCGGACCGGTACGCGCGCCAGCTGGTGGCCAGCCCGTCGTCGTACGTGTCGAGACTCGCGCCCTTGATGCCGTACAGCTCCTGCGACTTGGTGAGGAACGATTCCGCGTACTGCTCGCGGCGCTGCGGGTCGAGGAGATAGCGGCTCTCGTCGGCGTTGGCGTCGTAGGCGATGGCGCGGGCGCGGGAGAGCGCGACGACGGAGTCGAAGGCGTCGCGGCGGGCGCCGCGCAGGTTCCCGGACGACGAGGTGAGCAGCTGCGCGCCGAGGATCACCGAGAGCAGGGCGCAGACGGTCGCGGCGAGGAGAGGCGGGTTCAGAATCCGGTGGAAACGCCGGGCCAGGTACCACTGCAGGACGCCGATGACGGCCAGCAGGAGCACGCCCAGCGCGGCGGTGGCGGCGAGCTGCGCGGAGAGCGTGGAGCGGGCGGCGCTGTACTCGGTGTCGAAGGCCCGGTCGTTGGCGGACACCAGGGTGCGGGACTCGGGCAGGAGCTTGCCTTGCAGCAGGTCGGTGGCCTTGCGGTAGTCGGCCAGGGCGGCCGGCTTGCCACCGGCATGCCCGTCGTTCTCCAAGGCGCGCCCTATCAGCTCCTGGTACTCGGCGAAGTCGTCGGTCAGGTTCTCCACCGTCTTCTCGTCGGACCGGTCCCCCTCGGCCGCGACGGCGAGGGTGCGCAGGTCGTGCCCGATCTCGCGCCGGGCATCACCGTAGAAGCCGACCGCCTTGTCGTACGGGGTCTGCAGGCGACCCTTCCCGGCATCCCCGCTGGACAGCAGGATGTTGGCGGCTTGGGCGTCCATGTCGTTCAGGGCGAGGTTGAGGTCGGAGGCGCTGGTGGTGCGCGGGGCGTCCCGTCCGGCCACGCTGTCCCAGGTGCCGTTCACGGCCAGCCCGGCGACGGTCAGCAGCGCCGTCACTGCGGTGGCGAGCACGAGCGTGGCCGCGCGCAGAAGGCGCAGCCGCGCGGGCACGGTGGCCCAGAAGCGGCGGCGCAGAGCGGCCCGCGCGGCCACGGCCTGCCACCGCAGGCGCAGCCCCGGACCCGGTCCGGCCGGTCGCGAATACCCTCGTCTTCGCGGTCCGGGGCTGCCCCCGGGCTGGGCGACCACAGTCCGTGGCGGTGCCCCTTGCTCGGTCCGAGGACCCCGCGCTGATCCGGCCGTGAGAGTCACGGTCCCTCCAACGTCACCGCCACGGACGGTCGCCCGTCCCCCGTTGCTGATCAGTCTGCGACCGGATTCAGCCACCCACGTCTCGTCTTGACGGCTCCCTGATGGCTGCTCAGCCTTGTTTGACGGGACTTTGACGGCGCTCGCGCCGGCCGGTGTCCGTGCGCCGCCGTGCGGTGGGAACAGGAGGGCGGCAAGCTCGTCGCCATGACCGGTGACGGCACCAACGACGCCCCGGCCCTCGCCCAGGCGGACGTCGGCGTGACGATGAACACCGGCACATCGGCCGCCAAGGAGGCCGGCAACATGGTCGACCTCGACTCCAACCCGACCAAGCTCATCGAGATCGTCGAGATCGGCAAACAACTCCTCATCACCCGGGGCGCGTTGACGACCTTCTCCATCACCAACGACGTGGCGAAGTACTTCGCCATCATCCCGGCGATGTTCGCGGGCTCGTACCCGGGCCTGGAGTCGCTGAACGTGATGGGCCTGCACAGCCCGACCTCCGCGATCACCTCCGCGATCATCTTCAACGCCCTGATCATCATCGCTCTGACCCCGCTGGCGCTGCGCGGCGTGCGCTACACCCCGGCTTCGGCCCACGACCTGCTGCGCCGCAACCTGCTCGTCTACGGCCTCGGCGGACTCGTCCTGCCCTTCGTCGGCATCAAATTGATCGACCTGCTCATCTCTCAGGTGCCCGGCCTTGCCTGAACCCCGCCCGTCCGCCTGGCTCGCCCGTCAAGGTCCCGTATGCGCACGTCAGAGCCCCGTCAGAGAACGGCATTTCGGCTTGCCCCGTCCGTGCGGTACGGCTTCCATGGATCTCGTGAACAGCGCCTGGCTCCTCCTCGACCGGCCGCCGAGTCCCTCCCCCAGCCTTCGGCCGGGGGTGCCCCCATCTCGCTTCGCTCGGCCGTCGTGTCGCGAGCCGCGCTGACCGGAAGCGTCCACGCCACGCCGGCATCGCGTCCCGCCGACGCCGCTTTCCGTGACCCGAGGGGCGCCGTGATCGGCTCCCGGCGCTCCTCGACCCACCTTCTCCACCGCACGCCCACCGCCCCTCACCGGGCCGTGTCGGCGTGCCCGCAAACCCGGATGGGACCATGTCCAACTCCACCTTTACCTCCATGTCTGGCCGCACCGTTCTGGTCAGCGGCGCCACGTCCGGCATCGGCCACGAAACGGCCCGGCAGCTCGCCGAGCGCGGCGCCACCGTGCTGCTGCACGGCCGTACCGCCGAAGAGACCCGGGCCACCGCCGACCGCCTCATCGCCACGGTCGGCGTCGATGTCGGCCAACTGGGCCTCTACTCGGCGGACTTCGCTCGCCTGGAGGAAGTCGAGACCCTGGCCCGCACGATCGTCGCCGAACACCCGCACCTGGACGTCCTGGTCAACAATGCGGGCATGGCCGCCCCCGAGCGGCACACCATCACCGCTGACGGCAACGAGATCGCCTTCCAGGTCAACTTCCTCGCCCACTACCTCCTCACCTGCCTGCTGGAGCCGGCCCTGACCAGTGACCCAGGCGGCCGCGTCGTCAACGTCTCCTCCGCGCTGCACCGCACGGCCTCCATCCAGTGGGCCGACCCCAACCGCGCCCGCCGCTACTCCCGCCTCGCCGCCTACGCCCAGTCGCAGCTGGCCCTGACGGTGTTTGCGGCCGACCCGCGCGTGACGGCGGTCTCGGTGCACCCGGGCGTCTGCGACACCGCGCTCCTGCCGCTGTACGCGCACGCGGGCGTTTCCCCGGCGGAGGGAGCCGCGCACGTGGTCCGGCTGTGCGACCCGGCCGTCGAGATCGTCAACGGCGCCTACTACGACCGCGACGAGCGAGTCGAACCGGCCCCGGCCGCGACCGAGGACCGCACGATCAGGCGCCTCAACAAGCTCGCGGACCTGCTGGTCGGCCGCAGCGCTTGAAGGATCCCCGCACTCAGAGGAGTTGACGCACATGTCCAAGCGCGCTCGCAAGAAGAAAGACCGCCGCAAGAAGAAGGCCAACCACGGCCACAAGGCCGGCCAGAGCTGACGCCGAGCAGAGCGGCGCGGCACGCGCCGTCCGACTCAGGGCGGGCGACAGGGGAACCGCACTCCCCTGGTCGCCCGCCCCATCCGCATTCCACTACCCCCACGAGGCATTGATGATCGAGATCTCGCCACCGGACTCCCGGGCCCTCGCACGCTGGTTCCCCACCGCCTCCCCCGGCCCCGCCACGATCGGCGAGCACGTGCTGGCCACCGGCATCGGGCGCTGGTGGGCCGACCGACCCGTCCAGCCGCGCACGGTCGCCGTCTCCTGCGCCGGCCACGTCGTCCTGCGCGGCAGTCCGGAGGAGCTCAGGCCAGGCGTCCTTGCCCCGCTGGCCGGCAACCGTGTCGAGGCCCCGGCCCGGTTCCTGCCCGCCCTCGGTGCCGCCTTCGACCGGCTCACCCCGTGGGAGCGCATGATCTGGACGCTCCAGGCCACACCTCACCCCGCCACGTTCCCGCACGCCGTGACCGTACGGCACCTGGAACCGGCGGACGCCGACGCCGTGCACGCCCTCGGTCCGGACGCGTCCTGGCTGTCGGCCAGCTGGGGCGGCCCGCGCGGCCTCGCCGCCTCCGGCCACGCCTGGGCCGCGGTAGGCCGCACCGGTCGCATCCTCGCGGTGGCCTGCACCTACTTCCGCGGCACCAGCCACGAGGACGTGGCCGTCTACACCATCCCCGACCGCAGAAGCCACCACCTGGGCCTGGCCTGTGTCACCGCCCTGTGTGCGGACATCACGGCCCGCGGCCAGACGCCCAGCTGGAACTGCTCGGTCCACAACCGCGCCAGCCGTCTCCTGGCCTGGAACGCCGGTTTCCGCTTGGTCCGCGAGTACGTCCACTACGCGGCGGGGAGCCCGGTGTCACACCGTCGGCTCAGCGCCTAGGAAGCACGTCGAAGAAGAGGGAGATGCCAGTGCCCAGGAAGCCTCCGCTGCTCGCACTGCCGATCCTCGAAGGCCGCCACGAGCTCACGATCACCCGGCTGAAGCGCGGCGAAGACTCCTTCACGCTCCACTACCGCATCACGCCACCGCTCCCGGAATCCGGCGTCGAAACGCTCGTACTCCCGGTCCTGGAAGCCGTGGACGACCTCGGCAACGAGTACGAAGACCGCGGCGGCTCCTACGGCACCCATCCGGACGGCACCTGCACCGACGGCAGCCTCAGCGGACATCCGTCCCTGGATCCGGACGCGAGCAGCCTGCGGATCCACATCACCTGGCTGCGAGGCGGCAGGGAGGATGCGTACGACATGACGCTGGGTGTCCGGCCCTGAGGCGCGCGGCATGTGACGCGCTCGGCCTTAACGCGGTCTTGACGCGTTAGGGGGACATACACGTGGGTCCATGCGTCACTCCTTGCTTACGCTGGTGCCGCCGTCCGTGTGATGGCCGGAACCCCACGCTGAGCCGCACATCAGGAGAGCACGCCGATGGCCACGACCGAACACCCTCCCAGTACCAGCCGCCTGCGGACATGGATGCTGGAGGGCCTGTCCGACATGGGCAAGCACGGCGGCCACACGGGCCCGCACGCCGAGCCGGAACCCCCGCACAAGGGCCAGAGCTGGTACCGGGTGATGTGCCTGACCGGCGTCGACTACTTCTCGACCCTCGGCTACCAGCCGGGCATCGCCGCCCTGGCAGCCGGTCTGCTCTCCCCGGTCGCCACCCTCGTCCTCGTCGTCGTCACCCTCGCCGGCGCCCTGCCGGTCTACCGGCGGGTGGCCGAGGAGAGCCCGCACGGCGAGGGCTCCATCGCGATGCTGGAGCGGCTGCTGTCGTTCTGGAAGGGCAAGCTGTTCGTCCTGACGCTGCTGGGCTTCGCGGCGACGGACTTCCTGATCACCATCACGCTGTCGGCCGCCGACGCCTCCACGCACCTCATCGAGAACCCGCACCTGACGAACGTGCTGCACGGACAGCAGATGGTGATCACGCTGCTGCTGGTGGCGCTGCTGGGCGCGGTGTTCCTCAAGGGCTTCCTGGAGGCGATCGGTGTCGCGGTCGCACTGGTGGTGGTCTATCTCGGTCTTAACGTCGTGGTCGTGGTCGTGGGCTTCTGGCACGTGCTGACCGCCGGGCATGTGGTCACCGACTGGACCAGCGCCCTGACCACCGAGCACGGCAACATCTTCGCCATGATCGGCGTGTCCCTGCTGGTCTTCCCCAAACTCGCCCTCGGACTGTCCGGCTTCGAGACCGGCGTCGCCGTGATGCCGCACGTCCAGGGCGACCCGGACGACACCGAGGAGAGGCCAAAGGGCCGGATCCGGGACACCAAGAAGCTGCTCACGACCGCGGCGCTGATCATGAGCGTGTTCCTGATCACCACCAGCTTCATCACGACGGTGCTGATCCCGGCGAACGAGTTCAAGACGGGCGGCCAGGCCAACGGCCGCGCCCTCGCCTATCTCGCCCACGAGTACCTGGGCAATGCCTTCGGCACGGTCTACGACGTCTCGACGATCGCCATCCTGTGGTTCGCCGGCGCCTCCGCGATGGCCGGCCTGCTCAACCTCATGCCGCGCTACCTTCCCCGCTATGGCATGGCCCCGCACTGGGCCCGCGCCGTACGCCCGATGGTCATCGTCTTCACCCTCGTCGCCTTCCTGGTCACCTGGATCTTCGACGCCAACGTCGACGCCCAGGGCGGCGCCTACGCCACGGGTGTGCTGGTCCTGATGTCCTCCGCGGCCATCGCGGTGACCATCGCCGCGCGCAGGGCCGCCCAGCGCGGCTGGACCATCGGTTTCGCGGTCGTCTCGGCCGTCCTGCTCTATGTGACCGTCGCGAACGTCGTCGAGCGCCCGGACGGTGTGAAGATCGGTGCCTGCTTCATCGTCGGCATCATCCTGGTCTCCCTGGCCTCCCGGCTGGCCCGTGCCTTTGAGCTACGCGTCACCCACGTCGAGCTGGACGACATGGCGGAACGATTCATCCGCGACATCGCCAGCAGGAAGATCCGGTTCATCGCCAACGAGCCGGGACCGCGGGACAAGGCTCAGTACCGCGACAAGATCGAGCAGATACGGGCCGACAACGAGATGCCCGAGCAGGAGGACTTCGTCTTCGTCGAGGTCACGGTCACCGACCCCTCCGAGTTCGAGGCCGGCTTGACGGTGCGCGGCGAGGTCCTCCACAACCGCTACCGCGTCCTGACAGTGGAGTCCTCGTCCATCCCCAACGCCCTCGCAGCCCTCCTCCTCCACGTCCGGGACATGACGGGCTGCACCCCGCACATCTACTTCGAGTGGACCGAAGGCAACCCCTTCGCCAACTTCCTGCGGTTCTTCCTCTTCGGCCAAGGCGAGGTCGCCCCCGTCACCCGCGAGGTACTGCGCGAGGCGGAACCGAGCCGCGTTCGCCGCCCGCGCGTGCACACCGGCTGAGGACCGGCTCCGCGACCGCGTCAGGATCCCGTCAAGATTCGCCCGTACGCGTTAGGAGCCCGTAAGCAGCGGTCGCCGCACCGGGTGCGGGCGCCTAGCGTCGGCGTCATGCGACGGAGCGGACCGCCAGGATCGGCCGGCGACCGCCACTGGCGTGGCAGCGCCCGGCTCGCGGCGAGCTGCGCCCTGCTGTTCTGCGCCCTGAGCCTTCTGGTCGACTGGGACGCGGGAAGCCTGACGCCCCTGCGGGCCCTGCTCTGGGTCACCCTCTCGGCCGCGGTGTGCGCCGTCCTGCTTCCCCAGCGGGTGAGCGCGGGCCCCGGCTGGCTGGCGGTCCGCACACCCTGGCGCCGGCGCATGGTCCGCACGGACGCGCTGATCGCCGTACGGCAATACGACGGCGTCTCCTCGCACCTGGTCCTGCGAGACGTCCACGGCAACCGACTGGAACTCGACCCCCGCGTCCTCACCGCCAACCCCCTGCTCTGGCACGAACTCGACACAGGCGTCCGCCGCTCCATGGAACACGGCACCTTGCGTCAGGGAGCCGACGTTCTGGAACGGCTGGGCCACCGTATCGACGACGAGTCGCTGCGGGCGGTCCTCCGGGCGTCGGGCCTGTCCTGACCTCACCCCACCCAGTGCCACGCACTCGGTCCCACTGCCCGCCTCCCGATGCTTGACACATCTCCGCCGACCAGTGAGCCACGCGACCGGCAGGAAGTCACGGGCGCGCAGAAGCCTGTCCAGGACGCCGACGGACGATCGGGAGCGGGCGGCGAACTCAGTTCTCGACCTGGCATTGACTCCCACTTGGCTTTCGCCCTCCGCATGACGTGGAGGTCATGGTGCATTCGGCGAACCCCCAGGTCATCGCCAGACCGGGCGACAGTAGTTCTCTAACGTGCTCTTATCGCTGCCAGCCGTCGCTGGTGCGTCTCAAGGCGGTAGTTTCATTTGATCGACGAGGTGACGGGGGCGTGAAAGCAGGTCGTTCGATCAAGAGTGGGCGGAGCTGAAGGCGAAGGCTCAGATGCGGCTGGACGGGGTGGATCCCGGTGGGCCATCGCCCAGTCGGGCGGACCTGGTCGTCAAGTACGACGACATGGGGAAGATCGGGCACAGCGCCTTCCTGCTGCACCAGCACCTGTCGAGTGCGGGCAGTCACGCCAAGTCGCACACCGAGGCCGCCGCGAAGAGCCTGGGGAACGACGGGTTCGACATGGGCGCCGCGCTGGCCGACGCTGATGAGGGTTGGCAAGCACAGTTGCAGGTACTGCTCGACGCCTGCGCTCAGATCTCCAACCATCTCGACTACTCGGTGAAGTCCTCCCGGCGGGAGACGATCTCATTGCCGCGCAGGTCAGCGCCTCCAAGATCTCCGAGTACCTGGACGTGCCACCCACCACCTCGGATGACGAGGTGCCCCACGTACCGAAGGCGGAAGGCCCCGTTATGTGACGGCTGGCCAGTGTGTGCGGGATGGAGGGACTCCGAAGTGGACCGGGGAACCCTCCAGAGGGTAACGGCGGCGACGCCGTGACTGACAGGGGGGCCGGTGCCGACCTTCGAAGAACTTCTCCACGTCAATCTCTCGTCGCTGCAGTCGGCGGCCGACGACTGGGCCGCCACGGCGACCCTGCTGAAGAAAGTCGCCAAAGAAGCCGGGGACATGCGCAGCCTGGCCCAGGGCACTGAATGGAACCTGCTGAGTTCCGCGCACGACAAGATCAAGGCGGCCAGGGACGACCTGAAGAATCTCTGTGAGAATCCGCCTGAGGGCATCACGATCCACGCCGACGGCTCGCTGACGCGCAGCCCACAGCCCCCTCGCATGTCGCACGGGGATCCAGAGATCGTGGTGACGCAGAGCGACCTCGATGCCCTGCAGCGCCGCATCGACGCCATCCTCGGCCGGGCTGCGGAAGCCGACTCGACCTGTTCTTGGGGCCTGCGGCAACTCACCAAGAACAGGCACGAGTTCGGCAGCACGTACTACGGCTCCCTCAAGGACGCGAAAACCGATGCCCGTATGGAGCTGCAGAACAAGACGGATTCGGAGGAGTACACGCCGCCCGCGAAATGGGGCAGCGGCACCATCAAGCCCGTTGCCGAGTTCCTCAGCTACCGCTCCTGGATGGACGGTGGCGAGGCGCTTCTGCACGGAGACATCAACGGTGCGATTCAGGGCCTGATCGGCGGCACCCCCTCTGCGGCGGGCGGCGAGGCCAGCAAGCACCTCTCGAAGCGCTCCTGAGCGATGTGCGCGGCAAACACCACCGCCCCACGTTCATCAACACGATCGGCAAGTTCGGAGAGAAGATATTCGGCGCCCCGGTCGCTGTGATCGCGACCGGAGTCGACTTCTACTACACGCCCGAAGCACCCAAGAAGCCGGGCGACACTCATGTCGAGGCCCCGGGGGAACCGGGAAAGGTGAGGTACCAATGACACACTCCGCCGGCCCGCCCCCGCCCGGGCGCCGACGCCCGGACCTGCGCCACTGGTTGAGGCCCCGGAGTTCCCGGACGCTTGTCCTGGGCATGTGTATGTCTGTCGGTGGCCTCGCCGGTGGGGTGCGCTCCGCGATGGACGGGAAGGGGATCTGGACGATCCTCGGTATCTTCGGCGTGGGGATCCTAGGACTGGTCATCGTCGTGAGTTACTTCGTCAACCAGGCGGATCGCTGACGGCCCGCCTGCAACACGGGGAGCTCAGACAACCCGATGACGGAAGTGTAAGCAACGGGCCGCCTCGACGCGCGAAGGTGCTCCGCCTGCCCGGCCGATCACCTGTTGACAGGCCGGGTGAGCGGCCTGGGCTGAGTTGAGGTACGGCAGCGCCGCGGTCGGGACGCGCATGCCGAATGCCTCACACAGCATGCCCAAAGCCAGAGTGTCGGGGTTCCTGTGGTCCATCTCCCCGCGCATCCAGGCGGCGGCGCCTACGCAGGCGCCAGGCAGGCGCAGTTCCCCACAGTCGTCTGCCCACCCCACGTGAGGTACGGGCGGGCAGATCGCCAAGGCTTCAGGGATATCAGTGTCCGCTGACGGCGAGATCGTAGTCGCCGATGAGACCGAGCAGGGTGCCTGCGGTCAGGTCGCTGGTGACGTATCCGGCCATGTCGGGGGGGAGTAGAGGACCTCGTCCTGCATCCACTGGTAGTGCGAGAGACCGTTCATCTCTTCGTCTCTCGCTCGGCTACGCACCGCCCGGCGGTGGACGACCCCGACCACCGCGCCCATCCCGATCAGAGCCGCAGTGTGTCAGTACCGGCAGGAGCCCGATGCCGTCCGAGCCAATGACCCGGGCCGTCATCGGTGGGACAAGTTGATCGGCGAAGAAGTCGGCGGGGTTGGTGACTAGCGGCGCGAGCAGTGACACGACGAGCCCGGCGTCTGACAAGCCCACTCATCGATATCTGGGACCAGTGCAAGGAAGTAGGGGGGCAAGCGATTAGGGGCTGATCGCCGGGTGTTGAGGTTCGTCGATCTCGCAGGTGGGTGTTCTCGTTGATGGCGCGGCCGGGTGGTTTGAGGGTGTTGGTGGTCCGGGTCCATCGGGTCAGTACTCGCCGTTCGCTGGGCTTAGCCACTACTCGGTGGTACCGTATAGCGGTACTCGGTAATACGGAGTACCGGGGAGGACCGAACAGGAGCCGCGATGGACGACCTGACGGAGATGCTGAAGGGCACGCTCGAGGGCTGCGTACTCGAAATCATCGGCAGGGAGGAGACCTACGGGTACGCCATCACGCGCCGGCTGAACGAGCTCGGCTTCGCCGACGTCATCGAGGGGACGGTGTACACCATCCTGCTGCGACTGGAGAGGAACGGACTCGTCCAGGTGACGAAACGACCATCCGAGGTGGGCCCGCCGCGCAAGTTCTACGCGCTCAACGACGCCGGGCGCGAGGAACTCGCGACGTTCTGGGCGAAGTGGCAGTACGTCTCATCACGCATCGACAGGCTCAGGGAGGGCGGGAGATGAACTTCTGGGAGACCATCACAGGCAGCGATCTCACCAGGGAATGGAAGGCGTTCGAAGCCCGGGCCGAGGTCCTGCCGGACGACTACCGGGCGGCGTGGGAACAGGTCAAGGGCCACCTCTTCCCCTACGCGGGCTTCACCGGCCGCAACCTGATGCCGATCCTCGACGCCGCCCTGGGGCTGCTCGAAGAAGCATCGGCGGACGGACAGAGCGTCCACGAGGTACTCGGCGACGACATCCCGGGCTTTTGTACGGCGCTGGCCGGCGGAGAGGGGGCCCGGACCTATCGCGACCGGTGGCGCGAGCAGTTGAACAGGAACGTCGCAAGGAAATTGGGCCGGCTGGGAGGCTGACGTGGGCATCCAGGACATCATCGAGGGCAAGAAGCAGTGGCGGGCGCACATGGCTCGGGTCAAGGCGCTCCCGCCGGACTATCAGATCGTCTACAAGGAGATGCAGAGGTACCTGTTCAAGGTCGGCCCGATCGACCTGACCGACGGGCCCCTGCTCCCCGGGATCGTCGACTTCTTCGAGGAGGGCGTCGCGGCCGGCAAGGGAGTCCTGGAACTCATTGGCAACGACGTCGCCGCCTTCTGCGACGACCTGGTCAAGGACTCGCGCACCTACGCGTATGTCTATCAGGAGTCCATCAGCGGGAAACCCGGCACGGACGAGAAGTAACACCTGTGGTCATCAAGCCAGCGGGCGTAAGCCCGCACGACGCCTGGCGAGCCGAGTAGTTTGCCAGCGCGTCGGCGGACCCGCTCTCCGCGACCTGCGCGAACACCCGAAACACACGTCACGTCAGGTTCCGTGACATGCGCGAATCACGATGCAAATTCCTCAATGTGCCTTGGGGTGCAACAAGATCAGATAGCGTGCGCAGCCATGGGTGACCTGATAGTGATCAGGCACGGCCAGACCGAGTGGAGCCTGTCGGGCCAACATGCCGGCCGGACCGACGTGGGACTGACCGATGCGGGGGAGGCGGCGGCAAGGGCGCTGGCACCGAGGCTGGCACGCCGCCAGCTGGTCGCTGTGTTCAGCAGCCCGTTGAGCCGTGCCATGCGAACAGCCGAGCTGGCCGGCCTGACCAGCGCCAAGCCCGATCCCGACCTGTTGGAATGGGAAGGAGGGCCATCGTGGAAGCAGCGCGGGAGCTGCTTCTGAAGGAGGGCTTCGAGGTCAGCGTCGCTGCCGCGGGCGTGTCGAAGGTGACCGTCTACAACCACTTCGGCACCAAGGCGGACTTGTTCGTCGGCGTCATCAAGGACTCCCTGGACGCGCCGCTCGGCGGCACGCTCACCGACGCGATCGACCGCATCGTCGGGGGCCCGCCCCACGTGAGTCGCGGAGCGGACAGATCGCCGAGGCTTCAGGAATGTCAGTGTCCGCTGATGGTGAGTTCGTAGTCGCCGATCAGGTCGCCGAGCAGCGTCCCGGCGGTGAGGTCGCTGGTGACGTGGCCGGCCATGTAGAGGCGGGAGTACAGGACTTCGTCCTGCATCCACTCGTACTCCCCGGCGCGGTGCGGGGAGACGGCGCTGAGGAAGGTGACGGCCGCGGCGGAACGGGCCGCGTGCCGGGAGGGGTAGGAGTACGGGCCCTTGGCGCCGGGCTTGATGTGCTTGTCGGGGCGGAGGGTCGGGTCCAGGACGAACGGGGCGGGCTGCTTGTCCTTGGCGGCCAGCTGGTCGCTGATCGTCTTGGCCATCTTCAGGGCCGCCTTCAGCTCGGCCTTCTCCGCCGTGCCTTGCGCGGCGGGGATCAGCTCGCGCTGGTCGTGCAGGTACAGCTTCCAGATGTCCTTCTTGCCGTACAGCTCCAGCCAGGTCGCGGCCTTCTTCCCCGCCATCGTACGGGCCTTCGCGAGCTGCTGATCCTGCCGGAGTTCGGCGGTGCGCTCCTTCACCGTCGGCGGGGCAGGCACCTGCTGTGCGGCCCAGGCGGCGAACGCCTTGTCATCGCGGGTGGTGCCGTGCGCCTTCCTCCACTGGGCGAAGAGAGCGTCCGCCTTCGTGCGCTGGGCCGCCGCCTGCTTGCCGATCGGGGCGATCTCGGCGTCGGTGAAGAGCGTGGGCGGCGGGTTCTGTTTGATCAGTGCCGTCGCGCCGGGCTTCTTCTTCGCGCCGGTGACGGCCGAGACCAGCTGCGGTCGCACCACGCCGACGGCGACGGCCGCGACGGCGAGCAGCGCGATCAGGGCGTACGGCCATTTGATGCCGCGCAGGACGTTCATGCGGCGGAGGTCCTTTCGTAGAGCGGTACCGTGCTCGCCCCGGTGGCGAAGTGGGTGCGGGCGAGGCGGCGTACGTCGTTGTCGGGGAGGCCGGGGGTGAGCAGGGACTGGCCGATGACGTACTTGCTGAGGGACACGGGCCTGCCACCCAGGCTCAGCAGCAGCCGGTCGGCCGGGGCCGGCCGGACCCCGCCCTTGGTCTCGATGAGCACCTGGCCGGAGTCCAGCGCGGCGGTGCGCTCGCCGTGGTGGCAGGTGAGTGCGCCGTCGAGGGTGACGCGGGTTCCGTGGCCCAGGTCGGCGAGGGCCGCCCGAACGTAACGGACCTCCGCAGCGGGCGCCAGCTCCTTGGCCATGACAGGGATGCCGGACGTGGCCAGCACCTCGTCCACGAACTCGGCTGCCTGCGTGCCGAGTTCGCCGTACGCGGCGGCCGGGACCTTGAGGGCGTGCTTGACCGTGGCGCCGCGGCCGTCCTTGGTCTTCACCTCGACCCGGCACAGCCCGTCCTCGGCGTACAGGCGGGTGCGGACCTTCCAGCGGCGTCGGCGGCCCTGGACGTGGGCCCGCCAGGCGCCGAGCTGCTCGGTGTCGAAGTAGGTGCTGAGGTAGCTCGTCGTACGACGGCCGGCCAGGTCGAGGACGCGGTGACTGTCGGCGAGCCGGGCGACGAGGTCGCGGGCGCTGTCGAGGGGGAGCAGGTACTTGCGGTCGGTGCGGTGCTGGAGCGCGGCCGCCGCGTCGACCTCGGCGAGCGTGGCGCCGCGCAGGGCGTCGAGGCCGAGGTCCAAGGCGAGGCTCATGCGGCGGTCACCTGCTCGCGGGGCTCGGCGTCCTGGGCAGTGGCGGGCTCCCCCGGTACGGCGGGGTAGCGGGCGGAGACCCGGGTGGTCTCGCGGACGTAGTCGACCTCGTCCACGACCACCGACAGGGGCGCCTGGCCGAAGCGGAGCGCCACGTCGTGGGCGATGAGTGCGGGCTCCGGGTAGATCCGGTCGAGGGTGAGCTTGACCGTGCGGGTCGGGGGCTCGTAGGACTTCGGGTCGTCCACCAGCAGCACCGCCAGCAGCACCACGGCGTCCAGTACGGCGACCAGCCACATCTGCCGGTGCGGCAGCCCCGTGCACAGGGCTATGACCAGGGTCACGAAGGTGTAGGCGACGTCGCGTAGGGTGAACGCCGCACTGCGCAGCCGGACAAGGGAGAGGATGCCGAAGAGGCCGAAGCCGACCCCGGCCGGAAACTTCCCGGCGCTGATCGTGCTCATCGCGGCGAACAGGCCGATGTTCAGCGCGGCCAGCACCAGCGGCATCGCCGGGGCGCTGGGGCGGCGCCGGTAGAGCCAGCCGACCAGGACCAGCAGCGCGATGACGTCGAGACCGCCGCGGGTCATCAGCTCCATGGGCGCTATGTGGCTAGTGATGCCCTTGGCGGCGAGCACCAGTGCGTGCATGTCTGTCCCTTCCGTCCCGGCGCGTGGGAACGGCGGACCGGTCGCGGTCCGCGGAGCACCGCGACGTGAACGACGGTAGGGAAGTCACATGAACAGACCATGAAGCCTCCCCGACGCCTGGAATCCGGACACCTGCGCGGGCGGCTAGCCTGACGGGCATGCACTATCTGGTCGTCGACGACGAGACCCGCCTCACGGACCTGGTCGTCCGCTACCTCACCGAATCCGGGCACACCGCCGAGGGCCACTACGACGGACCGTCCGGGCTCGCCGCCGCCCGTGACCCGCGCGTGGACGCCGTGGTCCTCGACGTCATGCTGCCGGGCATGGACGGGGTCCAGGTGTGCCGGACACTGCGTGAGGAAGGCATCCACATCCCCGTCATCCTGCTCACCGCCCGCGCCGCGATCAGTGAGCGGGTCGCCGGCCTGGACGCCGGCGCCGACGACTACCTGGTCAAGCCGTTCGCCATGGAGGAGCTTCTGGCCCGACTGCGCGCGATATCCCGGCGCCGCCCGGAGACCGCCGGGCGCCTGAAGGTCGGCGACCTCGTCCTCGATCCCGACCAGCAGCGCGCCTGGCGGGGAGACACCGAACTCGACCTCTCCCGCCGCGAGTTCGACGTACTCAGGGTCCTGATGAAAAACGCCGGGTGCCTGGTCACCCGCCTCCAGCTCCTCAACGAGGTCTGGGACGGCGAGACTGACCTGCGCAGCAACGCCATCGACGTGCACGTCTCCAAGGTGCGCGCCAAAGTCGACCGCGCCTTCGGCCGTACGACGATCACGACCCTGCGCGGGCGCGGCTACCGTCTGGAGACGACCCCATGACCCTGCCCGGCCGGTTGCGGCCGTGGTTCAGGCGGCTGCCCGTCGTCACGCGCCTCGTGCTGGCCGTCGCCATCACCATGTCCCTGGTGCTGACCGGGGCGGCCGGACTGGTCTACTGGCGGGTCAGGACCGCCCTCGACCAGCAGCTGAACGACGATCTCACCACCTACCGGCACAGCCTCGACCAAGCGGTACGCGCCGGAACCCGGCTCCCTCCAGGCCCCAGCGGCAGCCTCCAGCAGGTCCTGGACGCACACGGCCGCGTCCTCACCTCCAGCGACTCGCTCCGCAACCAGCCGCTGCTCACCCCCGCCGAACTCCGCGCCGTCACGCGTGGCGCGACGGTACGGCGCGACGTCGGTTCCCTGCTGCCGATCACCCCTGGCACCCTGCGCCTCCAGGCGAAACGCGTCACGGCGGACGGACATCCCCGGATCGTGATCGCCGCCGTCCGGCGCGGCCACCGCGACGAGGCGCTGCGCGAACTCCTCGCCCAACTGGCCCTCGCATCCGGCCTGACTCTCATCGCCGCCTCCTACGTCGGCTACCGCACCGCCCGCGCCGCCCTGCGCCCCGTCGAGCGGTACCGCAGTGGCGCCGCGACCCTCGCCGACGGCGCCCAGAACCTGCGCCTGGACGTGCCCGCCGACCACGACGACGAGATCACCCGGCTCGGCCACACCCTCAACCACATGCTCGACCGCCTAGCGGAGTCCGCCGAACGCGAGCGCCGGTTCGTCGCGGACGCCAGCCACGAGCTGCGCACCCCCCTGTCGCTGTTGCGCGCCGAGGTCGACCTCGCCCTGCACCGTCCCCGCTCCGCCGGGGAACTCACCGAGACCCTGCGCTCCGTGGACGCCGAGGTCCAGCGCCTGATCGACCTCTCCAACGCCCTGCTGGACCTGGAAGAACTCGGCAGCACCCAGCACATCACCCGTGCCCCCGTGGAACTCGCCAACCTCATCAACGCCGCCGTCGCCCCGCATCTGCGAACCGCCGAGCGGTCGGGGCGTCCGGTGACCGTCGACGCCGCCCGCGCTACCGTCGACGTCGACGCCCGGTGGCTGCGGCCCGCGATCGGCAACCTGCTCGACAACGCCCTTCGCCACGGCCAGGGAGCCGTCCACCTCACTGCCACCGTCCACCACAGCAGGCTGCGACTCTGCGTCACGGACGAGGGGACCGGATTCCCTCCCGAGTTCCTGCCCCGGGCGTTCGACCGCTTCGCCCGCGCCGAGGCCAGCCGCACCAGCGAGGGATCCGGCCTCGGGCTCGCCTTCGTCCACGCGGTGGCCACCGCCCACGGCGGCACCGCCGACGCCGAGAACACCGGGCACGGGGCCTCCGTCGTCCTCGACCTGCCCTGCTGACCAGCGCACAAGTTCGGCCTCCGCGTACGGTGAGGGCATGGCCCCGCCCCTCCCGGGCCCACTGGCTCATCTGGCCCCGCTGCTCAGCCATTACGGCTACTGGGCGGTCGGCGCTGTGGTCCTCGTGGAGGACTTCGGAGTCCCCGCGCCGGGAGAGACAATCCTGATCGCCGCCGGAATCTACGCCGGGGCAGGACAACTGAACATCGTGGCCGTGGCGTCCATCGCGTTCGCCGCCGCCGTCATCGGGGACAACATCGGCTACCTGATCGGCCACACCGGCGGACGCGCCTTCGTCCACCGCTGGGGCCGCTACGTGTTCCTGACCCCGAAACGCTTCCAGGCGGCCGAGGAGTTCTTCACCCGCCATGGCAGCGAGATCGTCACCGTCGCCCGCTTCATCGAAGGACTGCGCCAGCTCAACGGCATCATGGCGGGCACCAGCGGCATGCCCTGGCGCCGCTTCCTCGTCTTCAACGCCCTCGGTGCCGCGCTGTGGGTCGGCCTGTGGGCAACCCTCGCCTACCTGGCGGGCACCCACATCACCGCCATCTACGACGAGATCACCCGCTACCAGCTCTACGCACTCATCGCTCTCGGCGCCCTCGTCGCCGCACTCGCGCTCCGGCATCTGCTGCGCCGCAGACACCAGGACTGACCAGCGCGGGAAACCCTCACTTCACCGTGCCGGGCTCGGGTACGGCCGACACCTCGCGACGGCGCACAAGCGCGACCACCGCGCCCATCCCGATCAGAGCCGCGAGCGCCCCGAATCCGTACGTGAGCGTGGCGAACGAGGCGACGACGGCTACCAATAGGGGCCCGCCCGCATCACCGAGTTCGCGGCCCAGTTCGACGGCGCCCATGGTCTGCCCGAGACGATCCGCAGGAGTGCTCGCGGCCAGCGCGGCGAAACCCAGCGGGGTGATCAGCCCCGTACCGACACCGATCAGAGCGGCGCCGACAAGGATCCCGGCGAGGCCCGGCAGCATCGCACAGGCCAGGCCGCCGGCGGTGACCAGCAGCCCCATGGCCAGCCCGCCGCGCGTCGTGAGCCGCCCGTCGTCCAGTGCCCGTCCGGCCCTCGGCTGGACGACGGCCGCGCAGGCGGCCAGCACCGACACGGCGGCCCCGGTGGCGATCGTGCCCAGCCCGGCGGCTCTGCCCGAGACGGGCAGGAAGCCCACGCCCACCGACAGGGCGGCGGTCGCCGCGGCCAACGCGCACGTCGGAGCGAGGAAGGCCGGCTCGGCCAGGCGACGTGCCAGGTCCAGCACCGTCTGCCGGACCTTGGGCAGGGGCGGTACGACGGGGACGGCGACCGCGGCCCACACCGCCACCGCCCCACCCAACACCGCCAGCACCACAAACAGCAGCCGCAGACCACCGGCCCACACCAGCACCCCGCCGAGCAGCGGGCCGAGCGTGTAACCGATGGACTTGTAGAAGCCGTAACTGCCGAAGGCACGCCCGTGCTTGGCTGCCGGGTTGAGCCGGGCCACCAGCGCGGAGGCAGACGGCGAGAACGCGGAAGCCGCCGCGCCCTGACCCAGCCGGACCGCCCACAGCCAGCCCGGGCTGTCCGCCACGACGTACAACGCGGACGCCGCCGCGAAGACAGCAAGCCCTCCGAGCAGCACGGGGCGGGCACCGACCCGGTCCGCGAGGGTGCCGAAGAGCGGCTTGAGGAGCACCTCGGCGCCGTCGTACAGGGCGAGCAGCCCACCCAGCACCAGCAGCGAGGTGACCGCACCCTCCGCGTGACCGCCGAGGTTGGCGGCGATGCCGTGCGCGCCGAAGGCCGTGGTGAACCCAGCCGCGTACAGCGGCCACATCTGCCGGGCCGGCGCCGACCGCGCCGTCACTGCTCCCCCTCGGGGGCCTGGTGCAGCGCGCGGAAGACGCGCTCGGCGTAGTCCTCGCAGGCAGCGGTGCACTCCTTGAGCCGCTGGCCCGCCTCGGCCGCCTCCGGGGCGCCGAACACATCGCGGGCCGTCAGGTCACGGTGCCAGCGCCGCAGCCGCTCCAGCGACTGCTCCTCTTCCTCCAGCTCGGCGAGGGTGAACTTGGCGATGCGGATCTCCTTGGCCAGCTCCGCCTCGAACTTGCCGCAGTCTGCCAGGAACTCCGCCCAGTCCGCGGACCTGGCGGCCGTGAACAGCGCCTGGAAGCGGGCAGCGTCCTCGGGCCCGCGTCCGGACGCGTTCAGGGTCACCGCCTGTCCGCCGGCCTGCTCTGTGAGCGCGATCGCCCGGGCGATGCCGTCGGCGAAGACGGGTACATCCGGAACGGCCCACACGCCCTGGCCGAGCGAGAGCGCACCTATCCTGCGCAGCTCCCGCCAGACCGCCACCCGGTGCCGGGACGGCTCGGCGGCCAGCTTGATCACGAGAATGAGCCAGCGACTGCCCGGTTCTATGTTCGACACATCAAGGAATGTATCAGGCGTTACATTCGGGCACTTCAGGCGAAATGGACGATGCTCGCGACGCCGGCCAGCAGGCAGTACACGGCGAAGGGGGTGAGCGTGCGGGTGGTGAAGTATCGGGAGAGGAAGCGTACGGCGCCGTACGCGGCGATCGCGGCGGTGAAGAAGCCGACGACCACCTGGCCGTGGATGTGCGCGGCCGCAGGACCGGCCAGGCTCGGCAGCTTGAGTACACCCGCAGCCAGGATCACCGGGGTGGCCAGCAGGAAGGAGAACTTGGCGGCGTCCTCGTGGTCCAGGCCGCGCAGCAGCCCGCCGACCATGGTGATGCCCGACCGGCTGATGCCGGCCAGCAGGGCGAGGGTCTGGAACAGGCCGATGACACCCGCCTCGCGATAGCTGAGGGCGTCCAGCTGCCGGCTCCCGGCCTCGGCGGCGATGTCGGCATCCAGGGCAGCCCCGGGACCGGAGCTCACCACTGCCGTTCGGGCGGCGGCCTGCCGGGCCTCCGAGCCGCGCCGCAACCGTTCACCGACCAGCAGGATCAGGCCGTTGACGGTGAGGAACACCGCGGCCGCCAGCGGCTTGGCGAACAGGGTGCGGAAGGTGTGCTCCAGAGCCAGACCGGTGACGCCGACCGGAATGGTGGCCACGATCAGCAGCCAGGCGAGGCGTTCGGTCGAGGTCTCGACCTTGCGGGTGCGGACCGTGGTGATGAAGGCCCGGATGATGCGGACCCAGTCCTTGCGGTAGAAGACCAGCAGGGCCGCCGCGGTCGCCACGTGCAGGGCGACGATGAAAGCCAGGTAGGGCGAGCCTTCGGAGTCGCCGGTGGCGTTCTCTGTCACCAGATGGCGCCAGGAGCCGCCGATCCAGGCGGGCAGCAGAACGGAATGGCCGAGGCTGGAGACCGGGAAGAGCTCGGTCACGCCTTGCAGGGCGCCAATGACGACGGCCTGGAGATAGGACAGTTCGGTCACGGGGACTCCTCGTCGAGCATCGAGGGGAGAGCTGCGGGCTTCAGTAGGGCGTGTCCGCAGAGAGGGTGCTTTTACACGCGTGTAAAAGCTATGCGAATGCAGAGGCCCGACACGGAGCAGCGCAACCGTGCAGGTGAGCAGTCCCGGGGACGCACGCCGACCGTGAGGGACTGCCTCCGAAGGCCGGCGCATGGCAGACTCAGGACACGAGCGACCTTTTACACGCGCGTAAACGTCAGCAGGACTGCGAAAGACGAGCGGGAGAACGACAGACCTCATGGGCGACACCACTTCGGGTCGGAGCCACAAGCGGGCCAACGGCGTCCGCGAGGCGGAGATACTCCATCACCTCCAGCAGGCCCATGCCGCGCTGACCCCCGGCGAGGTGACCGAACGCCTCGGCGACGAACTGACCTACTCCAGCGTCGTCACGATCCTCACCCGCATGTACACCAAGGGCTTGCTCACCCGCACCCCGCGCGGCCGGGCCTACGCCTACGCCCCCGCCGCCGACGACGCCGGCCTCGCCGCCCGCCGCATGCACACCGTGCTGGAGGAACGCCCCGACCGCGAGGCCGTCCTCGCCCGCTTCGCCGACACCCTGTCCGACACGGACGCCGACCTACTGCGTCAGCTGCTCGACCCCGAGCAGGACACCGAGCGGTAGAAGGGCCCGACCCGATGCACATCGCCGTCTACCTGCCGCTGCTGCTCTCCCTCGTCGCCCCGCTCGGCGCCCGCCCTCTGACAGAGCGCTGCGAACCCCGCCTGGCGACCTGGCTGCTCACCGCCTCGTCCCTGATCCTGGGCACAGCAAGCACGATCGCCCTCGGCCTGCTGGCCGTCACCGGCCTGATCCGCATCCCCCAACTCGCCGGCCTCGGCCACTGGTCCGCCCCCTCCGCGCAGCACCACGACCCCGCCCAGCTCTCCGTCGCGCTCATCGCCGGCCTGCTGCTCGGCGGCGCCCTGCTCGCCGCCGCCCGCATGCTCTGGCAGCGGGCCCGCACCCTGGCGGCCGCCACCCTGGACGCCGCCTGCATGCCCACACGCGACGGCACGGTCGTCGTCCACGACGACGCCCCCGACGCCTACGCACTGCCGGGACTCCCCGGCCGCGTGGTCGTCTCCACCGGCATGCTGCACACCCTGGACGAGACCGAGCACGACATCCTGCTCGCCCACGAGCGGGCCCATCTCACCGCCCACCACTACGCGTTCGTCGCCCTCGCCCAGTTCGGCGCCGCCGCCAACCCGCTCCTGCGCCCGCTCGCCTCCGCCGTCACCTACACCATCGAACGCTGGGCCGACGAGAACGCCGCCAGCATGACCGGCGACCGGAAGCGCGTCGCCCGAACCGTCGGCAAGGCCGCCCTCGCCGCCCACCGCGCGCCGACCCTCTCCCGTGCCACAGGCGCCGCCCTCGGCATCCTCGGCCGCCGCGGCCCGCTCGCCAACGCTGGTCCGGTACCCCGCCGCGTCGCCGCGCTCCTCGCACCGCCCCTCGGACGCCACCCGGCGCTCACCGCCGCGACCGCCGTCATCCTGGCCTCCGCGAT
This sequence comes from Streptomyces sp. NPDC037290, assembly GCF_055603245.1. Classification (NCBI taxonomy): domain Bacteria; kingdom Bacillati; phylum Actinomycetota; class Actinomycetes; order Kitasatosporales; family Streptomycetaceae; genus Streptomyces; species Streptomyces sp. NPDC037290. Next base: position 768,589 of record NZ_JBVJVZ010000002.1, on the reverse strand, counting down.
GCTCGCCACCGCCGAAGCCGCCCACGACCTCCATCTGCTGCTGAAGACCGTCGGCGCCGGATAGAGCCGCAGCCGTCACTCGGAAGACCGGCCCAGGATCCGGCGCGCCCGAAGGGGACGCCGACACGAGCCGCTGATATCGCCGTCCGTCCTCTGACGTGGACAGCGGTGGCACCGGCCGCCGAGCCGCCACAGCCACCGCACCGATCACTCGCGTCAGTCGACGCAACCGGCCGGCGCGAGGTCGAGCGCAATGTCCGTGATCATGCCCGCCTGGCCGCCTTCTATCCTGCGCCAGCCGGCTTCGACAAGATCGCCCGGGTGTCCAGGCCGTGACGGCGCGCCGCGGCAACGGCGTGCCGGAGGAAACCGGAGTACACGCCCGCGTACCCGAGGGCGAGCGTCTCGCGGTCCACACGCACCTCGCGGGCCTGCAGGGGGCGGACGATGTCGGTCGGCAGCGTCCATCAGACGGAACAGGTCGCAGCTTCCGCGACCATGAACAGCCCGCGGACGAGAAGCCCGTGCGCCCCTCGGCGGGGGCAGGCATCGCCTCAGACACCTCCAGGGGCGTTCGATTTTGCAGGGGCGAAGGCTATGACCGTTGGTCGCCAAGGGCCCCGACCGAATTTGCGGAGCACTCGATGCGAGGACGCAGGAAGGAGAACCCGGGGGCAGCGGTGCCGACGCCGGAGCTGCAGCACACCCGCCCGGAAGCCCCCGCCGGCCGCGCCTGTAGGAGCTTGCCGTCGAACGCACCTCGCACCGACGCTCTCACACGGTAATACTCGGGGCTCAGCCAGCCCGGGGTCCCGGTGAGCAGGCCGGTACGGGTGACCGCGGTGCCGTCGGCGACGTGGGCGATACCGAAGTCCAGCACCCGCGGCCCGTCCGGGGCCAGGATCACATTCGCGGGCTTCAGATCGCGGTGGACCACCCCCGCGGCGTGCACGGCCGCGAGCGCCCCGGCCGTCCCCGCGGCGAAAAGGTGCAGCTGGATCCCGGCCAGCGGCCCGTGCACCGACGTGTGCTCTCCGAGCGTCAAGCCAGGTACGTAGGCCGTCGCCAGCCACGGGATGTCCGCCTCGGGATCGGCCTCCAGCAGCGGCACCAGACACGGACCCGACACCCGCCGCAGAACCTGCACCTCGCGCCGGAATCGGGCCCGGAACTGATCATCCGCAGCCTGCCCGGCGTGCACGGCCTTCACCGCTACCCGCTCCCCCCGCTCCCCGACCGCGGCGTACACGGTGCCCATCCCACCCGCGCCCAGCACCCCGACCACCCGGAAGCGCCCGATCCGAGCAGGGTCCGAAGCACGACGAGCAGCAATCCGCGACACGAACAAGACCCCCGCCGAGAGCAACTGTGAATGAGATGTGAACCCTAGCGGGGATCGCTGGCGCCACACGTCTGTTGGCATCAGATGAGATCCACCCGTGCCATGCCCGCCCAGCCGGTACCCGAGCCCTCCGCGATCAGTGCTGGCCGGCCAGCGCGGTGGGCAGATCCTGGTTCCAGCATCCTGTGCGGTGTCCTGGAGGTGGCGTGCGTCGGTGATGGTGCGCAGGTTGGTGTGCCGCACCGCGGGCGTGGCGCGGACGTGGACTCGCTGCCACCGGACTACCGGCGCATCCTCGCGCTCGTCCGGGGCGCCGGCGGCCGGTCATGGTCATGCAGGTCGGCGAGGCAGTGGGGCTGGAGGTGGCGGTGCGGGGCAAGCTGGAGCGGCTGCGTGGGACGCTGTCCAAGCTCGCCGGGCGGGGCCGGCTGCGCACGTTGCCCGACGGCCGTTTCACCACGCGCCTGTGACCTGCAGCGTTGTGATGTCTGAGCCGTAACCGCGGTGTCCCCGGCGGTCCACGCCCAACCGGCGATCGCCAAAGTGGATACGGTGTTGCTGTTATGGTGCTGGCCGAGGAGGTGGACGTTCAGTGGCAGCAGCTGGTCCTGTGCGAGCGACCACGGCATCGGGTCGGGGCCCGGGGCGTCCGCCCGTGCCGCTGGAGCGCATCGTCGCTACCGCACTGCAGATCGTGGACGATGAAGGGGCCGACGCTCTCTCGATGCGGACGCTGGCCCAGCGCCTGGGCTCGGGCACGGCGACGTTGTACCGGCATTTCGACAACCGGGCAGCGCTGGTCGCCCATGTCGTGGACCGCATGTTCGGCGCCGTGGAACTGAAGGGCGACGAACTCCTCGCGATGGGCTGGCAGCAAGCCCTGCGGACGGTCGCGCACACCATGTTCGAGGCCCTGGCCCGGCACCGGAACGCGGCGCGCCTGATGGTGGAAGAGATTCCCCTGGGACCGAACGCCATGGCGCTGCGGGAGCACTGTGTCGCGGCGCTGCTCGACAGCGGCTTCCCGCCGCGACTGGCCGCGCACGCCTTTGCCACCCTCTCCCGCTACGTCCTCGGATTCGCCATACAGGTCAACGGTCATGGCGGCGGACAACTCGACGACGCGCAACTGTCTGCCGTCTTTCAGAGCGTCGATCCAGCCTTGTTCCCGGCAACGGTCACCGTCGCCGGGTCGATGCCCGTTCCGATCGAGGACGAGTTCTCCTTCGGACTCGAACTCCTTCTCAGCGGGCTTGCCCACCTGCGCGACGACGCCTGACCAGCCAGGACGATGCGGACCTGAGGCTGCCCGCCTACGGGCTCATCTAGGTCCGCATGGAGCGTCGCCACCGCTGCTGGTGCTGAGCGCGGGATCTCGTGTGGTCGGCGGCTCGTCAGCGGAAGGCGAAGTGCTCGGCGTGGAGATGCTGGCGGGGGACGCCCTGGCGATGGAGGTCGCGAGTGAGGTTTTCGATCATGGAGGCGGGGCCGCAGAGGAAGACGTGCGTGTCGGGGGTGATCGGTCCGGCCTGGGCCCGGATTCTTTCGGCGGTCAGACGGCCGTGGCTGCGGCTGAACGTCGGGTGGAGCCGGAACTCGGGGCGGTGTGCTGCCGCAGCGGTGAGTTCCGGGAGGAACGGTGCGTCTTCGGCGGTGGGGGCGCAGTAGAAGAGGTCGGTGCGGGGCGGCGCTGCACCGGGGTGGGTGAGCCAGCCGAGGAAGGGCGCGATACCGATGCCCCCCGCGATCCATATCTGCCGGGGTCCGCCGAGGGTGTGGTCGAACATGCCGTAAGGACCCTTGAGGGTTGCCGGGTGTCCTTCACTTATGTCCGTGTAGAGGCCGCGTGTACCGCGGCCCACGGCACGGATGGTGAGGCGCACCGAGCCGTCGGCCTGCGTTCCTGCGACGCTGAAGGGGTGTTCGTGCCAACTGCCGACCCGCAGGTAGACGAACTGGCCCCCTGTCACGGGAAGCGTCGTCTCGCCGGTGGGCGTGAGGGTGAGGTCGAGGATGTCGGGTGTCGGCCGCTCGACACGGTGGATGGTGTAGTCCGCCCGGGGTTCCCTGTGCCGTAGCACCAGTTCGTCGTAGGTGTAGGCGGTCATGCCGATGGTGGCCATGCTGACGTAGATCGCCAGGAGGGGCGTGGATCCGTTGATGATGAGATCGAGGAACCAGCCGTGCAACAGCGCCGACAGGAGCAGCAGGCCGGTGAGGCGATGCAGGAACAGCCAGCGCTCGTAGGGCAGTCGGAGGATGCGGCCGACCTGGCCGAGTGAGATGAGGACGAGCAGCAGCAGACCGATGGCGGAGACGGCACCGAGGAGATGGCCCATCCCTACCGACGCTGTCCGGTGGGCGTAGCCGTACTGGCTCCCGTCGAAACCGGAGAAGAAGTGGAGGAGCAGGTGGGGGGTGAGCAGGAGAATGGACCATACGGCGTACAGCTTGTGCTGACGGTACATGCGGTCCAGGCCGCCGAACCACTGCTCCAACCACATCAGGCGGGTGGCCAGCACCAGGGTGCAGGACATCAGGTAGACGGACAGGACGCCGGCGAACTCGCCGACGAAATAGACAGCGCTGAGGCCCTCGGGCCTGAGCCAGTCCCAGGCCAGATAGAGCATGACCGCTCCGGTCGTGACCGACAGGGGGCCGACGTGGCGCTTCTTCAGGCGTGCGTCCAAGGGGGCGCGCGCGATCCGGATAGCGTAGATCGCTATCACGATCAGGACAGGCATCGTCTACCCCTCGGGGGTCGGCACTGTGGACGAGGCGCTGGTGAAGGCGGGGCGGACCGTGCAGTCGCGGCTTGAGCGCCCTCGAGCCCAGGTGGCTGCGTTTCGTGCCACCTCTAATATTGGCTACAGTGTAGCCGTTTAGCTGGTTCTGGTCCAGTGGTGCAATCGGATGCCCGTTGGCCAGCCCTGGAGCTGCCCACCCGTGGAGGCGTGGACTCGATCCGCAGCGCTTCAGGCGAACAAGGCTGCGAGGTATGAGGCGACAAGCGCCGCGCACACGATGGCGGGCGCGATTTTGGCGACCGGGTCGCCGTTGCGCACGTGTACGACCACAGCTCCGGCGAGCAGCAGGAGAAGGCCGGTCCCCGCGAGGCCGCCGAGCGGCGGCATGGCCAGGCCGAGCGCCACGCCGGCGACTCCTGCCAGTTGCAGCACGCCGATGCGGCGGTAGGCGGCGACGGAGAAGCCGGTCTCGGCGGCCAGCTCGCGCGCCTTCGGCAATGCGAGTGTATTGAGCACTCCGCTCGCCCCGAAGATCAGGGCGATGGCGCAGGCGAGGGTGATGGTGAGGACCATGAGGGATCTCCAGGGTGTCGGCGGCGTGGCGCCATGGGCGTCGAGGGTGACGGCCTGATGGCGGCCCGTCGTCGCGAGACCGTTATGGGATGCGTCGGGGGCGGTCGAGTTGCCGACCGGGTGCATCGCTCGGCGCCCAGACGGGCCATTTGGTCGATCGATGCAGCGGCTCAGCCTAGCGCAATAACGGAAACAGCGTAACCGTTATGAGGGTCGGCTTCGGAGTGATTTCGCGGTGTCGTGGGCGTAACGACGTTCACGCAGCCGGTCGTCTTGGTATTGGCCCGCAGGCTGATTGACACTCCGGGGAGAACTGAGTGACCGTTGACGCTGATCACTCAGATGCGGGAACGGCACCCTCGATCGCAGGGCAAGTGTTGATTTCTTTACGGGCCCTTAGAAGCGGAGTGCTCCTTCGGGCAGATCCCGCTCCGCGGTCAGCGGCAACTCCAAAGTGGTAAGCATGTCCCGGTACCGCTCGGCCAGTTGGGAGGGGAGCTTCCTGCTGAACACCACCAGCTCCCGGAAATAGCCGGGCCCGATCCGCCGGGCGTGCCTCGACCAGCGCAGCGGCACCGCGTTCTCCGGTGTCACCGTCACACCGATCCCCTCGACCGCGAACAGGAGCGCCGCGGAGACCTGGCCCGTGCGTGCGACGGCGCGCGGTGTGAACCCGAGGTGCCCTGCCAGGCGGTCCACCACCTCGCTCATGCCCTGCTCCTGCTCGTAGAGCACCCAGTCGGCAGCGGCCAGTTCGGCCGGATCAGCCGCTGCCCCCGCCGGGTATTCGGCCGAGCCGGTCACCACCATCTCCTCGTATCCCAGGGAGATGACGGGCCCCTCCCACGGGTCGGGCCGTGGACCGACCGCGATGTCGCCCTGGCCACTGCGCATGGCCTCTTCGAGGTCCCGGCGGTGGGAATAGTCGTGCAGTCTCAGCACGGTGGAGGGGTACGTCGAGTGCCAGCGCGCCGCGGACGGCGGCAGAATCCCCGAGGCGACGGACCGTACGGTCAGGACGTGGACGTCGCCCTGACGACCCTCCACCACCTCGCGCACCGAGTCCTGCGCGTCCTGAACCGCACGGACGACGGTCTGTGCTCGGGGCAGAAACACACGGCCCGCGGGAGTCAGCGTCACCCCCTGCCGGCCGCGCTCCAGCAGGACCGCGCCCAGCTCCTTCTCCAGGGCCCCGATCTGCTGGGACAGCGAAGGCTGCGTGACATAGAGCCGCGCGGCCGCTCCGCTGAAGGAGCCCGCCTCCCAGACCGCGAGGAAGTACTCCAGCTGACGTAGCTGCATGTGATCAAGTTACTCGGCCGAGCGTTGCCCAGTACTAGCGCTGCGCGTCATGCCGTGAGTGCGACCCTGCTGTCCTTGCGGGCGAGCCGGGACAGCAGGTAGTCGACCTCGGTGCGGGCGCGCGCCGAGAGCACGGGCCCGGGCTTGCGCTGGGTGTCGGAGGCCAGGATTCCGCGGCGCTTCATGACGTACTTGCGCACGGCCAGGCCGATGCCCGGCTGCTGTTCGTAGCGCAGCAGGGGCAGGTGGGCGTCGAAGACGTCATGGGCGGCGTCACGATCGCCGGCGGCGATGTGGCGCACCACGTCGACGAGGAGCTCGGGAACGCAGTAGCCCGTCATCGCTCCGTCGGCTCCGCGTTCGGTCTCGAAGTCCAGGAAGAGGCCGCCGTTTCCGCACAGGATCGACAGGCGGGGCATCGCTCCCTCGGCTTCGAGTTGCCGGAGCGCGCTGATCTTCTCCAGGCCCGGCCAGTCCTCGTGCTTGAGCATCACGCACCCGGGCGCTGCGTTCGCGATGCGGGCGATGACGGCAGGGGACATGACGACGGAGAACGACAGCGGATAGTCCTGGATCACGAACGGCACGTCCGCGCCGATGGCGTCCGCCGCTCCCTCGTAATAGCTCACGATCTGGTCGTCGGTACGCAGCGTGTTCGGCGGGGCGATCATGACGCCGCCGGCACCGGCTGACATGACCTCGACCGCGAGAGCCCGCATGGCGGCGTAGCCGGGTGCGGAGACGCCCACGATGATCGGCAGATCGGTGCGCTTGATGACGTGCTGGACGATGCGCACGCTTTCCTCGTGGGACAGCTTGGGTGCTTCGCCCATCTGGCCCAGGAGGGTCAGTCCGGTGACGCCGGCGTCTCCGTAGAAGTCGACGAGTCGGCTGAGTGAGTCGAAATCGATTGCGCCTTCCTCGTCGAAGGGCGTTGGTGCGATGGCGAAAACACCATGGGTGTTGCGGTCCAGGGATGCCATTGTTCTGCCTCCTCAGAAATCCGATGTCTTTTTCAGAGGCCGGCGATGAGTCCGCCGTCGACGCGAATGACCGAGCCTGTGATGTAAGAGGCTTGGGCGCTTGCGAGGAAGGTGACGGCGGCGGCGTATTCCCGCGGTTCGCCGTAGCGGCCCACAGGGATCGACGCGACGCTCTCGGCGGACGTCTCCGCGACGGACTTGCCCTCCCGATCGGCCTTGGCCTGGTCGAGGAACTTGATCCGCTGGGTGCCGATCCGTCCCGGAACGACCACGTTGCAGGTGACACCCTCGGCCGCGACTTCCCGGGCCAGCGTCTTGGACCAGCCGAGCAGGCTGCTCCGCAAGGCGTTCGACAGCCCCAGGTTGGGAATGGGGGCAATCACCCCCGAGCTGGCGCTGGTGATGATCCTGCCCCAGCCGCGGCTGCGCATCAGCGGCACGACCCTGTCCGTGATCGCGATGACGGACAGCACCATGGACTGGAAGTGCTTCAGCCAGAGTTCAGGGTCCTGCCCCGCAACCGGCGAGGGCGGCGGCCCTCCCGTGTTGTTGACCAGGATGTCCACGGGACCGAGCGCCCCTTCGACTGCCGCGATGTGCTGGTCGATCGCGCCCAGGTCCGCGAGATCCCATTCCAGGGGCAGGGCCTTCCTGCCCGCCCAGGCCACCGCCTCGGCGGTGCGCTCTGCGGCCTCTGGGCTGATGTCCGCGACGGCGACAGCGGCGCCTTCCGCGGCGAGGGCCTGGGCGATCGCGCTGCCGAGACCCCCGCCTCCGCCCAGTACGAGCGCGGTCTTGCCCGAAATTCCCAGATCCACAGCTTTGCTCCTTGGGCGCGTGGCCCCGTTCGTCGTTTCCAAATGACACTGCCACGAGGTCGTGGTGGGTCTCCAATAGGAATCTCTCGCGACATGCATAAGGGATGCCTATGCGCTGCGAATAGGGAATAGGCGTCGCCGGCGTGCAAGATGAGGTGGGGAACAGGGCCGTTTCGGTTCGATTTCCGACGCATGTTCATGGCCGTAAATGGAGGCCCCTATGTCCTTGCCGGAAACCATGCAGGCCGCGGTGCTGGGCGAGCCCGGCACCCTCGCCGTCACGACGCTGCCCGTGCCGCGGGTGGGACCGGAAGACGTTCTGGTGCACGTCCGCAGGGCGTCCCTGTGCGGAACGGACCTGAAGATCCGCAGCCGGCACTTCTTCAAGGACGGCGGCCCGGCCGCGGGCGAGTTCGTACCCGGCCACGAGTACGCCGGCGTCGTCGCCGCGGTGGGCAGCGCCATGGACGAGTTCCGGGTCGGCGACCGGGTGGTGACGGAAGCCCACCGCGGCTGCATGCGTTGCGCCAACTGCCTGGCCGGGGCCTACACGGACTGCCTCAACTACGGCCTGCGGCACACCGGGCACCGCGTGCAGGGGATGACCGTCAACGGGGGCTTCGCGGAGTACGCGCTCAACCACGTGGCGACCCTCCACCGGTTGCCGGACACCGTGGACTTCGACGCCGCGGTCGTCCTCACCACCGTGGGCACCGTGATGCACGCCTTCGACGTGCTCGACACCCTGCTCGTCGGATCCACGGTCGCGGTGATCGGCCCCGGACCGATAGGGCTGCTCGCGGTACAGGTCGCACGTGAACTCGGGGCCAGGACCGTAGCCTTGGCCGGAACGCGGGAAGCCAGGCTCACCATCGGCAAGTCCTTCGGCGCGGACCTGGTCGTCAACTCCCGGGAGGAGGACGCGGTAGCGGCGGTTCGGGAGGCAACCGGCGGGATCGGCGCCGACATCGTCCTGGAGTGCTCGGGCGCCCCGAGTGCGGTGGACGACGCGCTGCGTATGGCCAAGCGGTCCGGGAAGGTCGTCCTCGTCGGCTTCTTCGAAGAGCCCGTACGGACCGACCTCAACCACGCCGTGATGAACGGCATCTCGATCCAGACGGTCCGCGGCGAGGGCACCGGTTCGGTGGCCCGCGCCGTGGGCCTGGCCGCCCGGGGCCGGCTGCGCACCGCGGAACTGGTCACCCACCATTTCGGGCTGCCCGACGTCGCCGAGGCGTTCGACACCTACGCCGAGCGCCGGGGCAACGCCATCAAGGTCATGCTGGACATCTCCGAGGACCCGGAGCCCACCGGTGACCGGTGACCGAGAGGGCACCGTGCCCGACGCCCTGGCAGCCGGGCGGGAGAAGGCGGCGGCCGCCATGGCCGATGCCGCCACCGTCTGGCTGAACAGCCTGAGCGAGGACCAACTCCCGCTCGCCGCCTACGATTCCCCGCTGCACCCGGATGCGGAGGCCGAGCGGCTGCGCTGGTTCTACACGCCCACCGAACACGGCGGGCTCGCCGTCCGAGACCAGAACGCCCGCCAACAGAGCCTGGCCATGCGGCTGGTCGCCACCGGACTGTCCATCCCGGGCTACGCCACGGTCACCACCGTGATGGGACTGGAGAACGTCCTGGACCAGCTGGAAGGGTGGCGGGTCCACTGGGGCCGGCAGCGCGGACGCGACCCCGGCCTGTACTGGCTGAGGATCTTCGGCCGCCCCGGCGACCGTGTCTGGGCATGGCGGTTCGGCGGCCACCACATCTCCCTGAACAACCTCGTCGTCGCCGGCCGGCTCGTCTCCACGACCCCCTGCTTCATCGGTGCCGACCCGGCCACGACCGAGTTGATCGGAAGCACTCTGCGGCCCTTGCAGGGCCCCGAGGAGACGGCCCGTCAACTGGTCCGCAGTCTGGACATGGGCCAACTCCAAAGCGCCCTGCTCCACCCGTCCGCGGTCTCGGACATCGTCTCCGGCAACCGCCCACGCGTCGAACACGGCGACACGATGATGCACATGCAGGACCTGTGGCGCGGCCGGTTCGCCGACCCTGAGCTGGACCGGCTCGTCGACGACATCGGCCGCCGGGCGGAAGCGGGCAGCGGATACACCGAGAACGATCACGCGCGCGTGGCCATCACCATTCCCCCCAAAGGCATCAGCGGTCGCGACCTGAACAACGAGCAGCGGCACCTGTTGCGCCGGCTCGTCACCCTCTACACCGGACGGGCACCCGAGTTCCTCGCCGACGCCTACGACACCCACTACGCCTCTGACACCGTCCTCGACGCGGTGCATTTCGGCTGGGCGGGCAGCACGGACGCCGGGGAGCCGCACTACTACCGGGTGCAGGACCCTCGCGTCCTCATCGAGTACGACAACACACAGCGGTACGCCAACCACGCCCACTCGGTGTGGCGTGATCTGACCTCCGACTTCGGACTGGACGTGCTCGCCGAGCACCGCGCACACATCGCGCACGAGTAGGACTTACCCGGGCAGCGCCGTAGACGCCCGTACCGCTGGCCCCCACGAAAGAACCAGCACCATGACCACCCTGCCGATCGTTGACGAAGAGCCCCTGCCACGTCACCTTCGCTCACCGTCTGGCGGGGCTGTCGCCTACGAAGCAGGGCTCGGCAGAGCGGTAACGGACTGGCCTGGTCGGCGTGAACAGGGACATGGCCTCGCGGGCGCGGCGCTCTGCCTCCGCCAACTCCTGCACGACAAGCCCGAACGCGACGACGCCGAAGCGGCCGACCAGGGCGCCGAGGATCTGCCGCGCAGGTTCGGCCCTCCCAGCGACGAGGCCCACGAGATCTGCCGGCAACCACTGCCCGACCTGGAAACCGCGGCCGACCGTCAAGGCGCCCCCCTTGAACCCGAGAACCGTGACCACCCGAACGAAAGGTTCGCAGTACATGACACTCCGACGAGCCCTCGCCAGACTGGGCGCCGCAGCAACCCTCGGCGCTGCTACGGCGATCAGCACACGTCGCCGCGCTCTGGCGGCAGTCCCCCGCGAGCTGCGGCACCCAGTGCTCTTCCTCCCCCTGAACTTCGGCAACCCGGTCACTCTGGCCATCGCTCGCCGCATCGTACCCTTGGCGGGAGCCGCCACCAGGCCGGGCGTCCGCGTCGAGCAGCGCACGCTGCCGGCCACGCCCGACGACCTCCCCGTCGAGGTGCTCACCTATCAGACATCAGGCGGCCAAGCGCCGCGCGCAGCGCTGCTTTGGATCCACGGCGGAGGAACCGTCATGGGCGCCGCTCGCCAGGAGAACACCTGGTGCAGCCGCGTTGCCGACGAACTCGGCGCTCTGGTCGTCAGCGTCGACTACCGCCTCGCACCCGAAAATCCGTACCCCGCAGCTTTGGACGACTGCTTCGGTGCGCTCCGCTGGCTTCACGCCAACGCCGCCGCCCTCGGCATCGATCCCGCCCGCATCGCCGTCGGCGGCGAAAGCGCCGGAGGCGGACTCGCCGCCGCCGTAGTCCAGCGTGCCCACGATTCAGGAGTGCCGGTCCGGTTCCAACTCCTCATCTACCCCATGCTCGACGACCGCACGACTCTACGCGCCGACCCTCCCAACAGCGCCATCTACACGTGGACCCCCGACTCCAACCGCTTCGCCTGGACCTCCTACCTCGGCCGCCCGCCACAGGACCTCGACGATCGCCCCTACATCGCGGCGGCAAGGCGTAGGAACCTCGACGGGCTGCCGCCCGCGTGGATCGGTGTGGGCGACATCGACCTGTTCCACGACGAAGACGTCGACTACGCCCGACGTTTGAACGAGGCCGGCGTCGCCTGCGAGCTGCGGCTCGGACCAGGCATGTACCACGGTGCTGATGCCCTGCTCGACGGCAAAGCACCTTCGATGACCGCTTTCCGCGCTGCCGCCCTCGACGCTCTGCGAACTGCCCTGGCAAAGCCCTGACCGCCCCGGACATGCCGAACCGGCCTCGACGGCCAGGCCGGCTCGGTCAGTCGAGAGCGGGAAGGGGGCGCCGGGCGACTTCGCGTGCTTCCTCGCGAGGGAGACCGAGCATGCACAGGATCATTTCCGCCATGTCAGCCGCGGCTTCGTCGCCGCCGACATCGGGGCATGCGGACTTCAGTTCCAAGAGGGCCAGCCGGCCTCCACCGAGCGCCGAGAGGGCGACGAACGGATCGGGCACGTCGAAGCGGCCGGACGCAACGCCTTCCTCCACGTCCCGCAGGGCGCGGGGGGCGAGGCCAATCTCGGAATGGATGTGTTGCAGGCCACGATGGCGCAGGATCTGGGTCACTTCTGGATGGGTCCTGGCCAGCCGGGCGGCGATCCGAAAAGAGGCGGCCATGACTTCTGCCGGGTCCTGGATGCCGTGCACGTGCTCGTCGATGGCCTGACCGTACTCGTGAAGGGCGTCGGCCACCGCTGCGTCAAAGAGCTCTGTCTTGGACGTGAAGTGGTTGTAGAAGGAGCCGATGCCGACGTCGGCGCGCTCAGCGATGGCCTGGATGCTAGAGCTGGTGTCACCTGACTCTGCCAGTATCTGGCGGGCTGCACGGATAAGTGCCTGTCGGGTCTCGGTGCGGCGGCGTTCAAACCGGTTGCGAGCAGGCGGAGCCGAGGCGGACATATAGCTATTTTCCGTCCCGTTGGGGCGCGATCTGCCGCTTCAACTGATCCAAGACCTCCTCCAGACGCTCACCAGACAGGCTCGCGTAGACGTAGTTGTCTGGACGGACGAGCAGGATGGGATTGCGCCGAAACAAGGGGCGGGCGACACCTTCAACGTCCTCCAGGACGTCAGACCTCGCGCCAGGACGTGTCGGACGCCTTCCCGCTTCGGCGAGAGTCACGAAAGTCGCGCGCAAGACAGTCTCTGCAAGGTGCCGGCCGCGAGGCGACAATGATTCCCCCGGGTGGTCGCCCCAGCCGATGATGCGCCACCCGGTTCCGGCAACGTCGTCGAGAAGGCGCTCTTCACCCTCGAAGGTCCGGACGGTCGGTTGAGGAAACAAGCGCCCGACCGGCGAGAGAGGTGAGGTTCGGCCGGACAAGAGGCCTCGGCGATAGCGGGCCGGCTTGCGCCATCGGCCCTGTCGAGCGGCAGCACGAAGAGCTGGGATCCGCAGGACCGTCCCGGCCACCACGTCTCGGGCTGCGGCTGCCTTCGCAGACCCGAGCGTGGTCAACTGCCCAGCCCGGACGGACAGGTTGGTGATCGCCTCCGCGTGCGGTCGCCGTTCGGCTTCATAGGTGTCGAGGCTTTCCAGTGGTGCACCCGAACGCAGCACCGCCGCCACCTTCCAGGTGAGGTTGGTGACGTCGCGGATACCGGAGTTCAACCCCTGTCCGACCATCGGCGGCATGAGATGGGCCGCATCCCCGCACAGCAGGACTCGGTCGACGCGCCAATGACTTGCGCACTTGGCTCGGAAGTCGTAGATGAGGTGGCGCCGGACCTCAGCCGTGTCAGGATCCGTGTCCCGCCCGATGATGCGTCGCGCTGCCTCTACGGACAACATCTCGTCGCGGTCTTCGCCGGGCATGAGTTTGCGTTCCCAGCGGTGCAAGCCCGACGCGAGCCGCCCGGTCAGACGAGGCGCCGCAGGGTCGAGCCACATCTGGAAGTAAGGGATGTGAGGGATCGGTTCCGGGAGTTTCGCGTCGATGACGATCCATGTGTCGGTGAAGTCGGATCCGACCAACGTGGCTCCGATGAGCTGGCGTACCTTGCTGTTGGCGCCGTCGCACCCCAAGACGATGCTTGCTCGCGCTTGTCCGAGTGCGCCGCGTGCATCAAGGAACTCGAGGTCGACACCGCCACTGTCCTGGGTCAGGCGAGTGACGGTGTGGCTGAGGCGTACATCGGCCCTTCCGGACTCCGCAAGCGCCGAGCGCAGGTGTCGATCAAGCGCAGGCTGGTGGATCGGAGTGATCCACGGATGGCCCTGAGGTTTTTCGGTCGGAAGGGTCGTGACCACCACCTTGCCACGCGGCGACATCCACTGCGCACCGCTGCCCGGGAGCATGTCAACAATTGCGCGCTCGTACACTCCGGCCTTTTGCAGCGTCCGCATTGCCTCGCCGTCCAGGACGCCGACGCGAGGTTCCGGGTAGACGTCGGCCTCGCGCTCGAGCGCCAAGACGCTCAACCCTTCTCTGGCGAGCAGCAGCGCTGCCAGTTCACCCACGGGCCCGAGGCCGATCACGGCGACGTCAAAGTTGGGTCGGTTCATGAGTCCGTCCTTGCGAAGGGGTTCTGTTCGACGTTCAGATGGCTCGTCTGCTGTGTCGGGTCAGGTGCGGGCGGCAAGCCTGGCTTCGACGCCGTCGAGAAGTGACTGGAGTCCGAAGGACACATACGGGCGAGGGGTGGCTGCGAGGGCGGCACCGATCGCGAACGTGACGACGCTCTGGGCGGCTTGCTCGGCGTCCTGCCTGGTGAGGCCGGACGCCTCGCAGACCGCGAGCAGGTGCTCGTCATGGCGGTCCCTGGCCGGGCCGTCGAGAGGCCGGATGGTCATGGCGGCCAGCAGCCAGGGGTGCCTGAGAAGCATCGAACGCAGGTTGTCGGCCATGGCCAGGAGGGCCGGACGCCATTCGAGGCCGTCGAGATCGGGGAGAGGTGTCTGCCGCCAGACGGTGTCAGCGGCCAGCAGGAGCAGATCGTGTCGGCTCTTGACGTGCCAGTAGAGTGCCGCCGCGGTGATGCCGAGACGGCTGCCGAGTCTTCGCATGGTCAGAGCCTCGATGCCGCCCTCGTCCAGAAGGGCGATGGCCGCCTGGATGATCTGTTCCTGGTGCAGAGCGTCGCGGGGCATCTCCGCGGTAGTTGGGATGGGGCTGCTCACGGCACCTTCTTGCTGTGGGAACGAGGCCGCGGCGTGCGGCTCTTCGGGCGCGTGGCCATCGCGCCGACGAGGACGGGGTGTCGTGCGCGTCGGCGCGGTTCATGCGTGGGGGCCGCTGCGGTGTGTCAGCCGGGAGAGCCCGCGGGCCTGATGCTGTGCAGCAGCCTTTCTCCGGACTCGCGTAGCTGGTCCTTGACCTCGTCGAGGCCGGGTGCGAGCAGGACGTGATTGCGTTTGCGCCAGGTGCCGGCGACCATCACGGCCTCGATGTTGGCGATGTCGGCATGCAGAGCCGTGGCGACGGGGTCGTGTGCCGGCCACAGGTTGAGCGCCCGGGCGTCGACGGCGACCAGGTCGGCCTGCATGCCCGCCTCGATCCGGCCCACCTTGTCTGCCAGGCCCAGTGCCTTCGCTCCTTCGACTGTGGCCCAGGCAAGCGCCTGTTTGCTGGTGACAGACGGTGTGTTGGCGTACATGCCGGTCGTCTGCCGGTGGTGGGCGTGGTCCAGGCTGCGCTGGTGGGCCAGGGCGATCCGGGCGGCGGTGAGGACCGATCCGGGTACGGCGGTATCGATGTCCGTGCCCAGGGAGGGTGCCGCGTCCAGGCTCAGCAGGGATCCGGTGATGGGGGTGCCGTGACCTTGGCCGAGTTCGTTCTCCGGGGTGGTGGTGAAGGTGACGCCCGCTTCGAGGAGCGTCTTCAGCCAGTCGTCGGGCAGGTCGATCCCGTGCACGACGTTGGTCAGGGGACTGAAGAGCCCGGCGTCGCGCACGGCTTCCCAGCCGGGTCCGGGTTCCCCACCGCTCTGGTGCATCGAGACGACGAGGCCGCGTTCCGCGCCGGCCTGGAAGTCGGCCACCGCGGTCTCGGCGGAGGAGTACTGCGGCCCCTGGAGGGCCATGCCCAGCGTGAGGAGGGCGTGGTCGCGGACGGGGCCGTCGAGCAGCCGGTCGATCTCGGCGAGCGGGTGGGGGGTCTCCGGCGAGCGGTAGGGAGTGCCGTGCAGGAAGACGGCGCGGATCCCGGCCTGGACCAGTCCGTCGACGGCCGCGTCGGCGTGCTCGGCCGACAGGGCGTTGTGGCACCAGTCGCCCACCGTGGTCGTACCGCAGTTGAGCTGGTTCAGGGCGCCGGCGAGATTGCTGATGTGCATGTCGGCCGGGGTGTAATGCCCGACGCACTCGCCGTGCAGGTGGGTGAGGTATTCCATCAGCGTCCAGTCGGCGCCCGCGGAGCGCAGCGCGGTCTGCCAGGTGTGCAGGTGGGCGTTGACCAGACCGGGGATGATGACGCGGCCGGAGAAGTCGACGACCTCGGCGTCGGGCGCCTCGATGTCCTCGCCGAGGGCGGCGATGCGGTCGCCGTCGACGAGGATGTCGACATGCTCGGCGTCCGGCCGGTCCGGCGTCATCGTGATGACCTGCGCCCCGCGCAGCAGTATGCGGCTCATTCAGCGGCCCCCGAACCGGGGAAGGTGTGGCTCTGCTGGGACATGGTGCGGGTCCTTGCCTGGGGCGTCATTGCCTGCACGGCGGCTTGTGTGGCGGTGAGGAAATCCCGAGTGGCTATGTGCCCGATGTAGCCGTCGGGACGGATCAGCAGCAGCGTGTCGCCGGTCAGGCCGTAGGCACTCCGCAGCGTGTTCTCGGGGTCGGAGAAGGCGCGACCGTCGCCCGCGGCCGGTCCGGCGGTCAGCCGCTTCAGTCGGGCGCCCGTCGTCGGCCAGTCGAGGAGTTCGAGGTCCCGGGCGGCGCCGGGGCCGTAGGCGATGGCGGTGAAGTGCGGTCCCTGGAAGAGGGTGAACAGGCGGGTCTTGGCGCCGTCGGCGCCGAGCAGTCGGGCGTCCGGGGCGCGGTCGCCCACGTGCAGCGTGCTGGTGTCGCCACTGTCGCCGTCGGCGGGGGCGAGCGGGCCGCCGTAGTAGGTCAGGGAGAGCTGCTGCTCGTCCTTGCCGCGCTTCATGCTGGAGGGGTCGAGCTTGGCGATGCCGCCCCATTTCTCCGTGGACAGTCCCAGGACCCCGGCGGCGATCGGCTGCCGCTCGGCCTCGTAGGTGGCAAGGAGGGCCGGGTCGGCTCCGGCGAGGACCTGGCCGAGCTTCCAGCCGAGGTTGTAGCCATCCTGCATACCGGTGTTCAGGCCCTGGGCGCCGGCCGGGGTGTGGACGTGCGCGGCGTCGCCGACGAGGAAGACACGTCCGCGGCCGTAGTGCTGCGCAAGACGGATGTTGGGCCGGAACACGGACTTCCAGTGGATCTCGTGCAGCTGGATGTGCCGGTTGCGGGTGTGGGAGTGGATCCGGTCGATGATGGCGCCGATCTCCTGGGGCGGCTTCTCGTCGGGCGTGAGCCGGATCATCCACTGGAACATGTCGCTGTCGGGGATCGGACAGGCGCCGATGAGCTTGCCGCCGAGGCCGGGCCACATGTGCCACCGGTTACGGGCCAGGCCACTTACGGAGGCATCCACGATCAGCACGCGGTCGGACTCGTCCGTCGTCCCCACGAAACCGATGCCGAGCTGCTTGCGCACCGCACTGGAGCCCCCGTCGGCCCCCACGGCATAGCGGGCGACGATCTCCTCGACCCCGTCCGCGCCCACCACCTTGGCGACCACCGCGTCCTCGTCCTGCGTCAGCTCGGTCAGTTCCTTTCCGAACTCGACCTCGCGGCCGAGCTCACTGAGCCGGGCGTGCAGGGCGCGGTCCGTGCGGAACTGCGGGATCAGCCAGGTGTTCGGGTACGGGACGTCCGGGGTGGCCTCTTTGTGGGGGAACATCTTCCACGGCACACCGATGGGTCCTGCATGGATCCCGAGCTTGGGATAGATGTCGCCGCCGGCCAGCACGTCGTCGAGAGCGCCGAGGTCTTCGAGGACTTCGAGGCTGCGGGGCTGGATGCCCTTGGCGCGCGAGCCGTCGAAAGCGTGGGGGGACCTGTCGACGATCCGGACGTCGAGTCCGCGGCGTACGAGGTCGATCGCCAAGGCGGAGCCAGATGGGCCGGCACCGATGATCAGTACGTCGATGGCCTGCGGACGGTTCATGAGTCGAGCCTTTCGGTGCATGCGGACACGAACGAGACGAGCTGATCGGCGACGTCGCGAGGCCGTTCGAAGGGGGCCATATGCCCGCATTTGGTAATTACATGATCTTTCTGCGGCTTCAACAGAGCGCGCGCCGTGTCGAAGTGCACCAGCGGCGTGACGTCGTCCTCGTCGCCCCACAGCAGCAGCGTCGGAATGCCCAGTGCCCCCGCCCGCCGGAAGAGGTCGTCACGGCCGGTGAAAGGCAGGTGCTGCAGGGTGTCGAAGACCGCGTACAGCGAGCCCTCGAAGCGGAAGGCGTCCAGGACCATGTCGGTCAGCTTCGCGCCGAGCTCGGGGTCGCGGACGTTGTGTCCCAGGTGTCCTTGAAGTATCTGTGGGCCGCGCCACCGGGCGATGAGGCCGGCCAGCCGGTCGTTGCGCAGCAGCCGGTTGGGGGAGGCCAATCGTGGTTTCGCGAGACCGGCGGGGCCGACGATGGTGAGCGTGGACACCGACGCGCGGTACTGGGCGGCGTACGTCATGCTGACCAGCGCGCCCATGGAGGTGCCGACCAGGTGCAGGGGCCGCGCCGTCAGGCCGAGCCGGTCCGTCAGCTCGGCCAGCTGCCGCGTGAACAGCGTCTCGTCGTATCGCGCCTGTACCCGGTCGGAGTAGCCGCGTCCGTAGGCGCTGCAGGTCAGCGTGCGCAGCCCGCGGGCGTGCAGCTCGCTGACGAGGCCGTCCCAGTAGAACAGGGGGATGGTGAGACCGCCCGCCATCAGGACCACTTCCCCGTCCTCGGGCCCCGTCAACTCGTAGTGGGTGACGCCGTCGGACAGCTCGATGAAACTGCCGCGCAGCGCCCCCCGCGAGTCGGCGGTGAGCTTGCGGTCCTCGCCCGGGGCGACGAAGTACTTCATGGAACGGGCCTCCTTGCCCTCAGTTCGCGGGGGTGTCGGCGCAGGAGCCGAGGAACTTCGCGACCGCGTCCGCGACCCACTGCGGTTCCTCCTCCGGCAGCAGATGTCCGCCGTGAGGGTGGACGAGCTCCTGGGCGCCGGGGATGTCGCGGGCAAAGTGCTGGCCGTCGATGCTCGCGCTGCGCAGCACCAGCGTGGGCACCGTGAGGCGGGGGATCTGCGCGCTGCGGTCCGGCTGGTCGGTGTTGCAGAAGTCGACGAAGGCCGAGCGGTTACCGGGGCGGCTCATGAGCTGATAGGCGCGGTCCACCATGGCGTCGTCCACGATCTGCGAATACGGCCCGACGGCCTCGCGCAGGTTGCGCTCGATGGCCCCGCGCGGCATCACCCGCCTCAGCAGGGGCCGCACCAGCGGGTTGCGCATCAGGCGCATCCCCGCGGGCACCGTCTTCTCCGGGTAGCCGGTGGCATTGACCAGTACCAGGCCGGTCAACCGCTCCGGACGATCCAGAGCGAGGTTCCAGGCGATGTTGCCACCCAGGGAATTGCCGGCCAACGCGTAGCGCGGCACGCCCAGCGCCTCCAGGAAGCCCGCCACCGTCGCGGCGTACGCCGGGATGCGGTAGTCGCGGTCCTTGCGCGGGCCCGTCAGTCCGAACGCCGGCAGGTCGGGACGGATGACATCGAACGAATCCGACAGCAGATCCGTCGCGCGGTCGAAGTGCTGCAGGGATGAGGCACTGCCGTGCAGCAGTACGAGTGCCGGGCCGCGCCCAGCACGCTTGTAGTGGATCCGCAGGCCGTCCACCTCGACGAACCGGGAATCAGGCTGGGGCTCAGACCAGGTACTCATAATGGCTACACTGTTACCGATATAGTGGTCGTGTCAAGTGGAAGTCCGCGCGTGTTACGGCCACCGGTGATCTTGAGCGAGGAGGTGGATCAGTGGGTACGCCGCGCTGCCGGTCGTCCGCCGGTCCCGCCGGACCGGATTGCGAGATGAAACAAGCCGTCGACCGGGGCGCCTGCGCGACGACGTCACAGCCGAGACGTTTGCCATGACGACCGTCGGCCCGCTCGTCCACCAGCGCTTTCTCGTGAGTGCCAGGCTCGGGTCCGGCTTCGTCTGCGCCTGGCTCCTGCTGAGCGGGCGGCGGTGGGAATCGAGCCTCCATCAGACCCGGAGCGCTTCATGTCTGGTGTCTGTTGTAGTTGATGACGGAGGGTGCGCTCGGCGGCACGGACTGGTCGCTGCGCTTCAGTCCCGGACGGAGGTGGCGAGGACCAGTGGGCGACGTGGGCGGATGGATTCGCGACCTCGCGCCGCGCGGCCGGGATGCGTTGTCCCGGTCGGTGCTGCCCTCGGCCCAGGTCGACCGGCTTGTCGACCGGGTCGGCGCGGGTCCGGTGGCCTGGGCCGTCGAACTTGCCCACGGCATGACTGATCACGTGACCACGCAGATCCCGCAGCTTGGCGTGGACGGCCTCGTGCAGGAGCTGCGGAAGGGATGTGAGGCCGTCGCGTTGAGCATCGTGGCTGCGCTGGCCGAGAATACCGAGGTCGTGCCGGAGCCTCCGGCGGAAGCGCTCACGGGCGCTGTGGAGGCTGTGGGGCGGGGCGTCGGTGTCGAGCACCTGTTGCAAAGCGTCCAGCTCGCTCATGCCTACGCCGTCAGGGAGCTCCTGGCCGAGGCCGAACGACGCCTGCCTGCCTCCGACCGGTTCGCGGCGGTGGGGCACGTCTCGGAGGTGCTGTTCACGATCGTCAACCAGCTGTCCGCCGAGATGACTCGCGAGTTCTCCCGGGCCCACGCCGCCTGGGTGACCAGTTCGGCCGCCGTGCGCATGGAGCTGGTGCAGGAGGCCCTCGACGGAAAGCCGGTCGCTGCCGATCATGCGCACCGCGTCCTGGGCTACGACCTCACCCGCCGGCACACCGCCTTCGTCGTGTGGGCCGACGACCTCGAACAGGCCGATCCCGGCCGGTTGGCAGGGTGGGCCGAGCAGCTGCTGCGGGCGGGCGGAGCGACGGGCACCTTGATCCTGCCTGTCGGCCGGCAACGGGTGTGGGCGTGGGGGTCCAGTGTCCACGGTGCCTCGGTGGCGCCGCCGACATCGACGAGCACGCCCCGGTCCGGGATTCGGGTGGCGGCCGGGCTGCCCGAGTCCGGCGTCGAGGGGTTCGCGTCCAGTCACGGTCAGGCCCTCGATGCCGTCCGGGTCGGGATGCTGTCCCGCACCGACCGGTGGCTGTTCGACTACGCCGAGCTCGACGTGATCGCCCTGCTCAGCACGCATCTCGATGAGACGCGCCGGTTCGTGCACCGTGAACTGGGTGGACTCGCCGGATCCGGGGAGCCTGCCACCACCTTGCGCACCACTCTCAAGTGCTACCTGGACACGGAACGGAGCCTGAACACGACGGCTGAGCTGCTGCACGTCGCGCGTAACACGGTTGCGTACCGCATCCAGCGGGCCGAGCAGCTGCGGGGCCGGGAGATCAAGGTCCGGCGGATGCAACTTCAGGTTGCGCTGGCGCTCGCGGAGGAGTTCGGCGACCTCGTGTTGAGCGAACAGGCCACCCTGCGCTGACGGCCCCTTTGGACTTCGGTCCATCGGCGGCAGGCCGGTTTGCACCGCGGACCAAGCGCCGCGAAGGCTGTGTCCGCTGCACTGTCGGCATGTACTTCGGTTACAGGCCGCGATCGCTCGCACCGGCGCCGGCCTCGCTGGTGTGCCGCCGCCCCACGGGGGAACGCGCATGGTGATCCACCTCGCCCGCTACCGCCTCGACGACGAGATTCGGTGGGCGACCGTCGGCGACGGTGGCCTGTCGCCGCTGGCCGGCAGCTACGCCTCGACCGCGGACCTCATCCGTGACGGCGCCGACGACTGGCGGTCGGCCGCTCGGCGACCTGCCCGAGTGCCGACCGAGTCGGTGGAGCTGCTGTCCCCGGTGACCACGCCCTGCCGCGTCCTGTGTCAGGGCGCCAATTACCGGCAGCACGCGATCGAGTCCGGGATGGATCCCGACGCGCGGCCCTTCAACCTGTTCTTCGACAAGACGGACGCCGCGGTCACCGGTCCCGACACGCCCGTCACCCGGCCGGCCCACGTGCGGCTGCTCGACCACGAGATCGAGCTCGCCCTGGTGCTGCGCAAGCAGGTCACCCAGCCGGAGACCGTCACCGCCGAGAATCTCCACGAGTACGTCTTCGGCATCACCATCGCCGACGACCTCTCCGCCCGCGACGTCCAGCTCCCGCAGGGCCAGTACCTCAAGGGCAAGAGCTACCGCGGATTCTGCCCGGTCGGGCCCTATCTCGCGGTCCCGGAACCGGGCGAGTTCCCGCTCCTGGACGACCTGGAACTGCGCCTGGAGGTCAACGGCGAGCTTCGCCAGCACGACAGCACCCGCAACCTGCTCTACCGGCCCGCTGAGACTCTCACCGAGCTGACCACGTTCTGCGACCTCAGTCCCGGAGACCTGCTGCTCACCGGCACCCCCCACGGCTGTACCGCGACCACCCCGCCGGCGCTGGTCCGCCGCCTGGCCACGGCGCTGCTACCGGAGGACAGGCTCTGGCGGATGTTCATCCGCTCCAACCTCCGCAAGCCCTACCTCCAGCCCGGTGACCTCGTAACCGCGAGCATTCGCAGCCCCGACGGCTCCATCGACCTCGGCCGCCAGCACACCACCATCACCACATCCTGATAGGACCGATCATGGAAGCCGCCAAAGAAGTCGGCACCCACAAGCCCGCGTACGACACCGCGCCGGCCTTCGTCGCGCACTGGGTCGTCAAGACCGCCCGCCGCGACGAGATGATCACGTGGTACCGCGTGGTCTTCGGCGCCCGCGTGGTTCACGAGGGCCGGCAGGTCACCTTCCTCAGCTGGGACCACGAGCATCACCGGCTGGCGCTGGTCACGGTGCCGTCTGTCCTGCGCTACCTCTTCCCGCTGGCACGGCTGCGGCGCAAGCTTTACGGGATCGACCACCTCGCCGTCCAGTTCGCCTCGCTCGAACGCCTGCTCACCACCTACGAGCGACTCAAGCGGGCGGGCATCCACCCGGTCTGGTCCATCAACCACGGGCCGACCACCTCGCTGTACTACGAGGACCCCGACGGCATCCGCCTGGAGTTCCAGGTGGACAACTTCCCCACGACTGAGGCCGTTGCCGCCTTCTTCGGCAGCGAGGAGTTCGCCGCCAACCCGATCGGCACCGAGTTCGACCCCGACCACCTGCTTGAGCGGCTGCGCCGCGGCGACGACCCGGCCGAGCTGCTCCGGCCCGGCGCGGGCACCCCGCCCGGCGCCACGCCACGGGCCAACAGACGAGCGGTCACCTGGAAGACTCTCTAGGCCATGCGCACCGCACCGGTCGTGATCGCGGGCGCAGGCCCGACGGGAAGCCCCCTCGCACCACTGCTGGCCCGACACGGTATGCCCAGCACGTTGCTCGAACGCCGCGAGCAGCCCCTGATGCACCCTGCGGCCCACATCATCAACGCCCGCTCACTCGAGATCTGGCACCACACGTCACCCCGGCTGGCCACGGAGATCACCGCGCTGGCGCCGCCCATAGACACGATCAACATCATCCGCTGGTGCTCACGGCTCACCGAGTCGCTCGGCGAGATCGACCTGCTGTCGGACCCCGACCGTCTTACCGACCTGCAGGCGAATAGCCCTTTCCTGATCGCCCACATCGGACAGCACCAGCTCATGCCTGTGCTCTGGGCGGCGCTGGAGCGGGAGCCGCTCGTCGACTTCCGCCGCTCCAGGAACCGGGCACCGGCAGGTGTGAGTTCGAACCCGGCGGGTCGACCGGGTCAGAAGTTTCACGCCGAGTTCCGTCTCCAGCTGTTTGATCTGCTGCGACAGCGGAGGCTGGGCGATGTGCAGACGTTCCGCGGCGCGCCCGAAGTAGCACTCCTCGGCGACGGCGACGAAGTAGCGGATGTGCCGTAGCTCCATGCGGGGAGCATAAGGTCGCGGTTCCCGGCCCATACCGCCTGATCAGTGGGGAAGGACGCGCAGGGCCTCCAGCGCCGCCCCGAGATCGGCCAGGGTGCGGGGGTCGGACAGGGAGCGACCGGTCAGTTCCTCGATCCGGCGCAGCCGGTAACGGACCGTGTTCGGATGCACGAACATCCGCTCGGCGGTCTCCTGTGCCCGACCCCCTGCGGCGAACCAGTGGCGGAGAGTCTCCAGGAGGCGCGTCCGGTCGTGCGGGGGCAGAACGAGCACGGGTCTCAGGATGACGTGCACCAGGCGGATCGCCTCCTCGGGCGCCGCCGCGACGACCATGGCCAGCGGATGGTCGTCGAACCGGGCCACGCCTGCCGACTCCCCGGCCAGCCCGGCAAGCGCCAGCCGTGCGAAGCGCAGCGCCCGGGGGGCGTCGCCGAGCGAGTCGAACAGCGGGCTGATCCCCATCCGGGCGCGGCGCCGCCGCAGGGTCCTGAGGCTCAGCGTCTCGGCGTCCGGCACGGCGAGGGACAGCACACCGATCTGCTGGTCCAGCATCAGTCCCCAGGCCGAGGGCACGTGAGCCTCGCGCAACGCCGCCTCGATCCCGGGCAACGCCTCCTCCCCCGCCCCGAGGTCCGCGGCGACCACCACCGCATAGGGTCCGTCCTTGGGCAGCCCGAGGTGGCGCGCCGCGCCGTCGAGGCCGGCGCGGTCCGTGATGTCGCCCCTGCACACTGCCTCGACCAGTGCTGAACGTCTCGCCTCGCGCTGCCGGCTCAACTCGGTGGAGGTCTCCCGGTATGCGGTGGCGAGCACCTCCGCGTACCGGCCGAACAGCATCCAGATCTCCGAGGCTCCGGCTGCGAGCTGGGCCTCAGCCACCTCGGGGTGGCGCCGGGCTTCGTCGAGGATGCGCGCCCACAGCGAGTCGAACGCGATCCGGTAGGCCTGCAGGGTGTCCACGAGCGGGACACCCTGCTCGGCGCGGATCCGCCCGGTCTCGCGCGCCGGGCGGGTGTCGGGCTCGCTGCCCTCGGCGAAATACGCCAGGACGACGCGCGCATTGCGTTCAAGGGAAAGTCGAAGCGATTCCCCAGGAACAACCGAATCGTCGGCGTAGGAATCAACCTCGGCACGAATGCGCACCTCCAACGCCTCACTGAATTCGCGAAGGCGCTCCTGCAGCAGCGAAGCGACACCGGAGAGGTCCATCTCCGCAGCTTAGGGCGGTGTCCTTGTTCCTGGGAACAAGCAGTCCAGAGCGATGCTGTATGTGCCGCCATAGAACCCTCCTCGTCACGGGCGGCAGCATGCCGCCAAGCATCGCTGGGACGCGCGGTGCACGTAGTCGCAAGAGGAGACAGGCATGCCCAATCTCGCGGAGTTCCTGGTGGCGACGGCCGCCCGACAGCCGGAGCACCCGGCGCTGCGGCTGGGAACGGCGACCATCAGCTACGCGGAGCTGGACGAGGCGAGCGCCCGAGCCGCCGCTCTGCTGCGTGCCGAGGGGGTCCGGCCCGGCGACCGGGTCGCCCTGATGCTGCCCAGCTCACCCGAGTTCGTCATCCTCTACTACGGCATCCTGCGCGCCGGCGGCATCGTCCTGCCGCTGAACCCGCTGCTCAAGGAGCGGGAGGTCGCCTACCACCTGGGCGACAGCGGTGCCGTGCTGCTCTTCGAGTGGCACGAGGCGCCGGGTGAGGGCGACAAGGGCGCTGCC
Source organism: Streptomyces sp. NPDC037290 (assembly GCF_055603245.1). Classification (NCBI taxonomy): domain Bacteria; kingdom Bacillati; phylum Actinomycetota; class Actinomycetes; order Kitasatosporales; family Streptomycetaceae; genus Streptomyces; species Streptomyces sp. NPDC037290. The sequence continues at coordinate 743,324 of NZ_JBVJVZ010000002.1, read as the reverse complement.
GCCGCCGGCGTGCGGCATCTGATCGTCGAGCCCGCCGACTTCGCCGAGCGTCTCGGGCGGCACGAGCCCGATCGACAGGTCGCCGCGGTCGACGGGGACGACATCGCGGTCCTGCTCTACACCTCCGGCACCACCGGGCGCCCCAAGGGCGCCTCGCTGACCCATGCGAACCTGCGCCACAACACCGAGATCATCGCCACCGACCTGGCCAGGATGAGCTCGGACGACGTGGTGGTGGGCTGCCTGCCGCTCTTCCACATCTTCGGCCAGACCTCCGCCCTCAACGCCGCGGTGAAGAGTGGCGCTCTGCTCGTGCTCGTCCCCCGGTTCGACGCGGAGACCGTGCTCGACATCCTCGCTCGTGAAGCCGCCACCGTGTTCCAGGGCGTCCCCACCATGTACGCGGCGCTGCTGCAGCACCCAGCTGCAGCGAACGTGGATGTGCCCACCCTGCGTACCTGCATCTCGGGCGGGGCCGCGCTGCCGGTGGAGATCCTGCACGGCTTCGAGCGCCGTTTCGGCTGCACGGTGCTGGAGGGCTACGGCCTGTCCGAGACCAGCCCCGCCGTCTCCTTCTGCCACCCCGACCGTCCGCGCAAGCCCGGCTCGGTGGGGAGGCCCGTCCGCGACGTCGAGGTACGGCTGCTGGACGCCGACGGACAGGAAGTGGCCACCGGCGAGGTGGGCGAGCTGGTCGTGCGCGGCCCGAACGTGATGAAGGGCTACTGGAACCGTCCCGAGGAGACGGCGGCGGCCATCCCCGACGGCTGGTTCCGCACCGGTGACATGGCCCGGCGGGACGAGGACGGCGACCTGTACATCGTCGACCGCAAGAAGGACCTGATCATCCGGGGCGGCTACAACGTCTATCCGCGCGAGATCGAAGAGGTCCTGCACGAGCACCCCGCCGTCGCCCTGGCCGCCGTCGTGGGCGTGCCGGACGACAAGCTCGGTGAAGAGGTGGCCGCCGCGGTCGTCCTGCGCCCCGGTGCGCAGGCCACGCCGGAGGAGCTTCAGGAGTTCGTCAAGGAGCGGGTGGCGGCGTACAAGTACCCGCGCCGCGTGTGGCTGACCGACTCCCTGCCGACCGGGCCCACCGGCAAGATCCTCAAGCGGGAGATCACCGCACCCAGCGTCTGAGGAGAAGGGATGAGGGCCTCCGAGCAGCTGTGGCGGCTCGGAGGCCCTTACGTCTGACTGGCGACAGCGGTCGGAACCGGGTGTGGTCGGCGCTATCCGATCCCGCCCGTACGCCCGGCGAACTGTGCGCGTCGCCGGGCCATCCACGCGGCGATCTGGGCCCGCGAGGTGAACCCGAGCTTGGCGAGGATCCGCTCGACGTGACCGTCGGCGGTGCGCTTCGCGATCACCAGCCGATGGGCGATCTCCCGGTTGGACAAGCCGGATTCGATCAGGGCGGCGACCTCCAGCTCCCGCCTGGTGAGTGGCTCGGTGGCATCGGCGCGCCGGGCCACGGCCGTACTCCCCTCGGCGCCCAGGGCCAGATCGATCACATCCCGCAGGCGCCACAGCGGAACGGAGGGCTCGCCACCCCCGGAATCCGGCAGATCGGGCCGGTGGGCGCAGTGGCGTTCCGCGAACTCCGAGAGCTGCGGCCCGAATGCGGCGATCGACGTGCCGAGGGAACGCCACACTCGCCGTGCCGCCTCGCACAGGGCGGCCGCGCGGTCCACCTCACCACGGTCGTAGGCCACCCAGGCCAGCAGGTCGGTGCACAGGGCTACGCCGAGCCCTTCGGACGGGAGCTGAACCCGCAGTGCCGCACGGGCCGATCGCTCCGCCTCCTCCAGGTGGCCCAACGTCCACTCGGCCAGGCCTTCAGCCCAGAGGGAGAAGGTGTGGGCGGACTTGTCTCGGTACGTCTCGCACAACGCCACCGTGCTGCGGCTGAGCTCCACGGCCTCGGCTGCCCGGCCGGCGCAGGCGAGCGCGGTGGCGAGCATATAGCGAGCGGCGAGTTCCAACTCACGATCACCGCGGTCGCGGTGTCCGTCGACAGCGGTCCGCAAGCCCTGCACCGCGGTGTCGGCGTCCCCGGTGAAGAGCGCCCACAGCGCCCCCCAGTGGGTGACACGCAGCTTCACGCCGGGGTCGTCCAGTTCCTCGGCGAGGTCCGCGAGTGTGCTGAGCCACCGTGCGGCACTGCGGTGGTCTCCCTGGATCAACGCGATCCAGATCATCACCCACACGCCCTCGGCCCGCTCCGGCGACGGCGCGGTGACCGCGGCGAGTGCCGCCTCCATCCGCGTCCGGCCGTCGGCGAGGAACCCTCCGGACAGCCAGTGGTAGCGCAGCCGTGCCATCAGGCGCAGAGCGGCTCGTTCCTCCCCCGGAGTGGAGAGGCTCCACTGCACTGCTGCGACATGGTCCGCGTGTTCCAGGCGCATCCGCTCCAGCAGGGCCTCCTGCTGGGGACCGCACCACTGGTCGAGGACCCCCTGGGCCCGGCGCAGCATCACGTCGCGATGTCTGCGCCGCAACTCGTCCGCTTCGCCTGCCTGTTCGGCGTGTTCGGCCGCGATCTCACGGACGGGAGCAAGCAGGCGGTACCGCATGGTGCCGACGTCGCGCTCGGCCAGCAGGATCGACTGCCCGACCAGACGCTCGATGGAATCGACGACGACGTCGGGGTGCAGTTCGCCAAAAGCGCAGACCTCTTCGGCGAGCTCAAGATCGAAGGTTGCGGGAAACACCGACAAACGGCGCCAGAGGATCTGCGCGGTCTGCGGGCAGAGCTGGTGGCTCCAATCCACCATCGCCCGCAGTGATCCGTGCCGCGGCCGGGACTCGGCGTCCGGCGCGGTCAACGATGCCAGTCGCCAGCCGAACCGTTCCACCACCTGCTCAACGGTCAGCGCTCGCAGTTTCGCTGCTGCCAGCTCGATGGCCAGCGGTATGCCTTCCAGTAGTCGGCACAGCTCGACCACGGCCTCAGCGTTGTCCTCGGTGACATCGAACTCGGGATCGACGGCATGCGCCCGCTCCACCAGCAGGCTCACCGACCCGTCCGCGATCAGCTGCGCAGCCGGGGTGGCCGGTTCGGGCACGCTCAGTGGCAGCACCGGCCGCAGCACCTCCCCCTCGACACCGAGGGGTTCCCGGCTCGTGGCCACCACGCGCAGCTGCGGAGCCTCGCGCAGCATGACCGGCACCGCCGCCCGCACGGAATCCAGCACGTGCTCGCAGTTGTCCAGAACCAGCAGCAGTTTGCGGTTGCTCAAGAAGGACAGCAGCTTCTCACGCGGTTGCGTGGCGGACTGATCGTTGATGCCCAAGGCGCTGACCACCGCGGACTCCACCTCCGCGCCCCCTGCACCGATGCTCAGATCGGCCAGGCGGACCAGCCACGCGCCGTCGGGGAAGCCGACGCGAGCTCGATAGGCCAGTTCCAGGGCCAGCCGCGTCTTACCCACACCGCCTGCCCCGACGAAGGTCAGCAACCTGGATTCCGAGAGTGCCCTCTGTGCGACGTCGAGATCGCTCCTTCGTGCGATCAAGCGATTCAGAGACGGACCGACCCGGTTCCCTCCTCGTTGAGGGGATGGGGCGCTAGTCATGCAGAGATCCTAGGCGAGTCCAACCCGAACACCACCCCCTTGCGGGCCTGATCAATGCCGGCGACCATCCACTCTTACAGACGACCAGCAGTCTGTACGAGTGGCAGCTGAACAATCTCAGAGCCGCAATGGGCAGATCCGCCCTCTCACACTCGCCGCACGTTCATTCCCCCGTCGATCACGGTGGCGGTGCCGTTGACGAACGAGGCGCCCTCCGAGGCCAGGTAGGTGGCCAGCGAAGCCACTTCCCCGGGTGTGCCGAGTCGTCCCTGCCCTCGGGTGATCAGATCCTTCAGCGGCGTTCCGGTGGCGGCCTCGAACTCTGTGAAGGCGCGCTCGATCATAGGGGTCTCGATGAAGCCGGGACAGATCGCGTTGGCGCGCACGCCAAGGTCGCGCAGCTCAAGCGCCATCACCTCGGTCATGCGGACGACACCGGCCTTGACCGCCGCGTAGGCGCCGAGCAGGGGGAACCCGACGACGCCGGCCAGCGAGGCGATGTTGACGATCGCGCCGCCGCCGTCCGTCAGCGCGGGAACCGCGTGCTTGTAGACCAGCCAGGTGCCCCGCAGGTTGACCGAGTACATCCGGTCGAACTGGTCCTCGGTCATTTCGTGGAGGGGACCGAAGTGCTCGACACCGGCGTTGTTGACCAGCACGTCGAGTCCGCCCAGGGCACGCGTGGCCTCGGCGACCGCCGCGGCCACGCTGTCGCCGGAGCGGACGTCGCAGGTGACGCCGACGGTGTCGTGGCCGATCTCCAGGGCTGCCTTGTCGGCCCCCTCGATGTCGGCGATCACGACGCGGGCACCCGCGGCCACGTACGCCTCGGCGACCGCGCGGCCGATGCCCCGGTGCGCGCCCGTCAGCAGCGCACGCTTGCCCTCCAGAATTCCGGTCATTCTGATTCTTTCCTCTCCGGTCTGCGTCATGGTGATCGTGGTGTGGTGTCCCGCCCTCGCACGCCGGACGGTGGCAGGTGTCCCCTGGCGTGCGATGGGCGAGCGTCAGCCGAGGAGCGCTTCGGCCTTCTCCGCGCCGGCCTCGGCCGACAGCAGCGGCGCGAGGAAGTCGCTGATGGCGTCCTGGATCTCGGCGGAGCGAGGGATCGCGCCGGAGAGGATGAACGTGGTGTGGATCAGACCGCCGAGGCGCTTGCAGACGGTCGGCACGCCGGCTTCCGTCAGCGCTCGCGCGTAGTCCTCGCCCTCGTCACGCAGCGGATCGACCTCCATGGTGACCACGAGTGCGGGCGGCAGGTTCGACAGGTCGTGGGCGTGTGCCGGGGCGGCCCAGGGCGACGTCACGTGGGCAGGGTCGCCGAGGTACCAGGCCGCCATGCGCCCGCCCAGCTCGGTGGAGATGATCGGACCGCGAGCGAAGGTCTTGCGGGACTCGGTGTCGGCGGTGAAGTCGGTCGGCGGAGTGACGAGGACCTGGGCGGCGAGGCGCGGTCCGCCCTCGTCCCGGGCGCGGAGCGCGGCCACTGCGGCCAGGTTCGCACCGGCGCTCTCGCCACCGACGGCGATCCGCGCCGGGTCGCCGCCGTACTCGGCGATGTTCTCGGCCGCCCAGCGCAGCGCCACCATCGTGTCGTCGATCGCCGCCGGGAAGGGGTGCTCGGGGGCGAGGCGGTAGTCCGGGGACACGACGAGAGCGCCGAGGCGCTGGGCGAGGGACGCGCAGGGCTCGTCGTACAGGTCCAGGCTGCCGGCGACCCAGCCGCCGCCGTGGAGGAAGACGACCACGGGCAGCGGGCCCTCGACCGGCGGCCGGTACAGGCGCACCGTCCGCTCACCACCGTCGGTCCGGTACTGGGTGTCGGTGATGCCGACATCCGCGGGAACCGGCAGCTGGAGGTGCTTGAAGGTCTCGATGCCTGCTCGGATCTCCTCGAGGGAGGACTCCTCGAGCGGCTTGGCACCCATGTTCATCAGGCCGCCGAGGAGGAACACTGCCGCACCGTCGATCTTGATCAGGTTCGGCAGGTCTCGCGCGTCCCCGTCGAGCGAGAAACCGGCGTACTCGGACGCCTGGACCTCCGCGCAGATGGCGCGGTACATCGGCGCGCCGGTGAACAGTGAGATCGGCCTGCGCGGCTTGCCCGGAATGTTGTCGCCCATGTACCAGGTGACCGCCTTGGGGAACAACGTCACGTCGGCGACCTCCGCGACCACCTCGTTGTACCGGTCCTCGGCCGCGGCCGTCACCTCGGCCGTCCGGTGACCGTGCGCGTCCGTATAGGCGATGAGGTCGGCGATGAAGTCGACACTGTCCTCGATGGCGGTCGGGTTGTTGAAGAGGGCCGCCGCGCTCTGCGGACCGTTGACGTGGAACAGGTTCGGGAAGCCGTGGTTGGCCATGCCGATGTACGCGCGCTGCCCGTCCGCCCAGTGGTCGGTCAGTTTCCGGCCGCCGCGGCCCACCACGCCCATCCGCATCAGGGCGCCCGCGCCCACGTCGAAGCCCGTGGCGAGCACGATCACGTCGAACTCGTACTCCTCGGCCGTGGTGGCGATGCCCTTCTCGGTGATCCGCTCGATCGGGGTCGTCCTGGCGTCGACGAGACGCACGTGCGGCAGGTTGAACGTCTCGAAGTACTTCGTCTCGAACGTGGCGCGCTTGGCGCCGTACGGGTGCCCCTTCGGAGTCAGCAGTTCCGCGGTCTTCGGGTCCTTGACCCGCTCCCTGATCCGGTCCCGGATGTAGTCCGCGGCCGTCTCGTTGGCGGCAGGATTGAAGATCAGGTCGAAGTAGGTGGACGCGAGCATCCGGAAGCCGCCGCCGTCGTAGTACGTGTCGTACGTCTTGCGGCGTTCCTCGGGGCTGTCCGCCATCGCGGAGCGCGTGGCGCGCGGGAACGCGGCGCCGGCCAGGCTGTTGCGCGACTCCTCCCGCAGCCTCGGGTAGTCGGCGACGGTCTGCTCGAACTCCTCGTCGGTGAGCGGACGGTTCCCGAGGGGACAGGCGAAGTTCGCGGTCCGCTGGAACACGGTCAGTTCGGCGACCTGCGGAGCGATCGTCTGGGTGACCTGGATACCGGTCGAGCCGGTACCGACCACGGCCACACGCTTGCCGGCCAGTTCGACGCCGTCGGCCGGCCACCGGCTGGTGTGAACGACCGTGCCTCGGAACGTCTCCTGGCCCGGGAAGTCGTTCGGCTTGTTCACCGTGAAGGCGCCGGCCGCGTTGATGAAGAACCGCGCGATGGTGACGCCGCCGTCGTCCGTGCCGACAACCCAGCGCTGAGCGGCTTCGTCCCAGACCGCAGACGTGACGCGCGTGCTGAACCGGTAGCTGCGGCGCAGGTCGAACCGGTCGGCCACATGCTCCAGGTAGGCCAGGATCTCCGGCTGCGCGGCGTACCGCTCTTTCCAGCGCCACTCCCTCTGCAGGTCCTCGTCGAAGGAGAAGGAGTAGAAGATGCTCTCGAAGTCGCAGCGCGCGCCGGGGTACCGGTTCCAGTGCCAGACGCCGCCCGGTCCCGAGGCCGCCTCGAAGGACTGAACCAACAGGCCCTGCTGGTTGCGAAGGCGGTGGGTGGCGTAGAGGCCGGAGAAGCCGGCACCCACGATGACTGCGTCGACATGTGTTTCGTTCATGTGCCGACTGTGGGTTCAGCACGTTGCGAGGGCTACGGGTAGGGATACCTGATGCCATACCTGATCCCGTACCTGTCTTCTGCCGGGACGGTCGGCTGAGGCAACCCGGTTCAGATGCGAAACCGCTGGTGAACGGGGTGAACAGCCTGATTCGCGAGACTTCGGCGATCTTTTGCAACTGATTGCACAAACGGGCTCCGGGGTCATAGAACTGCTCGCATGTCGCAGCACGACTCAGGAGCAGGATCCCTGCCGATGTCCCGCTACTCTCACCTGCTGAGCCCGCTCGATTTGGGGTTCACGACCCTGCCGAACCGTGTCCTGATGGGCTCGATGCACCTGAGCCTGGAGGAGGCCGAGCGGGGCTTCGAACGGATGGCCGCCTTCTACGCCGAGCGGGCCCGCGGCGGCGTCGGGCTCATCGTCACGGGCGGGATCGCACCGGATGAACGGGGTCGCCCCTTCCCGGGCGGTGCCAAGATGACCACGGAGGCGGAGGCGGAGCAGCACGCGCTCGTCACCGAGGCGGTGCACCGTGAGGGTGGCCGGATCGCCATGCAGATCCTGCACACCGGCCGATATGCCCATCACCCCGACCTGGTCGCCCCCAGCGCCCTCCAGGCGCCGATCAGCAAATACCTGCCGCACGCGCTCACCGATGACGAGATCGAGGAGACGATCGAGGCGTTCATCCGGGCGGCCGCGCTCGCCAGGGCAGCCGGCTATGACGGCGTCGAGATCATGGGGTCAGAGGGCTACCTGATCAACGAGTTCATCGCCCCGGCGACCAACCACCGCACCGACCGCTGGGGCGGCAGCTACGAGAACCGGGTCCGCTTCCCCCTCGAGATCGTCCGCCGCGTACGTGAACGTGTCGGCCCCGACTTCATCCTCATCTATCGCCTGTCCATGCTCGATCTCGTCCCCGACGGCAGCACCCTGGACGAGGTGGTCACGCTCGCCAAGACGGTCGAGGCGGCCGGCGCCACGCTCATCAACACCGGGATCGGCTGGCACGAGGCACGCGTCCCCACCATCGCGACCTCAGTACCCCGCGGCGCGTACTCGTGGATCACCCAGCGTCTGAAGGGATCCGTTTCCGTCCCCCTGGTGACCAGCAACCGCATCAACACCCCGGAGATCGCCGAGGAGTTGCTGGCGGAAGGCCGAGCGGACATGGTCTCGATGGCCCGTCCGTTCCTCGCCGACCCCCACTTCGTCGCCAAGGCACGCGCCGGACGCCCGGAGACGATCAACACCTGCATCGGCTGCAACCAGGCCTGCCTGGACCACAGCTTCAGCGGAAAGATCACCTCCTGTCTGGTCAACCCGCGTGCTTGCCGCGAGACCGAGCTGGTGCTGTCCCCGACGCGCCGCCGCAAGCGCCTGGCCGTGGTTGGGGCAGGTCCGGCCGGGCTGGCGGCGTCGGTGACGGCAGCCCAACGCGGCCACGATGTCACGTTGTTCGACGCCGACGACAAGATCGGCGGCCAGCTCAACATCGCCCGGCGGATCCCGGGCAAGGACGAGTTCGACGAAACTCTGCGCTACTTCCGCGTCCAGCTCGATGAGCACGGCGTGGACGTCCGCCTCGGCACGAAGGTCACCGCTGCGGTGCTGGCAGAGGGCGCCTATGACGAGGTCGTCGTCGCGACGGGCGTCACCCCGCGCGTTCCTGACATCCCGGGCCGGGAACGCCCGGATGTCGTCAGCTATCTGGACGTGCTGCGCGACCGGGTGCCGGTGGGCGAGCGGGTGGCGATCCTCGGGGCGGGCGGTATCGGGTTCGACACCGCGCTCTACCTGACCGACCCGGGCGACCAGGCCAGCCGACGTCCGGACGTCTACTTCCGACACTGGGGCGTCGACACCGAATACCGCACGCGTGGCGGACTGGGCCGGCCTGAGCGGCCCACGGTGCCGCGTACCGTTCACCTCCTCCAGCGCAAGTCCAGCAAGGTCGGCGCCGGTCTGGGCGCGACCACGGGGTGGATCCACCGGGCCGAGCTGAAGCACCGCGGGGTCACCATGGTCGCGGGGGTGACGTACCGGCGCATCGACGATGAGGGTCTGCACGTCACGGTCGACGGAGAGGAGCGAGTGATCCCGGTCGACACGGTCGTCCTGTGCACGGGCCAGGAACCCAACCGAAGCCTCTACGAGGAACTGCGCGAGGACGGGCTGCCCGCTCACCTCATCGGTGGCGCGGACCTGGCCGCAGAACTCGACGCCAAGCGGGCGATCCGCCAGGGCACGGAACTGGGGGCGACGCTCTGACGCCAAGCGACTCGGTACTCCGGCGACATTGAAGTTTTCAGGCTGCAGGAGCCGTTCGATCACGTGGGTGACGACGGCCCGGACAGGGAGAGAAGCCGTGTCTCGACTGAACGGAAAGATCGCGCTCATCACCGGTGCCGCCCGCGGTATCGGTGCGACAGTCGCCCAGGCGATGGCCGCCGAGGGTGCGAAGGTGGTCATCGGCGACGTGCTGGACGAGGAGGGAAACGCGGTCGCGCAGAAGATCGGGCCGTCCGCCACCTACGTCCACCTCGACGTGACGAACCGCGACGACTGGGACTCGGCGGTCGGCGCGGCGGTCGACACGTGCGGCGGCCTCGATGTGCTCGTGAACAACGCGGGCATCGCGATTCCCGGGCTCGTCGACCGACTCGACGAGGCCGCCTGGGACAAGACCGTCGCGGTCAATCTCACCGGCACCTTCAAGGGCATTCAGGCTGTCGTCCCCGCACTCAAGGGTTCGGGTGGCGGCACGATCGTCAACGTCTCCGCCCTGGCGGGGCTCCAAGGGATGCTGGGCTTGTCGGCCTACGTCGCGACCAAGTACGGCATCCGCGGCCTGACGAAGGCGGCTGCCATCGACCTCGGCCGGTACGGAATCAGGGTCAACTCGGTCCATCCGGGCTACATCAGCACTGCGCTGACCGCGGAGGTGCCGGTCAACACGGACGAGATCGCTCTGGGCCGGGCCGGCCAGCCGGACGAGGTCGCCAAACTCATCGTGTTCCTCGCGAGCGACGATTCGTCGTTCTCGACCGGCGCTGAATTCGCCGTAGACGGCGGCGAGGGCGCGGGAGCCGTCACGGGAGGCTCGCTCAGTTTGGTTCTCCAGGGGCTGGTCGAGGACGACCGGCACGTGGAGAGCGAACAGGCTCGTGGAAGTGCCGTTTCCTCCGCGTGAAAACGCCATCTTGACGGAAGTTTCGGGCTGTTGCGGAGACTGTTGTCCCCATATGCAGGAAGGAAACCGACATGTCAGCGCCGGATCTTGAGTTCCGCGTAGAAGTCCACATAGGCGAGGGTGTGCCTGTGGGACCCACCCTCTATGATCCATTTTCATCCTGAATTCCCAGGCCAGGTCGCTGGTGTGGGCGGAGAGTGGTGTGGTCGTGCTGCTCCGACGACTGGTCTGCAGCAGGTGATCGTCTGCCACGGGGATCTTCCCGGGTTCTTGGGCAGTTTGCCGGGGGGCCTCGTAGCTCCGCGGCAGGAGGGAGGCACAGGGTGGACGTGCTGACGTGGACGATCGAGCAGCGGATGCAGCTGGCCGAGCAGGCGGTAGTGCTGCGCAAGGAACTGGCGGAAACCGACGCCGAGCTGGCCCGGATGGAAGCCGCCGAGGTGGTGTTCGGGCAGTGGGCCGAGCGCGGCGGACAGCGGACGGCAGTCGTCGCGGACCGTGGAGCCCGGGCCCGGGCCGGATCCGGAGCGGGTGGTGGCGACACCCGGGGCGGCCGGGATGCGGCTGATCCCGGACCGTGAGGAGGGTATGTGGACAGAGGCGCTCACGCCGCGGTACCGGCGGATCATGGAGTCGTGACGACTGCGCCATCGCCCGAGTGATGGCCAAGGACATCGCCCTCGCGCTGGGCCGGGAGGACACCCCGGGCAAGGTCGAGCCGGTCCGCGGCCAGTTGCGCAAGCTACCGGACCGAGGCTGGCTGTCGCCCACGGGCTCCGGACTCTGTCTGCCGCGCTGACCACCGGCGGCGGTGGGGCTGGTTCCGGCCGTAACACGAGGGCCCCGGCGGGAGTTGGCGCCTGTGTGAAGAAGCAGCCGCCCGCCGAGGGCTCTCCCGGTGTTGCCTACCCGGTCGTCCTGTGCACAGGCCAGGAACCCAACCGGAGCCTCTACGAGTAACTGCGTGAGGACGGCTGCCGGCCCACCTCATCGGTGGCGCGGACCTCGCCGCAGAACTCGACGCCAAGCGGGCGATCCGCCAGGGCACGGAACTGGGGGCGACGCTCTGACGCGAAGCCGGCTCGGTACTCCGGCAGGTCCGCGATGTACCTTCGGCCACTTCGCACCTCGACGACCGCGTCATGGGATCAGTTCGTCAAGCTGCCGTTCCGCCCAGATCGTCTTGCCAGTCATGGAGTAGCGAGTGCCCCAGCAGCGAGCGAGCTGGGCGATCATGTAGAGCCCACGGCCGCCTTCGTCGAAGGTGCGGGCCCGGCGCAGGTGAGGACTGGTGCTGCCGTCGGAGACCTCGCAGATCAGACTCCGTTCCCTGATCAGCCGGAGCCGGATCGGCTCCGCGCCATAGCGAATCGCATTCGTCACCAGCAAAAGGGGGGCGCCGCACAGGGACAAGAGCCCACAGGACGGACAGGTCGAGGGCGACGCGCGGGTCGAGCGGCGCCGGGTCCGTCGGCGACACCGCGCCCGGCCAACCGCGGGGTTGGCGGCCCTGCGCTCGCACGAATGGTCGCGGTAGGAATCGACCAAGGTGGGCCGGTGGCACGGGGCACGGCGCAGGGCGTCGGGTTCCTTCCTGCCTGCGTAGCGTTTGACGGTGTTGAGGGCGAGGTTGCGGTGGCGGGCGCATTTGAGGAGGCCGACGCATTTGCCGAGGAGGTCGTGGACCTGGTGTCGTCACTCGAGGGTGGTCTCGGCGTAGGTGGCCGAGCCGTCGCGGTATACGACCTTGGCTTCGGGATGGGAGCGCAGCCAGGTGGCGAGGGTGGCGGCCTCGCGGTCGGGCAGCACGTCGATGCGTCGGCTGGTTTCGGCGTCGATGATGACGGTGGCGTAGGGGTGGCGGCGGAGCAGGGCGAAGTCGTCGATCCCGATCACCGGCGGGACACGGATCGGCGGCAGGGGGATGCGCCGCAGCAGGCGCAAGGCGGTGGCGTAGGAGAATGGCACCGTCGGCAAGTGCGTGAGCCGGGCGGAGGCCCGGCTCACGCAACTCCCCGACCATGGCGGTGATCTGGCCGGTCAGCCGCACGGTGCGGCGCTGCAGGCGCTCCAGCAGGCCGGGAATCTGCCTGCGGAAGGACAGAACGCCGCCGTCGCTTTCGCCGTCGGCATCAGCGGACTACCGCACCCGCGGCACAGTCGAGGCCAGTGCCGTCGTCCGTGACCATGACCAGCCGCAGCCGGGGCGCCCGTCCCTGCCCATGCGGCCACCCTACGGAATGAGGGTGGCCGCTGAGAGTCTCCACGACCTGCCCATCACGTGATCATCCGTGGGCAGTGCGTTGATCATTTGAGGCTGCCACCGTTTGCCGACAGCCGACGCGGCGGTCACCCGACCGTGATGATGAGCTTGCCCCCCTTGGACGGACGGTTGCGTTCGAACTCTGTGAGCGCCGTAATCGCTCCGGTCAGTGGCACGGTGCGGGCGATCGGCAGGCGCAGTGCTCCCTGCCCGGCGGCTCGCGCGACCTCTTCGAGGTCCTTCGTGACGGTTTGGGCGATCGCCACCTTGAAAGACCCCGGAAGGGCGCTTCGCGCGAACTTCGCAGGAGTGGGATTGATGTCGATGATGCGGCCGCCGGTCTTCAGTAGCGTCCGCGCCGATTTGATCGGGAGCGTGCCAGCGGTGTCGAAGACGATGTCGAACCGTCCCTTGAGGGGCACCGGGTCGAAGTCGAACTCGACAATCGGGTCGATGCCGAGGGTGCGCGCATCGTGTGCGGCGGTGGCGCGGACACTGCCTCCCACCGAGGCGCCATGCATCAGGGCGATCTGGACGGCGGCGCGGCCGACGCCGCCGAGGGAGCCGTGGACGAAGACCGCGTGTCCGGGCTGCAGCTTCCCTGTGCTGATCAGCGACTGGTAAGCGATGATCCCGACCGTCGGGAGCGCGGCGGCATCCTCGAAGGAGATGTTCGCGGGCTTCTTCACGACCGCCTTCTCGTCGGCAAGGACCATCTCGGCGAACGCGCCCGCCGCCTTGAGGGGAGCCCCGCCGAGCACTTCGTCGCCGACGCCGAGCCGAGTGACGCCGTCACCGACCGCCTCGACGACGCCCGCGAAGTCGATGCCAAGCCCCCGCGGGAAGCTCCGGCCGGTCACCAGCTTCATCTCGCCTTTTCGGCTCTTCCAGTCGATCGGATTGACTCCCGCCGCCCGCACCCGGACCAGCACCTCGCCGGCGCCCGGGCGTGCCGGCTCGAAGTCTTCGAGCCGCATGACCTCGGGCCCGCCGTACTGGTGGTACTGAACGCGCTTCGCCGTTGCCATCGTCGAAACCTCCATAGTGATGTCATCTGGTGACATCACTATAGCACGGTGATGTCACCAGATGACATCGCTTATGCTTGCACCATGGGACGGTGGGAACCTGGGGCTGGCAGCCGACTGCGCAAGGCCGCGCTGGATCTGTATCTCGAACGCGGCTTCGAGCAGACCATGGTGGCCGATATAGCCGAACGGGCCGGTGTCACCGCCCGCACCTTCTTCCGACACTTCGCCGACAAGCGCGAGGTTCTCTTCGCCGACTCGGCGGAGCTGGAGGAGAAGTCGCTCGCCGCTTTGGAGGAGACGCCGGCCACCGCGTCGGCGCTGGATGCCGTAGCCGCCGCGCTCGACGCCGTGGCCGAGATCATCGGGAGCGACCGTGAGTCCGCGCGGACCCGGCAGACGGTGATCATGGCCAACGCCGAACTCCGCGAACGCGAGCTGATCAAGTTCGCGTCCATGTCGGCCGCCCTGACCGACAGACTGCGACGGAGGGGTGCCGGCGACACCGAGGCCAGTCTGGCCGCCGAGACCGGCATCGCCGTGTTCCGCGTCGCCTTCGAGCGATGGATCAACACCACCGAGGAGCGCGACTTTCGTGATGTCGTCCGCGAGACGCTGACCCAACTGCGGATCCTGACCGCTTCCGGCTGATCGGATCCGCCCCTAGCTGTCCTGTACTTACTGTCCGCGCTTGCGCCGCGGCGCCGCCGACCTCGGCGGAACGGCGCGCATGTGATCGCGGACCCGGCCGAGGACGTCGCCGAGCACGGTGACGTCCTCGTCGTTAAGCGGCGTGAAGAAGATCCGCCGCACCAACTCGATGTGACCGGTCATCACCCGCCCCAGCAGCTCGCGGCCCTTCGGCGTGAGCGCCACGACGACGCTGCGCTCGTCCTCCGGCGAGGACTCCTTGGCCACGAGGCCTGATTCGGCGAGCTGCGAGACCTGGTAGGTCAGCCCGCTGCGGCTGTGCACGAGCTGGTCCGCGATGTCCGTCATCCGCTGCCGGCCCTCGGCGCTCTCTCCCAGCGCGGCCAGGATCTGGAACTGGATGTAGCTCAGCCCGCCCTCCTCGCGCAACTGCTGATCGACGGCGTGCTGGAGCAGATTGCCCACCTCCATCACGGCGAAGTAGGCGGCGAGCTGGTCGGGGCGCGGGGGTGCGGAGTCCTCGGGCATGCCGACCATTGTACTTGCTACGAATTCGAAGCAGGTGTAGCTTCGGCTTATGCTTCGAATTCGAAGCACAAGGGCGAACGAGCTGGAGGCTCCCCCATGTCCACCATGAAGGCGATCCGTTTCCACGCGTACGGCGACTCCGACGTGCTGCGCTATGAGGAGGCCGCGCGGCCCGAGCCGGCGGCGGGCGAGGTGCTGGTCGAGGTCGCGGCGACCTCGTTCAACCCGCTCGACGCCGCGCTCCGCGCGGGCTACATGAGCGGGGTCTTCCCGCTGGCGCTGCCGCACGTTCCCGGCCTCGACGTGGCCGGCCGCGTGGCCGCGCTCGGCGAGGGCGTGACCCGTTGGCAGGTCGGCGACCAGGTGTTCGGCCCCGTGCCGCCGGTGAGCGACGGGGCCGCGGCCGAGTTTGTCGCCGTGCCGCAGGACTTGCTCGCCGCGGCGCCCGAGAGCATCCCGCTGGCGGACGCCGCGGCGATCCCGCTGGTCGGCGTGACGGCCTGGCAGGCGGTCTTCGAGCACGCCGGAATCGAGGCGGGGCAACGGGTCCTGGTCAACGGCGCGGGCGGCATCGGCGGAATCGCGGTGCAACTGGCCAAGCGCGCGGGCGCCTACGTCATCGCGACCGCGAGCCCGCGCAGCGCCGACGCGGTCCGCGCGCTGGGCGCCGACGAAGTCATCGACTACACCGTGACGAGCCCGGCCAAGGCGATCACCGAGCCCCTCGACGCGGTGGTCAACACCGCCGCCGCCTCCGAGCCCGACATGGCCGCGCTGACCGGCCTGATCAAGGACGGCGGCGTGATCGTCAGCCTCACGACCCCCGCGGCGGGCGACACGGCCCGCGACGTGCGCGGCGTGAACATGCAGACGCGCGGCGACGCGAACCAGCTCGCCAACCTCGCGAAGCTCATCGACGCCGGAGAGCTCCGCATCGAGATCAGCGCGCGGTACCCGCTCGCCGAAACCGCGACGGTCCACGACATCTACGCGCGCGGCGACATCCGCGGAAAGGTACTGCTCACGCCGTGAACCGAGCGCTTATGCGAACTCCCCAACAGCCTGCCCCTGACGATCCAGGAGTTCGACGAGAACACTGACGCCAGCGCGGTCCCGGAGCTGCACGCGGGCTCCGGGCCGCGCACGATCACCGGCTTCTCGACCACGCTGTCCGCCTTCGCCAAGAAGGCGCTCCGCCCCAACTTCCCCGCCTTCACGCCCGAGCTCGCGAAACCGCCTCGGCAACGGCCCGGTCACCGCCACCGACACGAACAGCGCGATCAACACCCACTCGGCATCAGCCACATCACCACGCGCCACCCGAGACCTGGCCAACTGGCACACCGGCGCTCCCGACGCCATCCCTGCGGTCGGAGGGGCGATGGACTTGGCCATCGGCGCCAAGAAGGTCTTCGTCATGATGACCCTGCTCACCAAGACCGGCGCGCCCAAGCTCGTACCGCAGTGCACCTATCCGCTCACCGGGAGCAGCTGCGTCGACCGCGTCTGCACGGACCTGGCCATCTTTGACCTCACCTCCCGAGGCGTCGAGGTCCGCGAGACGTTCGGCATCACGGCCCGGGACCTCGCTCACCGCCTGGACCTGCAGCTTCTGCCTGTCCAGGAGACCTGAACGGCGGGGAAACGGGGCGGTACACCGGGTGTTTCAAAAAGAGCCGGGGAGCGGAGTCCCGGAACCGGCAGGACACAGGTGCCTGCTGAGGGCAGCTACTGGCCGGATGCCTGGGGTGCCGCGTCCAGTTGCCGGAACACGTCTATGACAGAACTCAGCTTCGCGTCACCGCTGGCGGAGATCTCGCCTACCAGGTCCGCGAGGCGTTCTCGGGTGTGCTCGGCACTGTTGCGGCCGATCACGAACCACAGGCCACGGGCCGCCTGTCGACCGCGGTTGACGTACATGCGCGGGCGCGTGGAGTCGAGACAGTAGGAGTCGCCGGCCCGGAGTTCATGCTCGTCGAACTCCAGGGCCAGCGTCAGTGATCCCTCGAGCAGGTAGGCATACTCGAAGCCGCTGTGGCGCATCAGCGTGCCTTCGGACGAACTGCTCGCCCCGCCTTGATAGGTCACGAGCAGGGCGTCGACGACGGCGCACCCGAGATCCCACTCGGGGGTGACCTCGCGCGGAGCGGCGGGCACTCCCTGCTACGTGTCGGGCCAGGTACGATCCGCGGACGGCAGCCCCCTCGCCGACGTACGCCTGGACGTGTGGGGAGCCAACGAGGACGGCTTCTACGACGTCCAGTACCCGGGCGACGGCTTCGCGGGACGCGGCTGGCTGCGCACAGCACCCGACGGAACGTACCGATTCTGGACCGTACTGCTGACGCCGTACGCGATCCCGCACGACGGCCCGGTCGGCGACCTGCTCACCGCCGCTGGCCGCAGGCCGACGCGACCGGCCCACCTGCGCTTCAAAGCCGCAGCCCCCGGACACCGTCCACTGATCACCCACATCTTCGTCGCCGGTGACCCCTACCTCGCCAGCGACGCAGTATGCGGCGTGAAGGCCAACCTCATCGTCGAGGCCGCACACCACCCCACCGGCACGGCCCCTGACGGAACCCGACCGAAAGGCGCCTGGACGAGCATGAACTTCGACCTCGTCCTCGTCGCCGACGACGTCAGCTGACCCTCACTCCCGCCAGCCGACAGCCCACAACACGCACGACCCCAGCCGTCCGTGAGTCCATCGCACGCCCGCGGTCGGCGCTGGATCGTGCTCGGCGGCTGCTTCCTGGCCCACCTGCTCGACGCGCTGGAGATCGTACTGCTGCCCCTGGCCCTCCCGCACATCCGGCAGGACATGGGCCTGTCGGCCACGCAGGCTGGTCCCTCCGCGCCCACCTGATCCCGGTCTCGGCCGCGCACTGCTTTCTCGGGCGCGCACGGGCCTATGGGCCCGGTCATAGCGAAGGGCCCCCGGCGCCATTGACGGGGGTCCTTCGCGTGGCGGAGAGCGGACTCAGACCGTGGTGACGACCTGCTCGTACTCCAGGCGCGGGGAGCGCGGGAACCAGGCGTCCTCACCCGGCTTGCCGATGTTGACGACCATCAGCGGGGTGTGGTCCTCGTCCAGGAACTCCTTCTGGACGCCCGCGAAGTCGAGGCCCGTCATCGGGCCGGCGGCGAGACCGGCGGCGCGCACGCCGATGATGAAGTAGGCGGCCTGCAGGGCGGCGTTCAGGGCGGCGTTCTTCTCACGGGCCTCGCGGCTGCCGGCGAACATGTCCTTGGCCTGCGGGAAGTGCGGGAAGAGGTGCGGCAGCTCCTCGTGGAACTCGTTGTCCGCGGAGAGGATCGCGACCAGCGGGGCGGCGGCGGTCTTCTTCTGGTTGCCCTCGGCCAGGTGCTTCACCAGACGCTCGCGGGCCTCGGCGGAGCGGACCAGCGTGACCCGCAGCGGCGACTGGTTCATGGACGTCGGGCCGTACTTGACCAGGTCGTAGATCGCCTGGATCTGCTCTTCGGTCACCGGCTCGTCGGTGAAGGTGTTCGCGGTACGGGCCTCGCGGAAGAGCAGGTCTTGGGCGGCGGGGTCGAGAACGAGAGACATGTGGGACCTTCCTCGGAATGACGCCGGGATCCTATCCGGACCGCGGTCCGGATAGGCTGACGTCACGAAGGTACGCCAAGGATTTCAAACTTCAACAAAACCCGGGCCGAGGTGATCCTCCTCACGCGAACCCTTCCGCGTACGGCTACTCGCCTTCCTTGCCCGGTCTCTTCCTTCTCCGCCAGCGCCGCGCCCAGCCGGGCGCGCCCCGTCCAGCCAGCGCCGGCAGACCTTGGACACGCCCCACAGCGCCAGGGACTCCTCCAGCGTCGCACCACCGGCCTCCAGCCGTCGTACGACCTCGCTCAACTCGTCCCGCGCCTGCTCGCAACCGAGTACCTCGTCCGTCTTGCCGGTCATGCGCCCGCCCCAAGATCCCTGACTGTCGCCCCGTACCGTGAACTCACCCTCAGCACGTCTTCTCCCGTTCCCGGGCCCCTCGGCCCCACACGACAGTCCGCAGTATTGCACCCTGCTCTTTACGTCTGTAAGGTTTTTACATGCGTAAGGTGATCGACCGAACAGGGAGCCGCTCACGCGACAAGCTTCTTGCGGCCGTCACGGAACTGCTGGAAGAGCGTGAGTCCACCGACGTGACGATCACCGATGTGGTCGCACGAGCCGGTGTGACGCGACCGACGTTCTACGCCGCGTTCGCCGACCTGCCCGACGCCTTCACCCAGGCCGCCCTGGGGCGACTGTCGGAGGCATTCGCGGATGAACGTGATCTGGACGTCCAACCGGCAGAGCGTGCAGCCGTGATGGGGGCGGCGATCGGTCGCATCCTTCAACGTCTGGAACACCATGCCGAGTTCTTCGCCCGAGTCCAACGCGGACCCTCCGGGTACGCCGTCCAGATGCAGATCGTGGCCTACGTCGCGAGGGAACTGCGCGAGAACACACCCGTCTCCATCCCCTTGGCGGAAGGACCCCTGCCCGTCGACATCACCTCAAGCGCACTGGCCGCCGGGGCCGTATGGATGATGCTCGCCTGGATCGCTGAAAACCCCCGTCCCCCGGTCGATGTCATCGCCACCCGTATTCGCGACTTCATCTACCACACCGTGTTCGGCGGCCTCGGCGCACCAAACTGAACAAGACGCCGGACGGCGGCCGCCTCGTGCGGCGAGCCCTCGGTGTACCCGCTCCCCTTTGCCTCCTGGTCGTCATCCCGTTCGCCCGGACGGGATGACGGCACGGCTCATCGGGTGCTGCCACCGGCCCGATCGCGGTTCTGGACCTTGTGCCTGAAGGCAGGCCCCCCGTCGCCACGGACATGCAAACCGCACCGTTCTGTCGGCGTCACATGACTCGGCGGTCTCCGCCCGGCCGAAGGCGGTCAATCGGCAGATCACAACGTGGTTCCAGACCTTGGCGCCACGTCACTCATAGGGATAAGGAAGGCCGGATCATGGACGACGAATCTCGGCTGGAACACCTCCGCTCACAGCGGCTGCTCGCCCGCCAGGCGCTTGAACGAGCGGGGAAGCTCTCATTCAAGCCCGTCTCATCGGCCAAGTGGACGCGCGTGACCACCAAGCCGCGCGGCTCGATCCATGCACAGATCGAGCACGACAACATCAAGGGCGTCACCCCCGAGATGGTGAAATGGTGGTTCGAGAACCTCTCCGGCACGACCACCTGGAACGGTGAGGACTTCACCGGACCCGAAATCCTCAACTACCACCTCTGGCACCATCGTGACCACATCTCCGTCACCCCGCTCACCAACGCTGCGAGTTCCGGCGCCAACAGGGGCTTCCAGGCCGGCGCCCTGTCGAGGATCGACGAGCAGTTCAACGACTACCGGGACCGGATCCACGGCACGGTACGCACGACGCGTCTCGACACCTCCGAGTTCAACACCGACATAGTCCTCGGACCACTCGTCGTCGGCAAGCTCAACCACCGCTATGCACCCGTCCCCGGTGGCGTCAGCTTCTACGCCGAGATAGTCATCGACGTCCGCATCCCGCTCATCGGGCCGCTGCTGAACTGGATCATCCGGCCTCGGCTCTTCTCGCGCGCCGCTGCGGACCACTGGATCCGGCACAACATCGAAGAGACCGGGCGCACAGAGGACATCGTCCCTGCGCTCTACCAAGCCGCCCACCCCGCCGCCGCCAGATAACTCCACGCTCCCCGAGTATTGGATCTTCGCGGCGGCGGCCGTAGCCCTCGGCTTCCTCATCATCTTCGCCTGATTGCGGCAGGACGTCGGCCCGACGATCCGTAGGTGACGGACGACGCGGGGCCCCACTCCCCCGGACCAGACTGGCGAACGCCCATAGCGCCCAGGCCCGTTCATCACCCCCCAACAGAGAGGTCTCCTCAGCGTGTCCAGCTTCCTCAGCAGACGACGTGTCCTGACCACCGGGGCGGGCGCCGCCCTCGGTCTCGGCATCACCGGCGCGACCACCTCCACCGCCTCCGCGGCATCCTCGCAACCGGTCGGCACCTCAGAGGAGACCGGCACCCTCGACGAGCTCTAGCAGGCCGCTCTGAAGGAGGGCGGGCAGCTCGTCGTCTACGCCGTCGGCGACACCCCGACCAGCAGGACGGCACCAAGGCAGCCTTCAAGGCCGGCTTCCCCGACATCGACCTAACGCTGGTCGTCGACTACAGCAAGTACCACGACGTCCGCATCGACAACCAGTTCGCCACCCACACCCTCGTCCCCGACGTCGTACAGCTGCAGAGCCTGCAGGACTTCGTCCGCTGGAGCCAGCAGGGCCGGCTGCCTGCACTACAAGCCCGCCGGATTCTCCAAGCTGCACGCTACCGGCTCCTACACCAAGCGGGCACCCGCATTCGGCCCCAGCACACTCACGGCCCGACCCGTGACATGAGGAAGCGGCCATGAGCGCCTCCGTCCGGGAATCGGCAATCGCGCCGGCGGATCCCCAAGAGCCGGCGGCACACGGATGCCTTCCTCGCACATCACACGGACGGTCGGTCAGGCCAGGGGCGCGGCAAGTCGGCGTAGGAGCGCTGTAATCGGTCGCAAGGGCCCGCACCTTCGGCTGCGCGGACGGTCACGAGGCGGACAGGTGCATGATCTCCAGTGTGTCGAGGATGTGCCGCTCCATCTCGGCCCGGGCCGTGGCGGCGTCCCGTTCCCACAAGGCGCGGCGGATCGCCTCGTGGTCGTGGTACCGGTCCTCGAGCGCCGCGTGCAGGGGGAACTCGACTCCTGACGTGTTGATCAGGAAGTCGCTCAGGTCCCACATTCGGTGACTCACCTCGGCGATGACGGCCTTCAAGACGGCACCCAGGGCGCCCGCATCATCGACGACCTGACCCCCGAACCGGACGACCTGGTGGTCACACATCCCCGCCTCACCGGCTTCCACGGCACGGACCTCGACGTGCTCCTGCGCGGCAGGGGAATCGACACCGTCCTGTTCACCGGTGTGGCCACGAACCTGTCCGTGGAGGGCACCGCCCGCGAAGCCGTGAACCACGGTTACCGCACTCTCCTCGTCACCGACGCCTGCTCGGCCGCGACCGACGAGGCGCACCGGGCCACCCTGGACACCTTCGGGCTCCTGGGCGAGGCCGTCACGACGGACACGATCATCACCGCGTTCGCGAACAAGCCGCAGGAGGCCCACGCATGACGGTGAAACCGACGGTGTGGAACGCCCTGAAGCCGGTGCCGTTCTCTCTGCAGCGGATCCAGGCGGGGAAGTGGCACACCCGGGTGCTACAGGCGGGCGAGGGCGAGCCGCTGGTACTCATGCACGGCACCTGCGGCCATCTGGAGGCGTACGCGCACACGATCGCTGCCCTCGCTGAGCGCTATCACGTCATCGCCTACGACTTCCCCGGCCACGGTTACACCACCCACGCCGCCGCAGACCTCGAACTCCCCCACTATGTGGACCACTTGGCGGAACTCCTCGATGCCCTCGGCATCGACCGGGCCCATCTGAACGGCGAGTCCCTCGGCGGCTGGGTGGCCGTCAAGTTCGCCGCGCAGCACCCCGAGCGGGCCGGGAGACTGGTGCTGAACACACCCGGCGGCACGATGTCACGTCCCGAGGTGATGGAGCGCATCCGGCAGCTGAGCCAGGCCGCCGCGGACGACCCGAGCCCCGAGCGCATCCGCGCCCGCCTCGAATGGCTGATGGCCGACCCCGCCACCGTCACCGAGGAACTCGTCGACATCCGCCGCACCGTCTACGCCCGACCCGGGTTCGCCGACTCCGCACGGCACATCCTGTGTCTGCAGGACGCCGAGGTCCGCCGGCGCAACCTCATCACCGACCAGGAACTCGCCGCCATCACCCCACCCTGGTCGTGTGGACCAGCGACGACCCTTCCGGACCCGCCGCCGCAGGGGCTGGAGATGGCCGAGAAGATCCACGACGCCCGCTTCGAGGTCATCCATGACGCCGGGCACTGGCCCCAGTGGGAACAGTCGGCGACCTTCAACAAGCTCGTCCTCTCGTTTCTGAGCGGGGCCGACCGTCATATGCAGGTCAGGGCTGAAGGACCAGCCTGATCGGGTTGCCTTCCTTGGTGTGCAAGCGCTGCACGGCCACGTTCGCCTGCTCCAGGGGCAGCACCTCCGTGACGGAAGCGGAGAAGTCGAGGCGCCCGCCTGCCACCAGGTCCACGAGCCGCGGCACCGAGTCCAGTTCTGTGCCGAAGCGCCCCCTGACCTGGTGCTTCAGGTAACTGAAGGTGGTGCTGTCGCTGAAGGTGAGGGGCCGCCCGGACAGCCCGACCAGAACGAGGCGGCCCCCCGGCCCCAGAACGGTCAGCGCCTGCTCGTGCACCGCCGAGACACCGGCGAAGTCGAAGGCTGCGTTCAGTCCGCTGCCCTTGGGTGATGTCGAGCACCTGCTCCCGGAAGGTGGGGTCGGCGGAGTCGACAACGAGGTCTGCCCCCATCCGCCGGGCGCGCTCACGCGCCGCCGGGGCCAGGTCGGCCGCCACGATCGGGAAGGCGCCGACAGCCCGCAGCAGCTGCACCGCGTGGATGCCCAGACCTCCGACCCCCACACACCCGCTCCTCGCCCGGCCGGATGTCCGCGGTGCGGACGATGGCGTCCCAAGGAGTCGACACGGCATCGGGGATGATCGCCGCCTGCTCGAACGGGATCGAGTCGGGCAGGGGGACGACGCCCCCCGCGTTCACCAGGGCGTACTCGGCCCACCCACCGTCGAAGTCGACCCCGCGCGTGTGCATCTGGCCGTCCTTGATCTCCCCGCCCTGCAGGACCACCCGCTGACCGACCTGCCAGGCGGTCACCTCGGGGCCCAGCTCGACTATGGTGCCGGAGACCTCGTGCCCGAGGGTGACGGTGTCACCCTTGAGGTGCGGCGGGAGGCCGAGGGTGCCGTCAATGAGGTGCACGTCGGACATGCACACCCCGGCCGCGGCTACCTTGATCAGCACCTGACCCGGGCCCGGGACAGGCTTGGGAACGTCCTCGACGGTCAGCGTGTGGGTGGGGAAGTGCAAGCGAGCGGCTCGCATGAGCTCCATGGAATGTTCTCCGTCGCAACAGTCGTCATTGTCTATTGGCTTTGTGGTGCCGGTTTCGAGCGCACGGCCGAGGGCAGCGCCCTGCGTGGGTGCGTGCGGCACCTGCGCCGACGAGGGAGTGGCCCCGCCGGCGGTGCACCGTCACCGAGCGGTCGGCGCCCCGAGCGTCCGCTTGAGGAAGGCGATCTGGTCGGGAACCACCTGGTCGAAGCCCTCCCCGACGTAGGGGTCCCAATGGCCGCCGCGGTAGGCGAGCAGCTCGCCGTGACGAGCCGCGGCCGCGAGAGCGGCACCGGGGCCCGGCGGTGTGAGGTCGTCGTGGTCCATCACCTGGACCAACAGGGGGCAGGTGAGCCGGGGGGCGGTCTCGACGGCGCGGAAGAAGGGCAGCGACAGGATCACGCGCGCGCTGACCTCGTTGTCGTAGGGCACTTCCGCAGGCAGCAGGCGCAGCATTCCCTCGTAGGCGTCCGCAGTGGCCAGCACGGCGCCCCGCTCACCGCGGCGGCCCACGGCCTTCACGGTGTACGGCTCACGGCCGAGGCGAGCCCCGAGGGCGTCCCGGACGCCCGCCACGCCCAGGCCCAGCACATGGGTCGCCGACCTCTTCACCATGCGCACCAGCGCGGCCCGGCCGTCGGCGAGGGGCGCCTGCGCCACCACTGCGGCGATGCTCGGGTCCTCCGCGGCGACCAGCACCACGGTGCCGCCCGACATGGAGCTGCCCCACACGGCGACACGCTCGGAGTCGACCTCAGGACGGGACCTCGCCGCGGAGACGGCGGCGTGATAGTCGGCGACCAGCCGCTTGATCTCGAGCAGGTTGCGCGGCCGCCCGCTGGATGCGCCGAAGGACCGGTAGTCGAAGACCAGGGCGCCGAGCCCCTCGGCGGCGAACCGCTCGGCGTAGGCTGCGAGCCGCATCTCCTTGATGCCGCCGAAACCGGCCGCCAGGACGACGCAGGGGGCGGGTCCGTCGACGCCTTCGGGGGCGTACCACCAGGCGTCCAGTTCGTCTCCGTCGATCGGGATGCGTATGGGCAGACGTTCGCCCATGGGCTCTCTCTCCTTACTGTGTCAGTTCACGGGCCTGGTAGCCGGGTTGGACATCAAGTCGAGCGCGATGTCCACGATCATGTCCTCCTGGCCTCCGACCAGGCCGCGCCGGCCGACTTCCAGCAGGAGGGTGCGGGCGTCGACGCCGTAGCGCTCGGCGGCGATCTCCGCGTGGCGCAGGAAGGAGGAGTAGACGCCGCCGTAGCCGAGGGTGAGCGTCTCGCGGTCGACCTGCACGGGACGGTCGCGCAGGGGGCGGACCAGGTCGTCGGCGGCGTCCTGGAGGTCGAACAGGTCGCAGCCGTGCTTCCAGCCCTGGATGTTCGCCACGGCGATGAACGCCTCGATGGGGCAGTTTCCGGCACCCGCTCCCTGTCCGGCCAGGGAGGCGTCGACGCGGGTGACGCCCTCCTCGACGGCGACGACACTGTTGGCGACCGACAGGGAGAGGTTCTCGTGCGCGTGGATGCCGATCTGAGTGCTCTCGTCGAGTACGTCGCGATAGGCGCGGACCCGTTCGCGTACGCCGTCCAGGGTGAGGCGGCCGCCGGAGTCGGTGACGTAGACGCAGTGGGCGCCGTAGGACTCCATGAGCTTTGCCTGCGCGGCGAGTCGGGGCGCCTCGGCCATGTGGCTCATCATCAGGAAGCCCGAGACGTCCATGCCCAGCTCGCGCGCCTTGGCGATGTGCTGGGCCGAGATGTCGGCCTCGGTGCAGTGGGTGGCGATGCGCACCGAGCGGACGCCGAGGGCGTGGGCGCGCTCCAGTTCGGCGATGGTGCCGATGCCGGGCAGGAGGAGGGTGGTGAGGACGGCGTTGTCGATCGCGTCCGCCGCTGCCTCGATCCATTCCCAGTCGGTGTGGCTGCCGGGGCCGTAGTTGAGGGAGCCGCCTGCCAGGCCGTCGCCGTGGGCGACCTCGATGGCGTCGACGCCAGCTGCGTCGAGGGCGGCCGCGATGCGGCCCACGTCGGCGGGGTCGATGCGGTGCCGGATGGCGTGCATGCCGTCCCGCAGGGTCACGTCCTGTATGTAGAGCTGGTGAGTCATCGGCTGGCCTCCGCGGTGACGGTGGTGCTGTGCCGGGCGATCGACTCGGCGGTGCGCAGGGCGGCCGAGGTCATGATGTCGAGGTTTCCGGCGTAGGCGGGCAGGTAGTGGGCGGCGCCCTCGACTTCGAGGAACACCGAGACACGGGTGGTCACCGGGCCGGCGCCCTCGGGGAGCAGGGTGTGCACGGGCTCGCCTTCCGCGATCGGGGTGAACTGCACCTCCTGCTTGAGGCGGTAGCCCGGCACGTACTGGGCGACCCGCTCGGCCATCTCCTTGACGGAGGCTCGGATGGCGTCGTGGTCCGCGTCCCCGATGAGGCAGAAGACGGTGTCTCGCATGATCAGCGGGGGTTCGGCAGGGTTGAGGATGATGACCGCCTTGCCGCGGGCCGCTCCGCCGACGCTCTCGACGGCGTGGGAGGTGGTCTCGGTGAACTCGTCAATGTTGGCGCGCGTGCCCGGCCCCGCCGACCTGGAGGCGATGGAGGCGACGATCTCCGCATAGTGGACGTCGGTCACCGCGGAGATGGCCGCGACCATGGGGATGGTGGCCTGTCCGCCGCAGGTGACCATGTTGAGGTTGTCCGCGCCGGCCGCCAGGTGCTCGTCGAGGTTGACGGGCGGGACGACGAACGGGCCGATGGCGGCGGGGGTGAGGTCGATGAGCCGCTTTCCGAGGGGCGCGAGCCGGTGGGCGTTGGCCAGGTGGGCCTTGGCCGAGGTCGCGTCGAAGACGATCTCGATGTCGTCGAAGTGCTCCATGGCGATCAGGCCCTCGACGCCCTCGTGGGTCGTCGGGACCTTCAGCCGGGCGGCGCGGGCGAGGCCGTCGGACTCCGGGTCGATGCCCACCATGGCGGCCACTTCGAGGGTGTCCGACAGGCGGAGGATCTTGATCATCAGGTCGGTGCCGATGTTGCCCGACCCGATGATGGCGACCTTGGTCTTTGACGTCTTGGGGGAAGTCATGCGTCCCTCTTCTCGGAGAATGCGGCGGTGACCTCGCCGAGCGAGCTGATCTCGGCGCGGATCCGGGTGCCGGGCGGGGCCGGGACCATCGGGCCCAGGGCGCCGGAGAGGACGACCTGTCCGGCCCGCAACGGGTCACCCAGGTCACGGGCCGTCCGGGCGAGCCAGGCCAGCGCGTTCAGGGGGTCGCCGAGGCAGGCGGCGCCGTTGCCCTCGGAGACGAGGACGTCGTCGGCGTACAGCCGCATCACGGTCTCGCGGGGCTCGAACTCGTCCAGCGTGAGGCCGCGTTCCGCCAGCACGAACAGTCCGCTGGAGGCGTTGTCGGCGACCGTGTCGGTGAGGGAGATGTCCCAGTCGGCGATACGGCTGTCGACGATCTCCAGCGCGGCGACGGCGTAGTCGACCGCAGCGTGCACCTGCTCCGGGTCCAGGTCGCCGTCGGCCAGGTCCTCCTTGAGGACGAAGGCGATCTCCGCCTCGGCCTTGGGCTGCAGCAGCCTGCCGGAGGGGACCTCGGCCTCGGCGGAGACGTCCATGTCGGCGAAGAGCACGCCGAAGTCAGGCTGGTCGACGCCGAGTTGGCGCTGGACGGCCGGGGAGGTCAGGCCGATCTTGCGGCCGACGACGACCGCACCGCTGTCCACTCTGCTGCGGGTGAGTTCCTGCTGTACGGCGTACGCGGCGTCGATGTCCTGGGTACCGAGCAGATCACGTACCGGGGCCACGGGCCGTCCCTCGGCGAAGGCGGCGGCGAGCCGGGCGGCCGCCAGCTCGACGGGTGTGACTGCCATGCCGGTCACCGCTCTTCCGCCGTAGTCACCGCGAATCCGGCGATCCAGGCGGGGATGGCCTCGTAGAAGCGGGACGTCATCTCGTACTTGCCGGTGGCCGCGAGAGAGGCGTACGCCGCGATCCAGGTGCGGACCTCGTGGGCGGAGCCGCCGCCCTGTGCGGCCATGTCATCGACGGTCCAGGAGTCGAACTCCGCGAGGTCGCCGCGCTCCAGGTGGTCGAGCAGGAGGTTGTCCCAGGCGGGGTTGATCGGGATCATCCTCGTCGACCCGGCGGCATAGTCGCGGCCGGCCTGGACGACCCGCTCCTCGCCCTTCGCCCGCTGCTCCGGGGTGGGCGGGTTTCCCTCGATGAGCGCGTCGGCGACCCGGGGCGGTGCGCCCTCGAGCACCGGCACCGGCGGGTCGTGGGACAGACCACCGGAGGCGACGAACAGCACCCGCTTGTCCAGGTCGGCCGCGGCCTGACCGACCGTGGTGCCGAGAGCGCGGATACGGCTGACCGGGCCGAGCGGGGTCGCCACACCGTTGACGAAGACGGGCACCACCGGCACGCGGTCGATACCGCCGAAGAGCACCCCCAGGGGCTGCGCGAAGCCGTGGTCCACGGTCATCCGGGCCGAGACGGTGAGATCGATGCCGCGGTCGAGCACCCCCTTGGCCAGAGCCTTGGCAGCGTCGGTGTCGACCGACAGCGGCCCGCCCTGGGAACCGAAGTCGCCCACCGCGTGGGCCTCGGTGGCCAGGCAGAACGGGGGCATCTCCTTGTAGAAGAAGCCGTTGTAGTGGTCGGGCGCGTAGAGGACGACGAGCTCCGGGTCGAAGCGGCGGACGAAGGCCCTGGCACTCTCGACAGCCTTGTCGACACGGGCCAGAACCTCTGGCTCGGGGTCGTTCCTGCCGATCAGGGGCGAGTGCGAGAGCCCGACGACAGCTGCGGTCATGGGAGAGGGTCCTTAACTCTGGGGGGCCGACGGGTGGATGACGAGCTTCCCGGTCAGACCGCCGTCGATCATGAGCTGGAAGCCCTTGTGGATGTCCGTGAGGGGCAGGGTGCGGTCGATCACAGGGCGGACTCCGGTGGCCTCCATCAGCCGGAGCAGCGCGACGAGCTCGCCACGGGTGCAGCCGGTGGAGCCAAGGACACGTCCCTGGAGGTAGAAGATGCGGGCCAGGTCCGCGGGCGGGTTGGCGCCGCTCGTCGCTCCCGCGATCACGACCGTGCCGCCGCGCCGCAGCGACTTCAGCGAATGGGACCAGGTCGCCTCGCCGACCGTCTCGATCACGACGTCCACCCGCTCGGGCAGCCGCTCACCGGGGGCCAGCGCGGCGCGCACCCCCCAGGTGAGGGCCTCGGCACGCTTGGCCTCGCTGCGGCTGGTGGCGTAGACGTCGGCCCCGGCGGCCACCGCAAGCCGGATGGCGGCGGAGGCGACCCCGCCGCCCGCGCCCTGTACGAGTACCCGGTCGCCAGCGGTGATCCGGGCCTGGGTGAAGAGCATGCGGTAGGCGGTGCCCCAGGCGACCGGCAGGCAGGCCGCCTCGTCGAAGGACAGCCACGCGGGCTTCGGCACCAGGTTGCGGGTGGGCACGGTCAGGTACTCGGCGAAGGCCCCGTCGTGCTGTTCGGACAGCAGCGCACGGTTCGGGTCGAGCGTCTCGTCGCCCCGGCCCGCGTCCGGGTCGCCGATCACCGGATGCACGATGACCTCGTTGCCGTCCTCGTCGTATCCGGCCGCGTCGCAGCCGAGCACGATGGGAAGGCGCTCCGGGGGATGGCCCACGCCACGCAGCGTCCACAGGTCGTGCATGTTCAGGGAAGAGGCCACGACCCGTACCCGGGACCAGCCGGGCTTCGGGTGAGGTACCGGTACGTCGCGCAGCACCAGCCCGGACAGCGGGTCGGCGGCGCTCTGGGAGATGGCGGTTGCTGCAAGCACGCAGCCACCGTCACCCGCACCCGGAGGCAGGACCTAGCCCGTGTGCCACGGTGCAGCACACGTCCGGGCTCCTGTTGAAACCTGCCGCCCTCAGGGGGATCGTGAACATGGTCAGCAAGTCCGGCAACAAGGCCACTCAGGGCACGACAACAAGGCCACCAAGGACACGACGATGACGTCCGACGAGCCGCCCTGCCGACTCCCTCCGGCGTCGACAGGGGCCTTCCTCGGCACGGCTGCGGCCATCGCGGTCACGGACCCGGACGGCCGGGTGACCCATTGGAGCAGCGGCGCCCAGACGCTGTGGGGCTATGCCCCCGAGGAGGTCATCGGCAAGCCTCTGGCCGATCTGTTCACCGCTGACTGGGCAGTGCTGCGGCACCGGGACGGCAGGCTGTCGGATGCTCAGGTGCGCCTCTATCCGCTGCCGTCCGACGAGCTGCCGACCGGGTGCCTGGTGATTGTCGTACCCAGGCCGGACTCCCCGGACGAGTGCTCACTCAAGCGATGGATGTTCCAGGAGCAGCCCCTCGCCCTTTCGATCTATGACCGCGAGGGACGCATGCTGTTCAGCAACGAGGTGATGGAGCAGGCGGCGGGCCTCTCCGAGCACGACGTCCGCGGCCGGTTCATGGCCGAGATCCTTCAGGGCCCCGTATACGAGGAAGTCGAGCAACGGATCCGCCGGGTTCTTCAGACCGGGAAGCCCGAATTCACCGAGCCCTTCGTGAGGCTTCCGGGCGAGCCGAAGGCGCACGCCTGGGCTCTCGACATTTTCCCGCTCACGGACGAAGCCGGCCAGGTGCATGGGGCGGGTCTGTCGGCGTACGACTACTCCCAGCAGTACGAGTCCCGGGAGCGGCTGGCCCTCCTGAGCGAGGCCCGGACCCGCATCGGCGCCAGCCTGGACGTGGTGGGCACCGCACGCGAGCTCACCGAGGTCGCCGTACCCCGCTTCGCCGACCTCGTCAGCGTGGACCTGCTCGACCCCGTCTTCCAGGGCGATGTGCCCGCACCTGTCCTGTCCGGTCCCGTCCCGTTGCGCCGGGCGGCATACGGGGTGGCGTCCGCGACGTCCGGAGAGCATCCGGCCCCGGACGAGATCAGCAACCATGTTGCTTCTTCGCCGATCGCCCGGTGTGTGGCCAGCGGCCGGGCGGAACGGCACCACGTCAACGACTCCCAGGTCGTCCGCTGGTTCGCCGACGACCCTGTCCAGGCGGCGCAGGCCCGCGCGTGCGGGATGCATTCGCTGATCGCAGCACCCATCCGCGCCCGTGGCACCACCCTCGGAGCAGTCATGTTCGTCAGATGCTCATCTCGCGAGCCATTCGGCCCTGACGATCTGGCCGTCACCGAGGACCTGGTCGCGCGGGCCGCGGTCTGCCTGGACAACGCCCGCCGGTTCACCCGCGAACGCGGCATCTCGCTGGCGCTGCAACGCAACCTGCTGCCGCACGGCCCGACCACGCATCCTGCCGTGGAGACTGCTTCCCGTTATCTCCCTGCGGGCGGCGGCGCGCAGGCGGGCGGCGATTGGTACGACGTGATTCCGCTGCCCGGCGCCCGCGTCGGCCTGGTCGTCGGCGATGTCGTCGGCCACGGCATCAACGCCTCAGCCACCATGGGCCGCCTGCGTACGGCGGTGCGCACCCTCGCCGACATCGACCTCCCGCCCGATGAGCTCCTCACCCACCTCGACGACATCGTCACCCACACCGAGGACGACACAGCCGCCACCGGTGAGATCCCCGGCGCCATCGGAGCCAGTTGCCTGTACGCGGTCTACGACCCCCTCTCCGGCATCTGCTCCCTTGCCCGGGCCAGCCATCCCCCGCCGATTCTGGTACACCCGGACGGCACCAGCACGGTCATCGACCTGCCCGCCGGCCCGCCTCTGGGGCTGGGCAGCCTGCCCTTCGAGGCGGCCGAGGTCACCATGCCCGAAGGAAGTCTGCTCGCCCTGTTCACCGACGGCCTCCTCTCGGCCGGCGATCGCGACATCGACGAGGAACTCGACGCCCTGCGCCACACTCTGGCCCGGCCCGCGTCCTCGCTTGCAGAGCTGTGCGACACCGTCCTGGGCACCCTGAGCCCCGAAGCGCGCACCGACGACATCGCCCTGGTCCTGGTCCGCACCCGTCTCTTCGGCGAGGACCGCGTCGCCTCCTGGGATGTTCCCGTCGATCCCGCGGTCGTCGCCGAGACCCGCCGCCGAGCCTGCGACCGGTTGGTCGCATGGGGCCTGGAGGAAACCGCGTTCGTCACGGAGCTGGTCATCAGTGAGCTGGTGACGAACGCCATCCGGTACGCCGACGGCCCGATCCGCCTCAGGCTGATCAAGGACGAGGCACTGATCTGCGAAGTCTCCGACGGCAGCAGCACCAGTCCGCACCTCCGCCGCGCCCGGGCGTTCGACGAGGGCGGCCGCGGCCTGTTCATGGTCGCCGAGCTCACCCGCAGATGGGGTACGCGCTACACCCGCACCGGCAAGACCATCTGGGCCGAGCTCTCTCCTGGCCACCTCTCCACGCGGTGAGGCGGTGGTCAGTGGGGCATGTCGTCGAGGGCGGTGGACATGTCGGCGAGGTCCGGCGGTTCGGCGGCGAACAGGACCACGCTGGCGTCGGGCAGGTCGGCCTCGGTGACCCGGAGGAGTCCGCCTGCCTCAAGGACGGCCTGGGTGACGGTGTCGCTCTCGTCCGGTGCGGCGACGATGCGGCGGCAGCGGGGGTCGGCGAGGAAGAGTGCGGGGACGAGGGCGCACAGCAGTTTCGCGGCAAGCGCCGGGCCGGACGGCCCGTGGTCGGGGAGGACCAGGCCCAGGGCAAGGTCGTGGGTGCCGTACGGATAGCAGCTGTGCAGCGGGTGGTGCGCGACGCGGTGGACGCGCAGGAGCAGCGTCGGACCGCCCTGGGCCTCGGTGACGGCATACGTGCGCGCCGTCTGCGGGGTTACCGTGGCGGGCTCGTCGACCGGGCGCAGCGTCCAGTCGGTACTCAGGACGGGTTCGGGCGGTGCCGGTACGACGGCGGTGTGGATGCTCATGGCCGGCTCACGGTGTCTCGGCGGGGCGCTGGGTCTCGACCCAGCTCCGCAGTTCGGACTTGACCAGCTTGCCGCTGGCGTTGCGGGGCAGCTGTTCGGCGATCAGCACCTGGGTGGGCAGCTTGTAGCGGGCCAGGTGCCGGCCGGTGAAGGCGCGCACCTCCTCCAGTGTGGGCGTGGTCCCGGGCTCGCAGGTCAGCACGGCGAGCACGGTCTCGCCCCACTTCGGATGCGGGACGCCGATGACGGCCGCCTCCAGGACACCCGGGTACGCGGCGAGAACGCGCTCGACCTCGGCCGGGTACACGTTCTCCCCGCCGCTGATGATCATGTCCTTGAGGCGGTCGACGATGTAGTAGAAGCCGTCCTTGTCCCGATGCGCGATGTCACCGCTGTGGAACCAGCCCGCGTCATCGAAGGCGGCACGGGTGGCCTCGGGGTTGTTCCAGTAGCCGGGCGTGACGTTCGGGCCGCGCACGCAGATCTCCCCGCGCGTGTCCGCGTCCTGCACGCCGGCCCCGGTGACCGGGTCGACGATGCGGATCTCCGTGTACGGCATGGGTGCGCCGGCCGATCCGGCCTTCTCCGCCGTGAGCCCGGCCGGGAGGTAGGTGGCGAAGGGCGCGGTCTCGGTCAGCCCCCACGCCTGCTGGAGCAGGATGCCACGTTCTTCGTAGTTTCTGATCAGCTGGGCCGGGACGGGGGCGCCCGCGACGATCGCGGACCGCAGGGCGGAGAGGTCGGCCGCGGCGAAGCCGGGCACGCGGGTCAGGGCGCTGTACATCGCGGGGACCGCGAACAGGGTCGTCACGCGGTGCTGGACGAGGTCCTCCAGGCACTGGGCGGGGTCGAAGCCGCGGCGCACGACGACGGTGCCGCCGCGCACGAGGGTGCGCAGGGTGAGGGCGTTGAGGCCGCCGATGTGGAAGAGCGGGGCGACGGCGAGGTTCACGTCGTCCGGGCGGGTGTCCACGACACTTTCGACGTTGACCGCGTTCCACCAGAGGTTGCCGTGGGTGAGCATGACACCCTTGGGCCGGCCGGTCGTGCCGGACGTGTACATGAGCGCCGCCAGGTCGTCGTCGTACAGCGCCACCGGCTCCGTGCCACGTCGGTCGGGACCGAGCAGCTCCGAGAGCGGTGTCCAGACTGCGGCGGGCGCCGTCGCCGCGGGGCACCGCGGATCTGTGTCGACCAGCACGTGGAAGCGGGCGGGTATGTCGCTCATCACGGACTCGACGAGTGCGCGATGGCCCTCCTCGACGACCAGGCTGTGCGCACCGCTGTCGCTGAGGATGTGGCGCACCTCCTCGGCCGCGAGCCGGAAGTTGACCGGCACGAAGACCGCCCCGAGGTGGGCCGCGGCCAGCAGCGTCTCGAAGAAGGTCACGCTGTTGAGGCCGAGGTAGGCGACCCGGTCGCCGCGCCGCAGTCCACGTTCGGCCAGCCCGGTGGCCAACTCGGCCGTCCTGCGGCTGAGTCGGGCGGCAGAGATCTCATGGTCCTCGTAGACGAGTGCGCAGGCGGTGGGGTACTGGGCTCTGCGGTGCAGTGCCGCGGCGGGGCTGATGTCGACGGCGGCCATGCGGCGGCTCCTTCGATGGCTGTCGTGCGGAAGTGAGAAGGGGAGACGGTTCAGAGGCCGGCGCCACCGGCCGGGGAACGGAATCCGCGGACGGCGATGCCGCCGTCGGCGGGGATCACGGCACCGGTGACGGTGCCGCTGTTGGCGCGGGAGGCGAGCAGGACGTACGGGCCGGTGAAGTCCTCCGGCTCGACGCTGGAGTCGTACAGCGGGATGAGCGGTTGCTGTTCCTGTCCGGACGCCTCGTTCTTGGCGAAGGAGGCTTCGAGCGTGCGGTTCTGAAGGCCCAGGCTCTGCGGGCCGCGCAGCTTGGTGCGCATGCCGCCGACGGCGACACCGTTGACGCGGACGCTCGGCGCCAGTTCGTAGGCGAACTGCCGGAGCAGGCCGAGGCAGGCGTGCTTGCTGGCGGTGTACAGGGGGCCGCCACCGTCGGTGTGGAAGGAGGCGTTGGACAGGGTCATCACGATGCTGCCGCGCGTGGCGACGAGTTCCCGCCAGGCCGCCTCGACGGCGAGGACGTAGCCCTTGACGTTGATGCCGAAGACCTCGTCGAACGCCTCGGACAGCTCCTTGCCGTCGAGCTTGGTGACGCTGCGGTGGTAGTCCCAGATCCCGGCGTTGGGGACGAGGATGTCCAGCTTGCCGAACCTCTTGACGGTCGCGTCCACCGCCCGGTGCAGATCGTCCGGAGAGCGTACGTCGCCGGTGAGGGGCAGCACCCGGTCACAGAGGTCGCCCGCCGCGGCGACGACCTCCTCCAACTGCGCGGCCCCACGGCCGAGGACGGCGACGCTCGCGCCTTCGGCGAGGTAGCGCAGGGCGACAGCGCGACCGATGCCGGAGCCCCCGCCGGTGATCAGGGCGACCTCGCCCTCCAGCCAACCCATGATTCAGTGCTCCCCGAGGAAGTCGGTGACCAGGCGCTCGAACTCGGCCTGCCGCTCCAGCTGGACCCAGTGGCCGCAGCCGCCGAAGACGTGCAGCTGGACGTCGCGGATCTGCTTGAGCATGAGCTGGGCGCCGTCGAGGGTGATGGTGCGGTCGTCGCGGCCCCACAGCAGGAGGGTGGGCGCCTTGATCTTGTGAACGCGCTGCCACAGCGGGTCCATGCCGTGCCGCTTGGCGAAAGCGGCGTTGTAGGCGTGGTAGAAGGCGATGTGGGACTCGTCGAGGGACGCCTCGTAACGGGCCTGCGCGGTGTCGGCCCAGCGCTTGGGTTCGGCGGTCATCACGCCGATGAAGTCCCGCATCTTCTTCAGGGTGGGGCCCTCGCCGTTGTAGTAGCGGAACATGGCCTTCTGGCCCTCGGTCGGGGTCGGTCCGAAGGGCAGCCAGCCCCCTCCCGGCGCCATCAGAACCAACTTCTCGACCCGGCCCGGGACTTCGAGTGCGGTGGCGATGGCGGCGGCCCCACCGAGGCTGTTGCCGAGCAGGTGGAAGCGGCCGATGCCGAGGGCGTCCAGGGTCTGCAGCAGGGCGTCGACGGTGATCTCGGTGATGCTGCGGGCGTCGAGGTCGGCCTCGGTGGGGCGGTAACTGCCGCCGAAGCCGGGCTGGTCGGGCAGGATGACGCGAAAGTGCTCGGTGAGCGCGGGGAGGTTCTGGCGGTAGTTGGCCACCGCGCTCGCGCCGGGGCCGCCGCCGTGCAGCATCACCAGCACCGGACCCTCGCCGGCCTCGCTGACCGCGACGGTGCCGAGCGTGGTCTGCACGGTGTGCTCGACGAGCTTCACCTCTGTGGTCTGTTCAGTGGTCACGAGCGGGCTCCGGTTCACAAGGGCTTACAGGAAGGTGCTGATGTTCTTGGCGAGCAGGACGTTCTGGTCGATCAGGATGGTGCGGCGCGCGATCAGCAGCCGTCCGTCGTCCGGGTCCCGGCGCAGCTGGTCGGTGCGGCCGCCGGCGTAGAGGTCGACCTCGCGTTCCAGGCGGTTGCGGTAGCAGAGGAACGACGACTCGGCGACGTACTCGCCGGGCTCGTCGGCCGGCCAGACCAGGATGTTGGTGATCAGATGCCGGGTCCGCGACGGCGGGTCCTCGGCCCAGGCCATGCCCGAGTCGAAGCGGCGGATGCGCCAGGCCAGGCTCGCCTTGGTCTCGTCGAAGATGGCGACCTCGCCGGGCGAGCCGTCGGCCAGGGCCTGCTGGCGCCGCAGGCGGTTGGTGCGTACCGGCGCCCAGTAGTGCAGGTCGTCGGTGAACAGCTCCAGCCAGTCGGCGTAGCGGTGCTGGTCGAGCAGCTGTGCCTCGACGGCGTACAAGCGCTGTACCTCGAAGTGGAGCCGAATGTCCTCGTCGACGGCGGGTGCGGTCGTCCGGGGGGTCTCCGGGGGGTGGATGCTCATCGGGGGTCCTCCTGCGGGCCGCGCCGGGTGGTGCCATTCCAGCGCGGAGGGGGCGGTTCGGGGAGCGCGTGTGCCACAAGGCGGCACGTGGCGGTTCAGCGCTTCAG
Source organism: Streptomyces sp. NPDC037290 (assembly GCF_055603245.1). Classification (NCBI taxonomy): domain Bacteria; kingdom Bacillati; phylum Actinomycetota; class Actinomycetes; order Kitasatosporales; family Streptomycetaceae; genus Streptomyces; species Streptomyces sp. NPDC037290. The sequence continues at coordinate 706,505 of NZ_JBVJVZ010000002.1, read as the reverse complement.
CAGCGTGCGCAGATCCGCACTCTCGTCGGACAGAACGGCCGCGTCGACAGCGACACCGCGATCGATGATCCGCCGGGCTGCCTTGATGTCGCGTGGTCGGTCGATGGCGGCCGCGGCCACCAGCCGGTCGCCCAGCAGCCCGAAGACGGTGAAGGCGCCGTCGTCCGGAGCCCCGCGCAGCACGGTGCGCTCGGCGTCTGCCATGGTGCCGACCGCCTCCAGCCGGGAGCCGTGCCGGTCGGACCAGAACCAGGAAGCGCCGAAGGACGGCAGGGGGCGGCCGAGGATGCCGTGGGCTGCGGCCTCGCCGTCGCGCTGGGCGGCCTCCCAGTGCTCATGACGGACCTTGTGCCCTTCGGGGCGGGCGACGTCGCCGACGGCGAGGACATTGGGGTGGGAGGTGCGCTGACCGGGGTGGACGACCACACCGTTGTCGACGTTCAGCCCCGCGGCCTCGGCCAGTTCCGTGGCCGGACGCATGCCGATGCCGACCACCACGGTGTCGGCGAGCACGGGTGCCCCGTAGCCGGTGAGGTGCAGCACGACTCCAAGGTTGCCTGGACGGCGCTCGATGCATTCGACGCCGGCGGTCAGGACGCCGATGCCTTCGGCGGAGTGCCTCCGATGCAGTGCGTTCGCGATGTCGTCCCCGACCGCTGCGGTCAGTGGCACCGGTAGCGGGTCGATGAGGGTGACGCGGCAGCCCAGGGCGTGGGCGACGGCCGCGGTCTCCGCACCGATGAGCCCCGCCCCGACCACGACCACCCGGGCGCCCGGCAGCAACCGCTCCCGCAGCCGTTCGGCGTCCTGCCAGGTGCGCAGCAGGTGTACGGCCGGGTCGTCGCCGCCCGGCACCGGCAGGGGGCGCGCGGTGCCGCCGGTGGCCAGCACGATCCGGTCGGCTGCGGCAAGCTCGCCGTCGGCCAGCTCCAGTCCGCCCTCGTGCGGGCGGATCGCGCGGACCGGGGTGCCATCGCGCAGCTCGATGCGCTGCTCGTCGTACCACTGCTCGGGCCGCAGCAGGATGTCCTGGCGCCGGGACTTGCCGAGCAGCACGTCCTTGCTGAGCGGCGGGCGGTCGTACGGCAGCCCCTGCTCTGCGGAGAACACCACGAGCTCGCCGTCGTAGCCCTGGGCGCGCAGGGCGTCGCAGGTCGAGACGGCGGCCAGGCCCGCGCCGACGACGGCGATACGCCGTGGCGCGCTCATGCGTCGGCCTCCTCGCCGGGGTGCAGCCAGACCTCACCCTCGCGCACCTCGACCCGGTGGGTGCGCTGGGCGAGGGTGGCGGGCATGCACTGCGGTTCGCCGGACTTGAGGCAGAAGCGGGCGCTGTGCAGCGGGCACTCCACCTCGCCGTCCTCGATCCAGCCGTCGGCGAGCGATGCCTGGCCGTGGGTGCAGGTGTCGTCGAGGGCGTAGTAGGCGCCGCCCTCGTGGAAGACGGCGATGGCGTCGGTGTGGCCGGTGGTCTCCGCGGGCACCTTCAGCGCCTCGCCCTCCTCGATGTCGCCGACGGCGGCGACCCGGATGCCGGTGCCCGTGGTGCTCATGGGGTGTCCTCGGGGTTCTTCTCGGTGTTCTTCTCGTGCCAGGCGGGCGTGTTCATCAGGTCGCGCCAGCGGGCGTAGAAGCCGCGGGCGGCGCCGTCGCTGTAGAGGCGGCCGGTGGTGCCGGGGTGGACGCCGTCCTCGGACTGAAGCCCCAGTCCCATCTGGTAGTTGAGCGTCATGGAGCCGGCCATGAAGCCATGGGCGGTGGCCTGGCACTCGCTCCAGTTCTCGCCGTCGTCCTGCTCGAAGATGCCGCTCGGCCCGAACGTGCGCAGGTTGTAGATGCGTTGGGCGTTCTTGACCTCGTCCGGCATCGACTTGTCGACGATGGTCCAGGCCCAGACCTCCATCTTGTCCGGGCCCTTGGGGTGCCACACGCGGATGGAGCCGTTGACCGGCAGGTAGGAGAAGTTCGGGAAGACGGTGCCGTGCCCGGTGGTCATCGGTCCCTCGACGCGGGCGTCACCGAGCCGTTCGCGCAGCGCCTCGTAGTCGGTCCACTCGTGCACGACCCGGTCGTCGAAACGGCTCTTGGGGTGGGTCGGAAAGCCGTGCCCGTGCCCCAGCGAGTCGGTGTACTGCCGGCCCGGCGTCTGCACGATCTCCGTCTTGGGGCCTTTGCCGGTGGGCGACATGACCATCAGCGCGGAGGCGTGCGAGATGTTGACGTGGTACCAGTCGGAGGCGAACTGCTCGGCGGCGAGCTTCCAGTTGCCCTCCAGCACCCACTTGTGCACCCCGCCGACGGCCTCGGTGCCCTCCGGATCGTGGTCGAGCATCGCGTCCAGGTACCAGGTCAGTCCGCCGAGCGCCTCCACGAGCGGCGGCGCCTCGGGGTTCCAGGTGGCGAAGACCAGCCCCTTGTACGTGTCGAGCTGGGCCACCTCGATCAGTCCCCACTGGTCCTGCTCGAAGTGGGCAGGGTAGTCCCCTCCGTTGGGGACGTTGATCAGCTTCCCGGAGGTGTCGTAGGACCAGCCGTGGTAGCTGCACGTGAACGCCTTCGTCGCCCCCGCGTCGGCGCGGCACACCCGCATGCCGCGGTGGCGGCAGGCGTTGAGGAAGGCACGCAGTTTCCGGTCCTTGCCCATGGTGACGATGACCGGGTCTTCGCCCATGTAGCTGGTGAAGAAGTCACCAGGCTTGGAGAACTGGCTCTCGTGCGCGAGGAACAGCCAGCTCGGCGCGAAGATCCGGCGCAGCTCCTGCTGGTAGACGGCCTGGTCGCTGAAGATCGTGCGGTCGACCAGACCGCGGTCGAGGTCGAAGTAAGGGCTGACGTCGACGGCCGGCTCGGGTACGCGAGCCAGGCGGTCCTCCCCCACCATTCGGGCGGGAGGTGCTCCCAGCCGGGCGGGCGTGGTTGTCATCGCTGGGCCTCCTCGGGCCGGATCGGGCGCGCGCTGCGCCGCCCTCGTGGGCTGGTGGTTCGGTGTGCGTTCATGTGCACACCCGAAGGGTCGAAGCGCTCCGGTTCACGCGGTGGCATGGCGGCTCCCCCGCTTCCTTGCTCGTGGTTCATCGGACGGTGACGGTCAGTTCGGGCAGGCGGCCGGTGCCGGACCGCACGGCGAGCCGAGAGCCCGGTGTCCGTGGGACGCCGGCGTGCACAGACCCGGTGAGCAGCAGCTCGCCCGGGTGGAGAGCGCTGCCTTGGCCGTGGAGCGTCCGGGCCAGCCAGGCCACGGCCCGAAGCGGATCGCCGAGGACTTCGGCCCCCAGGCCGAGCGCGACGCGCTCCCCGTCGGCGTACAGCCCGACGCGCTCGTCCCGGAGCCCGGTGAGCAGGTCGTCCGTGGCGTCGGCGGGACGGCCGACGGCGACGCGCGCCGAGGAGGCGTTGTCGGCGACGGTGTCGGCGTGGGAGACGCGCCAGTCGGCGATGCGGCTGTCGATGATCTCCACGGCCGGCGCCACCTGGGAGACGGCCGCCCGGACCTCCGCGTCCGTCACGCGGGGTCCGGACAGCCGCCGGCCGAGGACCAGACCGACCTCTGCCTCGGCTCGCGGGGTGATGAGCTCCCGCGTGTCGATGGTGCCGCCGTCCGGGATCACCATCGACTGGAACAGGGTCCCGAAGCTCGCTTCGGGCAGGCCGAGTTGCTCGCGCGTCGGCAAGGACGTGAGGCCCACCTTGCGTCCGACGAGGTGCTCACCCGCCGCGAGACGGATCCGTACGTTGGCCTCCTGCACGGCGTAGGCGCCGGCCAGGTCCAGGTCCTCGTACTCCTCGGTGAGTGGTGCAACGGGAATCCTCCCCCAGCCTTCGGCCGGGAGGTGCCCCCAGGCCTCGGCACGCCGCAGCACCGCCGCCGGCTCCTCGACGAGCTGTGCGTCGGGGGAAGCCGGGGCGGCGAGGACGGCGGTCGTGGCCACGGTGGCGTGTCGCTGCATGGCCACAGCAGACGCTGCTCCCGGCCGCTGCGCCCAGCCCCCGTGCCGAGATACGGCACGGGGTGACGATCGGATCCGTCACACAGAGGCAAGCGGGGTCCCCGGTGTTTTACAACCATGAAACGATCTATTAAGCTGGACATGCGTCCATTTTAATGGTCACCTGGATCCCCATCGGAGCCCGCCATGTCACTCCCCTCCCCGCCTTCCGCGCAGCCCTCAGCCACGGCGACCGGCGAGCCCGACCAGCAGACCGCGGTCGACAAGGCGCTCTTCCTCCTGAAGTCCCTCGCCGAACTGGACGGGGAAATCGGCGTGAGCGAGCTGGCCCGGCGGACACGGCTGACCAAGTCGACCACCTTCCGACTGCTGGGCATCCTCCAACGCAACGACCTCGTGGAACGCGTCGGCAGCAACTACCGGCTGGGATCCCAGCTCTTCGACATCGGCGTACGGGTCTACGGCCCCAATCCCCCGCTCTTGCAGGAGTGCCTGATGCCGCATCTGGCGGACCTGTACGAGATGACCCACGAGACCGTGCACCTGGCCGTGCTGCACGACACCGACATCGTGTACGTCAACAAGATCCAGGGCCACCGAGCGACCCGCTCCCCCTCCCGGATCGGCGCCCGCCTGCCCGCCTACTGCACCGGCGTCGGCAAGGCCCTCCTCGCCTTCGACCACGACGCCATCGAGGCCGCGATCGCCGACGGACTCGCGGCACGCACTGAGTACACATGCACCGATCCCTGCCGTTTCCGGTCCGAGCTGCGCCGCATCCGCCGGGAGGGCGTCGCCTACGACCGCCAGGAAGCTGTTCCCGGCCTCACCTGCGTCGCCGTACCGATCATGGGTTCGGCCGGGCGGCCCGTGGCCGCCTTCTCCGTCGCGAGCGCCGACCGCCGCTTCGAGCCCGCCCGGTTCGCGCCGGCTCTGCGACGGGTGGCCTACGAAGCGGCACGCGCGGTCAACGCGGCCACAGCAAGCCGGCAGGCGGCCCCCTGGAGGCTCGACAGTCTGTCTGCGGCTTGACCCTCGCACGAGAGCCAACAGGCCACCCACCTGGACGGCGACCCCGGTGTGTGCGGCACCGAGGTCGCCTCACGGACGGGCCGGGCCCAGCGGAGTGGCCTGATCCCGACCAAGTTCACCGCTGTCCTTGCCAGGAGTGGTCAGCGGTGATGTCGCCCCCGACGTCCACCGGCGGCTGACGCCAGCATTCCGGGTCGGCGCCCACCGCGGCGAGAACACGTGCCGAAGGACGGCACAGCGCATCCGGATCAGCGCCGGACGCCGCCGCGCGTCCGCGCCACGCTGACACCGCCAGTGCCGGGCTGCACGCGAGGCACGATGTGCACCAGGCTCTCGCCGTCCAGCGACTCGTAGACGTGCGGACGGTCGCCCGGATAGCGCACGAAGTCCCCGGCCGACAGCTCCACCGGGGGTCTGGCCGCCGGGCAGACGGGAGCCATCAGCTCGGCGTCCCTGGTGAACCTTGTTCCTTACGACGTGCATAGCGCGTGGGTGACTGTGAATAAGGGCGACGAGGGGATGAAGGCCGTGTCGGTGAGTGCGACGCGGCATTCCGGGTTGGATCTGAAGTCGTTCCAGAACCTTGACCATGCTGGGGAATGGTTTGTCTTTGCTGGCTTTGTGGCCTTCATGTGGTTCCGCTTGTTGCGGCAGGAGGTGGAGTCCGCGCGGGATGCGGACCTTGGGCTGGTGCCGCGGGAGGACGACCAGCCGACAGTGCGACGCCAGTGCTGCTCCGCGACCAGCTGCTGCCGCATCTCGTGGACCTGTACGAGCTGACGCACGAGACCGTGCACCTGGCGGTCCTGCGTGGCACCGCCATCGTGTACGTCAACAAGATCCACGGCCACCGGGCCGCCCGCTCCCCCTCCAGGATCGGCGGCCGGCTGCCCGCATGCTGCACCGGCGTCGGCAAGGCCCTGCTGGCCTTCGACCACGACGCGGCCGAGGCTGCCGTGTCGGCCGGCCTCCCGGCCCGCACCGAGTACACCCTCGCCGACCCGCGACGGTTCCGGGAGGAGCTGCGGTGCATCCGCCAGGACGGCATCGCTTACGACCGGCAGGAAGCCGCCCCCGGTCTGACCTGCGTCGCAGTGCCGATCATGGGTGCCTCTGGACGTCCGGTGGCGGCGCTCTCGGTCGCCGGCGCCCACCACCGCTTCGAGCCGTCCCGATACGCCCCGGCCCTGCGCCGCGTGGCCTTCGAGGCGGCACGCGCCCTCACCGCAGCGAAGGGACGCCAAGCGGCAGCGCCGTACGACGTGAGCAGGCCGCCGGCGGCCTGAGCGGACCGCCGGTGCCCCCGGCATGCGCGGCACCGAGGTCACCGGGCCGGCGGATCGGACCCGACCCGGCCGATCCGCCTGCCATGCCGTCGCGGACTGTCCGGCCTCACCCGTGTGTGGAGGGATCCCGGTCTCCGACATGACCACCCCTGGTCCGGACGCGGAGAACGGTGGCCGGCCAGGCGTGCGCGCAAGAGCACCACGGTATAGCCCGGACGCTCACGCCTGGCGGCCCCGGACCGCCCTGTCGAGCGGCCAACGCCAGATTCCGCCCTGTCCCGGGGGTGGGCCAATCGGTTGTGCCGGGATGCGGCACACCAGGTGCGGCGAAGCTCAGCGTTTTTCGTTCCCGTGGGTCCGCGCCAGGTTCGTACCGCCGGTGCCGGGCTGGACGCGCGGCACGCTCACCACGATGTGCACCAGGCTCTCGTCCGCCAGGGACTCGTACACGTGGGGCCGGTCGCCCGGATAGCGCGCGAAATCCCCCTCGTCAAGCTCCAGCGGGCTGTCGACAGGCCCCACGCGTACCTTGCCGCTGATGACGTAGAGGTGCTCCAGCGTGCCCACCGGGTGCGGTTCGGACGGCATGTCCGCACCGTCGCTGTGCCGGCCGATGCGCACCACGTAGTTCTCGATGACACCTGAGCCGTAGATGTGGTCGAGCGACCGTGACTCGTACCTTCCGTGCTGCTCCCAGACAACCTCGTCGCCCCGCTGCACGGTGATGACCTGTTCTCGCTCGGCGACCAGCCGGGTCACCGGCACGCCGAGGGCCGTGGCTATGGAGAACAGGGTGTCGACCGTGGGGTTGCCCGTGCCCTGCTCCAGATTCGACAGTGTCTGCTTGGCCAGCCCCGCCCGGCGGGCCAGCTCGGCCAGGGACAGGCCGCGCTGCTCCCTGAGAAGGCGCACATTGCGCGCGACGACGGCGTTTCCTTGTGACACACAGCCACTGTACGAGCTCCGGTCGGCGTCCTCCGCGCCGCCCACCATTCGGAGATGGGCCGGCAACGCCGCCCCGACGGCCGCGGCAAGGGCGTCGCAGCAGGCGGCGTAGCCGATCGGGTCGGCGGTAGCGAGGTCCTGCAGGAACGTCTTCCCGAGGGAGGTCGCGGCTGTGCCGGGATCGGCGAACCAGCGGCCGGGCATGGCCTCGAGCAGGGCGCCGGTTCCCTCGCGTCGTACGAGAGCGGCGCGCTTCTGCCAGAACTGCGGCGGGCCGAAGTACGCCGAGGAACAGACCAGCGCAAGCGAGGCGATGTGGTCCGGCTGATGCAGTGCGAGGTGCACCCCCACACCGCCGCCGAGCGAGATGCCTGCGTAGTGGAACCGGTCCCGGCCGTGGTGGGCGACGAGGTCCAGGACCATGTGGGCAAGGTCGCCGACTGTCGTACGGCCGGGCGTGTGATCCCGGACGAGATCGCTCGGCGAGCCGCCGTGCCCTGGAAGGTCGTAGCGCAGTACGCGGTGGCTCTCGGCAAGCACCGCCACATGGGGGTCCCATACGGTCGTCGATGTGCCGAGCGAGGGTCCCAGGACGAGCAGCGGCGCGTCGATGGGACCGAGCACCTGGTTATGCAGCAGAGGGCGGCGTTTCACTGCGGCTCCTGTGGAGTGTCTCAGCGTTCGAGGAGGAGGGCGAGGCCCTGGCCTACGCCGATGCAGAGGGTTGCGATGCCGGTGCCGCTGCCCCGGCGGGCGAGCTGGTGGGCGACGGTGCCGGCGAGGCGGGCGCCAGAGGCGCCGAGGGGGTGGCCAAGGGCGATGGCGCCGCCCTGGGGGTTGAGGAGCGCCGGGTCGAACTCGGGCCATTCGGCGAGGCAGCCGAGGACCTGGGCGGCGTAGGCTTCGTTGGGTTCCAGGACGTCGAGGTCGGCGAGGGTCTTGCCGGCCTTGGTCAGGGCGCGGTTGACGGCCTCGACTGGGGCAAGTCCGAAGTAGTGCGGGTCAATTGCCGATGTGCCGCTGGCGCTCACGCGGGCGAACGGCTCACGACCGGTGGCTTTCAGGCCCTCCTCGTCGACCAGCAGTAGGGCTGCCGCGCCCACCGGTACGAGTAGCTGTGGGGCGTGGCGCTCGACGAGCCGGGTCAGGCGCTGGTTCAACTCATTGATCTGCCCGGTGAGCTGTTCGATGCGCTCGGCGAGCATACGTAAGGTCATGTGGGTGGCCTGGGCCACCGTGTCCTCGTCTCCCCCGTCATCGGGTGGGCCGACGGTCGCGCAGGTGCGGAACAGCTCGGCATTGCCCAAGCTCGACAACCGTTCCCGCAGGGCGGGGTCGGCGATGACCAGGACGGCCTTGAGCTGGTTGATCGCCTGGGTACGGGCCTTGACCGCTGAGTCCTTCGCCAGCTTGAAGATCCGGGCGCTGTGCACCGGACCGTCGCCGGATTTTGCCCGGGCCCGGGCGCGACCGCTGAGCACGGCTCGCGCGGCGGCCTGCGCATCGAGCGGGTCCGACTTCCCCAGCAGCCGGCGGGCCGAGCGGTCGGGCCGGTTCACTTCGAACACCTGGATCTCCTGGGCCAGCAGGTAGCGGGACAGGGCCGCGCCGAAGGTGCCGGTGCCCTCCACACCGGCCCGGCACACTTTCCCAGCTTGCGGGCCCAGGTGAGCAGCCGACGGTAGCCGGCCGCCGTGGCCGGAAAGGACTCGGTGCCCAGGGCCTTCCCCAGCGGGGAGACCACGGCGGCAACATGAACCTCGCCGTGCGTGTCCACGCCCAGGACGACCTCGCCCGGAGCGGGACGATCCGTGCTGGAGGAGGTGCTGCGTTGTTCGGTTCTCATGGTGGTTCGCTTCCCGCGTGGTGGCGTGCTGGGTGGATGGCACCGGCCTGGTCGAGCGGTCTGAACCGTGATGGCGCCTGATCGTCGGCAAGGTCCCTATGGGGACACGCCCTGTGGCTCGGTACCAGCAGGCACCATCCCTCAACGGCAGTCGACAGGTCTGTGACTGGACACTTCGGTCATAGATCTCATGAGTCAGACCCCCGTCCGGGACGGCACTGTGCAACCGTCCCACCGGCCCCGGCACACCGGCACGAACCGATCACGGCCGCATGGCTTCGAACGGATCAGCGCTCAACCTGGCCTGGACGGGCCGACAATGATTTGACTCCTCGTCCGCTCGTGACCGGCGTCGACGGACAGCCACGTGGCCCGCCTTACCGGCTGTCCGTCGTCGACCATGGCGCGAACAGACTCGGACCCTCTTGTGGTAGGCCGCTGGCCACAACTCCTGTACCTGCCGCGCGAGGTCCTCACCGGCTCCCCCCAGCTCCTCCACGTCAACTTCTGCCAAAGGCCGGACAGAGATGGTCTCCGCGGTTACGCCGGCCATGGAATCGGCCGGATGGTCCGCACCTGGCGCCCCATTGTGGCGCTGGGTCCATGTGGTCCCAGGTGATGGAGCAGTTTGTTGCCGAGGTGACGGCGGCGATGGAAGCCGAACGGTGCCGTGGCACTGCTCCCGAGGGGATTCCCACCCGAGATCTCGCCACCTCTCTGAACTGGATGGTCGAACGCGCCCTGTTCAGCACCTTCAGCGGACAGGCACCGGCCGTTGACGAGGAACGCCTACTGGACACACTCGTGTCGGTCTTCATGGGCGCGATCTACCGGCGTTCCGGCGGCTGAGTCGGCTCACTGGCTATGGCACAAAGACCGGCTCCGGGAATCCGACGGGCTCCCTCTCGCTCAGCTCGGCCCAGACCGTCTTGCCGTGCCGCGCGTGACGTGTCCCCCAGTGCTCGGCGAGCTGGGCGACCAGCAGCAGGCCGCGTCCGCCCTCCTCGAAGGCGCGGGCCCGGCGCAGATGAGGGGTGGTACTGCCGGCGTCCGACACCTCGCACAGCAGGGCACGGTCGCGAATGAGGCGCAGCCGGATGGGGGGCCTGCCGTAGCGGATGGCGTTGGTGACCAGTTCGCTGACCACCAGTTCGGTGGTGAATTCGAGGTCTTCCAGTCCCCAGGCGGTCAGCTGCCGGGTGACGTTCGAACGAGCGCCGGCGACGGCTGCCGGGTCGGCGTCCAGCTCCCAGGCGGCGACCTGGCCGTCCCCGAGGGCGCGGGTACGGGCCAGCAGCAGGGCGACGTCGTCATGGGACCGGTCGGCGGGCAGAAGGGCCTGGAGCACGGTGTCGCAGGCGGCCTCCAGGGAGGCGTAGGGCCGGCCGAGAGCGTGGCGCAGCAGTGCGAGGCCCGAGTCGACATCATGGTCGCGGGCTTCGATCAGACCGTCGGTGTAGAGCGCAAGCAGGCTGCCTTCGGGCAGGTCGACCTCCGCCGTCTCGAACGGCAGGCCGCCCAGGCCCAGCGGCGGGCCGGGCGGCAGATCGAGGAGGTCCACCTTTCCGTCGCGAGTCACCACAGCGGGCAGCACATGCCCCGCGCGGGCCAGTGAACAGCGGCCGGCGACGGGGTCGTAGACGGCATACAGGCAGGTGGCACCGACGTCCCCGGCCGTCTCCGGGTGTGGGTGTGGGTCCGAGTCCGGACCCGGGTCGGGATCGGCCGAGGCTTCCGCGGACAGACGGATGACGACGTCGTCCAGGTGCGTCAGCAATTCGTCGGGCGGCAGGTCGAAGTCGGCGAGGGTACGGACCGCGGTGCGCAGCCGCCCCATCGTGGCGGCGGCGTGGATGCCGTGGCCGACCACATCGCCCACCACCAGGGCGACCCGGGCACCGGACAGGGGAATCACGTCGTACCAGTCACCGCCCACGCCGACCTGGGCACCCGAGGGCAGGTAGCGGCAGGCGACCTCGACCGCGGACTGCTCCGCCGTGCGCTGGGGAAGCAGGCTGCGCTGCAGCGTCAGGGCCGTGGCGCGGGCGTGCGTGTAACGGCGGGCGTTGTCGACGGCCAGCGCCGCCCTGGCCGCGATCTCCTGCGCGAGGAGGAGATCCTCGTCGTCGAAGGGCTCGGGGTTGCGGTGACGGGAGAACTGCGCGACGCCGAGGGTGGTGCCGCGGGCGCTCAGCGGCACCACCAGTGTGGAGCGGATCCGGTGGGCGCCGTTGGCCCCGGTCGGGCCCGGCGGTGCCGTGTGCCGCGAGGGCTGCCCGCTGGCCAGGGCACGAGCCGTGGGCGAGCCGTCGGGGCAGGTGTGGAGCTGCCGCAACCGGATCGTCGGCTCCGGGCCGTTGTCCGTCCCCGACGCCTCGGCAACCCGGAGCAGCATGGGCGGATCCGCCGCCGAGGCGTCGTCCCCATGGATGGCCGTGTCCAGAAGGTCGACGGTGGCGCGGTCGGCGAAGTGGTCGATGGCGAGGTCCGCCAGTTCCTGAGTGGTGCGGGCGATGTCCAGCGTGGTCCCGATGCGCAGCCCGGCCTCGTTCACCAGGGACAGCCGCCATCGCAGTCGGCGGTCCCGTTCCTCCTGGAAGGCCAATACGCCCTGCTCCGATGTGCGGTCGACGTACCCGGTGGCCATCGCGAGCATGCGGCGCGATGCCGCGCCGGCCAGCTCCAGGTCGTTCGTCAGCCGGGGCAGCTCCGCGAGCATTCTGTCGAGGACGATGCCCTCCCCGAGCCGGTGCGCCCGCAGCATCGCGGTGACGGGTCTGCTGTGCCGGGCCAGCCGACGCGCACGCTCCACGTCCGCCGGCGGCGGCTCGATGTCACTCGGCTCGATGCCGAGCTCCAGGCCGGCCAGCACACCGACGACGTGGTCGGCGATGTTCTCCGCGGTCATTCGCGCGAGGTCCGGGTCGTCCCACAGCTCGGGAACCTCACTGCGCAGGCACCGCTTCACTTCGGCGATGAGCTCGTCCGCCTTCGAGGCGAGCTCATGCGCGGCACGGGACATGAGAGCGTCGGCCGTGGGGTCCACATAGACGACGTTACGCCGAACGGGAGGCCCATGACCGCTGACGGGCCTCCGGGAGGCGGCACACATCCCGGCCCATCAGCCGACGGCCATCGCCACCCCGGCGTATGCCACCGCTGCCAGGGCCAGCACGGTTGCGGGCAGGGCACGCGCGGGCGGATCGCCGTGGCGCAGGTGTACCACCGCCGCTGCGGCCATCAGCAGCGCCGGCCCCGCCGCGGCAGCCACACCGATCGGGAGAAGGCCGGTCCGAGCGGCAGGCCGACGGCTCCGGCCACCTCGAGGGTCCCGACGACGCGGTAGAGCCCGGTCGTCATGCCCAGGTGCACCGCCGCCCGGCGCATGATCGGCACCGCAGCGATCTTCGCCAGACCCAGCGGGACGAAGACCAGGGTCAGGGCGACGGCGAGGATGACGTGTGCCGTGATCATGCCGACCGGTCCCGGCGTGCGGCTCCCAGTCGAGCGTAGTGGTCGATCAGCTCGGGGGTATCGACGGCGGCGGGGTTGACGACCTGCTCGACCGGAGCCCCCTGGAGGAGGCGCTTGACGGGGACTTCGAGTTTCTTGCCCGTGCGGGTGTGTGGGATGCCCGGGACTTCGAGGATCTCGTCGGGGACATGGCGGGGGGAGGCCCCGGTGCGGATCGCGTCCTTGATCTTCTCGCGGAGGGCGTTGTCCAGAGTCGTCCCGGGGGCCGGGACCACGAACAGCGGCGTCCAGTAGCCGCCGTCGGATTCTTCCGCGCCGATGACCAGGGCCTCGGTGATCTCGGGGAGGCGTTCGACGACGTCGTGGATGTCGGCGCTGCCCAGCCGTACGCCGTTGCGGTTCAGGGTGCTGTCCGAGCGGCCGTGGACGATCACCGAGCCGTGACCGGTGACCGTGATCCAGTCGCCGTGCCGCCAGACGCCGGGGTAGGAGGAGAAGTAGGCGTCACGGTAGCGGGTGCCGTCGAGGTCGTTCCAGAAGTACAGCGGCATCGACGGCATGGGCCGGGTGACCACCAGCTCGCCGACCTGGTCGGTGACCGCAGCACCCTCGGCGTCGTACGCGGCCAGCGCCACACCCAAGTGCGGCGCGGACAACTCCCCGGCCCAGACGGGGGTGTTGGGCGCACTGCCGGCGAAGCCGGACACCACGTCCGTGCCGCCGCTGATGGAGGCGAGCAGGGCGTGGTCGCCGACGTGGTCGCGGACCCACGGGTAGGCGGAGGCCGGCAGGGCGGAGCCGGTGCAGCCGACCACGCGGATCGACGACAGGTCGTGGACGGACGGGTCGATGCCGTACTTGGCCATGCCCAGCAGGTACTGGGGGCTGGTGCCGAAGACGGTCACCCGGTGGCGCGCTGCCAGCTCCCACAGGACGTCGAGCTTGGCGAAGGGCGCCGGGCTGCCGTCGTAGGTACAGGTCGTGGCACCGGTCAGCAGGGTGGAGGCGACCAGGTTCCACATCATCCAGTGCGTGGTGGTGTACCACAGCAGGCGGTCGCCGGGGCCGAGGTCGGAGTGCAGGGCGAGGGTCTTGAGGTGCTCCAGCAGGACGCCGCCGTGGCCGTGGACGATGCCCTTGGGCAGGCCGGTGGTGCCGGAGGAGAACACGACCCACAGCGGGTGGTCGAACGGTACCGGCGCGAAGGTGAGTTCCTCGGTCCGGGTGGAGGCGTCCTCCCAGGGGATCACGAGCGAAGGGTGGTTCTGCGACGGCCACGGCAGGCCCATATGGTCCACCAGCAGCGTCGCCTTCAACGTCGACAGTGAGCGGGCCAGTTCGAGGGCGGCTTCGCGGCGGTCATGTGTGGTCCCGTTGAAGAGGTAGCCGTCGGCGACGATCAGAACGGTGGGTTCGAGCTGGGCGAACCGGTCGGCGGCGGCCTTGGGCGCGTAGTCCTGCCCGCACACCGACCACACCGCGCCGAGACTCGCTGCGGCCAGGAACGCGACGATCGCGTGCGGGGTGTTGGGCAGGTAGCCCACCACCCGGTCGCCCGGTCCCACCCCGAGATCGCGCAGGGTCGCGGCCACCGAGGCGACTTGGGCGCGCAGCCGCTGTCCGGTGACCTCGTACGCGGCGCCGGTCTCGTCCAGGGCCAGGATCGCCACGCCGTCGTCCGGCACATGGCGCAGGGCGTGGTGGGCGTAGTTGAGGGTGGCGCCTGGGAACCATCGGGCGCCCGGCATGGTCTCCTCGGCCAGGACCCGCTCGTACGGCGTGTCCGCGTCGATGTCGAAGTACTCCCACACCGCACCCCAGAAGCCCTCCAGCTCGGTGACCGACCAGCGGTGCAAGGCGGCGTAGTCGAAGCCGTCGACCCCGACGTGCCGGGCGAAGTCCACGATCCGGCTGGCGGCCGCGTCCTTCGGGTCGGGGGTGAAGAACGGTTCCGGGTACGGCGTGTTCATCGCGTCGTGCTCCTCAACAGGCTTTTCTCGGCGGTCCGTGGGGAAGGGTGGGGGCTGCGTGTGGTGTGCAGCAGGGACGCCCAGGCGGCGGCGTCCGTGAAGTCGCGGCCGCCGGCCGGGACGACGTCCATGACGACGCGGTCGGGGCGCAGCAGTACGGCGTCCGCCCGGCCGGCGTGCAGCCAGGCAGCGAGCGTGCCGTCGTCGCGCAAGTCGGCCGCGGGAATCGCTCTCACGCCGAGCCCGTGGGCGAGCGCGGTCAGCGAGGGCCACGGGTCGGTGGCGGTCAGGACGGTGAAGGAGTCGCCGAGCACCTCGTCGAGACGGGCGCACCGCCCGTCGGCGTTCACCCAGGGCTGCGGGCAGTGGGTGCCCGCAAGACCTCGGCGGGCACGACGCCGTACCAGAGGTCCTGCGGCCAGGGGCGGGCTGAGATCGCGGCCGGCCAGTTCGGCCAGGCCGGGGATGCGGCAGGCGGCGGCCAAGAGGTTGCGGCGCAGTGCGGCAGCGCCGTCCTGGCCGCCCGTCATGGCCCAGCCCATGGCGACCGCCAGCCGGATCACATGCCGTGCGTGCGGCTTGCGCTCGCTCTCGTACGTGTCCAGCAGCCCTTCGTCCGCCCCCTGTCGGAGGACACGGGCGAGCTTCCACGTGAGGTTGTAGGCGTCCCGCAGGCCCGAGCACAGCCCCTGCCCGATGAACGGCGGGGTGAGGTGGGCGGCGTCGCCGAGGAGGAAGACGCGTCCCTTGTGCCACCGGTCGGCGACGCGTGCCCGGAAGGTGTACTGCGTCTTGCGGACGACCTCGAAGTCCCCGTCGTACGACGGCGGCACCCAGGGGGCGACCAGCTCGCGGACCGGCTCGTCCCCGTCCCGCAGGCGGAACTCCCAGCGGTAGCGGTCCTCGCCGACGCGCATGAACGTCGCCGGCCGCTCCGGGTCGCAGACCTGGTCGACTCCCTCCCAGCAGCGGACATCGGCGTTCGTCCGGACGTCAATGACCGTCCAGTGTTCCTCGAAGCGCAGGTCCTCCCAGACGGCCCCGATGGCGCCGCGCGTGATGCTGTTGGCGCCGTCGCAGCCGAGGACCGCCTGCGCCCACACGTGATGCTCGCCGTCGTCGTCGCGGTAGGTCACGCGCACGGGACCCCCGGTGTCGGGGCCGACAGCGGTGACCTCCACGCCGCCCCGCAGTTCGCACTCCGGGCGCCGGGCCAGGGCGTCGCGCAGCAGGCGTTCCAGCTCGGGCTGGTCGAACATGCTGGTCTGCGGATAGCCGTGATGGCCGTGTCGGGAGCGCCGGAACTCGGCCATCACCCGGTGCCGGTCGTCCAGCAGCCGCAGCCCCTTGGCAGGACGGGAGATGGCGGCGAACTCCTTCTCCACGCCCGCGGCCTGGAGGATCCTGCACACCTCGTCGTCGGTAGCGACGGCGCGTGGCAGCGGGTAGATGTCCCGGTGGCGTTCCAGGACGACGCTGGGGACTCCCCGCCGGGCGAGGAGGAGGGCGGCGGTCACGCCCACCGGCCCCGCGCCGATGATCACGACGGGTGCGTGCTGTGCGGAGTGCGGGGGTGGGGGCTGGTCTGCGGTCATGTGCGGCTCACCTCGGGTCCTACTTCGCGTCCGTGACGGGCGTGCGCTGCTCGCCGAGGTCGATGCGGCCGTCCGGGGTCGCGATCGTCGCCGTGATCACGTCGCCCGTGTGCAGGTAGTGCGGGTTGCGGGCCTGGCTCCTGAAGAACGCCTTCCATTTCGCGGCGGGCGGCAGCAGGGAACCGATCTTCTCCACCGCCTTGGGCGGAGCCTTGAGGGCCGTGCCGCCGGGGGTGCCGGTGAGCAGCAGGTCGCCGGGGTCCAGGGTCTGGAAGCGGGCCAGCAGGGTCAGGGCCTGTGCAGGGCGGACGATCATGTCGGCGAGGGTGCGGTCCTGGCGCAGCTCGCCGTTGACGGACAACTTCAGCCGCAGGTCGAGGAGATGGGCGAAGTCCTCCGGCTCCAGCAGGGTCAGGTACGGGCCGGTCGGGGTGAAGGTCGGGTAGGACTTGCTCTCGTAGAACTGCGTCTTGGTCAGCTGTACGTCGCGGGCGCTGACGTCATTGGTGATCACCAGCCCGGCGACGTACGACGGCAGGTCCCGCGCCTCGACCACGGTACCGACGGGCAGCGGTGCCCCCATGACCAGGCCCAGCTCGACCTCGTAGTCGAGGAACTTCACATGCGGCGGCCGGACGATGCTCTCCTGGGGTCCGCTGACCGAACCGGACGCCTTGCGGAAGAAGGCGGGCGGGATGTCACCCGTGAATCCCGAATCACGCGCGTGGCTGCGGTAGTTGACCATCTGGGCGACCACCCGGCAGGGGGTCGTGACCGGCGAGAGGGCGACCAGGTCGGCGACGGGCGTGCCCGCGTCGTCCGAGAGAGCCGCCTCGCTCACGGCTGCTCGGTCGGCGATCAGTTCGGCGGTGGTCGCGGCTTTGGTGTCGACGGGTACGGCGCGGTGGCCGCGGACGGCCCACCAGCCGTCGATGGTGCGCAGGACGTTGGTGCTCATGGCATTTCCTTCTTGTGAGGGGGATCAGGAGTTCGCGGCCTTCAGCAGGCCGAACAGGCGCGCGCGGTCCATCTCGTTGTCGCCGCGCAGGACCTCGATCACGTCGCGGATCCGCTGCGGGGAGGGGCTCGCGCCGAGGAAGTCGCGGGTGGCCGGCGGGCCCCACTGGGCGAGGCCGCTCGTGGACATCGGCGCCCAGCCCGGTTCGACGTCGCAGGAGAACAGGTCGCCGTCGGCGAAGTGCTCCAGCATGAAGTGGTCGGGGTCGCGCCAGTAGTCGAAGAGCTGGCTGCCCTGGATGTGCCGACCGATACCCCAACTCCGCTTGTAGCCACGCTCGCCCAGGTACTCGCCGCCGGCCGCGATCGAATCCAGGTCGGTCACCTGGCAGGCGGAGTGGACATAGCCGATGCCCGGCCCCAGGTGCATGGCGAGGGTGTGGTGGTCGGCCGGCACGCTGCCCAGATCACAGCGGATGAACGCCATCGTCGGACCCCGGTCGCGCTGGCCGTCCAGGAAGAGGAAGTCGGACACGATCATGCCCAGGGTGTCCAGGTACCAGTCCAGGGCCCGGGCGAACACCCGGGTCTCCAAGACGACGTGGCCGAGGCGCTGGATGCGGGACGGCTCGCGCGGCGGCCGCTGGGTGGCGTTCGTACGGCGGTGATCCGTTCCGAAGTTGAGCAGCAGCGGCCGCTGCTCGGGCAGCGCCGGCAACTCCTCGCCGCAGTGCACCACCCGCACCGGGAAGCCTGAGGGGTCGAGCAGGTCGACCGCCTTGCCACCGCCGGGCACGTCGGCGTCCCGCACGGACGTGCCGGTGGCGCGGGCCAGCCGGTCGAGGTCGGCTCGCTCGGCGGCGCGGAACGCCGGGCCGATGAAACGGGACGTACGGCCGCGGCGGATCACCATGCAGGGCGAGCCCGCGAAGGTGCCGCGCAGCCACAGCTCCCGCTCGGTGCGTGCGGCGATCTGGAAGCCGAAGTCGCGGGCGAAGATCTCGGCCCGGTCGAGGTCGGGCTTCTCGAACTCCAGCCAGGCCAGGTCGGCGACCTTGATCAGCGGGTTCCGGGACCTGCCCGGATGCTCGCCGCGCAGGGCGCCCTGTTCGCTGTGGAGGTCCTGGTGGGCCGTCTTGACGTCAGCCCCATGGACCCGGGTTTCAGACATGGTGCCCTCCGAGCAACATTGCCGTAATGAGAAAATCATCAACTGTGATAGTTCTGACGTCAAGGTGCACCAGGCGGGAAATGATGAATTCATCAGGACTGCAATCGCGATCGCCCTGCCGATAGGATCTGCGCATGCCTACGTCAGCCCCGCCCAGCAACCGATTCGAGCGACGCCGCGCCGAGACCCGTCGCGCGCTCGTCCGCGCGGCCCGGCAGATCCTCGCCGAGACCGGGGACACCAGCGCCAGCATCCAGGCGATCGCCGAACGCGCCGACGTCGGATTCGGCTCCTTCTACAACCACTTCGATTCGAAGACCGAGCTGTTCGAGGCGGCCGTGGTGGACGTTCTGGAGGAGTTCGGCCAGACCTTCGACGAGCACTTGACGGGGATCGACGACCCGGCCGAGCTGCTGGCGGCGGGTTTCCGGCTCAGTGCGCGGATGGCCGAATCCCACCCGGAACTGATGCAGGTCCTGCGCCGCCACGGCCTCGGTCACATCCACTCGGACAACGGCCTGTCGCCCCGGGCCCTGCGCGACCTCCAGGTCGGCATGGCCTCCGGCCGCTTCACCGCCGTCGAGCCGACGGTCGCCCTGTCGGCACTGGGCGGAACGCTGCTGTCCCTGGTGGAGCTGCGGTTCGCCCGCCCCGACCTGGACGGCGACGAGGCCGCGGTCAACCTCGCCGAGATGGTCCTGCGCATGCTGGGTCTCCCGGCGGACGACGCGCACGAGGTCGCCCGGCGACCCCTCCCCGACCTCGCCTGACACTTCACGCGACTGACGACGAACTCGGGCGGAAAGTAACGGACTTGCCGGTGAAGCGGGCATCCATCCCGCTCTTCGTGGGGGTCACCGAACGCAGGCGCAGGCCCTCGGGGACGTTCTGGAGCGGGATGGGCTTCGACAGGGCCGTCTCGAGCAGCGCATTGGCCGGAGGGATCAGTTCGCCCTGCGTGACACGGATGTCCGAGAAGGCGATGCGGTTGCCGCTGGCCGCCGAGACGGCCGCGCTCACGGTCACGTCCCCGGCGAGCGGCAGACCGGCCGTCGCGTCGACCCGTCCTGGCTTGTCGCCCTGTGAGATCTGCACGCCGAGGGCGCTCGACAGGTCGTCGTACGACAGGAAGGCGGTCGCCTCGACGCTGCGCGCATGAGCCTTCTTGGCGTTTCCTGAGGTCTTGAGCCCGTCCAGGCCGACGGTCAACTTCGTCACCGGCAGCGGCCGGGTCGCCCCCCGGGCCGGTATGTCGTTCGCTGTGATGTCGACGTGCCGCAGGCTGCCCTGGGCCAGCTGAGTCAGCACGGGAAAGCCGCCGACGTGCACCGAAGGCCGGCCGGGCGTGCCCATACCCTCCTGGAACCCCTCGGCCGTACGGCTCTCCGCATGGGCCGCGGCGATGCGGTCGGCCACGACGGCGCCGACCAGCAGCGCCGCCAGGGACGCGGCGATGATGATCCTGCGCCACCTCCGGGGAGGGGGCGGGCTCGCGTATACGGCGGCGTCGCCGTAGTACGACTCGCCGACGAACTCGCCATCGGGCTGCGACTGGTACATGGTGCCCTCTCCATCTCTGTGACGCGCTCGGGAACTTCTTGGGACAGGTGTCCGGGACTAGGTGCCGACCGGCTCCGGCCGGCCGAGGCTTCGGACGCGGGTGACGGCGAGGTCGCCGTCCATACCCATGGCGATCAGTGCGGCAGCCGCCGTGTATGTGCCGTCGTCGCTCCAGGTGCCGGCGTTGACGCACTCCAGGAGCCCCAGCAGATGGCCCTCCAGTGCCCGGCTCAACGGCCCGGCAGGCACGCTGGTCTGGAAGACCCCCTGCCGCTGCCCTCGGGCGATGATCACCGCCGCCGTCTCGCGCGCGGGGGCCAGGACCTCGGTGACCCGCTCGGCCCCGAGGTCGTGTGGGGCCAGGCGTAGGAGCATGCGGTACCGGTCGCCGACGGGCCATACGGCGAGGACGAAGCGTGCCAGCGCCGTGACCGCGTCCGCGTCCGGAACTCCCGGGTTTGCGAGCGCCTGCCGCAGTGCCTGCGCGGCGTCCTCCACCAGACCGTCCACGAGCGCGGCCCGGCCGTTGAAGTGGCCGTAGACCGTACGGCGCACCACCCCCGCGGCTTCGGCGATGTCACCGAGGCTGCTGTCGGGGTCCCGGCCGAGTTGCTGCCTGGCCGCTTCGAGGATGCGGGCCCGGGTGAGGCGGGTGCGGCTGCGTCCCGGGGTGTCTGTCACAGGTGCGCTGGTCATGCGGGGACCTCCGGACGGCGGTGGGGTGCGGATCGATAGTTGCACATCGGCGGGCAATAAACTAGCCTGCACATCAATGGGCAATTAACTGCCCCGCCCCGGTGCCTCGCAGGCCCATGGCCGCGCCCGCACCGCTCACCCCGATCCGCGAATCCCGAAGCCTCCGCTTCCCCTCCTGCCGAGGAGCTTTCGATGCCGCTCTTTGCCGACACACCCGCCGAGAAGATGGCCGGGCCCTATCCCCGGCGCTGGTGGGCCCTGCTGGTGCTCTGCCTGAGCCTGCTGATCGTCGTCATGGCGAACACCTCGCTGATCGTGGCGGCGCCGGACATGACGAAGGACCTGGGCCTGTCCAGCAGTGACCTGCAGTGGGTCATCGACGGCTACACCGTCCCGTACGCCGCGCTGATGCTGGTGCTGGGTGCGATCGGCGACAAGTACAGCCGCCGCGGCGCCCTGGTCCTGGGTCTGCTGATCTTCGCGGGCGGCTCGGTGATGGGCAGCCAGGTCCACCACACGGACCTGGTCATCACAGCACGGGCGATCATGGGCGTGGGCGCCGCCGTCGTCATGCCGGCCACCCTGTCCCTGCTCGTCGCGATCTTCCCGAGGGCCGAGCGGGCCAAGGCCATCACCGCCTGGTCCGCCACCTCCGGGCTCGCGATCGCCGCTGGCCCGCTCGCCGCGGGTTGGCTGCTGCAGCACCACGCCTGGGGCTCCACTTTCCTGATGAACGTCCCCATCGCGGTCCTCGGCATCGTCGGCGCGCTGCTGCTCGTGCCGCCGTCCAGGGCCGAGGGCATGGGCCGCATCGACTACGTCGGTGGTCTGCTGTCGATCGTCTCCATCGGCTCGCTGGTGTACGCGACCATCGAGGGCCCGCACTTCGGCTGGGGCACCGGCCCGATCACCGCGGCCGTGGTCGCCGGCGTGGGCCTGCTGGCCTTCGTCGCCTGGGAGCTGCGCCACCCGAACCCGATGCTGAACGTGCGCAAGTTCACCGAGCGCCGGTTCTCCGGCTCGATGATGGCGGTGCTGTTCTTCTTCTTCGGCACCTTCGGGTCGATCTACTACTCCACCCAGTTCCTGCAGTTCGTCCTCGGCTACGACGCACTGGAGACCGGCGTACGACTGCTGCCGCTGGCCGGAGCCGTGTTCGTCGGCGCCGCGGTGACCGCGAAACTGACGCCGAGGCTGGGTGTGAAGGCGGTCGTGGGCGTCGGCATGGTGCTCGGGACTGCGGGCGTCGTTCTGCTCACTCGCATCGAGGCGGGGTCGACGTACAGCGACTTCCTGCCGTCCCTGCTCGTGCTGGGCTTCGCGATCGGCCTGAGCCTGTCCCCGGCCACCGACACCATCATGGCTTCCTTCCCCGAGTCGGAACTGGGCGTCGGCGGCGGCGCCAACGACACCGCGCTGGAACTCGGCTGCTCCCTCGGCATCGCGATCCTCGGCTCGCTCCTCGCCACGACCTACAAGCACAAGCTGACCGACCTGGTCGGCGGCCACCTCCCGGCCGCCGCGATGGACACCGCCAAGGACTCGGTCGGCGGCGGCCTCGCGGTCGCCGAACAGGTCGCCAAGAATCCCCAGGGCGGAGTCCAGCAGGCCCAGGCCCTGGTCGCGGCGGTGCACGAGTCCTTCGCCCACGCCATCGCCCACACCAGCCTCATCGGCGGCATCATCATGGCCGTCGGAGCCGTGATCGTCATCGCGGTCCTGCCCGGCCGGGGGCACACCGGCAAGCACCGTCAGCAGGACACGCCGGTGCCGGCGCAGGAAACCGAGTCCGTGGGCGTCGCCTGAGCCCCACGAGGTGACGGGCCGGACACCTGTTCCGGCCCTCACCACCCCAGGACGGACCGTGCCTGAGCGGCGCACGGTCCCGGACGGTGCCGGGAGGGGACGCCCGGCACCGTCCCCTTTTGCTGTCCGCGCCAGGGAGCCGACCACCGGACGCGCCCATGCTGCGCAGCAGCCCGGAGGACGACAGCCAAGAGTCCTCGACCGCACTCGTCGGTCGAGGACTCGGTGTTGACCGGCGCCAACGAGGTCCTACTGACCACCGGGCGTCGAGGCCGGCGTGGTGGCCACACCGGCGGCCTGTGTCCCGCCGCCCGACGGCTGGCAGCTCATGTCGTGGGCGATGAGAACCACGGTGCCGGCCGCCTCCATCACGGGCTTCGGTCTCCCGCCCCAGCGCCTGCTCCGGCGAGAGATGTTGGGCCGTCCCGGTCACGACCGACGTCTGCGTCGTCCCGTGTCGCCGTACTCCATCACGAGGTACGAGCAGGAGGGGCAGCGCGTGCCGACGGGCAGGCCACAGGGTGCGACAAAATAATTGCACACTCGGGAGTAGTTAAATCTTGGTGCACATGAAAGAGACCCCGGCGCCTTCACGCCGGGGTCTGTCCTGACCACTGCCTCAACGGGGCGCACCGGGGCTCAGTCGTCGGCAACATGCTCCGCCGCCGCCGTGGCAGCGGCGACGTCGACCACGGCGAGCGCCTGCTCCTCCGGGACACCGGCCGCGATGAGCGTGGCAACGGCCACGCGGGTGCCGTCGTCCTCGAACGCCCCGGTGTTGACCTCTTCCAGCAGGGCGACCGCCATCGCCTCCAGACCGGCGCTGAGCACGGCGGGCGGCAGATGGGAGTGGAAGACGCCGTCGCGCTGACCCTGCTCCAGGATGCCGGTGACCCTGACACGGGCGGGCTTGAGGATCTCGTCGACACGTTCCACGCCAAGATCCCGACGGGCCAGCGCCAGGAGCATCCGGTAGCGGTCACCCACGGGCCACATCGACAGGGTGAAGTGCGCGAGCGCCCGGTCCGCCGGCTCCCCCACCGGCGCTTCGACCGCCACGGCTGTCTGCAGAGCCTCGGCGGCCTCCTCGGCCAGCGCCTCCAGGAGCGCCGCCCGTCCGGGAAAGTGCCCGAACAGGGTGCGCCTGACGACACCGGAGGCGCGAGCCAGCTCCTCCAGGGTGATGTCGGGGTTCCGCCCCAGCTCCTGACGTGCGGTGGCCAGGATGCGCGCCCGGTTGGACCGCGCGTTGCGTCGCTGTGGCACGCGGCCGACGGACTGGGACACGGAAGAACCTCGCTGCAGGCGGGCGGAAGGACAGACGCCTTCATTCTGACACGCGAGCTTCGGCCCGATCCGTGGCCGCATCCACGGACCGGGCGGTCCTGATCAGGCGGGGAGCTCCTTGATGTCGGACGGCTCCTGCGGCTCGATCCCGTTGAAGCGGTGGCGGAAGTCGCTGGAGGCGGGGTAGGCGGCCCGACGCGAGCGCATGATGGAACCCAGCGGGCGGTGGGCCTCCAGGGCGTGCCAGGGGCTGAACGAGAGGACGTCGTCGGCGTACCGGCGGCGGGCGTCGCTGTAGGCGTCCTGGGCGGGGAGGTGAAGCACCGCCACGACCTCGTGCGGTGACAGTTCCTCGGGCCACAAGACGGAGGCGTCCTCCACAGGCATGCGCTCGATGTCCGTGCAGAGCTGGGCGCGGATGTCGTACTCGGCGCTGTTGTGGGCGAAGAAGTCGACGACGAGATCGCGCAGCGCCGATCCGCCTGCCTTCTTTTCGACAGGGCGGCCCGTGAGGGCCTTCACGTTCGCCGAGCGCGGGGCGGCTGACACCTTGGCGACGTGGTCGCCGTAGCGCAGGGCGGCCATGGAGTGGAAGGTCTCGCCGAGGATGTGGTGGTTGGCGGCGGCCAGAGTCTCGACGGCCGGTGGGAGTGGGCGTCCGACGCGAGTGAGGGCCTTGGCGGCGGCTCGGGCGGCCAGGCCGGTGAGCTGAAGCTGCTGATCGCTCTGGCGGGGCTGTTTTTCCAGCAGGTCCTGGAGTTTGGCGTACTCGGCGATATTGCCGAAGGGCAGGGTGGGGTGGTTGACCAGCAGGAAGTCCTGGGTGGTGAAGCCGTCGTCGAGGGCGCGGGGCCCGGGTACGCCGATCACCTTGATCGCGATGCCACGTTGGACGGCTACCTGGTCGGAGCGCAGGTCGCCGGGGGCGGAGGAGAAGCGGACGATCACCGGGTAGGTGGCCGGTTCCGCGAAGAGGCCCTGGGCGAGGTGGGCGGGAAGGTTCGGCTGGATGCGCAGTTCGCCGGCGAGGACGCCGTGGCTCTTGGCGTGGGCGTCGCGCATGCCGTGCCGGTGTTTGTCGGCGACCTGCTGGTTGGCCTTGCCCATGGCCTCGACGACCTGGCGGACGAGTTCCTGCTCGTTCGGGAAGGGCTGTTCGAGGTCGGGCCGGTAGCGGACGTACGAGGTCATTGATGCCTCCGCGCGGGGTGGGGGTCAGATGGTGCTCAGCCAGCGGATGGCGGACAGGCTGGGCATGAAGAAGTACTCGCCGCCGAGCAGGGTGTTGAAGGACTGGATGTTCTGCACCCGGCGGGGCGGGGTGCCGGGCACGGTGAAGTAGGCACCCTTGTCCTGGAGCGAGATCATCGGGTCCTTCTCCTTGCCCAGGCCCATGAAGTTGCCGGAGCCGACCCACTCGCTCTGCAGGAACTCGACGTTGTCGATCGCACGAGCGCCGAGGGCGATGAAGTCCAGGCCGCGCGGCTTGCCGTCGTCCTTGAGGCGGTCCGGGGGCAGCGAGGTGCCGTAGGAGGTGCCGCGCCGGATGATCCGGCGGATGTTGACGTCGGTGAGGACCGTCAGCTTCGTGTCGCGCGGGTTCATGCGGCGGATGTGGGAGCCAAGGGGGGTGCACAGCCCACGCGGGTCGGCGGCGTAGTCGAAGTCGTTGATCCGGTTCGGGTCCTCACCGATCGCGGGGTTGTCGCGCTCCGGGGCCAGGGCGAGTGGTGCGCCGCTGCGCCAGCGGCCGACGAGTTTGGCGGCCAGCAGTTCGCGTTCGGCCTCGGTGCGGGCGTTGTCGTGCAGCCACTTGTTGAAGGCGGCTACATGGGAGTGGTACTTCCGGAAGACGACGTACGTGCCGTTGCGGCCGAGGACGTCCGGAGCCGGTACGGGCAGCGCGTGGCCGGTCTCGCTCGGGTAGCCGAGCACGAACTCGCCTGCCTTGATCGGTCGGCCGTCGCCCGGCAGGGGTTCGGCGCCGCTGCCCTCGACCACCGGCTGGCTGAAGCCGTCCCGGTAGCCGAACACATTGAAGCCGTCGGCCGCGAAGTCCTGGTGCGACAGCAGCCGCACGCCGGGGACATCCCGCAACTCCTTCTCATAGGCGGCGACTTCGGCACGCCAGTCGCCCTCACTCGCGGCGTAGACCGTGACGGCGACGTGCACGCGCGGCGTGCCGAAGGGAAACTCCCAGTTCGCCGGCGCGTTCACGCCGGTGTCACGCAGCCGTTCGGCACGGGCGGCCATGCCGGCACGGAAGTTGGCAGGAAAGGAGGCCAGCGACTCCTGCGGCGCGCCCAGGGCGACCAGTCCCTGGTAGCTGAGGGCGAGGGCCAGCCAGGACGGCCGCGGTTCGTCCCAGCGGGCCGCCGAGGTCACCCTCGGGGCCAGCCGGCGCAGCAGTTCCTTGCCCGCCGATGGTTCGGTGATCTCCAGGATCGCGTGGGTGCCGAAGTAGGGTTCGGGCCGGGCACGCAGCAAGGTTGCCTGGATATCGTCGAGATCCAGCGTGGGCGGGCGGCGCAGGCGTCGGAAGACGGACATGGTGCGCCTGCCCTCAGTTGAGGTCGGACAGGAACCGCTGTACGGCGGACTCCTGCCGCTTGAGGCGGGCGCCTTCCGCGACAGTGAGGCCCGGGTGGGCGACGAACCACGCCTCCGCCGGGATCTGGTACTTCACGATGAAGTCCTTCACATCGGGCGAGGTGATGCCGGGCCAGCCCTCGACGTTGCTGAACAGGTAGTCCATGAAGTCGGGGATCTTGGTGGCGAAGTCGTCGATGTAGGGGTCCCACTCGCCGTCGAATGCGGTTGCGAACAGCAGCTTGGTGTCGTTGTCCAGGAACACGAACCGCATGTTGTGCAGCGTGCCGACCTGACCGGCGCCCGCCAGGTTCCCGCCGACCAGCTTGAAGAACTTCCGCAGCCGCTCGGCACCGTGCGGCTTCAGCGGCAGGATCGTCGTCAGCTCCGACACCTCACCGCTCTTGGCGCCAATCCGGCCGGCGGTGGTGACGGCATGCTCGGTCACCTCCTCCTTGTCAGCCAGGATCTCGGCGACCTTCAGCTTGAGCGCGATCTTCGCGTCCGCCAACGTCGCGTCGACCTTCTCACGGACGGCCTCGGGCAGCTTCTGGAACTTCGCATGCAGGTCCTTCTCGCTCATGGCATCTCTCCTTGGGGTGAGGGCGCCCGCCCTGTCGGCGACGCCGTTGATCAAAGCTGCATAACTGATTACATCATCAGTTCATCTCGCCGGTCCTGTCAACGCGACACGCGCAATCGATCGCATGACCCACGCCACCGTGAGGCAAGTCGACTCACAATCCTCTATGAGTCGGCCCTGTCTCACAGATGACGGATCCTTCCGATACGGGCGGCGCAGCCAGCTCCAGCAGACGATGCTGGCGGTGATCGGCCGGTTCCTGACCGGGCGGGCCGGGGCCCGCCTCGCGGCCATGCTGCGCTGCCGGGTCAGCCCGAACACCCAGCTCAGCCTCGTCCGGGCCCTGCCGACAGGGCCGGAGCGGAGGCCGCGGGTGCTGGGTGTCAACGACTTCACCCTCAAACGCGGTCACGTCTACGGGACTGTGCTGATCGACATTGAAGCCGACCGCCCGGTGGACGTGCTGCCGGACCGCAGCGCCGAGACCTTCACCGCCTGGCTCCGACAGCACCCCGGAGCGGAGATCGTATGCAGAGACAGGGCCAGCGCATATGCGGAGGCAGTCCGCACGGCCGCGCCGGACGCGGTCCAGATCGCGGACAGGTTTCATCTCTGGCTCAACCTGTCAAGACGCTCGAGAAGTGCGCCCTCGCCCACCTGCACCGCCTCACGCCACCACAAGACGAGGCCCAGGGCGCGGTTGTGGAGCCCTCCGTCGCGCCCCCGGCCATCGAGGGAAAGCGGGCAGCGAACACCCGGCGCCACTTCGCCGCGGTGCACGAGATGTAAGACAAAGGCGTCGCCATCGACGTCATCTCCAAGCCCCTGCGGATGGACCGCAAGGTTGCGGGCAGCGTCCGGCAGCGAGCGGCGCGTAGCGATGCCACCCGACTACCAGACCGGCAAAGCAGTGCGGCCGCGCGATGAAGAGAGAGAAGTCCTCGGCGGTGACGCGTGAGAGGCTGGCGACCGCCGTCTCCGGCAATGCCGCGGCGGGCGTTCCGATGCTGCAGACATCTCCAAAGGCGTTGAGATTTGCAGGAGTGAAGGATACAGCCTGGTTGTTCGAGAAAGTTCGGGCCGCATGCTGCACATCGGCCATAACAGGCGCGTCGTCTCCGTGGCCTTGCTTCGGGTGCTTGAGAGAGGAGAATCCGAGTGCAATGGTGCCCACGACGGACACTGAATCCCACCTACTCAGAAGCCCCGCCGGGGCGCCCCTGCGGGGCTCCTCGTCGCACGGGCGCTCTCACACGTCTGTCACCAACTACGTCGACTCCCCCGGACCGCGATGCCCTGACCTGCTATTTCGCGGCCGCCCTGGACTGACGTGGACCCCCCAAGACGGTTCCTACAACCTGTGCCATGTGGTACCCAGTGAGGGACCCAAGATCAGGACCGGAGCGTCTTCTGGCCCGTCAAAGCGGTATTGCAGGGTGTTCGGGGGTGTCTCGCGGCGCGGCACGCCCGGCGCTGCCGGGACCCTCGTGGGTCCACGGACGAGTTCTTCGCACTGTGCAGGCCGCGTCCCACGTTGTGGCGGCTCCGCGTGGCGAGATAAGGGCCACCGGGTTCGGTGGGGCGGGGTCAGCCTGATCCCCTGGTTCGAGACGAAACGGGCTCGTTGTGCCCCACTGGGGTCGCGCCCACCCGGGAGCCGACGGAGAAGTAGCCGTGTGCGGCCCGGCATTGAAGAACGGCGTACCCCCGGCCTCTTCCTTCATTCGCCGGTCATGGCTGCGCTCCCGTCGGGCGGTTCGCTGCCATGGGCATAGACGACCAGTGTCTGTTCCGGCTGTTCGGCCAGGTGAAAAGCGGTGTACGCATAATCGATCGCTCCCCGTTGCGGGTGTCGTAGCCGTTTGCGACCGCTGTGCCGGGCCTGCACCTCGTACTGCGGCCACCAGTCCCGTACCTCTGGGCTGCCCTCGTTCAGGTCCTCGATCAGCCGGGTGTACCGCGGGTCGCCGGAGTGGCGTGCCGCTAGCGTCCGAAGCCGGCCGAGCAGGCCGCGTGCCTCGGGTTCCCAGTCGACCAGGATGTCCCGGGCCACCGGTTCGAGGAACACCCAGCGGGCGAAGTTGGCGGGCCGGTCCGCCTCAGTGATCGCACGAGCCGTGTCGTACCGATGTCGTATACGACATCGCCGTGAGACTAGCGCCTGGGTGTGTGGTGCTCGTCGAGCTCCGGTTGGACTCGACGCGTTTCAGTGGTCCATCCGTCTGTGGTGACGGATCTTGTTGCCGTTCCTCTGTGGGCTGGTCGGCCCACTCCATGGCCTGGGCGGCGCACAGAGCCGGCGAGCACGAGATATACGGAGGTACCAGTGAAGGCAATCGTCGCGACGGATCCGTCCGCGGAAGCAGCCGGGATCACACTCGCGGAGCGGCCTGAGCCGACGCCGGCGATCAACGACGTCGTCGTTGAAGTCCATGCGTCGGGCTTCGTCCCCGCGGAGTGGGAGTGGCCCTCGACGTGGGTCGATCGCGCCGGTCGCGATCGAGCCCAGGCGATCATCGGCCACGAGTTCGCCGGAGTGGTCACCTCCCTCGGCTACGGCACGACGGGGCTCTCGCTGGGACAGCGGGTGTTCGGGATCACGGACTGGCACCGCGATGGAACCCTGGCCGAGTACGCGGCCGTGGAGGCACGCAACCTGGCGCCGCTGCCGGGGAACGTCGACTTCACGGTGGGTGCGAGCCTGCCGATCTCCGGCCTGACCGCGTGGCAAGGTCTGTTCCAGCACGGTCGTCTTCAGGCGGGGCAGAGCGTCCTCGCACACGGCGCCGCCGGCGCAGTCGGGTCCGTGGTTACGCAGCTCGCCCGGGAGTTCGGCGCCTACGTCATCGGTACCGGGCGGGCGGCGGACCGCCAGGCGGCGCTCGACTTCGGCGCGAACGAGTTCCTCGACCTCGCCACCGAGGATCTCGACGACATCGGCGGGGTCGACGTGGTCTTCGATGTCATCGGCGCTGACATCCAAAGGCGCTCGGCGAGAATCCTCCGGCCTGGCGGGACGCTGGTGTCGGTGGTCGGGCCTGTTGAGGCTCGCCCTGCCGACGGCTTGGCGGTCGACTTCGTCGTCGAGTCCGTTCCGAGTCAGCTGGTGGAGATCGTCGAACGGGTGCGGGACGGGCGCCTTCGCACGCACATCGGAACCGTCGCGACCCTCGACGACGCCGTCCCTGCGCTCAACCCGGCCGAGCGGCGGAAGGGCAAGACCGTCATTCGCGTGCGCCCCTGAGCGCCGAAAGCCCAGGTCGCAAACGATCGACAGGTCGGACGGGGCAGGGTCCTGCAACAGTGAACCTTGAGCGTGCGCCAACGAAGTTCGGGTGGCACGGGGGGTGGCCGGAGGGCTTGCGGGTGCACCGGATCCCCGCGCCAACTCGCCGACGAGTTCGGCGCCTCGGACGACACACCGACCCCCACCAAGCCGGTGTCGCCCGCCTACGCCGCAGTGCTGCGCGGCGAGGGCAGGCGGCCATCCCGCCCGTTCCCCTGGAAGCCGACGGCCCCAGCGTCGGCGCCGACGAGAACGACGCTCCTGCGTCCGGTGAACTACTGGGTCGTGCGGTCGATCAGGCGGGCGAGTTCGGTGACGTACGGTGGCTCGAACAGGGTTAGGTGGTCTCCTTCCAGGACGTGGTGGGTCAGCCGGGTGGGGGCACAGACACAGGACCAGGAGCGGATCGCGGTGCGCCGGAAGTCCGCATCCTGTTTGTCGGCCTGGACGAGTGCGACCGGGCCGGTGTACCGCGACGGGCGGTAGGCCCGGGCGGCCCGCAGATGGGCGCGGTTGGCGCGCCGCCGGAGGTCCAGCCGGAGCAACTCGGCGGCGCTCATGTCCCCTTCCGCTACGGGACCGGGCTTCTCCCGCTCGTCGTCCTCGTCGAACTCCGGGAGCTGAGCGGAGAGGTAGCTCTCGACGAGGAAGACCATCTCCGTGCGCTCACCCTGCAGTTCGAGCAGCCGGGCCATTTCGAAGGCCACCAGCCCGCCCATGGACCAGCCCAGGAGCAGATACGGGCCGGTCGGCGCCACCGCGCGTACGGCCGTCAGATAGCGGGCGGCCAGCACCTCGACGCTCTGGTCCTCGTGGTCGGCACCGTCCGCCGATGTCTGGAGGGCGTACAGCGGGCCGCGCAGCTCGGGACAGGCGGCGAGATGGCGGAAGCCGGTGGCCTCACCGCCTGCCGGGTGGACGCAGAACAGCGGGGTGCCCTCGCCCCGGGACCGCAGTGCCACGATGTCGTCCGGAAGGGTGTGCGGGACGGTGTTGCGTGCCTTGAGCAGCCGGGCCAGGTGCTTCGGCGTGGCCGCCCTTCCGGGCCGCCCCGCCTCGTGATCCGGCCCCGGCCTCGCCTCCGGTTCTGAGAAGAGCACGGGGACCGGGAGCTCGGCGTGGAACTCCCCGTTGAGCCGTGCGATCAGCCGTACGGCCAGCAAGGAGTGACCGCCGAGCGTGAAGAAGTCGTCGTCCGCGCCGACGGGGGCGACACCGAGCAGTTCCTCGAAGACCCGGGCCACGGCGGCCTCGACCGGGTCGGCCGGCGGTGTGCCGGCCCCGTCCGCCGACGAGACCGGGGAACCGGTGGGGCCGGCCTGGACGAGGGATCTCACCGCGGCCTGGTCCACCTTGCCGTTCGATGTGAGGGGTAGTACGGGCCCGCTGCCGAGGGCGAAGGGCCGACCGCTCTCTTTTGCGAGTACACCCCGCAGCTCCGCCTCGGGCACGGACCCCAGTTGCCGCAGCGGCACGTCGGCCGTCGCACGGACGGTACGGCGCGGCCCGTCCCCGCGATCGTCGAAGGTACTGCGGAGCAGCTCATGGCGGGAGACACAGTCCCGCAGGGCGGACGCCAGTCGACCGGCGTCCAGCGGGCCTTCGACCAAAGTGGCGGCGGACACGTGGTGGACCGGCGCAGCGACGGCGATCTGCTCCAGGTACCAAAGTCTCTTCTGGCCGTGGGAGAGCGCCAGCCGGGGCGCCCCTGCCGAGCGGGCCGTCGGTCGTGTTTCCAGGTCGTCGTGCACGATGGCCTTCCCTGGTTCGCGGTACGGCGGGTGCGGTGACGGACCGAGAGTCAGCCGGCCCGGTCGGCGCCCTCCGCCACCGGTCCGTCCTGTCCGTTCCGTCAGGCCGGTGCGTCCTGTTCGCCCGCCCGCAGGCGACGGCGCAGGCTCAGCGGACGCATGTCACTCCACACGTCCTCAATATGAGCGAGGCATTCGGACTTCGGGCCGGTCCTGCCCACGTCCGACCATCCGGCCGGATTGTCCCGGTCGGCGGGCCAGACGGAGTACTGCTCCTCATGGTTGACCACGACCTTGTACAGCCGGTCGTCATCGTCGGGTTTCGGCGTCATCCCCGTGACTCTCCTCTCGTGGTAGCGGCGCATCAGTGGGCCGCGTCTGCGGGGGCGGTACGGCGGTCTGCTCCGGCCGGCGCTGTCGAATGGGGGTGAAGGCGGCGGCCACCACCACGGCCAGGAAGACGACCGCCACCGCGGTCAGCGGCCCGCGTGTCCCCAGCCGGCCGATCAGGGCGGTGAGCAGGGCCGCGCCGAGGGGCGCGAGGCTGCCGTGGATCGTCCAGAACGCGGAGGTGACCCGGCCGAGCAGATGGTCCGGCGTGACCTGCTGCCGCAGGGACATCGAGCAGACGCCGGCCAGTGCCATGCCGAAGGAGTAAAGACAGATCGTCACGGCCGCCACGGACACCCGCCCGGTCTCGCCCAGCACCAGCACCGACACCGAGCACAGACCCATCGCGCCGAGCCAGCAGGGGCCGAACCCCCAGGAGCGGCGCAGCCTGGCGGTCGCGGCGGCGGCCGCGCACGTGCCGAGCCCGGCCAGCGCGAGGACGTAGCCCACCGTGCGTTCGTCCTGCCCCAGACCGTGCCGCAGGTGGTAGATGAACACATCGGTCATGCCCAGGCTGAGGAAGGTGGTGACGGTCAGCAGCACGGTGAGCGCCCGCAGCACCGGCGTGCGCCACAGGAACGCGGCGCCGCCCCGGAAGCCGGAGCGCAGGTCCTGGGCCCGGGCCGCCTTGCTCTCGGCCTCGTCGGCCGGCGGCCGCGCGATGGGCCTGAACCTGATGAACGCAAGGCCCGCCAGAGAGATCCCGAAGCTGCCCGCATTGATCGCGACGGCGGCCGTCGGCCCGAAGAACCCGGCCACCACACCGGCCAGGGCCGGGCCGGCGATGTACGCGATCGCGTTCGTCGCCTCCAGCCGGCCGTTCGCCGAGACGATCTGCTCCTTGGCGACGAGGTTCGCCACGGCGGTGACATATGTGATCTTGAACAGCATCTCGAAGACCGAGGCCAGCGCCATGACCCCGTACAGCAGCCAGATCTGCGGGCTCAGGGCCCAGCAGACCGGGATCGCGCCGTACAGCACCAGCCGGGCGGCATCACACAGCATCAGCAGGCGCCGCCGGTCGAAGCGGTCGACCCAGGTGCCGCCGACCAGACCGGTGAGCAACGAGGTGGCGCCGGCGACGGCCGTGAGCAACCCCATCTGCGCCGCCGACCCGGTGGTGTGCAGCACCAGCAGCGGAAGCGCCACCAGGGAGAAGGCGTTGCCGACCTCGGACAGCGCCTGGACCGCCCAGAAGACGGAGAAGTCCCGGTTGGACCAGAGTGAACGCGCGGACATGCGAGGGTCTTCCGTCCTGGGGCTAGCGGTCGGGGGTGTACGGCTCCGCCATGGCGACCGCGATCCGGCGGGGCCCCGTGAACGGCTCGCGGCCGTGCGAGACCAGCATGTTGTCGATCACCAGGACGTCGTCCGCACGGTAGTCGAAACGGGTCGCCGCGGCCCGGTAGCAGGCCCGGAGATGGTCCATGACGGCGTCCGGGATCGGTCCGCCGTCGCCGTAGTAGGTCTGGCTGGGCAGATTCTCCTCGCCCAGCATCTCCAGCAGCCCGAGCCGGACTGACTCCGGCAGCGTCGTGACGTGAAAGACCGTCGCGTGGTTGAACCACACCGGCTCGCCGGTCACCGGATGCCGGTGGACGACCTCCCGTACCGCCCGGGTGCGCAGCCCGCCGCCGGGCAGCCACTGTGCCTCGATGTCCCGCTCCCGGCAGTACCGCTCGACCTGCGCGCGGTCCTCGGTGGCGAACGCCTCCTGCCACGGCAGGCCGACCAGGTCGCCGTAGTTGCGTACGACCGTCCAGCCGCGCCGGTCGAACTCCCGGCGCACCTCGTCGTCGACGGCGGCCAGCACCCGCCGGGTGTCGGCCAGCGGCGTGGCGCCCCGGGTCAGCGGCGGGCGCACACAGTGGAAGTACAGGGTCAGCGGCCAACTCGCCTGGTACGAGTTCTCGTTGTGCAGGAAGATCTCTTCACCGGGCGGGTAGTCGGTGGACGTGTAGACGTTCCCCTTGATCACACTCCGGGGGGAGGAACGCTCGGTGTACGGCAGCGGCTCGCCGGAGAGCGCGCGGACGATGTCCGCGAAGCCGTCGGCTCCCCCGACGTCGAAGCCGCGCAGCAGCAGCGCACCGCGTTCGCGCAGCGCGGCCCGCAGTTCCTCCCTCCGGGCGCGCAGCCGTTCGACGGCCGACTCGCCGTGTCCCTCGAGGACCAGCGGGAGCATCGGGGTGGTCTCGACCGTCATCGCGGTGCCTCCGACAACAGCGGCAGCAGCCGCCGGGCGCCGACCGTGGCGCGCTCCTGCCGCGCGGGTTCCTCGATCTCACCGTCCGCTCCGGTCAGCACCAGGCTCATCACCCGGCCGTTCTCCGCGAAGAGGAACCGCTGTTCGGTCAGCGTGTCCAGGCGTTGCCGCAGATCGTCTGGCCCCTCCGGCCAGTCCCGGGCCAGCTGCTCGAGCTTGGCCGGCGAGGACAGTCGACGCAGCAGCCGGCCAGTCACCGAGTCGACCGGGTGCGTCCGCAGGGCCCCGGAACGGGAATCACGAACCGTGAGCCGGCCGTCGTCATCGGCGACCAGCCGCAGTTCGCGACGGGCCGCTCCGTCCTCCTCGTACCAGGCCGCACGCCACTGGGTGACCAGCCCGCTCAACTCGTCATGCCACTCGACCGCGTCGAGCATGTACGGCGCCAGGTTCTGGTCGGCGAAGAAGTACGCGAGATCGGCCAGCGCCGACTCGTCGAAGGGATACGTGAGGGAGTAATAGTCCACCGGCTTCAGGACGAGCCCGTACTCGTCGCTCCGCTTGAAGTAGGGACTGAAGCGGTCGAAGCGCACCATGTACACGCCGTGCGGCGGCACCAGGTGGACGAAGTCGCGCAGTTCCTCGGCGTACTTGCGGTAGACCGTCGGGTCCTCGCCGGGGAAGCCGATCAGCAGGTTCCACTCGGGCTTGATCCCGAACTCCTCACAGTTCTTGAGGAACTGCAGGTTCTGGAACGCGGTCGTGCCCTTGCCCATCAGTTTGAGCGTCGAGGAGGACAGCGCCTCGATGCCGGGCTGGACGACGGTGACGCCCGCGTCCGTCATGGCGTGCAGGTCCTGACGGCTCAGGGGGAGCTTGACCTCGTAGAAGATCTCGACCCCCGGCCGCGGGTCGAGTCGAGGGAAGACCTCACGCGAGTAATTGCGTGGCATCACATTGTCCGTGCAGAAGAACGAGGTGTAGGCGGGCGCGAAGCCGAATAGCCACTCGAACTGCTGGACTGCCAGGTCCGGAGCCATGGCCCGAAAAGCCATGCTTTCGCCGTTCAGCCCGCAGAAGGTGCAGTGCGAACGCTGTCCCCACCAGCAGCCGCGGGACGTCTCGAAGAACAGCATGGGTTTGCTGGTACCCGTGCGCCGCAGTTCCGGATGGCCCTCCAGCGCCTCGAAGAAACTGTCGTAGTCGGGCAGGAAGAAGTCGTCGATATCGCGTTCCGCGCCGATGGCCTTGCGGAAGCGCGGGTCTCGGCAGTTCCGCTCGGAAAGGATTCCTGGAACGGCATCGGCGCGCTCCAGATCCTCGTCGAGGACACACCGCAGGAACTCGCCAAAAGTGTTCAGCGCGGGCCCGGAGAAGACGAAGTCGACGGCCGGCACATGCTCGGCGACCACCGAGCCCATGGGCGCCTCGCAGTTCGCCCCACCGAGCACGACGAGCGTCTGGGGGCTGCGCTCCTTGATCAGCCGCGCCAGGGCGATACTCGGCACATGCTGGGCGAACATCGAGCTGAACCCCACGATGTCGGCCTCGTCAAGCCGGTAGCGGTCAATCAGTTCCTGGCAGAACTCCCGCAGTCCGTCCCGCGCCGACAGGATCTGCTCACGGAAGTCGGCCCACCGGGCACCCCGATAGTAGCGCTGAAAGTACTCGGTGGCAGTGTCAACCTCGCCTGGAAAGGCGATGTGCCGGAACAGCCAGTCCCCGATCCCTGTGTCCACATGATCGTGACTCACGGAGAGGGCCTCGTACAGTCGTGTCCCGAAGAACTCGGCCATGTCCTGGTTGAGATAGCACACGTGCGCTCGCGCCCGGTCGTCGAACTCCCGGTGAACGAGAGTCGACAACTGCCCCAGGGCGAATGACGGACGATTCCAGTCGGCGAATGGCATGTTCACTAAAGCGACATGCAACAACTGCGGCCTCCCCGTGATCATTCGTTCTGAGTCTAGTGCGCCATGGCTTGATTCGGCAGAGATGTTCAGGCCGACGGGGATTCCGACGGGCGCGGGGTGAGGTCCGGATGGAATCGGGTTCTTTTCCTGCTGCCGCACAGGTGCGTTCGCAGTGGTCCGACGTGTGTTCGCCGAAGATTTCGCGGGCGTGGCGGCCGGTCCTCACGCTGGATGACGCGGTCGGGGCGGGGTAATGATCTGGCCATGTGCAACAAGCGCTTGCGCCGGCGGACGGGAGGCCCGGACTCAGGACGTACGCCTCGTCACCGCGTCCAGTGGACGATGTTGCAGAAGTGGGCGGGCGTGGACTTCGACGGCGGGGAACCCCCTCGGATCCCCTGCCGTGCCGGTCCACCCCCACCGCCATGCCTCCGATCGCCGAGCACGGCGGCTGCCAGGCCGGCCAAGGCGGACACCCTGCCGCCGGAGCCGACACCGGAGACGCTCATCGCTGCTCGGGAGGCACCTGTCGAGTCGGCGTTTTCACCTTTCACTGGGTGGTCGTGTCTCCGCCCTTCTTGTCAGAGCCTGCGGCTACGGAAGCACGCGCGGACGCCCGCTGTCGGCCTCCCCGCTCCCCGACGGCTCACCGTGCGCCGCTCGTGGA
Source organism: Streptomyces sp. NPDC037290 (assembly GCF_055603245.1). Taxonomy (NCBI): domain Bacteria; kingdom Bacillati; phylum Actinomycetota; class Actinomycetes; order Kitasatosporales; family Streptomycetaceae; genus Streptomyces; species Streptomyces sp. NPDC037290. Next base: position 669,548 of record NZ_JBVJVZ010000002.1, on the reverse strand, counting down.
GGGCAGGTCCTGTTCGGCCCAGACGACCTTGCCGTCCATTGCGAAGCGGGAACCCCATCGGCGCGAGAGCTGCGCGACCAGGTGGAGGCCGCGGCCGTGCTCGTCGAGCGTATGGGGAAGGCGGGGGCGTGGCTGGCCGGTGTTGCTGTCGGAGACCTCGCACGTCAGCACCCGGTGCTGGATGAGCCGCAGGCGGCTGGGGCCGTCGCCGTGGCGGATGGCGTTGGTGACCAGTTCGCTGACGATCGACTCCACGGGCGTCACGAGCGGCTCCAGACCCCATTCCCTGAGCTGACGGGCGGCCAGGCGCCGGGCTGTCGCGACGGTGACCGGTTCGTTCGGCAGGTCCCAGGAGGCGACCTGAGCGGGCTTGAGCGCGCGGGTCCGGGCAAGGAGCAAGGTGACGTCGTCGGCCGGTGCGCGGCCCCGCAAGCCCTGCATCGCTCGCGAGCACATGTCCTCCAGCGACCCACCCGGCTGGGCCAGGGTGGTGCACAGGCGGCGCAGGCCGACGTCGATGTCCTCGTCGCGGGACTCCACCAGCCCGTCGGAGTAGAGGGCGAGCACACTTCCCTCGGGCAGTTCCAGTTCCACGGACTGGAAGGGCACCAGACCGAGGCCGAGGCCGAGCGGGGCTCCGGCGGGCAGGTCGGGAACGGTGACCTCGCCCTGTGCACCGACGATCAGGGCCGGTGGATGCCCGGCCCGCGCCATCGTGCACCGCCCGGTGACCGGGTCGTAGACGGCGTACAGACAGGTGGCGCCCACCACCGCCGGGGCTTGGCCGGAGTCATCGGTGTCCTCGTCGTTCAGCCGCCGGACCGTGTCGTCGAGGTGTGCCAGCAGTTCGTCGGGGGGCAGGTCCAGGTCGGCCAAGGTGCGCACGGCGGTGCGCAGCCTGCCCATGGTCGCCGCGGCGTTGATGCCGTGGCCGACGACATCGCCGACGACGAGGGCCACCCGGGCCCCGGACAACTCGATCACGTCGAACCAGTCACCCCCCACTCCGTGGTCCATGTCGGCCGGCACATAACTCGATGCGACCTCGACGGCTGCACCGCCCTGCACCCGGTGGGGCAGCAGGTCGCGTTGCAGCGTGAGGGCGGCGGTGCGTTCACGGGCGTACTGGAGCGCGTTGTCCAGGCAGAGCGCCGCACGGGTGACCAGCTCCTCGGCGAGGAGCAGGTCGTCCTCCTGGAAGGGCGTCTGCTCCGCGGAGCGGCCGAAGAGCGCCAGTCCCATCACGCAGCGCCGCGCACGGATGGGTACGACCATCAAGGAGTGGACGCCGCTGTCGCGTACCCTCTGCGCCCGTACCGGGTCGTGGTCGACCCAGGGGCCGGTACGGGTGTCCAGCACGGGCTCCAGATAGGACCGGCCCGTGCGTACGGCGGCGGTGAACGGTGAGTCCGGGTGGGCGTGGACCACTTCCTCGCGCACCCACGGCAGCTCCAGGACACCCAGGTCGACGGAGGCCACACCGGCGCGGCGCATCAGCGGCGGGCGGCCGCTCGTCGTGCCGATCCGTGCCGACGGCTCGACGCCGAACGGGACGGACTCCACGAGGTCGACGAGGGCGTGGTCGGCCAGGAGGGGTACGGCGAGTTCGGCCAGTTCCTGCCCGGTCTGCATCACGTCGAGGGTGCTGCCGATGTGCGTGCTGGCCTCGCTGAGGATGGCGAGGCGCTCGCGTGCCCGCCGGTTGCCGGTGACGTCCACGGTCATGGAGCACACGCCCAGGGGCGTGCCGTCCGCGCCCTGGAGGCAGAAGAACGAGGCCGAGAACGCATGTTCACGGCGCCGGTCTGCCGGCGGCCAGGCCCGGTACTCGTGCACCCTCGTGATCCCGCTCTCCAGCACCTGCCGCATCACCACCTCGAGCGCTTCGGCCTCGACGGCGGGCAGCGATTCCTTGAGGCCACGCCCGAAGCGCCGGTGCCGAGGCACGCCGTCGTGACGCTCCATGGCGTCGTTCGCATAGACGCAGCGCAGCCGCGGGTCATAGACGACGATGCCCATCGGAGCGCGGGTGAGGAGCGACTCGCGCACCGGTCCTCCGGCCGTTCCCGAGGACAGGGAACCTATGTCCGTGACGGACACCAGCCACCGGGTGTCGGCGTCCTGCCCGCACAACGACGAGACTCGCAGCGTCATGCTGAGCATGTGACCGTCGCGGTGGCGTATCGCCGTGGTCCCTGACCAGCCACCTCGCGCCCGGCACTGCTCGGCGAAGGCCGAAGCCCTCCGTACCTCCCCGGACGACGGCAGCACGTGTGTGGCGGACCGTCCCACCACCTCCCCGGCCGGGTAGCCGACAAGCTGCTGCGCGGCCTGCGTCCACCCCACCACGATTCCCTCCGCATCGAGCATCGCTATCGCGGCGTCGGGCATCTCTCGGGGGCTCACCGGTTCGGCTAGGGGGGTGGGCTTGGTGTGGGTCATCGTGGTTCATCCCATCGTTGCGGAGGCGAAGAGAGCGTCGGCGCGGGGCGCGGCGGCTCTGTGTGCAGCGGTGGTGAACGGCGTTGTCCGGTTGAGCGGCACACGTGTGGGCATGGCGCCATATCCGACATTCTGCCCACTTATGATGAAATCATCAGATAAAGCGGCGGCATCGTCAAGTGCCTCAAGACTGATTGAATGATCACTTTATGGTGGCGCGCAGGTTTCGCCGTTGCATGGGCACGGAGCGGTCATTCAGGGTCGCCGGACCCCTCGGCGTTCCCGGGGCCGTTGTCTGCGCTCGCCGGCGACCGAAGCGGCCGACCCTTGCGGTGGGCCCAGAGGTCACCGAGGACGACCTGGATGACGCCGGTGACCGGAATGGCCAGCAGGGCACCGAGGATCCCGGCGACCTCGGCGGCGATCAGGATGGCCAGCAGCACGGTGAGGGGGTTGAGTCTCACCGTCCGGGACAGGATGAGCGGTTGCAGCAGGTGGTTCTCCGCCTGCTGATAGACGATGAAGAAGACGATGGCTCCGATGCCGGCCGGCAAGGAGTGGACGAACGCCACCGCGGAGGCGACGACGGCCCCCATGGTGGCGCCCACCAGGGGAATGAGGTCGGTCACGGCGACGAAGAGGGCCAGCAGGCCGGCGAACGGCACGCCGGAAACGAGCAGCATGACGTAGGTCAGGAGCCCGCAGATCAAGCTGATCAGCAAGTTTCCGGTCAGGTAGCCGTTGACGGTACGGGCGCACGCGGCTCCGACGCGGCGTATACGGGCCGCGGGCGCCGTGTCCACGAGGGCCAAGGACCGGTCTATGGCCTTGGGGCCCTCCAGGACCATCAGATAGGCCAGGACGAAAATGGTGAGAGCGCCTGTTGCTGTGGTCGCGGCACCGCGGATGAACTTCAGGGCGGGCGTACTCAGTCCGGTGGCGAACGCGCGGATCTGTGCATGATGCCGCTGGACGTACTGCAGAGCATGCGTCCGCTGAAGCAAGTCACCGACTGGCCCGCGACCGGCCTGGGCGTCCCTGATCATGGCGGGCAGACGACCGGCGATCCGGCTTCCCTCCTGAGCCAGGGGGATGACGAACAGGGCGACCACCGCGCCGACGGCCACGGCCGCAGCCAGGAAGACCAGCAAGGTCGCCACCGGCCGTCGGCATCGCGGCACCCGTCGCTGCAGCGCCTCGACCGCCGGATGAAGGGAGACGGCCAACAACAACGCGATGACCGCCCAGATCAAGACCCGACGAGCATGCACCACCAGCTCGAGTGCGACGTAGGTGGCGAGCACCAGGCCGATGGTGGCGAGGATGGTTCGCACCGGAACCGGACGCGACGCCATGGGCACTGGGTGCCCGGCCCCAGTCACCGGAAACGGGTGAGCTCCTCGCCCGGTGAGCCCTGGTGTCCCGCGCTCTCGCCACTGCCCCCCTCCGGACCACGGCGCACCCAGGTTGCGGGAACGGTGTCGGCCAAGCGGCGATGGAGGGGCTGCGCAGACCGGTCCGCAGGGCGGTGGGCGTTCACGGCTCCGGGCTCCTGGGAGTACTGGCCGCCAGGGCGGAGACGCCCGCCGAGACGGCCGCCAGGCTGTGAAGCGGGCAGATACATGGCCTGACCCGTCTCGCGACACCCGACGACGTCGTCATCCACGCCGACGCCCCGGTCGTCCCCGTCGGGCTCGACGGCGAAGCCGTCACCCTGCCCGCTCCCGTCCGGTGCCGGATCAGTCCCCGGGCGCTACGGGTATGGGTTCCCCGTCATCGACCGGGCGCCGTGCCCGCCGGATGGCGGCCGCCGGGATGGGCCGTCGTCCGGCGGGCGGGCTCACTCGTCGGACGGTCTCATGGCCGTCACACCGACTGACCGGAACGCCGCTCACCGCTTCCAGCCGGTCAGTGCTGAGGGTGCGGACGCGCGTGGAACAGAGGACGCCGCTGGGTGGCCGTGCCCGAAGCGAGATGACCGATCTCGACGCGCGTCCTGATGGCGCGGACCACCTCGGTCAGGCCCACGATGATGGCCATGACGCCCACCACCAGGGTGAGTGTCGCGATCGAGGCGAACGGCATGACGATCATCACGATGCCGGCCAGGGCTCCGATGATCCCGAAGGCGACGTGCCAGCCGCGCCCCGGCATGGCCGGGACTGAGGCCGCCGCGACCGTCTCCGTGGTGCCGCGCAGCAGCCAGCTGAAGCCGATCCACAGGGCGAGCAGCAGGATCGACTCAAGGGTGCCCCGGAAGCAGATCAGTCCCAGCAGGATGGAGGCCGCGCCGGTGATGAAGTGCAGCACGCGAAGGTGCCGTGGGACGTGGGTGCCGAAGGCGGCGGCGAGTTGGAAGACACCGGTGGCCAGTAGGTAGACACCGAAGAGAATGCCAACGACGCGCAGCGTCGCGCCCGGCCAGACCAGGGCGATGACGCCCAGGGCGATGGTGGCGAGGCCCATGGTGAGCAGGATCTGCCAGCCCATGTTCGCCAGGGCGGCCATGCCTTCTGCCACGGGCCTTTCTTCCGGCTCGGTGCCGCGCGGGGGAACGGGGCCCGGGGAATCGGTGGGGAATGTCATGGCGCCTGCCTCCTTCTTGGAGCAGCGTTGTCGCGTCAGTGCATGTCCGTCGTCACCCGACCACGCCGCATGGCGTCGGTACTCATGCGTGGGGGGTGATGACGGCGCGTCCTTGGATCTTGCCGTCGTGCAGGAGCTGGTACGCCTCGGCGGCGCGTTCCAATGGGAAGTGCTCGACCAGCATCCTGATCTTTTCCTGCCGGGCGAGGGTGATCACTTCCATCAGTTCGGGGAGGGTGCCCCAGTAGGGCGAGGCGACCGAGCACTCGTGCGGCGGGCTGGTGAAGTTGACGGGCAGGGCTCCGCCGCCGAGGCCGACGACGGTCAGGTGGCCGAGCACCCTGGCCACCTGAGCAGCCATCCGCAGAGTCGGGTCTGTCCCGACCATGTCCAGCACGAGCTCGGCGCCCAGCTGTCCCGTCAGGTCCTTGATGCGCGTAATCGCCTCGTCGCCCGAGAGAAGCGCCTCGTCGGCTCCCATGTGCTTGGCGGTTTCCAGCTTGCCCGTGTCGGTGTCCACGGCGACTACGGTGGTTGCCGTGGTGAGCGCGCGCAGGATCTGGATGGTCATCTGACCCAGACCGCCCGCCCCGATCACGACCGCGGTCGACCCCGGTCCCAGCAGGTGCAGCGACCGTTTGACGGCGTGATAGCTGGTCAGTCCGGCGTCGCTGAGCGGGGCGGCCTGGCGGGGGTCGAGGGTGCCTAGCGGAATCAGGTACCGCGGCGCCGGGACGAGCAGGTACTCGGCCATGCCGCCGTCGTGACCGCCTCCGAGGCCGGGGCCCTGACCGCCGAGGTTCTGGCAGTAGTTCTCCAGGCCCTGGCGGCAGTTGGCACACACCCCGCAGCCCCAGCAGCCGTAGACGATCACAGGGTCCCCGGGCGTGAACCCGGTGACGCCCGCTCCCAGCCGTTCCACCCGTCCCGCGTTCTCGTGGCCGAGGGTGAAGGGCAGTTCGGTGGCGAGCCCGGGTGGTGGCCCGGGTGCCTCCATGATGTGCAGATCGGAGTGGCACGCACCGGCGCCCGCGACCTTCACCAGCACCTGCCCCGGTCCGGGCTCGGGTACTGGCACCTCGCGCAGCTCCGGCGGTTGTCTCCACCCGACCAGTTGAAAAGCCCGCATGGCGATCCCTCACACACGCCTGGTCAGTCGCGGATGCCGTCGATGTCGACCAGGACGTGCCGCGGTCCGCGGAAGATCTGGTTGTGCCGGTACGGCGGCGGGTCCTCGACGAGCCGGGGGTTCTCCACCCGGCGGACGAACTCGCCGACCGCGACCTGGACCTCGAGTCGGGCGAGCGGGGCGCCGAAGCAGAAGTGGATGCCCTGGCTGAAGCCGAGGTGCTGGTTGTCGCGGCGCTCGAGGTCGAGTTCGTCGGGGTCGGTGAACCGTTCCGGGTCGCGGTTGGCCGAGCCGTACGCCAGGAAGATCGGCGCTCCCTTCGGGATGGTGGTGCCGGCGATGTCGATGTCTTCCAGGGCGGAGCGGGTGTGCCAGAACTGCACCGACGACTCGAAGCGCAACAGTTCCTCCACCGCGGGCACGATCAGCTCCGGCCGGCGGCGCAGCTGCTCCAGCGCGTCGGGGTGCCTCAGCAGCGTGAGGACGCTGTGGGCGATCAGGTTGACCGTGGTTTCGTGTCCCGCGAAGATCAGGAGCAGGGCGTTGCTCGCGAGGACGCCCTTGGACATCCGTCCTTCCGGGCCGTCCTCGTTGACCAAGGCGGAGAGCATGCCCGGGCCGGGCTGGTCGGCGTACCGGTCGAGCAGCTCGGCTGCGAACTGCCCGAAGTCCTGCACGGCCTGCCGGGCCCCGGCCAGTCGGCTCCGGATCTCTTCGGAGGCGGCTTCGGGGCCGAAGTCCAGGGCGTCCAGGGCCGTTTCGATCCAGTGGTGGAAGCGTGGCTCGTCCTCCAGTGGCACGCCCAGGACCTTGCAGATCACCGTCACCGGCAGGGGGTAGGCGAAGTCGTCGACGGCGTCGATCCGGGTCTTGCCCCTCATGCCGTCCAGGAGGCCGTCCACGAGGCGGCGGATGTCGGGTTCCAGGTCGGAGATCAGGTGAGGCGCCTGGGGCGGGCCGACGAAGTGCGGCATCATCGTCCGGCGGTCCCGGTCGTGCTCGGGTGGATCGCAGGTGATGATGTTCGGCTCGGTCAGCGCCTCTCTGATCGGCTCAGCCGCCGGTTCCCCCGAGTCCTCCGTACGGGCCGCGACCGGGACCGGACACTTCCTCGGGTCCGAACTGACCCGGGGGTCGTGGAGCAGCGTGACGATCTCCCGGTAGGTGCTGACGACATAGGTGCCGTCCGGCTGCCGCGCCACCGGGGTCTTGCGCAGTTCCTCGTAGAAGGGGTACGGGTTGGCGCGGTTGGTGTGGCGCAGGGCCTGCTGCCAGGGGGTTTCCTCGACCACGAGGCTCCCCTCCTTCTTCCTGTCGGTGCTGTCCGCTCATCCGCCCGGTCGGCGGTCGGGTCAGCGGTGTCGCGGCCGGAACGCGGCCGTCCGCTCCCTCGGGGCGTGGCCGGTCAGGACGACGTCGGGGATCGCCGTCGGGACCCTCGGGTCCGGAAACTCGGCCGGCATCGGCTTGGCGTCGGGCGGGTGGTCCCATCCCGGAGGGGGAGGCGGGAACGGACCGGACTGCTCGATGAGCTTCCCGTAGTACTCCAGCCACTTGCCGTGATCGAAGGTGACGGCCGCGACGATGCGGCCCCGGTGACCGTAGGCGGCGGCGAAGCGGCGTTCCTCGACGGATCCCTGCGTGAAGACGATCTCGTCGCCGAAAGGCGGCACCCCGACGGACTTGATGTTCACACCGAACTGACCGGACCAGAAGCCGGGCAGCAGCAGATGCGGGCGGTAGTGGGGTTCGAGGTTCACCATGTTGTGGGCCGCGGCCTCCGCGCCGAGCACCGCGTTGTCCCAGTGCTCCATCGCCAGGAACTGATACTCGTAGAGCACATGCGGCGCACGTGCCACATCCCCTGCCACGAAGATGCTGTCGGTGACCACGCCGTTGATGTCGAAGGCCCGTCCGCCGGCGTCGCATCCGACGCCCCAGAAACCGGCCGCCAGTCCGGAGCCCTCCAGCCATTCCACGTTGCGGATCGACCCCAGCGAAGCCACCACCACATCGGCGTCGACGGTCGAACCGTCCGAAAGCTGAGCACGCCGCACGTGCCCGCCAAAGTCGCCCTCCAGCGACGACACGCCCAGCCCGCAGCGCAGGTCCACGCCGTGATCGCGCTGCAGCTGCGCGGCGATCTCCCCGATCACCCCGCCGAGCGCGCCGACCAGCGGCGCCGAACCCCGCTCGACGACGGTCACCGGGATGTCCAGTTCCCGGCAGACAGAGGCCACTTCCGAGCCGATGAACCCGGCGCCGATGACCAGCACCCGCGACGGCGGCTCGGCCAGCTCCTTCTGCAACTGCTCCGCATCATCGCGCGAGCGAATCGTGTGGACCCCGTGCAGGGCGGCCTCGGCCGGGTTCGGCCACTGCCGCGCGCGGGTGCCCGTGGCGATCAGCAACCGGTCGTACGGGACCTGCTCACCGTCGGCCAGGCGCACCTGCTTGGCGGCCCGGTCCAGCCCGATGGCAGCCACCCCGAGCCGCCAGTCGGCATCCACTTCCCGCATGCGGGGCAGCTTGGTGTGGCCGGCCGGCACCCAGCCCTTGAGCACCTGCTTGGACAGCGGCGGACGGTCATACGGCTCGTACGGCTCGTCCCCGATGATGGTCAGGGAACCGGTGAAGCCCTCCTCGCGCAGAGTCTCCGCGGCCCGCAGCCCGGCCAGAGAAGCACCCACGATGACGATCCGGCCGCTGGCCCGGAACTCCCGGACCAGCTCTGCGACCGTTGCCCGCAGAGTCATGGCGCCTCGCCCCGCTCCTCGCCGTCCAAGCGGTCGATCACGATCGCCTGCACCGGGCACGCCGCAGCGGCTCGCTCGACCTGCAGGCGCCGCTCGTCGTCGGGGTTCGGCTCATAGGTGAGCGCCTCCTGGCCGTTCAACCTGAAGACCTCGTGCGCCAGATACACGCATTGCGCGTATCCCTGGCATCGATTCAGGTCCACGACGATCCGCATGGGCGGACTCCTTCCGCTCTGCCTGCGCCCCACGGCGACCATCGACCCGGTCATGCGGCCTCGGTCATGAAGCCCGGGGCCGGTTCTCAGGCCTCCCGTCAGGCGACGGGGCCGGATGCCCCACCCGCCGCCCCGGCCAGGCCACCGAATGAGCAGGTTCGGTGCTCTTCGCTGCGCCGCTTCCTTCACGGTGACGCTTGTCGGCAGTGAGTGTGGGCGTAACCAGACGGGCGCGCTGCATCGACGGTGTCGGCATCAGGGTGTGCCCCGGTCATCACGCCCTAAAAAAATACTCGTCCCGCCTTCCGGCGATCGCAAACCCGACACTGCGGCGAACTGGACGCATCCGTGACTTCGAGCCCTCACTCGCCGGGCTGAGGCGATCTCCGGGCCGCTGAAGCCACCGATCACCAGGCCCCGCTCCGGCCGGCGTGCCGAGGGGACGGCGACGGGCAGCTCGCCCTGAGGAGCGACATCTGCCGGCGCTCGCGCCGGCCGGTCAACGGTTGCCTTCGTCACTTCGACATTTCCGTACAACGTATGGTAACAATGAAAGCGCGCTTCCATACGACGTATGGAACTTCTCGCCCGGACCACACCGGGCGTCATACATCGCCTGACAGAACCGCCGTTGGCGCGGATCACCCTCGGGAAGGAAAGATCATGAACAAGTTCGCGAAGGGCATCGCCCTCACTGTCTCCTCCGTCGCGGTCGCCGGTGTCACCGTCCTCGGTGCCGGGGGCACCGCTTCGGCCGCACCCCTTGCGTCCACGCACGCCCAGCACCCGACCGACGGGGCCGTGGCCGCTGATTACAGCTGGGACCACGGTGTCGGCTACCTGCTCGAGCGGGGCTACTCCTGCGACGAGACCCGCGGCTGGCACCAGGACCGCCACGGCACCGATTCGACCCGGCACGACTGCGACGGTCTCTACTACCGCGATGGTCACTTCTACCGCGGGGAGGGCGAGGGACACGGCCGGACGTCCGACAGGTCCTACCGCCACGACGGGAACCCCCGCGAGCACGACGGTGGGTCCGGCCACCACCATGACCTGAGCCGCGACGACCGGTGAGACGGGTGCCGGCCATGTGCGCAAGCAGTTCCCCCCGGCTCTGTCCCCGCCGGCGGCGGGGACCTGTCCGGCGGTCGGGGGGCGGCGTCCCCGACCGCCGGCCGAGTGAGTGCGGCGCCACCCGTCATGCGGTGCGCCCGTACCGTCCGGCGCCCGCGCCCTGCTGTACCGCCTCCGCCCGCGCTGGCTCTTCGCCACGGGCCGGTGTGAGGCACCGCCGAGCCATACCCAGGAGCGGAAGCCGATGAAGAAGTCCTTGAGAGCCGTAGAACGGCGGGTGACCGTGCAACTGGTCGTCTCGCACGTCTACTCGTTGCCCCTCTGCGTACGTCTGCGCTACGAGCCCGCTGATCCCTATGTCGTCCGTGCCGCCTTCTTCGTCGACTGTGACGAGCCGGTCGAATGGATCCTGGGGCGGGAACTTCTGGCTGACGGGCTGGAGGGTTCCGCAGGCCACGCGGACGTCCGGATCTGGCCGGCCGCAGGGCGGGGTGACGAGTCGGTCTACATCGCCCTCGGGTCTGCCGCAGGCACCGCCTTGCTCGAGGTCCCCGTGCAGGACATCTCGTCCTTCCTTCAGGACACCCAGGCCCTGGTGCCACGGGGTACCGAGTCCGGACTCATCGACTGGGATGCCGAACTGGCACACCTCCTCCCCCAAGGCTGACCGGCGACCATCCATGCTCAGAAGTAAAGGAACCAGTGTCATGTCCCAGTACCAGCTTCGCGTCTACACCCTGCGCAGCTCCGACGCGCTCGCCGCCTACGAGAAGATCTGGGCCCAGCACATTCCCGGTATGGCCAAGCACCGGATCACCACCCACGGCGTCTGGACGGTGCCCGCGGCGCCCGGAAGCGACACTCCCCGGCTGTACGCCCTCGTTTCCTACAAGGATGCCGACGACGTGCAGGAGCGGCTGGAGGCATACCTGTCGAGTCCTGAATTCCGCGCGGACATGGAGGGCTTCGACATCAGCCAGATCGTCGGCCTCGACGAGACCCTCCTGACCCCCACCGTGGACTCACCCCCCCCACTGACGGTTGGCCTGCGACGACTCCGGCAACCACCGTTGGCCACATCTCCGTGATGGCCCCGGCCGGCAGTGGCCTCGCCTGCTCCCGCGGGTGTCACCGTGCCGACCGCCACCGGTCCTCGCAGTAACCGCGTCTCTGCGCAGCCCCTTTGAATCCGACGACAGCCCTTCCGGTGGCCCTCCCCGGACGACTCGAAGCACCAGGAGTACGACCAGTGAAGTCATTGAGAACTGTGGCCCAGGGGCTACCTGTGAAGCTTGTCGGCGTGCATGGGACGTCCTTGCCCATGATCATGAATCTGCGGTACGAGCCGAGTGATCCCTATGTGGTCCATGCCGCATTCACCACCGATGTCGACAGCGACGAGCCGGTGGAATGGATCATCGGGCGCGATGTGCTGATCGACGGCCTGGAGGGTCCCGCCGGCGAGGGGGACGTTCGCATATGGCCCACCGGCGAAGAGGGCTGCCGCGACTTGTACATCCTTCTCAACCCGCCCTCCGGTACGGCCCTGCTCAAGGCCCCAGCGCAGGAAGTCAAGGCGTTCCTGCAGGAAACGGAGGCAGTGGTGCCCCGGGGGGCCGAGCTCGGCCACAGCGACTTCGACCGCTTGCTGGCGCACTTCCTCGCCGGAGGGTGAGTCCTGTCAGAGTGGGACCCGAGGCAGGCACACGGACGTCTGCGCCTCGGTGTTCACCGCCATGGTGAGTGGATGTCCGCAGTCGTGGCGTCGAGGGCTCCGGTCGGTGAGCGGGCTTCCATCACGCCGTCGGTGTAGAGGAGCAGCATGTCTCCCGACTCCAAAGTGAAGGGATCGGTGCTGTCCTTCCGGACGCAGAGGGCGCACAGGTCGACATCCCCGATCAGGGCCCCCAGGCCGAGATGCTCCACTGCGGCCATCCGCCGCCCCTGTTGGTCCGGGGACCAGGTGATCGCCCTGCACTCCCGCCGGCCCGCGCCCAAGCAGTGATGAAGTGCTCGTCGGCGTCATGCACGGTACCGGCGACCTCCTGAGTACCCGGGTGCTGGGGTGATCGGCGCGGGCGACCGCCAAGAGGTCACCCCGAGCTGGGCCTCCTCCCCAGCGGCCAGATGCAGCCAGGCCACCCGCAACGGCCCGATCCGGCGGGGTGGAGGCCGCAGCAGACTCCACTGTGCCGTCCCGGCCACCGACCGCACGCGGCTCAGCGCCCGGGCACGCCGCTCCCGCACGTAGGTAATGAAGACCACCAGAGCCGACAGCACGGCCAGGGCGATGAGCTGGGCCACGTGGCTGGTCGTGGACAGCCCGGCGTGGAAGACCGAGATGATCACCAGGGCTGCCTGCGCCAGAGCCCCGACCAGGGCGGTCAGGTGGGCCCTCAAAGCACTGCTCGTCCCGCTACATGTGCACGACAGGTGCGGCGTTCTCGTTCTGCTGGGGCACACCCCGGCGGTAGAGCACGGCGGTGACGACCAGGCCGGCGACGAAGACGGCCGCCGACCACCAGTACGCAGTGGAATAGCCCTCCAGGCCGGCCTGGGCCAGCACGCCGGGGTTCTTGGGATTGCGGCCGGAGAGGTAGCCGGTGGCTGCGTCGGAGGCCATGGTGCTGAGCAGGGCGATGCCGATGGAACCGCCTATCTGCTGGAGGGTATTGACTGCGGCGGACGCGACTCCGGCATCGGCCGCGGCCACGCCGGAGGTGGCCAGGCTCATGGCGGGCGCGATGACCGTGCCCAGTCCGATGCCGACGAGTACCAGCTGGGGCAGTACCTGCGTCACGTATCCGCTGTTCAGGTCCAGCTTGGTCATCCAGATCAGCCCGGCGGCCACAATGGCCATGCCCAGCGGGACCACCGGCTTCGGTCCTCTGCGCGCCACCAGGACGTTGTTCGCCACCGCGGAGGCGGACGACGACGCAACGATCATGGGCAGGAAGGCGAAGCCAGTCTTCAGAGCGCTGTAACCCAGGCTCTGCTGCAGGTAGTAGGTCAGGAACAGGAACACGCCGAACATGCCCGCGCCGGTGACGAAGAGGGCGGCGAAGGAGGCACCGCGGTTGCGGTCCAGCAGGACCCGCAGGGGCAGCAGCGGATACGCCGCCCTGCTCTGCCACCACACGAAGACGGCAACCAGTACGGCTCCGGCCGCCAGCATGCCCCAGGTCGCCGCCGAGCCCCAGCCGTGCGTCTCGGCGTTCGAGAACCCGTAGACCAGGCAGAACAGTCCGGTGGAGGCCAGCAGAGTGCCGGGGACGTCGAGCTTGGAGGTCGTGTCACGCGGGGTGCGGTGCAGCAGGGCCGCCCCACCGACGAACGCCACCCCCGCGAAGACCACGTTGACGTACATGGTCCAGCGCCAGTCCAGGTACTCGGTCAGCACGCCGCCGAGGATCAGGCCGATGGCTCCGCCGGCACCGGCGACCGAGCCCGCGACGGTGAAGGCCTTCGCCCGCTCGCGCGGTTCGGTGAAGGTGGTCATCAGGAGCGACAGTGCGGAGGGGGCCAGCAGGGCGGCGAACAGGCCCTGGACGGCGCGCGCGATGACGAGCATGGTGAAACCGTTCGCCGCTCCTCCCGCCATGGAGGCGGCCGCGAAGCCGGCCAGCCCCACCAGGAACGTCACCTTCTGACCGACCAGGTCCGCGACCCGGCCGCCGAGCAGCAGCAGACTGCCGAAGGCCAGCGCATAGGCGGTGACCACCCACTGCCTGCCGCTGTCCGAGAAGCCCAGGTCGTGCTGGGCGGACGGCAGGGCGATGTTCACGATGGTGCCGTCGAGGACACCCATCAGCATCGACAGGGAGATGACCAACAGGATCCACCAGCGACGCCGGTGCGACAGGTCGGGCACATCCTCAGCTGTGGTCTCGGCGCCGCAAGCAGCGACGGTGGCGTTCTGGGACATGGGGGCAGCCCTCCGGACAGCGGATGGGGATGGAGGAAGAGAGAAAAGACCGGATCGAGAGATCGGGGAGGTCTCATCCGGTACGGGGCGCCACTTCCCGCTCACGGGCGGGAGCACTCGGCGGCGTAGCCGCCTCGGTGAACGGATGACGCGGGTGATGCAGCTCGACGAGGCCGACGGTCTCCCTTCTCGGGAGGGAGACCCGGAACAAGCCAGCGACCGTGGTCATTTCACGGTTCAGCGTCGGCGTACGGCTGCCGTGCAGGGGCTGGATGGGGAACCACCCCGCCCGGGCGGTCTCACCCGATGTGGCGGGGCGGTTCCCGTGTGCCGCAGCCTGATATCGCCCGACTGCGGGCGCTCCTCAGGCGCCGGCGCCCCGGGGGGGCAGCGTCTCAGGCTGACCGGCTCAATGGCCGGCGTGCCGGCCGTCACGACCGGCGGTGAGGCGGCCTTCCAGGCCCGCGATCAGCGTGTCCATCACGAGACGGAACATGTGGTCCTGGTCAGGGCCTTCAGGGGCCGCACTCGTAGAGGCAGGGGCTGCGTCCGCGGCCCTGTCTTCGCCGGCTTCAGGTCCATGGGACTTGAGGGTCGACCACTGGTGGAGTGCGCCGTTCAGTTCTGCGGTGAGGACACCGATGACGACGGCGACGATCAGCGCGGCGATCTCCGAGACCTCTGACTGCGGCACACCGGCAGCGGCCACGACGGCGGTGAGGGCGGTCCAGAACGGGTCGTCGGGCTGGATGAAGTCCGGCTGGTGGCTGAACGAGTACGCCAGCAGCTTGGGATGACGGTGCGCCAGGGTCCGGAAGTCCGTGGCAAGCAGGCGGATCCGCTCCTGCCAGGGCGCGTCCTCCAGTGTCACGGTGCGGAACTGCGCTCCGACCATTCTCGTCACGCCGCGCAGCACGGCTTCCTTGTTCGGCACGTGGTGGTACAGCGACATCGGGTTCGCGTCGAGCGCGGTGGCGAGTTTGCGCATGGTGAGCGCCTCGACCCCGTCCTCGTCGATGAGCCGCAGGGCGGCGGCATAGATCCCGGCCTCCGTCAGGGGCACGTCTCTCTTCCTCGTTCCCCGCGGGGGGCGTCTCACCTTCTTTTCCATACCTCGTACGGTACCAGTTCCGTACGCAGTATGGAAATGAGCTTCACCACAGCCCCACCTGGAGACCCGGGGTTGCACTCCACTTTCCGTACCGCGTATGGTTCCAATTCCATACGGCGTATGTTTCCGTACGGCGCCACGGCAGCGACCTGCGCAGAGCGCCCTTGCTCACCCCCTCCACACCCTCCGCAGAGGAGCAAGACATGACCACGCAGTCCGCGAACGACCTTCGCCCCATCCGGTCCCCGCGCGGGGTCCCCCTGCTCGGCCACACGCCGCAGATCCCCAGCACCAACCCGTTCGAGTACTTCGCCGAACTGTCCAAGCAGTTCCCCGAGGGCATCTACGGCATGGACGTCGCCGGCATCGAGCAGGTCTTCGTCTATGACCCGGACCTGGTGGCCGAGGTCAGCGACGAGACGCGGTTCTTCAAGCAGATCGACAAGACGCCGCTGATGCATGTCCGGGACTTCTTGAACGCGGGCCTGTTCACCGCGCACCAGCACGAAGAGGAATGGGGCAGGGCGCACCGGATCCTGCTGCCGGCCTTCAGCCAGCGGGCCATGAAGGGTTACTTCGGGCAGATGCTGGAGATCGCCCAGAACCTGGCGGGCAAGTGGGAGGCCAGGGAGGGTCAGCCGGTCAAGATCACCGACGACTACACCCGGCTGACGCTGGACACCATCGCCCTGTCGGGGTTCGGCTACCGGTTCGACTCCTTCGACAAGGAGGAGCTGCACCCCTTCCTCAACGCGCTGCTGGAGACGCTGATCGAGTCGCTGCGGCGCTCGCAGGAGCTGCCGATGATGACCAAGCTCCGCAAGGCGGACGACCGGAAGTACCGCGCGAACATCCAGCAGATGCAGGACCTGGTCGAGAGCGTGATCAAGGAGCGCCGCGAAGGGAAGGGCATCGGTGAGGACGACCTGCTGGGCCTGATGCTGGAGGCCACCGACCCGGACACCGGCAAGCCGCTGGACGACGACAACGTCCGCGACCAGGTGCTGACGTTCCTGATCGCCGGCCACGAGACCACCAGCAGTCTGCTGGCGTTCGCCACCTACTCGCTGATGCGCAACCCGCACGTCCTGGCCCAGGCGTATGCCGAGGTGGACCGCCTGCTGCCCGGCGACACCGTGCCGGACTACGACACGATCATGCAGATGGATGTCATCCCGCGGATCCTGGAGGAGACCCTGCGCCTGTGGGCCCCCATCCCTTTGATCGGCAAGGCGCCGCATGAGGACACCGTCATCGGCGGCCGCTACGAGCTGAAGAAGGGCACGCGGGTCAACATCCTCGAACAACCGCTGCACACCCACCCCAAGGCGTGGGAGCGGCCGGAGGAGTTCGACATCGACCGGTGGCTTCCGGAGAACCGCGCCAAGCAGCACCCGCACGCCTACAAGCCGTTCGGCAACGGTGTGCGTGCCTGCATCGGCCGGCAGTTCGCGCTCGTCGAGGCCCGCCTGGTCCTTGCGCTGGTGCTGCAGAAGTTCAAGTTCGCCGACACGGCCGACTACAAGATGGACGTGCGGGAGGCGCTGACGCGCAAGCCCGACAACTTCGAGCTGATCGTCCGTCGCCGTCAGGAACACGAGCGCACCGTGCTCGGCGCCGCGGACGTGCAGACGGGCGACACGCAGGCGCAGGCCGCGGTGAGCGGCGTCGGTGTGAACCTGACCGTCGCCTACGGCTCCAGCCTGGGTTCGTGCGAGGACCTGGCGCGTACCATCGCCGACCGCGGTGAGCGCTCCGGTTTCGGCACCACCCTGGTCGGCCTTGACGAGCTGGGCGACAACCTTCCCACCGAGGGCCTCCTCGCCGTCGTCGCCGCCAGCTACAACGGCAAGGCCCCCGACAACGCCCAGCGCTTCGACGACCTGCTGGCCGCCGGACTGCCCGAGGGTTCACTGTCGAATGTGCGGTTCGCTCTGCTGGGCGCCGGCAACACCCAGTGGGTGGCCACCTACCAGGCCTTCCCCAAGCGGATCGAGGAAGGTCTGCTGGCCGCCGGCGCCACCCCGGTCGTCGAGCGCGGCATCGCGGACGCCGCCGGTGACTTCGACGGCATGGCCACGCGGTGGATGAACAACCTGTGGGCCACCCTGGCCGAGGAATACGCCGCCGACACCTCCCAGGCCAGCGGCCCCCGCTACCAGGTCCAGCTGCTCACCGAGTCCGACGTGCGCCCCGCCATCGTCTCCGAGCAGGCGTACCCGCTCACCGTGGTCGCCAACGAGGAGCTCGTGGCCGACGCGACCGGACTGTGGGACTTCAGCATCGAGCCGCCGCGCCCGTCCGCGAAGTCCATCACCTTCGAGCTGCCCGAGGGCGTCACCTACGACACCGGCAACCACCTGGCCGTCTTCGCCAAGAACGAAGTCGCCCTGGTGGAGCGCGCACTGAGGCGGCTCGGCGTCGACTACGACCAGGTGCTCCGGCTCGACCAGCCCGCCGGTGGCCGCACCCACCTGCCGGTCGGCACCCCGGTCACCGCCGGCATCCTGCTCACCGAGTTCCTGGAGCTGCAGGACGTGGCCACCCGCTCCCAGATCCAGACGCTCGCCGAGTACACCGAGTGCCCGTGGACCCGGCCGCAGCTCCAGGCGTACACCGCCGACACCCAGGAGGCCGAGGAGCGCTACCAGAAGGAGATCCTCGGCAAGCGCATCTCGGTGCTGGGCCTGCTGGAGCGCTTCCCGGCCGTCGAGCTGCCGCTGGCGGTGTTCCTGGAGATGACGGGCCCCATCCGCCCGCGCTTCTACTCCATCTCCTCCGCCCCGTCCGCCAACCCGCGCCATGTGCGCCTGACCGTCGGCCTGCTGGAAGGCCCGGCCCTGTCCGGCGACGGCCAGTACCGCGGCACCTGCTCCGCCTACGTCGCGGCCCTGGAGCCCGGGGACGTCGTCTACGGCTACGTCCGCGTGCCCTCCCCGACGTTCGCCCCGCCCGCCGACCCCGCCACGCCGCTGATCCTCATCGGCCCCGGCACCGGCATCGCGCCGCTGCGCGGCTTCCTGGAGGAGCGGGCGACACAGCACGCGAACGGCACCCAGGTGGGCGCGTCGCAGGTCTTCGTCGGCTGCCGCCACCCGGAGCACGACTACTTCTACAAGCAGGAGATGCAGGACTGGGAGCGGGCCGGAATCGCGCAGATCCACACCGCCTTTTCCGCGGTGACCGGCCACCCGGCCCGGTTCGTGCAGAACGCCATCGCCAACGCCGCCGACACGGTGTGGCAGGCCATCGAGGACGGCGCGTACGTCTACGTCTGCGGTGACGGCCGCCGCATGGCCCCCGCCGTCCGCGAGGCCCTGGCCGCCATCCACCGCCAGAAGACCGGCAGCGACGACGAGACCGCCCAGCAGTGGCTCGCCCAGCTCGAAGCGGACGAGCGCTACCAGCAGGACGTCTTCGCCTGACCGTCGCACGCCGTCAGGCGCGCCGACCCCCAGCCGCCGGGAGGCGTGCGGACGTCCTGCCTCCCCCGCACGCCTCCCGGCCCCACCAGCCACTCAGCCACCCATGGCACCCATGGCCCGAACCACCGGGCCATGCCGCTCACAGAAAGCAGATCACCATGGACACCATGCTCGCCGGACGCTTCCACCTGGACAGCAAGAAGTTCGCCGTGGAAGAGGTCCCGATCCCCGTGCCGGGCCCGGGCGAGGTCCTCATCGAGGTCAAGGCCGCCGGCGTCTGCCTCTCCGACGTGCACCTGCTCGACGGCTCCCTCGTCCCGCTGTTCGCCACCTCCGACACCATCACCGTCGGCCACGAGGTCTCCGGGGTGATTCACACGCGCGGCCCCGGCCTCAAGCGCGGCCTGCCCGTCGGCGCCCGCGTCACCCTGGAGGCCGGCAAGACCTGCGGCACGTGCGCCGGATGCGTGCGCCACCGCCCCTGCACCCAGATGCTCACCGCCGGCATCGACTACGACGGCGGCTGGGCCGAGTACGTCATCGCCCGCGAGGACACCCTCATCCCCATCCCCGACAGCCTCCCCTTCGACCAGGCCGCGATCATCCCCGACGCGGTCTCCACCCCCTACGCCGCCGTCGTCGCCACCGCGGGCGTCCGTGCCGCCCAGTCCGTCGGCGTCTGGGGAGTCGGCGGAGTCGGCGCGCACAACGTACGCCTCGCCCGCCTGGTCGGCGCCGCCCCGATCATCGCCGTCGACCCGCTGCCCAGCGCCCGCGAGCGCGCCCTGGCCTTCGGTGCGGACCTCGCGCTCGACCCGGCAGCCCCCGACTTCGCCGACCAGGTCCGCGCAGCCACCGGCGGACGCGGCCTCGACTTCGCCTTCGACTGCGCCGGCGTACCCGCCGTCCGCGATCAGGCAGCCTCCGTGCTCGGCCTGGGCGGCTCCCTGATCCTGGTGGGCATCACGCCCAGGCCACTGACCATCACCGAGGGCCTGACCTTCAACTACCTGCAGAAGCAGGTGCGCGGCCACTACGGCGGCTTCCCCGAGTCCGTCTCCGAGCTGGTGCAGCTGACCGCGGCCGGACGGCTCGACCTGGCCCCCTCCATCACCGACCACATCCCGCTCGTCGAGGCCGCCGACGCCGTCCACCGACTGGAGAACAAGATCGGCGACCCGATCCGCCTCATCCTCGTCCCCTGACGCCCGTCAGCAGGACGACAAGCCACCCTGGGCAGGGGTGAGTGGGCGCCGGTGCGTGAGGGAGCACCGGCGCCCACGGCTTTCCGGCAATCGTGGAGAGAAAGAACCATGCAGACGACCGACACCCCGGGCCGTACTGTGCAGCGCAAGGATGCTCACTCCAACCGCCGACGCATCCTCGCGACCGCCCGACGGATACTGCGGGAGGACCCGGACGCGAGTCTCGACAGCATCTCTCAGGCGGCCGGCGTCGCCCGGCGCACCCTCTACGGACACTTCCCCAGCCGGCATGCGCTGATCGCCGGCCTGACACAGGAAGCGGGCCGTGAACTCCGGCAGGCGCTTGCCGGGGCCCGCACAGGTGATGCCGACCCGGTCGAGGCGATGACACGGATGGTGCTGGCGGCATGGACGGTGGGCGACCACTACCGCATGCTCATCGCCTTGGGACGGCGCCATCCGGGAGAGGACGAGATCCGCACCACCCTGGCACCGGCCCGCGCGGAGGCCGTCGCAACCCTGCGGCGAGGTCAGCGCGAAGGCGTCTTCGCGGATCACCTTCCCGCATCTGTCCTCGCCGAAGCGCTGGAGGCACTGATGCTGGCCCTCGCCGAGGAGAACGCCGCATGCCGGTGGCCGGACCCCACTGGTGAGGCCGCGGCAACCGCGTTCCTCGTCGCCGCCGGCGTAGCACCACAGACCGCATCACTCCGGGTTCGAGCCGTGTTGCATGACCAAGTCGTCGCCCCGGTCGGGACGGCTGCACCGACTCCTGTGGCAGGACCCGGGCGCGGGCGACCGCTGGGCCAAGGAGTACGGCCCCGGCGCGTTCGCCAAGGACCTGACCGACAACCTCCAGATCCCGGCTGAGCTGGCCGAACAGACGGCCGGCCGCGTGGGCCGTCCCTGGGTTTCTGGGGGGCGTTCGACCCGGTCTGCCCCGTCGACTGCGGCGAGAAGATGGCGGCTTCCGTGCGCGCCACCCGCTTTCTGAGGCTGGACAGCAGCCACTGGACGCCCATCCAGAAGCCGGCCGAGGCCGCCGCCGCCCTCGAGGAGCACTGGAGCAGCTCTCGGGGGTGAGTGGCGCGCCCACCGACAGCGCCCGTGGGTGCACCCCGGCCGGCGCCGGCCCCATGCCGCCCGACACCCGTCTTTGGCACCAGCCCCCAGTACCTGCCGGCCATGGCCAATCTCGGCATCGACCCCGCCGTGCACGACCTGTCGGTCCGCGTCATCGGCCGCTCCGACGCCACCCTCAACCGCAACGGCGTGCGCCTGGGCAGCGCCGACATCCACGACATCGTCGAACACCTCCCTGAGATCGCCGAGGCCCTCGTCATCGGCGCGGAGGAATCCGACGGCGGCTACTGGATGCCGCTCTTCGTCGTCCTCGCCGACGGGGTCGACGAGATCCTCGCCGTACCGGCCATCCCGCACACGAAGACATACGCAAGGGCGACGGGCTGACGAAACTCCTCCCCGCGGCGACATGCGCGGCTTTGGTCGCCTGGTATCTCGTACTCCTCGCCGGCCTCTGACCCGTTCCGGGCGCCGACGGCCACTCGTCCTGTTAGCGGGCCCACGGCGGGGCTGGCAGACTGAATCTGTGGTTCCGCTGACGGTCGCGGCGGATCAGGTCGCGTCCTCATCGCTTACCGGCGCCAGTGTGGTATCAGTCTGCGCACTGCTCTTCACCGTCGCGTCGTTCTGGTGGCTCAACGCCCGACAGGGACGCCTGCAGGCGTGGGAACCTCATTCCTTCGCGGCGATCGTCCACGGTTCCACGGCACGCCTACGACTGCCGCTCGTCCTGCACAACACCGGTCCCAAACCGATCGTCGTGCAGGACCTCATCCTGACCTTCCCTGATGAGCCCGCCTCTCATCTGCCACTCCTGTGGGTGTCCTCCCCGTCCCGGCTCCAGCCGGGGCCGGACGAGGAGGCGAAGCTACCGGCGGGGTTCGTCGTGCCCGGCAGAGAAGCGCAACAGCTCTTCCTCGAGTTCGAGGCACCGTTTTCCGGATTCCTCCCGGAGGCCCGTGACTACAAGGCCCAGATACAGGTGCGGGTCGGCCACCGCAAGGGTTGGCGCCCCCTGCTGACGTTCAGCTTGAGGGCCGCCAACATCATCGATCCAGATCGCTACACCGTTTACACCAACGCACCGCTCGAGCTGACGAAGGAAGACCGGAAGAGAGCGGATGCCGCGCTCGTCGAACTGCTGGAAGAGCACGGAGACGACTTCCCTCCGGGCGGCAGGAGACAGGGAGACCCTCCGAGTGACGAAGGTGACGCCGACACGAGCCGCTGACATCGCCGTCCGTCCCCTGACGTGGACAGCGGTGACACCGGCCCCGCCGGGCCACCACAGCCACCGCACCGGTCACTCGCGCCGGTCGACGCGACCGGCCGCCGCGAGGTCGCGCGTAGTGTCCGTGATCATGTCCGCCTGGCCGCCGGTCATGGATCTCATGAGTCTGACCCCCGGTCCGGGAGGGCACTGCACAACCGTCCCATCGATCCCGTCACAACGGCGCGACTCGATCAACGCCGGATGGCTTCGAACAACCGACGCTCAACCTGGCCCGAACGGCCTGACAACAAGTCGACATGAGCTGGGTGCGGATGAACCGGGCTCAGTCCTCGTCCTGGGCGCGTCGGTAGAGCTTGGCGATGTCGTCGTCGAAGTACACGGCGTAGGAGACATCGTCCTGGTCGCCGCCGCCCTCGTGGCCGCCCAGGACGCCGATGACGGTGCCGGTGTGGCTCTTGGGGTCGTAGTCGGCGAGCCAGGGGCTGCCGCTGGTCCCGTCCTCGAGATCGGCGCACTGGATGCGCAGCTGGGTGTCGCTGAACTTCGTGGTGCGGTTCTGGCATGAGATCGGGGTGTCCCGGCTGGTGGGATAGCCGGTGATCTTGACCTTGTTGCCGAAGCCGCGGTTCATGCCGAGGGTGTTGCCGCCCAGGACGTCCTGGATGTTCTTGCCGTCCTTTTGGTCGAGGACGAGGAAGGCGACGTCGAGGTCCTCGTCCTGCGACTTGGCCCAGCGGTCGTCGACGACCACCTTGCTGACCTTCCACAGGCCGGTGGGTTCGTCGCCGTTGCGGTAGCCGGGGACGAAGACCAGGTCGTTCCGTGGCTGTCCGGCGTCGGCGTCGAAGGCGCAGTGGGCCGCGGTGATCAGCATGTTCCGGCCCGGACTTCGCACCACGCTCGCCGTGCAGAAGTGGGCGCCCTGGTCGTCCTTTTCGAAGACCGCGCCGATCCGGGCGTTCTCCTCGGTCCTGCGAGGGGTGTACGCGGTGCCGTCCTTGGCCGGGGCCGTCGCGGAGAGGGGCTGGTCCTGGTCCTGCGGGGACTGGCCCAGCTCGCCGGACTTGCCGAAACCGCTGCGCCCGCTGCTTGTGGCCGTATGAGTTTGCCACGCGGCGTCGCCCACCACTGCGGCTGTCCCGACGATGACCAGCGTCAGGGGCAGGACGGCATTCCTGGCTAGCGAGCGCACAAGGTCATTATCGACGCGGGCCGGGAGTCCGGCAGGTGCTCCACGGGGAGGTTCCCGTCACATTCCACCGTCCCCAAGGCACCGGCCTGACAGCCCACACCCACAAGGACCTGCCGTCCGACCGCCGCGGCAGCACTGCCGAGCCAGGCGTCGCCAACCAAGCCGCACATGACTGGTCGTTCATATGGACATGGATTTCATTTCCATCTACGGTGGGGCATGCCAACCCGGCACGAGCCACAGGGGGTGATGCGCCATGGGCGGCCGGACGACCCGACAACGCAAGGCGGTCACGCGGGCACTCGCGGGCTGCCAGGACTTCGTGTCGGCCCAGGAGTTGTACGCCCTTCTGGTGGCCGGCGACCACGCGATCGGCCTGACCACCGTCTACCGCGCCCTGCGCGAGCTGGAGGCGGACGGTGGTGTGGACGTCGTACGCGACGGCGGGCGGCTGTACCGGCTGCGCCCGGCCGACGGGCACCGCCACTACCTGATGTGCCGTGACTGCGGCCGCAGCCGGCCGGTGGACTCCGAGGTTGTGGAGGAGTGGGCGGGCCGGATCGCCGCCGCGACCGGTTTCACCGCGGTGGAGCACACCGTCGAACTCACCGGCGTCTGCGCCGGCTGTCTGCCCCACACCGACGGAGGCCGGCCGTCCGGGGACGCAGAGGGAGGAGAGGAACAGCCATGCCACTGGGATCGCGGCCCGGGCCTCCGGGACCCAGTCCGCAGGTGCGCGAGCTGAAGGAGACCGTGCGTGCCCTGCTCGGTCTCGACGACGACACCGCCGTCCTGATCCGCCAGCTCGCCTGCACCGAACCGGGCTGCCCGCCGCTGGAGACCGTCGTCGTCGTGCTGCCGATGGAGGGCGACGCCCGCCGCTGGACGCTGCACCGACCCGCCGACCAGATCACCGAGGACGACCTGCGGGCCGCCCTCCTCGCCACACCTGAACAGCACGACTAGGAGACCGACTTGACCACCCTCGAACCCGGCGAGCCGCGCGACGTGGGAGCACCCCCGAACGAAGTCTGGGGGAGGGTGCCCGTCACCGTTCTGACCGGCTTTCTCGGCTCCGGCAAGACCACCCTCCTCAACCGCATCCTCACCGAGAACCACGGCATGAGGATCGCGGTCATCGAGAACGAGTTCGGCGAGGTCGGCGTCGACGACGCCCTCGTCCTCGACGCCGAGGAAGAGATCTTCGAGATGAACAACGGCTGCATCTGCTGCACCGTGCGCGGAGATCTCATCCGCATCCTGGGTGCGCTCATGCGGCGCCGCGAGAAGTTCGACCACATCCTCATCGAGACCACCGGACTGGCCGACCCCGCGCCCGTCGCGCAGACCTTCTTCATGGACGACGAGATCGCCGCCCAGCTGCGGCTGGACGCCATCGTCACCCTCGTCGACGCCGCCCACGTGCTCCAGCACCTGGACGAGGTCAAGCCGGAGGGCGTGGAGAACGAGGCCGTCGAGCAGATCGCCTTCGCCGACCGCGTCGTCCTCAACAAGACCGACCTGGCCGACGAGGAGACCATCGGACAGGTCGTGCGCCGCATCCGGGCCATCAACGGCGGAGTGCGGATCATCCCCGCACAGCACGCACGCATCAATCTCCACGAAGTCCTGGACGTGGGCGCGTTCGACCTGGAGCGGGTGCTCGCCGACGACCCCGCCTTCCTCACCGAGACCGAGCACCAGCACGACACCACGGTCACCTCGGTCGGCATCGAGCTGACCGGAGAGCTGGACGAGGACCGGCTCAACGCCTGGCTCGGCCGGTTGCTGCGCACCAAGGGCGTCGACCTCTTCCGTTCAAAGGGCATCCTCGCCATCGCCGGAGCACCCAAGCAGTACGTCTTCCAGGGCGTGCACATGCTGCTGGACGGCACCTTCGGACGCGACTGGAGGGAGGACGAACCCCGCACGAACAAGCTGGTGTTCATCGGCCGCGACCTCGACCGCGAGGCCCTCGAACGCGGTTTCGCCGACTGCCTGGCCACGGCGGGAGCGGCCGCGTGAGTACGACGGCGCAGTCCCCGCTCGCCTGGGAGGCCTGCGTCGACGACGCACCCGTCGCGCTCAGTGCACGGGGTGATCTGGTCGCCGTCGCGGGGGCCGAGGGGTCGGTGAAGGTTCTCGACGCGGCGATGGGCGCCGAGATCGGGGCGTTCGACCTTCCCGGAGGCGCACTCGCGGTCGCGCTCTCCCCGGATGCCGGGCACGTGGTGGCGACCGGCCCCCTGGGGTACGCACTGTGGCGCCGCTCCGACGGGCGTACGACGGTGCGGGAGTCCGGTGCCTGGTCGGCCGCCGCCGCCTGGGCCGACGGCACCCGGGTCGCGGTCGCCTCCGGCCGCCGCGCGTTCGTACTCGACACGGACGGAGGCGAGTTGTGGCGCACGGAACCCGCCGCGTCCACCGCCACCGACCTCGCCTGGATGCGGCAGGGGCGGCGCCTGGCCGTGGCGGCGTACGGCGCCGTGCGCTGCCACGAGCGGCACACCGAGAAGCCGGTCGCCACCTACCCCTACGTCGGTTCCCACCTCGCACTCGCCGTCGCACCCACCGGCAGGTGGATCTGCAGCGGCAACCAGGACGCCTCCATCCATATCTGGCGTGCCCGCGACGGCGGCGAACTCACCATGTCCGGCTACCCGGAGAAGGTCTCCCGCCTCGCCTTCGACGACACCGGCTTCTGGCTGGCCGCCGACGGCGCACCCGACGTGACGGTGTGGGACTTCTCCGGCAAGGGCCCGGAGGGCACGGCGCCGCGCTCCCTGCGCTGCCATGAGACGGTCACCGCGCTCGCCTGGCGGCCGGGCGCGGCCGGGCACCTCGCCAGCGGCGGCGCCGACGGCACCGTAGCCCTGTGGCACGCCACGGCCGGGCGGCCGCAGGCACGCCTGCGCCCGGCGCGCGAACTGGACGGCACCGGCGAGGCGGTCGCCGCACTGGCCTGGCCAGGCCAGCACCTGCTGGCCGTCGCCTGGCGGGACGGCCGGATCCGGACGTACGGCGTCCCGTCCCGGACCGCGCTGTGAACCGCTCCGTGATCCGGGCGGCCGCTCCCCGCCCCTGCACCCTCGTCGTGTGCCGGGGCTGCTGCTGCGGCAACCCCCGCAAGCTCCCCCATTCTCGGCTTCGCTCGACCGGGGGGACACCCATCGGCACCGACCACGCCTGGCAACTGGAGCGCCTGCGTGCCGGCGCGGCACAGTACGGCTTCCAGCTCCGTACGACGGACTGCCTCGGCCCCTGCGACCAGGCCAACGTCATCGTCGTCCAGCCCTCCACCGCCGGGCGCCGGGCCGGGGCCCGCGCAGTCTGGGTCGGCTTCGCCATGGAGGACGACAGCACCGACGACCTGCTGCGCTGGGCAGCGCAGGGCGGACCCGGCATCGCCGAACCGCCCGCCGCCCTGGCTCTCCAGTTCATCCGCCCACCGCGCGAGGCCCGCGCTCGTGCATGCCGATGACATCGAGCCGGGCGGCTGCGACGTCCTCGCGGCCGCCCGGCTCGACGAGGCCACCGCCGCCTCCGTCGCCACGACGCTCCAGGCCCTGGCCACGCCGTCCCGCCTGCTGATCCTCACCGCCCTGCGGCAGCGCCCGTATCCGGTGGGCGAACTCGCCTGCGCCGTCGGCATGGAACAGTCCGCCGTCTCCCATCAACTGCGCCTGCTGCGTGCCCTCGGCCTGGTCACCGGGCGCCGCGACGGCCGGCGCATCGTCTACAGCCTCTACGACGACCACGTCGCCCAACTCCTCGACCAGGCCGTCCACCACATCGAGCACCTCCGCCTCGGCGTGCGCGACCAGCCCGTCAGTTGAGGTGGGCGATCCGCTGGGGCGCCGGGGCCGCGCGGAGCCGGTCGGGCAGTGTGCCGTCGTCGGGCATCCCGGCCCGCAGCCACGCCCCCACCGCCTCGGCGTCGGCTTCCGTCACCAGCGGGCCGAGGCGTACGACGACACCACTGGGCCTGCGGTCGACTCCGCACGGCTGCACGGCGGCATGCAGCCCCCGGCCGCTCCGACAGTGCAGCACCATTCCAAGACAACCGGTGGAAACCATGACTCCTTGAGGGCAGCCCCGAACCGCGCGGCGCAGCCCGCTCATCACCTGCCCGGTCGGGGCGGCACGACAGGAGCCGCAAACGACCAGGGTGAAAGGGCGGCCCCCATGGCCGCCTGCGGCATCGCTCATCGCTACATCTCCTCCGTATGGGTCAAAGGCATGCCCTGTTTGCGCCACGGATGACACAACTCGCTTCTGCGGCTGGGCAGTTGGGTATGCGAGCGATTTGACATCGACCCGCCACACCCCCAGCCTATGCTCATGACATCCATTTTCAATAGGAGTGGTTAGCCGTGCGTGTTGCCTTCGTGGGCAAGGGTGGCAGCGGCAAGACGACGCTGTCCGCTCTCTTCTCCCGTCACCTGGCGCGCTCGGGTGCGCCGGTCGTCGCCATCGACGGCGACATCAATCAACACCTGGCATACAGCCTCGGCCTCGACGAGGGCGAGCTCTTCGCCGCTCCCCCGCTCAGCGCACGCACCGGCGAGATCAAGGACTATCTGCGGGGCACCAATCCGCGCATCCCGTCCCGCGACGCCATGGTCAAGACAACCCCACCCGGACGCGGCTCCAGACTTCTGCGCCTGCTCGGTGACGACGAGATCCACCACCACCACGTGCAGGAGGTCGGCGGCGTCCCGCTCATGGTCACCGGCGCCTTCGAGGAGAGCGACCTCGGAGTGGCCTGCTACCACTCCAAGCTGGGCGCGGTCGAGTTGTACCTCAACCATCTCGTGGACGGCCCCGGCGAGTACGTCGTCGTCGACATGACCGCTGGCGCCGACGCCTTCGCCTCCGGTCTGTTCACCCGCTTCGACATGACGTTCCTGGTCGTCGAACCGACCCGCAAGAGCGTCTCCGTCTACCGCCAGTACCGAGACCACGCAGCCGAGTTCGGTATCCCGGTCGCCGTCGTCGGCAACAAGGTCACCGGCGACGACGACCTCGGCTTCCTTCACAGCCACGTGGGCGACGGCCTCATCGCCCACTGCGAGCAGTCCTCGTACGTCCGCGCCCAGGAACAGGGCCGCGGTCACGGCGAGCTGGAGCCGCACAACACCCGCACCCTGGACCTGCTGCGCGCGGCTGTGGACGCCCGCACCAAGGACTGGGCGTCCTTCCAGAAGCACGCCGTGGAGTTCCACCTGCGCAACGCCACCGCCTGGGCCAACGAGGCCACCGGCCAGGACCTCAACACCCAGGTCGACCCGGACTTCCAGCACGGTCCCGCGGCACTGGCCGCCCCCGCCTGATCCCCCACCGACCCAAGAACCAGAGAACAGGACAGCCCTTCATGTCACTCGACGTCTCCCCGCAGCTGCTCGCCGAAGCCGAGAACGGCGAGGTGCGAGAGGAGGACTTCGTGGAAACGGTACGCACGTCCCTGCCGTACGCCTACGACCTCATCGCCCGCCTGGCCCGCGACCTGCGCTGCGGCACCGCGGAGTTCGCGGACAACCAGACACCGCCGCCCTCCGAGAAGGAACGCGGCCAGCTGCTCCGCGCCCTGTCCAGCGACGCCATCCGCGGCAGCCTGGAACGGCACTTCGGTATCGCCCTCGCCTTCCAGAACTGCCACCGCGTCGCCGCCTTCCGCCCCGAGGCGCGCGGCGGAGACACCCACACCCGCTTCACCTCGCTCCGGGCACAGATCCTCAACCAGTCACCGGAGTTCCGCGACTGCTGAGCCACGCGCAAGGTCAGCGGATCGCGACGACGACGCAGCTGTCGCCGTACTGCCAGACGGCGCCGGCCCGCCCGAACCCCGCCTGCCGCAGCAGGCGGATGTGGTCCGACAGGGACAGGCGGGCGGCGCTGTCGGTGCCGGTGACCGGCTGCCGCCGGCCACGCTCGGCGAGCAGGTCGGCCAGCTCGGCGTCCTCGGCGACGGCCGTCCACCAGGAAGCCCAGTCCTCCTGGGCGGAGGCCCGCTGCCGCTCGGCCCGACGCCGCCCCACGTACCCCGCCACCCCGGCGAGCACGGCGTCATTCTGCGGGAAGTGGTCACCGTTGACGAGGACGCCCCCCGGCCGCAGCAGCGCGGCGAGTTCCCGGTAGACGCGGCGCAGCGTGTTCGGGTCCAGGTAGTGCAGGGCGGTCGTCGAAACGGCCGCGTCCAGGGGGCGGTCGAGGGCCAGGGCCTGCGTCCAGCCGTCCTCGCCGATCACCGTGTCGACGTAGCGGGCCACGTCCGCGTGATGGGTACGGGCCAGCTCCAGCAGCAGGGGGTCCTGGTCCGCGGCCACGATGTCCGCGTGCGGCAGCCTGCGGGCCAGGCGGGCCGCAAGCGATCCGGGGCCGCAGCCGAGGTCGACGACCAGGGGCCGGTCCGTGCGGCCCACGGTGATGTGCTCGACGACGTCGGCGATCACGGTGAAGCGGTCTTCACGGTCGACGGCGTAGCGCTGCTGCTGGAGTTCCCAGCGTTCCACCCACTTCTCGGCCGTCGCCAGGCTGAGTCCCATCCGGTCGTTCCACCTTGCCGTCTCGCGCTGCGATTCCTCCCCTCCGACCCTACATGGAAACGGTTTCCATTACCTTTCGGCGGGCGTCCTGTCACCCGAGAGTGGCAAGGACGCACAGCAGCCGGTCGATCTCCTCGACGGTGTTGTAGACGTGCAGGCTCACCCTCACCGACTCGTGCTCCTCCCCCGCGCTGCCCTGACAGTGGTGGTCGCAGCGGACCATGAAGCCGTGGCTGAAGAGGATGAACCCCAGGTCGCCGGAGCCGATCTCACGGTGCCGGAAAGTGACGATGCCCTGGCGCCGCTGGACGGGTGAGTCGGCGGCCAGGCTGGTCTGGCAGCCGAGGACCTCGTAGGCGTCCAGGCGGCGCAGCTCGTCGGTGAGACGGGACGCCAGGGCGACCGTCCACCGTTCGATCCGGTCCGTACCGGCGTCCTGGAGCCAGTCCAGGGCGGCGGCCAGGGAGACGATTCCGACGGTGTTGGGAGTGCCCGACCAGCCGCCGGGCACGAACTGCGGGCCGCGCTCCTGGCGGGCCCAGACGGCCCCCGAGCCAGGCAGGGCCAGGGCCTTGTGCCCGGAGAAGACGACGAAGTCGACGTCCAGGCCGGCCACGGACACCGGCAGATGGCCGATGCCCTGGGCGGCGTCCAGGCAGATCACCGCGTCCGGGCCGACCGCCTCCCGGATGCGGTGGATGTTCATGTCGCCGCCGTAGACGTGGTGGACGTGGGTGACGGCGACGAACCTGGTGTGCGGCCCGGCGAGGTGAGCGAGGGCGTTGTGGTCGTAGTCGCCGGATGCCCGCTGGTAGGGCATCGGCACGATGCGGACGTGCGTGCCCTGGCGGGCCAGCTGCCGCTGGGTCTCCAGCCAGGGCTCGATGTTGGCCTGGTGATCGGCGACGGGCACGACGACCTCGTCGCCGTCCGAGAGGAGCCCGGGGAGCCAGTCGCGGGCGATCGTGCGCAGCCCTTCCGTGGTGCCGCTGGTGAAGTGCACGGCCGACTGTTGCGGAGCCGGGTCGCCCAGGAAGCGACGGATCCGGTCACGCGTCTGCTCGACCAAGGCCGTGGTGCGGTTGGCCCATGGGTACGTGCCGCGTCCGGCGTTGGCGTTGGTCGTGGTGAGGTACGTCTGCACGGCGTCGAGGACCGCCCGGGGCTTCTGGGAGGTGGCCGCGCTGTCGAGGTACGCCAGGTCCGGGTGCCCGGTGACGATCGGGAACTGGACGCGCAGTGCACGCTGCCACTCCCTCAACTCCTCGATGACGGCCGCGTTGTCGGCACACGTCGTCATGGGTGGTCAGTCTCGTACCAGAGGGGCGCCCGCGTCGCGCCAGGCGATGATGCCACCGGCCAGGCTGCGTACGTCCGGGTGGCCCATCCGCGTCAGCAGCGCGGCGTAGCGGGCCGACTTCTCGCCGACCGGGCAGGCCAGCAGGACCGGACGACTGCGGCTGAAGGGCAGGCCGCCGTGCAGCAGCTCCTCGAACAGCTCGTCGACGATGTTGACCGAGCCGTCGATGTGCAGGGCGGCGAAGGCGAAGGGGCTGCGCAGGTCGACCACGAGGGGGTTGCCGGTGGCGATCCACGTCTGGGCGTCCGTGACACCGATGGCGGGCGCCGCCTGCACCTCGGCGTCGGTGAGGTCGGCCGGCGAGTTGGCGCGGCGGGGGCGGCCGAACAGGTCGGGGCGGCGCTGCCGTACGTAGCTCAGGTAGCTCTCGACGCGGTCGCAGACGATGAAGACGGCGGTCTGCCGCTCTGTCGCCTCGATGTCGACGGCCTTCAGCGTGCGCACAGCGCCGAAGTAGGCGGCGCCCCCGGTGGGCCCGGCCAGGATCCCGCAGCGGCGGTTCAGGGTCAGCATCCCCTCGATCGCCTGGTCCGAGTTCACCGCCTCGATCGAGTCGTAGGTGCCGGGGTCGAACAGACCCACCTGGTGGGCCTCGTCGATGGTGCGGATGCCGGGGATGAAGTCGGACTTGGCCGCGACCAGCCCGACGACCCGTACGGCGGGTTCGTGTTCCCGCAGCACCCGGGCGACACCCGTGGAGGAACCCGCAGTCCCCACGCAGGCGATGAACCAGTCCGGAGCGCGGCCGTCGAGGTCCTTGACGATCTCCGGTCCGGTGCCGGCGAGGTGGGCCCCGGTGTTGCGCGGGTTGAAGTACTGGTCGGTGTGCAGGTAGGCGCTGCCGGGCTCGGACAGGGCCCGGTGGAAGAGGGTCAGCGGGTCGTCGGTGGCGGTGGGGTCCAGGCACTCGCTCTGTCCCGGCAGCTCCTCGATCTCCGCGCCGAGCAGCAGGAGCAGGTCCTTGATCTCAGGGACACGCATCCGGTTGGTGACGCTCTTGAAGGTCAGTCCGTGCATCCCCGCGAGGACGGCCAGGGCCTTGGCAGTGTTGCCACTGGACAGCTCCACGACCTGGCTGCCACGCGCCGCCGCATCGGCCAGATGCGGACCTGCCATGCTCCAGGCGGCCCGGTCCTTGACCGACCCGAACGGATTGAGCAGCTCCAGCTTGGCGTACAGATCGATGTGCCGCAGACCGTGCACGGCCGGGTCGATACGCACCAGCGGCGTGTTACCGATGGCCTCGGTGATGCTGTCGTACCTCACTGCACTCCCCCCACGTCGTACCCCACCCCACCCATGGATGCAGTCGGCCAGTACTGGTCGTCCAGGCACCAGCGCCACGCGCCGCCCTCCTGCCATACGGCGACCTTGTGCGCGGCCGGCTGCCGCTGGGCGTGCGTGGCGTGGAAGTCCATGCAGTAGCCGGCGGTGTTGGCGAACGCCACCAGGTCGCCCGGTTCGGGCCGGCGCGGCAGGAACACGGTCCGGCGTGTGATCAGATCGCTTTCCAGGCACAGGGTCCCGAAGAGGTGCACGGCGACCGGTCCCGCGCCCGCCCGCGCCGGATCCCTGGGAACGACTACGGGGTCCATGAGCACCCCGTGCTCCTCCAGGGCGATGTCGTCGGCCTTGGCCGCGAGCCGTACGAGAAGCTCGCCGCCGCTCTCCGTCTCACGCACCTCCAGCACCCTGGCCAGGGTCAGCCCGCACTGGTCCAGCAGGGCCCGGCCCGGCTCCACGTGCAGGTCGTACAGGTGCTCCAGCAACAGCGCGGCCAGGGGCCGGCCGCCAAGGGATGAGGCCGGGTGCGCGAGCAGTTCGTCCAGGTAGCGCGGCCCGGCGACCGGGCGGTGGGCCGGGTAGAGGCCGAGGGATCCGCGGAGCGTGCCGCCTTCGTTTCGCAACCCATAGCCGTACCCGCCCCAGGTCAGCGGAGGCCGGGTGCCCAGAACCGCGCCGGTCAGCTCGGTCGTGTACCGCTCCCACTGCTCACCGTCGTCCAGGTAGTCGACGCCGAATCCACCACCGACGTCCACGATCGACGGTCGCAGGCCCCGGCTCCGGCACTCCTCCAGAACCCGCAGGCAGCCCTCCAACGCCGTCGCCTTCTCCGTGACGCTCGTCGTGTCCAGGTGATAGGCCACACCCGTCAACTCGACTTCATCGCCGTATCGTTCGACCGCTTCCAGCAGCCCCTGCCGCTCCTTCAGCGGCGTTCCGAAACGGCTGCGTCGGCTCAGCACCCGCACGCCGGACGCCTCGAACCCCGACAGCCGGAGCAGGACACGACTGCGGGGGAGTGCGAACTTGCCGATGAGCAGGGCGAGTTGATCCAGCTCGTCCCGGCTGTCGACAGCGACGGTGACCGAGCTGCGCGCGGCCAGCCACAGGAACTCCGGGTTCTTCGGGCCGGTGGCCGTGATGCGGTCGGGGGTGAAGCCGGCGCCGAGCGCGTGCTGGAGCTCCCCCAGTGACGAGACGTCCACGCCGGCATCGGTGGCCGCCAACCGCCGCAGCAGGGCACTGGACCCATTGGCCTTGTGAGCGAAGAACACCTGCCCCGGCAGACGACGTCTGCCGTACACCGACCGGAACTGCTGCAGATTGGCGGCGAGCTGTTCGGGCACGACCATGTTCAGCGGAGAGCCGAGAGCGTCGGCGAGGGTGTGCAGCAACTCGCGGGACTCCAGCAGCGAGCGCAGCCCTTCCCCCAACCGTGGTGCGAGATACAAGGGCTGCCCGCCCATACCCGGCCCTCCCCCAGCACGGTCGGGCCCGGCTCTTCCGGGCACGGCCTCCCAGTCCCCGCGGCGCGCCGTAGAGCACCCTTCCCGCCCTCAGGTCGGTTTACCCGCGACCGCAGTCGTACAGCCGGTCAAGAGATGGCAACGGTTTTCATTTACCGTTGATCTGAAAATCGTTTCTATCTAGCGTGGAAGTGTCGCCCCGCCGCCGGCCCGTGCCTGCCGCGCGCCCGGCATCGCCCGAAGGAGCTCCCGCATGTCCACCGCCCCCGCCACCCGTTCCGCCCGGCCGACCGCGAGGATCGCACTGGTCACCGCGACGGCCGCCCTGACGGCCGTGACGGCGACCGCCTGCTCGACGTCCTCCCCGCATACCACTGGCACCGCCACGACCGGCAGCGGCCGCGGCTCGGGCAAGACGATCCAAGTCGTGGCGGCGGAGAACTTCTGGGGCAGCATCGCCTCCCAGCTCGGCGGCAGCCACGCGAAGGTGACCAGCATCATCAACAACCCGGCCGCCGACCCCCACGACTACGAGCCGACCGCCGCAGACGCCCGCACCGTGGCCGGCGCCCAGTACACGATCGTCAACGGCATCGGCTACGACGCCTGGGCCGACAAGCTGCTGGCCGCCAACCCCGGCAGCGGACGCACCGATCTGAAGGTCGGCGACCTGGTCGGCATCAAGCCGGGCGGCAACCCGCACCGCTGGTACTCCCCGGACAACGTCCGCCAGGTCATCGAGAAGATCACCGCCGACTACAAGAAGATCGACCCGGCTGACGCGGCCTACTTCGACCAGCAGAAGAAGACCTTCGAGACGAAGACGCTCGGCGATTACAACAAGGTCATCGCCGACATCAAGGCGAAGTACGCCGGCACCCCGATCGGCGCTTCCGAGTCCATCGTCACGCCGCTCGCCGAGGGCCTGGGGCTGAAGATGCTCACCCCGGAGACGTTCCTGGACGCGATGAGCGAGGGCTCCGACCCCACGGCCAAGGACAAGGCCACCATCGACCAGCAGATCAAGAACAAGAAGATCAAGATCTACGTCTACAACTCCCAGAACTCCACGCCGGACGTGCAGGCGCAGGTCAAGGAGGCCAAGGCCCAGGGCATCCCGGTCGCCACGGTGACCGAGACCCTCACCCCCGCCGGGGCCTCCTTCCAGCAGTGGCAGACCACCCAGCTGCAGGGCATCGAGCAGGCCCTGGCCAAGGCCACCGGGAAGTGAGCTGAAGCCATGAACCCGATAGCGAAGGCCCGAGAAGCCGTCACACACACCAGCGGCCACACCGTCCCCAGCCGTCGAAGCGGAGGGCACGACACGGCCACAGGAACAGGAAGCGATCCGGTGGTCGCCCTGCACGGTGCCGCCGTGCGGGTCGGTGGCCGTACGTTGTGGTCGGGGGTGGACCTTCGCATCGGGGCCGGCGAGTTCACCGCCGTGCTCGGCGCCAACGGCGTCGGCAAGTCCACCATGATCAAGGTCCTGCTCGGCGCCCTGCCCGCGGCGGCCGGCGAGGTTCGGGTGCTCGGCGCCCGGCCCGGGCAGGCCAACGAGCGCATCGGCTATCTGCCGCAGCGCCGCAGCTTCGACGCCAATCTGCGGATCCGCGGCGTGGACGTGGTGCGCATGGGCCTGGACGGCGACCGCTGGGGGGTTCCGCTGCCGTTCCCGAGTGCGCGTCGGCGGGCCGCCCGCGCGCGGGTGGACGAGGTGATCGAGCTGGTCGGGGCGTCGGCGTACGCGCACCGGCCGATCGGGCAGTGTTCCGGCGGCGAGCAGCAGCGGCTGCTGATCGCCCAGGCGCTGGTCCGCAGGCCCGAACTACTGCTGCTGGACGAGCCGTTGGACAGTCTCGACCTGCCCAACCAGAGCGCCGTCGCGGCGCTGATCGGGCGGATCTGCCACCAGGAAGGCGTCTCGGTGGTCATGGTCGCCCATGACGTGAACCCGATACTCCACCACCTGGACCGGGTCGTGTACCTGGCCAGGGGCGGCGCCGCCACCGGCACACCGACCGAGGTCATCACCTCCGAGACCCTGACCCGGCTGTACAGCACACCGGTCGAGGTACTGCGGACCTCGGACGGGCGGCTGGTCGTGGTGGGCCAGCCGGAGGCACCGGCCGTGCACACCGACCGCCACGACACCCCGGGGAGCGGTCATGCTGCTGGCTGAGACAGGGGCACCCACCTGGTCGTGGAACCTCCTGACCGACTTCCAGGACATGTGGTCCTACCCCTTCATGGTCAACGCGTTCCGCGCCGGCGGGGTCGTGGCCGTGGTCTCCGCGGTCGTGGGGTGGTTCGTGGTACTGCGGCGGCAGACGTTCGCCGCACACACCGTCTCCGCCGTCGCCTTCCCCGGCGCCGCCGGGACGCTCCTGCTCGGGTTCAGCGCGGTCTACGGCTACTTCACGCTGTGCGTGGCCGCCGCGCTGGTCATCGCCGCCCTGCGGGGCGGCGGTGAGCACGAGGAGTCGGCGCTGACCGGGACCGTGCAGGCGTTCCTGCTCGCGTCCGGGTTCCTGTTCACCGCCCTGTACCGGGGGCTGCTGGAGGGGCCGCAGACCATCCTCTTCGGCACCTTCCTGGGGATCACCTCCTCCCAGGTGACGGTGCTGACGGTGGTCGGCGCGGTGGTGCTCGCGGTGCTGGCGCTGATCGGTCGGCCGCTGCTGTTCGCGTCCGTCGATCCGCAGGTGGCCGCCGGGCGCGGGGTGCCGGTCCGCGCCCTGTCGGTGGTCTTCCTCGTCCTGCTCGGTGCGGCCACCGCCGAGGCGAGCCAGATCACCGGGACCCTCCTGGTCTTCGCCCTCATGGTGATCCCGGCCGCCACCGCGCAAGTCCTCACCGCCCGCCCGGCGTTGAGCCTCGTGCTGGCCGTCCTGCTGGCCTTCGCCGCGACCTGGCTCGGGCTGACCGCCGCCTACTACTCGCCCTACCCCCTGGGCTTCTTCGTGACGACCATCGCCTTCGCCGGATACCTGCTCGCGCTGGGCCAGCGCTCGCTGCGCGAGGCACTCGGTCGCACCCGGGCCGGGGCCACGCCCACCGCCAAGGAGGTGATCGCATGACCGTCCTGCTCGCCGCCTCCCCGCTGTCCCACCCGTTCTTCCTGCACGCCTTCCTCGCCGGTACCGCCATCGCCGCGGCCTGCGGACTGGTCGGCTACTTCCTGGTGCTGCGGGCCCAGGTCTTCACCGGCGACGCGCTCAGCCATGTCGCCTTCACCGGCGCGATGGCCGCCCTCGCCTTCGGCGCCGACCTTCGCCTCGGCCTGTTCGCCGCCACCATCGCCATGGCGCTGCTCTTCGGCACCCTCGGCCGCAAGGCCCGGCCCGACGACGTGGTCATAGGGAGCGTCTTCTCCTGGATCCTGGGCCTGGGCGCCTTCTTCATCACGCTCTACACCACCTCCCGCAGCACCACCAACGGCACCGCCGGGGTGAGTGTGCTGTTCGGCTCCGTCTTCGGCATCTCCTCC
Source organism: Streptomyces sp. NPDC037290 (assembly GCF_055603245.1). NCBI lineage: Bacteria > Bacillati > Actinomycetota > Actinomycetes > Kitasatosporales > Streptomycetaceae > Streptomyces > Streptomyces sp. NPDC037290. The sequence goes on along the minus strand of NZ_JBVJVZ010000002.1, from coordinate 632,023 downwards.
AGTAGCGCAGTCGTCGCCGCTCTGGTGGCGGCCGGGGTCGGCCTGCTGGTGGTCCTCATCGCCCGACCACTGCTGTTCGCCACGCTCGACGAGGCCGTGGCCGCGGCCCGTGGAGTACCGGTCCGCCTGCTCGGATACGGCTTCCTCGCCCTGGCCGGGATCAGCGCCGCCGAGGCCACCCAAGCGGTCGGCTCCCTCCTCCTGCTCGGCCTGCTCGCCGCCCCCGCGGGCGCCGCGATCCGCCTCACCGACCGCCCCTACCGTGCGCTGGCACTCTCCGCCGGCCTGGCGGTGCTGGAGATGTGGGCGGGGCTGTTCGCGTCGTACGCGGTGCCGAAGATGCCGCCCAGCTTCGCCATCATGGCCGCCGCCACGGCCGTATACGCCGCCACCTTCCTGATACGACACCCGGTTCCCGGTCCCCGTATGCACACCGCCGCCCCCACCGGCACATGAGCGAAGGCACCCGATGGCACCCGACCGCCAGTGCACCCCCACCCCGTCGCACGACGTCACGCTGATCGGCCGCCTCACCCAGCAACGCACCGCCGTGGTCGAGGCACTCATCCGGGCCGACGGCTTCGTCGGCGCCCAAACCCTCCACAACCAGCTCGCCGCCGACGGCTCACCGGTCGGCCTCTCCACGGTCTACCGCACACTGGCCGGCCTGGCCGGCGTCGGCCGGGCCGACATGGTCCGCGACACCAGCGGTGAACGCCTCTTCCGCTACCGCCCGGGACCCGAACACCGCCACTACCTCATCTGCACCGAATGCGGCCTGAGCCGCCCCGTCGACTCCGGCCCGGTGGAAGACTGGGCCGACACCATCGCGCAGACCTCCGGGTTCGCGAACGTCCGGCACACGGTGGAGTTGTCCGGGGTGTGCCCGGACTGCGGCCGACGACAGGCGGCGGACGAGCCCCGGTGAACCCCGGCACCACTCCCCCTCCGGTGTGGTCTCCGTCAAGGGCAGCAGCCGCACCCCGCAGCACAGCCGCAGGCATCCGCCTCCCGCCGGCCCGCACCCGGCGCTACGGCCGCCGGCGTCGCACAACACCCCTCCCCACGCCAGGCGCCGCGCCCCTCCTTCACCGCGACCGCGGCGATGACCAGGGCCGCCAGCGGATCGGCCCACGACCAGCCGAACACGGCGCCCGCGACCAGACCCGCCAGCAGCACCGCCGACAAATAGGTGCACAGCAGGGTCTGCTTGGAGTCGGCCACGGCCGACGCGGAGCCGAGTTCCCGTCCGGCGCGGCGCTGGGCCGCCGACAGGACCGGCATGACCACGAGCGAGAGGGCAGCCAGCACGATCCCGGGCAGGGAGCGCGTGGCCTCACCCGTGCCGGTCAGGGCCCGCACGGCATCGACGGTGACGTAGGCGGCGAGCGCGAAGAACGACAGCGCGATGACCCGCAACGCGGTCTTCTCCCGGGCCTCGCGCACCGCGTGCTCGCGGGCGGAGAACTGCCAGGCGACGGTGGCGGCCGAGGAGACCTCGATGACGGAGTCGAGGCCGAAGCCGACCAGCGCGGTGGACGAAGCCAGGGTCCCCGCCGTAAGGGCGACGGCCGCCTCGACGGCGTTGTAGCTGATCGTCGCGGCGACCAGCAGCCGTATCCGCCGGGCAAGCACGCCGCGTCTGGCCGGGTCGGGGCCGAGGGACAGGGATGTCTCCGTGCTCATGGTCAGCAGCACCCCTTGTCGTCGGCATCGACGCACGTGCGGTCGCCCTCGACGGCGACCACCGCTCTCCGCAGATCGTCGAGCGCGTGGCCGAGGCGCTCGTCGGCGAGTTCGTAGCGGGTTCGTCGGCCGTCGGGGACGGTGACGACCAGGCCGCAGTCACGCAGGCATGCCAGGTGGTTCGACAGCCTGGTGCGCGAGACGTCCAGCGCGTCGGCCAAGTCGGCGGGGTACGCGGGTGCCTCCCGCAGGGTGAGCAGGATGCGGCAGCGGATCGGATCGGCGAGCGCCCGGCCGAACCGAACCAGGACCTCGATGTCGGAAGCGACAGTCAGCACACCACCAACGGTACACAGTTTTCTGAATTCAGGAGAGCGTGAACCGTAGGCATTTAGCAATGGTGTTCATTTTCATGTAGCCTCTACTCGCCATCCCAACCAGGAGGACTCCCATGGCTGTTCCCAAGCGGAAGATGTCCCGCAGCAACACCCGCCACCGCCGCGCCCAGTGGAAGGCGAGCACGCCGGCACTCGTGCCGGTCACCGTCGACGGAGTGTCATACCTGGTACCGCAGCGGCTGGTGAAGGCGTACGAGCGCGGGCTGCTGAGCCCCGAGGGCTGAGCGTTGACGACGTCCGATCCCCTTGGCCGACTGCCCGTCACGGTCCTGTCCGGATTCCTCGGCGCGGGCAAGACCACTCTCCTCAACCACGTCCTCGGCAACCGCGAGGGACTGCGCGTCGCGGTCATCGTCAACGACATGAGCGAGGTCAACATCGACGCGGCCCTGGTGCGGGGCGGCGAGGCGGCCCTGTCGCGTACCGAGGAACGCCTGGTCGAGATGACCAACGGCTGCATCTGCTGCACCCTGCGCGACGACCTGCTTGAGGAGGTCGACCGGCTGGCCCGCGAGGGCCGCTTCGACCACCTGCTCATCGAGTCGTCCGGCATCTCCGAACCCATGCCGGTCGCCGCGACGTTCGCCTTCGCCCGCGACGACGGCGCCACCCTCGGCGACGTCGCCCGCCTGGACACCATGGTCACGGTCGTGGACGCCGCGAACTTCCTGCCCGGGCTGGCAAGCGGTGACGAACTCGCCGAGCGCGGCCTGGACCAGTACGAGGACGACGAACGCACCGTCAGCGACCTGCTGATGGACCAGATCGAGTTCGCCGACGTCATCGTCCTGAACAAGCTCGACCTCGTCGACGAGGAGTCCGCCGACCGGCTGCGGGCCACGCTCACCCGCCTCAACCCGGCCGCGCGTCTCGTCCCGGCCGTCCACGGCCGCGTGAAGGTGAGCGACGTACTGGGCACCCGGCTGTTCGACCTGGAACGCGCCCAACAGGCCCCCGGCTGGGTGCGGGAGCTCAACGGCGACCACGTCCCCGAGACGGAGGAGTACGGCATCTCCTCCACCGTCTTCCGCTCCGGACTGCCGTTCCATCCGGGCCGGTTGTGGAGGTTCGTGACCGAGGAACTCGACAGCGGCCCATACGGACAGATCCTGCGCTCCAAGGGCTTCTTCACCCTCGCCAGCCGCCCGCACGTGACGGGCCTGTGGTCACAGGCCGGCTCCGTCGCGCGCTTCGAGCCCTCAGCCACACGCGACACCGACAGCCCCGAGTGCCAGGAACTGGTCTTCATCGGCACGCACCTGCACGCGGACGCACTGCATGCGGCACTGACCGGCTGCCTCATGGCCGACGGCGAGAGCCTGCCGCCAACGGACCCGTTCCCCGTCTGGGACACCTACGGCATCGACGACACCTGCGACCACGAGCATCCCGAACTCGTGGCCGGCCCCTGAAGACACCGGGTCGGGCGGCGAACACGGCCACGGCGCCGACCGGCCCGGTAGGGACCCCAAGAGCTCCGGATAAATGCGTTGGACTGACCGGCCCCCGCTGATAGCGTCTGGGCAGCCGTGAGAGAACGCGAGGAGGTGACACCCATGAAGGCTGTATCCATGTGGGTGCTCCCCCATGTCGTCACGGTGGGCGATTGACGCAGGTGTCGCCGGGAGCGCCTCGGACAAGGCACTCCTGAAGGGCAACACCTATGAACTCTGTGCATTCCACTCCGGGCACGGACAACCATCCGGTCGTGGTCACGCGGGTCTCGGACACGCAGTGGCACGCCGTGGAGGACGACCTGACGGTCGGCCGCGGCGTCGCTTCGCGTCGGCCCGACGGGCGGCTCTTCGTCAGCATCGACGCGTGGCACGGCGCGGTCTTCGACCGCATCGCCGACGCGATGCTGACGGACCTGCCGACACCGCTGTACACCGTCGTCGACGAGACCGACCACGACACGAGGTCCGCCTGGGAGCGGGCCGGCTTCGCCACCGCACGCCGCGAGTGGGGCCATCTCGTGCCCACCGACCCGCACATCACCGGTCTCGGCTCGGTGCGGCCCCCGTCCGGAGTGACGATCGTGCCCGCCGGCGAGGCGGAGGAGGGCCCGCTGCGCGCCCTGGACCGCCTCATCCGCGACGAGGTCGAGGCCACCGTCGGATGGCACACGATGCCGGCCGAGGTGCTGCCACGCCCGGCGGGCACCACCTTGCTCGACCCATCGAAGTACGCCGTGGCACGGCACGGGGACCAGTACGTGGGACTCATCCGGGTGGCACCTCTGACCCGCCAGCCCCGGATCGGGTTGATCGCCGTCCGGGCCGACAGACACCGCCGCGGCATCGCCCGGACGCTGCTGGCCCACGCGCTGGATTCGCTGCACCACTCCGGGACCGATTCGGCATGGGCCGAGGCGGACGAGTCCAACGCGGCGGCCACCGCCCTGTTCGAGAGCATCGGTGCCCGGCGCATGGCCGGCACCCTGGAGCTCGTCAACCGCTGACGCTCCGCCACATCGCACCGGGCGACCGTTTCCTACCGTGTTCGCCGTCACAGAACGGGAGAAGTGAGAGACCATGACCAAAACATCAGGGGGCGTAGAAGCCGAAGGCACCGTCGTCGAGTGCCTGCGCAACGCCACCTTCAAGGTGGAGCTCCAGAACGGGCACACAGTGCTCGCCCACATCAGCGGGAAGATCCGGAAGAACCGCATCAAGATCCTCCCGTACGACCGGGTGCTCGTGGAACTCAGCCCCTACGACCTCACCCGCGGCCGGATCCGCTACCGGTACCGGGCGTAGCGGAAGGAGCCGGCGCCTCCGAGACCACCCGGTAGGACCATCAAAAGCCGCAGTGGTCCGGCTGCCTCCCGCACGTTGCCATCGCCCTATCGGGAGCTGTAGGGCAGGAGCGCCATCTCGCGTGCGTTCTTGACGGCCTGCGCTATCTGCCGCTGCTGCTGACGCGTCACGTGGGTCACCCGGCGGCTGCGGATCTTGCCGCGGTCGGAGATGAACTTCCGCAGCACGTCGGTGTCCTTGTAGTCGATGCAGGTGATTCCGGCGGCGTCCAGCGGGTTGGTGCGCTGACGCTTGGCGGTCTGACGCCGGATGCTTGTGCGTCGGGTCATGGTGGGGTCGGTCCTCTCTTTCAGGTCACGGGGTCGAGCAAGTCGTCAAAGGCGTGCGGGAGTTGTTTCCAGCGGTCCCTGCCCGCCGCGTACTCGTCGTCGGTGAGCAGGCACGAGTCGAGCAGGGCCCGTAGGCCGTCGCGGTCCAGGCCGGGCGAGGTGAAGGTGAGGTACTGGCAGCGGTCGCCGTGTTCCGGGTGCCAGTCCACGGAGGCGGCGAGGCGGCGCTCGGCGGGCACCATCTCCCAGGCGGCGTCGGGCAGAGCTGCCAGCCAGGGCCCGGCCGACTCCACGCACAGCGCGCCGCCGGCGGCGTCCCACGACAGCAGGGTGTCGGGGCGGTCCGCCAGCCAGAACCGCCCCCGGCTGCGCGCGGCGGCGCAGGTCAGGTCCTCCAGCGCCGCGTACAGGCGCTGCGGATGGAAGGGCCTTTCGCGCCGCCAGACGAAGGTGCTCACACCGTGCTCGTCGCACGACTGCGGCAGCAGCGCGCACGCGGGATGCACACGGGCGGCGGCCGCTGCCACGTCGAAGCCCGCCGACAGCGCTGCCCCCAGGGCACCGTCGCTCTCCACCCGTACGCTTCGTGCGCCTGGTGTGAGCTGGGCGAGCAGCGCGTGGTCGGTGTCGTCGGCGACCTCGTCGCAAGAATCGTCGTCGCCGAGGGCGATCACCGTGGGGTACTCCAGCTGCCGGGCGAAGGTGTCGGCGACCGTGCGCTGGTCGGTCGGCGCGGCGGCGAGGCCGACGTCGGCCAGGTCGTCGCCGTTGGACAGGTACGGCAGCACGAGTGCCGGATCGACCGCGGTGGCGACCCCGGTCAGGGCCAGCGGTGCGCCCGCGGCGGCGATGACTCCGGCCATGGCCTGGGGCTCGACGGAGTCCCACAGTTCCACGACGGCCAGCCGGTACCTCCCCTCCCCCGCGAGTCGCAGCAGTTCGGGGACGAGATCCTCGCGCAGCGCGCAGCACGCGCAGTCATTCACCAGGGGTGCCTCGCCACTGCCCAGCAGGCCGTGGGCGTCGCGCACCGTCCGGTGCACCGCGCTGTCGACGGCGGACGTCAGGTCGTGGTGCAGTGCGACCGAGCCGGGGACCGTACGCAGGATCTGGTCTACGGCGGCCCTGCGGGCGTCGGCGTGCAACCCGGCGACGACCGCGACCGGCAGCCGTGCCTCGTCCCGGTTCACCGCTTGCTCCGTCCGCGTCCGTAGCGCCGCTCGAAGCGCTCGACCCGCCCCGCGGTGTCCAGGACCCGCTGGGTGCCGGTGTAGAAGGGGTGGCTCGCCGAGGAGATCTCGACGTCGATGACCGGGTAGGTGTTGCCGTCCTCCCACACGATGGTCTTGTCGCTCGTGGCCGTGGACCGGGTGAGGAAGGCGTAGTCGGCGGCCCGGTCACGGAAGACGACCGGGCGGTACTCGGGGTGGATTCCGGGTTTCACGGCGCTCAGCGCTCCTCACGGAAGTCGACGTGGCGGCCGGCGACCGGGTCGTACTTGCGCAGCGTCAGCCGGTCGGGGTTGTTACGGCGGTTCTTGCGGGTCACGTAGGTGTAGCCGGTACCGGCGGTGGACCTCAGCTTGATGATCGGGCGCAGTTCGTTACGGGCCATGGACAGCACCATACAAGAGATTGGTTTTCATTTTCATCTGGCGCTAGTGTGCTGCTGCATCCACCCAAGGAGGAACAGCCATGTCCGCCCACTGCCAACTCACCGGCCGACAGCCCGGCTTCGGCCATCGCATCTCCCACTCCCACCGGCGCAGCAAGCGCCGCTTCGACCCGAACGTCCAGAGCAAGCGCTACTGGCTGCCGAGCGAAGGCCGCCACGTCCGGCTCGTGCTTTCCGCCAAGGGCATCAAGACGGTCGACACCATCGGTATCGAGGCCGCGGTGGCCCGCATCCGCGCCCGGGGAGGGAAGGTCTGATGGCGAAGAAGAGCAAGATCGCGAAGAACGAGCAGCGGCGCCTCATCGTGGCCCGCTACGCCGCGCGCCGCGCCGCATTGAAGGCGATCATCGCGTTCCCCGGAAGCTCCGACGAGGACCGCGCCGCCGCCCAGCGGGAACTACGCCGGCAGCCGCGCGACGCCAGCGCCACCCGCCTGCGCAATCGCGACGCCGTGGACGGCCGCCCCCGCGGCTACCTGCGCGCCTTCGGCCTGTCCCGCATCCGCGTACGCGAGATGGCCCACGCGGGCGAGCTCCCTGGCGTGACCAACAGCAGTTGGTAACCCGGCACGCCAGGGGCTCACAACGGGCGCGCCGGCGACGCAGCCCGAGTCTGTGTCCGGTTCCGAACGCGCCTTCCGCCACTCCGAACGGCGGGCGGCCGGCGGCGCCTGCTCGTGGCGTTCAGCCACGAGCAGGTGGGTACGGCGTACCCCGCACGCGGACGGTTTCCGCGTGCGGGACCGGTCGTTCGGGTGCGGGGATCAGCTGGTCGTCAGGGCGGTGTCGTCCACGACGAAGCTGGTCTGCAGCGAGGAGTCCTCCACGCCGTTGAACTTCAGGGTGACCGTCGAGCCCGCGAAGGACGACAGGTCGAAGGTCTTCTGCGCGTACCCGGAGTTGTGGTTGAGGTTCGAGTACGACGCCAGCGTCTTCGAACCCGCGGTCACCGTCAGCTTGTCGTACTGCGTGCCGGTGGTGGTCTCCGCGGTGTCGATGTGCAGGTAGAAGGTGAGCGTGGCCTTGCAGCCGGCCGGGATCGTCACCGACTGGGACAGCGTGTCGGTGTGGCTGGAGCCGTAGCCGTCGAGCCAGGCGTAGTACGAGCCGCCGTGGGCCGCCTCACCGGTGTCGTTGGTGATGACACCGCTGGTCGCGGTCCAGCCGGTGCTGCCGGACTCGAAGCCGGGGTTGGCCAGCAGCTGGGCCGAGGTGCAGCCGCCACCACCGCCACCGACGGTCCAGGTGAAGGAGGTCGAGCCGGAGGCGCCGGTGGAGTCCTTCGCGGTGACCGTGACCTGGTAGGTGCCCGCGGTGGAGGCCGTACCGGAGATCAGCCCGGTGGAGCTGTTGATGGACAGGCCGGTCGGCAGACCGGAGGCGCTGTAGGTCAGGGCCGCACCGCCACTGTCGGTGGCCTTGATCTGCAGGCTGACCGAGCTGCCGGTGGTGGTCGACTGGCTGCCCGGGTTGGTGACGGTCACCGTGTTGCCGCCGGTGGAGCCGGCGGTGAAGGCCGCGGTGCCGTTCGGGGTGCCCCAGCCGGTCGGGCCGTCGTAGCCGGTGCCGGCGGTGCAGAAGTACGACGGGGAGCAGCTGCCGTTGTTGCCGCTGGTCACGTCGTACAGGTTGCCGGTGTGCTGGTAGGGGTACTTCGCCGGGTAGTCGCTCGCGCCTGGGGCACCCGCGAGGGCGTAGACCGAGGCGATGATCGGCGAGCTGGCGCTGGTGCCGCCGTAGACCGCCCAGCCGGAGCCGCCGTAGGTGTCGTAGACCGCCACGCCGGTGGCCGGGTCGGCGACCGCGGAGACGTCGGCCTCCATGCGCTTGGAGCAGCCGGAGTCGGTCTGCCAGCTCGGCTTCGGGTCGTAGGCCGAGCAGCCGGAGCCGGTGCCCTCGGTGGAGTTGGTGTGCCACACCGACTCGGACCAGCCGCGGGAGTTGGAGGCGGTGGTGAGCGCGGTGCCGCCGACGGCGGTCACGTACTGGGAGGTCGCCGGGTACTCGGCGCCGTAGGCGGAGTCACCCGAGGAGACGGTGATCGCGACGCCCGGGTGCTTGAAGTACGAGATGTCGTCGCCGGTCTGTGAGGAGTCCTCGGAGCCGCCCCAGCTGTTGGAGACGAACTTGGCGCCGAGGGAGACGGCCTCGTTCTCGGCCGTGCCGAGGTCGGCCATGCTCGCGGAGTTGGCCTCCACCAGGATGATGCTGCAGTTCGGGCAGACCGCGCTGACCATGTCGATGTCAAGCATCTCTTCACCGGCCCAGCCGCTGTCGTTGGTCGGCAGCGAGGTGGTGGAGCCGGTCTGGCTGACCTGCTTGAAGCAGCCGTTGGCCTTGGTGCAGGCGGACAGGCCGTAGGTGGAGCGGTAGGTGCCCAGGTCCGACTCGGCGTTCGGGTCGTTGTAGGCGTCCACGATGCCGACCGTCATGCCCGAACCGGCCGCGGTGGGCAGGTTGTAGGCGCTGTGCAGGTTGGCCGGGGAGAGGCCGGAGGGTGCCGCGGCGGCGAGGGCGGCGGCGAGCCGCTGCTTGATGTCGGTGCGGCGCTGGGCGAAACAGGACGCATGGCCCGGCCCGGCGGTGGCGCACAGGTGCTGGGTCGGCACCTTCTGGCCGGCCTTGCCGGTGGAGTGGTAGGTCTGCCGCCCGGGGGCGGTCAGTGCCTTGTTGTTCTGTGTGACCTTGGAGGTGTGCGGGTGGGCCGCTACGGGCTGGGCGCCGGCCGTCGGTGCGGCGGTGAAACCGGCGATGATCAGAGTGAGGGCGGGGAAGGCGACGGTGAGGAGTCTTCGCATACTCCGTCTCCGCCGGCTCGGGTGTGACTCACGCATGGGGTACTGCCTCCGGTTGACGTGGGGTATCGCACTGGATGGGCAGGCCCGTGATTGCGCGTGGCGGCGGTGGAACCGCGCAGTCATGAGCATGGCACTCACAGCGCCCTGCCACGCCGGGTGAGCGTGACATGACAGGGTGCGGGGGGAACGTAGACCGGAACGGGTCGTACCGGGCAGTACCCGGTCGCATTCTTTGCTTCTCCATAGAGTGCGATTGGCCCTCCCATGGGGGCCGGTACGCGCAGGGCAGGTCCCTGGACGAGCCACATGACGTCAGCCGGCCGCGCACCGCCGCGCCGCCTCCGGCCAAAGAGGTTCATGATCCCGGCACAGGGAGCGGAACGCTCGATCTTCCGGCGCTGCTCGGACTGAGACCACGGGACAGCTGTTCCCGTACTCTTCCTCAGAGCCGCCGAGCAGGACCGGCTCCGGAGGGGGCACGGACAACCGCGAGGGAGACGGCATGGGAACCGCTGACCAGCAGAGTGCCGGAGACTGGAACCGGGTCGGCGACCCGCCCCGCCCCAGAGACGGTCGTGCGAGCGAGTACGGCCACGACTACGGGTACGGGCATCCTCCCGAACCGATACCTCACCCCGGCCACGGTCCCGTTGCCGGCGCGGGCTACCTCCCCTCCGAAGAGAGTGGCCACGGGCACACACCAGTGACCGGTGCCGGACACGGCTCCGGTCACGGCCCCGGAGCGAGCGCCGACCGTCACGGACAGGCGCACACCCACGGACACAGCCACAGCCACGGCCCCGCCGCCCCCGTCTCCCGGCACCTGCGCAAAGTCATCGCGGCAATCCTGATCCCCTTCACCGCCGCCGTCGTGGTCGGGCTCGTCGTGCTCTGGCCCGGCGGCGCCCCGCCCCACAAACGCACCGGTGTCGGCTTTGACCAGCAGACCCAGCAGGCCACGGTCACCAAGGTCCTCGAGGTGAGCTGCAAGTCGCTGAACGCCTCCGGCGAGACCCCGACCGGTGACACCTCCACCGCCGAGGGCACCTCTGCGCAGCAGGAGGCGAACGGCACCTGTCACAAGGCCACGATCCGGATCGACACCGGCAAGGACAAGGGACGTACGTTCACCGAGATCGTGCAGCCCGACCAGGCGCGGCAGCTGCACCAGGGCGAGAAGGTCGTCACCGCCTACGAGCCCTCCGCGCCCAAGGACCTGCAGTACTCGGTGACCGACGTCAACCGCCGCTTTCCCATGGGCCTGCTGGCCGGCATCTTCGCGCTCGCCGTCGTGCTGGTGGGCCGGCTGCGCGGCGTGATGGCGCTGGTCGCGCTGGCCATCAGCTTCCTGGTGCTGAACTTCTTCGTCCTGCCGGCGGTCCTGCAGGGCTCGAATCCACTGCTCGTGGCGGTGGTCGGCTCGAGCGCCATCATGCTGATCGCGCTGTACATGTGCCACGGCCTGTCGGCCCGTACATCGGTGGCGGTGCTCGGCACCCTGCTCTCGCTGGCGCTGATCGGCCTCCTGGGCTCAGCGTTCATCGGCTGGGCCGCCCTCACCGGCAACACGGACGACAGCACCGGCCTGATCCACGGCCTCTATCCGAAGCTCGACATGAGCGGTCTGCTGCTCGCCGGCGTCATCATCGGCTCCCTCGGCGTGCTCGACGACGTCACCGTGACCCAGACATCGGCCGTCTGGGAACTGCACGAAGCCAACCCGACGATGGGCCGGCGCGGACTGTACCGGGCGGGCATCCGCATCGGCCGCGACCACATCGCCTCCGTCGTCAACACCCTCGTCCTCGCCTACGCCGGCGCCGCACTGCCCCTGCTGCTCCTCTTCTCCATCGCCCAGAGCGGCGTGGCCACGGTCGCCAACAGCGAGCTGGTCGCCGAGGAGATCGTCCGCACACTGGTCGGCTCGATCGGACTGGTCGCCTCCGTACCGGTCACCACGCTCCTCGCCGCCCTGGTCGTCTCGGCGGACCGGCCCGGTCCGCAGACGGACACGACCACGGCGGCCGGGCTGGCTGCCGGCCGAGCACCTGTCAAGGGTGGGCGTCGACGGAAGCGTTAGGAGCCAACTCCCCACGGTGCGCCCACCACCGCACTCCTCCAGTCTCCGCCCTCGAAGCCAGGAGCTCCCTGGCCCACGACTTCCGTCTCATGCTTCCGTCTCATGCTTCGTCTCATGCGCGCCGACCGGGGCTTCTGGTGCCTGCCCGAGGCAGAGATCAACATCCCCTTCACTCCCGGCATGTCCGCCCTCATCCAGTCCCGGCTGACGCAGTGAGCTACCGCGACGCGCGCGGCGCGGGGATCAATGCGTCAGTGTCCGTCCGCCGTGATGCCGGTGTCGCGCCGCCTTGGCGCAGTCGTGGCCCATCACAAGATCAGCCCGACGTGCAGGTCGTCTGCGAGGCCAGCCGTGTCCGTGAGACCGAAGGCCACGCGCTGGAGCAGGAGTCCGTGCAGCAGCCCCATCACCACGCGGGCTGCGCGGTCCGGGTCCATGGCGGCGGGCACCGTGCCCGCGGCCCGGCCGCGGCGCAGAGCGTCGGCGACAGTGGCGCGGACCTTTTCGAAGCCCTCCGCGGCCGGGCCGCGTACCTCGTCGTTGCGCAGCACCTCCGCCCACGTCTGCACGACGCAGCGCAGCAGTTCCTCCACTGCGACCTCGTGCCCCGCCGCGTCCCGCACCGTCTCGCCGCTGATCGTGCCGAGCGCGGCGGCCACCAGTTCCGCGACGGACGGGGCGTCCGCGCTCTCGGCCAGCCGCTCAACCGGTTCGAAGATCAGCCGGAACGCGTCGCCCGCGATAGCGAGGATGATCTCCTCCTTGCTGGTGAAGTAGCGGTAAGGCGCGCCGGCCGAGACGCCTGCCTCCGCGGCGATGTCCGGCATGGAGGTCTGGTGGAACCCGTCGCGGGCGAAGCAACGACGGGCCGCAGCGACGATCTCCGCACGCTTCGCCTCGCGGCGCTCGGCTGTGATGCGCGGCATGGTCGCCTCCTTCATCGTGAATGAACATTCATCTTGACAGCTCCACTGCTCCGGGACCACCCTAAAGTGAACGACCATTTACGGAAGCGGGCCACTCCACGGACTCCCGGAGAGGAGATCCACTGATGAGCACCAAGCTGAGCATCGGCGTCTACGCCTACGAGCACACCGAAGCACTGTTCGACGGCCGGGTCACGGTCGACGGGGTGGATGCGACGTTCGAGACGGCACCGCTCGTGTCGGACATCTTCCGCCGCGCCGTCGAGGGACACTACGACCTCGCCGAGTTCGGTCTCACCTACTTCCTGCGCACCTTCGACCTCGACGACGCACCGTTCCTGGCGTTGCCGATTCTGCCGAACCGCAACTTCCGCCACTCGGCGATCTTCGTGAACACCGCGAGCGGGATCGAGAAGCCTCAGGACCTCGCCGGCAGGACGGTCGGCGAGTTCGCGCTCTACGGCCACGACCCCGGGGTCTGGTCGAAGGGCATCCTGGCGGACGAGTACGGCGTGACGCCCGACCGGTGCCGTTGGGTCATCGGCGGCACCAACCACCCCGTCCCCGCCTTCGACTGGGTCCCGCAGCCCGTCCCGGACGGCGTCGACGTCCGCCGCGCGGAGGACGGCCAGACCCTGGGCGCCATGCTCGAATCCGGCGAGATCGACGCGCTGATCTCCGTCGACGTACCGCAGGCGGTGCTGGACGGCTCCCCGAAGGTCGCCCGCCTGTTCCCCGACTACGAGGCCGTGGAGCGCGACTACTACCGCCGCACCGGGATCTTCCCCCCGATGCACATCATCGCGATCCGCAGGGAACTGGCGCATCGGCCGCGCCTCGCACGGGCCGTGTACGACGCCTTCACGCAAGCCAAGGAACTCGCCGAGCGCAAGTACCTCGACGACGCCGCGAAGCAGCACATGAGCCTCATCACGCCGTGGTTCAGCACGCTGTTCGAGGAGAACCGTCGGCTGCTCGGCGACGACTGGTGGCCCTACGGCGTCGCCGCGAACCGCAAGGCCATCGACACCTTCCTGCGCTACCACCACGAGCAGGGCCTGTCGAAGCGAAAGCTGACGTGCGAGGACATCTTCGTGCCGGAACTCCTCGACACCTGAGCCGAGCGGCAACGGCGATTCGGGCTCATCGATCCGAGAAGGCGAGACTGGTCGTCGTCATGGCCACCTGCCGATTGGCTATGACCAGCACGGTCACAACAGGCCCTGCGGTAGCCCGATGGCGGTGGGCCGACAGCCGAGGAGCGGGCTCGGCGTGAGCAAGTCCCGGCTCGCAGCCGCCGATCCGATCGAGGCCGGAGCCGGCGACCGGAGGTGGCCCGACGGTTCAGGGCGGCGCGGATGTCGGCGAACCGCCGGCGGCAGGCGTTGGCGCGACGTTCTCGCCGGCCATCCCGAAGTTGGGTGAGGTTGGCCGGCGACTACCGTCGGCGCCTGACAGAGCCGTGGCCATCACGTGGAAGCCCCGTCCAGGATCCGCCGCGCCCTGCGCTCGACGAGGATCGGAATGAAGTCTCGTACAGGCCGGGCCCTGAACGCGGCACAGGCCCCCGCCACGACCGCCGTGATCTCGTCAGGGCTGTGCGTCTCGCCGTAGGCGGCCTTCAGTCGCTCGTTGACGCCACGAATGGCCTCCTCCTCGCGGGGGTCGGTCGCCACGGCTCCCCCTCGCGTCAGCTGGTGGTGCTGTGTGGTCCAGATCATTGTCGCGGTCCAGCACCGTGACGCGGCGGAAGTTGCACACCGCGGGCGGTGCGTCCACGGGCGGGCACACCGCCTGATGGGCCTGCAGCGCGATGCTGACCAGGCTCATCAGCAGGTCGACGTCACCGTCACAGTCGAGGTGTACGGTCACCCACCGCGAACCGGGCACGAGCCGAACAGCCGTCGTCACTTTGAGGTCTTCCGAGAAGCGCTGGATGACACGCGTCGTGAGGTGCAGGTCCACGTCGCGATCCGAGTGGAAGTGCACTATCTCGTCGTACGGGGAGCGCAGTGCCCGGCCTGTGCCGCAACTGGCCGGAGCCGCCGTGAGGTCGGGCCAGGTCACCAGTTGCTCCAGGGCACGCTGGGCCAGAGTCATGGTCCCATACTCGTCCCCTCACCTGACCGCCACCAGAGGCTGAGCGATCCGTAACCGGAGAGTGGGGCGGACCGTACGCGGTGCGCGACGCCGACTTGTACGAGCGGCGCAAACTGGTCCGAGCCTGCACGACACGGCACAGTTCTGCGGCCGGCACGGCCACGGCGGCCGCGGTCTTCACCCTGCGACTGCTCGCCCGTCGAGTCGAGGAACTCGATGATGAGATCGCCGCTCTCAAGCAGCAGATCACCGACGTGATCAGGCAGCACATTCCGCGGCTGCCTGACTGCCACGGCGTGGGTCCGGACACCGCCGCGGCGCTACTCATCAGGCAAGGCACAGCGCAGAAGGCTCAATAGATGTGGCGACCGTCAGGCCGACTCGGCTCTCCACAGAGCCCATGCTCGGCCCCGCGACCCGGCCCCGGCAGCTTGACCTCCACAGCGGCATCAAGGCCGCCGCCATGCTGTCAATGCCCGTTGATAACGTGCTTCGTCCAGTCGTGGAGTTCATGAAGGGACGGGGTACGTGCGGAATGTGACATGCCATCGGGTCGCCGAGCAGCGGTTGGCCGAGGCGCTCGACGACATCGAGGGGCGGGCCTACACGCGGTGGCACTCGCTGCGGTACGGCAGCATCTCGCCGACGCTGATCCGGGCCATGGCGGACGAACTGCTCGACCATGTCGCCGCGCGATCGGTGACGGAGCCCGGGCTCGACGCTGCGGCCGGCACGGTCGCCGTCACCGCCGCGGAGTGTGTGCACGGAGTGCTGAGCATCATGTGCTTCCCGAACGGGGACCAGGAACTCCGGTTCCCCCTCGTCGGGGAGCGGATCACCACGGACCCGGACGACGACGAGTTCGGGGACGGGCCCATCACCTTCCGGGACGTCGTCAAGGAGGCGCCCACCGCGCGGACCTGGCTCGACACGTTCGAGATGTGTGTCGTCAGCGGGCATGTGTGGGACTGGGAGCGGGTCACCGGGCTGCTGCTGCGCGACGACTACGCGCCCGCTATCCGTGACGGCGTGCCCTACAACCGGTACACCTCCGTCTCCGACCCCGCCGACCTCGCCGCCATGGACGCCCTGTGCCCCTATCTCACCGAGGCGGCCGGGGATCTGCCCCGCGACTGGCCTACGGTTCCGCTGCGCAAGCCGGACGCCGGGGAGCGCGCGGAGGCCGCCCGGCGGCTGGACGAGGTCGGCTACGCGCTGAGCGCGGACCAGCGGCTGCTCCGCGTACTCCTCGACGACGACCAGCATGCCTTCGAGGACGCCCTCGTCGCCCGGCTGGTCGCGTACCGGGAGAGCGTCGAGGCCGATGCCGGTGATCCCGCGCCCCGGTCCCTCCTCCCCCTCGGCACCCTCGCCCTGGCCTGCCTCGCCGTCCAGGTCCATGGGTGGGAACTCGGTGTCCGGTCCGGGTATCTGCCGTACGGTCTGCTGGGATCGCCGGACGCGCCGCGCCGGGCGGCGGAGGAGAACCGGAACAACTTGGGCTGCTGGGCCGCCAAGTAGGCCACCCGGGGTGCGGAGTGGGCCTGGCCCGACATCCAGGACATCGTCGTGGAGACGGACTCGGCCCCACCGAGGCAGCGCGTACGGCTGTGCGACAGCCGAGGACGGAAGACGTCCGTGTCTTTCGCGATGATCCGAAAGACACGGCCTGGCTCATCCTCGGCGCGGAGCCGCGCAGCGGCGGAGTTCTCTGCGCTGTCAGTGGCGTGCACTACGTTGATCACACCAGCGGAAGGGGGATGTTCTCATGCCGCTGACGGCCCCAGTACGAACCAGACGCCTTACCCGGCGGCATCGACGCAAACCGCGTACGCGAAGTATCTGGACACCCCGGAGCCGGCCGGGTTCTCGTTATCAGCGTTGACCACCCATTGGGTCGGGGGTTCGTCGGGGTTCCCCAGGGGGAGGGGGAACGAGGAGGTGTAGCGGACGGGAGGGCCTTCAGCCCTGCCGAAGCCTCCGCCTGTGGCGACTTTGCCTTGTGGGCAGGTCGCGATGGCAGTTCCGGATGTGCCGGGGGCAACGCGAGTGTCACCGATGGCGACTTCGGCCCCCGCCACGCCACCACCATTGCCGTTCGTGGGTGCCGTCACCTCGGCGTTCTGGCCGCAGTTGATGTTCTGGGTACCCGTGAAGGAGTTTCCCTGCCCGACCTGCCCCATCGGGTAGCAGATCTGGATGAGAGGCGAGTTGCCCAGGAGCGGGAGGAGTCCCCCGTCGCCTTTGGCCTGGGCGCCGCCGGCGCTGAGGAGCACCGCTGCCGTTGCAGCGATGCTGATCGCGGCGAACCGCTTGCTGACCTTCACTCGACCAACCTTTCGTCCCTGGTGCCGAAGCTGATGCGTCTACGGACAGGGTTGCGGCGCAGGCATTGGACGATCACGAGGCACGCGGCGGTGTCCACTATTTCCCTCGTACGGCCCCCGAGCCGCCACGGAGAACGGAAAGGGCGCCCCGGACGTGCCCGGCAGGCCGGGAGCTCACGGGGAACCGCGAGCTCCGCCTCGTCGCCGAACCTCCAGATGCGGCAGCGGCTCACAAAGCCGACGTTGATGAACGCCGGGGCCAGGCCAAGGTTGACGGCGCGGGCGGGGCGGCCTGGCAGAGACTGCGTTGGTGCCGCGCCGGTCGCCGAGCAGCGCGGTGCAGTCGGTCAGGCTGGACACCCGACGGACGGAACGCGCCACTGCTCCTGGAGGAGGAGGAACCCCACGGTCTCGACGAGATCGAAGCGGCACGCCAGAAGCGCGTCCGCTGGGAAGCTGCAGCGGACACCGTGGAGCGTCTCGGCCTGCTGGAAACTCCGCCCCGGTTGCCCGACATCCCCGAGCCGCGAGCCGGCGGCCTGAGGCCCTTGCCCGGGCACTGGAGCCCCTGCGGCCCCTGACGCGCCACCCGCCCGACGGTCCGCCCCGCGTCACAGCGAATTGCAGCACGAGGCGTTCAGCAACGGCTACTTCACATCACCGTGAGACCAGGCACACAGCTGGACCCACGGTGACCGCACCACAGTCCATCAGGGCCGGCAGGACGACCGGACGCTGAGCAGCTCGGTCCGCAGCACGGGCGTGCCGTCGACAGGCGCCGGGTCCTGCGAAGTTGGCTCGATACCGCCAGCAGCGATCTTGTCGAGCGTCTCCAGGCCGGCGGCACCGACCGTGCCGAACACCGTGTAGTTCGGCCGCAGCGCAGAGTCGCCGTAGACGACGAAGAACTGCGAACCGTTCGTGTTCGGCCCGGCGTTGGCCATCGCCAGCAAACCGCGCCCGTAAAGGCGACGGACACCGGTCGGATCGCTCGGTGCCGGCGGCAGGTCCACCGGCAGCTCGTCCTTGTACTCGTACCCCGGCCCGCCCTCGCCGGTGCCGGTCGGGTCGCCGCACTGCAGGACCTTCAGCGTCGGATACGCCGTCAGCCGATGGCACACCGTACGGTCGTAGAACCGGTGCCGCGCCAGGTGCACGAAGCTCTGGACCGTGCACGGCGCCTTCGCCCGGTCAAGACGCAGCGGGAGCGGGCCCTGGCTGGTCGGGACAGCCATGTCGACCGTGCCGTGACTGGGGGTGTGCCGCGGGTCGGGCGGCAGGGGAACCGGCCGCGCCGCCGGCTCGTCCGGGGTCTGGGTGTACTGGCAAGGACCGTGCGTGGTTCGCGGCGGGGCATCGGCAGCGGAGGCGGTGGTGCTGCCCCCGGACACGACCAACGCTGCTGCCACCCATGCGGTCATGAGAGCTCGGTTCATCCTGCACACCCTCCAAAAGATCGTAAGATTTCGGAGCGGTCGCAGTCTAAAGCGCGGCCCGGTGGGCGAGTATCCGTCCGCAAGCCACATCCGCACTCGCCCGACCCTCTCACGGGCCAGGAGACCTCCGTCGCCGGGGATGCGGGTCGGTGTGCCGGGCCGACGGCCGGCCGGACCGGGTGTGCGCTCGGGGCCGGTCCCTGCGGGACCTCCCGTCGGGCCCTGCTGCCCGGGTGCCCGATGCGGCGGCCGGCGGCCGCCGCATCGGGCTCGTTTGTCGTCCGTCGCGGTGAGCTCGTCAGATCCATCCGCGCTGGGCGGCCTTGAAACCGGCCTCGAAGCGGCTGGAGGCACCGAGTCGTTCCATCAGGGCGGACATCTGACGGCGGACCGTGCGCAGCGAAACCCCGAGCCGCTTGGCGGCCGCCTCGTCGGTGATGCCCGTGGCCAGCAGGTTCAGCAGCCCGGTGTCGGAGGCCGTCGGCTCGGCGTCGCACGCGGGACGCGTGGCGTCCAGTGGTGCGGCGGTGGCCCACGCGGCCTCGAAGACGGCGGCGAGCGTCCCGACGATGCCCCGTTCCCGCACGCACAGGGCCCCGACCACCGTGGCGGGATCGATCGGCACCAGCGCCGTCTCCCAGTCGATCACCAGCAGCCAGGGTGGCGACACCACCGCCGTGCGCGCCTCGTCCTGCGGGCGGACCAGGCGCTGGACGTACCGCCGGACGGCGCGGTTGCGGCGGACGCTCTCCTGGACCAGCAGCCGGACCCGGACCCCGTCGGACGGCAGTTGCCGCTCCAGCACCTCGGATCCCGTCAGTTCCATCTGCTCGTGGGACCGGCCGGGCAGCACCACGAGGCACTCCTCCCGGGAGCCCTTGAGCAGCACCTCCAGCCGGTCGTGCACGGCGTCGGCCCCGACGAGGGTCTCGACGTTCGCGGACAGCGCCCCGTGGTGGTACCGGCCCAACTCCGTGATGGCCTTCGCGGCGGCCGATCTGCTGATCGCCAACCGCAGTTGCTGCTCGGCCAGTTCGCGCTCCTGCCGGGCGACGATGGCCTCCAGGCCCACCTGGGGGCTCACCGGGCGCAGCCGCCCCGGCGCCTCATGGGACTGCCGGAGCAGGTCGAGGTCGAGGAGTCGGTCGAGCGCCTCCCTGACCTGGGTCTCCGGCAGGGCGAGTCTCTCTCCCAGCGCCCGCACTCCGATGTCCGCATCCACGAGCAGTGCCTGGTACACCTGCTCGGCGACCGTGTCCAGCCCTAACGTTTCAAGCACAGCTTCCCCCGCTGTATCACCACTTGCCCCGTGTTTGGTCACTTGATCTTCACAGCGTCGAACAGGTGAACGCAACGTTTCTTTGCCGGTACTTGGCCGTGTTCATACCGAGACAGGCAAGGCCGCCGAGTAAGGCTCCCGCTCGCCCCGCACCACCGGGCAGACCTGCGCACGGGGCACGGTCAGGATGCGCCGACCATCTCCCACGTGCGGAAACGGGGTGAGCGGGCCAGTGAGCGGTTCCATATCTCCCGGGTCGTGAAACGCGAGCCCAGCAAGCGCCCGGGGTGCCACACGGGACCGGCCCGCAGGAGCACCGCGACGTCGACGTGGCCGGCTTCCGCTCGCGTCCGCACATGCTCCAGCCCCCACCAGGGCCGGGCGTGCGCCCACAGCACATCGCAGATCGCGTGCGCGTCCGCCGCGGCGGGCGGTACCGGGCCGGGCCCTCGGACCGCGAACCGCATCACGTACACGGCACTCGGCCGACACCCGTCCCGGGCGCCTGCGGGCGCACCGCACCCGCGCCTTGCCCACCGTACGCCCCGCACACCACGTCCCCCGATGCCTTCGGCATTCCGCCGCCTTTCCGTTCACGCTGCCGGCTGACGACGTCCACGAAACCCGTGGGCGCCGCCACGGAATTCTGCCCAAGGCGCCCGTTCCGGATGACCGGCGGATCGCGGCAGCAATGGGACTGGCACCAAGGTGCCACGCCCAACTCATTGGCACCAGGCGTCACTTCCGCCAATGTTGCCGACTGTTGTCCGGCGCTGCGCCAGAGCCGAGACCGACCTGGCACTCATTTCGGCGCGCCGGTACCGAACTTGGGGGTTTCGTGTTCCATCACCGAAGAAAACTCGCTTCTGCGGCGTCCGTCGTCGCTCTGGCGGTCGCCACGGCGGGATTTGTGGCGCCCACGGCGATGGCCGCCACGCAGTCCGGCCACAAGGCCGGCGGGGCGGCCACTGCCACCGGAAAGGGCCACGGCCACGACAAGGGCAGCGGTGGACAGGGGCCCGTCAAACCGGTGCCGAACTTCAAGGCGCCGCACAACTCGCATGCGGCAGGCGTCACTTCGCCCGCGATCACGCGCAGCGAGGTCATCGCACGCGCGAAGGGCTGGGTCGGAAAGGGCCTGGATTACGACTGGAACGGCTCGTACCAGGGCTATCGCACCGACTGCTCGGGATACGTCTCGATGGCATGGAATCTCAGTGATTCCGAGACGACCGACACCTTCATCCCCAACGGGGTGGCCGAATGGATCTCCAAGGACGATCTGAAGCCGGGTGACGCCCTCCTGAACGACGCCTCCGGCGCGCACGGGCACGTCGTGCTGTTCGAGTCGTGGACGAGTTCCGCCCACGACGAGTACACCGGCTTCGAGTTCACGCCGTCGGGCGTCCACCACCGCACGATTCCGTATCCCTATTCTCCTGGCTACGGCACCTTCAAGCCGGCCCGGCTGAAGAACATCCAGGACGATGCCGTCACCCCCGAAATCGACCGTCGTGACGTGGCGACGCGTATTCACGGTGACTTCGACGGTGACGGTCATGACGACGTCGCCGCGTTCTACGGCTATCACGACGGCAGCACCGCCCTTTTCACCTTCAAGGGCGACGGAAAGGGCGGCTTCTCGGCCCCTCAGAAGTCATGGGCGGTCGCGCCGGGCCAGTGGACGTACGACAACGCGAAGTTCGTCGCGGGTGACTTCAACGGTGACGGCCGCAGCGACATCGCCGCGTTCTACGGCTATGCGAACGGCTCGTCGGCCATGTTCACCTTCCTCTCCAAGGCGGACGGCGGCTTCTCGGCGCCGGTGAAGTCCTGGACGGCCGGTCCGGGCCAGTGGGTCTTCGACCATGTCCAGCTCGCGTCGGGCAAGTTCGACAAGAGCGGCCGCGACTCCGTGGCCGCGCTGTACGGCTACTCCGACGGCAGCGCGGCGGCGTTCACGTTCAAGACCAACGCCGACGGCACCTTCCAGGCCCCGGCGAAGTCCTGGAACACCGGCGCGGGGCAGTGGTACGGAAGCAGCTCGCAGCTGGTGTCGGGTGACTTCGACGGCGACGGCACCACCGACCTGGCCGCCTTCTACGGCTACGCCGACGGCCGCGCCGCGATGTTCACCTTCAAGGCCGACGGGACCGGCGGCTTCAAGGCCCCGGTCAAGTCCTGGAACGTGCCCGCGAACAACTGGTGGGGCAACAACGTCCAGGTGACCTCGGGCGACTTCAACGGTGACGGCCGCGACGACGTCGCCGCGGTCTACAGCTACTCCGACGGCAAGGTGGCCCTGTTCACCTTCCAGGCCAACACCGACGGCGGCTTCGCGGCGCCGGTGAAGTCCTGGAACGTGCCCGACGGCCAGTGGTACACCGACCACGCCCAGTTCGTCGGCGGCAAGTTCGACGCCAGCGGACGGGACAGCATCGCCGCCTTCTACGGCTACAGCGACGGCCGCGCCGCGATGTTCAACTTCCCCACCGACACCAAGGGCAACTTCGGCGACCCGGTCAGGTCCTGGAACGTCGGCCCCGACCAGTGGTGGGGCGACAACGTGAAGCTCATCTGACCGGTCGACCGCCCGGACCGGCAACGGGCCCCAGGGGCGGCGGAGCCACGCCTCCGCCGCCCCTTCCGTTCGATGGAAGGAATCACCCGCCCATGCTCTCCCACACCGCGCGGGCGCTCGCGGCGACCGGGATGGCCGTGCTGTGCTCGGTCGCCCTGCCCGGCCTCGCCCATGCGGAAACGCCGGCGTCCCCGGCGCCGAAGCGCGTCACCGTCAGCTACCACGGTCTCTCGGTCAAGGTGCCCGCCTCGTGGCCGGTCGTCCGCCTGGACGACCACCCGCACACCTGCGTGCGCCTCGACCGCCCCGCCGTCTACCTCGGTCACCCGGGCAAGCAGCAGAACTGCCCGGCGCACGCCGTCGCCCCGGCGACCGACGCCCTCCTGCTCGAACCCTCCGCCGGCGCCGCGGTGGCCGACCCGGCAGCCGTAGTCCACGTGCCCGCCCATCACAGGATGCCCGGCCACGTCGACCCCACCGCCGGACGTCAGACGGTCGTGGACATCCAGGGGGCCGGCGTACTCGCCACCGCCACCTACGGCACCAGCACGTCCACGATCACCTCCGTCCTCCGCTCGGCGACCGTCTCGCCCACGGCGAAGGCCGCACCGCCCGTCAAGGCCCCCAAGGCCATCCGCGGCGCCGCCGCCGCGGACACCACCTTCACCGGCAAGGCGTTCGACACCTGCGAGGCCCCCTCCTCCTCGGCCATGGACGCCTGGCAGAAGTCCTCGCCGTACTCGGCCGTCGGCATCTACATCGGTGGCCCCGACCGGGGCTGCCGCGGCCAGGCGAACCTGACCCCCGACTGGGTCGGTCACCAGGCGGCCAACGGCTGGCACATGCTGCCCGTCTACGTCGGGCTGCAGGCCAGGGAGATATCCGGCACCAACGGCGAGTCGCAGGGCGCGGCCGCCGCGGACGACGCCGTCTCGGAGATGAAGGCCCTCGGCTTCCCCGCCGGCAGTGTCGTCTACGAGGACATGGAGGAGTACTCGCGCGGCTCCTTGAGCGGGAAGGTCCTGGACTACCTCTCCGGCTGGAGCGACGAGCTCCGCGCCAAGGGCTACCGCGCCGGCGCCTACGTGTCCGGCTCCAGCGGCGTCCCCGACCTCGTCTCCATGTACAACAAGGCCGACTACGCCGACCCCGACGTGATCTGGACCGCCGACTGGAACGGTGCCGGGGACGTGTCCGACTCCGCGATGGACCTGCCCTCCAGCTCCTACTGGCCGGACCACCAGCGCGTGCACCAGTACCGCGGCAACGTGTCCGAGACGTACGGCGGCGTCAACCTCAACATCGACGTCAACTACATGGACGTCAAGGCCGAGGCGACCCCGCAGCCGCCCGTCCACCGGGATGTGGCCACGCGTGTGCACGGTGACTTCAACGGTGACGGTCACGACGACGTCGCCGCGTTCTACGGCTACTCCGACGGCAGCACCGCCCTTTTCACCTTCAAGGGCGACGGAAAGGGCGGCTTCTCGGCACCCGAGAAGTCCTGGTCCGCGGCCGCCGGCCAGTGGACGTACAAGAACGCGAAGTTCGTCGCGGGTGACTTCAACGGCGACGGCCGCAGCGACCTGGCCGCCTTCTACGGCTACGCCGACGGCTCCTCGGCCATGTTCACCTTCCTGGCCAAGGCCGACGGCGGCTTCTCCGCCCCGGTGAAGTCCTGGTCGGTGGGTTCGGGCCAGTGGGTCTTCGACCATGTCCAGCTCGCGTCGGGCAAGTTCGACAAGAGCGGCCGCGACTCCGTGGCGGCCCTGTACGGCTACTCCGACGGCAGCGCGGCGACCTTCACGTTCAAGACCAACGCCGACGGCACCTTCCAGGCCCCGGTCAAGTCCTGGAACACCGGCGAGGGCCAGTGGTACGGAAGCAGCTCCCAGCTGGTCTCCGGTGACTTCGACGGTGACGGCACCACCGACCTGGCCGCCTTCTACGGCTACGCCGACGGCCGCGCCGCCATGTTCACCTTCAAGGCCGACGGGACCGGCGGCTTCGGTGCCCCGGTCAGGTCCTGGAACGTGCCCGCGAACAACTGGTGGGGCCACAACGTCCAGGTCACGTCGGGTGACTTCAACGGTGACGGCCGCGACGACGTCGCCGCGGTCTACAGCTACTCCGACGGTTCGGTCGCGCTGTTCACGTTCGCGAGCGACGCACAGGGCAACTTCAAGGACCCCGTGAAGTCGTGGAACGTCCCGGCCGGCCAGTGGTACACCGACCGCGCCCAGTTCGTCGGCGGCAGGTTCGACGCCAGCGGACGGGACAGCATCGCCGCCTTCTACGGCTACAGCGACGGCCGCGCCGCGATGTTCAGCTTCCCCACCGACGCCAAGGGCAACTTCGGCGACCCGGTCAAGTCCTGGAACGTCGGCCCCGACCAGTGGTGGGGCGACCACGTGAAGCTCGCCTGAGGGGTGATCACCATGAAAGGAGCTCTCATGCCTGCGTCACGGGCCGACGCCGACCTGCTCGACCCCGCACCGCGCGCCGCCGGGAGGCGACGAGCGAGACTCGCCGCGCTGGCGACCGCCTCACTGCTCGGCGCCGCCGTCTCCCTGACCGCCGGGCAACAGCCCGCAGCGGCCGCTTCCGTGAGCACCTGGGAGAAGGTGGCCGACTGCGAGAGCGGCGGTAACTGGAGCATCAACACCGGTAACGGGTACTACGGCGGCCTGCAGTTCTCGCTGTCGACCTGGAAGGCCTACGGGGGCGACGAGTTCGCGGCCTACCCCCATCAGGCGACCGAGAATGAGCAGATCCTCGTCGGTGAGCGCGTCCTCGCCGGTCAGGGTGAGGGGGCGTGGCCGGTATGCGGTCCGCGCGCCGGGCTCGGCGACGACCACGCTGACCCCTACCCGGCCGAACAGCCGACGATCTTCCGCAACGACGTGGCGACCCGTGTCCACGGCGACTTCAACGGTGACGGTCACGACGACGTCGCCGCGTTCTACGGCTACTCCGACGGCAGCACCGCCCTTTTCACCTTCAAGGGCGACGGAAAGGGCGGCTTCTCGGCACCCGAGAAGTCCTGGTCCGCGGCCGCCGGCCAGTGGACCTTCAAGAACGCGAAGTTCGTCGCGGGTGACTTCAACGGCGACGGCCGCAGCGACCTGGCCGCCTTCTACGGCTACGCCGACGGCTCCTCGGCCATGTTCACCTTCCTGGCCAAGGCCGACGGCGGCTTCTCCGCCCCGGTGAAGTCCTGGTCGGCCGGGCCCGGCCAGTGGGTCTTCAACCACGTGCAGCTCGCCTCCGGCAAGTTCGACAAGAGCGGCCGCGACTCCGTGGCCGCGCTGTACGGCTACTCCGACGGCAGCGCCGCGGCGTTCACCTTCAAGACCAACGCCGACGGCACCTTCCAGGCCCCGGCGAAGTCCTGGAACACCGGCGCGGGGCAGTGGTACGGAAGCAGCTCGCAGCTGGTGTCGGGCGACTTCGACGGCGACGGCACCACCGACCTGGCCGCCTTCTACGGCTACAGCGACGGCCGCGCCGCCATGTTCACCTTCAAGGCCGACGGGACCGGCGGCTTCAAGGCCCCGGTCAAGTCCTGGAACGTGCCCGCGAACAACTGGTGGAAGGGCAATGTCCAGGTAGCCGCCGGTGACTTCAACGGCGACGGCCACGACGACGTCGCCGCGGTCTACAGCTACTCCGACGGCAAGGTGGCCCTGTTCACCTTCGCCGGCGACGCACAGGGCAACTTCAAGGACCCCGTGAAGTCCTGGAACGTGCCCGAAGGCCAGTGGTACACCGACCACGCCCAGTTCGTCGGCGGCAGGTTCGACGCCAGCGGACGGGACAGCATCGCCGCCTTCTACGGCTACAGCGACGGCCGCGCCGCGATGTTCAGCTTCCCGACCGACACCAAGGGCAACTTCGGCGACCCGGTCAAGTCCTGGAACGTCGGCCCCGACCAGTGGTGGGGCGACCACGTGAAGCTCGCCTGACGCCCGGGCGGTGAAGACGCCCTCGCCGCGCCCCGTGCCCCGTCCGGGGCGCGGCGGGGGTCACGCCCCGCAGGGGACTCCTCGCGACCCACGCAGGGATCCCCCCTTCCCTGATCCCCCTCATGCGAAAGGCAGGCCCTGCCGTGCACGACTGCCGGCACACCGGACCGGGCATCTCCCGCCGCGCGCTGCTCCTCGGCGGAGCCGTCACGGCGACCCTCGCCCTCGGCGTTCCCGCCTACGCCTCGATGAAGGACGCCCCGAGGCGCCGCTCCGACGCGGCGAACACCGTGGAGGTCCAACTCCTCAGCATCACCGACCTGCACGGCAACCTGCGCACGCCGACCAACGACGACGGTCTGCTGCCGGACGACAACGGCAACAAGACCGTGCACGTGGGCGGCGCCGCCTATGTGGCGGCGCACGCGGCCCGGCTGAGATCCGGGCACCCGAACTCCATATTCTTCTCGATCGGCGACAACTTCTGCGGCGGCGAGCCGACCGACAACAAGATGCTCTCCGACGAGGGCCCCGCCGAGGTCCTCAACAGCCTCGGGCTGAGGTTCTCCACCCTCGGCAACCATGAACTCGACTACGGCACCGACTACTTCCTCTCCCACATGGTGCAGGGAAAGCCCGTCGGCACCGCGGGCCGCGACTCGTCGTTCACCGACTCGACGGGCAAGCCGTACGGCGGTCTGAAGGTCCCGTACTACTCCGCCAACATCGTCCGCAGGGACACCGGCGCGACGATCCTGCCGCCGTACAACATCGAGCACGTCAAGGGCTCGGACGGAACCTCGTACCCCATCGGGTTCATCCACCTCACCCTCCAGCACACGCCCACCGGGTCCAGCTCCTACAACCCGGACCTCGACGGCCTGGACGTCGTCGAGACGGCCAACAAGTACGCCAAGACGCTGAAGGACCAGGGTGTCAACGCGCTGGTGCTGTGCATCCACGACGGTGCGATGCAGCAGGACAACGCCACGGCGCCCATCAACAGCGGAACGGCGGTCGACGGTCCCGCGCTCGACCTGGCGAAGAAGGCGGACCCCGACATCTGCGCCATCATCACCGGGCACTGGCACTGGTGGTTCAACGCCATGGTCCCCGACCCCAGGGGCGTGCCGCGTCCCTTCGTCGAGGCGGGTCACGCCGGGCAGATCATCAACGAGATCAACCTCCACATCGACCCGGCCACCGGCAAAGTCGTACGGGACCTGACGACCTCGACCAATCACGCCGTCACCCTGGACGTGACCCCCGATCCGGCCGTCCAGCGCATCGTGGACTACTGGACCGACCAGGGGAAGAAGCGGTACGCGACGGTCGCCGGCAAGCTGACCGGCGACTTCACCCCGGCCCCCGACGCCGACGGGGAGTCGACGATGGGCAACCTCGGCGCGGACCTGATGCTGTGGTCCGCGAACCGGCACTCCGGCGGGGCGGCGGACTTCGGCCTGGTCACCGCGTCACCGCATACGGGTTCCAACGCCTTCGACGGCACCCTGCGCTATGCCAAGGGTGACAACCCGGCCGACGCGGACGGTGTGCTCCTGTACGGGGAGGCGTACGCGAACCTCGGCTACGAGAACCCCATCCTGACCGTGTCCCTGACCGGCGACCAGATCCGCCAGGCCCTGGAACAGCAGTGGCAGGACGCGGACAGCGCCATGGCGCCCCTGTCGTTCTCGGCGAACGTGAAGGCGTCCTTCGACGTCGGCAAGCCGGTCGGTCAACGCGTGAGTCCGGACGCCTTCCTGATCAACGGGACCCCGCTGGATCCGGCGAAGACCTATCGCGTCGCCGGGCTCGGCTACACCCTGATCGGAGCCGACGGCTACCCCGCGCTGGCGGGCTTCACCAACCCCTTCCGCAACGGGCGGGACCACGAGGAGTTCATCGCCTATCTCCGGGCCGTGTCCCCCCTCACTCCCTCCAAGCTGGACCGGGTGACGCTGCTCGGCGGTTCCGCCGTCTGCCCGAAGACGTGACGGCGGGGGCCGGACCGGCGGCGCGCCGGGCTGCGTCCTAGACGTCGTCCGGTGTGCCGAGGCCGGTCAGGGCGCCCACCGGGTCCAGGTCGGGCGTGCCGCGGGGCCACCAGTCGTCCTTCCCGGCTTCCGACTCGTAGGCGTACCACAGGCCGTCCCGGCCGAGGCGGAGCTGGACGTGACCGCGCGGGTGGGTGAGGCGGTTGCGCCAGGGCCGGAACGCGGGCAGGTCGGCGGCGAGCAGCAGCGGACGGGCCCGGTCGAAGCGGCCGGCCGGCGGGTCCCAGGGCTCCTCCAGGACGGCCAGCCCCGCGAGGCCGCCCTGCCGCCAGGCGGCGACGGCACGCGCGAGGTCGGCCGGGGTGCGGTCCGTGGCCGTGGCGAGTGCGGCGTAGAGGGTGCGGGTGGTGGCCGTGAGCCCGGAGCCGGGACGGCCGGCGGCCAGCCGCACCGCGTCCTGCCACAGCGTCAGCTCGCCCACCGGGTCGCGTCCGGTGCCGAGCAGCGCGTGGGCGCGGGCGGCCGCGTCCGTCGCCAGCTGGTCCAGCGCGAAGGGGTCCGGGCCGCCGGGCGCCGCCGGATACACCGGGGGCTGCTCGGGGTGCGGGAGTGCCGGCAACGGCGGTGGGAGCGGCGGGAGCCCGCGCGGGGCGAGGACGTCGGTGGCGCGCACGCCGGGCAGGGACGCCGGCCGTCGCTCCTGGGCGGCGCGGGCGGCGCTGCGCCGGGACAGGGCGTCGAGCAGGTTCTTCTCGCCCCGGCCGCGCAGCAGGAGCAGCACGAACGGGTCGGCGTCGAGCAGCCGTGCCGTCTGGTAGCAGAGCGCGGCCGCGTGCTTGCAGGGGTGCCCGGAGTCGGGACAGCTGCAGCGTGCGTCGAGGTCTCCGGGGCCGGGCAGCAGGGGCACACCGCAGTCGGCGAGGGACGGGGGCAGTTCCTTGTCGAGCAGTGCGGCGATGTGCCCGGGCCGGTCGGCGGCCGCGTCCAGGATGCGCGCCCAGTCCTCGTCCTCCAGCGTGCGCACCCGCACCTGGACCCGGTACGGCCGGGGCCGGCTCCCGCGCACGTACGCCAGCACGAGCCCCGGAGTCACGGTGATCGCGTCGACGTGCCCCTGGTCGGCGTAACCGCGGCCGCGCGCCACCCTCTTGGCGTCCAGCGCACCCCGCTCCAGCGCCTCGACCCAGGCGTTGCCCCACCAGGTCCCGGCGAACGGCGTCCCCTCGTCGGTGGTCCCGCGGGGCGCGAACTCGGGGAAGGTGCGGCGCAGTTCGGAGTCGCGGTGCGGGGTGGCCATGGTGGCGGGCAGGTGCGGGGACGCCGGCTCGTCCCGCGCCGGCCCCGGCCCGGCGGCAGCGGTGCCGGGGGGCGGCTCGGTGGTGCCGGTCCCGGGGGTCTCGTCCTTCGGGGTGTCGGTCCACTCCGGCATCCGGAAGGCGTTGGACAGGTAGTGCCGCATGTCCTGGGCGGCCTTGACGCGGGCGGCCGGGGACTCCGGCCCGGGGACGGAAGCGGTACGCGGCGGCGGGGAGCCGGAGCCGCCGGTCGCGCGCGGCCCGCGTCGGGTACGCGGCTCCCGCGAGCGCCGGCCACGCGCGGCGGCCTCGTCCGCCTCGGCCTCGGCACGCAGCGCCTCCCGGCGGGCGGACCGCAGGGCCTCCCTGGCCGCGTCGGCGGGGCGCATCCCGGGCCGCTCCCCACGGGCGGGCGCGGGCACGTCGCGGTCGCCCGCACCTGCTGTGTGCGCCGGGGCTCCGGGCCCGGGGCCGTCCGCGGAGCGCGTCATGCCGGCGAGCGCCTCCGCGTCATCAGACCGTGCGGCGGGGCCTGTTGTCGTGCTGCCGTCAGACGCGGCCGGGTCGCCGGGCAGGGCCGACCGGAGGGCCGCCCGCGCGACGTCCGCGGGCCTCGGCCCCACGGTGCCGGGCCGGCCGGCCGCGTGCCCGGACGCCGCCTGCTCCTCCAGGGCCTCCTCCCGCCCTGCTTCCGCCCGCTGCCTCGCCTCCCGCAGAGCACGGCGGGCGGCGTCGCCGGGACGCTGTTCCCCGCTCGTCACGACGGCCTCCGCAGGGAGACGAGGTCGGACAGCTCGCGGTCGGTGAGTTCGGTGAGGGCCGCCTCGCCGGAGCCGAGGACGGCGTCGGCCAGGGCGCGCTTGGCGGCGAGCATCTCGGCGATGCGGTCCTCGACCGTGCCCTCGGTGACCAGGCGGTGGACCTGGACCGGCTGGGTCTGGCCGATGCGGTAGGCACGGTCGGTGGCCTGTTCCTCGACGGCGGGGTTCCACCAGCGGTCGAAGTGGACGACGTGGCCCGCGCGGGTGAGGTTCAGGCCGGTGCCCGCCGCCTTCAGGGACAGGACGAGCACCGGGGTCCGGCCGTCCTGGAAGCGGTCCACCATGCGCTCGCGCTCCGGGACCGGGGTGCCGCCGTGCAGCAGGTCCACGGGGATCGCACGGGCGGCCAGGTGGGCCGTGATGAGACGGGCCATGCCGACGTACTGGGTGAAGACGAGCGCCGAGCCGTCCTCGGCGAGCAGGGTGTCCAACAGCTCGTCCAGGAGGGCGAGTTTGCCGGAGCGGGCGGCGAGCCGGTCGGGGTGTGCCTCCTCCTTCAGATACAGCGCCGGGTGGTCGCAGATCTGCTTCAGCGCGCCCAGCAGCTTCAGGACCAGGCCGCGGCGGGCGATGCCCTCGGCGGTCTCGATGGCCAGCATCGACTCGCGCACCACCGCCTCGTACAGCGCGGTCTGTTCGCGGGTGAGCGGCACGGGATGGTCCGTCTCGGTCTTGGGCGGCAGTTCGGGGACGATGCCGGGGTCGGACTTCTTGCGGCGCAGCAGGAACGGGCGTACCAGGCGGGCGAGGCGCTCGACCGCCTGCTCGTCCTCGCCATTCTCCACCGCTCGCGCGTGCCGGGCGCGGAAGGACTTGAGGGGGCCGAGGAGTCCCGGGGTGGTCCAGTCGAGCAGGGCCCACAGTTCGGAGAGGTTGTTCTCCACCGGGGTGCCGGTGAGGGCCACGCGCGCGGGGGCCGGGATGGTGCGCAGGGCCTTGGCGGTGGCCGAGTAGGGGTTCTTCACGTGCTGGGCCTCGTCGGCGACGACCATGCCCCAGGGCTGTTCGGCCAGGCGGGCCGCGGTGGAGCGCATGGTGCCGTAGGTGGTGAGGACGAAGCCGCCGTCCAGAGAGTCCAGGGTGCGGTCGGGGCCGTGGAAGCGGCGGACGGGGACCTGGGGGGCGAACCGGATGATCTCCCGCTGCCAGTTGCCGAGCAGGGAGGCCGGGCAGACCACGAGGGTCGGCTCGGGGCGGGCGCGCCTGAGGTGCAGGGCGATGAGGGTGACGGTCTTGCCGAGGCCCATGTCGTCGGCGAGGCAGCCGCCGAGGCCCAGGGACGTCATGAGGTCGAGCCAGGCCAGGCCGCGCAGTTGGTAGTCGCGGAGGGTCGCGGCGAGGCCCGGGGGCGGGTCGGCGGGGCCCAGGCCCCCGGTGAGCCGGTCGCGGAGGGCGGCCAGCGCGCCGACCGGGACGGCCTCGACCCTCTCGCCGTCGACGTCGGCGGTGCCGGTGAGCGCGACGGACAGCGCGTCGACCGGGTCGAGCAGGCCCAGTTCGCGCTTGCGGGCCTTGCGGACGAGCGCCGGGTCGACCAGCACCCAGCGGTCCCGCAGCCGCACGACCGGACGGTGGGCCTCCGCGAGGGCGTCCATCTCGGTTTCGCTGAGCGGATCCCCGCCGAGCGCCAACTGCCAGCGGAACTGCAGCAGTTCCTCGCTCGCGAAGAAGCCGGTGCCGTCGGTCGCCGAGCCGGGCGCCGGGCGGACCACGGCTGCGGCCGTGAGGTCGCGGGCGAGGTCCCGCGGCCAGTGCACGGCGACCCCGGCGGCGGCCAGCCGGGTGGCCCCGACACCGAGCAGTTCGCCCAGCTCCTCCTCGGACAGGGCGAGCACGTCGGGCACGTCCTGTGCGGCGAGCCGGTCCAGGGGTGGCCACACGCGTGCGGCGCGCCGCACGGCGAGGGCGGCGTCCACCCGCGCGCGCGGCCCGAACGCGGTGTCGGCCTCGCCCGCCCACAGGGCCGCCGCGTCCGCCACCAGGGTGGGGTCGGCGAGGCTGTGCACCTGTACGACGGCCGCGCCCGCGGCACGGGTGCCGTCGTGCTCGCCGGCGTCGAAGACGTCGTACGCCGACAGGTCCAGGCGGAGCGAGATCCGCACCCCGGCGTCCATGCCGGCGGCGACCTCGGCCGCCCACTCATGGGCCTGCGGCAGCGCCACCGGTTCGTGGGCGGCGAAGGGCCGGCCGCAGGTGTAGGGGGCAGCCGGGGTGCGGGGCAGGGTGTCGGCGACCGCGTCCAGGAAGGAGCGGATCAGGGCCTCGGGCGCGGGCAGCCGAAGCGGCCCGGGGCCCGCGAGCGGCACGGCGTGGCCCTCCGGGGGCAGGGCCGCCGCCACCGCGCGCAGGTGGGCGATGTCGTCGGGCTCCAGCGGGCCGGCCCGCCAGGCGTCGTGCCCGGCCGGGGTCAGGCCCGGCAACAGGCGGCCGCGGGCGACCAGCCGCAGCGCGTGCAGCGCGGCGGCACCCCAGCAGGCCGTGGCCGGATGGGCGGCCGGGTCGCGGCGGGCCCGGACCAGCAGCGGGAGGGCCTCGGCGAGCGGCAGGGTCAGCGCGGGCACCTGCCGGCGGCGCACCCCGGCACCGTGCCGTCGGACGACCGTGAGCTCGGTGGTGCCGCCCTCGACGGAGCCGCCGTCGGGGTCCCAGAAGGCGATGCGGCCCTCGCGCGGGAGGGGCGCGGGCAGGTAGACGGAGGCGAGGCGCACCGGGGCCGGATCCCCGGCCGGGACGGCGCCTCCCGTGCGCTCGGCCACCGCGGCCGCTGCACCGGTCAGCCTTTCCGCCATACGTCCTGCCACCTCCCGCCCGTGCGTCCGATCAGACGTCTTCGACTGTACGGGCGGGGTCTGACAATCGGCCCCGGGGACCGGCCGGGGCCGGTGCTCACGGCACTGTGCGGGAGACGACGTAGACCACCGGGTCCTTCGGGTCGGACAGGTTCACGACCACGTCCTGGGTCGGCGCCGGGTTCTTCTGCTCGTGGGTGAGTCCCCACCAAGGGCCGGGCCCGGTGAAGTGCCAGCCGCTGACCTTCTGGTCGCGGGTGCCGATGGCGATGTCGCCCTTCTTCAGCTCGTCCCGGCGGGCGCCCATGGTCTGCAGGAAGCCGTCCAGGCCGGCGGCGTTGGTGCGGAACCGCACGTAGAGCCGGCTGGTCTTCCAGTTGTTGGTCTCGTAGGAGGCGACCGAGTCGGCGGGGTGCGGGACGCTCACCTGGTAGAGGCGGCGCTGCACCTTCGACGGCCAGCCCGGGGTCAGGCCGGTCGCCGAGTACCTGGCCTCCTTGTCCTTGCCGCTGTCCCGGCTCTGGTTCGCGGAGATCACCAGGTAGCCCGCCGGGACGCCGATCAGCAGGCCGATGATCAGCAGGGTGAGCGCGCGGCGCCTGGCCTTGTGCCCGGGGTTCTCGGCAAGGCGGTCGGGCCCGTCCGGCGGGGCGGCCTGGCGGGGCAGGGAGGCGGTCATGCGGTGTCCTGGTCGCGGCGGGCCTGGGCGTACCGCTCGTAGCGCTCGTACCGCTCCACCCGGCGGCGCTTGGCGCGGCGGAACCGGCGGGCGACCAGCCGGGCCAGGTCGGCGGCGCCGACCATGCCGGCCTCGGGGCCGAGCTGGGCGCGGGTGATGCGGGCCTCGGGGCGGTAGCCGCGGCCGGTGAGGTGGCGTTTGAAGGCGTCCCGGGCGGGGCCGATGAGCAGGTCGTCGGCGGCCGAGACGCCACCGCCGATGACGAAGCAGGAGGGGTCGAGGGCGGCGGCGAGGTTGGCGATGCCGACGCCGAGCCACTGGCCGATGTCCTGGAGCAGTTCGACGCACATGGCGTCGCCCTCACGGGCCAGCTCGGTGATCATCGGGCCGCTGATGTCGTCGATGTTGCCCTTGACGTGCTCGATGATCCCGTAGGCCACCGGCGAGTCGGCGGCGGCCAGCTCCTTGGCCTCGCGGACCAGCGCGTTGCCGGAGCTGTACTGCTCCCAGCAGCCGCGGTTGCCGCAGGGGCAGCGGTGCCCGCCGGGGACGACCTGCATATGGCCGAACTCACCGGCGACGCCGAACTTGCCCCGCTTGACCTGACCGTCCTCCAGGATGGCGCCGCCGATGCCGGTACCGAGCGTGATCATGACGAGGTGGTCCTCGCCACGCCCCGCGCCGAAGCGCCACTCCGCCCAGGCGGCGGTGTTGGCGTCGTTGTCCACGAGGACCGGCACGGAGAGGCGGCCGCTGAGGCGGTCGCGCAGGGGCTCGTTGCGCCAGGACAGGTGGGGCGCGAACAGGACGCGGTTGCGGTCGGCGTCGACCCAGCCGGCCGCGCCGATGCCGACCGCGTGCACGTCGTGCCGGTCGGACAGGTCCAGGACCAGTTCGACGATGGTGTCCTCGACGACCTTCGGGCTCTTGGACTTGTCCGGGGTCTCCGTGCGGAGCTTCTCCAGGATGTTGCCGTCGGCGTCCACGACGCCCGCCATGACCTTGGTGCCGCCGATGTCGATGCCGACCGTCGGCACACGGGGTGCGGTCAGGTGTGACCGGCGCTCTCTCGTGCCGACGGTGCGCAGGACCGGGGCTCGGCGGGAGCCGATGGGGGCGGTGAGGTCGCGGTAGGTGCTCATCGGCGTCGATTGTGCCGCACGCTCTCGCCGAGTGCTGCGCGCGGGCGGGGGGACGGGGTGCGCGATCGTTGCCGCGTGCGGGTGCGTCGTGGCCTCTCGCGCAGGTCCCCGCGCCCCTCAACTCCGCTGCAGTTCGTGGCGCAGAGCGTCCAGGTCGGAGCCGCCGGCCATCTGCCGGGTCAGTTCGTCCAGCGTTGTTTCGTCCCGTGTGTAATTGCCCACCATCGTGCCGCGCCGGAGCAGGACGAAACGGTCGCCCACCAGGTACGCGTGGTGCGGGTTGTGGGTGATCAGAACAACGCCCAGGCCCTCGTCGCGTGCCGCTGCCACATACTTCAGCACCATCCCGGACTGCTTCACCCCCAGTGCCGCCGTCGGCTCGTCCAGGACCAGGACCTTCGCGCCGAAGTGGACCGCGCGGGCGATCGCCACGCACTGGCGTTCGCCGCCGGAGAGGGTGCCGATGGGCTGGTCGACGTCCCGGAGGTCGATGCCCATGCGGAGCAGTGCCTCGCGGGTGGTGCGGCGCATGAGGCCGATGTCGAGGCGCTTGAAGGGGCCGACGCCCTTGCGGGGCTCGGAGCCCAGGAAGAAGTTGCGCCAGACCGGCATCAGCGGGACGACGGCCAGGTCCTGGTAGACCGTGGCGATGCCCCGGTCGAGGGCCTCGCGCGGGGAGGCGAGGTGGGTCTCCTCGCCCTCGATGCGCAGGGTGCCGCCGTCGTGGCGGTGCAGCCCCGCGATCATCTTGATCAGGGTCGACTTGCCCGCGCCGTTGTCGCCCAGGACGCAGGTGACCTCACCGGCGTGGACCTCCAGGGAGACGCCTTCCAGGGCGCGGACGGTGCCGTAGTGCTTGCTGACGCCGGTCAGCTCCACGAGTGTCACTTGGTCGCCTCCGCGCGCCGTCGGACCCAGGCGTTGAGCAGGGTCGCGAGGAGCAGCATCGCTCCGAGGAAGAACTTGAACCAGTCGGGGTTCCACTCGGCGAAGACGATGCCCTTGCTGGTCATGCCGAAGAGGAGGGCGCCCACGGCGGAGCCGATCGCGCTGCCGTAGCCGCCGGTGATCAGGCAGCCGCCGATGACCGCCGCGATGATGTAGATCAGCTCGTTGCCGACGCCCTCGCCGGACTGGACGGCGTCGAA
Source organism: Streptomyces sp. NPDC037290 (assembly GCF_055603245.1). Classification (NCBI taxonomy): domain Bacteria; kingdom Bacillati; phylum Actinomycetota; class Actinomycetes; order Kitasatosporales; family Streptomycetaceae; genus Streptomyces; species Streptomyces sp. NPDC037290. The sequence goes on along the minus strand of NZ_JBVJVZ010000002.1, from coordinate 595,815 downwards.
GGAGAAGAGCAGGTGCTGGCCGCAGACCCAGGCGCCGAAGGCCACGCCCATGTAGAGGCCGGTCTTGGTCCGGGCGACCGGGACGCCGAGCGCGCGGGCCGCGTCCTGGCTGCCGCCGACGGCGAAGATCCAGTTGCCGGCGCGGGTGCGCAGCAGGATCCAGGAGGCGAGGGCGACCAGGCCCAGCCACCACAGGATCGTGACCTTGAAGTCGACCCCGCCGACGGTGAGGGTCGAGGCGAAGACGGCGTGGGCGCTCGGGAAGCCCTCCATGTCGGCGATGGTCTTGGTGGAGACCGTGCCGTCGATCAGCTTGGTGAAGCCGAGGTTCATGCCGGTCAGCATGAGGAAGGTGCCCAGCGTGACGATGAAGCTGGGCAGCTTGGTGCGAGTGAGCACGAACCCGTTGAAGGCGCCGATGGCCAGCGTGGTCAGCAGGGACACGCCGACGCCGACCCAGGTGTTCGCCGTCATCTGGTAGCTGAACATCGAGGAGACCAGCGCGGACGACGTCACCAGGACGCCGGCCGACAGGTCGAACTCGCCGCCGATCATCAGCAGGGCGACGGGTACGGCCATGATGCCGATGGTCGAGGACGCGTACAGGACCGTGCTGAGGCTGGAGGCGCGCAGGAAGCCGTCGGCGGCGAAGGCGAAGAAGACGAGGACGGCGAGCGCGCCGACGACCGAGCCCAGTTCCGGGCGGGTGAGCAGCTTCCGCAGCGGGGAGGCCTGCAGAATCCTTTCATCAGAAGCCGTGCTCATCGGGTGCCCCGCTCGGTGTACCCGGCCAGCGCGGAGGCCTGGTCCCTGGTGACGATCTGCGGGCCGGTCAGGACCGGCCTGCCGCCGCCGAGGACGTCGCCGTTGTACCTGTAGGCCCACAGCAGGTCGACCGCCTCGTAGCCCTGGAGGTACGGCTGCTGGTCCACGGCGAAGCCGAGGGTGCCCGCCTTCAGCGAGGCCGCGACCTTGGCGTTGAGGTCGAAGGTGTCGATCTCGGCCTTGCTGCCCGCGTCCGTCCTGGCCTTCACGGCGGTGTCCGCGTAGGGCGCGCCGAGGGTGACGACGGAGTCGATGGAGCTGTCGGCCTGGAGCTTTGCCTCGATGGCGGACTGGACGTCGGGCATGTCGGTGCCGTTGACGTAGAGCTTCTGCAGCGTGCCGTGGAAGGCCTTGGCGACGCCGTCGCAGCGCTGCTCGTGGCCGACGTTGCCCTGCTCGTGCAGCACGCACAGGGCCTTCTTCCTCCCGCGCTTGTTCAGCTCGTCGCCGACGGCCTCGCCCGCGACCGTCTCGTCCTGGCCGATGTGGGTGAGGGCGCCGAAGGCCTTGGACTCCGCGGAGCCGGAGTTCACGGTGATGACCGGGATGCCGGCCTTCTCGGCGCGGGCCACGGCGGCCTTCATGGCCTCCGGCTTGGCGAGGGTGACGATGATGCCGTCGACCTTCTTGTCGACGGCCGCGTCCACCAGCTGGGCCTGCTGCTGGGCCTGGTCGTCGTGCGAGTAGAGGAAGTTGATGTTGTCCTTGACGGCGGCCTGCTTGGCGCCGCTCTGCACGATGTCCCAGAAGGTGTCGCCGTCTCCCGAGTGGGTGATCATCGCGAAGGTCCAGCGGGGGGTGTTCACCGCGGCCCTCCCCTGGGCGGCGGCGGCCCTGCGGGCGTCCTCCGCCCGTTTGCCGCCCGTGCTGCTGCACCCCGCCAGGGACACGGAGAGTGTCCCCGCCAGCGCTATGCCTACCCAGGTCCGAAACCGTGCCACGAGGCCGTGCCCTTCTTGGTGTGTCCGTCCGTACAGAAGGGGCCGGTGATCAGCTCAGCGGCCCCAAATACTTCAGTATCGAACACCATGAACACTCGTGACATGACCGGGGGGCGACAACCCCTCCTATTGTCCGGACATTGTGGCGAATCCGGCGGCGTCCGTCACGGCCGGACGAGCAGCTGGAACTCGAAGGAGTAGCGCGTCGGACGGTAGATGTGGTCGCCGAACTCGACCGCTCGGCCGGTGTCGTCGAAGGTGGTGCGCTGCATGGTGAGCAACGGGGCGCCCTCGGTCTCGCCGAGCCGCTCGGCCTCGGCGGCGGTCGCGCCGCGGGCGCCGATCGACTGGCGGGCACTGTGCAGGGTGATCCCGGCGGAACGCATCAGCCGGTACAGGCCGGTGGCCTCCAGCTGGTCGGTGTCCAGGTCGAGCAGGCCGGGCGGGAGGTGGTTGATCAGGTACGCCATCGGCTCGCCGTGCGCGAGGCGCAGCCGTTCGACGCGGTGCACGTCACTGCCCTCGGGGACACCGAGCGCCGCGGCGACGGCGGCGGACGCCGGCAGCACGGTGTTGACCAGGACCTTGGTCGCGGGGCGCTGGCCGGCCGCCTCCAGGTCGTCGTAGAGGCTGCTCAGCTCCAGCGGGCGCTTGACCTGGCTGTGCACCACCTGCGTACCGACGCCGCGGCGGCGCACGAGGAGCCCCTTGTCGACGAGCGACTGGATGGCCTGGCGGACGGTCGGCCGGGACAGGCCGAGCCGCGCGGCCAGCTCGATCTCGTTGCCCAGCAGGCTGCCCGGGGTGAGGGTGCCGTGCTCGATGGCGGCCTCCAGCTGCTGGGAGAGCTGGAAGTACAGCGGCACCGGGGAGCTACGGTCCACGCGGAGGTCGAGCGACACGGTCGGGTCCACATCTGGTTTCGGCACGGGCCCGAGCGTAGTCCCGTGATCGGTTGACGGGAAGTTGTGAAGTCCGATTGTCCGGACATACACATTGACAGGGTACGGGCTCCGCCCTCACTTTGTTTCCATGCGCATCGGGGTCATCGGTACGGGCCGCATCGGCACCCTTCACGCGAGGACGCTCAGCCGTCACCGCGAGGTCGGTTCGCTGATCCTGACGGACGCGGAACCGGCGCGGGCGCAGGGGCTGGCCCAGCGGCTCGGCGAGACCGCGGCGCCGGGGGTGGACGAGATCTTCAAGTGGGGCGTGGACGCGGTGGTGATCACCGCGGCGACATCGGCCCATGCCGATCTGATCGGCCGGGCGGCACGCTCGGGCCTGCCGGTGTTCTGCGAGAAGCCGATCGCCCTCGACCTGCCGGGCACGCTGCAGGCGCTCGCCGAGGTGGAGACAGCTGGAACGGTTCTGCAGATGGGGTTCCAGCGGCGCTTCGACGCGGGATACGCCGGCGCCCGCGAGGCCGTCCGCGGGGGGCGGCTGGGCCGGCTGCACACCGTGCGCGCGATGACCTGCGACCAGTCGCCGCCCCCGGCCGAGTGGCTGCCGCTGTCCGGCGGGCTGTTCCGGGACACGCTGATCCACGACTTCGACGTGCTGCGCTGGGTGACGGGGCGTGAGGTGGCCGAGGTGTACGCCACCGGCACGGACGGCGGTCTCCCGCTGTTCCGCGACGCCGGTGACGTCGGTACGGGCGCGGCGCTGCTCACGCTGGACGACGGCACGCTCGCCACGGCGACGGCGACCCGGCTGAACGGCGCCGGCTACGACGTGCGCATGGAGCTGGCCGGGGAGCGGGACACCGTGGTGGTGGGCCTGGACGACCGTACGCCGCTCGCGTCCACCGAGCCGACCGGGCCGCCGCCCGCGGACAAGCCGTGGACGGGCTTCCTGGAACGGTTCGGGCCCGCGTACGAGGCGGAACTGAACGCCTTCGTGGACGTGATCCGCGGCGAGCGCCCCAATCCGTGCGACGGCCACGAAGCCCTCCAGGCCCTGCGGATCGCCGAGGCCTGCGAGGTCTCCCGACGGGAGCGGCGCCCGGTGCCCCTCACCGACATCCCGGACCGGGTGCGGGCGTCGTAGCGGGGCCGGTACGGCTGCGGTACGGCGGGCGGCGGGTCCGGCGGACCGTCGGCCGGGGCCGGCCGGGGGCCGGGCCGCTCACCGGCGCCGACAGGGTGCCGCCGCGCCCAACCGTGCCGCCCCGGCGGCACGACTGCCCGCGGCTGCGCGAGGACGACCACCACCGCCGGGCAGGCGCCGGCCCGGCGGCCCCACGGCCCACAGCCACGCCGGTACGACCACGACTCCCCGGCGGGCGCCGGCACCGGCGGCTCGGCGGGGCAGGGTGTCGGCCCCGGGGAACTACCAGCGCACTGGCAGGCTGCGTACGCCTCTCATCAGCAGGCCCGGGAGCCATTCGCCCGGGTCGCCGTCCAGGGCGAGGCCGGGGGCGCGGCGGAGGAGGGTGCCGATGGCCGTGGGGCCCTCCAGGCGGGCCAGGGGTGCGCCCAGGCAGTAGTGGATGCCGTGACCGAAGGCGAGGTGGCCGCGGGTGTCGCGGCGGATGTCGAAGCGGTGCGGGTCGTCGTAGCGCTCGCCGTCGCGCTGGGCGGCGGTGAGGCTGATCACCACATGGGCGCCCCGCTCGATGGCCGTACCGGCGATCTCCAGGGGCTCGGCGGCGAACCGGTAGGTGGCGCTCTGCACCGGGCCCTCGTAGCGCAGCGTCTCCTCGACGGCGCCGTCCAGGAGGCTCATGTCGGCGCGCAGGGCGGCGAGTTGGCCGGGGTGGGTCAGGAGGGCGTGGACGCCGTTGCCGATGAGGTTGACGGTGGTCTCGTGGCCGGCGATCAGCAGCAGGAAGGCCATGCCGCGCAGTTCCTGCGCGGAGAGCCGGTCGCCGTCCTCGGCGGTGGTGCGGATCAGATCGCTGAGCAGGTCGTCGGCGGAGCCCGAGCGGCGCTTGTCCTCGATCAGCTCGGTGAGGTACGCGCCGAGGCTGACGACCGCGTCGTACGCCGTCTGCTCGTTGGTCGGCGCGACCACCTCCGTGGACGTCTTGCGGAACTCCTCGCGGTCCATGTCCGGGACGCCGAGGAGTTCACAGATGACGGTGATGGGCAGCGGGTAGGCGAGGGAGGCGATGAGGTCGGCGCGGCCGGCCGGGAGCATCTCGTCCAGCAGTTCGTCGGTGATCTGCTGGATCCGCGGGCGCAGCTGTTCCACCCGGCGCATCGTGAACGCGCGCGTGACCAGGCCGCGCAGGCGGGTGTGCTGGGGCGGATCGGTGGCCAGCAGGTGCTGGCCGAGCATCTCCTGGTCCATGACGGTCACGCCGATCTTGGCGGTGTCCTTGGCCAGCCGGGTGTCGGCGAGGGCGGTCCGCGCCTCGTCGTACCCGACAACCAGCCAGGCCGGGTCCTCCCAGTCCGGCAGCCGGACGAGGTGGACGGGGCCCTGCTCGCGCAGCCGGGCGTACAGCGGATGAGGGTCCGCGCGCAGGGCGTCCCCGAACTCCCCCAGATCGACCACGTGTTGCCTGTCCATCGCTCCCCTTCCGGACTCCCCCGAGGCTCACCGGGTGCCTCCCGGTACAGGGACAACGGGCGGCGCACGGGCTTAGTGCCCGTCGTCCTCGAGGAGTCCGGCGTCGTAGGCGAGCAGCGCGATCTGCACCCGGTTGTCGAGGCCGAGTTTGGCGAGGATGCGGGAGACGTGCGTCTTGACGGTGGCCACGCTCATGAACAGCTCCGCGGCGATCCGGGCGTTGGCGAGGCCGCGGCCGACCGCTACGGCGACCTCGCGCTCGCGGTCGTTGAGGACGGTGAGCCGCTCACGCGCGCGTGCCTGGCGTGCGTCGGCGGCGCCGCCGGCCGCGTGCCGCATCAACTGCCGGGTGACCGCGGGCGACAGGACGGGGTCACCCGCCGCGACCCGGCGCACGGCGTCGACGATCTCGGCGGGCGGCGTGTCCTTCAGCACGAATCCGGCGGCGCCCGCGCGCAGGGCGTGCAGCACCTGCTCGTCGGCGTGGAAGGTGGTGAGCACCACGACCTGCGGGGCGTCCGCCCGTGCGCGCAGCCGCCCGGTCGCGGTGAGGCCGTCCACGGACGGCATCCGGATGTCCATGAGGACGACGTCCGGCCGGGTCCGCGCGACGAGTTCCTCGGCCTGGGCGCCGTCCGCGGCCTCCCCGACGATCTCGATGTCCTCGGCCCCACCGATCATCAGGGCCAGTCCGGCCCGTACGAGCGGGTCGTCGTCGACGAGGAGAAGTCTGATCGGCGTCATGGCCCTTACGTAATCACGGTGCGGGCGGCGCGCGCGGGCCGTACCGGCGTTCGACGGCATCGTCAGGCCGTCGGTGCGGTCTGTGCCCACGGCAGCCACGCCCGTACCGTGAACCCGCCGTCGGCCGTGGTCCCGTGCTCCAGCCGGCCGCCGGCCAGGCTCGCGCGTTCGGTGAGGCCGATCAGCCCCTGGCCGGAGCCGGGGACGGGCGCGGGCTCGGTGACGGGCGGCGAGTTGGTGACCGCGAGCGTGAGGCCGTCGCCGGGTGTGCCGGTGAGGCTCAGGGTGACCTCGGCGCCGGGGGCGTGTTTGCGGGCGTTGGTCAGGGCCTCCTGGGCGATGCGGTAGGCGGTGCGGCCGACGGAGGCGGGCACGGCGGCCGGGTCGGCCACGCGATGGTCCAGGTCGACCTTCATGCCCGCCTCGCGGCACTCGTCGACCAGGGCGTCCAGGGCGGCCAGCGTCGGGCGCCGCTCGCCGGCCGGTTCCCCGGACTCTCCGGCCCGCAGCACGCCGATGATCTCCCGCAGGTCCTGCAGCGCCTCGTGTGCGCTCTCCCGGATGACTCCGGCGGCCCGGGCGACCTCCTCGCGCGGTGCGTCCGGACGGAACTCCAGGGCACCCGCGTGCACGCTGAGCAGGGTGAGCCGGTGGGCGAGGACGTCGTGCATCTCGCGGGCGATGGCCTCGCGGGCCAGCCGCTGGGCCTGCTCGGCACGCAGCCGGGCCTCGCCCTCGGCGTGCCGGGCGCGGTCGCGCAGGCTGAGCATGAGCTGTCGCTTGGAGCGCACGAACATGCCCCAGCCGACGACGGAGACGGTGAGCAGCAGGGAGAAGACGACGGCGCCGAGGTACGGCAGGTCGGGTTCCGGGCGGAGCCAGTAGTAGAGCGGGAGGAGTGCGAGGTCGGCGCCCCCGATCCAGCCGACGTAGCGGAACGGCCGGTGCACGGCGAGGGAGAACAGCACGACCAGGGCGGCCGGGCCCGCGCTGTCGGAGAGGAAGCCGACGGGGATCATCACGACCGCGAGGCCGACCGGCCAGCGGCGGCGCACCCAGACGGTGGCGCAGGAGAGGGCGCCCAGGACCAGGTCGAGGTCGAGGAGGGGACCGGACACGTCCGGGTGGTCGAGCAGGTTCCCCGCCGTCACCGGGAACAGGACGCACAGCAGCAGGAAACAGCACACGTCGACGGCCCAGTCCCGCGCGGTGCGCCGGGGCCGCCGGCCCTCGGGTCCGGCGTCCGGGTCCAGTTCGTGCAGGACGGCGGACGGGAACATCCATCGGCGGACCCTGGCTGCGTGCCCGGCGGCCGGTCGGGGCCTGTCGTCTCTCACGTTCGTCAAATCTAGGCAATCGCGGTGCCGTTGACCGCACCGGCGGGGCGGATCGCCGACCAAAGTCGCACGGCCATGGACTTTCGGCGGTCCCGCCCGGGCGGGTCGCCTCCTTCGGAAGGGGCAGGCTCGCCCCGCGGCCGATGCGTGGGGGCACGCCGCGGGGCGAGGGTCGTGCCATGAAGAAGGTGATGGAGCTGACCGGGCTGCTCGCCCTGGCGGAGGGTGTACTGGGCCTGGTGCACGGGTTGGCCCACTGGCGTGTGGGTTTCCTCCGCCGGCTGGGCTTCCTCGACGGCTACGAGCTGTACACGAGCGTCACCCTGCTGGTGCTGGGGCTCGCGCTGTGCGCCGCCGCGGAGCGCCGGAGGTCCGGCTGAGCTCGGACCGGACCCCCGGCCGGACGCACCGTTCCCTCGGAACCGACCGGCTCAGCAGCCGAAGTCGACCAGCCTGAACGTGGCGTAGTGGTCGGAGGTGTAGTAGTCCTCCTGGGACTCCTCACCGGTGACGATGCGCCGGGCACCGCGCGTGGGGGAGCCCGGCGTGATCACCGTGTACTCGTGGTAGTAGCCGGACGGCTGGCTGGGCAGGACGCCTTCGCGGTTGGAGAAGACGGTGCCGTCCTGCGAGTACGGGAAGGGGCCGCCCTGGTCGATCAGGTCCAGGGTGTCGTGGGCCTGGGAGGGCAGGGCGCTGTAGCAGACGCTGCCGGCCGACGCGGCTGCGACGGCCGTCGTGGGGGCGGCGTCCGCCGTGGTGGCGGTGACGGTGCCGCCCACGAGGAGGGCGGACAGAAGGGCGACTGCGGCGCCGGTACGAGTGGCGCGTGGGGGGAATCTCATGCCCTCATGATGACGCGCGTAGATGTTGGCATGTCAACGACAAAGTTGAAGATTCTCCCGCCAAGTCCGATGAGTTTTCGGGGAGTTAACCTGACGCGCTCCGTCCCCACACGGTCCCCACAACCACCGGCTCTTCGGCTAGGCGTTTTCCGAGAGCTCGTACGAGCCGTACCGCGGCCTTCCTGCCAGGTCGTAGGACTGGATGGAGACACCGGTGGGGGTGACGTGCCCGGCGGTGTGCGTGAAGGCGGTCGGTACGGCGCCCTCGGCGAACAGGCGCAGGCCGGTGCCGAGCACCACCGGGAAGGTGACCAGGTGGATCGTGTCGATGAGGCCGAGGCCGAGCAGGGAGCGGACCAGGGCGCCGCTGCCGTGGACCTGGAGCTCGCCGTCGGTGCGCTCCTTGAGGGCGGTGACCTCCTTGGCGAGGTCGCCGCCGATGACGGTGGTGCCGGACCAGCCGGGGTCGGTGAGGGTGGACGAGGGGACGTACTTCGGCAGGGCGTTCAGCCTGGCGGCGATCGGGTCGGCGGGGTCGGTCACCTTCGGCCAGTACGACGCGAAGATCTCGTACGTCCGGCGGCCGAGCAGGAACGCGCCCGCGCGCCCGAAGACCTCGGTGACGAACCGGCCGAAGTCGTCGTCGCCGTAGGTGAAGCTCCAGCCGCCGTGCTCGAAGCCGCCCCGGGTGTCCTCCTGGGGGCCGCCGGGTGCCTGGTGGACGCCGTCGAGGGTGACGAAGACGGTGGAGACGAGCTTGCCCATGGCGGGTGCCTTCTTTCCGGGGGCGGGGTCCGTGTCATCGGCTCAGACCCCGCGCGCACCCGCAACTCATCGGTTCAGCCGGAGTGTGTCGAGAAGAGGCCACCCGTCGGGCCCTGCTTGTCGCCGCCCTGGGCCTTCTTCAGCGCGTTGGCGAGGCTCTCGATGGTGAGGGACTGCAGGATCACCCGGCCGTTGCCCTCCAGGGTGGCCAGGGACAGGCCCTCGCCGCCGAACACGGCGTTCATGATCCCCTGGCGGTTGAGGCCGCCGACGCGCTGGACGCCGTACTGGATGCCTTCCTCGAAGGCGACCACACAGCCGGTGTCGACCTCGATGCGGCCGCCGAAGTCCGCCGGGTTGAGGTCGATGAAGTTGCCGGCGCCGGCGATGATCACCGTGCCGTACCCGGTGAACTTCTCCAGGACGAAGCCCTCGCCGCCGCTCATGCCGGTGCGGGCGCCGGCGAAGGCGATGCCGAAGTCGACGGTGGACTCGGCGGCCACGAAGGCGTCCTTCTCGGCGAACCACGCGCGCGTGCCGTCAAGCTCCAGGGCGCGCATCTCGCCGGGGAGCACGCCGGCGAAGCCGACCGTGCCCTGGCCGCCCTGGGAGGTGAAGTACTGGAACGCCAGGGACTCGCCCGCGAGCATGCGCTGGCCCACCTGCATGGCGGTGCCCATGGCCTGGCGCAGCAGGCCGCCCATGCCGCCGCCCTGCCCCTGTTGGCCGCCGTTCGCGGAGGGGCCGGACAGGCGCGTCTCCATCGTGACGTTCGTCGTCTTGAACAGGAACTTTCCGGCCTCGCAGTACACGGTCTGGCCGGGCTGCAGGTTGACGACCGCCATCTGCATGGCGTTGCCGACGATCTCTTGCTGAAGGGTCACGTGGGAAGAACGCGAAAGACGCACCCCTGAGTTCCAGCGGGCCGTACCCGGGGTCCGTACGGGTGACGCGCGGGGGGCCCGGTGCTGTCCAGGCCAGGGCGCCCCGCGCGGGCCGGGGTGGCTCAGCCGCCCAGTTCCTGGTGCCGGGCGGCGAGGCCGGCCGCGCCCTGCTCGGTCAGGGAGCCGTACAGACGCAGGCGGGAGATGCCGCCGTCGGGGAAGATGTCCACGCGCGCGTGCGTGCCGACGGCCGGCTCGGGGAGCACGAAGCGGTGGTTGGTGTCGGGCTGGAGACGGGTGCGCGGCAGGATCTCCGTCCACTCGCCGCTCTCGCCGTCCTTCACCGACACCGACGCCCAGCCGGCGCTGTTGCCCTTCAGGTAGGCCGTGTCGATCTCGATCGCGCGGATCTGCGCCTGGGCGGCCAGCTGGTAGCGGATCCAGTCGTTGCCCTGGTCACGGCGGCGGCGGGTCTCCCAGCCGTCGTCCATCTTGCGGGAGCGGCCCGGCTGGATGGTGTTGGTGGCCGGGGAGTAGAAGAGGTTGGAGGCGTCCTCGACCCGGCCGCCGTTCTCCAGGGCGACCACGTCGAAGGTGCCCAGAACCGTCAGCCACTCGGGGTCGGGTACCACCCCGCCGTACACCCGCAGGCGGGCGATGCCGCCGTCGGGGTGCTGGTTGACGCGCAGGTGGGTGAAGCGCTGCTCGACGGCGACCTCGAAGCCGTTCGCCGCGTGGCCGCCGACGGCGGTGCGCGGGACGATCGTCGTCCACTTCACGTCGTCGCCCAGCAGTTCCTCGGGGGACGGCGAGCCGGGCACGGACGTGGCCTCGATCGAGACCGCCTGCGGGTAGTTGCCGCGGAAGTGGGCGGTGTCGACGACGATCCCGCGGATCACGCCGGGGGCGCCGAGGCGGACCAGGGCCCAGTCGTGGTCCTCGGCGGTGGGCCAGGGGTGCTCGGCGGAGGCGCCGCGCCGGCGGCGGGTCTCCCAGCCGTCCATGATCTTGCCCTTGTGCCCGAAGTGCTCGGGGTCGAACTCGGCCGCCTCGGGCACCAGCAGGTTCTCTCGCTGGGCGAAGAACTCGTCGTTGGCGGCGATGACACCGGCGCCGAGCTGCCGGTCGGCGAGGTTGGCGTACTGGGCGAAGGGGAAGTCGGCGGTGCGGTAGTCCGCGTACGGGTCGCCCCCTCCGTAGGGGTTCGCGTCGCCGGTGAAGCTGGGTATCGCCGTCACGGTGATCAGGGATTCCTTTCTGCAGGGCGTCCGCCGGTGCGGCACGGGGGTGGTGGCTTACTGGGGACGGGCGAGCAGCGTGCCCTTCGGACCGGTGAACTCGCCGTCCGCGACGATGCGTTCGCCGCGCAGCCAGGTGGACTTCACGACGCCGTGGAGGGTCTTGCCGGCGTAGGCGGTGACCCGGTTGCGGTGCTGGAGACCGGCCGGGTCGACGGTGAAGGTCTCGTCCGGGGCGAGGACGGCGAAGTCGGCGTCGCGGCCGGGCGCGATCGCGCCCTTGACGGCGTCCAGGCCGACCAGGGCGGCCGTCCGCGTGGACATCCAGCGCACGACGTCCTCCAGGCCGTGGCCGCGCCTGCGCGCCTCGGTCCATACGGCGGACAAGCTCAGCTGGAGGCCGGAGATACCGCCCCAGGCGGTGGCGAAGTCGCTCGTCTTCAGGTCGGCGGTGGAGGGCGAGTGGTCGGTGACGACACAGTCGATGGTGCCGTCGGCCAGCGCCTCCCAGAGCAGGTCCTGGTTGGCGGCCTCGCGGATGGGCGGGCAGCACTTGAACTCGCTGGCGCCGTCCGGGACTTCCTCGGCGGTCAGGGTGAGGTAGTGCGGGCAGGTCTCCACGGTGATCCGGACACCCTCGGCGCGCGCGGCGCGGATCAGCGGCAGCGCGTCGCTGGAGGACAGGTGCAGGACGTGCACGCGCGCGTTCAGGCGGCGGGCCTGCGCGATGAGGTTCGCGATGGCCGTGTCCTCGGCGTCGCGCGGGCGGGAGGCGAGGAAGTCGGCGTACCTGGGGCCGCCGTGCTGCGGGGCGTCGGCGAGGTGGTGCGGGTCCTCGGCGTGCACGATCAGCAGACCGCCGAAGCCGGCGATCTCCGCCAGGGACTGGGCGAGCTGGTCCTGGTCGAGGTGCGGGAACTCGTCCACGCCGGACGGGGACAGGAACGCCTTGAAGCCGAAGACACCGGCGTCGTGCAGCGTGCGCAGGTCCTTGACGTTGTCCGGCAGGGCGCCGCCCCAGAAGCCGACGTCGATGTGCGCCTTGTCGCGGGCCACGGCCTGCTTCACCCGCAGGTTCTCGGCGGTCGTGGTCGGCGGGAGGGAGTTGAGCGGCATGTCGATCAGCGTGGTGATGCCGCCGGCCGCCGCCGCGCGGGTGGCGGTCCAGAAGCCCTCCCACTCGGTGCGGCCGGGGTCGTTGACGTGCACGTGGGTGTCGACCAGGCCGGGCAGCAGGACGTGGTCGCCGAGGTCCTCCAGCCGCGCGCCGGCCGGCACCTCGGCGTCGTACGGCAGGACGGCCGTGATCGTCCCGGCGGACACGGTGACCGTGGCGGCCCGCGTCCCTTCCGGAGTGATGACGCGCGTCGAGCGCAGGACCAGTTCAGCGTCGGACACCCGAACCCCTCTCTGTACCGCCGTTTTACGCCCAGGAAACGGGATTTACACTCACGTAACGGATTTCAACGTTCTGTTGAAGGAGTCTTCACTCCCGCCTGTCCGCCGTCAAGGGGGGACGCTTCCGGGGGGCGCGCAGGCGCAGACACTCTGGACGTTTCCACAAAGTGGAATTAGAATTTCGCCAAGCAGAACGTAGCTACGCACAAGCGGGGAGTCAACCGGCCGCCGGGTAGGCTTCTGCCCTCCCGCCAGTCCCGAAAGGAACGCGCCGTGCCGACGTCCAGCGCCAGCACCACCGACTCCGCCAAGCCCTCCGCGGGCGGGGTCCAGTCCCTCGAGCGCGCCTTCGACCTGCTGGAGCGTATGGCCGACGCCGGCGGCGAGGTCGGCCTGAGCGAGCTGTCCGCGACCAGCGGGCTGCCGCTGCCGACCATCCACCGGCTGATGCGCACGCTGGTCGCGTGCGGATACGTCCGCCAGCAGCCGAACCGGCGGTACGCGCTCGGCCCCCGCCTGATCCGGCTCGGCGAGTCCGCCTCCCGGCTGCTCGGCACGTGGGCGCGGCCGTACCTCGCGCGGCTGGTCGAGGAGACCGGCGAGACGGCGAACATGGCACTGCTCGACGGCGACGAGATCGTGTACGTGGCGCAGGTGCCGTCGAAGCACTCGATGCGGATGTTCACCGAGGTGGGGCGCCGGGTGCTGCCCCACTCCACCGGCGTCGGCAAGGCGCTGCTCGCCGGAGTGCCGGACGACGAGGTGCGGGCGCTGCTGTCCCGTACGGGGATGCCGGCCGCGACGGAGAAGACGATCACCACGCCCGAGGGTTTCCTGGCGGCCCTTCAGGACGTACGGCGGACGGGGTACGCCGTCGACGACAACGAGCAGGAGATAGGGGTGCGGTGCTTGGCGGTGTCCGTGCCCCAGTCCCCGACGGCCGCGGCGATCTCGATCTCCGGGCCCGCCGGGCGGGTGACGGAAGCGGCCACCGAGAGGATCGTGCCGGTGCTCCAGGGGATCGCCCTCGAGCTGTCCCAGGCGCTCGCGAGCTCGGGAGCCTGAGAGCTCGGGGCCGCCTGCCGTTCGGGGGCGGGGCGGGCCGCCCCGCGTTCAGGCGCGCGGAGACTCCCCGAAGAGGTCCACCGCCTCCCGGACCTCCTTCAGGCCCCTGGCCAGCGCGCTGACCGAGCCGATCGCGCCCGCGATCAGTAACAGGGAGCTGCGCAGACGGGGGGTCTCCGGTCGGCCGCCCATGGCCATCGCCGCGAGGGCCGCCAGCTCGTCCTCGGCTATGGCGCGGTCGGGGAACTCGGCCGGGAGCGCGGCGAGTTCGCGGCGCAGCCGGGACACCGCGGTCCGCAGTTCCGCCACTCTCGGGTCCTCGCCACTGCCGGTCACTGGCCTCTGCCCCAAGCTCCGCAACACAGCCCTCCCCCTCACACTCCGTCGTGCGCGGGCCAGTAAACGCCACCGCGTCCGGGAGCGCCACAGCGCGGACCGAAATTCAGCCCCCGGGAAACGGGCCGCCGTCCGTCGCGTCAGGTATGCAGGACGCATGACGGACAACCCTCACGAGGTCGCCGGGCTGCTGCTCGCCGCCGGCGGGGGCAGGCGGCTCGGCGGGCGGCCCAAGGCGCTGCTGGAGCACCGGGGGCGCCTCCTGGTCGAGCACGCCGTGGAGGTACTGCGCGCGGCCGGGTGCGGCCGGATCCACGTGGTGCTGGGGGCGAGCGCGGACGACGTCCGCCGGCGCGCCGGTCTCAGTGGCTGCGTGCTCGTGGACAACCCCGACTGGGCCGAGGGCATGGGCTCCTCCCTGCGCGCCGGGCTGGGGGGGGGGGGGGCGCCTCCCGGGGGGAGGGGGGGGGGGTGGGGTGCCCCCCAA
>NZ_JBVJVZ010000002.1:523847-581424 GCF_055603245.1 Streptomyces sp. NPDC037290 | reverse complement strand
GACGACCCCCCAGGGACCTCCGCCTCGGGGGCCTGCTGCCTTGGGACAACCCGCGCTGGCCCGAAGGATGGGGTCCCCCCCCCCCCCCCCCGCCCCCCCCCCCCCCCCCCCACGGGGGCGAGCGCGGCCCTGGTGAGCCTCGTCGACCAGCCGGGCATCGGACCGGCGGCCGTGGCGCGGGTGCTCGATGCGTACGAGGACGAGAAATCGCTGGTCTCGGCGGCCTACGACGGTACGCGCGGGCATCCGGTGCTTTTCGGCCGGGCCCACTGGCCGGGCATCGCGGCGGCGGCCACCGGGGACCGCGGGGCGCGTGCCTATCTGCAGGAGCACGCGGGACGCGTCCGGCTGGTGGAGTGCGCGGACGTGGCCGAGCCGTACGACATCGACACGGAAGCCGACCTGCGCCACCTTGAGTGAACGGGGTGGCACTGGGCGCCACCTTGCCTCGACTCAGAGAATCTCGACATCAACAAACCATTGAAGTTCCACAATGAGGAAACTACTATCCACTGTTCAGAAGCGCCTGCCCGCACAGCTGGCGCTGTTTGCCCTATACGTTCCACTAGGCACCCGGTGCCACCGCTGAAGGAAGTGACAGCTCATGTCCGCACCAGCGCCGTCCCCGCTGGCCATCGTCGACGCCGAGCCCCTGCCCCGGCAGGAAGAGGTCCTCACGGACGCGGCGCTCGCCTTCGTGGCGGAGCTGCACCGGCGGTTCACCCCGCGCCGTGACGAACTCCTCGCCCGCCGGGCCGAGCGCCGCGCCGAGATCGCCCGCACCTCAACGCTCGACTTCCTGCCCGAGACGGCCGCGATCCGCGCGGACGACTCCTGGAAGGTCGCCCCCGCCCCGGCCGCGCTGAACGACCGGCGCGTCGAGATCACCGGCCCCACCGACCGCAAGATGACCATCAACGCGCTCAACTCGGGCGCGAAGGTGTGGCTCGCCGACTTCGAGGACGCCTCCGCGCCCACCTGGGAGAACGTGGTCCTCGGCCAGGTCAACCTGATCGACGCCTACACCGGCAGCATCGACTTCACCGACCCGAGGTCGGGCAAGTCCTACGCCCTGCGCCCCGACGAGGAGCTGGCCACGGTCGTCATGCGCCCGCGCGGCTGGCACCTGGACGAGCGGCACCTGGCCGACGCCGACGGTACGCCGGTCCCCGGTGCCTTCGTCGACTTCGGCCTGTACTTCTTCCACAACGCCCAGCGGCTGCTGGACCTCGGCAAGGGCCCGTACTTCTACCTGCCGAAGACCGAGTCGCACCTGGAAGCGCGCCTGTGGAACGACGTGTTCGTCTTCGCGCAGGACTACGTCGGCATCCCGCAGGGCACCGTCCGCGCCACCGTCCTGATCGAGACCATCACGGCCGCGTACGAGATGGAGGAGATCCTCTACGAGCTGCGCGACCACGCCGCGGGGCTGAACGCCGGCCGCTGGGACTACCTGTTCTCCATCGTCAAGAACTTCCGTGACGGCGGCGCCAGGTTCGTCCTGCCGGACCGCAACGCGGTGACGATGACGGCCCCGTTCATGCGGGCGTACACCGAACTCCTGGTCCGCACCTGCCACAAGCGCGGAGCGCACGCGATCGGCGGCATGGCGGCCTTCATCCCGTCCCGCCGGGACGCCGAGGTCAACAAGGTCGCCTTCGAGAAGGTCCGGGCCGACAAGGACCGCGAGGCGAACGACGGTTTCGACGGCTCCTGGGTCGCCCACCCCGACCTCGTCCCGATCGCCATGGAGTCCTTCGACAAGGTCCTCGGCGACAAGCCCAACCAGAAGGACCGGCTGCGCGAGGACGTCCACGTCGAGGCGGCCGATCTGATCGCGATCGACTCGCTGGACGCGAAGCCGACGTACGCCGGTCTCGTCAACGCCGTCCAGGTGGGCATCCGGTACATCGAGGCCTGGCTGCGCGGGCTCGGCGCCGTCGCCATCTTCAACCTGATGGAGGACGCGGCCACCGCCGAGATCTCCCGCTCCCAGATCTGGCAGTGGATCAACGCGGGCGTCGAGTTCGAGAACGGCGACAGGGCCACACCCGAACTGGCCCGCAAGGTCGCCGCCGAGGAACTGTCCGACATCCGCAAGGAGATCGGCGAGCAGGCCTTCGCCGCCGGCCACTGGCAGGAGGCCCACGACCTGCTGCTGAGGGTGTCCCTGGACGAGAACTACGCCGACTTCCTCACCCTGCCGGCGTACGAGCAGCTGCGCGGCTGACACCGCATGTGAACGCCCCCGGCACCGAGCGGTACCGGGGGCCTTCACGTGGGTAGCCCGTGCCGTCGGCGCTCCTCGGCGGTCAGCTCGGCCGGCTCGGCCGCGGCCCGTTCCAGGAGCGCTTCGCAACTCCGGGCGTCCGTGCCGTCGGGCAGCGTCCAGGTGTAGCGGCGGTGGTCCTCGCCGGTGACGACGAAGGAGCGGCCGTCGCCGGACCAGCGCGCGTCCAGCGGCAGCCGGCACGCCAGCCGGGACACGGCCTGGCACGCTCCCGTCTCCGCCCGCCAGAAGGCGACCCACCCGCCCCCCGCGGTCGCGAGCAGGCGGCCGTCCGGGGACCACAGGAGCACGGTGGCACCGCCGTAGGTGGCGGCTGAGCGCGCCAGGGGTGTGCCGTCGGCGGCGTCGCAGATCCGTACGGCCGACTCCCCGTCGAGGAAGGCGAGCCGGCGTCCGTCGGGCGACCAGCAGGCCGCGCCGGCGGTGGCCCCGTCGCCGACGGGGATGTCGAGCAGCCGACGCCCGGTCGGGGCGTCCCGGACCACGAGGGGGCCCTCCTTCCCGGCGGTCACCAGATGACGGCCGTCGGGGCTCCAGGCCAGCACCCCGGTCCCGCGCTCGATGTCCTCGGTCCGGGCGATACGGCTCCCGGTCACGGGATCCCAGAGCTCGACACGGTAGGTGCCCGTCACGAAGTCATGGCTGACGGTGGCGAGGCGCGAACCGTCGGGGGACCACACGGCACGGTCCACCACGTCGTACGCCGTCGAGAGCGCGGCAGCGCACCTGCCCGAGGCGGGGTCCAGGATCTCCACCCGGCCACCGGGGAAGGTGACGGCCAGCCGGTCCCCGCCCGGCTGCCAGGCGACCAGCATCGGCTTCGGGTCCCGGGCCGTGACAACCCTGCGCAGTGCGGTGCCGGGGTCCCTGACGTAGACGGTGTCGCCTCCCGGCATGGTGACGGCCACCCGCCCGGACTCCGACGAGACACTGCGCAGCAGGCCCCCTGGCAGCGCCCGGGGACGCCACGAACCGTGATCGCCGATCCACACCCCGCTGAACCGCGACCGCCAGGCGAAGCAGGCACTGTCGGCGCGCCAGGCGATCTCCTCGGCACCCCAGGGGACACGCAGCCGGCGCAGGAGCGTGCGGTCGGCGACCCGCCACACCGCGATGGCCGCGTCCGCCCCCTGGCCGGCGTCTGCCACCGCCACGGCCACCAGCTGCCCGTCGGGCGACCAGAAGACACCACCCGCATCCACCCCGACGTCCCACTCGTCCAGGACGGTGCCGTCCTCGGCGGCCCTGATCCGCAGGGTCCGGCCGGACACCTGGGCGACGCGCCGGCCGTCCGGGGCCCACGCGAACCAGGAGGTACTGCCGGGCAGTTCGTCATCACCTCTGGCCAGACGCCAGGCCGGGTCACCGTCCGGCACGCGGACGACGCGCAGCTCACGCCACGCGAACAGGGCGAGGAGCGAGGAGTCGGGCGACCAGGTCAGCGCGCTGACCGGCGGCGCCTCGAAGGAGCGGCGCTCGTCCGGAAGCCGGCCCTGCAGCACAGGCGCGAAGTCGATGATGCCGACACCGTTGTCGGACAGCTGAGCCGCGGCGTGCCAGCCGTCGGGAGACAGCCCCATGGTCCGGTCCCCGAAGACACCGGCCGCGCGCGAGGTGGGCGTGAATTCAGGGGAGTCGAAGCGTCGTACGGCGAGCAGATCCTCGGAGTCCGCCCAGTACGCGTCGCCGCCACCGCTGAAGGCGGCCCCGCGCAACTCCCCCAGCCCCAGCGACTCCTGACCGACCAGGTCACCACGCGCCGTCCACGTGCACAGATCGCCTTCCGACCCGATCGTCCGCAGCTGCCCGCTCCCGGAGTCCCAGCCGAGCGCGAGCACCTCCCCCAGGTGCCCGAATCCGATGCTGTCGACCACGGGCCCGTGCACCAGACCCCACAGGGTCAGCGCAACCTTCTCGGTCGCCCTGAACTCCCGTACCGCCGCAGCCGTCAGCGCCAGCGCCAGCCGCCGCTCCCCGCGCAGCGCGTAGGCCTGCTGCGCCCGGTCCGCGAGGTCGTCGGCGCGCTCCCCGGCGGCCGCCTCCGCCCTGGCCCGGGAGACGGCGACCAGCTCGGCGAGGGCCGGGGAGGTGCTGCCGTGCGCATCGACCAGTTCCCGTGCCTGCGCGAGCCGCTGCCCGAGCAGCAGGTCGTCCGCGGACCGGTCGTTCGCCAGCCAGGCCGCTGCCCGGCGTTCGAGGTCCGTGCGGCGGCGCAGTACGTCCTGATGGCGCTCCGCCAGCTCCCGCAGCCGGGGCCAGTGTCGCAGCAGCGCCTCGTGGACGAGGTCGAAGGCCTCGCCCTCGTCGACGTCCGTCACCAGCCGGGCCTGGCGCAGATCCTCGACGACCGCCAGTCCGGCCGCGTCCAGGGACGCTCTGCGCACGGACTGCCGGGAGAAGCCCCGTTCGCCCCAGGCGACGAAGCGCAGGAGCACCGCCTCCACCCGTTCTTCGGGATGCTCGGCGAGGAGCCGCGCCCAGGTGCCCTCCGCGTACCGGGAGATGGCCTGGGACAGCGGGCCGGTCCGCGCCAGCAGGTCCGGCCCGATGACGCGGTCCGGACCGGCCGCCTCGTACAGGTCGCGCAGCACCTGGCCGAGCAGGGGCAGGGCGTCGCCCTCGGTGGCCTCGACCACCAGGTCGTCCACCACCTCCTCGGCGATGTCCGCGCCCGCGGCCCGCGCGGGGCCCGCGATGACCGCCCGGGTCTGCCGTGAGGTGAGCGTGCCGAGCGGGAAGCGGGTGCGCAGGAGGTCGTCGTACGGCCGCAGCTCGGTGGCGTGCAGGAAGCCGGACGGCAGCGTGAGGACCAGGTGCAGCTGCGGGTGTGACCGCACGGCGTTTTGTAACGCGCGCAGGAACAGCTCCCGTTCCGTGGGCGAGGTCAGCCGGACGACGTCCTCGAACTGGTCGATCGCGAGGGCGACGCGCGGGTACCGCCCCTGGGCCGCTCGCAACGCGGCCGACAGTTCCGTCAGGTCACGTCCCTCCGCCGCCTCCTGCCGCAACCGCTGCGCGAGCCGTGCGACCGCGTCGGCGTGCTGCTCGGACCCGCGCGGGGTGAGCGCCTGCGCCAGGGCGACGAAGGGGCCGGAGCCGATCCGGACCGGGCCGAGGACCGCCCAGCGCAGTCGTTTCAGCCGGGGCAGGACGCCCGCGGCTACGAAGGACGACTTCCCGCAGCCCGACGGGCCGACCACGGTGAGCACCCGCTGGGCCGGGGTCCGGGCGGCGGCCAGTACGCGCGCCGCGTCGCGGACCTCGTCCTCGCGACCGAAGAACACCTCCGCCCGGTCCTCGGCGAACGCCTCCAGGCCCGGATATGGGCTGTCGGTCCGGGTCCACGGAACCCGGCGTCGTTCCCGCCGCCGCTGCCCCAGCTCCCAGACGACCACCGCGACGACACCGACCGGAAGCCATACCGCGGCGTAGCGGTTCACCGCGCGCAGCGGCGTCCACCAAGTGTCCGGGTCGGCGGTGAGGAGATTGGTACCGGTGCCGAACACGAGTCCGAGGACCAATGACGTGAGGTCGAGGCTCGTTCTGCGGGATCCCCTCACCCGACGCCGACCTTCCCCCCACGCTCGGCTTCACCGAGTCGATCTCCGTTTCCGGCAGCGTACGGATGCGTCGCAGAACCGCGTCAAGGCGTCGGAAGTGGCCACAGCGGCCGAAAACCGCCCGCTCGGAGCTGCCTCTTCCTCATCCCAGGTGTGCCGACCAGTCCTGTTCCGCCGCCGGTTTGCCGTGCAGGTCGGGGACGCGTTTGAGCCAGTCCGGGCGGCCCGCCTGGGTCTTCGCCACGCGGGCGGCCTCCTCGGCCGCGAGCTGGTCGCGGCTCGGGAAGTCGGTGGGCAGCCACTCGTGCGACAGGCGGGCACGGGCCAGGAGGTAGTCGACGTAGGCGGCGCGGACGTCGCCCGGGGTCGCGAAGCCGGCGTCCTCGGCCAGCCAGGCGTCCGGGACCTCGGCGACGATGCCGCGCAGCAGCTCCTCGGTCACCCGTGGGGCGAGTGCGGCGTCCGCGGCGCGGACGTCGGGGCCGTAGTGGCCGAGCGCGTGGTGACGGAAGTCGTACCTCTTGCCCGGGGTCGTGGTGTCCCAGCGGTGGTGGAAGACGAGGGCGGCGCCGTGGTCGATGAGCCACAGGCGCGGCGGTACGGTGCCGAGCGTGGGCCAGACCATGAGGTTGGAGCTGTGGACCGTGCGGTCCACGTTGGCGGTCAGCGCGTCCAGCCAGACGATCCGGCCGGCCTCCAGCGGGTCCACGGGGAAGGTCTTCGCGATCTCCGGGGTGAAGTCGCGGGCGCCCGGCAGATAGTCCATGCCGAGGTTCACGCCCGCGCTCGCGCCGTGCAGCTCGCGCACCTCCTGGTGTGGTTCACCGGCGGCGATGGCGGGGTCGAAGTGGACGAGGACCAGCTCGGGGAAGCGCAGGCCGAGGGCGCGGGCGAGTTCTCCGACGATCACCTCGGCGACCAGCGCCTTGTGCCCCTGCGCCGAGCCGGTGAACTTCACGACGTAGGTGCCGAGGTCGTCGGCCTCGACGATGCCGGGGACGGAGCCGCCGGAGCGCAGGGGTTCGATGTAGCGGGTTGCGGCGACTTCCCTCAACATCCTCGAAGGTCCCGTCGCTTGTTCGGCTTGCTTTCCACGGCCACCTCCAAGGCGGTGCGCCCCCCTGCTTCCGGCCTCCGGCATGAAGTGAGCATAGTAACCACGCGTGACGGCGGGCGAGGACGCCGGAGCCGTCGCGCCGGCTCAGTTGACCCGTCGGTCGCGGTCGGCCCAGAAACGCTCGCGCAGTTCCCGGCGGAGGATCTTCCCGCTGGGGTTGCGGGGCAGCCGCTCGACGAACTCGTACCCGCCCGGGGACTTGAAGTCGGCGATGCGGCCCTGGAGGAACATCTTCAGCTGCCGGGGCTTCGCCGTCGTCCCGGGCTTCAGCACGACGAAGGCGCGCACCGCCTCGCCCCAGCGCTCGTCCGGGACTCCGACCACCGCCGCCTCGGCGACCGCGGGATGGGTGCACAGCGCGTTCTCCACCTCGGCCGGGTAGACGTTCTCGCCGGCCACGATGATGGTGTCCTTGATGCGGTCGCAGACGTAGACGTAGCCGTCCTCGTCCAGGTAGCCGGCATCGCCGGTGCGCAGCCAGCCGTCGACCAGGGTCTTGTCGGTCGCCTCCTTCAGCCCCCAGTACTCCACCATCGCGGCCGGCGTGCGCAGGCGTATCTCCCCGACGGAGCCCGTCGGCAGGGACGTGCCGTCGTCGTCGGTCACCGCCACCTCCACGCCCGGGTAGGGCCGGCCGGCCGCGCGCAGCAGGGGGCTGCCGGGCACGTGATCGGCGGGCGGCAGGCACAGAGCGGTGTTGCCGCTCTCGGTGAGCCCGTACAACTGCGCCAGGTCGCAGCTCAGGGTCTCGATGCACCGCAGCAGCAGGGTCTCGGAGACGGGCGAGCCGCCGTAGGTGACCTTCCGCAGGGAGCGGAAGTCAGCGGCCCCGACGCCGGGTTCGGCCAGCATCATCTGGAGCATCGCGGGTACGGCGAGGGTCGTCGTGACCCCGAGCTCGCGGATCAGCCGTACGGCGTCGTGGGCGGTGAACATCCGCATGGCGACGCTCTTCACGCCGGCGTTGAAGGCCTGCATGGCCCACCAGATGCCGGCGACGTGGAAGCCGGGGATGCTGATGAGGCTGACGTCCTGCGGCTCCCAGTCGATCCAGTCCAGATCGTGCTCGGCGAGCAGCCCGGCGACGGCGAAGAAGCTGCGGTGGGCGAGGACCACGCCCTTGGGCAGCCCGGTCGTGCCGCTGGTGTAGAGCTGCACCACCGGGTCGTCGGGGCCCGGCTCGGCCGCGAGGTCGTTCTGCGCGTGCGGCGCCCGCCACGCCACGAACGCGGCGCCGCGCTCCTCGTCGCCGTCGAGCTCCACGACCGCGGGGCGGGAGGGGAGTTCGGCGCGGGCCGTCCGCGCCGCGTCGGCGTACTCCCGTTCCGCGAGGATCAGCCCGGCTCCGGAGTCGCCGAGGATGTGGTCGACCTCGGCCGGGCTGAGCCGCCAGTTGACCGGGACGAGGACAGCGCCGATCTTGGCGCAGGCGAAGAAGATCTCGTAGTAGTGCTCCGACTCCTTGCCGAGGTAGGCGACGCGCGTCCCTGGGCCGGCGCCAGCGGCGGCGAGGGCACGCGCGCAGCGGTTGCTGTCGCGGTGCAGCCGCTCGTAGGTCACCTCCCGGCCTTCGCACACCAGCGCGACCTGCTGTGGGCGGTGCGCCGCGTGGAACGCCGCGGTGTCCGCGACGGTCCTCAGATGGGGGTGGTGCATGCGGGCAGTCCAATCCGTAGGCGGTTCAGGTCCAGTCGTGGTGGTCCGGCCAGTACCGGCGACCGGTCAGGGCCGGTCCGGGCAGCCGGAGCAACGGGGGCCGCGGGGCGTCGTCGGGCCACAGCGCGGTGAGGTCGGGCGGGTCGCCCGCGGCGTACCGCTCGGCGAGCCGGGCCAGCGCGCGGACGCGGTCGCCTCCGTCGCCGTCCGCCGAGCCGCCGGCCCGCGCCCCGTCCGTGACCCGGGCCAGCTCCCGCAGCAGTCCGGCCCGGTCGTGTACGACGGCGGCGTACCTGACGGCCAGGTGGTCCCGGGCCTCGGCGAGCGTGCGGCAGACCCCGCCCGGGCTCCAGTCGGCCGTCTCCCGCAGCCGCCGGTGCAGCCGCCGGGCCGTGGCGGCGAGCGCCGTGCCGTTGTGGCCCGACAGAAGCAGCAGCCAGGGTCCGGCCGGATCGCCCTCGGCGGCGGGCCGCTCGGGCGCGCTCTCCAGGACGACGTGCGCGTTGGTCCCGCAGAACCCGAAGCCGCTCACCGCCGCCCGCCGGGGGCCCGGGCCGGGCCAGGGCAGGGCGCGGGAGGCCAGCCGCAGCGAGGTGCCGCTCCAGGGGATGTCGGGGTCGCGGTCGTCCTCGCCGGGCTGCGGGGGCAGTTCGGCACGGTCGAGGGCGAGTGCCGTCTTCATCAGTCCGGGGCCGCCGGAGGCGGTCTCCAGGTAGCCGATGTTCGCCTTGACCGAACCGATGTGCAGCGGCGCTGCGTCGGGGGACAGGCGTTGGTAGGCCTCGGCGATCGACTCGGCCTCGATCTGGCCGCCCAGCCGGGATCCGTTCGCCTGCGCCTCGACGTACTGCACGTCGGCCGGTGCCACGTCGGCGTCGCGCAGCGCGCGTTCGATCACGGCCTTCTGCCCGCGTGCGGAGGCCACGGACAGGCTCGGCCGGTCGCCCTGCGCGTGCAGCGCGCTGCCCCGCACGAGCGCGTACGGCAGGCGGCCGGCACGCACGGCGTCGGCGTGGCGCTCGAGGACGACGACGCCGCAGCCCTCGCCGCGCACGTGCCCGTCGGCCCGGCGCGTGAAGGGGCGGCTGCGGCCGCTCGGCGAGAGCATCCCGGCCCGGTCGAGCATGCCGGTGCTGAACGGCGACAGCAGCAGGTTGCAGGTGCCGACGAGGGCGATGTCGCACTCGCGGTGCCGCAGCGCCTGCACGGCCAGGTGCAGGGCGGTCAGCATCGACGACGAGGCCGTGTCGACGGTGACCGCCGGACCGGCCACGCCCAGCGCCAGGGCGATCCGGCCGGAGAAGGCGCTGGGCGCGCTGCCGGTGCTCATGTGCGCGGACAGCGCCCCGTCGGGCAGGCCGCCCCGCAGCCAGGCATGGGGGTACTCCACGGGCCCGGCCCCGGCGAAGACGCCGACGGCGGCCCGGCGCAGCCGCTGTCTGCTCAGTCCCGCGTCGGCGAGGGCCTGCACGGTGACCTCCAGCAGCAGCCGCTGCTGCGGGTCCATGTGGACCGCCTCCTGCTCGGGAATCCCGAAGTAGTCGGCGTCGAACAGGTCCACGCCGCTGAGGTAGGCGCCCTGGCGCAGCCGGCCGGCCAGCGGGGCCAGGTCGGGTGCGTCGAGGTTCCAGCGCGGCCGGCCGAGGCTGTCGGCCGGCACGCCGGCGGACGCGGTGTCGAGGACGTGTCCCTCGCGCACGGCGGTCCACAGGGCCGTGGGGTCGTCGATGCCGCCGGGCAGCCGGCAGCCCATGCCGGTCACGGCGATCTTCTGGGTCTGCTCCTGGCGCTGCCGGGCGAGCATCACCATGAGCTGTTTCCTGGACAGTGATTCCAGATGGTCGATGTAGCTCGTCACGTCTTCCGTCCCGCCTAGAGCATGCTCTCGCGCAGCGCCGCGAGTTCCTCGTCCGCCTCGGCCTCGGTCATGTCCCGCACGTCACCCGGCCGGTCCCCGGCCGGGTCGTCCGCCGGCGGTCCCTCCGGGACGAGCCGGCCGTCGATGAAGGCGGCCAGGGGCCGTACGGCTGGGTGGTCGAAGAGGGTGGAGGCGGGCAGCGGGATGCGCAGCAGCGCCTCCAGCGCGTTCTTCAGCTCCACGGAGGCCAGCGAGTCGAGGCCGAGGCTCACGAACGGTGTGTCGGGGTCGACGTCCTCGGGTGTGTCGTACCGCAGCACCTCGGCGACCTTGACGCGCAGCAGTTCGCGCAGCGCGGCCTCACGTTCCGCCCTGGGCCGGGACAGCACGTCGTCCAGATCGGCCTCCGGCCGCCGCGCCGGTCCGGTGCCCGAGACCAGGTCCCGGAACAGGGCGTTGGCGAACGGCTGGGCAGCGGTGTAGGCGTCCCAGTCGAACTCGCCGGCGATCGTCTGGGCGTGCGGCCCGCAGAGCGCCGTGAACAGGGCGCGGAGCGCGGCCCGGGGCCGGAGGAACTTCAGTCCGCGGGCCTCGATGCCCTTGATCTGCTGGGCGGTCAGCGAGGCGGCCATGCCGATCTCCGCCCACGGCCCCCAGTTGACGCTGAGGCCGGGCAGTCCTGCGGCGGCCCGCCACTGCATGAGGACGTCGAGGAACGCGTTGCCCGCCGCGTAGTTGGCCTGGCCGGCCGCCCCGAGGACGGAGGCGATGGAGGAGTAGCCGACGAAGAACCGGACCGAGGGCACGGCCGCGACCGCCCGGTGCAGCAGCCACGTCCCGTACACCTTGGCACGCAGCACGCTCTCCATGCGCTCCCAGGTCTGCCCGGTCAGCGGGGCGTCGGCGAGGACACCGGCCGCGTGCACCACACCGCCCAGCGGGGCGTCGCCGGCCGCGAGCGTGCCGATGATCCGCTCCACGTCGGCGGGCTCGGCGATGTCGCCCTGGTGGACGGTGACCTCGATGTCCTCGCCCAGCGCGGCGGCCAGCTCGGCCTGCTGGGCCGCCGTGGGCCGGCCGCGGCTGACGAGGGCCAGGCGGCGGGCGCCCCGTCGCACCAGCTCGCGTGCGGTGGCCCGGCCCAGCGCGCCGAGGCCACCGGTGATCAGGTAGGTCTCGCGGTCGCTGAGGCGGACGGGCTCGCCGGGCCGTTCGTGCTCGTCGCGGAAGTCGATGACGACCTTGCCGAGGTTGGCACCCCGGCTGAGCACCCCGAAGGCCTCCTCGACCTCGTCGAGCCGGTACCCGACGGTCGGCAGGGCGCGGAGCCGGCCCGCCTCGACGTGATGGGCCACCGTCGTCAGGATGTCGTGGTTCAGCCGGTCGAGTTCGTCCGGGGGCAGCTCGCTGAGGTCGAAGTTGTGGTAGTCCACGTCGGGCCGCTCGTCCCGCATCCGCTCCGCCGGCCAGATGCCGATCTTGCCGAGCTCGACGAACCGGCCGCCGTGGGCGAGCGCCCGCAACCCGGCCGGGACGTAGTCCTTGTTGAGGCTGTTGAGGACGATGTCGACGCCCTCGCCTCCGGTGGCCGCCAGCACCTCGTCGGCGAAGTCGAGGGTGCGCGAGTTCATGATGTGCGCGACGCCCTGGGAGCGCAGCAGCTCCCACTTGCGGGGGCTCGCGGTGGCGAACACCTCGGCGCCGGCGAGCCGTGCGAGCTGTACGGCGGCCTGTCCCACGCCGCCCGCGGCGGCGTGGATCAGCACCCGGTCCCCGGCCCGGATCTTCGCGAGGTGATGCAGGGCGTGGTACGCGGTGACGTAGGCGGCGGGCAGCCCTGCCGCTTCGGTGAAGCCCAGGTTCGCCGGCTTGCGCACCACCACGGCGGACGGCACGGTGACCCGGCGCCGCATGCAGCCGATGCGGCTGAGCACGACCTCGTCGCCGGGCCGGTACCGCGCGTCGGGTCCGGCCGCGAGGACCGTGCCGGCGGCCTCGAAGCCGAGCGGCAGCGGCTCGTGGGGCAGACCGTTGTCCAGGGCGTACTGGCGGAGCATGCCGAGGGCGTTGAGGACGTCCTTGAAGTTCAGGCCCGCGGCGTGGACCTGAACGGTGACCTCGTCGCCGGCCGGCTCCCGGTCCTCGGCCGCCACCGGGCGGACCGCGGAGAACTGGCCGTACTCGGTGACCGACAGCTCGAAGTTGCCGTCGTCGGCCGTGTCGCCGGCGCCGACGGCGGGCGTCACCCGCCTGACGTGGCGTGTTCCGCCCCGGTAGGCGATCTGGAAGTCGCCGCCCGCGCTGTCGCCGGCGAGCAGTTCGTCGGCGAGGGGGCGCAGGTCGGGGCCGTCGAGGTCGATCAGGGCGCAGCGCAGCGCCGGGTACTCGTTGAGCAGCACGGCGCCGAAGCCCCACAGGGTCGCGGGCGCCAGGGCGTCCGCGTCCGGTGTGCCGGCGCCGTCGCCGGGCAGCCACTGCGCCCGTTCGGTGACGAGCTGGACACGCAGGTCGCGGCCGGCGCCGAGGCGTTCGGCGGCGTCCGTGAGGGTCAGCAGGTCGCGGTAGTTGCGCTCGGTCTCGGCGCGCAGCCGTTCCAGGTCGTGTGCGGTGGGCTCGGGGGCCCAGAACCAGCACAGGTCGGTGACGGCCGGGCGCTCGTCGAGCATGCGCAGGGCGGTGGCCGAGTCCGGGGCGTACAGGAGCGTCGTCCCCGCTTCGGCGAGCAGCGTGGCCACCCCGGTGAGCGCGGACGGGTCGCGGTGGATCGCCAGCACCTCGCGGCCGCCTGCCGCGGACTTCGCCGGGGGCAGCGAACGCTTGACCCAACGGGGGCGCAGCAGCATCCGCCCGGCCGGGTCGGCGGGTGCGGCGGCGACCCGCTTGAGCCGCACGCCCTCGACGGCGAAGACCGGCCGGTCGCCCTCCAGGGCCGCGATGTCGGCGGTGAGTTCGCCCGCCGTCCGGTCGAGCGTGATGTCGATGAGGACGCGCAGGTCGCCCTTGGGCCGCTTGAGGAGTTCCACCCGGTCGAAGCCGACGGGCAGATAGGTGCCGTCGAGGTCCACGGCGGCGCCGAGGGTCTGCATGGCGCAGTCCAGCAGCGAGGCGCGCAGCTGTTCCGGCGCCGGGGTGTCCAGGCCGCGCAGCTCGCCGACCGCGAAACCGTCCGGGTAGCGGTCGACGGAGCGGACGCGGCGGAACTCGGGGCCGTAGGGCAGGCCGAGGTCGGCGTAGCCCTCGTACAGTTCCTCCTCGTGGCGCCGGGCCTGGAGGTTCCCGGGCCGTTCGGCGGCGGCCCTCAGCCGGCGGACGACGGTGTCGAGCGCGGCCGCGCGGGAGGTGCCGGGTGCCGCGTCCAGCGTGGCGGTCGCGTGGACGCGTTCGATGACGCCGTCCCGGCCGTCGACGCGGCTGACGATCTCGACCGTGGCCGGCCCGTCGGAGGGGGAGGCACCGGGCCGGGGCCGCAGCCGGGTGCGGACCTCGACCGGGTTGTCCTCCTGGAGGAACAGCGGTTCGAGGATGCGGACGTCCCGCACGGTCCGCGTGGTCTCGCCGTGCACGGCGTCCTGCAGGGCGAACAGGATCTCGACGTACCCGGCGCCGGGGAAGACGACCTGGTCCATGACCTTGTGGTCGGCGAGGTAGGCCGGCGTGCCCGGGTCGAGGTGCGTGGTGAACTCGCGCTCACCGGCGGCCCGCGGGCGTGCGCCGGGCACCTCCCGGCCCAGCAGCGGGTGGTGGACGAGGCCGCCGGCCGAGCCGTTCGGGACGGCGCGGGGGCGCGCGGTGGGCAGACGGTAGCGCTTCTTGGTGAAGACGTAACCGGGCAGCGGCACCAGGCGGCCCGGGCGGCCCTCGTGGTAGCCGGTCCACGAGACGGGCAGCCCGGCCTCGTAGGCGCGGGCGAGCGCGGCGCGGATGGTGGTCGCGTCGGTGTCGGACCGGGCGGTGCTGGTCAGCCACAGGTGGGCGGTGTGGTCGCCGGTCCTGCGGCCCAGGCCGGTGAGCGCGTCGGAGGGGCCGACCTCGACGAAGACGTGCCGGCCGCGGGCCTGTACGGCTGCCGTCCCGGCCGCGAAGTCGACCGGTTCGGCGATGTGCCGCACCCAGTAGTCCGCCGTCCCGACCTGGTCGAGGGTGGCGATCCGCCCGGTGACGCCGGAGACGAAACTCAGCCGGGGCTCGTGGAACACGATGCCGTCGATCGCCTCCCGGAAGGCGTCGAAGACCTCGCTCATGAGCGGGGAGTGGAAGGCGTGCGAGACCGGCAGGTCCTTGGTGCGCACGCCACGCTCCGTGAGCTTCGCGGTGATCTCGGCAAGGGAGTCACGGCCGCCGGAGACGACGCACTGCCGAGGGGCGTTGAACGCGCCGAAGCTGACGTCGGCGTACCCCTCCAGCAGCGGTGCCACCTCCTCGGCGGGGGCCGACACGGCGGTCATGCCGCCGGGCGCCGTGACGGACTGCATCAGGCGGCCGCGTACGGCGACCAGGCGGACGGCGTCGTCGAGGCTGAACAGACCCGCCAGCGCCGCCGCGGCGATCTCGCCCACGCTGTGCCCCAGCAGGATGGTGGGCCGCACGCCCCAGGACATCCAGAGCCGGGCCGTCGCGTACTCCAGGCAGAAGAGCGCGGGCTGGGTGAACAGGGTGCGGTCGATCGCCTCCGCGCTGTCCGGGGCCTCGCCGAACATGATCTCCTTGACCGAGCGGCCGAGCGGTTCGGCGAAGAGGCGGTCGCACGCGTCGAGGTGGCGGCGGAAGACCGGGTAACGCTCGTACAGGGCGCGCCCCATGCCGGGGTACTGCGAGCCCTGGCCGGTGAGCAGGAAGGCCACCCCGGCGTCCCGGAACCCGGTGGGCGCGCCCGGGCCGGTGTCACCGCGCTCCAGGTGGCGCGCCAGCAGGGCGTCCACGTCCTCGCGGGAGGAGACCGGGCCGGCGAGCCGGGCGCCGAGGTGGGTGCGGCCGACGTTGGCGGTGCGGCACAGGTCGGCGACGCTCAGGTCGGGGTGGGCGGCGAGGAAGGCGCGGTACCGCTCGGCCTGTGCCGTGAGCGCGGCGCGGTCCTTCGCGGACAGCGTGAAGACGCCGGGCCCGTCGGCGGGCGCGGCGGGCCGCTCGGGAGCGGGCGGCGCCTGCTCGATGACGACCGAGGCGATGGTGCCCGCGAACCCGAAGGAGTTGACCAGGGCGCGGCGCGGGCCGTCGGCCTCCCAGGCACGCGGGCCGCCGGTGGGCACGGTCACCCGGTAGCGGTCCCAGGGGATGTGGCGGGAGGGCGTCTGCAGGTTGATGTGCGGGTAGATCGCCCCTTCCCGCAGCTGGCAGACGACCTTGGCGACGCCGCCGATGCCCGCCGCGGCCTCCATGTGGCCGATGTTGGTCTTCACCGATCCGACGACGAGTGGCGGGCCGTCGCCGCGGGAGTCGGCGAACACGCTGTTGATGGACCCCATCTCGATGGGGTCGCCGAGGGAGGTGCCGGTGCCGTGGGCCTCGACGTACTGGATGTCGCCCGGTTCGAGGGAGGCGCTCTCCAGGGCGGCCCGCATCAGCGCGGCCTGCGCCGTGCCGTTGGGGACGGTGAGACCGCCGCTCTCGCCGTCCTGCCGGACCGCCGAGCCGCGGACCAGCGCCAGGACGGTGTCGCCGTCGCGCCGGGCGTCCGAGAGGCGCTTGAGGACCAGCATGCCGGAGCCCTCGCTGCGCGCGTAGCCGTCCGCCGAGTCGTCGAAGGTCTTGCACCGGCCGTCCGGCGAGAGCATGTTGGCGCGCGAGTAGACGATGTGGTTGCGCGGGTGGTGGTTGACGTTGACGCCGCCCGCCAGGGCGACGTCGCACTCGCGGCGCCGCAGCCCCTGCACGGCGAGGTGCAGCGCCACCAGCGACGACGAGCAGGCGGTGTCCACGCTCATGCAGGGGCCGCGCCATCCCAGGAAGTACGACAGGCGGCCGGCCGCGGCGCTGTGCGCCGTGCCGGCGGCGACGTGGGCGTCGAGGTCCGCGGTGTCCAGCGCCTCGACCTCGATCGCGAAGTCCATCTGGCCGACGCCGAGGTACACGCCTCCGTTGCCGCCGCGCAGCGTCTCCGGGTCGAGGTGCGCCGACTCCAGCGCACGCCAGGCGGATTCCAGGGCCCAGCGGTGCTGCGGGTCGATGAACTCGGCTTCCTTGGGGGATATGTTGAAGAACTTGGGGTCGAATTCGTCGAAACCGGAGACGAATCCCCCGCCCGCCGCGAGGGGGCGTTTTCCGGTCGATTCCTCGGCGGACTGCAGAGCGGCCTGGTCCCAGCGGTCGTCGGGCACCGGCCCGGTTCCGGACCGCCCCTCCCGCAGGAAGGCGGAGAACTCGTCGAGGCTTTCGTTGTCCCCCGGGAAACGAAGGCCCATACCTACGACGGCTATGGGTTCGTACTTTTCCAGGAGTAGTTGTCGGACCAGGGCGTCGGTGCGGGTCTCGGTCACTGGTACAGCTCCTTGAGCACGTCGTCGACCAGGTCCTTCAGGGAGGGTTCCGCCTGGTCCGAGGCCGCGGCGGCGTCCTCGGAGGGGGCGAGGAGATCGGGCAGGACCTCGGTGGCGAGAAAGTCGACCAGGTGCCCGACCGTGGGGTGGTTGAAGAGATGGGCGGCGTCGAACGGCCGGCCGATCGCCTTTTCCAGGCGTTGCCGGGTGTCGGTGGCGCCCAGTGAGGTCAGGCCGAGCTCGAAATAGCTCTGGTCGTGGGGCAGCACGTCCGTCTCGTCCATCATGAGTTCACGCTTGAACTCGGCCTCGACGAGCGACTCGAGCAGCGCCCTGCGTTCGGATGGCGGGGTTTTGCTCAATTCCTGCAGCCATGGTGCGGACGATGTCATGCTGCTCCTCGAAGCCGACGGACAAGGGGATTTCGATGACGGGGACGGACACGACCGGGACGAACGAGGCGGAACCTCTGGCGCGGCGGCGGGCCGAGGAGCTGTACGCCACGGACAGGACGTGCGACATGCTGGGCATCGTGCTGAAGGACGCCGGCCCGGGCCGGGCGACGGTGTGGATGCGGCTCACCGAGACCATGGTCAACGGCCATGGCACGGCCCACGGCGGCGTCCTGTTCCTGCTGGCGGACGCCGCCTTCGCGTTCGCGTGCAACACCCACGGCCCGGTGACCGTGGCGCAGGGCGCGCAGATCACCTTCCTCCGGCCGGCCGAGCCCGGCGACGAACTGGTCGCCGAGGCGGTCGAGCGGAGCCGGTTCGGCCGCGGCGGCCTGTACGACGTCACGGTGCGCCGGACGGACGGGACGGTCCTGGCGGAGTTCCGGGGCCAGAGCCACATGCTGGGCCGGCCGGCGCTGCACAAGGAGTGACCAGGTCACTTCGGTGACCAGGCGGGGTCACGGCCGAGGACCGCGAGCAGGCGGTCCTCGGCGCTCCCGTGCCCCGTCAGGGCGAGCGGCGGCCTGAACGACGCCCCGGGGCGCTCCCGGGCGGGCCCGACCGGCACCTCCGTGCGTGCCACCTCCGCCGCCGCCTCGACGAGGTCGGCGTCGTAGGCCGCCGGGATGCCGAGGGACGCGGCCACGTCCCAGCCGTGCACGACGTAGTCGAGGAAGTGGAAGCTCATGGCGCGGGCGGCGGGGAACCGTACCTTCGGGTGGATCTCCGGCAGCCAGAACTCCCGCTCGAGCACGCCGTCGGCGGAGAAGGCGGCGAGCACCTCCTCGACGGCCTCGGCATAGGCGCGCCCCGGATCGTCCAGTGGCTTCTCCTCCCACATCGAGGCGTCGGACACCTCGCCCCGGGCCGCCGCGGCGAACCCGAGGTGCTGCGCCGTCATGTGGTCCAGCAGCCGGCGCAGTGTCCAGCCCGCGCAGGGCGTCTCGGCGTCCCACTGGCCGTCGCGGACCTGTGCGACGATCTCGGCGCTGCGCTCCACGGCGCGGCGGTCGAGCGTGCGGAAGTCCTTCTCGTTGCTCATGGTCATGCCTCCTTGCGTGTGTTCTCGCGCCACCAGCGGCGACCCGACTCGGGCAGGGTGGCGATCGGGTCGTGGAACGGGTAGCGGCGCGTGAGCGCCTCCGGATCGTCCAGCTCGATCCCGGTGCGGTAGTTCTTGGTCCAGTGCGAGATACCCAACTCGCGGTCATAGGCCGCCAGTTGGTGGACCCAGCGCTTGCCGACGTACGGCACGTCACACACGATCCGCGGGGTGGCGTAGCCCGGCAGGTAGCCCATGATCCGGTGCTGCAGCTCCTGCGCCTCCCAGACCGCGACCCGCCAGTGCTCGGCGTTCGGGATCATGTCGCACATGTAGAAGTAGTACGGCAGGATGTTCGCCTCGCCCTGCAGGACCATGCACAGATCGAGCAGCTCCTTGGGCGTGGTGTTGACGCCCCGCATGAGGACGCCCTGGTTGCGGATGTCCCGCACGCCGGCGTCCAGGGCCGCCCGGGCCGCCTCGGCCACCAGCGGGGTGACCGACTGGACGTGGTTGACGTGGGTGTGCACCGCGATGTTGACCGACCGCCGGGCGGCCGTACGGGCCACCCGCTCCAGGCCCTCCAGCACCTGCGGCTGCAGCCAGTGCTGGGGCAGCCCGGCGAGCGCCTTGGTCGCGAGCCGGATGTCGCGCACGCTCTCCAGGTCCAGCAGCCGCATCAGGAACGACTCCAGCCGCGGCCAGGGCACGTTGGCCACGTCGCCGCCGGAGACGACGACGTCACGGACCCCCGGCGTGCGCTTGAGGTAGTCGATCATCTGGTCCTGGCGGTCGGCCGGCTTCAGGGTGAGCTTGAGCTTGTCCACCTGGGGCGTGGAGCCGCCCACCAGGTCCATGCGGGTGCAGTGGCCGCAGTACTGGGGGCAGGTGGAGACCAGTTCGGCGAGCACCTTGGTGGGGTAGCGGTGGGTCAGGCCCTCGACCACCCACATCTCGGCCTCGTGCAGTGAGTCCCGCTCGGCACAGGGGTGGCTGGGCCACTCCGGGTCGCGGTCGCTCGCCACCGGCAGCATGTAGTGGCGCACGGGGTCGGCGAGGAAGGTCTCGGTGAACGCCACGGGCTCGGTCGGCGCGTGCGGTGCCATGGTGTTGAGCATCTGCGGCGTCAGCAGCGTGGACATCGTCGCGAAGCGCCGGCGGTCCTCCTCCAGGTCCTCGTAGAACCGGTCCTGGAGCAACGGGCCCATCACGGACCGCAGTTGCCGTGGGGTCTTCACGCAGTGGGCACGCTGCCACTGGGCGTCGCGCCACTGCGCCGGGGTGACGTCGCGCCAGCCCGGCAGGCGCTGCCAGTCGGGCTCCACCGGGACGACACGCTCGTACTCGTAGGGCTGCTGGGCGGCGAGCGTGCCCGGCTCCGTTTCCGTCAGGGCGTCCATCTCATTCCTCAGCGTTCGACGTGGGCCGGGTGCCGTGGCGGTGGAGCACGCGCTCCACCAACTCCTCGGCCGCACCCAGATAGTTGGCGGGATCGAGCAGTTCGGGGAGCGTGATGCCGCCGGGGAGGCGGGTCTCGAGGCCGGGCGTCGCCGCCAGGACCTCCTCGAAGGGCCGGCGGCTGGTGACGGCCTCGCGTGCGACGTCGGCCAGCAGCCGCTTCGCGGCGGCCTTGCCCAGCAGCGGAGCGAGCACGGCGTTCAGCCGCTCGGAGACCACGGCACCACCGGTCAGGCGCAGGTTGCGCAGCATGCGGTCGGGGAAGACCTCAAGTCCCGCGGCGAGTTCCGCCGCGGTACGGGCGGCGCCCTCGGCCAGCCGCAGCACCTCGCGCAGCGGCAGCCACTCCGACTGCCAGCCGCCGGCGGAGCGTTCGTCCTCGGCGAGCAGGCTCTGCCCGAGGACCAGGGCGTGCGCGGGTGCCTGCCGGGCCGCGGACACGATCAGCGTGGCGAGCACCGGGTTGCGCTTCTGCGGCATCGCGGAGGACGCCCCGCTGCCCTCGGGCCCCGGCTCCGCCACCTCGTCGACCTCGGTACGGGCCATTCCCAGGACGTCGACGGCGAACTTGCCGAGCCCGCCGGTGACGGCGACCGCGGCCCAGCCGAGGTCGGCGACGGGGGTGCGGGCGGTGTGCCAGGGCGCCTCGGGTGCCCGCAGGCCCAGCTCCGCGGCGAAGGCGGTGGTCAGGGCGGCCGCGTGACCCACGGGGTCGACTCCGGCCAGGCGCGCGTACTCCCGGTGTGCGGCCAGCGTCCCGGCGGCCCCGCCGAGCTGGACGGGCAGGTGGGCCCGGACCCGGCGGACCCGGTCGCTCGCGTCCAGCACCAGGGTGAGCCAGCCGGCCGCCTTGAGTCCGAAGGTGACGGGGACGGCGTGCTGGGTGAGGGTTCGGCCCGCCATGGGGGTGGCCGCGTGCCGGGCGGCGAGTCTGGCCAGCGCGTCGGCCGTCCGGCCGAGGTCGGCGTCCACGCGGTCCAGGGCCCGGGAGGCGAGCACCATGGCGGCGCTGTCCAGGATGTCCTGGCTGGTGCCGCCGCGATGCACGAACTCCGCGGCCTCCTCGTCCCGTTCGGCGACGGCGTCCATGAGGGTGCGGACGAGTTCGACCACCGGGTTGGCGGAGCCGCGGGCACGACGGGCGAGCCGGGTGACGTCGACGGGCCGGGAGCGGACGGCGGCCTCGATGGGAGCGAGCGCCCAGTGCGGGACCACCCCGAGCCGCGCCTGGGCACGGGCCAGGGCCACCTCCACGTCGAGCATGGCCGCGACCCACGCCTCGTCGGACAGCGCCTCCTCACCGCCGGCCCGGACCGGTGACAGCAGGCCGGCGTCGGTGCCGGGGGCGTCGTCGTGGCACCGGTCCGCAGGCCCGGCAACGGCGGCGCGGCCCGCGTCGGGCGGACAGGGGGCGGGGCCGGTGTCGTGCGTCGCTCGCATGGTCAGTCTCCTTCCGCGGTCGCGAACGGCTCGGTGTAGCGGGGCGCCGTCTTGCCCGCGCTCAGGCAGGCCCGCGCGATGGCGTCCGCGTCGCCGAGGATCACCGAGTCCGAGCCGGGTCTGATCCCGGCGGCGGTCGCCCAGTGCACCGCCTCGGTGGGGATGCCGAAGGCGAAGCGGGACAGGTGCACCGCACCGGACGCCTCCACCAGCCGGTACGGCTTGCGGGTCACCGCCAGGCCGCCGGTGAGGTGGCCCGGACGCGCCGGGTTGGCGATCGTGTAGGCGCGGGCGGCGCCCCGCTCCATGAGGTCGCGCAGCAGGGGGTCGCGCGTCAGGCGCACATCGACCTGGGGCAGCCGTGCCTCGATCAGCGTCGACACCTGCTGCTCGGATCCCGGAACGCGCGGCGAGTGCGCGACGAACGCCTTCTCCCCGGGTGCGGTGTCCACCGTCATGCCCGGGCCGACGACGTGCAGCACGCCGGCCTCGACGAGGGCGGCCATCTCCTCGATCCGCGCGAGCGGCGGCCCGATGGACACGTACGCGTTGAGCGGCGTGTACCAGGTCTCCAGGTCGTCGCGGTAGGAGTCGCCGGTGACGCCGGAGTGGTCGACGACGAGGCGCACCTCGTTGCGCAGGTCGCGCATCACGTCCAGAGCGGCTTTCAGGGGGCCGCGCACGTTGCCCCGGCGCGCCTCCTCGATGTCCCGGCGCAGATGGGCGAGGAGCCAGTCGCGGAAGTCGGCGGCGCCGGTGAACTCCCGGTCGCCGTAGGGACGCGCGATCTGCTCCCAGTCCCAGCGCCGGTCGTCCGGGACGCCGAAGTGCCGCAGCACCCGCTCGGCCCGGGCCGAGGGGCCGGGCGCGCCGCCGTCGCCCGGGCGGTCCGGGTCCACGGCGGCGGCCGCACGGAACGCGTCGAGGAAGACGTCGGCGGCGTACCGGTCGCGTTCCTGGGCGATCAGGGCGTGGTAGTAGACCGCCCGTACCTCCAGGTCG
This sequence comes from Streptomyces sp. NPDC037290, assembly GCF_055603245.1. NCBI lineage: Bacteria > Bacillati > Actinomycetota > Actinomycetes > Kitasatosporales > Streptomycetaceae > Streptomyces > Streptomyces sp. NPDC037290. Next base: position 559,076 of record NZ_JBVJVZ010000002.1, on the reverse strand, counting down.
ACCAGCGGCCACACGTCCCGGGTGAACTCGACCGGCTCGCCCGCGGCGCGGCGCGCCCGCATCGCCCTGACGGCCTCCTCGGTCAGGAACAGCGGGTGGTGCCGGCCGGTGGCTCCCTTCTGGTTCTCGCCGCGGGCGTGGTAGGGCACGCCGCGCCGGGAGCCGGCGACCAGGACGGGTTCGGCGCCGGACGGCCGGTAGCGCAGTGTCCCCTCCTCGCGGACGAAGCAGCCGCCGCGTCCGGTGGTGAGCAGGGCCAGGTAGTCGAAGAAGTTCAGGCCCATGCCCCGCAGGGCCACCCGCTCCCCGGGGGCGATCCGGTCCAGTGGGGCGTCGGCCGGGTTGGCGGGCGGCAGGTAGCCCAGTCCGTGCTCCGCGGCGAACGCCTGCAGCCGGCGTTCCTGCGCGGTCGGCGGCATGTCGACGTGGCCGAGGGCGAGGACGACCGCGTCCAGGCCGGTGAGCCGGGTTCCGTTGTCCAGCGTGACGGTCTGCGTTCCGGCCGGTTCGTCCCGGGCGGTGACGGCGCGGGCGCCGTGCGGCTCGAGCACGACGTGTTCGGGCACGGTGCGCACCAGGCGGTCGAACACCCAGCCCAGGTAGCGCCCGTACAGGGCCCGCGTGGGATAGGAGTCGGGGCCGAGCCTCCTGGCCTCCTCGTACACGTGCGGCGGGTACGGCACGTACGGCTCCAGCCGTTCGAGCAGCTTGGCCCACTCGTACAGGCTGGGGCCGGGCGAGACGGGCCCTTCGCAGGTGACGCTCTCGTCGGTGAACATCGTGACCTGCGAGGCGACGGTGTTCATCAGGAGCACCGGAGGCTGGCTGACGCGCCAGACGCGGCTGCCGAGCCGCAGGTAGGGATCGACCAGATGCAGCACCACCCGCTGCCCGGTGGCGGTGGCGTTGGCACAGACGCGCTCGGCCACGGACAGCCCTCGGGGGCCTGCCCCGATCACGCACAGGGTCGTGGCATCGCTCTCTGCCATGAGGGGGTTCCTTCCTTCGTTCGAGGTGACCACGTGTCCGCCGACAGGTGCGCGCCCTCCGGCGTTCCTGCGGCTCCCCCGGCCCGCCGGACGGCGAGCCGGGGGCGGGGGGCCGGGGGCGGGGGCCGCCGGGCGGACGACGCGGCGTCGGGGCCCGCCTAGGCGGACGCGTGGCCGGGGCCGGTGAGAAGGGTGGCCCAGCGGGTCCGCAGCTCGCGCTTGAGGACCTTGCCGGTGACCCCCGTGGGGAAGTCGGCGGGCTCGCGCGCCACGATCACCTCGGCGAGCTGCGCCAGTCCGGCCGCGGCAAGGGCCTTGCCGGCCTGCTCGCGCAGTGCGTCCGCGGCGGGCTCCGCGATCCCCGGCTGTGTGCGCACCACCGCGATCGGGCGGTGTCCGGCGCCGTCCGCCGCGGGCACGCCCACGACGGCGCAGTCCTGGACGACGTCGGCGCAGTCGGCGAGCAGCACCTCCTCCAGCGGCAGGCTGTAGACGGGGCCGTCGGCGGTGTCGATGACGTCCACGGTCCGGTCGAGGTGGTAGAAGTTGCCGTCCTCGTCCTTGCGGGCGACGTCTCCGGTGAGCCAGTAGCCGTCGAGTTCGAAGCTGCGCGTGAGGTCCGGGTCGTTCCAGTAGCCGGGTGTGCGCGACGGCGTCTTCACGGCCAGCAGGCCGACCGTGCCGACGGGCACCTCACGGCCGTCGGTGTCCAGGACGGCGGCGGCGGTGACGACTTCCGTGGGCTTGCCGACACAACGGTCGTTGCGTTCCGTCTCCGGCGTCGTGACCTGTCCGAAGAGTGCCATGCCCATCTCGGAGGAGCCCAGGCCGTCGATGAACTGCGAACCGGGCAGCGGCTCCGCGGCGTCGTGGTCGCGGGGCAGCAGCCACGGCTTGATCAGGCCGGCGGGGCGCTCGCCGAGCTGTACGAGGCGCCTGATGTGGCCGTAGTGGGCACCGTCACCGGTGTTGAACCAGCTGTGCACCCGGGCGGCGGCCTCGACCGGCAGTTCCCCCGTGGCCAGTTCGACGAAGGTGCGCGGGAAGGAGGCGACCATGGTGGGCCGGAAGGCCTTCATGACCGGTTCCACGACCGACCGGCGCCAGTCGCCCATGACCACCGTGGGCAGTCCCAGGAGGGTGGCGGTGAGGAAGTAGCTGAGACCGCCGGCGTGCGTGTGCGGCATGAGGGACATCAGCCGGTCCTCGGGCTGGGCGGGGAACCGCTCCATCCTCGGCTCCTTGCCGGCCCAGAACTGCCGATGGGCGAGCATCGTCGACTTCGGCGTCCCGGTCGTGCCCGAGGAGTGGATGAGCGCGACCACCTCGTCGGGGGCGTGCCGGTGGGGGTATCCGGCCGGGAGCGCGCCGTCCGCCGGGTCGTACGCGCGGATCTCGGCGGCCGGTACGACGAAGCGCGGCCGGCGTCGGTTGCCGTCGGCGCGGTAGGCGGCGACGAGCCGCGTCGGGTCGTCCGCCACCAGGCCGACGGCGCCCACGTGGTCGATGTAGCGGATCGCGGTGCGTTCCGGCATGGCGTTGTTGATCAGCGCCGGGATCGCGCCGAGCGCGGTCAGCGCCAGGAAGTGCAGCAGCGGCTCCAGTCCCTCGGCGACGAACACCGCGACGGGCTCGCCCGGCCGGACGCCGTTGGTCAGGTACCAGTGGGCGTAACGGTCGCGCAGCGCGGCGAGGTCGGTCAGGCTGTGGCCGCGCAGGACGACCTGGCCCCGGTGGTCCGTGGAGTGGCTGTAGGCGTACGGGACGCGGCTGTTGGGGTTGGCTTCGAGGGCCTTCTGCAGGAAGTTGCCGGCGCCCAGGTCGGGATCGGTCATGAACTGCCGGCGCACTTCGAGCGGGGCGATGGGGCTGAGGTCGGTCACCGTGTACTCCCTGAGGTCGGATAGCGGTCGGCCACCTCGGCGGCAGCCCTGTGGCCGGAGCGGATGGCGCCTTCCATCAGCCCGAAGAACTCGGTGCTCGTCTCGGTGCCGGCCCAGTGGACGCGGCCGTGCGCCCGGGTCAGACGGGGGCCCTGGGCGATCCAGTCGCCGGGGCCGAACAGGGCCGCGTAGCAGCCGCGGCTGTAGGGCTCGTCCAGCCAGTTGGTGACGTGGAAGCCGACGGGCTCGGGCAGGCCGGGGAAGATCCGGGCGGCCTGGGCGACGGCGGCGGCGCGCTGCTCGGCGAGCGGCAGCGCCGCGTAGCGCTTGGCCTCCTCGCCGGTGACGAAGCCGGTGAGGACGCCCACCGAGCCGGCGGGCGAGTCGTCGACCGTGGACAGCAGCGGCCCGTCGGAGCTGACCGACCAGCCGGACAGGCCCGACTCCCGCCAGAGCGGGGAGGGATGGACGAGGTGGACCTTGACCGCGCAGCCGGGCGCGGTGCGCTCGCTGGAGCGGGGTGCGGGCAGGCCCGGGCGGAAGTCGATCCGGTCCGCGAGCACCGGCGGCACGGCGACCACGACCGCGTCGGCACGGTACTCGCCGCCCGCGGACCGCACGCGCACGCCGTGGTCGTCCTGGTCCACGGCCAGCACCGGCTCCGCGAGGCGGACGCGGTCGCCGAGCCTGGCGGCCAGCGCCTCGCACAACCGGTGGGCACCGCCGTCGATCCGGGACTCCTGGGCGCCTCCGGCGAAGGCGTTGAGGTAGCGCAGGCCGCCGCCGGAGCGCAGGTAGAACGCCATGTGCAGGACGGAGACGTCGGCGGGGTCGGCCGCCATCATCTCGCCGAGGAAGAGCGGGAAGAACAGCCGGGCGTCGGCGTGCCGGAGGTTCCGCTCGGCCCACTCGGCGGCGGTCGTGGTGTCCAGGCGCTCGGCGTCCGGGGTGAGCCAGGGCGCGTCCACCCGGACGGCCCGGGTCACCTCGTCGAGCAGGTCGAACATCTCGCCCAGGGCGACCGCGCTCAGCGGCGGGAAGCGGCCCGGCACGGACCGCACGTCCGGGGTGCGGCCGTCACCGGCGGACAGGGCGAACCGGCTGGCGCCCTCCATGGTGGTCGGCACCGCCTTCAGGTCCGTCTCGGCCATCAGGGCCAGCAGTGCGGTGTGGCGCTCGCCCAGGTAGGCGGCACCGGCGTCGGCCCACTGGCCGTCCGCCACCTCGATGCCGTGCATCCGGCCGCCGACGCGGTCGCGCGCCTCCAGCACCCGGACGTCGGCTCCGCGTGTGACGAGGCCGGTGGCGGCGGTGAGACCGGCCAGGCCGGCGCCTATGACGAGGACCTTCACCGGGCCACGCCCGCGATCTTCTTCGCCAGCCCGCCGGGAGTGGGCGCGTCCAGCAGGTCCTCGAACGTCAGCTCCACGTTCTGGGCCCTGGCGACGGCGCTGAGGATGCGGGTCCCCAGCAGCGAGTCGCCGCCCAGCAGGAAGAAGTCGGAGTCGGCGGAGACGTTGTCCGTCTCCAGTACGCGTTTGTATATCGCGACGATGTCGTCGGTGCTCATCAACTGTCCTCGTCTGTGGTGCCGTTGTGGGGTGGATGCCGTCGCGCCGTGAATGCCGTCGGGCGGTGGCGCGGGCGTAGGCGTGGGCGTGCGGCCGGGACCGGGTCGGCTCAGGTGGTGCCGGGCGCCGCCCGCCGGGTCCTCAGGGGCGGGGCTGCGCGGCCGCCCGTGGCTCGTGCCGCCGGTGGGTCGCGGCGCGGTCGACCTTGCCGCTGGCGGTCAGGGCGAGTTCCGGGACGACGGTCACCCGGTGCGGTACGAGATGGGCGGGCACGGTCTCCCGCAGATACGCCAGGACTTCCTGGGGCAGGGTGCCGGCGGCGTTGGCGTGCTGGGGCACGAGATAGGCGGTCATGGCGGTGCGGCCCCCGGTCCAGGAGCCCACGACGGCAGCGGCGCTCACCAGAGGGTGACCGGTCAGATGGGCCTCGACCTCCGCGGGGTCGACGCGGATGCCCCGCACCTTGATCTCGGCGTCGAGCCGGCCCTGATGCACGAGCAGGCCGTCGGCGCGCCGGCTGACCCGGTCCCCGGTGCGGAACCAGCGCGCGGGGCCGTCCGGGTCCTGCCGGGTGACGAAGCGCTCCGCGGTGGCGTCCGGCAGGTGCCGGTAGCCGAGGGCCAGCGAGGGCCCGGAGACCAGCAGTTCGCCGTCGTCACCGATGGCGTCCCGCACGTGCGGGAGGGGGGCGCCGATGGGCACCCGCTCGTTCTCGCCCCACCATGCGCCGTCCCCCGGCGCCTGCGGGCCGTGCAGGTCGACGGCGTGGGTGATCAGCGTGGTCTCGGTGCAGCCGTAGGTGTTGACGAGCCGTATGTGCCCGGTGTCGAGGGCGCGCCAGTCGGCCAGCCGGGCGGGGCTGACCGCCTCCCCTCCGATGACGACGGTGCGCACGCAGGCAGGCAGGGGCGTGGCGTCCTCGGCCAGGTGCAACACGAGTTCGTGCCAGAAGGCGGTGGGCAGGTCGAGCAGGGTGACGCCCTGTGCGGCGACGGCCTTCAGCAGCCGGGGCAGGGAGCCGGTGTACGCCTCGCTGTGGAACACGAGCGTCGCGCCGGAGGTGAGGGCGGGCAGGATCTCCTCGAAGCAGGTGTCCCAGTTCAGGGAGGCGAACTGCAGGACCCGGTCGGAGGGTTGGAGTCCGAAGAGGGCGTGCAGCGAGGTGACGGCGGAGTCGAGGGCACGCCGTGGGGTGACGACGGGCTTGGGCGCGCCGGTGGAGCCCGAGGTGAACAGGGTGTACGCCGGCAGCTCGGGGTCGGGGCGGGTGGCGGACGTGCCGGTCTCGGCGGGCGGTGCGCCCTCGGGCCACGGGTCCGGGTCGGCGTCGAGCACGCGCACGACGCCCTCGGTTCCGTCCGGGACCGTCGCGCCGGGCCTGGCCGCGATCACCGTCCGGCAGCCGGCGGCCTCCAGCAGCGCCCGTCGGCGGGCGGCGGGGAAGGCCGGGTCGACGGGGCAGTAGCTGCCGCCCGCCGCGAGCACGCCCAGCAGGGCGGTCACGGTCGCCGGGGAGCGGTCGGTGAGGACTCCCACGGGTCCGGGCGACGGGCCGAGCCGGGCCGCCGTGGCCCGGACCCGCCACAGCAGTTCTCCGTAGCTCAGTTCGCGGCCGTCGTGCCAGATCGCGGTTTTCTCGGGATGGATAAGGGACACCCTCTGCAGAGTGTCGATCAGGTGCGCCATGAGTTTTGAATTCCATTCGACGCCACTACGGGCTGTTCCAGATGATGGAAAAATTCGAGAATGGTGCGCTCATTTCGGTGCGGGCTCGACGCTAGCACCGTCACACCCCGGAAAGCCAACCGAAATATGACCGTGACGCGCGTCACAAGGAATTGCGGCGGGCATGCCGCTGAGGCAGGGTTGCCCGGGGTCGGCGAGTGGGGTATGAAAAGGGGGAATCTACGAAGGAGGCCGTCGAGTATGGCAGAGCCGTTCCAGATACGGATCGTCGTGCGCGGGTACGAACTCGACACGCAAGGGCATCTCAATCAGGCCATCTACCTGCAGTATTGCGAGCACGCACGCTGGGAGAGCCTGCGCGCGGCGGGCATTTCGCAGGACAAACTGATTTCGACCGGCATCGGCCCGGCCGTGCTGGAGAACACCATGCGGTTCCGGAATGAATTGCGTGGCGGCGATGAAGTCGACGTGACCTGCACATGGGTGTGGGGCCAGGGGAAGATATTCCACGTCGAGCAGCAGATCCGCCGGACCGACGGCGTACTGGCAGCCGAGTTGTCGAGTGTCGCCGGCCTCATCGACCTGAGCCGGAGAAAACTGATCGAGAACCCGGCCGAGCACTTCCACAAGCTGGCCGACCGCCCCGAGTTCATGGGGTTCTGAGCGCCACGGAGAAGCGCGGCGCGAGCGCCCGCCGGGAGATTTCAGCCGCTTATCGCGGCGGATCCCCGCGGGCGTTTTCCGTTTTCCTGGCGGTACCTGAATTCATGTTTCTCTCCCCCGTCGGTCCCACTCGGTCGCGCGCCTCAGTCGCGTCGGCGCCACGGGCCGGCCTGGGACAGCGCCAGCACCGCCCGCCCGATGTCCGTTCCCTTGCGCCCGAGCAGCTCGGCGTACCGGCGCAGCATCTGGTTCTCCCAGTTCAGTTCGGACTGCGGCAGCCCCGCCGTCCGGCGCTGGGCGTGGTAGTGCCTGGCCAGCTCGGCCCGGCGCAGCACCATCGCGATGATCTGTCCGTCGAGGTTGTCCAGCAGCGCGCGCAGGTCGCCCTCGTCGTGCGCCCGTTCCACCGTCGTCGGATGTGCCGGCACCGTCCGCGGGCGGTGCGCGCCCCGGGGTGCGGGCTGGCGCCTGGACTCCACCGGTGAGCTCACGGCTGCTCGTGCCGTTCGGCGCGGACGCGAGCGACGGACTCCGGCCGCCCGCGCGTCTCGGGGGCGGGCGGGAGCGCCTTGGGGGCGCCGGCGGCGCGGCCCGGTGCCGTGCCGTGTTCGCGGCTGCGGGCCGGAGTGTCGTACGGGTTCCCGGATACGAGGACGTGTGTCGGCATGGTGCGGTTGTCTCCCATGGTCGAGTGGGGTCGGTCTCGGTGGTCACAGTGATCTGTTCGACGAGCACGTCCGCCGGGTGGCGCCGGCCCCGGACACCGCGCACCGGCCACCGCCGGACGGCACAACGCGCCGGCTCGCCGGAGCACCGGGCGACGCCGCACGCGCGCACTCCGGAGCCGCGCCGGGCAGCGCCGTGCGCCCGCGGGCCGCGGCACCGCCCCGGAACACCGCACGCGCGCACCTCGGAGCCCCGCGGGAGGCCACCGCGCACCCGTGTGCCGACGGTGACCCGGACAGGTCCGGCACGGTGGAACGGATCGCCGGGCCGGAGCCGAGCGGTACCGACACCTCGTCAGAGGAGCGGCGAGCGGCCATGGCTGGGCGGCGGACCTGGCGTGCCTCGACACCGCCACCGTACGCCGGACGGGCCCGCGCGGCCGAGCGGTCCCCGGCCGGCCCCCCGTGCGGCACGGCCGAGCCGGACCGTGCGCGCCCCTCCTCAGCGCACGGGCCGCACAACGGGGCACGGGAAGGCCGTGCCCCGCCCCCCGGCCGGGCTCTTCGGCACCCCGGCCCCGTCGCGCGCCGGACGGACGCGGCGACGGCCGTTGCCCCCCGAACCCGGTCGCGGCGACCGTCACCGGGCACACGAAACCCCCGTACGCCGCCCCCGACGACAGCCCGGCACACCCGGTCGGCGACGCCGCTCGGACCGGACCGGTTCGGCCGGGCCCTCGCCGGACGATGCCCGAACCCGCGCGGCAACGGACTGAAGCCCGACGGCCCGTCGAGTCCCCCGGGCGGAGGGCCGCCCCTCGACGGGCCGCGCCCCGGGCTCCCCCGACCCGGCGCGCCCCCCGGCCCCGTCGCCCGCCGGACGGACGCGGCGACGGCCGTTGCCCCCGAGCCCGGTCGCGACAACCGTCGCCGGGCACACGAAACCCCCGTACGCCGCCCCCGACGGCAGCCCGGCACACCCGGTCGGCGACGCCGCTCGGACCGGACCGGTTCGGCCGGGCCCCTGTCCTCCGAGACGCCGGACGCCTCGGTCGATGGTCTGTCAGTTCTGCCTCGACGACGGTCACGTGAACGCGACCGTCGTCGCATGGCGCTTCGCACACCAGAGGCCCCCGTTTCGGCCCGTCAGTGAAGAGCGTGATCCCAATGGTGACGCGGGAGGCCGGCCGGCCACATCCCCCGTAGCCGCACGCCCTCCCCCGTTCACTCATCGAGGACGTGCGACGGCGAGCCAAACACAGTGGCGGGGTCAACTCAATGTCTTTAGCTGCCGCTAAATTCATTGACCGGCAGAGGCGCCGTGGCCATCCTTGTCCCTGACCATTGCTTGTTCGTGGCCTCCGAGGTGGTCTCACCCGAGAGGGCCACACCGCACCAGCTCACGCCAGCAAGGACCGGGGGAAAGCGTTGTTCTGTCGTGGCGTCAACGCCGCACGGCTCAGAGCGCGTGTCGAAGGAGTTCTCACGCCTCACACGCCGCCTCATTCTCGACCCGCCGTTCGTACGGCGCCGTGACGCGCGAACACTGCGCGAACAGCACGTGAACAACGCTTAATTCAACCGCGCCCACCGTCCGGGCGCGCTGTTTCTCCCTTTCCGCACGTGCGGGCTGCGTTTGGCCATATTCCGCGCAAACAGGGGTCTCCCGCCCCCGCCATCCAGGAGAACTCGAGTGTCAGAACGCCAGCAGCAAGACGTCGTGGTCGTCGGCAACGGGGCGGTCGGAGCGTCCATCGCCTTCGAACTGTCGCGCCGGGGATTCGGCGTCACCCGCGTAGGACGGTCCGACCGTCCGTACGCCGCCTCCCGGGCCGCCGGAGCCATGCTCGGCTGCTTCGGCGAGGTGACCACCTCCCTGCTGGAGAGCGACCACGGACGCGCCAAGCTGGACATGGACCACCAGGCGCGCCGCTACTGGGAGCAGTGGGACCGGGACCTGAGCGAGAGCTCCGGGGACGAGGCCTCGCTGTTCACCGCGAAGGGCACCTTCGTCCTGCTGAACACCATGGGGTCGGCCCCGGTCGACTCCGGGAACATGCACGCCATCGAGGCCGCCCTCGGGGAGTACAACGAGCCGTACGAGACCGTCGACCCGGAGGAGTTGGACTGGCTGGCGCCCAACGACCTCTCCCGCTCCCTGAGGGGCCTGTGGATCCCGGGTGAGCACGCCGTCGACTCGCACCGGCTGCTGGCCAAGCTCGACCAGTCCCTCGTGCGGCTCGGCGGCCGGATCGTCGACGGCCAGGTGCGGCGGCTCAGCGTCGCCGGGGGCCGGGTCGTCGGCGTGGAACTGGAGTCCGGGGACGTGCTGAGCGCGGAGCACGTGGTCATCGCGGCCGGCGCCCAGTCCCTGACGCTGCTGGACGGGCTGGAGGACGTCCGCCGGCGCATCCCTCCGATGGTGAGCGGCTACGGGGTCTCCGCCCTGGTGGAGACCGAGGACCGCGCCCTGCCCTCCTCCGTGATACGCACCCCGAACCGCGCCTTCGCCTGCGGCCTCCACTGTGTCCCGCGCGCCGACGGCGTGCTGTACCTGGGAGCCACGAACATCATCTCCCGGGAGCCGAGGCAGTTCGCGGCGGTGGGAGACCTGCAGTTCCTCCTGGGCTGTGCGGTGGACCAGCTGCACACCAACCTCGCCGAGGCGGCGCTGCTGTCGGTGCAGGTCGGCAACCGGCCGGTGCCCGCCGACGGCTTCCCCCTGCTGGGTTCCGCCGGCGTCGAGGGCCTGTGGCTCGCCACCGGCACCTACCGCGACGGCCTGCACCAGTCGCCGCTGCTCGCCCGTCACCTGGCCTCCCAGCTGGAGGGCAAGGGCGGGGAGTACGACTTCCTGTCCTCGTTCGCGCCGGTGCGCGCGCCGCTCGCGACGGGCACGCGTGAGCAGATCGTGCGCACCACGGTGGACCACATGATGGCCACCGGCTACGAGCACAAGTGGAACGTCGTCTCCGAGTGGCCGCCGCGCATCGAGCGCCACCTGCGCCGCTACTACACGGCCACGGTCGAGGAGCTGCATCCGCGCTTCACTCCGCCGGCCGAGCTCGTCGCGGCGATGACGGACGAGATCCACGACGCCCTGGTCGGCTACTACCAGGCCTGGTCATGACGCGGGACGAGAGGACCGAGGCCGTGCTCGGCCAGGCCCGCGAGCGCCTGGCCGCGGCGGGCGTGTGGGACGTGGACGGCGATCTGTCCGCCCTCGTCGACCGCTTCCTCGTCCGGTCCGATCCCGACGCGGCGCTCGCGGAGTTCGAGACGGCGGTCGCCGAACGGTGCGACCGCATCCCGCTCGGCCACATCACCGGGTCCGTCCTCTTCGACGGCCTTCAGTTCGCGGTCGGCAGCGGTGCCTTCGTCCCGCGCTCGCAGAGCACCGCCCTGGTGGAGTGGGCGGCCGGGGACGACGTCCTGCCGCCGGGCGGCCGGGTGCTCGACCTGTGTTCCGGCGTCGGCGCCCTGGGGATCGCCCTGGCCGCGCGCCGCCCGGACGTGACCGTCACCTGCGTGGAGCGCGACGACACGGCCGTGCAGTACCTGCGCCGCAATGTGGCACGGCACGCCAAGGCGACCTCGGAGGTGACGGTCGAGGTCAAGGACCTCCTGGATCCGCGGTGCCTCGACGAACGGGCCGGCGGCGTCGACCTGGTGCTCGCCAATCCGCCGTACGTCCCGCCGGACGTCAGGCTGCTGCCGGAGTGGTCCGTGCACCACCCCAGGGCCGCCGTCTACAGCGGCCAGGACGGCCTCGACCTGATCCGGGCCGTGGTCGGCCACGCCACCACGGTGCTGCGGCCCGGAGGCCGCCTCGCGCTGGAGCACGACGACGAACAGCCGGCCGTCGTCCGCGAACTCCTCGCCGCCGAGGGCTTCTCGGAGGCGACCACCCTCTCCGACTCGGACGGCGATCCACGCATCACCGTCGCACGCATCACCCCACAGGAGAACGCATGACGCCGCCACCCTCTTCGAGCAGCAACTGGATGGCAATCCGACGGGACCGCACGTCCTCGACGCTGGACCGTGCCTTCGCCGAGGAGCTCACCGGCCACACGGTGACCGCACGCGACGGCAAACGGGTGACGCTGCGGGACGGCTCGACGGTCACCGAGTTCGTCTCCTGCTCGTACCTCGGCCTGGAGTCGCACCCGGCCCTCGCCGAGGCAGCGATCGAGGCCACCCGTGCCTTCGGTGTGCACCTGTCGTCCTCGCGCAACCGCATGCGGCCCCACTACCTGCCCGAACTGGAAGAACTCCTGGGGCAGATCTACCCGGGGACCGCCCCGTGCGTCTTCACCTCCACCAGCAACGTGCACCTGGGCGTGCTGCCGCTGCTGGGCTCAGGGTCGCTGCCGAGCTATCCGGTCCCGCACGAGCCGCACTTCCTCGTCGACCAGACCGCGCACGCCTCCATGCAGGTCCTGCGGGGCATCTTCGAGCAGTTCGGGCCGGTGAGCCGGTTCCGCTCCGGTGAGTCCGGCTCCGTGCGCGAGGCCCTGGAGCGGGCGCGGGAACAGCGCCGGACACCGATCATGCTCGTCGACGGCGTGGGCTCCATGAACGGGCTGGTACCGGTCGCGGAACTCGCCAAGCTGACGGCGGAGGCGGGCGGTTACCTCTACGTCGACGACGCCCACGGCATCTCCATCGAGGGCGCGTCCGGCTCGGGCTACGCCATGCACGCCTTCGGCGGCCGGTTGCCGGAGAACGTGATCCTCGCCGGGTCGCTCTCCAAGGGCTTCGGCGGCTCCGGCGGCTTCCTGCTCGCCGCGACGCAGCAGGACGTGGCCGTGGTCCGCAAGCTGGCCAACCCGCTGGTCTTCGGGCACTCCGTCATGGTGCCGATGATGGCCGCCAACGTCGCCGCCGCGCGCGTCCACCTGTCCCCCGAGATGGCGGCCCTCCAGGAGCGCCTGTGGGCCAACGCGGCCCACCTGGACGAACTCACCGGCGGCAAACTCGCCAACGCCCAGGTGCGGTCCCCCATCCGCGGCGCCGTCTTCGACTCGGAGGACGCCGGACTGGAAGCGACCAGGCTGCTCAAGCGCCGCGGCGTCATCATGCTGCCGGCGTTCTATCCCACGGTCCCCGAGGGCAGCGCCCTGCTCCGGTTCGCCCTCTCGGCGCTGCACGCCCCGGAGGACATCACCCTGCTCGCCACCACGCTGGAGGAGGTCGGAGGGTACGGCTCCGGCACCCGGGGGACGTCCGGGGCGGCGGCCCGTGGCTGAGGACACCGTGCTCTCCCCGCCGCCGGCCGTCAGGCTGGGCCGCGAGCTGCGGCCGCTGGCCGCCTCCAACGTCGCCACCTACGTGGGCGACGGGCTGTTCTACGTGACCGCGGCCCTGTACTTCACGCAGGTCGTGGGGCTGAGCCCGGTCGTCTACGGAGCGGCCCTGACCGTCGCCTGGCTGGTGGCCATGGGGCTCAGCGTCCCGGTCGGCCACCTCGCCGACCGCTTCAACCCGCGGACGGTCACGGCCGTACTGCTCGTCCTGACCGGCCTGGCCACCTGCGTCTACCTCGTCACCCACCAGGTGCTGGTGTTCTTCGCCGCCGCCTGTGTGTTCACCACCTCCACCGAGGGCACCCACTCGGCACGCTCGGCACTGATCGGCCGGACGTTCCCGGCGGACCAGGTGACCCGGGTCCGCGCGGTCCTCATCTCCGCCTCCAACGCCGGACTCGCCCTCGGCGCGGCGCTCGGCGCGCTGACCATCGCCTCGGGCACGGCGGGCGCGTACCGGCTCGGCTTCGCCCTGGACGCGGCGACGTTCTTCCTCTCGGCCGCGCTGCTGCTGAAGGTGCCCTCGCCGAAGGCGCCGGAGCCATCGGAGGAGGACGAGGCAGAGCCGGCCGGCGGCGGCTCGGTGCTGGGCGTCTTCCGCGACCGGGGCTATGTCCTGCTGGGCGTCCTCAACATGCTGATGACCCTGCACATCCCGCTGACCGACGTGGCCCTGCCGCTGTGGGTCGTGCGGCAGACGGACGCCCCGGCGTGGAGCATCGCCGTCCTGTTCGTCGTCAACACCCTGCTGGTGGTGCTGTTCCAGTACCGCCTGTCCAAGGGCGTGGAAAGCGTCGACGACGGTGTCCGCGGCATCCGGCTGGCCGGCCTCCTCCTCTTCGTCGGCATGGCCCTGTACTCGGTGTCGGGGATGCCGAGTTCACCGTGGGCGGCGACCGCGCTGCTCATCGCGGCCGCCGCGGTGCTCACCCTCGGTGAGATGCGGCAGACGGCCACGATGATGGAGATCAGCTTCCGGCTGGTGCCGGGCGAACGGTACGGGCAGTACCAGGGGTTCTTCGGGATGGGGTCCACCCTGTCCGAGGCCGTCGGCCCGCTGGTTCTCACCTGGCTGATCCTCTACCAGCGCACCTGGGGCTGGCTCCTGCTCGGCGTCGTCTTCCTCGTCGCCGGGCTCGCCGTGCGCCACGCCGTCGACCTGGCCCGCCGGTCACCACTCGTGAGGGAGAACGCCCAGTGACGGCAGACCGGCCGGTGCTCCTCGTGCTCAGCGCGAGCCACCGGGTCATCGAGAAGGCCACCGGCCTCGGCCTGGACGTCGTGCACATCGAGGCGCCGTCGATCGCCGAGCCCGAGCTGGAGCCGCTGTGCCTGCGGACGATCCAGACGGACCTGCTGGACGTCCCGGCCGTCGTCGAGCTGGCGGCGGAACTCGACCGCGAGTTCCACTTCGCGGGGGTGCTCAGCAACCACGAACCCGCCTGCCCCGCCGCGGAGGCGGCGGCCCTCCACCTCGGGCTGCGCGCCGCCGGCAAGGGCGTGACGTCCCTGCTGCGTGACAAGGCACGCACCCGGGAGGCCCTGGACGCGGACGGCCCGCCCGGCACCTGCTGGTCACGCGTACGCTCGGCCGCCGACATCCGCGCCGTCGCCCGCACCGCGGGCTATCCCGTGATGGTCAAGCCCGCGGACGGCTCGGCAAGTCTGGGCGTCGTCAAGGTGAACGGCCCGGACGAGGTCGACGCGGCCTGGGAGCAGGCTCGACGGACCCTGCGCAACGAACACCGCTACCACGACGTCCTCCCGGTGACCGACTACCTCGTGGAGCCCTTCGTCGAGGGGGAGGAGTACAGCGTCGAGACCTTCTCCCGCGAGGGCCGCCACGAGGTCTGCGCCGTCGTGCGGAAGATCACCGACGCCGCGTTCGTGGAGACCGGGCACATCGTCCCGGCCGGTCTGGACGAGCCGCTCGCGGACGCGGTCGCCTCCGCCGTACGGCTGCTGCTCGACCGGGTGGGACTGCGCGAGGGACCGGCGCACACCGAGGTGATCGTCCGCGACGGCGAGGTGCATCTCCTGGAGTCGCACGCCCGCACCGGCGGGGACGGCATCCCCGCGCTGGTACGGCTGGTCACCGGCCGGGACCTGGAACTCGACATGATCGCCCATTTCGCGGGCCTGCCGCTGCCCCGCCCCGTCCCGCCGGTGGCCCCGGCCGCCGCCAAGGCGTACCTGGTGGCCGGCGCCCCGGGCCGGGTGCGCGCGGTGACGGGGCTGGAGGCGGCCGCCGCGGGACCGGACGTGCGCACGGCGGACGTGTGGGTCCTGCCCGGCGACACGGTACGGCCGGCCACCGCGAGCTGGGAGCGGCTCGGCGAGTTCGTCGCCGTCGGCGCGACCGCGCGGAGCGCCTGGGCCGCCGCGGACGGCGCCGCCCGCGCCATCACCCTTGATCTGGAGGCGGAGTGAGACTCCTCGACGACCTCGCGGTCGACCGGCAGGTCCTGCTGGACGCGCAGGCGGAGAACCTCGAACTGATGCGCCGGGCCGTCCTGGCGTCCGAGACCTGTACGGCGTTCGGGCCGTCCGCCCGGCTGCTCACCTCCGACGGGCTGGCCGGGATCCCGCCGACCACACGCGAGCAGCTGGCCGACTGGGGGGCCCGCCCCGCGGCACCCCACCGGATCACCTCGGGCGACACCCGGCTGATTCTGCGCTCGAGCGGCTCGTCCGGCCGGGTGCGGACGCTGCGGCACGACCGGCTCTTCAACGAGCGGGTGGAACTGCTCGGCGCGCGCGGACTGTGCTGCGACGGCCTCGGCGACAACCCGGCCGTCGTCAACGCCATGGCCCCGGGCGACCTGTTCGGCGGGTACGGCTTCGTCGACGCGGTCCTCGCCCGCCGCGGCGCCGCCGTGCTCCCGGCGGGGACCTCCCTGCCGGCGGCCCATCTCGCCGAGCTCATCGACGACGTGGACGTACGGGCCCTGGTGAGCCTGCCCATCCACATCGAACGGCTCCGGGCGGCCGTCCCCGAGGCCATGGCCCGGCTGACGGCCGTCTACTACATCGGTGACCGGATGGACGCCACCCTGACCGAGTGGTTCGCCGCGAACGGCACCCGCGTCAGGTCGTTCGCCTACAGCACCACCGAGACCGGTCCGATCGGCTACCAGTGTGCCCGTCTCACCGGCGCCGAACACCATGTGCACGAGGACCTCGTCATCGCCGAGGTCCTCGACGACGAGGGGCGGCGGCTGCCCGACGGCGTGGCGGGCTCGCTGGCGGTGACCGTGCTCGCGACCACGGGGGCGGCACTGGTCCGCTACCTGGTCGGCGACCACGCGGTGCTGCGTCCGTCGGACTGCCCGTGCGGGTCGCCCGCCCGGATCCTGCGCATCGGCGACCGCGACGGCGCCTCGGCGAACATCGACGGCACGGTCGTCACCAAGGCCATGTTCGACGAGGCGCTGCGTCCGGCCGGGCTGCCGGAGGACGGCGTCTACCAGGTCGACGTCACCACCCGTGACGGCCTCTTCTCACTGGTGCTCAGAGGTGCGGCGCTGGCCCGCGTCACCGACGAGGCCTGCGCGGCCGCCCTGGCCAAGCACCAGACGTTGTGCATCCTCACCGACTCCTCGCGCTTCGCCGGGCTGAGCGTGGAAGCAGGCGAACCACCCCGTGCCACGACCCGGGGGAAGGTCCAGTTCTTCTGGCACGAAAGGAACACCGATGACTGACCAGGCGAAGGCCGGCGGGACGGACCCGGCCGAGGTCCTCACTCCCTACCGCGACCGTCTCGACGCGATGGACGAGCAGATCCTCGGTCTGCTGACGGCGCGCATGCAGGTGTGCCTGGACATCGCACGGCTCAAGGCAGAGCACGGCATTCCCATGATGCAGCCCGAGCGCGTCGGGCTCGTCGTCGGACGGGCCCGTGCCCATGCCGCGGCGCACGGTCTGCCACAGGAGTTCCTGGCGGACGTCTTCCAGCGCGTCATCGACGAGACCTGCGCCCAGGAGGACGCGCTGATAGCCCGGTTGACGCGTGAGGAAGCCCGGTGAAGATCCTCCTCGTCGACAACTTCGACTCCTTCACCCTGAACATCGCGCAGTACCTCTACGAGGTCTCCGGCACCATGCCCGTGGTCGTGCCCAACACCACGCCGTACGAGGAGCTGCCCCTGGGCGAGGTGGACGCCGTCGTGCTGTCCCCCGGGCCGGGACGGCCCTCGCGGCACGCGGACTTCGGCGTGTGCCGCGACGTCATCGCCGCCTGCGAGGTCCCGGTCCTCGGGGTGTGCCTCGGGCACCAGGGCATCGCGGAGTTCTTCGGTGCGCGCACCATCCACGCGCCCGAGCCGGTGCACGGCAGGGTGGACACGATCCGGCACACCGGCACCGGGCTGTTCGCGGGCCTGCCCCAGGACCTGCCGGTGGTGCGGTACCACTCGCTGATCGCCACCGACCTCCCCGACTGCCTGGTCCGCACGGCGTGGAACAGCGAGGGTCTGGTGATGGCGGTGGCCCATCGCGAGAAGCCGCTGTGGGGCGTGCAGTTCCACCCCGAGTCGATCGAGACGCAGGGCGGCCGGGAGCTGCTCATCAACTTCCTCTCCATGGCGGCCGGCCGGCGCACCGGCCCGGAGGCCGCCGAGCCGGTTCCGCCGCCCGCGGTGCAGGCGTTCTGGCGGGTGGGCGGTTCGACGCGGCTCCGGCTGGACATCAGCGAGCTGGAGGCGCCGGGCACCCCGCTCGAGGAGTTCACCGCCCGCTACTCCGGGCGGCCGCACAGCTTCTGGCTCGACGCGGAGGGCAGCGACCGCCCGGGCTCCCGGTACTCCATGATGGGGGCCTGGGACGGCGAGGGGAGCGTCGTGCTCTCCTACGACCTGACGGACCGCCGGCTGACACTGAGCGGCGAGGGCCGGTCCGAGCAGGTCACCGGTGACGTCTTCGACCTGCTGGAGCAGATCACGCGTTCGGTGGAGGTGCGGGCGCCCGAGGGCTGTCCGCTCCCCTTCCAAGGCGGTCTCGTCGGCTACTTCGGGTACGAGCTGAAGGCCCTGACCATCGGCAACGAGACCCGTCCCGCCCCCGAACCCGACGCCTGGTTCCTGCACACGCGTACGTTCCTGGTCTTCGACCACCACGAGGACCGGGCCTTCGAGTACCGGCTGACGCCCGTCGACGCGTCGCCCGGCGCGGCCCCCGCGGGTGCCGCGACCACGGCGGCGGCCGGCGTCACGCCCGGCCGGCCCGGCGCGGCGCGGGGCTACCGGCCGGGACCCGTCGCGGAGGAGCTCCTGCACCTCAGGGACGGCCGGGACGCCTACCTCTCGCTGGTCAAACAGGCCCAGCAGTACATCCTGGACGGCGAGACGTACGAGGTCTGCCTGACCAACAAGGCGCGTGTCCCCGAGGTCGGGGACGGGCTGGGCGCCTACCGCGAGATGCGGGCCGTCAGCCCCGTCCCCTACGGCGCCTACCTGCGCTGCGGCGGCATCGAGGTCCTCAGTTCCTCCCCCGAGACGTTCCTCAGGGTGGACGGGAACCGGGTGGTGGAGTCGCGGCCCATCAAGGGCACGCGCCCGCGGGGTGCCACCCCGGAGCAGGACGCCGCGCTGAAGCGGGATCTGCTCGCCTCGCCCAAGGACCGTGCCGAGAACCTGATGATCGTCGACCTGGTGCGGCACGATCTCAACGCTGTCTGCGAGCCGGGCAGCGTCCACGTCCCCGAGGCGTTCGTGGTGGAGAGCTACTCGTCCGTCCACCAGTTGGTCTCGACGATCCGGGGCCGGCTGCCGTGGAACCGCTCGGCGCTGGCCGCCGTACGGGCCTGCTTCCCCGGCGGTTCGATGACCGGTGCGCCCAAGAAGCGTACGATGGAGATCATCGACGAGTTGGAGAGCGAGGGCCGCGGCATCTACTCCGGCGCCCTCGGCTGGCTGTCGTTCTCCGGTTCCCTCGACCTCAGCATCGTGATCCGTACGGCCGTCGTGCGCGACGGTTCGGCCACGTTCGGGGTGGGAGGAGCGATCACCTCGTTGTCCGATCCCGACGAGGAGTTCCAGGAGATCCTGGTGAAGGCCAGTGTCCCGCACCACGGGCTGCGCGCCGGCAAACGGGAGGCGCAGTGACAGCGGCACGCCGGTTCGTCGTGCTCGGAGCCGCCGGACTGGTGGGGCGCTGGGTGCTGCGCAGCCTGGTCGGCGACGACGACCGGGTGACGACCGTCGACCGGGCCGGGCGGGCCGAGCACCTCGCGGACGTGACCGAGCCTCCCGAGGCCGTGCGCGCGGCCGTCGCCGCGGCGGACGTCGTGGTGCTGGCCCTTCCGGAGGAGACCGCCGCGCACTGCCTGGGCTGGATCGCGCGGACCGCCTCCGGACGGGCGGTGATCGTCACCACCTGCTCGGTGCAGGGCCCGGTGTTCGACGGCGCCGCGGAACTCGGGGTCGGCCAGCTCGTGCTGGGGGTGAACCCGATGTTCTCCCCCACGCTCGACTCGGCGGGCCGCCCGGTGGTCGTCGTGGCGCGGCACCCGGACGACGCCGAGGTGGATCTGGTCCGGGCGAGGCTCGAGGACGGGGGCATGGTGGTCTCCGTCATGGGCCCGCAGGAACACGACACCGCCATGTCCCTGTTGCAGACGCTGCCCCACGCCGCGGTGCTCGCCTTCGCCACCGCGCTGCCGCAGCATCCGGTCGCCGTGGAGACGCTGATGCGGATCGCACCGCCGCCCGCCCGGATGCTGATCGCGCTGGCCTGCCGCATCCTGAGCGCGCCGGCCGAGGTCTACTGGGACATCCAGAGGGCGAACCCGCAGAGCGCGCCCCGCCGCGCCGAGTTGCTCCGGTCGCTGGGCCATCTCGACAGCGTGGTCGCGGGCGGCGACGAGACCGGCTTCCGCGCCGCGCTGGCCGCCGCGGCGGACTGGCTCGGCCCGCACACGGAGACCGGCGCGCGGGAGTGCCACCGTCTGTTCGACCAGTTGCAGACCCCGTCGGCGGACGGCCGGCCGGAGCGTGCTGCTCCGGCCGGCCCGCCCGGCGTCAGCGCTTGAGGTCGGCGGCCAGCGCCGCGTAGATGTACTCGCTGCCCCAGCGGTCCCCGTCGAGGTCGTTCTCCACCAGGTGGGCCTCGCGCCGCATCCCCAGGCGCTCGCAGAGCCGGACCGAGGCGACGTTCTCCACGTCGAGACGGGCGAACA
Source organism: Streptomyces sp. NPDC037290 (assembly GCF_055603245.1). Taxonomy (NCBI): domain Bacteria; kingdom Bacillati; phylum Actinomycetota; class Actinomycetes; order Kitasatosporales; family Streptomycetaceae; genus Streptomyces; species Streptomyces sp. NPDC037290. Next base: position 539,136 of record NZ_JBVJVZ010000002.1, on the reverse strand, counting down.
CCCGGTGCACGCCCAGCTCGTCGAAGGCCAGCACGGCGAGGGCACGTGCGGCCTCGGCGGCGTAACCGTGCCCGTGGAAGCGGGGGTTGAAGACCCAGCCGATCTCGGCCTGGTGGGCGTGCGAGTCGGCGAGCTTGAGCGTCACCTCGCCGACGACGCCCGGCTCGCTCTTCCGGCAGACGGCGAGGACCAGTTCGTCCCCGTCCTGCACCCACGCCGGGGCCTTGGCCGTCTCGGCGACGACCTCCTCGCACCGCTCACGGGTGCGGGGCGGGCGGTAGAGGTAGCGGGCGACCTCCTCCAGCCTCTGGTAGTCGTACATGTCGTCGACGTCGCTCGGCGTGAACAGCCGCAGCTCGAGGCGGTCGGTGGCCAGGGGCAGCAGGGGAGCAAGGTCCATGCGTCGTCTCCGGGGGTTCCGGCGGTGCGGCCGGCAGGCAGGGGGTGTGATCGGCAGTCCATCTTAGGACACCACCATGCTCCTCACAGGGTGAGCGGGGCCTCTTTCGCCGCCTCAACCTCAGGTTTTTCCAGCCGAGTTGGCAAGCGGTACGGCGGCCTCCGCCTCCCCCGGGCGGCACGTGCACCCCGCGGGGGGATGCCGTTAGGATGGCGGTGGAGCGAGCGGACGCGTCGACGGGGAACGACGGCCCGACGTGGGTCGCGGCGCCTGCTCGGGACAGGGGGAGGCGAAGTGATCCGCTACGAGGCAATGGCGGATGACGTCGCGAGGGTCCGCTTCTCACTCTCCCCGTTGGGCGAGTGCGTGTACAGCCTGCGGATGCTGGCATGGCCGGAACTGCGCCGGCAGCACCTTCCCTGGGTGCACGACGTCCAGTCGAGGCTGAAGACCGTCGATCTCAGGCCACTGCGCGCCGTGATCCCGCCTTCCGGCTACATACCCGACTTCCTCACACCGGCGCCCGGCGCCGCGTCGGCGGGCATCGACCAGGAGCTGGAGGCGGTGCGGGCCACGGATCCCGAGGACCTGGTCCGCGAAGTGGCCTGGATGGCCTCCGACACCGGCACCCCGTCCGCCTGGCGGAGCGGCGCGGAACCCGTGCACCGGCAGATGCTGGCCAAGCCGGAACGCGCGATCAGCACGCTCACCGACTTGCTGCACACCTACTGGCAGTTGGCGCTGGAACCTCACTGGCGCCGGCTGCAGCGCGAACTGCACCACGACATCGGGTCCCGGATGCGGATCATGGAGAGTTCCGGCGCGGCCTCGGTCTTCTCCTCGCTCCACGAGCGGGTGGGCTGGGACGGCTCCCAGCTCTCCGTGCAGAGCAGCTACGAGTTCCACACCAAGCTCGACGGCCAGGGGATCGTGCTCGTACCGAGCATCTTCTGCGGCTCGGAGGTCCTCACCATGCTCCCGCCGCTGCAGTCGATGGTCGTCTACCCGCGGCCCGGCGGAGCGGGCATATGGAAGCACGGCCAGTCCGACCGCCCCAGTCCGCTGGCGGCTCTGGTCGGAAAGGTCCGGGCCTCGGTGATCGAGTCGCTGGTGATCCCCGCGTCCACCAGTGAGCTGGCCGCGGAGATCAACTGCACCCCCGGGGCCATCAGCCAGCACATCAGCGTCCTGCGGGACTGCAACATCGTGGTCAGCCGGCGTGTGGGCCGCCGCGTCATCCACTCCCTGACCGAGACGGGCGAAGCGATTCTGCGTGGCGCGGCCATGGGCTGACCCGTCTCACACCGGCGCTGAAGGTGAGGTCTGTCACATGGCCCCGGGCTACTAGTCCTACTGGTTAGTAGGAGCCGCCACGGTGACATATGGGATTTGTCCGGCTTGCCATGGACGTGGAGCGCTGTTCGAGCGACGGCCCGGCGCCCGCCCGGCACCCTCCCGGACTCGTCTCCGGCAGCGCCCTTCTGACGGGTCGCCAGCAACGAGCAAACATCGCGAACGCGAAGCCTGCATTCCTTCGCCCGCCTGGCAAGGGCCCGCCGCGCCTACGAGCCGAGGTAGTAGCGGGGCCTTTTGCGCTCCTTGTGAGGCCGTCCTGAGAATGAGCGCCCGGCGATCACCGAGTGAGGTTCACGCATGGGCAAGCACCGCAGGACACAGCATGTGCGGCAGATAGTCGTCGCCGCCGTCACCATCGGCGCGGTGGGCGTGCCGTCCGTCGCCCTGGCCTGTTCCGACTGGCCGTACGGCACGGCGGACCAGTCCGACGTCGCGGCGACGAGCACGCCACAGCCGCGATGGCACCACGCCCATGGGCATCACCACCGCAACGGCCACCACCACGCCGGCGCCCCGTGGGCCACCGCGTCCCCCGAGGCCCGGGCCACCGCTCACCCCGGCACCCACAAGAAGGTCACGGCCCACAGGAAGGTCACGGCCCCCGCGCCCACCAGGACCGCTGCTCCCAGCGCCCCCCGGCCCACCGCCACCGCGCCCGCCGCCCCCGCCGCACCGAGCACGCCGAAGGCCACGCCGAGCGCCCCGAAGACCACGCCGAGCGCGCCGAAGGCCACCGCCACGGCGTCGGCGGTCGTCGCGCGCATCGTGCAGCTCGTCAACGCCGAGCGTGGCAAGGTCGGTTGTCAGCCCCTGACCCTGAATTCCGCGCTGACCAAGGCCGCGCAGGCCCACAGCGCGGACATGGCGGCCCACCAGAACATGTCGCACACGGGGTCCGACGGGTCGGCCCCGGGCGACCGCATCACGGCCGCCGGCTACAACTGGAGCGCCTACGGCGAGAACGTCGCCTACGGCTACGCCACCGCGGACGAGGTCATGGCGGGCTGGATGTCCAGCCCCGGACACCGGGCCAACATCCTCAACTGCTCGTTCCAGCAGATCGGCGTCGGTCTGGCGCAGCCGGGCAGCTACTGGACCCAGGACTTCGGCACGGCCCGGTGAACCGCGCTGGTGGTCAGCGGGCCGACAGCGGGTTCGGCTGCGGCAGGTAGCGGGCGTCCGCGCCGTCCGCGCCGGTCCAGCGCAGCAGCAGGTTGGTCTTGCCGGGCAGGGTGGGCGAGGTGAGCAGGGCGGGGATCTCGGGCAGACGGTGCCGGGCGAGTTCACCGCGGGCCGCGGGCCAGGGGTCGAGACCGGGGTGGTGCTCGGCGAGGGCGGCGGCGATCTCGGTGAGGTGGTTGACCACCAGGCAGTAGACCAGCCGCTCCCAGCCTCCGGCCCTGCTCACGTCCGGCAGCAGCTTGACGCCCTCGGCGTCCCGGAACAGCGCCTGGACGGGTGTGCCGGCCGCGTCCACGGCGACCAGGGTGTTCTGGAGGTGGGCCTCCAGGACGACTCCGTGGTCGTCGAAGGCCGTCAGGGCGGGTGGCACGACCTGACGCAGATACGCCTCCCACCAGGCCTCCGGGTCGGTGGCGGTGGCCAGCGGGCTGCCGTCGAAGCCCTCGGCGAGGCCGGCGGCGAGCAGCGGGGTGGCACCCGGCAGCAGGTGGCCGCGCAGACCGTCCCGGACGAGGACGGCCAGTTCCTCGAAGGCGAAGGCGGCCGTGCGGTAGCCGCGGTCGCTCAGCCAGGCGGCGGGCGGCCCCACCGCGGCGAGGGCGTGCCCGGCGGCGGTGTCGGTGCGGCGCAGTCTGCGCAGGTCATGGCGCCACAGCCGGCGGATGTCGTTGGTGATGCGGACATCCAGACTGAACTTCAGGAACAGGTCGCGCCGCGGCTCGTACACCGTGCGGACCGCCGCCGTGGGCCAGGTGTCGAAGGCGGTTTCGCCGAGGCGCAGCAGGCGGCCGTCGGCGAAGGCCTCCGTCAGCTCCCGGCCCACCAGCTCCAACTGCCAGGGGTGGGCCGGCAGCAGCCGGTAGCCCGGCGGGGCGGCGCCGAGCGCGTCCAGGGCGCTGGTGTCGCCCTCCTCGGCCACCTGGTCCTCGCGCACCCCGAGCAGCACCAGCGGGAAGCGGGCGTGCGCCTCGGGGGCGTAGGGCAGCCAGGACCCGACCGGGCCACCGCCGCGCGCCTTGGGGGCGGGGTGGCAGGGGTGGCCGGTGATCAGGGACTGCTCGGAGCGCAGATAGGGATCCTCAGGCGGCGTCGCCCGGGCGCGGGCGGTGAGCAGCGCGGCGACCGCGTCCCGGCTGTCGATCATCTCGGCGGGCAGGTCGCCGCCCGGCAGTCCGGTGTGCCGGCGCAGCTCCTCGGCGACCAGTTTGACCAGCTCGGTGTGCCCGACCCGGTGCCAGCCCCCGGCGGTGCGCACCTCGGGATCGGTGGGGCGCCGACCGGCGCGCACCCGCAGCAGCCGTCCGCTCGGCAGCCGGTGGACCGGCGGGTCACCGGGGTCCGGGAGCGGCTCGGCCACCTCGCGCAGCAGGCAGTTCAGCAGGGGCGCGGCCGCGTAGGCGTCGGCGTGGCGGCCGACGGTGCCGGTGGGGGGTGAGAGGTCCACGCGATCCGTTCGTTTCGTCGGGGGTCGTCGCGCCCAGTATGTCTGTCGTCCCCGACAATCGTCCTGCGTGCAGCGTGCAACCGAGGAGCCGACCGTGCACCGTCCCCCCACCCCCGAGGCCCGGGTCGCCAAGGAGCTGGCCGCCGTCCGGCCGGCGCTGCTGCCCCGGTACACGGCGGAGCTGCCGGGCGCCCGCGCCGCCGTACTGACCCGGCTGTGGCGGTCGCTGGCCCACGAGCCGCTGCCGTGGATCACCGGCCGGACGCACGGCGCGCACAGCCTGGCGCTGCGGCTCGCCGACGGCCGGAGTCTGTACGGGCCGCCCGCGGACCCGTACGCCACCAGCGCGTACGTCACCGGCGTCCGCCTGGACCGGGAGCGCCAGGTGGATCCGGCCGGGCTGATGACCGCCCTCGCGGTGCCGCACGGCACCGCCTTCGCCGCCGAACTGGCCGACAGCGTCGCCTCGTTGGCGCTGTCGCGGGCGGCCGCGGATCACCCGAAGGAGTGGCCGGAGCTGGACTGGGAGTGGGAGCAGCGGGTGACCGACGGGCATCCGTACCACCCGGGCTGCCGGTCCCGCCCCGGCTTCTCGGTGGCCGACCAGCTGGCGTACGGTCCCGAGCACCGGCCGGTGGTGGAGCTGGGGACGGTGCCGGTGCCGGCGGCCGGGTGCCTGGTCAGCGGTGACTGGCCGGAGGAACTGCGCGACGGCGGGCGGCTGCTGGTGCCCGTGCACCCCTGGCAGGCCGACCACGTCCTGAAGCGGTCGTACGACCCCTGGCGTCCCGGCCGTCCGCTGCTGTCCCTGCGCACCCTCGCGCTGCCGGACGGCCCGCATGTGAAGACCGCGCTGAGCGCCCGGCTGACGTCGTCGGTGCGGGACATCTCGCCGTACTCGGTCCGGGCGGCCGCGCCGCTGTCCGCTCTCGCCGCGCGGCTGGCGGCGCGCACCGACGGACTGCTGCACGTCACCCGTACGCTGGGCGCGGTCTCGGCCCACTCCCCCGACCTGGCCGCGCTGCTGCGCGAGTCGCCCGAGGTGTACGCGGGCCCGGGCGAACGGGTCGTCCCGGTGGCCGCGCTCGCCACCACCGCCCTGCCGGACTCCCCCGCCTGGCTGACCGCGTTCGCCCGGCTGGCACTGACCGTGGGCCTGCGCCTGCTCGACCTCGGCGTGGCCCTGGAGGCGCACGGCCAGAACCTGCTGGTGATCCTGGCGGCCGACGGCACGCCCCTGCGGCTGGTCTACCGCGACCTGGCCGACATCCGGATCAGTCCCGCCCGTCTGGCCCGGCACGGCATCGCCCCGCCCGCGCTCACCGGACGCCTGATCACCGACGACGAAACGGCCCTGCGACGCAAGCTGTTCGGTTCCCTGGTGGGGGGCGCGCTGGCCGGTACGGCGGGTTCGGGCGCGGCGCTGGGGGCGGCCCTGGCCGCCGCCGTACCCGACCTCCCGGACACCGCCGGGCTGCGCGCCCTGCGCGAAGGACCGCTGCCCGCGAAGGCGTTGACCCTGATGCGGCTGTCCCCCGAGACCCCGGGCGACCAGTGGACGTGCCTGCCGAACCCGCTCGTTTTGGAGCCCGGCCCGTCCGGTCAATAAGATCCGCCGATGATCACAAGACAACGGCTGGCGGCGGGAGTCTGTGCTCTCCTCGCCGCCCTGGCGGCCGGGATCGCTTTCCCCGGCGGAGCCGTCGCCGACGAGACGGAACAGGCCGCTCCCAAGGTCGAACTGGTGCTGGACGTCAGCGGTTCGATGCGGGCGCGCGACATCGACGGCGGCTCGCGGATGGCCGCGGCGAAGCAGGCGTTCAACGAGGTGCTGGACGCGACCCCCAAGGAGGTCCAGCTCGGCATCCGCACCCTGGGCGCCAACTACCGCGGCAACGACCGCAGGGAGGGCTGCAAGGACACCGCACAGCTCTACCCGGTCGGCCCGCTGAACCGGACCGACGCGAAGACGGCGGTGGCCACGCTGCAGCCGACCGGCTGGACGCCGATCGGGCCGGCGCTGCTGAAGGCGGCAGACGACCTGAACGGCGGCGCGGGCACCCGCCGTATCGTCCTGATCAGCGACGGTGAGGACACCTGCCAGCCGCTCGACCCGTGCGAGGTGGCCCGCGAGATAGCGGCCAAGGGCATCGGGCTGACCATCGACACCCTCGGCCTGGTGCCCGACGCCAGGACCCGCGACCAGCTCAGCTGCATCGCGGACGCGACCGGCGGCACCTACACCGACGTACGGCACAAGGAGGAACTCTCCGACCGGGTCGGGCAGTTGGTGGACCGGGCGGCCGATCCGGTGGTCACGCCGGTGGCCACCGAGGGCGCCGCGAGCTGTGAGAAGGCGCCGGTCCTGAAGTCCGGGCTGTACACGGACCGTGCGGAGTTCGGGCAGCCGCGCTGGTACAAGGTCGACGTCGACCCCGGCAAGGAGCTGCGCGCCTCGGTGAGCGTGGCCGACGACCGCGCCGTGAACCCGGACTACGGGGTGCTGCTGCGGGCGGTGACCCTGCACGGGCGGGAGATCGTGCGCGGCGAGGCCGGCGGCACGGGCCGCACGGACGCCGTCTCGACGGGGTTGCGCTACCCGAAGCCGGAGGGCGACGACGACACGGCGACCGCGGAGACGGTGTGCCTGCAGGTCACCAACTCCTTCTCGGCCGCGGCGGGCGTGAAGACCACGCCCGGTCTGCCGCTGGAGCTGACCGTCGATGTCGTGGACGGACCGTCCGGGCATCACGACGTGGCCTCCTTCGGTCTCGGTCGCGGCTGGTGGCTGCTGGGCGCGCTGGTGCTGACCGGCTTCCTGGCAGGTCTGGTGTGGGGCTGGCTGTCGCGCTGGCGGGTCACGGTCTGGAGGACGAACTGATGCGGATCACACGCGTGTGGGGTGCGGCACTGCTCGCGCTCGGGCTCGCGGCCGGACCGGCCGCGGCCGACTCCTCCCCGTCGCCCGGCGCCTCCGCCGACGGCAGCGCGCCCACGCGGGCGGGCACGTCGTTCCGTACGGCGACGGAGCTCCGGCAGGGGCAGCAGGCCACGGCGTCGGCTTCGACGGGTGACTACCTGTACTGGTCGTTCCCCGCGGACACCGGGCAGCGGCCCACCGTCAGGGCGACGGTGAAGCTGCCGGCGACGCACGGGGCGCAGAGCTGGCAGATCGACGTGTACGACGGGCTGCGCCGGCGCCAGGCCTGCCAGTACGGGGCTGCGACCCGTACGGCGGCACAGGATGCGTCCTCCGTGCAACTGGCCTGTGTGCTGCGCACCGTGCGGTCCTGGTCGGAGCCGTGGGGGAATGATCCGCTGCCGGGCACGTACTACGTCCGGCTGACGGTCGTGGACCTCGGCTCCGCCGACCTGGGCAAGCCGGTGGGCGTCGACGTCCGCGTCGGCTCCGAGGACGTCGGCGGCGCGGCGGCGGTGGACGGCTCGCTGGGCAAGCCGCTGGTTCCCGGGATCGGCGTCAAGTCCGAGGAGGGCGGGGGCGGTGCGAAGGCGGCGGTGCTGTCCAGCTTCGGCTCCGACGACGGCTGGTCCTCCGGCTGGTGGTCCGACCGGTGGGTGTGGACGGCGATCGGGGGCGCGCTGGCGGCTCTCGCCGGGGTTGGCGGGTATGCGCTGACCCGGGGGTCCGGGCGCCCCTAGGGCCTGTCCGGCGGATCATGCCGGAGTCGCGGGGCATGGCACGCCCGTCTGCGCCGGGAAGCGCCGGAGGCAGGGGCGACCCGGCCACCGTCAGGTGCGGGCGGGTGGTTCAGGAGTCGCGGAGGGCCTTGGCCAGGGTGCCGGTGCCTGTCACCGTCACGCGGCCGGCCCGTACCGCGTCCGGCAGGCTCAGTTCGCCGCGGGCCACGGCCTCGCAGGTCGCCGCGTCCAGCGCCAGCCGGGCGTCGGCCTCGTCGGGTGCGGGGCCGTCGCCGTACACCGCGCCCTCCTGGGTGCCGACGCGCACATGGAAGTCCCCCTCCTCCAGGTGCACTTCCACGGTTCCCTCCCCCTCCAGGGACCGCAGCAGCGGCAGCGCGAACCAGTGGGCGCGGACCGCGTCGGTGGGCCGGCGCTCCCCCAGCTCGCTCTCGCCCCAGCTGCCCAGCGCCTGCAGGACGGGCAGCAACCGCCTTCCCCGGCCGGTCAGTTCGTAGACGTACGCCGCTCCGGGCGGAGGCAGCCGGCGGCGGGTGGTCAGGCCGTCGCGCTCCATGTCCTTGAGCCGGGAGGCGAGTACGTCCGTGCTCACGCCGGGCAGGTCCGCGTGCAGGTCCGTGTAGCGGCGGGGGCCGGCCAGCAACTCCCGGACGATCAGCAGGGTCCAGCGGTCGCCGACGAGGTCGAGGGCGCGGGCTGCGGAGCAGTACTGGTCGTAGCTTCGGCGTGGTGACATGCAACGCAGTCTAGACAAGATGTTGGACTTTCCAAGCGTCCACTTGGTAAAACCAAGCAACACCAGTTTCCGGAGGGGCGCATGGAGTTCCGGCAGTCGAACAAGCTCAGCGAGGTCTGCTACGAGATCCGCGGCCCGGTGATCGAGCACGCCAACGCGCTGGAGGAGGCGGGGCACAGCGTGCTGCGCCTGAACACCGGCAACCCGGCCGCCTTCGGATTCGAGGCGCCGGAGGAGATCCTCCAGGACATGATCCGGATGCTGCCGCAGGCGCACGGCTACACCGACTCGCGCGGCATCCTCTCCGCCCGCCGCGCGGTCGCCCAGCGCTACCAGAACCTCGGCCTCGACGTCGGCGTGGACGACGTCTTCCTGGGCAACGGTGTCTCGGAGCTGGTCTCCCTGGCGGTGACGGCGCTGGTCGAGGACGGCGACGAAATCCTGGTCCCCGCGCCGGACTTCCCGCTCTGGACGGCCGCGACCACCCTGGCCGGCGGCAAGGCGGTCCACTACCTGTGCGACGAACAGGCCGACTGGAACCCGGACCTGGCCGACATGGCCTCGAAGATCACGGACCGGACCAAGGCGGTCGTGATCATCAATCCGAACAACCCCACCGGTGCGGTGTATCCCAAGGAGGTCGTCGAGGGCATCCTGGGCCTGGCCCGCCGGCACGGCCTGATGGTGTTCGCCGACGAGATCTACGACCAGATCCTGTACGACGACGCGGTCCACCACTCGGCCGCCGCCCTCGCCCCCGACCTGGTCGTCCTCACCTTCTGCGGCCTGTCGAAGACGTACCGGGTGGCGGGCTTCCGCTCCGGCTGGCTGGTCGTGACCGGACCCAAGCAGCACGCGAAGGACTACCTGGAGGGCCTGACCATGCTGGCCTCCATGCGTCTGTGCGCCAACGCCCCCGCCCAGTACGCCATCCAGGCCGCGCTCGGCGGCCGTCAGTCCATCCTCGAACTGACCCGGCCCGGCGGCCGGTTGTACGAGCAGCGGAACGTGGCCTGGGAGAAGCTCAACGAGATCCCCGGCGTGTCCTGCGTGAAGCCCAGGGGCGCGCTGTACGCCTTCCCGCGCATCGACCCGAAGGTGCACAGGATCCACGACGACGAGAAGTTCGTCCTCGACCTGCTGCTGCGCGAGAAGATCCAGGTGGTCCAGGGCACCGGCTTCAACTGGCCCTCCCCCGACCACTTCCGCATCCTCACCCTGCCGCACGCGGAGGACCTGGAGGCCGCGATCGGCCGGATCGGCCGCTTCCTCGGCGGGTACCGGCAGCATTAGCCCGTTCGGCCGCGTCCGTGCGAAGATCAGCCCCGCATGATCAGGGGGACCCCGCACAGAGCCGACTCCGGCCGTGCGTGGGCGCCCGACCAGCGCGCCGTCGCTCCCCCTGGTCCGGTTCCAGCAGACCAGGGGGAGCTTCGTTGATATCGGATCGAATACGCCGGGCGGCCGTCGCCGTGCTGTGCGCGACGGACGTGGTCCTGATCGCTCCGGCCGCACACGCCGGGGTGTCCCCGGCGCCCAGAGCCTCCGGCGGCCAGGAGGCCCGGCAGGCCGCGCGCTTCTGGACCGCGCAGCGCATGGCGGACGCCCGGCCGCTGGACGCGGCACGCGTCGCACCGAGCGGGCCGGGGCAGTCGGTCGCGGCGGCCGGCCGGCCACAGGGCACCATGTTCGGCGGGAACCCGCTGATCGGCACCTTCTTCGGGTCCGACGGGCCGGGCGGCACCACCTGGCACTGCACCGGCAGCGTGATCGACACCCCGGTCCGGAACATCGTGCTCACCGCGGCCCACTGCGCGCTGAACATGAAGGGCGACTACGTCTTCGTCCCGAAGTTCGTGAAGGGCGCCGGACCCGACAAGCAGCCGTACGGCATCTTCCACATCCAGCACGTCTCCATCGATCCGCGCTACGTCCCCGACAAGGGCTCCTCGACCACCAAGAAGCCCTGGTCCGACCTGGACACCGCGTTCGCCCGGGTCTCGGCCAACCAGAAGGGGCAGAGCCTGCAGGACGCGGTGGGCGGCGGCCTGACGTTCACCCGGCCCGGCAGCTACACACAGAAGCACGTCACCGTCGTCGGCTACCCCTCCTACCAGCACAACAGCGCCGGTCGCGCCATCAAGTGCACCGTGCCGACCAGTCAGCTCCCCGGCTACCGGCAGATGTCGATGACCTGCGGCGGCTACTACGGCGGCGTGTCCGGCAGCCCCTGGATCACCGACTACCAGGACGGCAGCCGCAGCGGCCACGTCATCGGCAACCTCGGCGGCTACAACGGTGGCGGCAACGACGCGAACGTCGACTACATCAGCTACGCCCCGGCGTTCGGCGCCGACGCCGCGAACCTCCTCGCCGACGCGGTGGCCGGCCAGGACCCGCCCGCCGGTCTGCCCCCGTACCTGGGGCTCCAGCTGCCCGGCGGCGCGACCCGCTGGCAGAAGGCCGCGCTGATGGCCTCCGCGGACTACACCGGCGACGACCTCGGCGACCTGCTCGTCGTCTGGTCCGACGGCGGGGTGACGCTGTACCCCGGGGACGGCAACGGCGCGTTCGGTGCCGAGAAGCGGCTGCTGAAGGCCAACTCCACCTGGACGCACGCCCGCAGCGTCACCGGCGGGACCTTCGGCGGCACCCGGCCGGGCCTCCTGGTGCGCTGGTCGGACGGCGAGGTCACCCTGTACCCGGCGCTCGGCACCTCCGGAGTGGGCAGCGAGGTGCAGATGGCGAAGCCCAACTCCGCCTGGAAGGACGTCGTACAGCTCACCGCCGGGCAGTTCCACGGGGCGAACGGCGCGACCGATGTGCTGACGCGCCGGTCCGACGGCAGCCTGGTCCTGTACACCCAGATACGCTCCGGCTCCTTCGGCACCGGCAAGCGGATCCTCGGGCCGAACGGCACCTGGACCAAGGCCGCGCTGCTGACCGGCGGCGCCCTCGGGGGCACGGCCGGCGCGGACCTGCTCGTGCGCTGGTCCGACGGCTCGCTCGACAGCTTCGCCGGTGTCTCGGCCTCCGGGCTCGGCACCCGCTCCCGGCTGCGCGGCCCGAACGGCACCTGGCAGCACGCCCAGGTCATGACCACCGGCGACCTCACCTCCGACCACACCGGCAACGACCTGGTCGTGCGCTGGTCCGACGGCGAGACCTCGCTGTACGCCGACACCGGCGCCAAGGCCCTCGGCACCGAGAACACACTGGTCCCGCCGGGCAGCTGAGCCACCGGGAATGCCCCGCGGCCGGTACCCGTTGACGATCCCCGTCGGATGTCAGCGAAGAGGGGGAACGACACATGCCGGTCGATGTGCACGGAACGGTCGCGGAGGGATTCGAGGGCGTACGCGAGGAGTTCGCGGCGGTGCTCGCCGAGGAGCGGGACGACCCGGGCGCCCAGCTCGTGGTGTACCGGCACGGGCGGCGGGTGGTGGACCTGTGGGGCGCCCCCGCCGACGGCGACGGCATCGACGGGGACTCGCTGACGACCCTGTACTCCCTCGCCAAGGCAGCCGCGCACCTCGTCGTCGCACTGCTGGTGCAGGACGGGGTGCTCGACCTGGACCGCGAAGTCGCCGCGTACTGGCCCGAGTTCGGTGCCCACGGCAAGGACCGGCTGACGCTGGGCGAGCTGCTGGAGCACCGGGCCGGACTCGTCAGCGACGCCGAACGGCCCTTCACCGTCGAGGAGCTGGCCGACGACCGGATCACCTCGGCCCGGCTGGCGGGGCGCAGGCCGCTGTGGGAGCCGGGCACCGCCTGGGGCTACCACGCCTTCGTCATCGGCGCCCTCACCGGCGAGGTGGTGCGCCGGGTGACCGGACGGTCGATCCAGGAGCTGTACGAGGAGCGGATCCGGGCGCCGTACGGGCTCGACTACTACCTGGGGCTGCCCGCGGAGGCGGAGCCCCGCTGGGTGGACGTGCAGCCGCTGGTGCCCACCCCGGAGGAGGCCGCGCTGCTGAAGGAGCGGGCGGCGGCTCCGGACAGCATCCGGGGCATCGCCTTCAACGCGCACGGGCCGGAGCCGACCGACCTGGTGGCCTTCGGGAATCACCCCCGGGTGAAGGCCCTCGGGCCGGCGTCCTCCGGCGGGGTGGGCAACGCGCGCGGGGTCGCGGGGATGTTCGCGGCCGCCATCAGCACCGTGGACGGCCGGCCGCCGCTGCTCACGCCCGGGACCGCGGCGCTGTTCGGCGCGCTGCGCACCCCGGGCGGACCCGACCTGGTCACCGGCAGCCAGGACCACTTCGCGCGCGGCTTCGAGTACACCCCGGGGCTCTACCCGTTCCTCGCCCCCGGCACCTTCGGGCACAGCGGCGCGACCGGCTCGCTGGGCTTCGCCGACCCGGCGAACGGCATCGCGTACGCCTACACCCGGCGCCGGTTCGCCTTCCCCTCCGGGGTGGGCGCCGCCCTGGAGAACGGCCGTCTGGCCGAGTCCGTCCTGCGGGCGGCCGCCTGACTGTGACACCGTGCTGACAGGCGAGCGGGAAGGGCGCTGACGTGGGTGACCTCTTTCTCGTCCGGCACGGTGAGACCGAGTGGTCGCGGTCCGGACGGCACACCGGCTGGACCGACGTACCCCTCACCGAGCACGGGCGGGAGGAGGCACGCCGGCTGGTGCCGCTGATCCGCTCGCACCGGATCGGGGCCGCGTTCGTCAGCCCCCTGCAGCGGGCCAGGGAGACCGCCGAACTCATCGGCATCCCCGACGCCCGGGTCGACGCCGACCTGCGCGAGTGGGACTACGGCGGCTACGAGGGCGTGACCACCGGGGAGATCCAGCGGGGCCGGCCCGGCTGGTTCCTGTTCACGGACGGGGTCGCGCCCGGGCCGCCGGAGCACCCGGGCGAGACGCCGGAGCAGGTCGGCGAGCGCGCCGACCGGATGCTGGCCAAGGCCGACGCCGCCCTCGCCGACACCGAGGGCGGGGTCGTCCTGATCGCCCACGGCCACTTCCTGCGCGTCCTGACCGCCCGCCGCCTCGGCCTTGCGCCCCGGCACGGGGCCCTGTTCCAGCTGGCGACGGGGGCCCTGTGCCGGCTGGGCACGGAGCACGCGCGGCCGGTGGTGGCGGGGTGGAACATCCGGCCGCGGGAGTGACGGGCTGCCCACGGGCCGCTGTCGGGCTCCCGGGGGTGTCAGACCCGGGTCGTACTCTGCGCAGTGGGCCTGCCCCGGGCGGGTCCGGACAGGGACGGCACCGGAAGGAGTGCGCTGTGACGCGACCGCCGACCGCCGCACAGCGGCGGCTGATCGAGGCCGCCGATCCGGAGACCGGGCGGCTGCGCGGTACGGAGGCGCAGCTCGCGGCGCTGGTGAAGCGAGGGCTGGCCTTCCGCCATCCCCGGCCGCCGCACGCGTACTTCCTGACCCCGGCCGGGCACCGGGCCCGGGAGGCGGAGCCCGCGCCGCCCGAGGAGACCGGGCAGGACGCCGGGGTGTTCGCGGCCAGGGTGGGTGGCGAGGAGGAGCCGCCCGGGCAGGGGCCGGCGCGCCTGCGCGAGGTCCGCAGTGCCTGGCAGGGGCTGCTGGAGCTGCGCCGGATGACCAGCCCCGACGGGGCGGTGGACCGGCCGTGCGGCTGGGAGCGCGCGCATCTGGTGCGGGCCGCCGCGCTCGCCCTGGAGGCGGCCGGGCACCGTCCGGCGGGCGGGGACGCGGACGGCTACCGGGTCCGCGCGACCGCGCAGCCGGAGGCGGTCGCCGTGTACGCGCCGGACGCGGCGGCCCTGGCGGCCTGCGCGGCCACGCTGGAGCACGCGGGCTGGCAGGCCGGGGAGTACACGGAGCCGCGGACGAGGGTGCGCTTCGTGCTGGCCTCGCCGCGCCGGGTGTGAGCGCGTGCGAGGATCGGTGGTCTGTGTGTCGTACACGAGGAGGGGAACCCGTGAGCGAACCGTTTTCCGTGCGCCTGACCGTCCGCGGCTACGAGACCGACGTGCAGGGCCGTCTGAACCAGTCGGTCTACGTCAACTACGCGGAGCACGCCCGCTGGTCCCTCTTGCAGGCGGCCGGAGTGACCCAGGCGGAGCTCATGGGCCAGGGGGTGGGGCCGGTGGCGCTGGAGACGACGATCCGCTACCGGCGGGAGCTGCTCGCCGGTGACGAGGTCGACGTGACCTGCGCGTTCGAGTGGAGTGGGGGCAAGACCTTCCGGATCCGGCAGGAGATCCGCAAGACGGACGGGACGGTGGCTGCCGAAGTCACCGCGGTCGCCGGCCTGCTGGACCTGAAGGAGCGCCGGCTGGTCGCCGATCCGGGCGGCGTCTTCACGGAACTGACGGCCGACCCGGGCCTGTTCGGCCTGTAGCGTGCCGCGGCCCCAGCACCTCGGGTACGTCCCCGGTGACCGCACACGGCGGGGGGGGGGGGGGGGGGGGGGGGGGGGGGGGGGGGGGGGGCGGGGGGGGGGAGGGGGGGGGGGGGGGGGGGAGGGGGGCAGGGGGAGGCAGCGGGTGTCTCTCTATGCGCTCTCTGTTTGGCACCCTCGCCC
>NZ_JBVJVZ010000002.1:488531-523837 GCF_055603245.1 Streptomyces sp. NPDC037290 | reverse complement strand
TTTGGTCGTGGGGGTACGAGAGCACAGGACCTGGGGTGCGTCCCACGGGGCACAAACGGGGGGGGGGGGTGGCGGGTGGGGGCCAACCCTCTTCCCCCCCCCCCCCCCGGTTCTCACTGCGCGGGCGTCAGTTCCTGGCCCGATTCCATGGGGTGCGTGACGTCCTCGGCGTCACGGTTCCTCCCGATGTGGTTGAAGACGAGGTTGAGCAGCACGGCGGTCACGCAGCCGGTGGAGATGCCGGAGTCCAGGACGATCTTCGCGGTGCCCGGGAAGGCGTGGTAGAAGTGGGGCGCGGTGATGGGGATGAGGCCGACCGCGAGGGAGACGGCGACGATCAGGATGTTGTTGTCCTTCTCCAGCCCGGCCCGGACGAGGGTCTGGATGCCGCTCGCGGCGACCGAGCCGAACAGGACGACGCCGGCGCCGCCGAGGACCGGGCGGGGGACGACCGCGATGAGCGAGGCGGCCATCGGGCACAGGCCCATCAGGACCAGGAAGCCGCCGCCGACGGCGACGACGTAGCGGCTGCGGATCCTCGTCATGGCGACGAGACCGATGTTCTGGGCGAAGGCGCTGCACATGAAGCCGTTGAACAGCGGGCTGAGGGCGGAGCCGAGGGTGTCGGCGCGCAGGCCGGCGGCGATGGTCTTCTCGTCCGCGGGGCGTTCGACGACCTCGCCGAGCGCCAGCATGTCGGCCGTGGACTCCGTCATGGAGACGACCATGACGACGCACATCGACAGGATCGCCGCGACCTGGAACTGCGGAGCGCCGAAGTGGAACGGGGCCGGGAAGCCCACGACGTCCGCGTGGGCGACGGGGCTGAAGTCCGTGACGCCGAACGGTATCGCGATGAGTGTGCCGAGGATCAGGCCGAGCAGCACCGCGATCTGCTTGACGAACCCGCGGGTGAAGCGGCGCAGGACCAGGACGATCGCCAGGGTGATGCCGGCGAGGGTGAGGTAGGTCCCCGAACCGTAGTCGCTCGCCGTCGGGTCGGGGCCCTGGGCCCAGCCGAACGCGACGGGGAGCAACGAGACGCCGATCAGGGTGATGACCGAGCCGGTGACGACGGGCGGGAAGAAGCGGACGGCCTTGCAGAAGACCGGGGCTGCGAGGAAGCCGAGGACGCCGGCGACGATGACCGCGCCGAAGATGACCGGCAGCGCGTCGGACTTGTCCTTGGCGGAGGCGACGATCGCCGTCATGGGGGCGACACCGGCGAAGGTGACGCCGTTGACGAACGGCAGCCGGGCGCCGATCTTCCAGAAGCCGAGGGTCTGCAGGAAGGTGGCGAGCCCGGCGGTGAACAGGCAGGCTCCGGTGAGGAAGGTGAGTTCGGTGCCGGACAGGCCTACGGCCGCGCCGACGATCAGGGGTGGTGCGACCACTCCCGCGTACATGGCGGCCACGTGCTGCAGGCCGCTGGTCGCCATTTTCAGGGCGGGGAGTTTTTCGTCAACAGGATGGGCGGCCACGGCTGCTCCTCCGAGCGGCTAACACGTCTTTGCCGACGTGGGTTTCATGGAGGTGGTGCGTGTGGTCGTGCGGGACCGGGACGGGGGCGGCGCTGTGAGCGGGTCGAGTGGTGCCGTTCCGGGGCACGTGCGTACACACGCGCCCCGGAACGGCTGCCGTGGACCCCGCTCGGGTCCACGGACCCCGGTCGGGAGCCGTCCCTCCCGACCGGAGCGTTCGCGGCAGACCGGCCGCATGATCCGGCCTGCCGAGTCCGGTGGCGGACCGCCCGTACGGGGCGACCGCCAGGTTTGCCGGCCATCCGCCCGTGGGGCGGCCGCCGGCTTCTCCGGCGGGCGGGCGTCAGCCGCTTCGCCGGAGTTGTCCGGTGGGCCCGCCGTGGGGGTGGCCGGCCCGCCGGGGTCTGGGTGCGGATCAGGCCTGGGCGGCGATCCGGGCGAGGCGCTGGGCCTCCTCGCGGGTACTGCGGGCGACGGCGTCCTCGTCGACGGTGAGCAGACGGCCGTTCTCCACGATCTGCCTGCCGTTGACGAAGGACGCGGTGACCGGGGCCGCCGCACCGAAGACCAGCGCGGTCACCGGGTCGGCGATGGACGCGTGCGCGAGGGTGTCCATCTTCCACAGCACCACGTCGGCCAGCTTGCCCGGCTCCAGCGAGCCGATCTGCGCGGCCCGGCCGAGGACCTGGGCGCCGCCGTAGGTGCCGAGGCGCAGCGCCTGACGGGCGTTCAGCGCGGCCTCGCGGTGCGCGCCGAGGCGGTTGATCAGCAGGGCGTTGCGCAGCTCGGTGTGGAGTTCGCCGGACTCGTTGGACGCGGTGCCGTCGACGCCGAGGCCCACCGGGACGCCCGACTTCAGCATGTCGGGGACGCGGGCGATGCCGGCGGCGAGGCGGGCGTTGGAGGAGGGGCAGTGGGCGACACCGGTCTTCGTGCGGGCGAAGGCGGCGATGTCGGAGTCGGTCATGTGGACGCAGTGCGCCATCCACACGTCCTCACCGAGCCAGCCCGTGGACTCGAAGTAGTCGGTCGGGCCCATGCCGAACAGCTCGTGGCAGAACTTCTCCTCCTCCACGGTCTCCGAGCCGTGGGTGTGCAGCCGTACGCCGAGACGGCGGGCCAGCTCGGCGCCCTCACGCATGAGTTCGGTGGAGACGGAGAACGGCGAGCAGGGGGCTACGGCCACCTGGGTCATGGCGTCGAAGGAGGCGTCGTGGTGCGCCCCGACGGTCTCCTCGGTCGCCGCGAGCGCGCCCTCCAGCGTCTCGACGGCGAAGTCCGGCGGCAGACCGCCGTCCTTCTCGCTGCGGTCCATCGAACCGCGGGCCAGCGTGAAGCGGACGCCCGTCTCGGCGGCGGCCCGGATGATCGAGCCGGACAGGTCGCCGGAGCCGTGCGGGAAGACGTAGTGGTGGTCCATGGCGGTGGTGACACCGCCGCGGGCCATCATCCCGAGCGACCCCTGCGCGGCCGCGTACGTCATCTGCTCGTCGATGCGCGCCCAGGTGGGGTAGAGCGCGACGAGCCAGTTGAACAGGTTGTGGTCGGTGGCCAGACCGCGGGTGATCCACTGGTAGAAGTGGTGGTGGGTGTTGACCAGACCGGGCGTGGCCAGATGGCCGCGTCCGTCGATCCGGCGCACCACGTTCTCCAGGTCCTCCGGGGCCCGGCCCGCGCCGACCGACTCGATGCGGTTGCCGGCGAGGACGAGGTGCCCGGAGGCGTACTCCGTGTCGTCCGCGTCCACGGTCGCGATCGCACAGTTCTCGATGACGATGCGCTGGGCTGCCGATGGTGCCATCTTGCTTCCTTGTCTTTCAGTGGCGGCCCGTGGACCGAAGGGGTGTCCACGGGGAGGGCACGGCAGGACCCTAGGAGGATTTGAGTGCCGGGGCGGGGCTGCCGCTCCGGGTGCCGAGACGGTGGAAGAAGGTCGGTGCGGCCGGCGGGATGACGCCGGCACCGAGGGCCCCTGCGCAGGCTGTGCCATGGTGATCCCTCCGGTGTGGCGTGCCCCCGGCCGGCCGGGCCGGGGACACGCGTCCCGCGTCAGAGGTTGGTCATGTCGACCGGGATCTTCGGCTCACAGCCGTCCCGGAGGATGGTCGCCTCGATCAGGCCGTAGGGCCGGTCGGCGGCGTAGTAGACCTCGTTGTCGTTCTTGAGCCCGAACGGCTCCAGGTCGACCAGGAAGTGGTGCTTGTTCGGCAGCGAGAAACGGACCTCGTCGATCTCGCTGCGGTTGTTGATGATGCGCGCCCCCATCTGGTACAGCGTCTGCTGCAGCGAGAGGGAGTAGGTCTCGGCGAAGGCCTGGAGCATGTGCTTCTTGACCTGCTCGTAGGACTTCTCCCAGTTGGGCATCTTCTGCTCGTCGTCGGTCCAGTTGAACCGCCAGCGGCCGGAGACCTGGGTCGCCAGGATGCGGTCGTACGCCTCCTTGAGCGTCGTGTACTTGTCCTTGACGTAACCCCAGAACTCCGAGTTCGTCGAGTTCATCACGACGAGGTCCTTGAGGCCGGAGACGACCTCCCACTTCTCACCGTCGTAGGTGATCTGGGTGACGCGGATCTCCTGGCCCTTGCGGACGAAGGAGTGCTTGACCTCGTCGGCGCCGATGAACTTGGAGTTGGCGTCGGAGGTCTCGATCCGCTCCCAGGCGTACTCCTCGATCCGGATCCGGGCGCGGTGGATCGGCTCCTGCGAGGTGACGAAGTGGCGGGCGAGGTGGATGCCGAACTGCTCGGCGGACTCGATGCCGTACTCCTTGGCGAACGCGTACACCGTGTTCTTGGTGGTGTCGGTCGGCAGGCAGTTGGCGTTGGAGCCGGAGTAGTGGACCTCCTCCATGTCGCCGCTCAGCGCGACAGAGACGTTGAGGTCCTTGATGTGGTGGGTGGCGCCGTCCCGCGTGATCTTTACGACTCGGTTCTCGGCCTTGCCGTACTGGTTCTGTCCCAGGATGGTCGGCATTAGCTAGCTCCCTCGGTAAACGGAGTAGCCGAACGGGTTGAGCAGCAGCGGTACGTGGTAGTGCTCGCCCGGTACGACGGCGAACGTGATCGCCACCTCCGGGAAGAACACGGCCGGTCCGCTGTCCCGATTCGCGGGGGCGTCCTGCTGCGCATCGGCTTGCTTGTTCGCAGTTCTTCCTTCGAAATACGGCTCGACGGCGAAGTCCAGCCGTACGTGTGTGGTCCCCTCCGGCAGGGCCGGCAGGTCCTTGCACCGGCCGTCGGCGTCGGTCGCTGAGCCGCCGAGTGCCTGCCAGTCCCCTTCGCGGCCGCTGCGGGCGGAGAGCTGGATGGCGACGCCCTCGGCGGGGCGGCCGATCGAGGTGTCCAGGATGTGCGTGGACACGGAGGCGGTGGTGCTGGTGCTCATGGTGTCAGGCGTCCTCTTCGACGAGTCGGGCCAGTCGGATGCGGTTGATCTTGCCCAGCTCGGCGCGGACGATCTCCCGCTCCTGCTCCGGCGAGTTCCCGATCCGCTCCCTGACCGCGTCCCGCATCTGCTCGCCGGTCCGGCCGGTGGCGCAGATCAGGAACACATGGCCGAACTTCTCCTGGTAGGCCAGGTTCAGTTCGAGCAGCTCGGCCTTGAGTTCCTCACTCGCCCCGGCCATGCCGCGCTGCTCGCGGGCGGAGGTCGGGTCGCCGGGCTTGGGGCGCCCGATCGGCGGGTGCCCCGCCATCGCCTCCTCGAGGTCCGCGGTGCCGAGCTCGGCCATGGCGGCGTCACTGGCGGCGTAGAGCGCGTCGGGGGTGGCGTAGGGGCGGGCGGCGAACAGTCGCCGGGCCCACTCGGTGGAGGCACACGCCTCGTGGAGGACGGCGAGGGCCGCGGGTTCCTCCAGGTCGTTGAACCGGGCCAGGCCCGGGGGCGTGGAAGTCGAAGTCACGGGAGCCTCCGTGGCCGGATTCGGCCTTCGTGCTGAACGGGCTGCGAACAGCTAACGCCCTCCGAAACACGGCGTCAACACTTTGTTGAAAATTCCGGGTAACGACGCGGATTCCGCAGCGTCTGCTCCGGCAGCCCCCAGCCCCCGCTCAGAGACCCTTCTCCCGGTTGAGGTAGTTGTAGACGGTGAAGCGGCTCACGCCGAGCGCGCCCGCCACGGTCTCCACGCCGTGCCGTACGGCGAAGGCGCCACGGGCCTCGAGTATCCGTACGATCTCCTGCTTGGACCTGCGGTCCAGGTCGGCCAGCGGCTTGCCCTGCCTGCGCTCCATGGCGGCCAGGATGTGGTCGAGGGAGTCGGCCAGCTGGGGCAGGCGTACGGCGACGACGTCGGCGCCCTCCCAGGCGAGGACGACGTCCTCGGGGCCGGCCTCGTCCGGCGGGAGCAGCTCCCCGCCCATGGCGTCGACCAGCGGCTTCACGGCCGTGATGAAGGACTCGTCCCCGGTGCCGGTCACTCGCCCGCTCCGAGCACGTTGACCTGCAGCGAGATCCGGGTGGCACCGGCTTCCAGGGTCCTGCGCAGCAGCGCGTCCACGGCGGTCAGCACCGCGTCGGCGCCGCCCTCCGCCGTGTTGCCGAACGGGCCGACGTCCACCGCGTCCAGCTCGGCCGCGTCGATCACCTCGCGGGCCGCCAGCGCGTGCGCGGGCGCCTCGTCCAGGTCGAAGGGCTCGGTCGTGAACTCCACTCTCAATCGCACGAGCTCAACCTAGCGTGCGGCATCGATTTTCCGGCAGCCCCCGCGGGTCCTCCAGCTGACAGCTCCCGCTGCTCCCCACCCCCCACTCCCCCACTCCCCCACTCCGCGCGACGGACCGGCCGTCCGGCCGCGTAGAGCGGACGACGGATCCATGCAGGGAGGGGACGGAACGATGACGACGCGTGACCGCAAAGGAGCCTTGCGGGGTGCCAGGGGTTCGGCGATCGCGGCGGCGGCGATGGCCGCGCTGACCGCGTCACAGGCGCCGGGGGCGGTCCCGGCGCAGGCCGGGCAGCCCGCGCGGCAGACGGCATCCGCCGCCGAGCAGGGGCCGAGCGTGTCCGGGGACGCGCCCTACCGCACCGCTCTGCCCCCGCTGCGCACCCCTGGACCGGCCTCGGCCCGGGCCGTGGCGGGCGGCGCCCTGCCCGCGAGCGTGTTCGCCGCGTACCGGCGTGCCGAGGAGGAGCTGGCGCGCACCGCGCCCGGCTGCCGGCTGCGCTGGCAGTTGCTGGCCGCGATCGGCCAGGTGGAGTCCGGGCAGGCCCGGGGCGGCCGGGTCACCCCGGACGGTACGACCGTGACGCCGATCCTGGGCCCCCGGCTGACGGGCGGCGCCTTCGCCGCCGTACCGGACACCGACGGCGGTGCGTACGACGGGGACGCGGTGTACGACCGTGCGGTCGGCCCGATGCAGTTCATCCCGTCGACCTGGGCCCACTGGGGTGCGGATGGCAACGGCGACGGGCGGGCGGACCCGGACAACGTCTACGACGCGGCGCTCGCCGCCGGCCGCTACCTGTGCGCGGGCGGCCGGGACCTGTCGGACCCGGCCGATCTGGACCGGGCGGTCCTCGGCTACAACCACTCGGATGCCTATCTGCGCACGGTCAGGGCCTGGTACGCGTACTACCTGGGCGGACACCGCGTGGTGCCGGACGCGCCCGCCGAGTCCGGGGACCGGACGGAGCCGTCCCGCACGAAGGCCCCGAAGGCACCGACGACCCCGAGTCCCTCGCCGAAGCCGTCGGGCGGCCGGAAGCCGGGTCCCGGGCCGTCACCCACACCGTCGGCACCACCCGCCTCACCCACCCCCGCCCCGTCTCCCACGGCCGCCGCCCCCGGGGAGCCCGGGACGCCCCACCTCCCCGTCCCCGGCCCGACCCTCATCCCGCCCGGCGGCGTGCTGCCCGGTGCCGGGCCGCTGACCACCGGCAACAGCTGGAACACGATGCGGGTCGCCCCCTCCACAACCGCGGATACCCGGCGGTAATGTCGCCACCCGCCGGAAGCACAGGACCGGCGGGTGAGTGCGAAGGGGCCCTCATGGCGACGGACATGCCTGCGGACACGGAAGCCGCCGACGAGCGCTGGCAGCGCATGTGGAGCCACCGCGAGCAGTTGCTCAAGGTGGCCCGTCGGCGCTCGATGAGCCGGGAGGACGCCGAGGACGCCGTGCACGAGGCGATGCTGCGCGCCGCCGAGCGCCCGGACCTCGACGACGAGCGGCTCGGCGCCTGGCTGACGACGGTGACGATGCGGCTGTGCGTCGACCGGTACCGGCAGGTCAACCGCGAGGCCGAGGTGGGCAGCCGCCCCACGCTCGTCGCGCCGGGACCGGTGCCCGTCGAGGAGGCGGTGTGCGACCGGGCCGAGGCGAGGTGGCTCGCGGTGCGCAGCGGGGAGCTGCCGGCCCGGCAGGCGGAGGCGCTGCGGCTCAAGTCCGAGGACCTGGACGTGAGCCAGGTCGCCGTGCGGATGGGGCTCAGCTACCGGACCGTCGAGTCGCTGCTCGCCCGGGCCCGGCGCACGCTGCGCGCCTCACTGGCCGGGACGCTCGGGATCGTCCTCTTCCTCATCGGGCGCGGGCGCCCGCGCGGAGGCGGGAAGGTGCAGGCCGTGGCGGTCAGCTCGACGGCGGCGACCCTGGTGGTGGCGGGCTTCGTGCTGCCGTACGCGCTCGGCGGGGGCGGGGGCTCCGGCGGGGGCGCGACGGCTCCGGTGCCGCGGCCGGCGGCGTCCGGCGCGGCGCGGACGGCCCACGGCACCGACGGCACCGGGCAGCCGCCCGCTCCCCGGACCCACAGGCGGCCGGCGGCCCCGGCTCGGGCGGCGACTCGCTCGCCCTCCGGCAAAGCCGTCCTGCCGCTCTCCGTGCCGCCTCTGCCGAAGGTCTCCTCGCCCTCGCTCCCCCAGCTGCCGACGGAGTCCGCGGTGCCGTCGGTGCCGCCGCTCCCCTCGGCGCCGCACCTGCCCTCCGTTTCCCTCCCCGTTCCCACGCCGGCCGTGCCGGCCCTGAAGCCGCCGGAGCGCACCGGGCTGCCGGAGCACGCCCCCCTGCCGTAGCAGGTCGAGCCGCCGTAGCACGCCGGAAACGCGCCCGGAAAAAAATTTTGCGGTCGCCGCGACGGACGCCCCGCCCGTCCCCGTAGAGCAGATGTCGGAGCTGCTCCACGGGCGAAGGGTGGAACCGGATGGGTGTCGAGATCTGCGTGGAAGGGCTGACCAAGTCCTTCGGTCACCAGGTCATCTGGCAGGACGTCTCGCTGACGTTGCCGGCCGGGGAGGTGTCGGTGATGCTCGGCCCCTCGGGGACGGGCAAGTCGGTGTTCCTCAAGACGCTCGTCGGGCTGCTGAAGCCGGAGCGCGGCTCGGTGAAGGTCGCGGGCCGGGACATCACGCGGCTGCGTGAGCGCGACCTGTACGAGGTGCGGAAGATGTTCGGGGTGCTGTTCCAGGACGGCGCGCTGTTCGGCTCGATGAACCTGTACGACAACATCGCCTTCCCGCTGCGCGAGCACACCCGCAGGTCCGAGAGCGAGATCAGGCGGATCGTCCTCGAGAAGATGGACATGGTCGGGCTGATCGGCGCCGAGCAGAAGCTGCCCGGTGAGATCTCCGGCGGTATGCGCAAGCGGGCCGGACTCGCCCGCGCCCTGGTGCTCGACCCGGAGATCATCCTGTTCGACGAGCCGGACTCGGGCCTGGACCCGGTCCGCGTGGCCTACCTCAACCAGCTCATCGTCGACCTGAACGCGCAGATCGACGCGACCTTCCTGATCGTCACGCACGACATCGCCTCGGCCCGTCAGGTGCCCGACAACATCGGGTTGCTGTTCCGGCGCGAGCTGGTGATGTTCGGGCCCCGTGAGGAGCTGCTGACCAGCGACGAGCCCGTCGTACGGCAGTTCCTGAACGGCCGGATGCAGGGGCCGATCGGGATGGCCGAGGAGAAGGACGCGGCCCAGGTCGAGCAGGAGCTGGCCCGGATCGGCGCGGGCCCGCCGCCCCCGGAGCTGACTCCGCGTCTGCTGCCGGGTCCGGGCATCACCCGCCCGCCCCGCTGGGAGGCGATCGCCAGGCGGGAGGCCGAGCTGCACGGCGCGGGGGTGACGGGCACATGAGCCTCTCCCCGACGGGTGCGCTCAGGCACTCGGGCAACCTGTTCGCGATGGCACTGGACGTCGCCCGGACGCTGCCCCGACGGCCCTTCCAGGCAAGGGAGTTCATCCAGCAGGCCTGGTTCGTCGCGAGCGTCACGATCCTGCCGACGGCGCTGGTCTCGATCCCCTTCGGGGCGGTCATCGCGCTGCAGATCGGCAGTCTGACCCAGCAGCTCGGGGCGCAGTCGTTCTCCGGTGCCGCGTCCGTGCTCGCCGTACTGCGCGAGGCCTCGCCGATCGTCACCGCGCTGCTGATCGCGGGCGCGGGCGGCACGGCGATCTGCGCGGACCTCGGGGCACGCAAGATCAGGGACGAGATCGACGCCATGCAGGTGCTCGGCATCGACCCGATCCACCGGCTCGTCGTACCGCGTGTGCTGGCGTCGATGGTCGTGGCCGTCCTGCTCAACGGGCTCGTCTCGGTGGTCGGCGTCGCGGGCGGCTATTTCTTCAACGTCGTCCTCCAGAACGGCACCCCCGGTGCCTACCTGGCGTCCTTCACCACCCTCGCCCAGCTGTCCGACCTGTGGGCGGCCGAGATCAAGGCGCTGGTGTTCGGGGCGATCGCCGCGATCGTCGCCTCTTACAAGGGCCTGAGCGCGAAGGGCGGTCCGAAGGGCGTGGGCGACGCCGTCAACCAGTCCGTGGTGATCACCTTCATGTTGCTGTTCGTGACCAACTTCGTGATGACCGCGGTGTACTTCCAGGTCGCCCCGCAGAAGGGGTAACCGATGGGACCTCTCGATCGCCCCCTGCGCTCCCTGGAGGAGCTGGGCACCCAACTCACCTTCTACGGCCGTTCGCTGGCATGGACCGGCCGCACCCTGCGCCGCTACAAGAAGGAGATCCTGCGGCTGCTCGCCGAGGTGAGCTTCGGGCGCGGTGCGCTCGCCGTGGTCGGCGGCACGGTCGGCGTGATCGCCTTCCTGTCCTTCTTCACCGGCACGGAGGTCGGCCTCCAGGGCTACGCGGCCCTCAACCAGCTCGGCACCTCCAACTTCGTGGCGTTCCTGTCGGCGTACTTCAACACCCGGGAGATCGCCCCGCTGGTGGCCGGACTCGCCCTGTCCGCGACGGTCGGCGCCGGCTTCACGGCGCAGCTCGGTGCGATGCGTATCAGCGAGGAGACGGACGCGCTGGAGGTGATGGGCGTCCCGTCGCTGCCGTTCCTGGTGACGACGCGGATGATCGCCGGCTTCGTCGCGGTGATCCCGCTGTACGTGATCGGGCTGCTGTCGTCGTACCTGGCCGCACGCACCATCACGACCGGCTACTACGGGCAGTCGACGGGCACCTACGACCACTACTTCCACCAGTACCTGCCGCCGGTGGACGTCCTGTGGTCCTTCGGCAAGGTGATCGTCTTCGCCGTGCTGATCATCCTGGTGCACTGCTACTACGGCTACCACGCGAGCGGCGGCCCCGCGGGGGTCGGCGTCGCGGTGGGCCGGGCGGTGCGGACGTCGATCGTCGCCGTCAACGTCCTGGACTTCTTCCTGAGCCTCGCGATCTGGGGCGCCAACACGACCGTACGGATCGCGGGGTGAGAGCGGTGCGCACACGTCCATGGAGACTCAGGTTGTACGGCATCGCGTTCCTCGCCGTGCTCGCGCTGCTGCTGTCGCTCGCGGTGGCCGTGTACCAGCAGGCGTTCACCACCGTCGTACCGATCACCCTGCGGGCCGGCACCCTCGGCAACCAGCTGGATCCGCGCGCCGATGTCAAACTGCGCGGCCTGCTCGTGGGTGAGGTGCGCGAGGTGCACGCCGACGGCACCAGGGCGACGCTCGACATCGCGCTCAAGCCGCAGTACGTCACGGACATCCCCTCCGACGTGCGGGCCCGTCTGCTGCCCAAGACGCTGTTCGGCGAGAAGTACGTCGACCTCGTGGCGCCGCAGCGGTCCTCGGCTCGTCCCATCCGCGCCGGGGACGTCATCACCCAGGACCGTACGGAGGCCGGTATCGAGGTGCAGCAGCTGATGAACGACCTGCTGCCCCTGCTGCGGACCGTGCGGCCCGGTGAACTCGACGCCACGCTCTCGGCGTTCGCCACCGCGCTCGAGGGCCGCGGCGACCGGATCGGCGGCAACCTCACCTGGGTCGGGGACTATCTGCGCCGCCTCAACCCGCACCTGCCGTCGCTGAAGGAGGACATCGCGCGCTTCGCCGACGTCGCCGAGGTGTACGGCGACGCCGCGCCCGACCTGATGCGGATCCTGCGCAACACGGTCACCACCAGCCGGACGATCGTGGCGAAGCAGGACCAGCTGGCCGCGGGGCTGCGCTCGACCGCCGCCGCGGCGGGCACGGCGAACGGCTTCCTCGCCGAGAACGGCGACCGGCTGATCACCCTGGGCCGGGTCTCCCGCCCCACGCTGGAGCTGTTCGCCCGCTACTCCCCCGAGTACCCGTGCCTGTTCCAGGGCCTGGTCCGGCAGGAGCAGGCGTCGCAGGACGCGTTCCGGGGCGGGGAGATGCGGATCACCCTCGAAGCCGTCCGGCCGCAGGGGGCGTACCGGCCCGGTGAGGAGCCGGTCTACGGCGAGCGGTCGGGCCCGGACTGCCGCGGCCTGCCGCATCCGCCGGTACCCGGGCCGAAACCCCATCTCAACGACGGTACGTCCGCCCGGGGTTCGGGCGGCGCACTCCCCGGAGGTGTCGACGTGTCCGCCACCGCGGCCGAGCAGCGGGCCGTCGGCTCGCTCGTGGCCCCCGTCATGGGCGTCCCCGCGGACGAGGTGCCGCCCGTCGCGACCCTGCTGTTCGGGCCGCTCGCACGCGGAACGGCGGTGAGTGTCGCATGAGCGGGGCAGGAGCCCGGCAGACCGCCGGGCCACTGATCAAGTTCAGCCTCTTCGCGCTGGTCACGATCACGGCGACGGCGCTGCTCGCCGCCACCATCGTCAACGTCTCCTTCACCCCCAACGACACCTACCACGCGGTGTTCAGCGACGTGACCGGGCTGGAGAGCGGCGACGACATCCGGGTGGCCGGAGTCCGGGTCGGGGAGGTCGAGGACATCCGGATCAAGGACCGGACGCTGGCCGAGGTCACGTTCACCGTCACCTCCGACCGGCCGCTGCTCGCGGGCACCCACGCGGTCGTCCGCTACCGCAACCTGGTCGGGCAGCGGTACGTCGCGCTCACCGAGGGCCCCGGCGACGGCACGAGGCGACTGCGGCCCGGCGGCACCATCCCGCTGTCCCGGACCCAGCCGGCGCTGGACCTCAACGCCCTGTTGAACGGTTTCAAGCCGCTGTTCGCCGCGCTCAGCCCGAGCGACGTCAACCAGCTCGCCACCGAGATCATCAAGACCCTGCAGGGCGAGGGCGGCACGGTGAACAGCCTGCTCGTGCACACGGCCTCGCTCACCACCACCCTCGCCGACCGCGACCAGCTGATCGGCTCGGTGATCGACAACCTCAACACCGTGCTGCAGACGCTCGACAAGCGCGGCGCCCGCTTCTCCGGGCTGCTGACGCAGCTGCGCCGGGTGATCTCGGGACTGTCCGCCGACCGCAAGCCCATCGGGCAGTCCCTGACGAGCATCGGCGACCTCGCGGACGTCACGTCGGGGCTGCTGAAGGACGCCCGTCCACCGCTGAAGGCCGACATCACCGGCCTCGGCGATCTCACCGGAACGCTGAACAAGAACGAGACCACCGTGGAGGGCGTCCTGAAGCGGCTGCCGAACAAACTCGACAAGCTGACCGGGACGGCCTCCTACGGCTCCTGGTTCAACTTCTACCTCTGCGACTTCGACGGCCGGATCGTGCTGCCGAGGACGAAGCAGGTGCTCACCCCGGAGCTGCACGTGGCACGGGCGAGGTGTGGCGGATGAGTCCCCGTGTCCCACGGCAGCGTCGTCCTGAGCCCCTGGTGAAGGTGCGCGTCCTGCCGCCGAAGCTGCCGGGTCCGCCGAGGCTGCCCCGGCTGCCCCGGCTGCCGCAGCGCAAGGCCCGCCCCGAACCCCTGGTGAAGGTACGTGTCCTGCCGCCCGCACTGCCCCGGATCCGGCTGCGGCGCCCGCGCCTGAAGCCGTTCCGTGTGGGGGCATCTCCCACGCCCTTCAGGCAGTGGGGGAGCAATCCGGTCGTCGTCGGTGCCGTCGGCCTCACCGTCCTCGCGCTGCTCACGGTCGCCGCCTTCAACGCCGACAGCCTGCCGCTGATCGGCGGCGGCGACACCTACAGCGCGGCCTTCTCGGAGGCGGGCGGGCTCAAGCCGGGCGACGAGGTGCGGATCGCCGGTGTCAAGGTCGGCAGGGTCGAGGACGTCGGCCTGGACGGCGACCACGTCAAGGTCACCTTCAAGGTGAAGGGCGACCCGGCGTTCGGCACCGACACGGGCGCGTCGATCCGGGTCAGGACGATCCTCGGTGCGAAGTACCTGGCCCTCTCCCCCAGGGGACCGGGGCAGTTGAGTCCGGGCAGCGAGATCCCGCTCGGGCGGACCGTGTCGGCGTACGACGTCGTCCAGGCCTTCAGCGACCTGACGACCACCACCGAGGAGGTCGACACGGGCCGGCTCGCGAAGGCGCTGGACACGATCTCCCTCGCCTTCCAGGACTCGCCCGCGGAGGTGCGGGCGTCGATCACGGGACTGTCGCGGATCTCCCGGACGGTCGCCTCCCGTGACAGCGCGCTGCGCGGGCTCCTCGACCACGCGAACGGAGTGACCAAGGTGCTGGCCGGCCATACGAAGGACTTCTCCGCGCTGGTGAAGGACGGCGACGCGCTGTTCCGGGAGATCGGCAGGAGGAGCGCCGCGATCCACCAGCTGCTCAGGAGTTCCGCGCTGCTGGGCATCGAGCTGTCCGGGCTGGTCGACGACAACCGCAAGGAGATCGGACCCGCCCTGAAGAACCTCAACACCTTCGTGAAGATGCTCGAACGCAATCAGGCGAGCCTCGATCGCAGCGTCCAGCTGATGGCGCCCTACGTGCGGCTCTTCACCAACACCCTCGGCAACGGCCGCTGGTTCGACTCCTACGTCCAGAACCTCGTCGCCGCCCCGGTCGTGCCACGGACGGGAGGGACCCGGTGATCCGCAGACTCCTGGCCCTGTTCACCGCGCTCGCCGTCGTCGTGGCGCTCGCCGTCGTGCTGTGGCCGCGCTCCGCCCCCGTGCGCGTCACGGCGTACTTCCCGCGCACCGTCGGCATCTACCCCGGCTCCGACGTCCGCGTCCTCGGCGTCCGCATCGGCGAGGTCAGGAGGATCACGCCGGACGGCGGCCGGGTCCGCGTGGAGCTGGAGTACGACCGGGGCCGCAAGGTCCCCGCCGACGCGCAGGCCGCCATCGTCAACTCCTCGGTGGTCAGCGACCGTTATGTGCAGCTGCTGCCGGTGTACCGCAAGGGCGCGGTCATGCGGGACGGCGACGTGATCCCCGAGTCCCGTACGGCCGTCCCCGTCGAACTGGACCGGATCTTCGACAGCCTGCACACCACCGCGGTGGCGCTCGGACCGGACGGAGCCAACAAGGAGGGCTCGCTGTCCCGGCTGCTCGGGGTGAGCGCCGACAACCTGCGAGGGCAGGGCAAGAACCTGAACCAGACGGTCGAGGACCTCTCCCAGGCGGTCACCACGCTGTCCCACGGGCGCGGCGACCTGTTCGGGACCGTACGGAACCTGCAGGTCTTCACGGCCGCCCTGGCGGCGGACGACCAGAGCGTGCGGTCGTTCAACACCGACCTCGCCGACGTGGCCGGGCAGCTCGCCGGGGAGCGCAAGGATCTCGCGGCCGCGCTGAAGTACCTGGCCGCGGCGCTCGGCGACGTGTCCGGCTTCGTGAAGGGCAACAAGAAGGCGCTGACCTCCGACGTCCGGGGCCTGGCCAGGGTCACCGAGGTCCTCGTCAGCCAACGCGCCGCACTGGAGGAGCTGTTGACCGTCGCCCCCACGGGCCTGTCGAACCTGCAGAACGCCTACAACCCGGGCGCCGGCACCCTCGACACCCGCAACAACGCGCAGACCGCGCAGGACCCGGCGTCCCTGCTCTGCTCGATCCTCAGGACCACCGGAGACGACCACGGCCGGTGTGCGGGGCTGAAGAAGCTCTTCGGTTCCCTGCCGGAGGTGCCGTCGGCCCCGACGGGCACGGGCACGGTCGACAAGACCCTCGGCGGAATCCTGGGGGCACCGGCATGAGCGTGCGGCGCTGGGGGCGGGTGGCCGCCTGGACGGCGGCCGGCTCGCTCATGCTGACCGGCTGTGAGTTCAACGGCTGGTACGACGTCCCGCTGCCCGGCGGCGCCGCCTCGGACGGCCACGCCTACCACGTCACCGTCGACTTCCGGGACGTCCTGGACCTGGTGCCGCAGTCGGCGGTCAAGGTCGACGACGTGACGGTGGGCACGGTCGAGAAGGTGGAGCTGGACGGCTGGCACGCGCGCGTGCGGCTCAGGATCGCGGACTCGGTGAGGCTGCCCGGCAACGCGGTCGCCGACCTGAGGCAGACCAGCATGCTCGGCGAGAAGTACGTGGCCCTGTCCGCGCCGACCGGCACCGCGCCCGTGGGGCGGCTCCGCGACGGCGACCGGATCCCGCTCTCGCGCAGCGGCCGCAACCCGGAGGTCGAGGAGGTGCTGTCGGCCCTGTCCGCGCTGCTCAACGGCGGCGGAGTGGCCCAGCTGAAGACGATCACCGTCGAGTTGAACAGGGCCCTCGACGGCCGTGAGGACCGGGTCAGGGCCCTGCTGAAACAGCTCGACACGTTCCTCGGCGGCCTCGACGACCAGCGGGCGCAGATCGTGCGCGCGCTCGAGGGCGTCGACCGGCTGGCGAAGCGGCTGAAGAAGGAGAAGAAGACGATCGCCCAGGCCGTCGACACCCTGCCACCCGCCCTGAAGGCCCTGGCCGACCAGCGCCGGGACCTGACGAGGATGCTCACCGCGCTGGCCGGGCTCGGCAGGACCGGCACCAGGGTGGTGAACGCCTCCCGGGACGACACCGTCGCCGACCTGAAGCAGCTCCAGCCGATCCTGCAGCAGCTGAACAAGGCGGGCGACGACCTGCCCAACTCCCTGGAACTGCTCACCACCTACCCCTTCCCGCGCAGCGCCGCCGACGCCGTCAAGGGCGACTACGTCAACCTGAGGATCACCGCCGACCTCGACCTGGCGGACCTCTACGGCAACGTCACGGGCAAGCCGGGCAAGGGCGGGAAGTCCCCGGCGCCCAGGACACCGGGTCTTCCCCACGTCCCCGCTCCCACCCCCCTGCCGTCCCTGCCGGGCACTCCGTCGGTGCCCGGCACCCCGTCGGTGCCCCCCGTGCCCCCCGCGCCCTCGAAGCCTTCCGACGGCAGCACCCTGCTGTGCCCGCCGGTGTGCACCGCGGCCTACGGCACCGGGGACGACGCACATCGCCTCCCGCCCGGGATCGACCTCGGCCTCGCCGAGCTGATGCTGAAGGGGATACTGCCGTGATCACACGTACGTTCAGGGCCCAGCTGCTCGCCTTCGCGGCCGTCACCGCACTCGGGGTGTCCTACGTCGGCGCCCGGTACACGGGCCTGGTGGACGACGTCCTGCACCGCGGTTACACCGTGCGTGCCGACTTCGCCGAGTCCGGGGGCGTCTTCCCCGGCGCCGAGGTCACCTACCGCGGTGTGCCGGTGGGCCGCGTGGGCGCTCTGCGGCTGACCGGCTCGGGGGTCGCGGTGGCGCTGAAGATCGAGGACGGCGCCCCGAGGATCCCGGCCGACACGCTGGCGGTGGTCGCCGACCGGTCGGCGGTCGGCGAGCAGTACGTCGACCTGCAGCCGCGCGGGACGGGTGGGCCGTACCTCAGGGACGGCAGTCCGATCCCGCGCAACCGCACCCGGACCCCGCTGCCGGTGACCGACCTGGTCCTCAGCCTCGACCGGCTGGTCAACTCGGTCGGCAGGGACGATCTGCGCGTCACCGTCGACGAGTTGGGCAAGGCCTTCGCCGGCACCGGACCGAACCTGAGCCGCCTGGTGGACTCCGGCAACGCCCTGGTGGAGTCGGCGTCCGCGTCGCTCCCGGAGACGACCTCGCTGATCGAGGACTCGCGCAAGGTGCTCAGGACGCAGGCGGAGCAGGGCTCGGCCATCAGGTCGTTCGCCCGCGACCTGGCCGAGCTGACCGCGCAGCTGAAGTCGAGCGACGGGGATCTGCGCCGGCTGATCGGCAACACGGTGCCCGCCACGCAGGAGGTCGACTCCCTGCTGAGGTCCACGCGGCCGCACGTGCCGGTCCTGCTGGCCAACCTCGTCAGCGGCGGCCAGATCACGGTGGCCCGGCTGCCCGGCGTCGAGCAGGCGCTGGTCACGCTCCCGCTCACCGTCGCGGGCAGCTACACGGTCGTCCCCGGCGACGGCACCTTCCACTTCGGGCTGACCGTGAACGCCGGCGACCCGCCCGCGTGCACCCGGGGCTACGGCACCCGGCGGCGCGACCCGGCCGACACCGGCACGCGCCCGGCGAACACCGGCGCGCGCTGCACGGCACCGCGCGGCGGCACGACCTCGGTGCGCGGTGCGCAGAACGCCCCGGGCGCGACGGCCGGTTCGCACGGCGCGAACCAGGCCGCGTTCGTGGCCCCGTACGACCCGGAGACCGGCACCGTGACCGGCCCGGACGGCACGCCCGCCGAGATCGGCTCGACGGGCGGCGAACAGAGCGTGTTCGGAAAGGAGTCGTGGCAATGGCTGCTCGTGGGACCGATGGCATCAGAGGGGGGCGCGTGAGGCTGCTGTCGGCGGGGCTCGCCGCCGCGACCGTGCTGACGACCGTGCTGGGTGTCTGGCTGGGCCTGGAGGTGGCCGACCAGCGCGAGGCGCAACAGAACCGGCAGGAGGTCCTGGCGGCGGCCCGCCAGTCGGCGCTCAATTTCACCTCGCTCGACTACCGGCACTACGGCCGGGACAGCCGCACCGTGCTGCAGGGCGCCACCGGCGGCTTCAGGAAGCAGTTCGCGGCGCAGACCGCGCAGCTGACGAAGCTCGTCGCGCGGAACAAGTCGGTGTCCGAGGGGCAGGTGCTGGAAGCGGGCATCGTGCGCTGCGACGCACGCTCGGCCCGGGTCCTGGTCGTGGCCGACAGCAAGGTGACCAACACCGCCGCGCCCGAGGGCCAGGCGCGCACCTACCGGCTCCAGCTCGATCTCGTGCGCGTGGGCGGCCGCTGGCTGACCTCCGACGTCGCGTTCGTGGGCTGAGCCACCGTTGAGGCCCTCAGTGAGGAGAGACACCGTGGCGAACCCGACCACCCGCACCCGCGGCACCGGCTCCCCGGCCCGCCGCACCCTGACCGCGGCCGCCCGCGCGGCGGCCAAGCGCGCCGGGCGGCCGGCGCTCCCCGAGCCCGGTGCCCGCCGGGCGGAGGAGACTCCCCCCGGCCGCACCGTGCTCGTCGAGCCCCCGGCGAACGGCTGGGAGGACCCGCCGGAGCCCGAGCCGCCCCGGTCACCCGAGTCGTCCGAGGCGCCGGACGAGGGTGCGTCCGGGCACCGGGCCTGGCGGCTCCCGCTCACCGCGGTGCTGGGCGTCGTCCTGGTGGCGGCCCTGGTCGTGGCCGCCGTCCTCGGATGGCAGTACCGGCAGGGGCGACAGGCGGAGCAGGCCCGCCACGAGGCCCTCGCGGCCGCGCGGAAGGCGGCGCCGGTCGTGCTGTCGTACGACTACCGGCACCTGGACCGGGACTTCGCCCGCGCCCGTGCCCTGCTCACCGGGCACTTCCGCGACCAGTACGGCAGGACCACGCACAAGGTGGTCGCGCCGACCGCGGCGAAGTACCACGGCGTGGTGAGGGCGACCGTGGCCGCACCCGGCGACGGCGGCGCCCCGGCGGTCTCCGTCGTGTCGGCCGGACCGGACAGGGCCGTCGTCCTGCTCTTCGTCAACCAGGTCACCGAGAGCACACAGGTCCCCGGACCGCGTCTGGACCTGAACCGGGTGCGGATGACGCTCACCCGCACCTCCGGCGGCTGGAAGGTGAGCGGCGTCGACGCCCTCTGACCAGGCCCGCCCCCGGTGCCCCCGCGCAGTACGCGCGGGGGCACTTTTTCGTGGGCTCTCTTGACAGTCCTCCCCACTCCCAGGCACTCTTCCATTAAGCAGAAACGAACTTCCGCAATACGGAATTACAGGGAAGGGAGCGCCGTCCCCGTGGGATTCGCAGACCAGCGCTTCAACGTCAACCTGTCGATCCTCTTCACGGAACTCCCGCTCCTGGAGCGCCCCGCGGCCGCCGCCGCGGCGGGCTTCACGGCGGTCGAGCTGTGGTGGCCCTGGGTCGACTCCCCCACCCCCGAGCAGTCCGAGCTCGACGCCCTGAAGAAGGCGATCGAGGACGCGGGCGTCCAGCTCACGGGTCTGAACTTCTACGCCGGACAGCTGCCGGGCCCGGACCGCGGCGCCCTGTCGGTCCCCGGTGAGGAGTCGGAGAGGTTCCGCGCCAACATCGACGTGGCCATCGGCTTCGCCCAGTCCCTCGGCTGCACGACGTTCAACGCCCTGTACGGCAACCGCGCCGACGGCGTGGACCCGGCCGAGCAGGACGCCCTCGCCCTGGAGAACCTGGTCCTCGCGGCCCGGGCCGTCGGCCGGGCCGGCGGGACCATCCTGATCGAGGCCCTCAACGAGCCCGAGTCGCCGAAGTGCCCGATCGTGAGCGCGCCCAAGGCGATCGAGATCGTGGACAAGGTCAACGAGGCGACGGGCCTCGGGAACGCCAAGTTCCTGATGGACCTGTACCACCTGTCCATGAACGGCGAGGACCTGCCGTCGGTCATCGAACAGTACGCGGCGAAGACCGGCCATGTGCAGATCGCCGACAACCCCGGCCGCGGCGCCCCCGGGACGGGTTCACTCCCGCTGGAGGAGCTGCTCGACCAGCTGACGAAGGCCGGTTACGACGGCTGGGTGGGCCTGGAGTACAAGGCCGGCGACCGCCCGAGCGCCGAGGCCTTCGACTGGCTCCCGCGCGAGGCACGCGCCGCCCGCTGAACCCCCTGACTTTGCACAGCAGTTGAGAGAGGCACCCCGAATCATGAGCAACCTCCCCAAGATCGCCTGGATCGGCCTCGGCATCATGGGCTCCCCCATGTCCGAAAACCTGATCAAGGCGGGTTACGACGTCACCGGCTTCACGCTGGAGCAGGAGAAGCTGGACCGTCTGGCCGCCGCCGGCGGCACGGTCGCCTCCTCGATCGCCGAAGCCGTGCGCGACGCCGACGTGGTCATCACGATGGTGCCCGCGTCCCCGCAGGTCGAGGCCATCGCCTACGGCCCGGACGGCATCCTGGAGAACGCGCCGCAGGGCTCCCTGGTGATCGACATGTCCTCGATCACCCCGCAGACCTCCGTCGACCTGGCCGCCGCCGCCAAGGACAAGGGCATCCGGGTCCTCGACGCCCCGGTGTCCGGCGGCGAGGCCGGCGCCATCGAGGCCGTACTGTCGATCATGGTCGGCGGCGAGCGGGCCGACTTCGACCAGGCCAAGCCGATCTTCGACGCGCTGGGCAAGACCATCGTGCTGTGCGGCCCGCACGGCTCCGGCCAGACCGTGAAGGCGGCCAACCAGCTGATCGTCGCCGTGAACATCCAGGCGTGCGCCGAGGCCGTGGTCTTCCTGGAGAAGTCGGGCGTGGACCTGCAGGCCGCCCTCGACGTCCTCAACGGCGGGCTGGCCGGCTCGACCGTGCTGACGCGGAAGAAGGACAACTTCCTGGGCCGCGACTTCAAGCCGGGCTTCCGCATCGACCTGCACCACAAGGACATGGGCATCGTCACCGACGCCGCCCGCAACGTCGGCGCCGCCCTGCCGGTCGGTGCCGTGGTCGCCCAGCTGGTCGCCTCGCTGCGCGCCCAGGGCGACGGCGGTCTGGACCACTCGGCCCTGCTGCGTGCGGTCGAGCGCCTCTCCGGCGCACAGCTCTGAGACTTCCGGGCCGCGGCGCCGCTGACACCTGTCCTGTCGCGCCCAGGCGGCGCCGCGGCCCGGATTCACCTTCAACAAACTGTTGACGCCCAGTCCGCCCACTTTTAGGCTCCACAAAGCGGAAACAGGTTTCCGCTGACACCCGCACGGAAGGTCCACGATGTCGAAGCGCGTGCTCACGACAGAGTCCGGCGCCCCGGTCGCCGACAACCAGAATTCCGCCTCGGCCGGCGTAGGCGGCCCGCTCCTGCTCCAGGACCAGCACCTCCTGGAGAAGCTCGCGCGCTTCAACCGCGAGCGGATCCCGGAGCGCGTGGTGCACGCCCGTGGTTCCGGCGCGTACGGCCACTTCGAGGTGACGGACGACGTCACCGGCTACACCCACGCCGACTTCCTGAGCGCGATCGGCAAGCGCACCGAGGTGTTCCTGCGCTTCTCCACCGTCGCCGACTCCCTCGGTGGCGCGGACGCCGTCCGCGACCCGCGGGGCTTCGCGGTGAAGTTCTACACCGAGGAGGGCAACTACGACCTCGTCGGCAACAACACCCCGGTGTTCTTCATCAAGGACCCGATCAAGTTCCCCGACTTCATCCACTCGCAGAAGCGCGACCCGTTCACGGGCCGCCAGGAGCCGGACAACGTCTGGGACTTCTGGGCGCACGCCCCCGAGGCCACGCACCAGGTGACCTGGCTGATGGGCGACCGCGGCATCCCGGCGTCGTACCGGCACATGAACGGGTACGGCTCGCACACGTACCAGTGGACGAACGCCGAGGGCGAGGCCTTCTTCGTCAAGTACCACTTCAAGACGAACCAGGGCATCCGTTCGCTGAGCAGCGAGCAGGCGGCGGAGCTCGTGGGCCGGGACGCCAACTCCCACCAGACGGACCTGCTGCAGGCCATCGAGCGGGGCGTGCACCCGTCCTGGACCCTGTACGTCCAGATCATGCCGGCGGCCGAGGCGGCGGACTACCGCTTCAACCCGTTCGACCTGACCAAGGTGTGGCCGCACAAGGACTACCCGCTGCAGCGGGTCGGCCGCCTGGTGCTGGACCGCAACCCGGACAACGTCTTCGCCGAGGTCGAGCAGGCCGCGTTCTCGCCGAACAACTTCGTGCCCGGCATCGGCCCGTCCCCGGACAAGATGCTCCAGGGCCGGCTGTTCGCCTACGCGGACGCGCACCGCTACCGCCTGGGTGTCAACCACACCCAGCTGGCGGTCAACGCCCCGAAGGCGGTCGCCGGCGGTGCCCAGAACTACGGCCGCGACGGTTTCATGGCGGTCAACGGCCAGGGCCGGGGCGCCAAGAACTACGAGCCGAACTCCTACGACGGCCCCGCGGAGACCGGCCGCCCCCTGTCGGCCCCCTTCGCGGTGACGGGCCACACGGGCACCCACGAGGCCCCTCTCCACACCAAGGACGACGACTTCTTCCAGGCGGGCGAGCTGTACCGCCTGATGTCCGAGGAGGAGAAGTCCCGCCTGATCGCGAACATCGCCGGCGGCCTGTCGCAGGTCTCCCGCGACGACGTGATCGAGAAGAACCTGGCCCACTTCCACGCCGCCGACCCCGAGTACGGCAAGCGCGTGGAGGCGGCGGTCCGCGCCCTGCGCGAGGACTGAGACCAGCAACCCGCAAGCAGCGTACGGGATCTGACGGGAGGTCATGATCACCGCACGCGGCCCGCGCGGCACGCCGTACGACCCGGATGAGGGGTGGTCGTACGGCGGTGGGCGCGGGCAGGGCGAGGACCGTGGCGGCGTGCGAGCCAGTGCGGTGGTGAAGGACCGAGTCCCCTTCTCGACCAGAGGGAAGGGGCCCCGGCTCCCTCGCATCCGCCGCGGTCCCACCCAGCCCCCTACCGGGGGCCACCCGCTCCGTCCGGCGGCGCGAACGACCTGTCGCGCCCAGCCTCGCGCCGTCGGACGGTCACCATACGGACACCAAGCGCTCCCCCGGCCAGGGGGAGCGCTTCGTGCTGTCCGGACGCGGCCCGGGCCCGGCGTGCGGGGATGCCGTATCCGCAGGACGCTGAGGGCATGGGCAATCCGACGCACTACCCGCACATCGTGGTCCACTCCCCGGCGCTGGACGGGTCCCGGCGGGTCACCGAGGGGGACGTGATCCTGGGGATCGCCTCGCACCTGGACGACGTCGTGGAGATCCTCCGGCTGGCCGATCTGGACCGGATCGAGGTGGAGGAGAGCGACCTCATCGAGTGGCAGGGCGGCGGCCCCGACGACTGGCCGGGGCTGTCGGAGCACGAGCTGTAGCGCGGGCGGGCGTACCGCAGCGGTCGTAGGCGGACTACGTCATGCTCAAATCAAGCTCTGAACACGGCGGAAGGGGTATCAACCGCCCTCAGGACCGGGCAGATTACGGGCAGCGGGGCCCGCCGGCACGGGGGCGGCGGGCCCCACGACGGGGGATGCCACGGGGGCACCACGGGGGAATGCGAAAGGGCGGCCCGTCCTGATGGACGGGCCGCCCTTTCGTGTCGGTGACGGTGTCAGACCTTCAGCGGCTTGATCGACGTGGGGGCGTGGCCGGGCTCGGTGGCCAGGTCCTCCCACTCGGTGATGTCGCTGATGTCCATGGTGCGGCTCATCGAGATGTTGGTGATCCGCTCCAGGATCGCCTCGACGACGACCGGCACCCGGTACTCGGCGGCCAGCTTCTTCGCCTGCTCGAAGGCCGCGCCCAGCTGGTCCGGCTCGGTGACCCGGATCGCCTTGCAGCCGAGGCCCTCGGCGACCTTGACGTGGTCTACGCCGTAGACGCCGAGCTCCGGCGCGTTGATGTTCTCGAACTCCAGGTTGACCTGGAAGTTGATGTCCAGGCCGGCCTGCGCCTGACGGATCAGGCCCAGGTAGGCGTTGTTCACCAGGACGTGGACGTACGGGATCCTGTGCTGGGCGGCGACCGCCAGCTCCTCGATCAGGAACTGGAAGTCGTAGTCGCCGGACAGCGCGACCACCGGGGACTCCGGGTCGGCCTTGGCGACGCCGATCGCGGCCGGGATGGTCCAGCCGAGCGGGCCCGCCTGGCCGCAGTTGATCCAGTGCCGCGGCTTGTACACGTGCAGCATCTGGGCGCCGGCGATCTGGGAGAGGCCGATCGTGGTGACGTACCGGGTGTCCGGGCCGAAGGCCTTGTTCATCTCCTCGTAGACGCGCTGCGGCTTCATGGGCACGTTGTCGAAGTGCGTACGGCGCAGGAGACTGGCCTTGCGCTCCTGCGTCGAGGCGACCCAGTCGGCGCGGTCCGGCAGCCTGCCCGCCGCCTTCAGCTCCTTGGCCACCTCGATGAACAGCTCCAGCGCGGCCTTGGCGTCGGAGACGACACCGTAGTCCGGCGGGAAGATCTTGCCGATCTGGGTGGGCTCGATGTCGACGTGCACGAACTTACGCTCGCCGCGGTAGACGTCGAGCTTGTAGCCGGTGTGGCGGTTGGCCCAGCGGTTGCCGATGCCGAGGACGAAGTCGGACTCCAGGAAGTTCGCGTTGCCGTACCGGTGCGAGGTCTGGACGCCGACCATGCCGGCGTTCAGCTCGTGGTCGTCGGCCAGCGCGCCCCAGCCCATCAGGGTCGGGATGACCGGGGTCTGGGTCAGCTCGGCGAACTCCACCAGGAGGCCGGCGGCGTCGGCGCCGATGACGCCGCCGCCCGCGACGATGACCGGACGCTCGGAGGCCAGCAGGAAGGAGATCGCCTTCTCGATCTGGGCGCGGGTCGCGGCCGGCCGGTAGACGGGCAGCGGCTCGTACGTCTCCGGGTCGAACTCGATCTCGGTGAGCTGGACGTCGATCGGCAGGTCGATCAGGACCGGGCCGGGACGGCCGGAGCGCATCAGGTGGAAGGCCTGCTGGAAGACGCCGGGGACCTGCGCGGCCTCCAGGACGGTGACCGCCATCTTGGTGACCGGCTTGGCGATCGACGCGATGTCGACGGCCTGGAAGTCCTCCTTGTGGATCACGTGGGTGGGCGCCTGGCCCGTGATGCACAGGATCGGGATGGAGTCACCGATGGCCGAGTACAGGCCGGTGATCATGTCGGTGCCGGCCGGGCCGGAGGTGCCGATGCAGACACCGATGTTGCCCGGCTTGGTGCGGGTGTACCCCTCGGCCATGTGCGAGGCGCCCTCGACGTGGCGGGCGAGGGTGTGGCTGATGCCGCCCCCCTCCTTGAGCGCCTTGTAGAACGGGTTGATCGCCGCGCCCGGCACACCGAAGGCGTCGGTGACGCCCTCGCGCTTGAGGATCTCAACTGCCGCGCGGGCAGCGGTCATACGAGCCATCGAGTACTCCTGCTTCGGCTGTCGGATGCGTACTCCCCTCGCGCCCCGCGGTGAGCACAGTCTCCAGCGTTGTCAAAATTCCGCATTACGGAATTGAACTTCTACTATCTGGAAGCAATGTAGAAGCGCGCGCCCTTGCCGTCAAGAGAGGCCAGGACAGGCGAGACCGGGCAAGCGCCGGACAAGCGGGGTGGAGGAGGAGGACGATGGGGCCGCTGTCCGACGCGACTGTTCCGACGCGACGCCTGGGGGTGGGCCATGCCCGAGACCGTGCCGGTGCGCTGCCCGGCCTGCGGGCGCGCGCACGTGTACACCGCGCCGGTGTATCCGTGCGCGTGCGGCGCGCCCACGGCCCCGCGGCTGGATCCGGCCGCCGAGCCGGCCGTGACGGCACACCGTGCCTGGGACGACGAGTGGATCAGCGTGCCGTGCGCCGCCTGCGGGCGCCTGGGCCAGTGGCCCCACCCGGAACTGGGCTGCTCCTGCGGCACGATCCTGCGCATCCCGGTGACCCGGACACCGGCCGAGCCGCCCCCGGCAGACCTCCGAACGCCGGCCTCGGCGCCCGAGCCGTCCCAGACGGCCCCCCGCGCTGCCACCGCGCCCGGCGACGCGGGGCCGCCCGGCCGTCGTCCCGTCTTTCGGTCGCGGGCCATCCGCACCGCGCGCGACGCCGTCACGGTTGCCGCGCTCTATCTGCGCTGGCTCGGCTATCAGGACATCCGACGCGCCGACCAGCGGCCCCCGAACGGCATCGGGCTCGCCGCCCACGGGCTCCTCGCACAGGTGGACCCGACCGTGCGCCCGGCGGCGCCGCGGGACGTGGAGTGCCTGTGGCTGACGGCGATGACGGAGTCCGCGCGCTGTGTGTACTTCTCCCTCGCCGGCTACACCGACGACGCGCGGGCCGGTGCGGACTCCCTCGGCATCCCGCTGTTCGTCCTCGACCTCGCGGGCGTCCCGCAGCCGGTGAACGGCCCGGCCGGCACCCTGGACGCCACGGGCGCACCCGGCCCGGGGACCCGGTCACACGACGGACACGGCTGACACGGCGGACCCGGCCGGCGCCGCCGGCACCGGGCGTTCCCCGACGGCCCCCGGACGAGTGTGCCGCCGACAGCGCGCTCGCCGGGGGCCGCCGTCGAGCACTGGACGGATGCTCGCTGACGGCCGTTTCACACCCGGTACTTCTCCCGCAGTTCGACCTTGCGCACCTTTCCGGACACCGTCATCGGGAAGGATTCGAGGATCTGGAGCCTGCTCGGGATCTTGTAGTGCGCGAGCCGGTCCTGGCAGAAGGCCCGCAGCTCCTCCAGCGTGAGCGGGTCGGCCGCCTCGTGCGGGACGACACAGGCGAGGACCTCCTCGCCGTACCTCTCGTGCGGCACCCCGACGACCTGGACGTCCCTGATCTTGGGGTGGGCGTGGAGGAACTCCTCGATCTCGCGCGGGTAGATGTTCTCGCCGCCCCGGATGATCATGTCCTTGATCCGTCCGACGATCTCGACGTAGCCGTCCTCACGCATCACCGCCAGGTCCCCGGTGTGCATCCAGCGGCCCGCGTCGACGGCCTCGGCGGTCTTCTCCGGCTCGTTCCAGTAGCCGAGCATCACGCTGTAGCCACGGGTGCACAGCTCCCCCGCCGCACCGCGCGGCCGGGTGACCCCGGTGGCCGGGTCGACGACCTTGACCTCCAGGTGCGGCAGGACGCGGCCGACGGTGCCCGTGCGGTGCTCCAGGTCGTCGTCCCTGCGGGTCTGCAGCGACACCGGCGACGTCTCGGTCATGCCGTAGCAGATGGAGACCTCCTCCATGTGCATCTCGGCGACGACCCGCTTCATCACCTCCACCGGGCACGGCGAGCCGGCCATGATGCCGGTGCGCAGCGAGGAGAGGTCGTACGTCGCGAAGTCGGGGAGGTTCAGCTCGGCGATGAACATGGTCGGGACGCCGTACAGGGACGTGCAGCGCTCCTGCTGCACCGCCGCCAGGGTGGCCCCGGGCTCGAAGGACGGGGCCGGGATCACCATGCAGGCGCCGTGCGAGGTGGCGGCGAGGTTGCCCATGACCATGCCGAAGCAGTGGTAGAAGGGGACCGGGAGGCAGACCCGGTCCTGTTCGGTGTAGGCGATCAACTCCCCTACGAAATAGCCGTTGTTGAGGATGTTGTGGTGGGAGAGCGTAGCGCCCTTCGGGAAGCCCGTGGTGCCCGAGGTGTACTGGATGTTGATCGGGTCGTCGCAGGACAGTTCCTCGTACGGGGCGTCACCGGTGCCCCGTTCGAGCAACGCCTGCCAGCTCGGGTCGCCGATGTACACGACCTCGCGCAGCGCCGCGCACCTGCCGCGCACCTGCTCGGCCATCGCCCGGTAGTCGCTGCTCTTGTGGCTCAGGGAGGCGAACAGCAGCGAGATCCCGGCCTGCCCCAGCACGTACTCGACCTCGTGGGTGCGGTAGGCCGGGTTGAGGTTCACCATGATCGCGCCGACGCGGGCGGTGGCGTACTGGACCAGGACCCACTCCGGGCAGTTGACCGCCCAGATCCCCACCCGGTCGCCCTTGGCGACCCCGCTCGCGAGCAGCGCCTGCGCCAGCTCCTCGACCGCCGCGCCGAATTCCGCGTACGTCCAGCGCCGCCCCGACGGCACGTCGACCAGCGCCTCGCGGTCCGGCCAGGCGGCCACGGCCCGGTCGAGGCTGGCCCCGATGGTGTCCCCGAGCAGGGCGGTGGAACCGGTC
Source organism: Streptomyces sp. NPDC037290 (assembly GCF_055603245.1). Lineage (NCBI taxonomy): Bacteria > Bacillati > Actinomycetota > Actinomycetes > Kitasatosporales > Streptomycetaceae > Streptomyces > Streptomyces sp. NPDC037290. The sequence continues at coordinate 495,299 of NZ_JBVJVZ010000002.1, read as the reverse complement.
CCGTGCGTGTACGACAGTTCGGCGGTCACCGGAAGTCCTCCTCGCGGTACTCGCCGTCCGAACCCTGGGCCGTCGCCTCGCGCAGCTCGATCCGGCGGATCTTGCCGGAGACGGTCTTGGGCAGCGCGCCGAACTCCAGCCGGCGGATGCGCTTGTAGGGGGCGAGCACCCGGCGGGAGTGCTCGAAGATGACCTTGGCCGTGTCGGGGCCGGGCTCGAAGCCCTCGGCGAGGACGACGTACGCCTTCGGCACCGCGAGCCGCACCTCGTCCGGCGCGGGGACGACGGCCGCCTCGGCCACCGCCTCGTGTTCCAGCAGCACGCTCTCCAGCTCGAAGGGGCTGATCTTGTAGTCACTGGCCTTGAAGACATCATCCGCTCGACCGACATAGAAGACATATCCGTCTTCGTCCCTGCGGCCGATGTCCCCGGTGCGGTAGTAACCGCCCGCCATCGCCTCCGCCGTGCGGTCGGGGTCGCCGTGGTAGCCGGTCATCAGCCCGACCGGCCGCTCGGACAGGTCGAGGGCGATCTCGCCCTCTGCGGCGCCCGGCGCGCCGGAGACCGGGTCGAGGAGCTCCACCCGGTAGCCGGGGCTCGGGCGGCCCATGGAGCCGGTCTTCAGCGGCTGGCCGGGGCTGTTGGAGACCTGCACGGCGGTCTCGGTCTGCCCGAAGCCGTCCCGGATGGTGACGCCCCAGGCCCGCCGGACCTGCTCGATGACCTCGGGGTTGAGCGGCTCACCGGCGGCCACCACCTCGCGGGGCCGGCTGGCGAGGAGGCTCAGGTCGGCCTGGATGAGCATGCGCCACACGGTCGGCGGGGCGCAGAAGGTGGTCACCTGCGCCCGGTCCATCTCGGCCATCAGGCGGGCCGCGTCGAAGCGTGTGTAGTTGAAGAGGAAGACGGTCGCCTCGGCGTTCCACGGCGCGAACAGATTGGACCAGGCGTGCTTGGCCCAGCCCGGCGAGGAGATGTTCAGGTGCACGTCGCCCGGTTTCAGGCCGATCCAGTACATGGTGGCGAGGTGCCCGACCGGGTACGAGGTGTGGGTGTGCTCGACCAGCTTGGGGCGGGCGGTCGTACCGGAGGTGAAGTAGAGCATCAGCGGGTCGTCGGCCAGGGTCGGGCCGTCGGGCAGGAACTCGGCGGGAGCGGTGTACGCGTCCTCGTACGGCTCCCAGCCCTGCTCGGGCAGGCCGCCGACCGAGATCCGGGTGTAGGTGCCGGGTACGTCGGCGAACTTGGCGGTGTCCCCGGCCCGCGCGATCACGTGCTTGACCCGGCCCCGGTCCACCCGGTCGCGCAGGTCGGCCGGGCCGAGCAGCGGGGTGGCCGGGATGACGACGGCCCGCAGCTTCATCGCGGCCAGCGCGGTCTCCCACAGCTCGGCCTGGTTGCCGAGCATGACGAGGATCCGGTCCTCGGCGGCGACACCCCGCGCGCGCAGCCACCCGGCGACCCGGTTCGACCGCTCGGACATCTCGGCGAAGGACAGCCGCGTCTCGGCGCCGTCCTCCTCGACGATGTGCAGCGCGGTCCTCCCGTTCCCCGCGGCGATCACGTCGAACCAGTCCAGCGCCCAGTTGAACTGCGCGGGCCGGGGCCAGGCGAAGCCCTCGTAGGCGGTGGCATAGTCCTCGCGGTGCGCCAGCAGAAAGTCCCGGGCCCCGCGGAACGACTCGGTCGCCGTCGTCATCCTGTCCTCCTCGCTGTACCGGACCATTGCCGGGCGGCTCTCTGGCATCGTCTAATCCGTGATGCAGGTCTCACTACCCCCGAACGGGGGTGGGGACGGCAGAAGGAGCGCAGAGGTGACGGCAGATGCGGCGGGGACGGTGGAGATCGGCGGCGCGCTCGCCCGGCTGCGGCACGCCACGGGGCTTCCCGTCGCCTTCGGGGGGCTGGTGGAGTCCGGACGGCCGCAGATCCGGATCAGTCAGCTGAGCGGTACGACGACGGCCGCCCTGCGCTCGCTCGCGGTGACCTCCGGCAACGGTCTGGGCGGCAAGGCGGTGGCGCTGGCCCGGCCGTGCGCGGTGACGGACTACTCCAGCTCCCGGCAGATCAGCCACGAGTACGACGTCCCGGTGGCCGCCGAGGGGATCCGCTCGGTCGTCGCCGTGCCCGTGGTGGTACGGCGCCGGGTGCGCGGGGTGCTCTACGGCGCGCTGCGCTCGGCCCAGCCGCTCGGCGACCGCACGCTGGGCGCGGCGATGGCCGTGGCGCGGGACGTGGAGCAGGCCCTGGTGGTGCGGGACGAGGCGCGGTGCCTGCTGGCGGCGGCCCGGCCGGAGCCCGCCGGAGCCGCGCGGGGCGCCGGCTGGGAGCAGGTCCGTGAGGCGCACGCGGCGCTGCGCGCGCTCGCGCCCCGGATCGCCGACCCGGAGCTGCGCGCGGAACTGCTGGCCGCGTGCGGGCTGCTGACCGTACCGCGCCCGGCCGGGGGCACGACTCTGGCGCCGCGCGAACTGGACGTGCTGTCCTGGGTGGCGGCGGGAGCGACCAACGCGTCCGTGGCCGAGCGGCTGGGCCTGCGCCCGGAGACGGTCAAGGGCTATCTGCGCTCGGCGATGCGGAAGCTGGGCGCGCACACCCGAGGGGAGGCGGTGACCGCGGCGCGCAGGGCGGGGCTGCTGCCGTGAGGCGAGGCGGTGAGGAAACCTGCCCATTCAAGCGGGAGCACCTTGAATTTCCCTGTGCTTGACCGTTTGTTATTTCCCTCACCACGGCTTCCGTCCGAATTTGCAGGATCGTTGCCTAGAATTTGGCCCGGACACGACATGAGGGGAGCGGTGACCGTGCGACGGGACTTCCAGGAGCCTGCCAGCTGCCGCCCCGACCTGGTCATCGGCCGCGGGGATCTGTTCGCCGGCGCCCGTGACCAACTCGCCTCGGGCGGCAGTGTGCTGCTCCACGGCCCCGCCGGAATAGGGAAATCCACCGTCCTGCGGGCATTGGCCGAGGAATACGGCGCCACCGCGCGGACCGTCCTGCGCTGCTCGGCCACCGAGTCCGAATCCCACCTCCCCTTCCTCGCCCTCGCCGACCTCCTCGGCCTGGTCCTCGACGACGTCGCCCCCCGGCTGCCGGTGGCCCAGCGCACCGCCCTGGAGTCGGCGCTCACCGGCCGCGGCGAGTCCAGCCTGCTGCGCGACGGCCTCGCCCTGCGCCTCGCGGTGCTCTCGGCGCTGCGCGCGCTGGCCGCGCGGGGCGGGGTCCTCGTCGTCGCCGACGACCTGCAGTGGCTGGACCCGGCCAGCGCCGAGCTGCTCGGCTTCGCCGCCCGGCGCCTGGAGGGCACCCCGGTGCAGCTGCTGTGCGCGGTGCGCACCGAGGGCCAGGAGAGCCGGGAGTACGACGGGCACCTGCGCTCCTGCCCGCCCGGCACCCTCGCGGTCCGGCTCGGCCCGCTCTCCCGCGCCCAGGTCGCCCAGCTGCTGGACCACCGGGGCCACGGCGGCCTGCCCCGCTCCACGGTCCGCGAGATCCACCGCACGTCGGGCGGGAACCCGCTGTTCGCCCTGGAACTCGGCCGGGCCCTCGCCGACAGCCCCACCCCGCCCCGGCCGGGCGAGCCGCTGCCGGTGCCGACCAGTCTGCGCGCGCTGGTGCTCAGCCGTCTGGACATGCTCTCCGTCGAGGCCCGCCGCACCCTCCTGGTGGCCAGCGCCGGTGCGCGCCCCACCCCGGCGCTGCTGCACGCGGCCGGCCGGACCAACGCCGAGGCCGAGTGCGCCCAGGCCGCCGAACTCGGGCTGCTGGCCACCGAGCCCGACGCCCCGGCCGTACGCTTCGCCCACCCCCTCATATCCGCCGCGCTGTACGCGGAGGCACCCGCGCACGAGCGGCGGGCCGCACACGCGGCCCTGTCCACGGCCGCCTCCGACCCGATCGAACGGGCCCGGCACCTGGCCCTCGCCACCACCGGCACCGACCCGGAGGTCGCCGCCCGGCTCGCCGAGGCCGCCACCCTCGCCCGGGACCGCGGCGCCCCCTCGGTCGCCGCCCATCTGGGACTGCTGGCCGCCCGGCACACCCCGGCCGACGGGACGCCCAGCCAGGAGGAGCGCCGGCTGCTGGCCGCCGAGGACGCGATCACCGCGGGCGAGATCGACCTGGCCCGGGACATCGCCCGTGAGGTGCTCGCCCGGGCGACCGTACCCGCCGACCGGGTCCGGGCCTGGATCATCGTCATCGACAGCGCCGGCCACACCATGGCCGAGGTCGACGCCGTCTTCCCGCAGGCCCTCGCCGACGCCGACGACGACCCCCGGCTGCTGGCCCTGGTGCACTACCAGCTGGCCTGGCGGGCGCTGATCGTGGAGGGCGACTTCACCGAGGCCCGCGAGGCCGCGGCGCACGCCGCCGAACTGGCCGCCCGCGGTGGGGACCGGCGCACCGAACTGCTCTCGCTGGCCTTCCAGGCGCAGACCGAGACCCTGATGGGCCACCCGGAGGCGCCCCGGACCATCAAACGCGCCCTCAAGGAGCCCCAGGACCCGAGGGTGGCCTGGCACCACAACGGGGCGGGCAGCGCCCGGTTCCGCTGGCTGGTCATGGGCGACCAGTTGTCCGAGGCCCGGGCGACGGTCACCGCGCTGCTGCGCGAGGTGCGCCGGCGCGGCTCGGTCGAGTCCGAGGTGCACTTCCTGCGCGGCCTCGCCGAGACCGAACTGCGCGCCGGGCACTGCGGGCGCGCCCTGGAGCTGGCCCGCGAGAGCCTGCGCCTGGCCCGCGACTCGGGGATCGGCGAGACCGCCTCGGCGATGCTCACCTCGCTCGCGGAGGCCTCCGGCGGCGACGTGGACCGGGCCCTCGCGCTCGCCCGGGAGGCGGTGGAGCACGCCGAGGAGGACGGCGACCAGATGTACCTCTCCCGGGCCCTGGGCGCGCTCGGGTACGCCCAGTTGGTGGCCGGGGACCCGGCGGGCACGGTCCGCTCGCTGCGCCGGGTGCGGACCCTGGAGCTGGGGCTCGGCATCACCGACCCGGCGCGCGGCCGCTGGCAGGGCGATCTCGCCGAGGCACTGGTCCGGATCGGGGAACCGGCCGAGGCGCAGGACGTCATCGACGCGAGCCGCGAGCACGCCCTCAGGCTCGGCCGGGAGAGCGTCCTCGCCGTCCTGGACCGCTCCGAGGCCCTGGTGCGGGCCGCCCACGGCGACCTGGAGGCGGCCGTGGCGCAGCTGACGTCCGCTCAGGACCGGCTGGGCAAGCTCGGCTACGGCCTCGAGGAGGCCCGGGCCGCGTTCGCGCTGGCCCGGCTGCGCGGCAGGCGCCCCGGTTTTGGGGCGTACGACGAGGCCACCCGGATGTTCCGGCGCTGCCGGGCGCTGCCCTGGCTGCGCCAGGTCGACGAATCCCTCAGCGCCCCCGAGCCGGAAGCGCCGCTCGCCACGCCGGACGCCCTGGACGCGCTGCAGGTGCTGGCCGCGATGGAGCGTCAGGTGGCCGCGCTGGTCATGGAGGGCGCCACCAACCGGGAGATCGCCGCCCGGCTGTTCATCAGCGTGAAGACGGTCGAGGCGACCCTGACCCGGGTCTACCGCAAGCTGGGCATCCGGTCCCGCGTGGACATCGTCCGATTGGCGGCGGCTCGCGGGCGCGCCGAGCACGGCCCTAGTTAACTGAACCGGACCGAGGGTTTTCCCTCACCCAACCCCCTAGGGGGTTCCCTCATTGGGAGCGGAGGGTGCCGGGTCCTAGCGTAATGGGCGTGCCGCTCGCCCGGGCACACGGGGTCGGTCCCTCCCCCAGCTCTCGGCCTCGCCCGAGCAGGGGGGTGCCCCCACCCCGTGCTCGACCACCCGTGCGACCCCCCACCGGTGCAACCCCACTGAGGAGACTCATGTTCGGGCTCAGACGTGCCAGAAAGACCGCCGCGCCCCTGGTGGCCACCGCCGCCGCAGCGGCGACCGCGCTGCTCGCCTCCCCCACGGCGAGCGCCGCCCCGCAGCCCGTCGTCGGCGGTACGACCACCACGACGGCGGCGTACCCCTTCGTCATGCAGATCACCGACGCGTCCGGCAACCAGTTCTGCGGCGGCACGCTCGTGGCCGCGAAGAAGGTCGTGACGGCCGCGCACTGCATGGCCGGCGAGTCCCCCAGCAGTGTCCGCGTGGTCGGCGGCCGTACCAGTCTGAACGGCACCGACGGCACGGTCAGCAAGGTCAGCAAGATCTGGGTCAACCCGGACTACACGGACGCCACCAAGGGCGACGACGTGGCCGTACTGACCCTGGCGACGTCGATGCCGTACACCCCGGCGTCGTTCGTCTCCTCCTCCCAGACGGGCGTGTACGCGGCCGGCACCACGGCCCGGATCCTCGGCTGGGGGACCACCTCGGAGAACGGCAGCTCCTCCAACCAGCTGCGGACCGCGACCGTCCCGATCGTGTCCGACTCCAGCTGCCGTTCCTCCTACGGTTCGGACTACGTCCAGTCCGACATGGTGTGCGCCGGATACTCCTCCGGCGGCGTAGACACCTGCCAGGGCGACAGCGGCGGTCCCCTGCTCATCGGGGGCGTCCTGGCAGGGATCACTTCCTGGGGCGAGGGGTGCGCGGAGGCCGGCTACCCGGGTGTGTACACCCGGCTGGCCACCTTCTCGGACCTGGTGACCGCGCAGGTCAACTCGTAACCCGGAAGAGGGACACCTGAGCACCCCTCAGGTAGATGCCAGGGGGGGGGGGGGGGGGGGGGGGGGGGGGGGGGGAACCGCAAGCCCCCCCCACCCCCCCACCCCCCCCCGTGTTGTCTATCCCT
>NZ_JBVJVZ010000002.1:477244-488521 GCF_055603245.1 Streptomyces sp. NPDC037290 | reverse complement strand
AGAGAGAGACCCGCCGGGGGGCGGGGGGGGGGGGGGGGGGGGCGCCCCCCCCCCCCCCCCCCCCCCCCCCCCCCCCCCCCCCCTCTCCACCCTCAGTGCGCGCGCAGTGCGGCCAGCACCTCGGCGTCCGTGAGCTGCTCGAAGTCGTCGTACCACTGGCCGACGGCGGCGAAGCCGGCCGGCCGGTGCGGGCACACGATCGTGTCGGCCTCGGTCGCGAGGAGGTCCACGGAGTCGGGGGCGCCGACGGGGACGGCCAGGACGAGGTGCGCGGGCCGGTGGCGCCGGACGTGGCGCAGCGCCGCGCGGGCGGTGGCGCCGGTGGCGAGACCGTCGTCGACCACGATCACCGTGCGGCCCTCGGGGTCCGGCGCCGGGCGGTCGCCGCGGTAGCGCTGCTCGCGGCGGCGCAGCTCCCGCCGCTCGCGCTCGACCACCGGGGCCATGGCCTCCTCGGTCAGGCCGAGCCGGTCCAGGGTCCCCGCGTTGAAGAGGGGCGGGTCGTCCCCGACGAGCGCCCCGACGGCGAACTCCTGGTGGTGCGGGGCACCGATCTTCCGCACGATGAGCACGTCGAGCGGGGCGCCGAGGGCGCGGGCGATGGGTTCGGCGACGGCGATGCCGCCGCGCGGCAGGGCGAGGACGAGGGGGTCGGCGAGGGCGCCCCGGTCCCGCAGGTCGCTCAGCAGTCCGGCGAGTTCCCGCCCGGCTTCGGCACGGTCCCGGAAGCGCATGGCTCGTCCTCCTCCGCGGAGCCCCTCCCTCCATGGTGCTCCTGCTCGGGCAATCCCGGTCGGACCAACCCCAGGTATTCGAACACCCGAGCTATTGCTTCGACGTCGGCGTACCGGCCCCGACCGCTCGGCCGGCCGGGTGAGGCGGGGGTGAACGCGCAGGCCGCCCACGGCCATTGCCTACGATCGTGCCGTGCCGATCTTCTCCTTCGCCCGTACGGCCCCGCTCCCGCTCGACGAGGCGTGGCGCCGGCTCACCACCTGGCCCCGCCACGCCGACGCGGTCCCGCTGACCCGGGTCAGGGTGCTCACGCCGGAGCCCACCGGCGTGGGCACCCGCTTCGTGGCCCGTTCCGGCGTCGGCCCGCTGGCCGTCGACGACGTCATGGAGGTGACGGTCTGGCGCCCGCCCACCGACGGGGAGGGCGGCCTGTGCCGGCTGGAGAAGCGTGGCGGGGTGGTGCGGGGCTGGGCGGAGATCGAGGTACGGCCGGGGCCCGGAGGCCGCAGCCGGGTGGTGTGGCGTGAGGAACTGCGCGTGCGCTTCCTGCCTCGCGCCTTCGACGGCGTGCTGAACGGCACGGCGCGGTACGTGTTCGGACGAGCCGTGAACCGGTTGCTCAGGCGGGCGTGAGCCCGCCCGTCGGGGCACCGGCCCGATCGGGGAGCGCAGCCGGGCCGGTTCGGGCAGGGGGACGTCGAACTCGCCGGCGTCCGGGGAACGGGCCCCGCGGCGAAGACGATCACGCAGGGGCGGGGACCGGGGACTCGGCCGGCGCCGTGAGCGGGAGGCCGCAGCGCGGGCCCTGTCCGCCGGTCCGCGGGGTGCCGGTGCGGCCCGCGCCCCGGGAAGGCACCGGCCTCGGCGGCGACCGTACGGTCCCGCTCGGGCCGGCCTCCGAAGCCGCCGTCTCGGGAAGCGGCAGGGCGGGCGAGGAGGGCCCGGCCCCGCAGCGGCGCCGGTCCCTCCGCGATCCGCGCGACCGCCGTCGCCTCCCCACGGGCGGCGGCGGCCGGCGCGGCCGCGAGCACCGGCCGGGCGGGACCGTCCGCCCGGACCGGCATGACGAGGACGTCGATGGCGCCGGCACGGGTGAGACCGACGGCGAACGCGTCCTCGTCGCTGTGGCCTAAGCGCCCCAGGACGGTCCCGCCGTCCTCCGGCGCCTGCCGGCACAGCTCGTACACGGCTCCTTCCACGCACCCGCCGGAGACCGAACCGATGGCCGTGCCCTCGCTGTCGACGGCGATGTCCGGCACGGTCCGGTCTCCTGTTCGGTCAACGGGATGCGTGAAGCACCTCGGGCGTCAGTGGACGCCCAGCAGGGCCCGGAGCGGATGCAGGGAGAAGTAGACGACGAAGAGCACTGTCAGACCCCACATGAAGGCGCCGATCTCCCGCCACTTGCCCTGGGCGAGCTTGATGACGACGTAGGAGATCACACCGGCGGCGACACCGGGGGTGATCGAGTACGTGAACGGCATGATCACGACGGTGAGGAAGACCGGGATCGCGACGGAGCGGTCGGCCCAGTCCACGTGCCGGGCGTTCATCATCATCATCGCGCCGATGGTGACCAGGGCGGCCGAGGCCACCTCGCGCGGCACGATCGCGGTGATCGGGGTGAAGAAGAGACACAGGGCGAAGAATCCACCGGTGACGACCGAGGCCAGACCGGTACGGGCACCTTCGCCGACGCCGGTCGCGGACTCGATGAACACGGACTGGCCGGAGCCGCCCACCACACCGCCGACGACACCGCCGGCACCGTCGATGAACAGCGCCTTGGACAGGCCCGGCATGCGCCCCTGGCGGTCGGTGAGGTTGGCCTCGGTGCCGATGCCGATGATGGTGGCCATCGCGTCGAAGAAGCCCGCGAGGACCAGGGTGAAGACGATGAAGGTGACCGTCATGTAGCCGACGTCGCCCAGACCGCTGAAGGACACCTTGCCGATGAGCGAGAAGTCCGGCATCGACACGGCGCTGCCGTGCAGTGCGGGGCCTTCGCCGTTGGCCCAGGCCTTGTCGCCGGCGAGGCCGGTCGCGTTGACGATCACCGCGAGAACGGTGCCGGTGACGATGCCGATGAGGATGGCGCCCGGAACCTTGCGGGCCTGCAGCGCGAAGATGAGAAGCAGCGTGACGGCGAAGAGCAGCACGGGCCAGCCGACGAGCTCACCCCCGTCGCCGAGCGTGACCGGGGTCGCCGTACCGGCGTGCACGAACCCGGCCTTGACCAGACCGATGAACGCGATGAACAGGCCGATGCCGATCGTGATGCCGTGCTTGAGCGGCAGCGGGATCGCGTTCATGATCATCTCGCGCAGGCCGGTGACCACCAGCAGCATGATCACGACGCCGTAGGCGACGCACATGCCGAGGCCCTGGGCCCACGTCAGGTCCTTCGTGCCCATGACCAGACCGGCCAGCACACCGGAGACGGAGAGTCCGGCGGCCATGGCGAGCGGCACCTTGCCGACCCAGCCCATGAGCAGAGTGGTGGCCGCCGCGCCGAGGGCGGTGGCCGTGATGAGGGCCTTCTGGCTCAGCGAGTCGCCGGACCTGTCCGCGCCACTGAGGATCACGGGGTTGAGCAGGAGGATGTACGCCATCGCCATGAAGGTGGTGATGCCACCGCGGACCTCGGTCCCGATGGATGATCCTCTTTCGGATATGTGGAAGTACCGGTCGAGCCACGACCTACCGGCCGGCGGACGCGAACCCGCGCCCGCCTCTTCGGCGGTGTTCGTGGGCTCCACTGACTGCTGGGTCATGGTGCCATCTCCCAAGGTTCACAGGGGCACCCGTGCTCCTGACCGGACACGGGATTTGGGAATGGACGACCCGGGGGACGGCCCGAGACGAACGAATTTCCAGGTGCTTCAAGGACCGCGAGCGGTGCGGAACTCAAAGGGGTTCCTCCGGGCGGCGCGGCGAGTGTGTGACGTTCCCTGCGCCGCCCGGAGAGCTTGGGTGTTACGCGGTCCCCGTCAGGTGCTCGGGCCGCACCGGAGTGCGGTTGAGCTCCAGCCCGGTCGCGTTCCGGATCGCCGCGAGGACGGCCGGGGTGGACGACAGGGTCGGGGCCTCGCCGACGCCACGGAGCCCGTACGGGGCGTGGTCGTCGGCGAGTTCGAGCACGTCGACCGGAATGGTCGGCGTGTCGAGGATCGTGGGGATCAGGTAATCCGTGAAGGACGGGTTCCTGACCTTGGCGGTCTTCGGGTCGACGACGATCTCCTCCATCACCGCCACGCCCAGGCCCTGGGTCGTACCGCCCTGGATCTGGCCGATGACGGAGAGCGGGTTGAGCGCCTTGCCGACGTCCTGGGCGCAGGCCAGCTCGATGACCTTGACCAGGCCGAGTTCGGTGTCGACCTCGACGACCGCGCGGTGCGCGGCGAAGGAGTACTGGACGTGGCCGTTGCCCTGGCCGGTGCGCGGGTCGAAGGCCTCGGTCGGCCGGTGCCGCCACTCCGCCTCGACCTCGACGGTCTCGTCCCCGAGGACTCCGGCCAGGTCCGCGAGGACCTCGCCGCCGTCGGTGACGACCTTGCCGCCCTCCAGCAGGAGGTCGGCACTCGCCCAGGCCGGGTGGTGGGTGCCGAACCTGCGGCGCCCGATCTCCAGGACCTTCTCGCGGACCAGCTCGCAGGCGTTCTTCACGGCGCCGCCGGTGACGTACGTCTGCCGGGAGGCCGAGGTGGAGCCGGCGGAACCGACCCGGGTGTCGGCGGGGTGGATGGTCACCTGGGTGACGCCGAGTTCGGTGCGGGCGATCTGCGCGTGGACGGTGACACCGCCCTGGCCGACCTCCGCCATCGCCGTGTGCACGGTCGCGACCGGCTCGCCGCCGATGACCTCCATGCGCACCTTGGCGGTGGAGTAGTCGTCGAAGCCCTCGGAGAAGCCGACGTTCTTGATGCCGACCGCGTACCCGGTCCCGCGTACGACGCCTTCGCCGTGCGTGGTGTTGGACAGGCCGCCGGGCAGCTGCCGTACGTCCGCGCCCTCGCTGGACTCCCACTGGCGCTCGGGCGGCAGCGGCATCGCCTTGACACGGCGCAGGAGTTCGGCGACCGGGGCCGGGGAGTCGACCGGCTGCCCGGTCGGCATGATCGTCCCCTGCTCCATCGCGTTCAGCTGCCGGAACTCCACCGGGTCCATGCCGAGCTCCTTCGCCAGCTTGTCCATCTGCGCCTCGTAGGCGAAGCACGCCTGGACCGCGCCGAAGCCGCGCATGGCGCCGCAGGGCGGGTTGTTGGTGTAGAGGGCGATGGCCTCGATGTCGACGTCGTCCACCACGTAGGGGCCGACCGACAGGGACGAGGCGTTGCCGACGACCGCCGGGGAGGCGGAGGCGTAGGCGCCGCCGTCCAGGACGATCCGGCACTTCAGGTGTGTGAGTTTGCCGTCCTTGGTGGCGCCGTGCTCGTAGTGGAGCTTCGCCGGGTGCCGGTGGACGTGTCCGAAGAAGGACTCGAACCGGTTGTAGACCATCTTCACCGGCTTGCCGGTGCGCAGCGCGAGCAGGCACGCGTGGATCTGCATCGACAGGTCCTCGCGGCCGCCGAACGCGCCGCCGACGCCGGAGAGCGTCATGCGCACCCTGTCCTCGGGCAGGCCGAGGACCGGCGCGATCTGGCGCAGGTCGGAGTGGAGCCACTGGGTGGCGATGTAGAGGTGGACGCCGCCGTCCTCCTCGGGCACGGCGAGGCCGGACTCGGGGCCGAGGAAGGCCTGGTCCTGCATGCCGAAGGTGTACTCACCCTCGACGATCACGTCGGCCCGCCTGCGGGCTTCCTCGACGTCGCCGCGGATGATCGGCTGGCGGTGCACGATGTTCGGGTGCGGGACGTGGCCGGCGTGGTGGTCGTCGCGGTTCTCGTGGACGAGGACCGCGTCCGGCGCGAGGGCCGACTTCTCGTCGGTGACGACCGGGAGTTCGCGGTAGTCCACCTTGATCTTCGCGGCGGCGCGGCGGGCCGTCTCCGGGTGGTCGGCGGCGACGAGCGCGACCGGCTCGCCGTGGTGGCGGACCTTGCCGTGCGCGAGGACCGGGGTGTCCTGGATCTCCAGGCCGTAGTTCCTCACCGCGGTGGGCAGGTCGTCGTACGTCAGGACCGCGTACACGCCGGGTGTGGCCAGGGCTTCGCCGGTGTCGATGGAGACGATCTCGGCGTGCGCGACGGTGGAGCGCAGGATCTGGCCCCACAGCATGTCCTCGTGCCACATGTCGGACGAGTACGCGAACTCGCCGGTGACCTTGAGGGTGCTGTCCGGGCGGAGCGTGGACTCGCCGATGCCGCCCCTGGTCCGGGAGCCCTGTGTGATCTTCGTGGGTGCGCCGTTGGCGGTCATGATCAGACCCCCTCGGACTGGCGGGCGGCCGCCAGGCGGACCGCGTCCATGATCTTCTCGTAGCCCGTGCAACGGCACAGGTTGCCCGACAGCGCCTCACGGATGTCCGCGTCGCTCGGGTTCGGGTTGCGCTCCAGGAGTTCGTCGGAGGCGACGAGCAGACCCGGGGTGCAGAAGCCGCACTGAACGGCGCCGGCGTCGATGAACGCCTGCTGGACCGGGGAGAGTTCGCTGCCCTCGCCGGTCCGCGAGTCGGTGCCCTCGGCCTGCCGGCCCCGGGCGTCCCCCGGCGACGTGCCGCAGGCGCCGGTGGCACAGCCGCCCTCGGCGCGCTGCCTGGCGAGGTCCGCGAGGCCCTCGACGGTCACCACGTCGCGGCCCTCGACCTGGCCGGCCGCGACCAGGCAGGCGCAGACGGGGACGCCGTCCAGGCGCACGGTGCAGGAGCCGCACTCGCCCTGCTCGCAGGCGTTCTTGGAACCCGGCAGCCCGACACGCTCACGCAGGACGTACAGCAGGGACTCGCCCTCCCAGACGTCGTCGGCTTCCTGCGGACGTCCGTTGACGGTGAAGTTGACGCGCATCACGCAGCTCCCTCGGTGGTGCGGCGGGTACCGCGATACGACTCCCAGGCCCAGGTGAGCGTCCGGCGGGCCATGACGCCGACCGCGTGGCGGCGGTAGCTCGCGGTGCCCCGGACGTCGTCGATCGGGTTGCAGGCGCCGGAGCACAGCTGGGCGAACTGCTTGGCGACGGACGGCGTGATGATCTTGCCGTTGTCCCAGAAGCCGCCCTCTTCGAGGGCCGCGTTCAGGAACTCCTCGGCGGCCCTGGCCCGGACGGGCGTGGGCGCGGCCGAGCCGATGCCGGTGCGGACCGTACGGGTCCCGGGGTGCAGGGCGAGACCGAAGGCGCACACGGCGATGACCATGGCGTTGCGGGTGCCGACCTTGGAGTACTGCTGCGGGCCGTCGGCCTTCTTCACGTGGACGGCGCGGATCAGCTCGTCGGGCTGGAGCGCGTTGCGCTTGACGCCCGTGTAGAACTCGTCGACCGGGATCAGCCGGGTGCCGCGGGCCGCCGACTCCACCTCGACCTCGGCGCCGGCCGCGAGCAGGGCGGGGTGGGCGTCACCGGCGGGCGAGGCCGTGCCGAGGTTGCCGCCGACGCCGCCGCGGTTGCGGATCTGCGGGGAGGCGACGGTGTGCGAGGCGAGCGCGAGGCCCGGCAGCTCGGCACGGAGGTTCTCCATGATTCCGGTGTACGGCACGGAAGCGCCCAGCCGCACGCTCTCCTCGCCGACCTCCCACTCGTAGAGGTCGCCGATGCGGTTGAGGTCGAGCAGGTACTCGGGCCGGCGGTGATCGAAGTTGATCTCGACCATCACATCGGTCCCGCCCGCGATCGGGACAGCGGTGGGGTGCTCGGCCTTCGCGGCGAGCGCCTCCTGCCAGCTGGCGGGGCGAAGGAAGTCCATGACCGGCCCTCTTCTTGGTCTCATGGGTCGTACAGATTGAGCCAATCCGGGTGCGTCGGGCCCGGCTCGTTCATGTGCTGTTCACGCGGAGTGGACTCAGTACACCGCCCCTTACTCCAGTGCGGTCAGTCACCGAAACCATGAAGGAGTTGGCTGGCCACGGTGGGCATCTTGTAGATTCGTATGAACGGAGGTCATCGGCAACCTCTCCGATTTCCTGGGGAAACGCAGGAAACAGCACGGAGAGCGCCCTGTGCGGCCCGTGCCGGGCCTTCTCCCGTCACCCTCCAAGATCCATCGTAGGTTTCGAGACAAAGAACGGCGGCGACGAGATGCGGCTGCGCGCACTTCTGGACACCGATGCGCTGGGCCTGCGGCTGCTCGGCGGCGAGGACGAGCTGGACCGGTCGGTGCGCGGGGTGATGACCACCGACCTGCGCGACCCGAGCCGCTACCTGTCCGGGGGCGAGCTGGTGCTGACCGGCCTGGCCTGGCGCCGGGACGCGGCGGACTCCGAGTCGTTCGTGCGGATCCTGGTGCAGGCCGGGGTGGCGGCGCTCGCGGCCGGCGAGGCGGAGCTGGGCGATGTGCCGGACGACCTGGTGCTCGCCTGCGTCAAGCACCGGCTGCCGCTGTTCGCGGTGCACGAGTCGGTGGCCTTCGCCACGATCACCGAGCACGTCGTACGGCAGGTCTCCAGCGAGCGTGCCGGAGACCTGGCGGCCGTCGTGGACCGGCACCGGCGGATGATGACCTCGGGCCCGGCGGGCGGCGGCCCGGACGTGGTCCTGGACCTGCTCGGCTCCGACCTGGACCTGCGCGCCTGGGTGCTCTCCCCCACCGGCCGGCTGATCGCCGGCTCCAAGGAGGCGGGCCCGGCGCTGCCCCCGGAGACCTGTGCGAAGCTCGCCGCCGAACATCTGGCGGCAGCCCGCACCGGCCGCCGCGGCCCGCACCGGGTCCTGTTCGGCGGCAGCACGTACTCGGTCTTCCGGATCAGCTCCCTGGGCCGCACCCCGCAGGCCGCCCGGGACGTGCGCGAGACGGTGCTGTCGGACTGGCTGCTGGCCGTCGAGGCGGACGCCGGTGACTGGCCCGAGGAGCGCCTGGACCTGCTGCAGGGCGTGACCCAGCTGATCGCGGTCGAGCGGGACCGCCGGGACGCGGCGCGCACGGTGCGGCGCCGGCTCGCCCAGGAGGTGCTGGAGCTGGTGCAGACGGGTGCCGCTCCGGCCGAGATCGCGGCCCGTCTGCGGGTGGCCGCCCCGGTGCTGCTGCCCGGGCTCGGCGCGGCCCCGCACTGGCAGGTGGTCGTGGCCCGCGTGGAGTGGGAGGGCGGGGAGGTCGAGGGCGGCCCGGTCGCCCAGTCGCTGCTGGAGGAGGTCCTGGTCGACCCGCTGGCCACCGGCCCCGAGCCCTCGGACCGGATCGCCGTCGCGCACACGGGCGACGAGGCGATCGCGCTCGTGCCGCTCCCGGCGGTCTCCGCCGAGCACGACGGCTCGGAGACCGGCCTGATGGCCGACTCCCTGCTGAAGTCGGTGCGCGGGACGCTGTCGGCGGGCCTGAACGACGACGGGCGGCTCACCCTCGGCGTCAGCGCCGCCGTGCACTCGGCGGAGGGCCTGCGCGGCGCCCTGGAGGAGGCCCGGCACGCCCGCCGGGTCGCGGCGGCCCGCCCCGGCCGGGTCTGCGCCGCCGGCCACCAGGAGCTGGCCAGCCACGTCCTGCTGCTCCCGTTCGTCCCCGACGACGTCCGCCGCGCCTTCACGGCCCGCCTGCTGGACCCGCTGAAGGACTACGACCAGCGCCACCGGGCCGAGCTGATCCCGACCCTGGAGGCGTTCCTGGACTGCGACGGCTCCTGGACCCGCTGCGCCACCCGGCTCCACCTGCACGTCAACACGCTGCGCTACCGGGTGGGCCGCATCGAGCAGTTGACGGGACGTGACCTGTCGCGCCTGGAGGACAAGCTGGACTTCTTCCTCGCGCTGCGCATGAGCTGAGGTCAGCGGGGGCGTGCGGGGGCCAAACCCGGTCACGCCCCCGCCCCACGACTTTGTGAAATCTTTCACCCACCCTCTTGGCCCGGCGCCGCGATTGGTGCTGGAATGCCGCCACCACTCAACAGCTCGATGGCGTGCTCGGGGAGGGCAACGTGGCGCATACCGCCATGTCTGGTAACGGAACGACCCCTGGTGACGATCCGCTCCAGACCGCGGTATGGCGGCTGCGCTCGCGGGCCTGCTGGGCGGACGCGGCGGCCCTGCTGCCGCCGGACACCCCCGCCACGGCGCTGCAGCGGGCCGGGTTGCTGGTCGAACGGTGTCTGTACACCGAGCGGGGCTGGGAGGACGCGGAGGACGCCCTGCGGACGGCGGAGGCGCTGGCGCACACCGACGAGGAGCGGGGGGCCGCCGCCTGCGAACGCGGCCAGCTCGCCTACACGGCCACGCTGCACGGCGTCCGGGACCGCGCCGACGAGGCGCGGGCCGCGCTGGGCCGGGCGGCGGCGCTGATCCCTCCGGGGGCGTCGGGCCGGGCCCTGCTGGACTTCCGCCGGGGTCTGATCGCCGAGAACCTGACCCGGTCCCCGCAGGCGGCTCGCGCCGCGTACCGCCGGGCACACGCGGGCGCTGCCGAGCACACCGACCCGCTGCTGCTGTCCTTCACCTGGCGCCATCTCGCCGGACTCGCCCTGCGGGACGGCGAGTTGACGGAGGCTCGGCATGGCTTCGCCGAATCCCTGCGGATCCGCGAGGAGTTGGGCTATCTGGTGGGCACGGCCCCCGCGCTGGCCTCCTTGGCCGACGCGGAGACCGAACCGGAGGCGTCCCGCCTGCGCGAGGAGGCCCGGCGCTTGTTCCGACTGCTCGGCGGAGTGCCGACATGGCTCGCCCGACAGCTCTCCCCCCCGGCACCGGGGGCGGCGACGGCATGACCGAACCCCCGCTGAGCCGCGGGGAGTTGGGCCAACTGGTGGCCGACACGGAGACCGAACCGGAGGCGTCCCGGCGGGGAGTGCCGACGCGGCTTGCGCGGCAGCTGCCCCTCCGGCACCGGGAGCGGCCACGGCACAGCGGAGGGGGCCCACGGAGCGCTCCCGGACATGGGTCCGTGGTGGCCCCTGGGCCGGGAGACGGCCGGGTCCCGAGGATACCCACCGCACACCGGCTCAGGCCGACCCCGCACGCGGGTCCGTGGTGGGCCAGGGCCCGGGAGACGGACGGCCCCTACGGCACCCCCGCACCGGCTCAGGCCGCGCCGCCGAAGTACTCCGCCACTACGAGACCCTGGACGTGACTCCCTGACGAACCCGGTGCCGACAGATGGCCAACCCCCGGCGGCACCCACCGCACCGGCTCAGAACCCGCCAGCGAAGTACCCCGCACGC
This sequence comes from Streptomyces sp. NPDC037290, assembly GCF_055603245.1. Taxonomy (NCBI): domain Bacteria; kingdom Bacillati; phylum Actinomycetota; class Actinomycetes; order Kitasatosporales; family Streptomycetaceae; genus Streptomyces; species Streptomyces sp. NPDC037290. The sequence continues at coordinate 477,554 of NZ_JBVJVZ010000002.1, read as the reverse complement.
AAGCCCCCGGCCGACCCGGGGCCCACAGACGGCCAAACCCCCACGGCACCCGCCGCACCGGCTCAGAACCCGCCAGCGACGTACTCCCCCACCAGACCCCGCGCGCAAGCCCCCCATGGACACGGGCCCGGCAGACGGCCAAACCCCGGCGGCACCCGCCGCACCGCCCAGGCTGCGCCGGCGAAGTACTCCCCCACCAGCCCCCGCACGCGAACCCCCCGGCCGACCCGGGGCCCACAGACGGCCAAACCCCCACGGCACCCGCCGCACCGGCTCAGAACCCGCCAGCGACGTACTCCCCCACCAGACC
>NZ_JBVJVZ010000002.1:338539-477145 GCF_055603245.1 Streptomyces sp. NPDC037290 | reverse complement strand
CCCGCACGCGAGCCCCCCGTGGACACGGGCCCGGCAGACGGCCAAACCCCGACAGCGCCCGCCGTACCGGCTCAGGCCGCGTCGGCGAAGTGTTCCTCCACCAGGTCCCGGACGACATCCAGGTCACGGGAGATCAGCGCGTCCAGCAAGGCCATGTGCTCCGCCGCGTCCGCCACCAGGTACGCCCGGCCGTGCCGGACCGGCGGCCACTGGGACCGTCGGTGGAGGTCCGAGGCGATACGGACCAGCTGCTCGTTGCCCGACAGGGCGAGCAGCGCGCGGTGGAAGGCCCGGTCGGACTCCGCGTACGCCGCCGGACAGCCGGAGGCCGCCGCCCGTACCGTCTCCTCCGCGAGCGGACGCAGCTCGGCCCAGCGTGCGGCCGGCAGCGTGCGGGCGAGCCGCAGCATCACCGGCACCTCGATGAGCGCCCGCACCTCCGCCAGCTCGGCCAGCTCCCGCGCACCCCGCTCGACGACCCGGAAGCCGCGGTTCGGCACGACCTCGACGGCGCCCTCCAGGGCGAGCTGCTGCATGGCCTCACGCACGGGCGTGGCCGAGACACCGAACTGCTCGCCGAGCACCGGCGCCGAGTAGACCTCGCCCGGCTTCAGCTCCCCGGCGACCAGCGCCGTCCGCAGCGCGTCCAGGATCTGTCCGCGTACCGAGGAGCGCTGCACCGCGGGCCGCGCCCCAGGGATCGGCCGCTCACTGTGCGTGTGCTCGCCACGTGCGGCGGCCGGGGCGGAGTCCCGCTCACGGAAGCCGCCCGAGTCCTCGACCGCGCGCGCCTGCACGGGCACCCGGGCAGCGGCGGAGCCCTGCACGCTCTGCTTCACGGGTCCCCCTGGCGGGCTTGTCGGCACTTGGGTCATTAACGGCGGGTTGTCACCTGTCCGTCAAGCACCTTAGGCGTCCGAGGCGCCAGTTCAAATTCACCAGCCCGGCAAGCAAGGTGAGCCTTGCCTAAAAAGACACGCTCCGATCATCCGCTGAGATCACCGGCGACGGACCGCGACTTTCCGGAGAACCACTCGTACCGGTAGTCTTATTCGAACTCAACTCCCGCCTACCATACGGCGGTTCGAGCAGAACGCCGCCGTGGGCATCCCCTTGCACTTCCTTGGCGGCCTCTTGCCCCGAAACCCCCTGAGGGCCCTCGGGAGTGGGCCACTATGGCGGGCGTTACGCCCTATCCCAATGCAAGGGACCCCTGATGAGACTGACCGACATATCGCTGAACTGGCTGCTTCCGGGCGCCGTACTGCTCCTGGGGATGCTGGCGGCTGTGGCGGTGCTCGCGCGCGGCAAGCGCTCCTCCGGGGAGAACGCGAGCGCGGACGACTCGTGGGAGCGCAGCGAGGAGCGCCGCAGACGCAAGGAGGCCGTCTACGGCACAGCCTCCTACGTGCTCCTGTTCTGCTGTGCGGCGGTCGCCGCCGCCCTGTCCTTCCACGGCCTCGTCGGCTTCGGCGAACAGAACCTGGGCCTGACCGACGGCTGGCAGTACCTGGTGCCGTTCGGCCTGGACGGCGCGGCGATGTTCTGTTCCGTCCTCGCGGTGCGCGAGGCCAGCCACGGTGACGCCGCCCTCGGCTCCCGGATCCTCGTGTGGCTGTTCGCCGCCGCCGCGGCGTGGTTCAACTGGGTGCACGCACCCCGGGGGGCCGGCCACGCGGGCGCCCCGCAGTTCTTCTCCGGTATGTCGCTCTCCGCGGCCGTCCTGTTCGACCGGGCGCTGAAGCAGACCCGCCGGGCCGCGCTGCGCGAGCAGGGCCTGGTGCCGCGTCCGCTGCCGCAGATCCGCATCGTCCGCTGGCTGCGGGCCCCCCGCGAGACCTACCGGGCCTGGTCGCTGATGCTCCTCGAGGGCGTCCGCAGCCTGGACGAGGCCGTCGAGGAGGTCCGCGAGGACAAGCGGCAGAAGGAGGAGACGCGGCAGCGCCGGCGCGATCAGCAGCGCATCGAGCGTGCCCAGCTGAAGGCCATCAGCCGGGGCCACCGCGGATTCGTCGGCCGCGCCGGCCGGCAGGTCGAGGTGCAGGCGGTGGAGCGTGGCCCCGCCCAGGCGACCGCGGAGCCTGCCATATCCACCCCGGAACCGCTGCCCGTACGCGCCCGTCCCTCCCTGCAGCCGGTCCGCAGCGGGTCCGCTGAGCAGGTGACCGTCGACCTCACCGCGGAGGACGACACCATGGCCCTGCCCCGCCTGGACTCCCTGGAGCGCAAGCTGAAGGACCTGGAGCAGCAGTTCGGCTAGCTCCTCCGCTCTGCCGGGCCGGGGGCGTGACCGCACGGGTCGCGCCCCCGGCCCGTTCCGGGCCTTGGCCCCGCCTGCCACCCTCCGGGCGTGTCCCGGCGACCGCGGAGCGTCACGCCGCCTCGGCGCCCAGTTCGAACCACACCGACTTGCCGACCCCGTGCGGCCGCACCCCCCAGGCGTCCGCGAGGGACTGCACCAGCACCAGCCCGCGCCCATGGGTGTCGTCGTCCGTGCCCGGGCCTCTCAGCTCCGGTCTGCGGGCCACGAAGTCCCGCACCTCCACGCGCAGCCCGCCCGGCTCCACGACCGCCGTGAGGACCGCGTCGTCGTCGGTGTGGACGAGCGCGTTGGTGACCAGTTCGCTGGTGAGCAGTTCGGCGATCTCCGAGCGGCCCGGTTTCCCCCACTGCCGCAGCAGTTCGCGCAGCGCCCGGCGGGCCTCGGGCACCGCCCTGAGATCCGCCCGCCCCAGCCTGCGCCGGAGCCGGTGTGTGTGTTCCGTGGTGGTGTCGGCCTCTTCCCCCGTCGTCGCCGAGGAGCCCCCGACGACCGCGGGACCGCCCCCTCGTGCCTGACTCTTCATGACCCCCGCCCGCACGCCGCTGGACCCTGCCCCTCCTGGTCGAACACGTTCACGGAGGATGCTTGCCCAGCACGAACCAGGGCAGTCCTGGCACATGCCCGATGACCGGCGGTTCGGCCACGGCCGTACGGCGTCCGGGCCGCCGGTCGGACCGCTCCGCACCCGGCTCGCCGGCCCCCCGTACGGCGCTGGTCGCCACGGACGCCCCGGGACGGCCAGGCAGATGCGTCCGGCACCGGCCGTCGGCACACCGTCACACGCCGTGAAAGTGGCCGAAATCCGCCCCTGCGCCGGGGTTCAGGGGCGGGGTACGTTGCGCAGGTTGGAGCGGGCCATCTGGAGCATGCGGCCGACGCCGCCGTCCAGCACGATCCTGGAAGCCGACAGGGCGAACCCGGTGACCATCTCGGCGCTGATCTTCGGCGGGATGGACAGGGCGTTGGGGTCGGTGACGATGTCGACCAGAGCCGGCCCCCGGTGCCTGAAGGCGTCCTTGAGCGCCCCGGCGAGCTGCTTGGGTTTCTCCACCCGTACCCCGTGGGCGCCACAGGCCCGGGCGACGGCCGCGAAGTCGGGGTTGGTGTTCGTGGTTCCGTACGAGGGCAGGCCCGCGACCAGCATCTCCAGCTCCACCATGCCGAGGGAGGAGTTGTTGAACAGGACGACCTTGACCGGAAGGTCGTACTGCACGAGCGTCAGGAAGTCGCCCATCAGCATGGAGAACCCTCCGTCGCCGGACATGGAGACCACCTGTCGGCGCCGGTCGGTGAACTGGGCGCCGATCGCCATGGGCAGCGCGTTGGCCATCGAGCCGTGCGAGAACGAACCGATGATCCGGCGGCGGCCGTTGGGCGAGACGTACCGCGCGGCCCACACGTTGCACATGCCGGTGTCGACGGTGAACACGGCGTCGTCCTCGGCGACTTCGTCGAGGACGGCGGCCACGTACTCGGGATGGATCGGGATGTGCTTCTCGACCTTGCGGGTGTACGCCTTGACCACACCCTCCAGCGCGTCGGCGTGTTTCTTCAGCATCCGGTCCAGGAAGCGCCGGTCGGTCTTCTCCTTCACCCGCGGGACCAGGCAGCGCAGCGTCTCGCGTACGTCGCCCCACACGGCGAGGTCCAGGCGCGAGCGGCGGCCGAGCACCTCGGGCCGCACGTCGACCTGGGCGATCTTCACGTCGTCGGGCAGGAAGGCGTGGTACGGGAAGTCGGTGCCGAGCAGGATGAGCAGGTCGCACCCGTGGGTGGCCTCGTAGGCGGCGCCGTAGCCGAGCAGTCCGCTCATACCGACGTCGTAGGGGTTGTCGTACTGGATCCACTCCTTGCCGCGCAGCGCATGACCGACGGGTGACTTGATCCGCTCCGCGAACTCCATGACCTCGGCGTGCGCGCCGGCCGTACCGCTGCCGCAGAAAAGAGTCACTCTCCCGGCCTCGTCGATCATCTCCACGAGGGCGTCGATCTCGGCGTCGCCGGGCCGGACCGTGGGCCGTGAGGTGACGAGGGCGCTCTGCGGTGCCTTCTCCGGAGCGGGTTCGGCGGCGATGTCACCGGGCAGCGCGACCACGCTGACACCGCTGCGGCCGACCGCGTGCTGGATGGCGGTCTGCAGCAGCCGGGGCATCTGCCGGGGGCTGGAGATCAGCTCGCTGTAGTGGCTGCAGTCCTGGAACAGCCGGTCGGGGTGGGTCTCCTGGAAGTAGCCGAGGCCGATCTCGCTGGAGGGGATGTGCGAGGCGAGGGCGAGCACCGGGGCCATCGAGCGGTGGGCGTCGTACAGGCCGTTGATCAGGTGCAGGTTGCCCGGGCCGCAGGAGCCGGCGCAGGCGGCCAGCTTCCCGGTGATCTGCGCCTCGGCGCCGGCCGCGAACGCGGCGGTCTCCTCGTGGCGTACGTGGATCCAGTCGATGGCGGCGTTGCGGCGCACGGCGTCCACCACCGGGTTGAGGCTGTCGCCGACCACGCCGTACAGGCGGCGCACGCCGGCGCGGACGAGGATGTCGACGAACTGCTCGGCGACGTTCTGTTTGGCCATGCACCCATGGATGCACAGGGAAAGCGGTTACGCCTCCCACACGGCCGCCGCCGTACGGTCGTCGGCGTAGCCCTTCACGCGCACCTGGGCGTCGGCGAGGAACGCGGCGAGCCCCGGTGGGGTGCGGCCGGACCAGCGGCGGGCGAGGTAGGCGCAGAGGGCGGCCTCGCCGCGCAGCGGGTCGGCGAGGCCCGCGGTGCACATGACCAGCGCATCACCCGGGCGGGCTACCGAGGCACGGAACCGGAACGGCTCACGGGGCGGCTCGGGCGCCGGCTCGTACGGGCTCGGCGGGGTCGGGATGCCGAGGTCCATGGTGAGCCGGTCGCCCTCGGGGGTCTCGGCGAACGTCCTCGCGGGCGGGGAGCCGAAGCCGGCCGCGGGCTCGCCGCCGGTGTCGTCGGGCGTGACTCGCGGCTCGATGTCCTGCCACTCCCCCTCCCGCAGCCGGAACAGGCCGCCGTCGCCGACGCCGAAGAAGACGCGCGTACGGCAGTCGGGGTCGGCGGGCAGCAGCAGGCAGCGCAGGCTCGCCGTGTACTCCTCCGGGTCGACGCCCTGCTCGACGGCGCTCCCCCGGAGCCTGCCGAGGCTGCGGTCGGTCAGCCGGTTCAGACCCGACTTCAGGTCGCCGCGCCGGGCCGCGCGGATGTCCTCCACGAGCCGGTGGTGGCTGCGGCCCACGGCCCACCCGATCCACCGGCACGCCTCGGCCGCCGCGAGGTGCGCGCCCGGTGTGCCCCGCACGCCGGTCGCCATCGCGACCAGCACCAGCGCCTGCTCCCCCGTCCCGAACCGGGCGGTCAGCAACGAGTCCCGCCGCGGCTCGCCCCGGTAGCGCGCCGAGTCCCCGCGCAACGACACGGCCCGCAGTGTGCACGCCCCGTACCGGGCACCGTCCAGCACGGTGTCCGCCACCAGCTCCTCGAGCCCCTCCGGATCGGCGACCGGCAGGGCGGTGGGCTCGGGATCGTAGGTCGGCGGACCCGAACCGACGTAGTCGAGGGCCGAGGGGGGTGGGGTGAGGGCCGACGGCACCGAGAGGGGCGTGGGGGCGGGAGCGGGAGCCCGGGTGGGCTCCGGCGGGTGGGGGGCGGTGGCGGCCGTAGGGGGCGCGGATGCGGGGGCCGGCGCGGGCGGGGACGGCAGGTGCGCCGGCGCGTCGTGGGGCTCGGGGGGTGAGACGGGCGCCCGCTCCGGCGCGATGCGCTCGGCGGGCGCGAATGGCGAGGCGGACGCGGACGGATCCCGTGGCTCGGGCGGGGCGGGTGGGGCGGGTGGGGGCTCGGGTCCGCGGGGGGCCGGGAACGCGGCCCGGGCGGGAGGCGTTCGCCCGGGGGCGTCGTCGCCGCTTGCCGGCGCTCCGGCGCCCCTGCCCGCGGCGTCGTCGGCGCTCTCCCGCGTGCCCGGTTCCGGCTCGCGCGGCGGTGCCGTGGCCGGTCGGCCCGTCACCGTCCGCTTCGCGGAGGCGAACCGGTCGTCCAGGGAATCGGGCGCGGCCGTGGGGCCCGTGTCCTCGGTGGAGTCGTCGTACAGCTGTCCCCACCAGTCGTCCTCAGGACCGGCGGACCTTCCCCCCTGCTGGCTCATGCCCCTGATTGTCCACCGCACGGGCGGTATGAAAACGGGGCATCAGGAAAATCCGGCCGCGCCGGCCATGTCGGGCTGCGCCGTCGGGTGAAAGCCTGAACAACCGTACGAGCGACGGCCGATGGCCGCCGGGCGGCCCCACCCCGAACTGTTCGCCTGCCTGCTGATCGCGGGGCGTGGCTGGGGGCGGTGCTGTGGGGCTGAGGTACGGGTTCACCGGTCCGCGCCGCCGAGCACCCGCCGGACCGTCTCCGCCACCACCGCCATGCCCGCGTCATTGAAGTGCAGGTGATCGCCTGGATCGTAGGCCGGCAGGAGGCGGGTGGGGTCGGCCGGGTCACGGAGCGCGGCGTCGGCGTCGGCGACCGCGTCGAAGGCGCCGCCGGTGCGGATGAACCCGTTCACCTGCTGCCGTACCGCCTCGCGGGCGTCCGTGTAGGCGGAAAAGCCGCGGTACGGGGTGAGGGTGACGCCGATGACCCGCACCCCCCGGGCGTGGGCGCGGGCGACGAGGGTGCGGTAAGCGGCTGCGTAAGCGGTTACGTCGTCGGCCGTGGGCGTGCCCTTGATGTCGTTGATGCCCTCCAGGACGACCAGGACCCGTACCCCGGCCCGGTCCAGGGCATCGGCGTCCAGGCGGGCGAGGGCGCTCGGTCCGGTGCCGTCGTGCAGCAAACGGTTTCCGGAGATTCCGGCGTTGAGGACGCCGAGCCGGTCGGCGCGGACTTGTTCGGCGAGCCGGTCGGGCCAGCGGTGGTTGGCGTCGGGGGTGGAACCGTTTCCGTCGGTGAGGGAGTCGCCGAACGCGACGATGCTGCCCGCGGTGGGGCCGAGGACGTCGACGCCGGTGACGTAGTACCAGCGGCTCGTGGTGGCCGAGTAGGCGGCGCCGTCCTCGTCGGCGGCCCGGCCCGCCCCTGCCGGGGCCAGGTAGCTGGTCTGCAGGGCGGTCTGGTGGTAGGTCGCGGGGCCGCTGTCCGCGGGGGTGTACACGGTGACGAGGAGGTCGGCGGCGGCCGGCACGGGCAGCGGCACCGGGTCGGTGACCGTGTCCTGCCCGGGCGGCACGGTCACGGCCGGGGCGCCCTGGAAGGTGGCGGTGCGCAGGGTGCCCGGCACGGCGTTCGGACCGGTCGCACGCAACGCGACGGTGACCGCGCCGAGCTGCAGGGGCGCGGTACCGAAACGGTTGCTGAGCCGGATGCGCACGGCCGTGCCGCCGACGCTGAGATGGACGACGTCGCGGATCGCGGTGCCGGGCAGTGCGGGAGCGGTACCCGACGGGGCGGTCTCCCAGCTGCCGGTCCAGGGCGGCGGCGCCGGCTCCGCGACCGCCGGCGCCGTGGTGCCCGGCAGCATCGTCAGCAGCAGCACCGCGAGGATCCGTCTGGCCCCGGCCATCTCCGCACCCATCCTTCCCCGTTGCTCGTCGGAGCAGACCGTCCCACACGGCCGGCCCGCGGCACCGCACCTTCGAGGACGGTCCACCCGCTCGGCGCAATGAGATCAGGACGGCCCAGGGCCTGTCCGGCGGATCGGGCCGGCTCCGGGCAACGGCGTCGCGCCGGCGCGACTTCGGCATGATCCGGCGGACAGACCCCAGAGCGCGGGGCCGGTGTGGGGGCGGGGGACGTGCTCGGCTGCCGTCATGACTCGCCGCCCAGCCGTTCATCAGGGATCCCCGCGCCGCCGAGCCACCCCGACCGGCCTCTTCCGGCAGGCGGCGGACGCCGGGCTGCTACGGCCCGGGCCGAGCCCCCACGCCGAGCCGGTCGGGCTGCCGGCCGTGTCCGCGGGGCTGGACACGGGCGTCCTGCCGGCCGGCGAGATGGGGACTCCGCCGCCGCCCTCACCTATGACCTGGACCCGGTCTACCCTGCCGCGGAAGGGAGTTGGGCCTGGCCGGCGGCGAGTGCGCCCTCGAGGGCCAGAAGCCACACCTTGCGTTCGACTCCGCCCGCGTACCCGGTCATCGCCCCGTTCGCACCGATGACCCGATGGCACGGCCGCACGATCAGCAGGGGGTTGGCGCCGATCGCCCCGCCGACGGCGCGAACCGCGGCGCGCGGCGCGCCGATACGCGCGGCGATCTGTCCGTAGGTGACCGTGGCACCGTACGGCACCTCGTCCAGCGCGGCCCACACCCGCTGCCGGAACTCGGTGCCCCGAGCGCTCGACGGCAGGCTGAACTCCTTGAGTTCGCCGGCGAAGTAGGCGTCGAGCTGGTCCGCGGCTCCACGGAACGGCCCGGTGTCGTGCCGCCAGCCGTCCAGCACCGTCCGGCCGCCCTTCTGTCCGGGTACGGACAGCGAGGTGAGCACCCCGTCCGAGTCGGCGGTGAGCAGCAACCGGCCCACGGGGACGTCCAGTTGGGTCCAGTACACGGTCGTCATGCGCTCCACTCCCCTGCCACGCGCAGATGCTGGACGGCGTACGAACGCCAGGGCCGCCAGTCGTCGGACACCGCCGCGCCGGGCGGCGCGACGTCCGGATCGCCCAGGGCGCGCACGCGGACGGCGGCGACGGTCGCCGGGTCCATACCGGGCAGGCCGAGCAGGGCCTCCTGCGCCTCGTCCCGGTCGGCTCCCGGATCCAGCCGTACGGTGCCGTCGGCGACGGCGGCGGCCAGCGCGCCCAGCGGCCCGCCGGGCTCGGCCCCGGCGAGGGCGGCGGGCTCGGGGAAGAGATGGGTGAGACCGCCGCAGGGCGCGTCGAGCACCTTGCCGTACCGTCGCACGAGCTCCTGTGCCCCCTCCCGTCCGACCAGGGCGCGGACGGCGGGCTCCAGCGGGTCCACGGTGCCGGGCGAGCGCAGTCCGGGCCGGGCCGCGACCAGCGGACCCAGCCGCGGGTCGGCGCCGAGCCGCTCGTCGACGGCGTACGGGTCGGCGTCCAGGTCGAACAGGCGCCGCAGCCGCTGCACGGCGGTGGTGAGGTCCCTGGGGTCGGTGAGATGCAGCCGCGCGTCGAGCCAGCCGCCCGGACGGGTGCCGGTGCCGGCCCTGGACGCCCGGGTGCGCTCCTCGACGGCGACGAGCCCGGTGCCGTACGGCAGCCGCAGTGTGCGCCGGTAGGTACGGCCGCCCAGCGCGCCGGAAACCTCCTCGACACCGGTTACCGCCTCGGCCGCGAGCTGGTCGAAGACGGCGCCGGCCTGGTACGGGCCGCGGTGGGCGAGCCGCAGCGGTATCCCGGCGCCTGCAGCCGCGGCCCCGCGCACACCCCGGCCCCGGGACGGGGCACCACGCCCCCGGTGGGCGGTGACCCGCAGTTCGGTCGGCGTCGAGGCGTACACCTCACGGACGGTGTCGTTGAACTGCCGCACGCTGGCGAACCCGGACGCGAACGCGATCTCGGTGACCGGCAGGTCGGTGGTCTGCAGCAGCACCCGCGCGGTGTGGGCCCGCTGTGCCCGCGCGAGCGCCACGGGCCCGGAGCCCAGCTCGGCAGTGAGCTGCCGCTGGACCTGCCGGGCGCTGTAGCCGAGGCGTGCGGCGAGCCCGGCGACGCCCTCGCGGTCCACGACACCGTCGGCGATCAGCCGCATGGCCCGCCCCACGACGTCCGCCCGCACGTTCCACTCCGCCGACCCCGGCACGGCGTCCGGCCGGCACCGCCGGCAGGCCCGGAACCCCGAGCCCTGCGCGGCGGCGGCCGTCGGGAAGAACCGCACGTTGTGCCGCTTCGGCGTCACGGCCGGGCAGCTGGGCCGGCAGTAGATGCCGGTGGTCTCGACGGCGAAGAAGAAGACGCCGTCGAACCGCCCGTCCCTGCTGCGCACCGCCTCGTACCTGGTGTCCTCGTCCCTCACGCGTTCCAGTGTGCGACGCTGGACGGGGACGGGCTGGCGGAAATCGGACGCGGAACTGCTTCTGCTTCAGGCTCCGCCTCCAGCACAGGGCCTACTGGAAACGCCCTCGCTTGATCTCCATCGCCGCCTTACCGGCGGCGCCCTTCCGTTTCCAGTCCCGCCGAAGCTCCGCACGGACCCGTGCGTCGGACTTGGCCACGATCCACTGGTTCTCGCGCACCAGCTTCCGGTAGCTCTCCAGCCGCCGCACCGCGAGCTCACCGCTCTCCACGGCGGAGCGCACCGCGCAGTCCGGCTCGCTCTCGTGCGCGCAGTCGTGGAAGCGGCACCGCTCGGACAGTTCCTCGATCTCGGCGAACACCTGGCCGACACCGCCCTCGGCGTCGTACAGACCGACGCCCCGCAGCCCGGGTGTGTCGATGAGCACGCCACCGGAGGGCAGGGCGAGCAGGTTGCGGGTGGTCGTCGTGTGCCGGCCCTTGCCGTCGACGTCCCGCGCCGCCCGTACGTCCATGACGTCCGCGCCGACGAGGGCGTTGGCCAGCGTGGACTTGCCCGCGCCGGACTGGCCGAGCAGCACGGACGTACCGGAGCCGACGAGCGCGACGAGGACGTCGAGCCCCTCGCCGTGCAGGGCGCTGACGGTCAGCACCGGCACGCCGGGCGCGCTGGTCTCGACGTCCTGCACCAGGTGGGCCAGGGTGACCGGGTCGGGCACCAGGTCGGCCTTGGTGAGGACGACGACCGGCTGGGCCCCGGACTCCCAGGCCAGGGCGAGGAAGCGTTCGACGCGGCCGAGGTCGAGCTCGACGGCGAGCGACACGGCGACGACGGCGTGGTCGACGTTGGCGGCGAGGATCTGCCCGTCGGACCGCTTGGAGGAGGTGGAACGCACGAAGGCGGTGCGGCGCGGCAGGTACGCGCGCACGTACTGCGGATCGCCGCCCGGGTCGACGGCGACCCAGTCCCCGGTGCACACGACCTTCACCGGGTCGCGGGGCACGACGAACTCGGTGTCGGCGCGGACGACCCCGCCCGCGGTGACGACGTCGCACTGGCCACGGTCGACCCGTACGACACGGCCGGGCAGGAGACCCTGCTCGGCATACGAGGCGAACTCCGCTTCCCAGCCCTCGTCCCAGCCGTACGGGGCGAGAGGATGCGAGGAAGACGAGGACGAGCCCGTGAGAGAAGAGAAAGACAAGGGGGAACCCTTCACAAGGTGGCCCCGGCCCCGCGCTCACGAGCGCGGGAGGAGTGAGGTCAGCCGGTGGCCACGGAGGTGGAGTGGATGAACTTCCGGATGCGGGCAGCGCCCATCACAGAGACAGCCATCGGTCACACCTCCCATTCCTCACTCGGCCGACAGCGGCGGACAGCCACTGCGTGAAGTGGACCTCACCCTAGAGGCGCGCGCATTCCGGCGCCACCGATTTTCGCGGCGATGGCACAGCATCTCCCTGACAACGACGGGTGATCAGCTGCGCTTACAGATGCGATCCATCAGATTGGCGGTGGCTCGCTGGATGCGGGGGTCGACGTGGCCCGGGCGGTCCAGAGCGGGGGACCAGGCGAAGGTGCCGGAGGCGAAGACGAGGGCGCCGCTGGGGGCTTGGTAGAGGGAGGTCTCCTGGTGGCGGGTGACGCGCTCGCTGTCCCGGTACGGGGAGTGGGCGAGGAGGATGCGGGCCCGGTGCTCGGGCAGCCGGGTGCGCGGGAAGTAGCGGTCGGCCTCGCCCGCGACCATGCCGTCGAGTTCGTCGCCCTCGTGTGCGCCGGTCGCCTCCCACAGCCAGTGGCCGGCGTTGCGCACGACCATGGGGGACGGCTCCGGGACCCGGCCCGCGTACTGGACGCCGAGGAGCAGTTGCTCCGGCTCACCCGAGTCCCTCCACAGGGCGGTACGGCCCTTCGAGTCGGAGCGGTGCTTGCGGCAGCGGACGAGGCGGTCGGTTTCGCCGGAGGGGGACGGGCCGAGCTCGGCTTGCCAGTACATGGTGTTGGCGGAGAGGAAGACAAGTGACGTGCCCTGGTCGCGGGCGTCCTCGACGGCCCTGCGCATGGCCGTCGACCAGTACTCGTCGTGGCCGGGGAAGACCAGACCCCGGTAGCGGGAGGTGTCGACGCGGCCGGCGTGCAGGTCGCGGGCGTCGGCGTAGGCGAGGTCGTAGCCGTAGCGCTCGGCCCAGCGGATGAAGTCGTAGGCGTGGCCGACGTGCAGGGGCAGGCCCGCGCCCGCGTAGGGGCGGTCGAAGGAGACGGTCGTCGCGGCCTCGGACTCGCCGAGCAGACGGCCGTTCTCGTCCCAGGCATGGTAGAGGCTGGCGCCGGTGCGCCCGTCTTCCGGGAAGAGGTTGTAGGCCTGCCAGGTGATGTCCGGGAGCAGGAGAAGGAGGTCCGCGGGGTGGCTGTCGCGCACGGTGAAGGGGACGTGGGAGCGGTAACCGTCGGCGGTGGTGAGCACGGCTACGTACGCGCCGACGTTCCAGTGGCCCGGGATCTGCAGGCGCCAGGAGAGCCACCAGTGGTGGCAGGAGACCGTGCGGTCGGCGACCAGCGGGGCGGGCTGGACGATGCCGGACAACCGGGGGCTGGTGGTGATCTTGGAGGCGCCGTCGCCGCCGTAGTGGCCGATCCGGTAGACGTCGACGCTGAACTCCTGGGGCGGGTCGACCGTGATGCGGAAGTCGATCGTCTCGCCCGGCGCGACCGCACCGGGCGAGGCGAAGCCCTTGATCTGGCGGTGCAGGTCGTCGGCCGGGCGTGGGCCGCGGACGCGGGCGTGCGGGGCGGTCTCTCCGCTGCTCTGGGCCAGGTCGATGTACCAGGGGACGACATGACCTGTGTCGTCGAAGTACTGCTCGTTGCCCCTGAGCCAGGGCACCGGGCCCTGACCAAAGGGATCGGTGACCGCATGCGCCAGTGCACCCGACTCCCACCGGCGCAGCTTCACACTGGTCACGGCCGGTTCTTCGGCCATGCCGAGGCTCGACAGGGGCGGCCTGCGCGTCACCCTTTTATCGGGCGTGCTGGGCTCTGGATGCCGTGCGACGGCTTGGACCCTGTCGTTCTGATCCCGCAGCTGGGACGACTGACTCGGCCGAGAGGAGTCTGTCGCGGTGTGCGGGAGCACCCCGAGGAGTTCAAGTGTCTGGCGGGACGCAGCCGCAAGTGACTGCAAGGAGGCGGAGAGCGCCACGTTTGCGTCGAGACCGGAAACGGCGGAGGCATGGGCACCGTCTGGCCCTGCTCGGTCGGCGATGTGCTCCTGCAAGGCATCGTGGACCCGCCATGCGTCGGATTGGCCCAGAACCTTGGTCAGCGCGACTCGTGCGTCTTCGCGGAAGTGGAGGCTTGCACCGTCTTTGAGCAGCAGGCCACCGCTGATCAGCTCGGCGACGTCGTCCGTCCCCGCCTCGGGCACCAGTTCTTGGCGTACGAGATTGATCAGCGGCAGCGTCAGATCACGGAACGGGGAGCACAGAACGGCCAGTTGAGCCGCAGCCGGTGAGGCGACGCGTTGGAACGAGTCGGCGAGGTCCGCCCCGGAGACGGGCTCGGCGTCCTCGTGCGGACGGCCGCCTTGGGGGATCAACAGAGCATCACAGCCCGGCGCGTCCCTCTGCATCAGGGTCCTGGCCCACTGCCCGAGCGCGTGCCGCGTAAGCCTGACCGCTGGAATCGGCACCCACTGATCGTGGGACCGTTTCCGCAGCAGGTGGGGCACCAGGTGACTCAGCTCCGTGTTCACAGCTCCAGGCACCGAAGCGCCCACGCGGATCGTGGGGAGATCGAGGCCGGAGCGGGACCAGAGCCGGGCGGGGAGGGGAGTGAGAAGGGCGGTCGGACTGGACAGCGCCCAGGCGCGGAGTATGCGCCACACATCCGGCCGGCGCCAACCGCTGTCGCTCCCGTCGGTGACCACGATCACGAGAGTGCGGCGGTTGGGCGCCTTGAGCTGATCGGGCCCTACGGCGTCGCCCTGCTGATTGCGCAGCACGGAGCGATCTCCCGAGGGCGTCATACGGCACTGCTGGATACGGCGGAAAGCTCCAAGCTGCTGCAGAAGACGCGTCAGTTCGGCGACGGCATGGCCCCACAAGGCCATGCCAGGTGAGTCGTCGATGACGAGGAGAAGGTCGAACCACCTCTCCGGCGCGGGCCGGAACTCCGGGATGAGTCTGCGCGTGAGGGTGAACGACCGGACGGTGGCCTCGAGATCGAGTTCCGATTGCCGCCCTTGGGGCCAGCGCCGCTTGAGGGGGCGAAGGGCGTTGCCGAGAGCCAGCATGTTGGGGAGAGCGTCTGCCTGCCGGACCCGCACCTGCCTGTCGGACACCGTCCGACGAACACCAGAAGCCGACGCGTCGCCGGACGCCGTCCTGGTCGGGCCCTGGGCGTCGGTCTGCGCAGGCTCTGGCCGCTGCGGATCAGCGGCGGCGCGGGGTGGCGAGTCGGTGTGGCGCGCCACCTTGCGGAGGCCGACCACATGGTCGATGGCCGAGTCCAGCGGTGTCGCCGTGGCCAGCCACAACGCCTCGGCGATGGCCGTGGCGTCGAGGCCCAGATCGAGCCGTAGTACGGACTGCACGAGCCCGTCGAGATGGTCAGCCACCATTGAGATCCTGCAGCAGCAGACGGAGTACGCGCTCGCGGGATGCGCCGCGCGGCGCGTCGTCACCGGCGACGACGAACAGGGCATTGAGCAGTTGGTCGACGGCCAGGCTGTCGCCCGCTTGGATCCTGGTGACGAAGCCCCGCACGAGGTCGGCCAGCGGAGCGGAATCGGTCACGTCGAGGCCGAGATGGGCCAGAACCATTTTGCGGATGGCCTCGTTGTCAGGCTTGGGCATGACGAAGCGGATGCACCGACGGAGGAATGCCGCGGGGAAATCGCGTTCCCCATTACTGGTCATGACGATGAACGGAAACTCGGTGCACTGGACTCGGCCTCGAGTGATCCGGTGACGTTCCTCGCTGTCCCACATACGGACGTCCACGTCCTTGCGGTTGTAGCGGGTCAGCTCCGGGATCTCGAATTCTCCGCGTTCGAGCACTTCGAGAAGGTCGCTGGGCAGGTCCAGATCACTTTTGTCGAGTTCGTCGATCAGTAGGCAGCGGGGCTTGGGCGACGGGATCATCGCTGTGCCGAGCGGGCCCAGCTGGAGAAAGTGGGCGATGTCATCCGCCGGGCGACTGGGCTGAGCCAGTTGTTGGTCATGGATGCGGCCGAGGACGTCGTAACGGTACAGCGCTTCACTCAATGTGCTGCGCGAAGTGATGTGCCAGCGTAGGACGGCCCCGAGCCGGAGTTCCTCGGCGACCGACTCGATGACCGTCGACTTGCCCGATCCGGGCGTTCCGGTGATGAGCAGCGGCCGACGAAGACTCAGCGCCGCGTTCACCGCTTCCGGCAGCCCGTCGGGAGGCTGGAAGGGGATACCGAGGGAGCGCCGGGGGAACTCACGCCACGGTGGCGGTGCGCCCAACGACACATCACGCGTGACACCGTCGCCACGGTAGTAAGAACCCCACGTCATCGATTTCTCCTTGGTGAAGCATGTGAATGGCGTTGGACGCCTGCGCAGAAGGCCAGCCACTCGTCGTCGTCCCAGATCGCACGTACGTCAGCCATGGGGTCGCTCTGGTTTCCGGCCCACCGGGCGCGGTAGGCGGCAAGGAAGCCGGCCGGCAGGTCGTTCCAGCGCTTGGCGACCTGCGCACAATGCTCGGCCGACCAACCGGTCCCGTCCGGCCACAGCAGGATGGGCGCGTACGACAGAAGCAGGTCGAGGAGCTCCGGGTCGCCACGGGGGCACTCCAGCAAGCCGATCGGTTTCACGAGACGACCGTTCTGGAGTTCGTCCCGCAGTCTGTCGTGAGGTCTCACCTCGTGGTCGGCCAGCCAAGTTATCGGGCTGCTGCCGCCGTCATGCGCTGCGATGACGGAGAGTCTCGCTTGTGCGTGCTTGTTGATCCACCGCATTCCGGCCGGTGGATCGAGGCGAATGCTCCATCGGGTCCGTACGTCGTATTGCACTCCGAGGCGTGTCCCGTTGATGGCTGCCTCAGGAGCCCACTGCAACATGATCCTGCTGGGAACGGCCACTTCGATGCGCTGCAGACGCAGGTCGAGTTCCTCGGCCATGGCTTCTGCCCACTCGACCGCCTCGATGAGCTTTGCCTCAGCACCGGCCTGGCTGGCCGTGCACTGAGTGAGCACCGCATGATCGTGGATGGCCCCGTCCAGGAGGAGCCACGCGGTCAGACTCTCCGGCCAGTCTCCTGCCGGCGAGTCGAGGCGGACCACCAGCCGCAGTCGACGTTCCCGACTGATCTCCCGAGCTCGGAGGACTGCGTCGTTGTAGGGAATCAGCGCATCGATGCCGAGGGCCCACGAGCGCAACTCGGTTGCCTCGAGGTCACATCCGGTGTCCTCGGCCAGGGCCGCAACGAACCGTGCCAAGACGGACCGGCAGGAGCCGTCTTCCACGGGATGGTTGAGAGCGATGCTCTCCACTGCGTCTCGCGCACCGTCCAGCGGCCGGTGTGACCGCGCTCCGACAGTCGCCATGGCACGACGAAGCGCGGGCGTGTTGAGGCCGGCCGGCATGAAGGAGTGCAGAAACGCGACGGTCTGCCTGGCGAGGAGCAGGCTGTCCAGCGCTCTGGCTACGCGGACTTGCGCCGGCGTGGCGGGAAGGCAGCCGATCTCCCTCTGCAAGTCGCGCAGCGCGGCCGCCGTCCAAGTCCGGGGGAACTCCCGGTCCGGGAAGAGAGCGAGCAGTCCGGTGGCCAGCTCATCCGTTCCCCGCTGACCGACTGCCGACGTGGGACAGCCGCCGGCTTGCCGGTTGCGCGCCAGCCACAGCTCGGGGGCCGAGGAGTCACCGTCGTAGGAGGAGGCGATGACCCCACGCGTGGCCGCCTCGGCCCGTAAGCCCTCTTTCAGCACTCCCACTCCGAGACGCTCTCCCCCGGCCGGTACGCCGCCCCGCAGGAGCTTGGCGAGCCCCTTGGAGAAGTCCAGATCGTAGGCGCTCTGCTGGACGGCGGAAGCCATGAGCAGGTCGATCCTGGTCTGGCCGCTCCGTGCGCCGGTGGTGAGCTCCTCGATCGAGGGGTGTGCGGCTGCGGCGTTGCACGTGTCGATGATGGCGATGACGCCTCTCACGCCCAACTGGTTGGCCGCTTGCCCCAGCAGATCCTTGATGTTCACGGCGGAGACCGCCACGCCCTCAGTTGACTCCCAGCCCATGAGATGCAGCGTCGCGTGTTCGCCCGAGACCAGACCGTGACCGAGAAAGGCCATGATCAGGGCAGCACCGTTTGTGGCCGCGTGCTTGATCGCGCTCCGAACCGCGATCCAGATCTCGTCGACATCAACACGACCCAGGAGCAGTGACCTGCCGTCCGGCAGGCCTGGGGCACAGTCGCCTATCTCGGGGTCGGCGAGTACGGCGACCAGGGAATTCGCGGCACTTTCCAGCTCCAGGAGGTCTTCCATCGCCTTGCACTGCGCGGCGACGACCAGCAGGTGCCTGCACTCACCTGCTGTCATGAGGGTGTGGCAGTTGCTTGAAGAGCCTCGATCACCGGGCCCGCGACCGCTCCTTGACTCAGGTACTTGGTGGCCGTGTGCACCCACAAACCGTCCGAGTCGACACGGGAGCTGTGGACACGCACCCCGTCGGCGTTCGCGCCGACGTCCGACTCCAGGATCGGTCTGGGCACGATGACGTCGTCACGATCCCAGAAGTTGAGCCAGGAAGCGACACCGGGTGGAGTGCTGCACGGCTTGGGCTCCAAGTGCGGCCACACCACCGCGCGCATCGCCAGCGGTGAACCCATGGTCACCAGCAGTGGCACGGAGACCGGGAACTCGTGCAGCGTCTCGTAGGCCACCACGCTGCCCAGGGAGTGCGCCACCACGACCGACGGGCCGGTGCCTATCGCCTGCGCCACCACACTTCTGATCAGGACATCGAGAGCGTTGCGGCTTCGCGCCAGGTACTGCGCCACCTGGTTGAGGTCACGCACCAGGAACTTGCCGCCGGCCCATTGGCCGCCTTTGCGCCAGGGCCCGGCATCGAGCATCGTCGTACTCGCGTTGATGCAGGCCCGGACGACGTTGCCCGATCCCTGTGGCACCTTGCCCGCGGGACGGAGTTCGGCCAGGGCCTGGCGGAGGGCGGACTGTTCGTGGCGACCGATCGCCTGACCGAGGTGGGTCTCGATGACTTCCGCCAAGAGTCCTGCAAGGATGTCGGCATCGGCATCCACCAACTCGATACTGGCCGTTCCCTGAGCTCCGGGCTTGTGGAGCAGATCGCCGTAGTACGCGAAGACGACCTCCGCGAGGCTGCCCTCCATGAGCTTCGCCGCGGCCTTGGCGTGCCCCGCAGCCTTCGCTCCCTGAGCCAGCGCCGCAGTCCATCGGTCACGGTCCAACTCGACCCGCCGCGGACCACCGATGCCATGGACGAAGACGAGCCGTAAGACCACCGGGCCTCCACGAACGGCAAAGGGGGAGAAATGCTGGCGATCAGTGACCTTAGCCCACCACACTCCGCGATACCGCATGAAACAGCAAATCCGGAGTGGACGGCACCTGCAACCAGGAGCTCCTCCCTCAGGCCAGGGCGAGGAAGCGTTCGACGCGGCCGAGGTCGAGCTCGACGGCGAGCGACACGGCGACGACGGCGTGGTCGACGTTGGCGGCGAGGATCTGCCCGTCGGACCGCTTGGAGGAGGTGGAACGCACGAAGGCGGTGCGGCGCGGCAGATACGCGCGCACGTACTGCGGATCGCCGCCCGGGTCGACGGCGACCCAGTCCCCGGTGCACACGACCTTCCCCGGGTCGCGGGCCACGACGAACTCGGTGTCGGCGCGGACGACCCCGCCCGCGGTGACGACGGAAGGTGCCGACCAGGCACCCTGACCTGCGCGCTTACGCCGGGATTGGCCAGGCTGGCCAATAGGCCGGCGCCCGACGCGTGCCATGCTCGTGTCGGGCTTGTTCGTAGTCGATGGAGAAGTGCGTCACGCCCGAGTAGCTGATGCGCAGGCCGGAGTCGTGCTTGACCTTGTTGGGTGCGAACTCCAGGGCCAGGCCGCCACCCTTGTCGGTGGCCACGTGGATCCCGGCCACCGGGCAGCCGGGGGCAAGCGGTCGCGGAACTTGGGGAGTTCGGCGAGATAGGCCCTCGGATCCACGAAGAATCCGCCATCATCCCAGACCGCCGTGACGTACTTCATGTGCAGCCTTCCGCGGCGAGAGGGGGCCGCCGCCACTTGGTCTCCGCTGATGTCCTCGGTGCCCTTGGGGCCGATGCGGCCGGTCTTCCGCAGCTCGTAGATCGTCCGGTGCGCGCCGTCAGCGGCCCGAGCAGGACGCCCCGTTGAGCGTGAAACCGTACGGTGACCGGTTTCTGTCCTGCCAGGTGCCGATGAAGCCGAAGGACAGCGTGCCGTGTGCGGCGACGGTCCTGTCGTAGTCGGCGGCGGCGGCGGTGACGCGGGAGCCGCGCTGGTCGGCGGTGGCGTCCCACATCTGGCCGACCTGCTGGCCGTCGCGGAAGCTCCAGGAGACCCGCCAGCCGGTGAGCGCCCTGTCCGTGGTGACCGTGACGGTGGCCTGGAAGCCGTCGGGCCACTGGTTGACGAGGTCGTAGGCGACCCGGCAGGCAGCCGCGGGTGCGGTGGTGCCGGTGCGGCCGGGGCCGGGCCGGTACGTGGCCGAGGAGGCGCCCTGCGGTTCGGGATCGGGCTGCGCGCGATGGGAGCCGGCGGTCGTGCGTGGCGCGGAGGGGGTGACGGCGGGTGCCGCCGTCGGGGCGGCCGGCCGGGTGGGGGTGCGGGAGACGCTGGGGTCGGCGACCGGCTGGCGGTCGTCGCGGGCGGCGGCGTCGTCGCCCGAGTCGCCGAACGGCATCATCGACACGCCCAGCGCCAGCGCCGAGAGCAGCACGGCGGCGGCGAGCAGGCTGCCGCGCAGGACGCGGCTGCGCCCGGCACCCTCCTCCGGGTCGTCGGCGGCGGGGTCGGCTGCGCCGGGGCGGCCCGCGCCGAGACGGACCTCGGCGGCGCGGCGGCGGCGTTCCAGGTAGGCGAGGCCGCCCCAGCCGATGACACCGCCGGCCAGCGCGGCGGGCAGCCCGCCGCCGTGCAGCCGCAGGCAGGCGGCGGCCTCGGCGCACCGCACGCAGGTCGCGAGGTGCCGGGAGAGGTCGTCGGGGGCGTCGGCGGCCGAGCGGGTGACCGCGTCCAGCAGACGGGCGTAGGAGCGGCACCGCGCGTCCATCGGGGTGTCGAGGTGGGCGCGGTGGCAGCGGTCCCGGAACAGGGTGCGGACCTGGTCGAGTTCGTCGGCGACGGTGGCCGGGTCCAGGCCGAGCCGGTGGGCGACGGCGGGCAGGGGCAGCGCCTCCACCTCGGCCAGCCACAGCAGCGAGGCGTCGGCCTCCTGCATGTCCTTCAGGCCGCGCAACGCGACCGGGCGTTCCAGCGGCGGGCCGGAGAAGCGGGCGGCCTTCCTGGAGTTGAGCCACAGCCGCAGGTCGGGGTCGAGCTTGTGCCCCTGTCCGCCGGCCTCCCAGGCGGCGGCGGTGTCGCGTACGGCGGTGAGCAGCGCCGGAATCGTGGGCAGCCGTGCCGTGCGGCGGCGCGGACCTCGCGCACGCCGAGCGCGAACGCCTCGGTCGCCAGTTGATGGGCCGTCAGGGATCCGGAGGTGCACAGGTCCGCGTAACTGAGCACCGCGTCCCAGCCCTCCGAGAACAGCTCGGCCTCGGTGGCGTCCTGGGGGGTCGGCAGGTCGGGCATGGGACTCCTGCATCCACGAGCGAGGTCAACTCACCATAGGCAAAAGGAAGTTGCCGGGAACCTCGCGGCAGGGCACAGAGCTTTTCACGTCCTCGACACAACTGACAAGCGGCCTGTTCACATCCGGTTACCGATGGTGGCCGGACGGGCGCACGACGCGTTGAGCCCACAACTTCGGCCTCTGGTACGGATGCCTGAGCCGCCGCGCTCAACGCCGCGCCGGACTGCCGCCCGGGATCACACCTCGACGGGCGCCTCCGTGACGTCCGCCACCGGGTCGCCGGCGGGCAGGCTGTCCATGAAGGAGCTGACCGAGAAGACCGCGCGGCCGGGTCCGGGCGGGCCGTAGCCGGGCGGGGAGGAGAGCCCGAAGTCGTCCATCGTCTGGCGATAGGCCTGCAGCAGCCGGATGTGGTACTCCAGCGGCGCGCCCTGCGGGTTGGCCTTGCCGAGCGGGGTGGTGGGCTCCGGGCACCAGGTGGTGAAGCGGGGTGTGATGCCGTGCGACATGAAGAAGCGCAGGCCCTCGGTGGTGGAGGCGATGGCCTCGTCGACGGTGGTGAAGCCGAACGGCTCGGCCATCTCCACCCCGGCCACGAAGTTGGGGATCACATTGCGCGCACCGAACACCTCGGCGGAGTCGAGGATCCGCCGGTGCCACTCGTCCCGGCCGACGTACCGCTCCTTGCCGGGGCAGTACAGCTCGAACAGCCGGCGGTCCCACACCTCGAAGTTGGGGTGGTAGATCTGCACGCCGTAGTCCTTGAACCGCTGGACGTCCGCCCTGGGCAGCGCCTGGGCGACGACCTTGCCGATCCAGCGGCCCGGGAAGCGCTCCTCGATGGCCTTGGCGTAGTGGCCGTAGAAGTCGGCCTCGTCCCGCCCGGCAACCGTTTTCGTAATGGCTCCGCCGGTCAGCGTGTACGCGGTGGAGGCCTTCTGGGTGTCGTAGCGGTCGATGATCTCGAGGGCCTCCAGCACCTCCTCGACGTCCTTCACCCCGGTGTACGGCCGCCCGGCCGCCTTGTGCTGGCGCCAGTTGTGGTTGATGTCGCAGTACTGGCACTCCTCCTTGGCGCCGAAGTACTGGCAGACCCGGAAGACGGTGAGGTAGATGAGATAGCCCCACTGGATGGTCGGGGCCACCTCCATCACGGACTTTCCGTTGGAGAGGGTGTGCCGGTAGTACTCGGGCATGGGCGGCACACCGACGTCGGCGATCCGCTTTCCGTCGAGGTAGAGCCCGAGCAGCCCCTCGTCGTCGGCGGCCACCCGGTAGGGCGAGGCAGGGTTCACCCGTACGGAGACGACGGTACGGCGCAGGCCGTACGGGCCGCCGGTGAGGATGATCTCCTCCGGGGGGCGCCGCAGCGCGGCCTCGCCCAGCTCGGGGAGGGTGCCGTGGTCGAAGGAGAAGATGAAGTACGACTTCGGCTTGACCTCGCCGCTCTCGTTGTCACTGAGGGCGGACGGGTCGAAGGCGACGCCGCCGCGGAGCAGGTCCTCCTTGAAGACGGCTTCCCGCGGAACCTGCGGGAACCGCTCCATCAGATCCTCGACCAGCGCGGTACGACTGCCCATCCGTCTGTCTCCTCCCGGCTCAGGCGTACGTCTTACACCGTATGCCCCCGCCTGCGCCTCAGCCGTGCCGGGTCCCCGCACGGCGCCCGATGTGGTCCGGCACGGCTGTCCCGGCCGGCAGGGCCGGGTCGGGCTCCGGGGCACCCCACACGGTGGTCAGCGGCAGCACCCCGGCCCACAGGCCGAGGGCCGCGTCGGGGCCGTCGCCGTCGTCCGGGGCCCCGGTGCGGATCTTGACGGAGGCCTCCTCGAGGGAGACGGCGAGGAGGGTGGTCGCGGCCAGCTCCTTGCGGCTGGGGCGGCGGGCGTACGACCACTGGCCCGGCGCGGAGTGCTCGGTGAGCCGGCGCAGCCCCTCGAGCTTCTTCTCGGGGTCGGTGATCCGTCGGGACGTGCCGTGGATCACCGCGCTGCGGTAGTTGACGCCGTGCTCGAAGACGGACCGGGCGAGCACGAGCCCGTCCACGTGCGTGACGGTCACGCACACGGGGGCGTCTTCGGCGAGGCTGCGGCTCGCCACGGACCCGTGCAGATACAGCCACCGCTCGTCCCGTCCGTACACGGTGGGCAGGACGACCGGCCGGCCGTCCATCAGCACTCCGAGGTGACAGACGAACCCGGCGTCGAGGATCACCTCCAGGTCCGTCCGCTCCAGGCTGCCCTGCTCTCGCAGGCGGCGGTGCCGGGTGCGGTCGGTGACGGGCAGGTGGGCGGGGAGCGGTTCCTGAGTCATGGAGCGGAAGGTATCGATTCCGCAGCTGGCAGGCCAGTCAAATTTCGTATACGCCCGTTCTGCGATATGGGACGACGAAATCCGCAGACATGCCGCCTCTCGTGCCGCACCGGATGAGAGGGTCGGCCCACACGCACTCTCCGGGAGGACGCAACTGTGACAGGGACGGCCGGGACCGCCGGGACGGTCACCAACTGGGCGCGCACCATCACCTACTCCGCGCGGGAGTTCCACCGGCCGGGCACGCTCGACGCCCTCGCGGCGCTGGTGGCCGGCAGCGTGCGGGTGCGGGCGCTGGGCAGCGGGCACTCCTTCAACCGGATCGCCGACCCGGGTCCGGACGGCGTCCTGGTGTCCACCGCGGACCTGCCGCCGGTGATCGAGGTGGACACGGCCGCGCGCACGGTCCGCGTGTCGGGCGGCGTGCGCTATGCCGAACTGGCCCGCGTCGTCCACGCCCACGGGCTCGCCCTGCCCAACCTGGCGTCCCTGCCGCACATCTCGGTGGCCGGTTCGGTGGCGACCGGCACCCATGGCTCGGGGGTCGGCAACGCGCCGCTGGCCTCGGCCGTGCGGGAGGTGGAGCTGGTCGTCGCCGACGGCTCGACGGTGACGATCGGCCGGGGTGACGCCCGGTTCGACGGTGCCGTGACCTCGCTCGGCGCACTCGGCGTGGTCAGCGCGCTCACCCTTGACCTGGAGCCGGCGTACGAGGTGGAGCAGCATGTGTTCACCGAACTCCCGCTGGACGGGCTCGACTTCGCCGCCGTGGCCGGTGCCGGGTACAGCGTGAGCCTGTTCACCGACTGGCGGGAGCCGGGCTTCCGGCAGGTGTGGGTGAAGCGGCGCACGGACCGGCCGGCGGTGGACTTCCCGTGGGCCGCGCCCGCGGCGGGCCCGCTGCACCCGGTGCCGGGCATGCCCGCGCAGAACTGCACCGAACAGCTGGGCGCGCCGGGGCCGTGGCACGAGCGGTTGCCGCACTTCCGGGCGGAGTTCACGCCGAGCAGCGGGGAGGAGATCCAGTCGGAGTATCTGCTGCGGCGGTCGACGGCGATGGATGCGCTGTATGCGATCGACGGCATCCGGTCGACGGTCGCCGGTGTCCTGCAGACCTGCGAGGTGCGGACGGTCGCCGCCGACCCGCAGTGGCTCAGCCCGGCCCATGGGCGGGACTCGGTGGCGCTGCACTTCACCTGGGTGCGGGAGGCGGCGGCCGTCCTGCCGGTGGTGCGCCGGCTGGAGGAGGCCCTGGCGCCGTTCGAGCCGCGTCCGCACTGGGGGAAGGTGTACGAGATCCCGGCGACGGTCGTCCGTGGACGGTATGCGCGACTCGCCGACTTCCGCGCCCTCGCCCGCTCCCTGGATCCGGCAGGGAAGTTCACCAACGCCTTCGTGAGAGATCTCCTGGAGGGCTGACGGCGCGCTGTGGGCGCCCTGGCCGGGGGACTTTCTACAGCCCCTTTCCAAACCCCTTGTCGAAAGGCGCCCCGAGCCCATAGCCTGGCGCTCGCGCCGGTGCCGAGGTCGCCCCGGCCCGGACGGGACGGGAGGGACAGCCGCGTGAAGCGCACATCACGTGACATCCGCACCGCGAACCGCTACGAGGTGCTGCGCCAGATCATCGCCGAGTCTCCCACCTCCCGGCAGGAGCTGGCCGCGGCCACCGGGCTGAGCCTGGCCACGGTGGCCACGCTGGTCGGCGAGCTGCTGGACCTGCGCATGATCACCGAGGTCGGTTTCGAGGACTCGGCGGGCGGCCGGCCCCGGGGCCTGGTGGCAGTCAACGCGTCGGGGGGCGCGTTGATCGGCGTGGACATCGCGGAGACGTACGTTCATGTCGAGCTGTTCGACCTGGCACTGAACGTGCTGGCCCGTGCCGACGAGGACGTGCGCCCCGGCGAGAGCCGCCCGGAGCAGGTGGTCGGCCATGTGGCCGCCGCTGTCGGCTCGGTGGTGGCGCAGGCCGGGGTCGAGGCGGCCCGGGTGCTCGGTGTCGGGGTGAGTGTGCCGGGCCAGGTGGACCGGGACACCGGCGTCGCCGAGTACGCGCCCAACTGGAACTGGCACGACGTGCCGTTGCTCGATCTGCTCGCCGAACACATCGCCTATCCCCTGTACCTGGACAATCCGCTGCGCGCGTGCGCGGTGGCCGAGCTGTGGTTCGGGGCCGCGCGGGGCCGTGGCGACGCGGTCGTGGTCAATCTGGGCACGGGGGTCGGCGCCGGACTGGCTCTCGGCGGCGGGCTGCACCGGGGCGTCAGCAACAGCGCCGGCGAATGGGGTCACACCACGCTCGTACTGGACGGACGGCTGTGCCACTGCGGCAATCACGGCTGCGTGGAGACCTATGTCGGCGCGCCCGGCATCATGCAGAACCTGCGTGAACTCAGTCCGCAGTCCACGCTGTTGCACCCCGAGGACCAGACGGCCACCATCGACGCGCTGGCCCGGGCGGTCGACGCGCAGGACCCGGTGGCACTCAAGGTCGTCCGGGACACCGCCCGTTACCTGGGCGCGGGCATCTCCGACCTGATCAATCTGCTCAACCCCGAAGTGGTCGTGCTCAGCAGCTGGGTCGCCTCCCGGCTGAGCGAGCCGCTGCTCGGCGAGGTCCGCGAGGCCGTCGCCCGGCATGCGCTGCGCCGGCCGCTGGCAGCCACCGAGATCGTCCTCTCCCCGATCCCCACCGATCCGGTGTCCCTCGGCGCGGCCACGTTCGCGCTGGAGGGGGCGCTGCAGTCCGCCGGGCAGAGGTCGGGCAGATCGCCGGCGAGGCGCCGGGCAAGTGCCTCGACGTCAGCGGACAGGCGCCCGGCGACGGCAGCACAGTGATCCTCCACAGCCGCAACGGCCAGGGCGACGAGGTCCGGGCCGGGCAGTAAGCCCCGCTCACCCACCGGCCGAGGGCCGCCGGTCACACCCTGACCCGGCGGCCCTCATCTCCCTTTTCCTCTCCGGGTGTTCGGAATTCCGAACCGAGCACAATGCTTCGTGCCGACTTCGTCCAACCCCTTGCCGAAGCATTTGCCGAAGGTTAGCGTCCCGCACCACGCCCCACGTTCCGAGCCATCCGGCCGCCGGGCATCGAGCCGCAGCATCTCGACAGACAAGGACGTCAGCATGTCGGCAGTGAGCAACAGCAACTGGGACCGCCGTTCGCTACTCCGGGCCGCCGCCGGTCTGGCCGTCGCCGCCCCGCTCGCCGCGTGCGGCAGCAACAACGGCCGTGGCGGTGGCTCCGGTTCGGGCAAGCGGCTCACCCAGATGTTCCACGCCTACGGCGAGCCGGGGACGGAGCAGGCGATCAAGCGGTACGCCGCCGCCTACAAGAACGCGGACGTGACCACGCAGTGGATCACGAGTGCCGACTACGAGAGCAAGCTCTTCGCCACGCTGCTCACCAAGAGCGCCCCCGACCTGTTCGAGTTCCACCCGCAGATCCAGCTGGTCAAGAGCGGCCAGGTCGCGGACCTGAGCGACATCGTCAACCCGGTCAAGGACGACTTCAACGCGGCCGACATCACCTCGCACACGGTGGACGGGAAGATCTACGGCGTCCGGATGATCGACGACCCGCAGTTCTTCTTCTACCGGCCCTCGCTGTTCAAGAAGGCCGGCGTCAAGGTTCCCGAGACCCTCGACGAGCTGATCGAGGCCGCCGCCAAGCTCACCACCGGCAAGATGAAGGGCGTCTACCTCGGCAACGACCTGCACGCGATCGTCAACCCGCTGATCTGGTCCGCGGGCGCCGACACCCTGGACGACAAGAACCAGATCGCCTACCACACGCCCGGAGTCATCGAGGGCCTGAAAAAGTTGCGCAAGCTGTTCACCAGCGGTGATCTGCTTCTCGGCGCCCCTACGGACTTCTGGGACCCCTCCTCGCTCAGCCAGGGCCTGTGCGCCATCCAGTTCTGCGGCATGTGGGCGATGCCGCAGTTCCAGAAGGCGCTCGGCGACGACCTCGGGATCTTCCCCTTCCCGAAGACCGTCGACTCCGGCAAGCCGTCGGTCTACAACGGCGGCTGGTCGATGTTCGTCAACGCCAAGGGCGACAACGTCGACGCGGCCAAGGAGTACGTGAAGTGGCTGTGGATCGACCAGAAGCAGTACCAGGAGGACTGGGCCACCTCGTACGGCTTCCACATCCCGCCGCGCGGCTCGATCGCCGCGTCGGCCACCAAGCTCAAGTCCGGTCTCCCCGCGCAGGGCGTCAAGCTCTTCAGCGACTACGGGCACTTCGACAACATTGGCTGGACCCAGGCCATGATGCAGGCGACGTGGGACGTCATCGCCGACTGCGTCCGCAAGGGCGGTGACCCGGAGGCGGCCCTCGACACGTGCGACAAGACCGTGGGCCGCGAGCTGAAGAAGCTCTTCGGATAGGCCGGCGGACGGACCACGACATGTCGACGACCACCGAGCCCGCCCTCGTGAGCCCCGCCCCCAAGGAGGTCCGGCCGGCCGGCACCTGGCGGTACCTGCGGGGCAGCCGCACCTTCAACTTCTGGCTCTTCACCAGCCCCTTCCTCATCGGGCTGGTCATCTTCCTCTACGTGCCGATCGGCTGGAGCGTCTACCTCAGCTTCTTCGACGCCCGCTTCACGGTCACACCGTCGAAGTTCATCGGCTTCGACAACTACACGTACATGCTGACCGACCCCAAGTTCGTCCGCTCGCTCGGCACCTTCACCGTCTTCGCCGCGTTCATCGTGCCGACCACCTGGGCGGTGTCGCTGGGCCTCGCCCTGCTGGTGAACCGGCTGCGGTCCCTGCGCGGCTTCTTCCGGTCGGTGTTCTTCCTGCCGACCGCGTGCAGCTATGTCGCCGCGTCGCTGATCTGGAAGATGTCCCTCTTCAGCGGCGTGCGCTTCGGCCTGATGAACACGGTCCTCGGCTGGTTCGGGATCGACAACATCGCCTGGCTGGCCAGCCCCGATCCGCCCTGGTACTGGCTGGTCATCGTCACGGCACGGCTGTGGCTGCAGTCCGGTTTCTACATGATTCTCTTCCTGGCCGCGCTGCAGAACATTCCGGCCGAGCTGTACGAGGCCGCCGCCATCGACGGCGCCAGGCCGGGCTGGCAGACCTTC
This sequence comes from Streptomyces sp. NPDC037290, assembly GCF_055603245.1. NCBI lineage: Bacteria > Bacillati > Actinomycetota > Actinomycetes > Kitasatosporales > Streptomycetaceae > Streptomyces > Streptomyces sp. NPDC037290. The sequence continues at coordinate 448,623 of NZ_JBVJVZ010000002.1, read as the reverse complement.
CGGCACATCACGCTGCCCCAGCTGCGCGCCACGTCCACGGCGGTGATCCTGCTGCTGCTCATCGCCGCGTACCAGGCCTTCGACGAGTTCTACAACCTGCTCGACAAGACGACCTGGGGCCGGCCGCCGCTGGTCGAGCTGTACTACACCGCCCTGGGCACGGAACAGGACTACGGCGCCGGCAGCGCGGGCGCCGTCATCCTGACCGCGCTGATCGTCGTGGTAACCCTTTTCCAGGGCAAGATCATGGGCTTCGGAAGGGGGGACGAGTCCACGTGACCACGAAACGCAGGGGCGGGGTGATGGGCAACACCGGCCTCTGCATCGCCACCGGTGTCGCCGCCTTCCTCTTCCTGATCCCGTTCTACGTACTGCTGCGCAACTCCCTCTCCACCGAGGCCCAGATCACCGGGGAGCACTGGGAGTTCTTCCCCACGCACCTCCAGTGGGGCAACGTCAGCGAGCTGTTCGACGACCAGTCGGTCCCGTTCGCCCGGTCGCTGCTGAACTCCATGGTCGTCGCGGTCTCCATGACCGTCGGCATCCTGCTGGTGTGCTCGCTGGCGGGCTACGCCCTCGCGCGCATCCCGTACCGGCACGCCAACAAGATCTTCTACGTGGTCCTGGGCACCCTGATGGTCCCGGCCTCGGTGACCTTCGTACCCAGCTTCGTGCTGGTGTCGTCCCTCGGCTGGGTGGACACCTACCGGGGCCTGATCATTCCGGGCCTGTTCAGTGGTTTCACCTGCTTCCTGTTCCGGCAGTACTTCCTCGGGTTCCCCAAGGAGCTGGAGGAGGCGGCGCGCGTGGACGGGCTCGGCTACTGGGGTGCGTACTGGCGGGTCGTCGTCCCCAACTCGCTGAACTTCTTCGCGGCGATCGCGACGATCACGTTCATCAACGGCTGGAACGCCTTTCTGTGGCCGCTGGTCATCGGGCAGGACCCGGACTCGTGGACCGTCCAGGTCGCGCTGTCGTCGTACATCACCAACCAGACCGTCATCTTCCACCAGATCTTCATGGCGGCCGCCATTTCCATCCTGCCGCTGTTGTTCGTGTTCCTCTTCCTCCAGCGCTGGCTGGTGCAGGGGATCGCGCAGACCGGTATCAAGGGCTGAGCTAGGAGACCGATGTCCGTCCGCAACCGCACCGTCACCGATTACGTCGAGGACGTCTCGCCCGGCTCCGGGGCACTGCCACCCCGCGCCTGGTACGCGTCCTCGGACGCCATGGCACTGTCCCTGAACGGCAGTTGGCGCTTCAGACTGGCGCAGACGGCCGACGCCGAGGACGACTCCTTCGCCGCGGCGGGGTACGACGCCGGTGACTGGGCGCAGCTCACGGTCCCCGGGCACTGGGTCCTGCAGGGGCACGGCGCCCCGATCTACACCAACCATCTCTACCCGTTCCCGGTCGACCCGCCGCGCGTGCCGACCGAGAACCCGACCGGCGACCATCTGCGGGTCTTCGACCTGCCGCAGGACTGGCCGGACCTCGCCGAGGGCGGTGCGGTGCTGCGGTTCGACGGGGTGGAGTCCTGCGCCCGGGTGTGGCTGAACGGCACGGACCTCGGCGAGTTCAAGGGGTCCCGGCTGCCGCACGAATTCGCCGTCGGCCATCTGCTCAAGACGGCCGGCAACGTGCTGGCGGTCCGGGTCCACCAGTGGTCGGCCGGCTCGTACCTGGAGGACCAGGACCAGTGGTGGCTTCCGGGTATCTTCCGTGACGTCACGCTGCTGCACCGGCCGGCCGGCGCCGCCCTCGACTTCTTCGTGCACGCCTCCTACGACCACCGGGCCGGCACCGGCACCCTGCGCGTCGACTCCGATGTGGACGGCCGGGTAACCGTTTCCGAACTCGGTATCGACATCGCGACCGGCGACAGCGTGACCGTACCGGTCGAGCCGTGGTCGGCGGAAACCCCGCGGCTGTACGAGGGCACGCTCGCCACCGGGGGTGAGCGGGTACCGCTGCGCATCGGTTTCCGTACCGTGGAGCTGTCGGACGGCCTGATCAAGGTCAACGGCAGGCGGGTGCTGTTCAAGGGCGTCAACCGGCACGAGTGGCATCCGGAGAAGGGCCGCGCGCTGGACCTGGAAACCATGCGCCAGGACGTGCTGCTGATGAAACGGCACAACATCAACGCCGTCCGCACCTCCCACTACCCGCCGCACCCGGCCTTCCTCGACCTGTGCGACGCGTACGGGCTGTGGGTGATCGACGAGTGCGACCTGGAGACGCACGGTTTCACCGAGCAGGGCTGGCGGGACAACCCCGTCGACGACGACCGCTGGACCCCGGCCCTGCTGGACCGGGCGGCCCGCATGGTCGAACGGGACAAGAACCATCCGTCCGTCGTCGTCTGGTCCCTCGGCAACGAGGCCGGTACCGGCCGGGGCCTGACCGCGATGGCCGAGTGGATCAAGGACCGGGACGGCTCCCGGCTCGTGCACTACGAGGGCGACCTCACCTGCCGTGACACGGACATGTACGCACGCATGTACGCCGACCACGCCGAGGTCGAGCGGATCGGCCGAGGCCTGGACGGCGGCACCCTCAAGCGCCGCCGGCTGCCCTTCATCCTGTGCGAGTACGCGCACGCCATGGGCAACGGTCCTGGTGGACTCGCCGACTACCAGCGGCTGTTCGAGTCGTACGACCGCCTCCAGGGCGGGTTCGTCTGGGAGTGGATCGACCACGGCATCGCGCATCCGAACCTGGGCTACGCCTACGGCGGCGACTTCGGCGAGGAGCTGCACGACGGAAACTTCGTCTGCGACGGCCTGCTCTTCCCGGACCGGGAGCCCTCCCCCGGCCTGGTCGAGTTCAAGAAGGTGATCGAACCGGTCTCCATCGCCGGCGACTTCGGCGACGGCACGGTCCGGGTCACGAACAAGCAGGACTTCGTGGACGTGTCGGCGCTGGCGTTCTCGTGGTCGTACGAGGTCGAAGGGGAACCGGTGGACTCCGGCACGCTGTCGGTGCCGGCACTGGCGCCCGGTGAGTCCGCCGAGGTCAAGCTGCCCGCGCCGCCGGCCGGGGCGCCGGCCAGTGAAGCCCTCTGGACGATCCGGGCGGTGCTCGCGGCGGACACCGCGTGGGCACCGAAGGACCACGTCGTGGCCTGGGGGCAGGTGCCGGTGTCACGGCGGCGGCTGCCGGCGGTCGCGGCGGCCGCCCGGCCGGTGTCCGGCGACGGGGTCCTCACCCTCGGCCCGGGCACCTTCGACGCCCGCACCGGCGCCCTGAGGGCCGTCGGCGGGGTGCCCGTCTCCGGGCTGCGCCTGGACGTGTGGCGGGCCACCACCGACAACGACGACGGCGCCCCCTGGCAGCCCGACCTGCGCTACGGCCTGCTGTGGCGCAAGCTGGGCCTGCACCGGATGCGGCATCGGCTGGACGACGTGGACAGCGGCGAACACGCTCTGACGGTGCGTACCCGGGTGGCGCCGGCCGCTCGGGAAGTGGGACTGTCGGCGGTATACCGCTGGACGTCGGACGGAGACCGTCTGCGGTTGACCGTATACACCACCCCGGAAGGTGATTGGACCGTCCCGCTGCCCCGGCTCGGTATCCGCTTCGGGCTGTCGGCCGCCGACGACGTGCGCTGGTTCGGCGGCGGCCCCGGCGAGGCGTATCCGGACACCAGGACGGCGTCGGCGGTCGGCCGTTGGCAGTCGACGGTCGATCGTATGCAGACGCCCTATGTCCGCCCCCAGGAGAACGGCGCCCGCATCGACGTCCGCTGGGCGGAGCTGGGCGGTCTGCGCATCGAGGGCGACCCGGCGTTCCACCTCACCGCCCGCCGCTGGACCACCGAGCAACTGGACGCGGCCACCCACCGCACCGACCTCACCCGCGGTGACGCCGTCTGGGTCAATCTCGACCACGGCCAGCACGGCATCGGCTCGCAGTCCTGCGGTCCGGCCCCGCTGCCCCAGTACCACCTGCGGGCCGAACCGGCGGAGTTCTCCTTCGTGTTCTCCACCACCGCCGACCCGCAGCCCCCTCGTCCGACACACCTCTGAGACCCACCGCGGCCGGCCGGCTTCTCTCCCAGGTCATGTATTAATGTTGAACAGTTTTCTCAACTACCCTTTAAATATAGGGTAGTTGAGCTGAACATGGGCCGTATGCGACCCATGAGACGACTCCTCGGCGCCTTCGCGGCCGGCGCGCTCGCCCTCACCGGGCTCACCCTGGCCCCCGCCCCGGCCCAGGCCGCCGACTCGGGCACGTTCAGCGTGCTGACGTACAACGTGGCCGGTCTTCCGGAAGGGCTCAGCTCCAGTCATCCCGCCACCGACACTCCGCTGATCTCACCGCGGTTGGCCGGGTACGACATCGTCAACGTCCAGGAGGACTTCAACTACCACGCGGCCCTGTACGCGGGCGACGACCACCCCTACCGGACGGCGACCAGCGGCGGCGCGGGCATCGGCGACGGCCTCAACACCCTGTCCAGGTACCCCTTCGAGGACTTCGAGCGGGTGAAGTGGAACGACTGCACCGGCACCAACTGCCTGACACCGAAGGGCTTCACCCTGGCCCGGGTGCGGCTCGCCGAGGGTGTCTACGTCGACCTCTACAACCTCCACCCGAACGCCGACGACACCGACGACGCCCTCGCCGCCCGCCGCGCCAACATCACACAGCTGTCGCAGTTCATCCGGGCCAACTCGGCCGGCAACGCCGTGCTCGTCATGGGTGACACCAACACCCGCTACACCCGCACAGGCGACAACATCCGCACCCTCGTCGATGACAACGGACTGACCGACGCGTGGGTACGGCTCGTCAAGGGCGGTACCACCCCGGCGCAGGGCGCGGACCCGCTGCTGTGCCCGACGTCGGCGCCGCCGAACGACTGCGAGGTGGTGGACAAGGTGCTCTACCGCGGCAGCAACCTCGTCACGCTCACCGCACACCGTTACAGCGACGAGTGGTCGAAGTTTCTCGACCCCAGCGGCGGAAACCTTTCCGACCACTTTCCGCACACCGTCGACTTCTCCTACGCGCTGAACCCGAAGCTGCGGGCGAGCGACTTCTTCGGCGGCCCGCACGGTACGGCGTTCAACGACGCCGACGGCCTTCCGGCCGCCCCCTCCCCGCGCACCCTCACCCTGCGCGGCGGCGCCCGCCTGGACGCCGTGTCCCTCACCCACGACGACGGCACGGTCCTCGCCCACGGCGGCACAGGTGGTACGGCCGGCTCCCTCACCCTCGCCGCCGGTGAACACCTCACCTCGGTCAAGCTGTCGGAGGGGCAGAAGAACGGCCGTACCCGGATCTTCTCGGCGGCGTTCACGACGGACAAGGGCCGGACGCTGTCCGCGGGTACGGCCACAGCCGACACGGCCGTCTTCACCGCCCCGCCCGGCCTGCAGATCGTCGGATTCACCGGCCGCGGGGGCGACGAGATCGACAAGCTGGGCGTGCTGTACGCGCCGATCAGCTGAGTCCCCGGCCGACTCGGTGCACACCTGAGCGACAGCCTCCAAACCTAGATGCTCTAGGATAACTACTAGGTATCCAAGGAGGAGGTGCCGGATGGCCCGAGCCGGGCTCACCGTCGACCGTGTCGTCACGGCCGCCGCCGAACTCGCCGACGAGGCGGGCTTCGCGAACGTCACCCTGTCCGCGCTGGCCCGCCGCTTCGGTGTGAAGGACGCGAGCCTCTACTCGCACGTCCGGGGCCTGGAAGACCTGCGCACCCGGCTCGCGCTGCACGCCGGTGGCGAGTTGATCGACCGGATCGCACCGGCCGTGGCGGGCCGCGCGGGCAAGGAGGCGCTGGCCGCCTTCGCCGGCGCCTACCGGGCCTACGCCCTGGAACACCCCGGCCGGTACGCGGCCACCCAGATGCGCATCGACCAGTCCCTGATCGCCGACTCCCCCGCGATGCGCCGTACCGCCGAGATCACCTACGGCATGCTGCGCGCCTACGGCCTGAAGGAGCCCGACCTGACCGACGCCGTACGCCTGCTGCGCAGCACCTTCCACGGCTACTGCGCCCTGGAGTCCACCGGGGGCTTCGGCGCCGACCGGGACGTACAGGCCTCCTGGGACAAGGCGATCGACGCCCTGCACCTGGCCCTCACCCACTGGCCCCGGGAGAGCGAGACCGATGACTGAGCACCTGGACCACGACGTCACGGGCAGCGGTCCCGTACTGCTCCTCCTGCCGGGCGGGGCCGGGCATCCGATGGGGTTCGGGCCGCTGACCGAGCGACTGGCCGCACGCTTCACCGTGGTCACGTACGACCCGCTCGGCCTCGCCCATGGGCGGCTGGGCCGCCCGGTGGCCGAGCAGCGGGTGACGGACTGGAGCGAGGGTGCGCACCGGGTGCTGGAGGCAGTGCTTCCGGCCGGCGGATCCGCGTACGTGTTCGGGACGAGCTCCGGCGGTATCGCCGCCCTGGACCTGCTCGCCCGGCACCCGGAACGGCTCGCGCACGTGGTCGCGCACGAACCGCCCGTCGTGCGGGTCCTCGCGGACGCGGCCCGGCAGCGGGCGAGGTTCGCAGAGGTGGCCGACACGTACCGGACCGCCGGGTTGCGAGCGGCCGGAGCCATGCTGGCCGCCGTGCTCGACGGCGAACCTGCACCCACCCCGACGGATGCCGACGCCAAACCACCCGCTCGCGGCGAGGAGTTGACCTCACCCATGGGCGTCTTCCTCACCCGCGTCCTGCGCCCGTTCACCGCGTACGTGCCGGACATGGACGCCCTGCGTTCGGTCTCCCCGCGTCTCACCCTGGTCGCGGGCAGCGACTCCCGTGGCCGGCTGCTGCACCGTACGGCCGCGACGGCGGCCGAGTCGGCCGGTGCCGCGTTCACCGAGTTCCCCGGCGGCCACCTCGGCGTGCTGGAGCACCCGGAGGAGTTCGCGCGGTGCCTGGTGGACGCCCTGTCCGCCTCCGGGGCCGGGGTCCCGGGGTCGTAGTCACCACGGACGGGCGGCTCCGCCGAGTGCCTGCACCTCGCCGTACGACGGAGTGACTCCCTCCGGCGCTCCGCCGGCCGCGACGGCGGCCATCGCCTCCATGGCCGCGCCCAGCGCCCGCCGGTAGAGCAGCGAGCCGAGGCTGACGCGGCGGACGCCGAGGTCGGCGAGCTGGGCGACGGTGGGTCCGGTGGGCGAGTAGAGGATGTTGAGGGGGACGTCGAGGTGGCGGACGAGTGCCGCGATCCGCCGGGGATCGGTCAGTCCCGGCACGAACACCCCGTCGGCACCGGCCTCTTGGCAGGCCTCGAGCCGCCGCAGGGTGTCCCGCTCGTCGCCGTCCCCGGACCAGTACGTGTCGGTCCGGGCGTTGACGAACAGGCCGGGTACGGCGGCCTTCACGGCGGCGATCTTCGCCGCGTGCCGGTCACTCGGCCCCAGCCCGTCCTCCAGGTTGATCCCGGCCGCCCCCACGGCCCACAACTCACTTGCCAGTTCGGCCACTTCGCCGGGTTCCTGGCTGTAGCCGTCCTCGGCGTCGACCGAGAGGTGGTAGGACTGCGAGCCGAGCAGGCGGGCGAGCCGCAGGGTGTGCTCCCGGGTGGCGCCCTCGCCGTCGGGCAGGCCGGCGGCCGCCGCCACGGCCAGACTCGTCGTGCCGATCGCCGGGAGACCGAGCGCGGCCAGCACGGCCGCCGAAGCGCGGTCCCAGGCGTTGGGCAGCAGCAGCGGCTCGCCGGGACGGTGGTGGAGAGCGGCGAACGGGGTGACGGTGGACTCTGCGGTCATACGTCCACGCTAGGCACCGGACGCTTCGGCGCCGACCGAACGGTGGGCCACCCCCTGACCCGGTGCAGGCGTCCGTCGCACCCCCTGCGCCGGCGTTGTCACCGTGGCGCCACCGTCCACGAGGAGCCTGCGCTCCGCCCGTCCGGTGCCGTGAAGCCGAAGACGCTCTCCGCGCCGGACGCCCACCGGACCCACACCTCGTGGTTCAGCTTGTGGTCCACCTTGTGGTTCGGCTTGTGGCTCGCCTCACGGTCCGTTTCGCGGTCCTCCTCGTGGCCCTCCCCCTGATCCGCGCGCACCCGCACGGTCACCAGCTCCGTGAGCGGCCTGGGGTCCGGCTCGCCGGTGAGCCGGGCGAGCGCCACGAACAGGGTGGCTCCGCACGTGCCGGCCTCCCCCGTGAGCTGGCCCGCCGGGTCTTCCGACAGGCCCGACACCGGCAGAAGTTCGGCCCGGAGTCCGTCCGGCGCCGACCACCCCGTGACCCGCACCGGCGTCCCGGGGCCGGCCCCGGCCACGAGATGCGCGCGCACCTCGACCGCTCCCTCGGCGACCACGAGACTGGTGACGGTGATCCCGTCCCGCACGGTGTGCCGGGAGGCGACCCAGCCCTCGCCCGTGCCGAGCGGCTCGATCCGGGTGCGGCTCGGGTCACCGCCGACGATCACGCTGTTGTCGTACGACGCCCGGTCGGGCGTGGTCGCGGTCGAATAGGCGAGCCGGGTGTAGTAGGGGTCGTAACGGACGTCCTCGCTGCCGTGGTTGTGCAGCCGGACCAGTCCGTCCGAACGGGTGGACTGCAGCAACCAGTTGGGGGCGGGGAGGGGGTACGCCTCGTCCGCGCGCTCGGCCGGGCCCGGTTCCTCGGGTGCCGTCCACACCTCGTGCCCCGGTGGCAGCAGCAGGCCGAGAAAGCCTTTGCTGGCCCAGTACGGGGAGGCGGGGCCCGAATAGCTCTGCGCCAGTGACGCGTCGGGGCCGAGCCAGCCCAGCGGGAGCAGACCGCGCTCGTCCACGGCGCCGCCGTCGAGGAAGTACCTCAGCGCGCCGGAGGCCAGGCGCCGTGTCTCACCGGGCGGCAGGGGGGTCTGCCCGGTCAGCGCGCCGAGCCAGAGCGGGGCGGTCGTCGCGAAGCGGTAGGTCAGGGAGCGGCCCTGGTGCAGGGGGGCGCCGTCGCCGCCGAAGAGGCGGGCGTAGCCGGCGAGGTGGCGCGACAACCGTCGACCGTATACAGAAAGCAGTTCCCTGTCGTCCGCCAACCATGCGTGGAGGACGGTATACAGGTGCATGGCCCAGCCGTTGTAGTAGTCGAACTTCCGGCCGTCGCCGTCGGTGTACCAGCCGTCGCCGAGATACCAGCCCTCGATCCGCTCCAGCCCCCGGTCGACCGCCTTGCGTGCCGCCTCCGGCCGGTGGCCGATCTCCTGGAGGAAACCGCCGACGGTGACCGGGAACAACTCCCAGTTGCACGGCCAGGGTTCGGCGGTGAGCGCGTCCGCCAGCCAGTCGGCGGTGCGCTGCCGCACGGAGTCCTCGAGCCGGTCCCACAGCAGTGGCCGGGTCAACCGCAGGGCGAGGGCGACGGACGCGGCCTCGACGAGCGGCTGGCTGCGGTCCTCGATGCGCGGCCAGACCCCGCCGGGACCGCTCGCGAGGCCGTCGGCGTACCGGCCGAGCGCGGTCTCGTCGCGGCGGAAGGCGGCCAGCAGCAGCGTACGGGCGTACCCCTCCAGGCCGTCGGAGAGGTGGCCGGCGTGGCTCACATGGTCGCCGGGGAGGTGGTAGAGGGCGCGGTCGGGGGTGGCGTAGGGCTCGACGGCGGTCAGCAGGGCGTCTGCGGCGGCCTCCCAGTGGGCGCGGGTGTAACCGGTGTAGGGGCTGGACGCACGGTCGTCGGCGGGCAGGTGGATCACGGCGGTGGCCTTCCTTCCTGGCGGGGCCTGGGACGCCCCGGTTCCGGTCGGGGCGCCCCAGGGCTTCATCCCACCCGCACGGCACCCTCGGGCACCAGGTGCAGGGCGAAAAGGGCGTCGCGGACCGGGCCCGCGTAGGCGGTGGCGTCGTGCACGGAGGTGTGCGTGTTGTCGCGCTTCTCGTCGTAGAGGTAGACGGCCTGGGAGCCCTCCGGGCGGCTCAGGCGGCTCAGCGCGCCGTCCGCCCGGACACGGTCCTCGTGCTCACAGGGCTTTGCGCAGGTCAGGTACGGTGCGGCGGGCTGCTCATCTGGTGGACGGCGGGGGTCGTCCGCGTCCCGCTTCGACTAGCGTCGTGGCATGACCAGCAACACCTCCCCCAGCCTCGCCGACGCTCTCGCCGCCGGGACGGTCGTGCTCGACGGCGGCATGTCCAACCAGCTGGAGTCGGCCGGCTACGACCTGAGCGACAAGCTGTGGTCGGCGCGGCTGCTCGCCGAGCGACCGGAAGCGGTTACGGAGGCCCATCTCGCGTATTTCCGCGCGGGCGCCGACGTGGCCATCACCGCGAGTTACCAGGCCACCTTCGAAGGCTTCGCACAGCGCGGCATCGGCCATGACGCCGCGGCGCGCCTGCTCGCGCTGAGCGTGGACCTCGCGCGGGAGGCCGCCCGGCGGGCCGAGGACGAGGGCGTCGCACGGCCGCTGTGGGTCGCGGCCTCGGTCGGGCCGTACGGCGCGATGCTCGCGGACGGGTCCGAGTACCGGGGCCGGTACGGGCTGAGCGTGGACGACCTGGAGCGGTTCCACCGGCCGCGCATGGAGGCCCTGGCCGCCGCCGCGCCGGACGTCCTCGCACTGGAGACGGTACCGGACGCCGACGAGGGTGCGGCGCTCGTGCGGTCGGTTCGCGGACTCGGAGTGCCGGCCTGGCTGTCGTACACAGTCGACGGTCGGCACACACGCGCCGGGCAGCCCCTCCAGGAGGCGTTCGGCCTGGCCGCCGACGTGGACGAGGTGATTGCCGTCGGGGTGAACTGCTGCGCGCCGGAGGACGTGGAGCAGGCGGTGGAGATCGCGGCGCGGGTCACCGGCAAACCGGTCGTGGTCTATCCGAACAGCGGGGAGGCCTGGGACGCCGCGGCACGCGCCTGGACGGGGCGTACGCGGTTCGGCGCCGAGCAGGTCACCACATGGCGGGACGCGGGCGCACGGCTCATCGGGGGCTGCTGCCGGGTGGGACCGGAGGGGATCGCTTCGATCGCGCGGACGCTGGGCACGGCCTGAACCGCCCGTCCGGCGACGGAGGCGCAATCGCTGACACAGGCGCAGGCGCTGACACAGACTCCGGCCACGGTGCACGTCCCCTACGAGGAGCTGGGCCGACTCGCCGTGCGCACCGCGCTCCGCGGTTCCACCGAGGGCACCACATGCGCCGGCGAGCGTCTGCTGCCGGGCACGCATGTGGGGATGCAGGATGCGGCGGGGGGCCGTTCGTCGACCGTGGGCAGTCAGCGTCGTCGGCCCACGACCGACCGGCCCACGACCGACCGTCTCAACCGCCGTACCGCCGCTGCCAGTTCGGCGCCCGGCGCCCGGATGTCGGAGGCGGGGCCGGGGGCCGGTACCGTGGCGGCGGTCTGCCAGAGGGCGACTTCCGCATCCCGTGGACCGTATGCGATATGCGGTTCACCGTCGCCGAAGATCTGTACGGGATGGGAGGCGTCCCAGGGCTGCCAGCCGGGGTTCCCGGTCGCCGCGAAGCGTACCCAGGCCCCGTGCATCGCGTCGGCCAGCTCCTGCGGGGCACCCTCGCCGGCCAGCTTCTTCGACTCGGGTGTCTCACCGCTGTCGAAGACGAAGCCCAGCTCCAGGGCGTGGCAGGCGCCGAGGCCCGGAAGGCGGGACGGCCAGGCGAACTCGTAGAGGTAGGAGGTGCCGGGGCGGGCGTCGGCGAGGCGGTGCAGCGGGACGCGCAGCAGGTGGTCGGTGACCATCTGGCCGACGATCTCTGCGGTGCCGGCGTCCGGGCGCAGGGTGCGGTAGCCGCGGGGCACCTCGTGGCCGGCGTGGCAACGGGCCATGGCTCCGGCGAGGGCGACCGGACCGAGCCGGTCGACGCGCTCGACCAGCCCGCCGGGCACGAGCCAGAGCCGGTACTCGTCGCGGGTCCAGCCCATGAGCAGGTCGACGCCCTCGGCGGTGTCACCGTCGATCAGCGCCTTGAGCGGGTCGCGAGGTACGAGGTCGCCGTCCACGACGACGCCGAACTGGGGTCCACCCAGGACGGGGCTGCTCAGCCGGCCGACCTCGGCCTGGGTGCGCAGCAGCAGGTCGCGGTCGACACCGGCGAAGGCCTCGGCGGTGGCCGGGATCTTCAGCCGGGTGGCGATGCGGCGCACCATCCGCCGCACCTTGTCGCGGTCGGAGGCCTCGGGCGGGCCGCTCTGCAGCACCGCGCGGCGGACCAGGCCCCGAGTGGCGGGCGCGGCGAGCAGGACCCCTGCGCTGATGGCGCCGGCCGACTGACCGCCCAGGGTGACCTGCGCCGGGTCGCCGCCGAAGGCCCCGATCGCGTCGTGCACCCAGCGCAGGGCGGCGAGCTGGTCGCGCAGGCCCGGGTTGGGCGGTGCGTCGGGGAACAGTCCGTAACCCTCGACGCCGAGCCGGTAGTTGACCGAGACGCAGACGACGCCGTCCCGGGCGAAGGTGGCGCCGTCGTACACGGGTACGGCCGAGGATCCCCGGGTCAGGGCCCCGCCGTGCAGCCAGACCAGAACCGGGAGCCGGGCTCCGGGGCTCGGGTCCGGGGTCCATACGTTGAGGTTGAGGCAGTCGTCCCCGGCGATCTCCGGGTCGGACAGGTACTGGGCGAACGCCTCGGAGTACGGCGGTTTCGGGGCGGTGGGCCCGAAGCTGCCGGCGTCGCGCACGCCGTCCCAGGGCTCGTGCGGCTCGGGCGGGCGGAACCGCCGGGGCCCGAAGGGCGGAGCGGCGTACGGGATGCCCCGGAACACCGCGACGCCACGCTCGTACCGGCCGCGTACGGCCCCGTACGGTGTCCGGACCACCGGGTTCGCCTGATCTGCCGTCATCGCCCACCAGCCCTTCGCCTCGCACTCGTCCACTCGCGCACGCGTGGACTGTGCAACAACAGAGCACCACAAGAGCGTCCGGTATTCCGGCGCACGAGGGCGTGGGAGGGGCCGTTCGGGTTACGGCGGGACGATGAGTGCGGGGTCCGGCCACCTGGCGTACGGGAGAGCGCCGGGGCCCGAGCTGGTCGTAGTCACCGCTGATGGAGCCGCAGTCCCGGCCGCCGCCTATGGGGCGAGCAGTCCTCTCCGGGCAGGTCCACCCCGCCCCCTCCCCTGCCGATTGACCGCTCCATCTCGGCGGAAATACGGTAGAAGGCGCTTTCCGAAGGCGTTTCTGCCGTTGTTCCCTCAGGAGGGTCATGCCCAGCCCCCAGGCGCCGCGGGCCGTGTTCGCGATGGACCCGGTGCACCTCCCGTTGCTCTTCCCGCCGCCGCTCATGGCTCGGCTCCGGCGGGCGGCCGACGTCGACCCGGCGCTCGTCGTACGGGACTTCACCGATCCGGGGACGGCCGACGCCCTGGACCGGGCCGAGGTGCTGATCACCGGCTGGGGCTGCCCGTACCTGGACGCCGGCGTCCTGGCAGCGGCCCCGAAACTGCGTGCCGTCCTGCACGCCGCGGGCTCGGTGCGCAACCTGGTCGGCGAGGCCCTGTGGAAACACGGCGTCACCGTGTCCAGCGCGGTCACCGGCAACGCCCTGCCGGTGGCGGAGTACACGCTGGCGATGATTCTGCTGGCCGGAAAGGACGCCTTCGGCCACCGCGAGCGCTACCGCCGCACCCACACCGGGCCGACCCCCGCCGAGACCGCGGCCGACGGCAACCTCGGGCGCCGGGTCGGGGTCGTCGGGGCCTCCCGCGTGGGCCGCCGGCTCATGGAGTTGCTGCGGCCGTTCGACCTCACGGTCCTGCTGCACGACCCCTATGTCAGCATCGCCGAGGCCGCCGCCCTGGGGGCGGAACCGCTGTCGCTGGAGGACCTGCTGCGCCACAGTGACATCGTCAGCCTGCACGCCCCCGACATCCCCGAGACCCACCACATGATCGACCGGGCCCGGCTCGCCCTCATCCCGGACGGGGGCGTGCTGATCAACACGGCGCGCGGGGCGCTGGTCGACCAGGACGCGCTGACGGAGGAACTGGTCTCGGGGCGCCTGCGCGCGGTCCTCGACGTCACCGAGCCCGAGCCGCTGCCCGCGGGCTCCCCGTTGTACGAGCTGCCCAACGTCTTCCTCACCCCGCACATCGCGGGCTCGCTCGGCAACGAGCTCGAGCGGCTGGGTGCGATCGTCGTGGCGGAGCTGGAGCGGCTGGCCGAGGGGGTGCCGCCACTGCACGAGGTGCGGCACGCCGATCTGGCCCGGGTCGCCTGATACGCACAGCGGGACCGTTGTCCACAGGCCCACCGGCCAGGAGTGACGATGGGTTACGTTTTCCGAACCGGCGCGGGCGGGATCCGTGGCGGGGTGACCGCGCCACGACGTCGAAGGAGCCGCAACGGTGAGTCAGCGCAAGGCGCCCGGTGACGCCGGCCGGGCGACCATACGCGACGTGGCGGAGCGCGCCGGTGTGTCCGTGGCGAGCGTCTCGCGGGTGCTCTCGGGCAACTACCCGGTGTCGGACGAGCTGCGCCGGCGGGTGATGCGGGTCGTCCGCGACCTGGACTACGTGACCAACGCCCACGCCCGCTCCCTGGCCGGTGCCGGTACGCCGACGGTGGCGATCCTCATCGACAACATCACCGGCGCCTTCGCCCACGTGGCCCAGGGCGTCGAGAGTGCGGCCACGCTGCGCGGCTGGCTGTCGCTGGTGGGCACGACCGGCGACGATCCCGAGCGGGAGCTGACGCTGGTCAACCTCATGCGCAGGCAGGGCGTTGCCGCGGTGGTGCTGCTCGGCGGTGCGTGCGACCACGACGACTACCAGCTGCGGATGGCCCGGTTCGCCCGCTCCCTGGACGCGGCCGGATCCCATCTGGTGCTCGTGGGCAGGCCGCCCCTGCAGGACGGCGTCCCGGCCACGACGGTCGGCTACGACAACGAGGGCGGCGCCTACGCCATGGCCAGCCACCTGCTGTCGGCCGGCCACCGACGCGTCCTGGTGCTGCCCGGCCCCGCCGAACTGACCACGGCCCAGGGCCGGTTGAGGGGAGCACAGCGGGCCTTCGAGGCGTACGGCGCACCCTTCGATGCGGGCCTGGTCCGCCACGGCCCGTACGCGTACGCGCACGGCTACGCCGCCGTCGAGGCTGCCCTGCACGAGACGCCGGACTTCACCGCCGTGCTCGCCGGGACCGATGCGGTGGCCGCCGGTGCCATGCAGGCCCTGCGCGCCGCGGGGCTGCGGGTGCCGGAGGACGTCTCGATCGCCGGTTACGACGACATCCCGCTCGCCTCCCAGCTGACGCCCCAACTGACCACGGTGCACGTGCCGTACGAGGAGATGGGCCGGGTGGCGTTGCGCGCGGTGGCCGACCGGCGTGAGGGCGGCATGGGCCGCCGTGGGAGCGCCGACGGCGAGCACCTGGTGCTGGGCACCCACGTCGTCGTACGCAACTCCGTGCGGCCGCCTGCGATATCCCGCTAGACCCGCCCCCAGCCCGGCTCCGGTTCCGGCTCCCCTGACGGCCCTCCGAGGCCCTGGCGGGCTTGGGCCGATCCGTCCCCGACCCGGCTGGTACCGCGTGCGAGCACCGCCGCTCCGCCCCGGGAGCAGCCGGCCGCATGACATGAGGGGCGGCGACGGCCGGGCTCCTCCCCTCACGGGGTGCCCGGCCGTCGTCGCATGCGGTTGCCGTGTCCGGCTGTCGTAGGTGGTTCTCGTGTGCGGTTGTGGTCGTGTGCGGTCAGTCGTCGCCGTGGTGGCCGGCGGCACCCATGAAGGCTTCGACCACGTCCACGGCGCTGCCGTCGTGATCGCTGCCGGCGGTGCCACTGCCGGTCTGGACGTTGGCCGCGCGATCGACTTCGAGCCAGGAGTCGGCCTGGGAGTTGTCGATCACGGTGATCAGGCTTCCGGACGCGGCGGCGGGTACGGCTCCTGTCCCGAGCAGTGCCGCTGCCGCCGCCGCGGCGGCGAGGGCGGCCCGGGGTACGGCACCGGTCACGCGCCCACCTCCTCGGGGGTGCGCCGCTCGCGGGCGATGTTGCGTTCCAGCAGACTGGTGGAGGCCTTCACGCCCACCCCGCCGGCCGGGTCCACCTCCGGCAGCCGGCCGTCGGCCGCCTTCAGTTCGGCGAGCGCGGAGTCCATCGCCTCGTGCGCCGCGAACAGGCACGGGGTGCTGTAGATCGCCACGTCGACGCCGAGGTCGGACAGTTCGCCGAGGGACAGGCGGGGCGACTTGCCGCCGGCGATCTGGTTGAACAGCAGCGGCTTGCTGCCGACGACCTCGCGGATGCGCTTGATCCACTCGACGCTGCGCACGCCGTCCACCAGCACCACGTCCGCGTCGGTCGCGGCCAGCCGCTCGGCACGGTGCAGGATGTCGTGCTCCTCGGTTGCGTCCGTACGGGCGACGACCACCAGGTCCTTCCGGGCATCGAGGACCTGGTGCAGCTTCTCCAGGTACTCCTCCAGCGGCAGCACCTGCTTGCCGTCGGCGTGGCCGCAGCGACGTGGCCGCTTCTGGTCCTCCAGGATCACACCGGAGGCGCCGATACGCTCCAGGCCCTCCACGACGTGACAGGCGACCTCCGGGTCGACGTAACCGTCGTCGATGTCGACCAGCAGGTGGTGGTGCGGGAACGCCCCCCGCAGCCGCTGGACGAAGGCCACCATGTCCGGCCAGGCGATGAATCCGATGTCCGGCAGGCCGTAGTACGAGGCCGCGAACCCGAAGCCCGAGACGAACATCCCGTCGTAGTGCTTGGCCGCGATCGAGGCCGAGTACATGTCGTACACGCCGATCAGCGGTGTGGTCCCGGGCCCGGCGATGCGCTCGCGCAACTTCGTTCCGTAACTCAAGGTCCGGCTCCTCCTGTGGGTGGGTGACGCGGGGCCGGGCGGGCCACACCCGCCTGGACGCCCTTTGCCAAGACAAGAGCATCTCTAGATATTCATGTGACCTTCCATGTACACGTGCTTTACTCACTCCAATGGCGGAACCGGTTCACCGCAGAAACGTCACGCGGCCAGGGAGCACGGGTCGCCGGGGGCCTCGGCAGCATGCTCGGGCACTCCGCGTCGGGGGCGTGACGCGGCTCCAACTTCCTTGAGGCGCGGGGACGGTGGCCGTAGCCTCGCCGGGCATGAACGCCGTTCCCGCGCTCCTGGACCATCTCGTTCTCGCCACGCCCGACCTGGCGGCGACGGTCGCCGAGTTCGCGCGGCGGACGGGGGTGACGCCCGCGCCCGGCGGTGTGCATCCCGGCCTCGGCACGCGCAACCACCTGGTGGGCCTGGGCGGCCGGAGCTATCTGGAGATCCTCGGCCCCGACCCGGAGCAGCCCGAGCCCGCCGGGCCGCGGCCGTTCGGTGTCGACGGGCTGACGAGGCCGCGCACGCTGACCTGGGCGATCAGCCCGCCCGACCTGGACACGGCGATCCTGGTGGCCCGGGCACGGGGCCACGACCCCGGTCCGGTGCGCCCGATGAGCCGCCGCACCCCGGAGGGAACCGTGCTGCGGTGGCGGCTGACCCCCGGCCATGTGCATCCCTCCGGTCTGGTGCCGTTCCTGATCGACTGGGGCGACTCCCGCCATCCGGCGACCGAGGGCCTGCCCGTCACCCCGCTGCTGACGGTGTCCGCCTCGGTGCCGGAACCGGAGGAGGTGCGCAATGCGCTGGCGGCCCTGGACACCGGGCTGGCGCTCGTCACGGGACCGACCG
Source organism: Streptomyces sp. NPDC037290 (assembly GCF_055603245.1). Taxonomy (NCBI): domain Bacteria; kingdom Bacillati; phylum Actinomycetota; class Actinomycetes; order Kitasatosporales; family Streptomycetaceae; genus Streptomyces; species Streptomyces sp. NPDC037290. The sequence goes on along the minus strand of NZ_JBVJVZ010000002.1, from coordinate 431,047 downwards.
CGCTCTCCTTCACCGTGGACACGCCCAACGGTCCGGTCACCTTCGGCTGAGCCGGCCGCCCTCCGGCGGCCGGTGTCCGATTCCTTCAAGACGGGGCGGTCCGCCCGTGCCTACGGTGGCGGCATGACCGCACAATTCGCGCTGATCGGCGTGGTGACCTCCGACATGGCAGCCTCGCTCGCCTTCTACCGCCGCCTCGGACTCGTCTTCCCCGAGGGATCCGAGGAGCAGCCGCACGTCAATGCCCAGCTGCCCGGCGGACTGGTCTTCGCCCTGGACACCGAGGAGACCATCCGTTCCTTCCACCCCGGCTGGCAGCCGCCCGAGGGCGGTGGCCGCGTGGGGGTCGCCTTCCGGTGCGGGTCCCCCGCCGAGGTCGACGCCCTGTATGAGGACCTGGTGACCGCCGGGTACCACGGCGAGCTGAAGCCGTGGGACGCCTTCTGGGGACAGCGGTACGCCACCGTGCACGACCCCGACGGCAACGGGGTCGACCTGTTCGCTCCGCTACCGGCCGCCGAGTAGCTCCCCGAGCGGCATGCCCGTCAACTCCCGCACCTCGCGGGCGAGGTGGGGCTGGTCGGCGTAGCCCGCGCGGACGGCCGTCTCGGCGTACGACGTCCCCGAGCGAGCCAGCGCCAGCGCCCGCTGCAGGCGCAGGATGCGGGCCAGGGTCTTCGGGCCGTAGCCGAACGCGCTCAGGCAGCGGCGGTGCAAGGTGCGGGTGCCGATGCCGAGTTCGGCGGCCGTGGTGGCCACCGGGCGGCCCTCGTCCAGTCGCTCCACGAGCCGGTGCAGCAGCGGGTCGGGGGCCGTGGTCCGCTCGGCCTGCTCCAGGGCGATGTCCTCCAGGGCCGTCGCCGGGTCGGGCGCCATCTCGACCCGGTCGCGCAGCCACCGGACCCGGGTGGCGGGCCAGAGGTCGGCCAGCTCGACCCGCAGGTCCCGCAGTTCGTGCGCGGGTACGCCGAGCAGGGTGGGCGCGGTGCCGGGGAAGAAGCGGACGCCCGCCCAGAAACGGGGTGGGCCCTCGGGGACGTAGGGGCGCGTGTCGGGGCCCGCGACCAGCAGGCGGCCCTCGCTCCACAGCAGATCCATGCAGCCGTCGGGCAGCACGGGTCCGTCACCGGCCCCGTCCGGGGTGTTCGTCCAGACGACCGCGCCGGTCAGCCGGGACGCCCGCTCCGCGTACACGGCGCCAGCCTACGTCGCCGACGACGCCCGGCGCCGGGCATGCGACCGCTCGCTCACCTCGGAGGCCGGGGACGCCGGGACCGCAGGGGACGCCGGGACCGCAGGGGACGCCGAGGTGCGTATCGCGCCGTTCGCCGCTGACTGCCGCCCCTCTGCCGGCGTGCCCGGGGCTCCTGGGGTGCCCGGGGAGTCGGGTGCGCCCTCGGTGCCGGGCGCGCCGAACAGGGGCAGGCCGTGCCGGGTGCGGAAACGGCGGGCGTAGGCGGCGCTGGCCAGGGCGACCAGGGCGAGCAGCAGGAGCGAGACGACTCGGGCGAGCAGCGGCACCGTGTCGGTGGGCAGCGTGGCGGCCGCGAGTGTGCCGACACCGCCGTCGAGCAGTTGCTCGGCGCCCCAGACCACGGTCAGGACACGCAGGCCCCGGCGGAACTCGGCGGAGTCCTGCCACATCTCCGCCCGTATCCGGGCTGCCGGGCCCCGGTGCAGTCGCTGACCCAGCTGGAAGGCCAGCGGCCTGGCGCTGAAGCCGGTGCCGAGCACCCAGCCGCCGACCACCAGGGACAGCGCCGCGTCCTTGAACAGCAGGACCCTCGTGCTGCCGCCGATCAGGGTGGTCAGCGCTGCGGCGGCGAGCAGCACCGTGAAGAACAGGTCCACGCCGTCGATGCGGCGCTGCCGCACCGCGCCCGTCACCAGGCGCAGGGCGGGTGGCGCGCCGCTGAGCAGCAGGGCCGGACCCTGGCCCGCACCCAGGGCGCGGGCCGCGTAGTAGACGAGGAGCGGCAGGACGATGTCGACGGCGATCGAGAGCAGCGGGCCGTGGGTCCACCTGCCCTTCCTCACCGCGCTGTCCCGCCGCCGTTCACGGCCTGCTGTGTCCACATTGCCCACCACCATGTCGTTCGCCTCCCCTTCGTGGCGACGCCCTCGCGACGAGGGCGGCACCAGGCCCGCCGCGCCGCCTGCCGGACGATCCCGGCCCGCGCAGAAACGCTAGGTCAGGCGCGGTGTCGGGCGGATCGGAGCACGGGTGGAGAGGTGGGTGGAAAGCGGGTGGAATGCGGGTGGAGCGCGGGATCACTCATCGGGTGGAGAGAGGCGGCAGAGTCTTCAGGGGCGCCGCTCAGGGCCGGCCCCCGCCGCGGCCGGAGCGGTGTTCCTGCGGGCTCACGCCGTACACACGCTTGAACGCGGTGGAGAGGGCGAACGCGCCGCCGTAACCGACCTGGCGGGCGATGGTGTCGAGGGTGAGGTCGGTGTCGCGCAGCCGGTCGGCGGCGAGGGCCAGCCGCCAACCGGTCAGGTAGGACATCGGGGGTTCGCCCACGAGGTCGGTGAAGCGGCGGGCGAGCGCCGCACGGGAGACCCCGGCCTTGGTGGCGAGCGCGGCCACCGTCCACGGGTGCGCCGGGTCGTCCTGCAGCAGGCGCAGCGCGCGCCCGACGACCGGGTCGCCCAGCGCCCGGTACCAGGCGGGGGCTACCGCCTCCGGCCTGGAGAACCAGGCTCGCAGCGCGCTGATGAGCAGCAGGTCGAGGAGGCGGTCCAGGACCACCTCCTGCCCGGGTTCGTCACGGACGATCTCCTCGGCGAGCAGGGGCGTCAGCGGGCAGGCCCACAGGTCGGCGGGGAGGGTGAGCAGGGGCGGCAGGGCGTCGAGCAGGCGCCCGCTGATCTCGCCGCGCATCGGATAGGTGCCGATCAGCATCACCGTGCCGGCGTCGGGGCGGTCGCCCCAGGTACGCACCCCGAGGTCCATGGAGCCGTTCAGGGAGGTGCCGTCGGGGTAGCGGCACTCGCCGCCGGGCAGGATCAGCGCCTGCGGTGCGGTGTCCGGCTGGTCGCCGCAGGTGTACGGGTCCGGGCCGCGGGCGATGGCCAGGTCTCCCGGTGCGAGCCGCACCGGCACGCCGTCCGCGTCGGCGGTGATGCAGGCGGTGCCGCGCGCAGCGGCGCCTCGTCCTCCACCCGCACGGACCACGGCGGGTCGAAGCAGGCCCGGATCAGAAAGGCTCCGTGCGCGCGTGGACCGTCCAGCAGACCCGCGAGTGCGTCCATGGGGGCAGCGTAGACGCACGCATATGGAGACGAGCGGTTCGACGATGTCGCCCGGCCCGGCACGGCAGTTGACTGACGGCCATGACGCAGAGCACGCAGAACACGCAGAACGCCCAGAACACGCAGAACGCTCAGGAAGCGCAGGACGCGCAGAGGAGCGGGCAGCGCGCGCCGGACGCGGCGGTGTCCACGGTGGTCGTGACCGGTGCCTCCGGCCGGACCGGCAGCCGGGTCGCGGCGGCGGCACGCGCGGCGGGTCTGGCGGTTCGCCCGGCCTCCCGCGCGCGTGGCTTCGACTGGCAGGACCCGAGCACCTGGGAGCCGGTGCTGGGCGGCGCCGACGCGGCCTACCTCGTCCACCCGTACGACGTGGGCGCACCGGACGCGCCGGATACGGTCGGCCGGTTCGCCCGAGCGGCGGTGGGGGCGGGCGTGCGGCGGCTGGTGCTGCTGTCGGCCCGCGGCGAGGAGCAGGCCCTGGCGACGGAGGAGGTGCTGGCGGAGTCGCGGGCTCGGTGGACGGTGGTACGGGCCGCGTGGTTCGCGCAGAACTTCAGCGAGGGGCCGCTGCTCGCGGAGTTGCGGGAGGGCGGGGAGCTGGTGTTTCCGGGCGGTGGGGCGGCACGGGAACCGTTCGTCGATGTGCGGGACGTCGCCGACGTGGTGGTGGCGGCGCTGACCGGCGGCGACCGGTATGTGCGGCGGACGCTGGAGGTGTCGGGGCCGCGGCTGCTGACCTTCGGTGAGGCGGTCGCCGAGGTCGCGGCGGCGGCCGGGCGGGAGCTGGCGTACCGGGAGGTGTCGCCGCGGGACTACGGTGCGCGGCTGGCCGGGTTCGGGGTGCCGCCCGAGGAGGCGGAGTTCCTGGTCGACCTGTTCGCCTCCCTGCTCGACGGGCGCAACGCACACGTCTCGGACGGCGTACGGCAGGTGCTGGGCCGGGCGCCGCGGGACTTCGCCGACTTCGCCCGCGAGGCGGCGGCGGCCGGGACGTGGCAGGCCTGAGACCGTCACGGGGCCGCGCGGAGGTCCGCGGCGGTTCCGGAACCGGTCCCGGAACTGTCGGGGTCCAGGGTGGTCCCGGACCGGCCGCACCCACCGGCGGACACTCACCCCCCGTCCCCATGCGGACCCCCGTCCCCATGCGCGACCCGACCGTCACTACTGCCGGTGTGCCGTGTCCTCGCCCCCGCCCGCCTCGTGCGGGTGCCGGCCGTTGGTCTTGTGGGAGTGGTGGGGGTGCTTGGCGTGGGCGCGCAGGCGGGACGTGACGTCCTCCGGGGGCAGGAAGCGGGACCAGCGCTCGGGGAACTCGGAGGGCATGTCGGGGTCGTCGGGGTCGACCTCGCGGCCCGCCGCGGCCCAGGCGACGTACTCGGCTACCTGGGCCTCCCGGATCCGCTCGTTGGCCGCGCGGGCCGCGGCCGTGGCGGCGGCGGGCCAGACCCGGTCGATGGCGGCGTTCACGGCCGCGCCGACGAGGACGGCGAAGGCCGACACACCGATCCACAGGAGGACGGCGACGGAGGCGGCGAGGGAGCCGTAGATGGTGGCGCCCTCGATGGTGTGCACGAGGTAGATCCGCAGCAGGAAGCTGCCGAGGACCCACATGGCCAGGGCGACGAGGGCGCCGGGGACGTCCTCGATCCACGGGGAGCGGACCGGCACGGAGACGTGGTACAGGGTCGTCAGGAAGGCGACGGACAGGACGATGACGACCGGCCAGTACAGGACCTGCACCACCGTCTCCGACCAGGGCACCACCCGTACCACCGCGTCCGGGCCCGCCACCATCAGCGGCAGCGCCACGGAGCCGATCAGCAGCGCCACGATGAACAGCAGGAACGACATCATCCGCGTCTTCACGATGCCCCGGACGCCGTCGAGGCCGTACATGACGGTGATGGTGTCGATGAAGACGTTCACCGCTCGCGATCCCGACCACAGGGCGAAGACGAAGCCGAGGGAGATGACGTCGGGCCTGCCGCCCTTCATCACGTCGTGCAGGATGGGCTGGGTGATCTCCTTCACGCCCTTGTCGGACAGGACCGTCCGCGAGGCCTCGAGGATGTTGGTCTCGAGGCTGTTGATGGTGTGGGCGCCGGTCCAGGTGTCGACGTAGGCGAGCAGCCCGATGAGGCAGAGCAGCAGGGGCGGCACGGACAGCAGCGTGAAGAACGCCGCCTCGGCCGCCAGGCCCAGGATGCGGTACTCCATGCAGGAGTTGACGGTGTCCTTGAGCAACAGCCAGGCGGTCCGGCGTTTGGAGACGTTCCGGTAGAGGGCTCTGGCCCGGTGGAGGCGACCGGCGGGCCGCTCGGGGGGTTCACTTGCTGGCTGCACGACCCAAAGGTATCCGCAGCGGAGGACCGCCCTCACCTTCCGGGCCGGATGACCGCGTCCGGCGCGCCAGGCGGTGCCGCTGTGCCACTCTGGAGGCCATCACCACCGCCGTTCCGGGTAGGTTCGCAATCATGGCAGGCCTCTCCACCCACACCGTGACGAACCAGCCGCCCCCGCTGGTCGGCCACGACGTCTTCGCCACCGACCTGGCCCTCGTGGAGGCCGTCGAGCGGCACACCGGTCCGGACGTGCTCGACGAGGTGCGTGCCGAGCTGTCCGCGCTGGGCCGCGCCGCGGGCTCGGCGCAGGTGCAGGAGTGGGGCGTGCAGGCGAACGAGCACCCGCCCCGGCTGCGCACCCACGACCGGTACGGCCACCGGATCGACGAGGTCGACTTCCACCCGGCCTGGCACCGGCTGCTCGGCAAGGGCGTCTCGGCGGGCCTGACCGGCGCCTGGACCCGGCCGTCGGGGCACGTGCGCCGGGCCGCCGGGTTCCTGGTCTGGACGCAGGCCGAGGCGGGCAACTGCTGTCCGCTGTCGATGACCCACGCGGCCGTGCCGGCGCTGCGCACCGACGCCGGGCTCGCCGCCGAGTGGGAGCCGCGCCTGACGTCCACGGTCTACGACCGGGAGCTGCGGCCCGCCGCGCGGAAGGCCGGGGCGCTCTTCGGTATGGGCATGACCGAGAAGCAGGGCGGCAGCGACGTCCGCGCGAACACCACCGAGGCCCGGCCGCTCGCCGAGGCCGGCACGTACACGCTGACCGGGCACAAGTGGTTCTGCTCGGCCCCGATGTCGGACGCGTTCCTCGTCCTCGCCCAGGCCCCGGACGGTCTCACCTGCTTCCTGGTGCCGCGCGTCCTGCCGGACGGCACCCGCAACGTCTTCCTCGTCCAGCGGCTGAAGGACAAGCTGGGCAACCGTTCCAACGCCTCCGCCGAGGTGGAGTTCGCGGGCACCTGGGCCCGCCGGGTCGGCGAGGAGGGGCGCGGGGTGCGGACGATCATCGAGATGGTCGCGGCGACCCGGCTGGACTGCGCGCTCGGCTCGGCGGGCCTGATGCGGCAGGCGGTGGCGCAGGCCGTCCATCACTGCACCTACCGGGAGGCCTTCGGCGGCCGGCTGGTCGACAAGCCGCTGATGCGCAACGTCCTCGCCGACCTGGCGCTGGAGTCCGAGGCCGCGACCGCGCTCGCGCTCCGGCTCGCGGCCGCCTACGACGACGGCGGCGAGCGGGAACGTGCCTTCCTGCGGCTTGCGGTGCCAGCCGCCAAGTACTGGATCACCAAGCGCTGTGCGCCCCTCGCGGTCGAGGCGGCGGAGTGCCTGGGCGGGAACGGCTACGTCGAGGAGTCGGGCCTGCCCCGGCTGGTACGGGAGTCGCCGCTGAACTCCGTCTGGGAAGGCGCCGGGAACGTGCAGGCGCTGGACGTGCTCCGGGCCCTGCAGCGGGAGCCGGGCGCGCTGGACGCCTGCCTGACCGAGATCGGCCGGGCGCACGGCGCCGATCACCGCCTCGACCGCGCCGTGAAGGACCTGTTCACCGAACTCGCCGACCTGGACGCCGTCGAGGGCCGGGCCAGGCGGCTCGTGGAACGCCTTGCGCTCGTCCTCCAGGGCTCCCTGCTGATCCGGTTCGCCCCGCCGGAGGTAGCAGACGCTTTCTGCGCGTCCCGCCTGGGCGGCGACCACGGGGCGTCGTTCGGCACCCTGCCAACGGGCCTGGATCTGAAGCCGATTGTGGAACGGGCGCGTCCGGTCTCTTGAGCGCGGGGTGCGGTGATGCACCCGGGGGCGCGGGGACCGGCGCGAGCAACCGCCCGCGCCCTACGGCCGCCGGCGCACCGCCACCAGCGAAACCGGCCACGTCCCCGGAGGGGGTGGTGCTGCGCCGACACGGCACCACCCCCACCACACGGGCCCGTTGAGCCCGCGGACGCGACAAGTCTCGGCCACCCTCCGGCCGTCCACCAGGGTTGCAAGGGGTTGCAACTTGTCGCGGCACGTGTGTGGAGTGTCTGCCTCCGGCCTGCTCGGAGCGGCACTATGAGAGGCACAGCCGGTCCGGAAACCGCCGCCCGGACAGCTTGACAACTTTGTTCGACGCCCCTCCCGGAGGCCCCCGTGGTGAACCCGCCGATGAACGTCGCGCGCCTGGCCGCCGTGGACGCGCCCCTGGCGGCGCGGCTGCTGAGCGAGGTACGCGACGCCACACTTGCCGGTCAGCGGGCGAGGATCGCGCCCCGGCCGGTGATCGAGCAGTCCTGGGGCCGCATGCTGCGCAGTGGTGTCGATCCCGACCACGACTTCCGGTCCGGGCTGCTGTCCTTCGACGAAGTGCGGCGCCGGCGCGAAGAGTCGCCGCTCAGGCATGTCCTGCCGGTGCTGCGTGAGGGGCTGCTTTCGGTCGCCGATGTCGCCCAGCACATCATGGTCGTCGCGGACTCCGACGGACGGGTGCTGTGGCGGGAGGGCGCATCCCCGGTGCTGCGCAAGGCGGACGGGCTCGGCTTCGAACTGGGTGCGGACTGGCGGGAGGACGTCGTCGGCACCAACGGGATCGGTACCCCGGCGGTCGTGCGACGGCCCGTGCAGGTCTTCGCCGCCGAGCACTTCGTCCGCTCGCACGCCTCCTGGACGTGTACAGGCGCGCCGATCACCGATCCCAGGGACGGGCGGCTGATCGGTGTGGTGGACGTCAGCGGTCCGCTGGAGACCATGCACCCGGCGACCCTCGCCTGGGTGGACTCGGTGGCCAAGCTGGCCGAGGCGCGGCTGCGGGAGGTGCACCTGAACTCGCTGGAGCGGCTGCGGTCGGTGGCGGCTCCGGTGCTGGCCCGGCTGGACGGGCGGGCTCTGGTGGTGGACCGGGACGGCTGGACGGCGGCCGTGTCGGGGATGCCGTACGTGCGGCGCGTCGCACTGCCCAAGTCGCTGGCGCCGGGCCACCGGTGGCTGCCGTCGCTGGGTTCCTGCGCGGTGGAGCCGCTGGCCGGGGGCTGGTTGCTGCGGGTGGCCGAGGAGCCGCTCGGGACGGCCACGCGGATCGTGCTGGACCTGGCCAGGCCGGGCCGAAGCACGCTGACGGTCTCCGGCTCGGCGGGGTCGTGGTCGCGTGAACTCAGTCCCCGGCACGCCGAGTTGCTGTACCTGCTCGCCGCCCACCGGTCGGGCCGGGGCGCGGCGGCGCTGGCCGGGGATCTGTTCGGGGACCCCTCACGTACGGTGACGGTACGGGCAGAGATGTCCCGGATCCGGCGGTATTTCGGGGAGCTTCTCCAGCATCGGCCGTATCGTTTTCGCGAGGACGCGGAGATCGAGGTGCGGCTCCCCGACGACCCTCGTGACCTGCTGCCTTCCTCGATGGCACCGGCGATCACGCGGAGCCGGTCGGCCGCTCGGGGCGGCGGGTCCGCGGTTGGATGAGCGTGTCTTCCACATATGTACGGGGTCTTCGCCCTGCGCGGGCCGTGACTGCCGTAGCATCCCCTAGGGGCCTTTGCGGCTGTCTCTTGCGTCAACGTAGGGATCATCAGGCGCAGTTGGCCCACCGGCGGCCGGCGTGCCTCGGCGGTGAAGGAGCCCTGGAAGAGGGGACGACGAGATGAAGCAACGCGGCAGACATCGCCGGCGCAGGCGGGGCGCCGCACTGCGCGCGGTCCTGACCGGGACCGCGCTGGCGCTCACCGCGGCCGCCACCCTGATCAGCGTCTCCCAGGCGGACGTCACCGACAGCCCCGGTGCGCTCCGGGCGCTCTCCTCCCCGGCGCAGACCGGCCGGCTCCGGCTGGAGGAGCATCTGGTTCCCGCCCGCTCGTTGAACCGGCTGTCCGCCGCGATGGGCGGTCCGGTCGGGGTGGACGCCGTCCTGGCGAGCGCCGACCGCGGGATGCGCGAATCCGCCGACTGCTCCTCTTCCGACCGCGCGTCGCTGCCGGTCGCGCCGGCCGCCACACGTGCCTACTGCTGGGACCGGGCGGACACCGCCGGCACGGACTGGCGGCCGGCGTCTGTGAGCACGTCCGGGGACGCCGACGACGACGGGGTGTGGGGTGCCCACCGGGTGGTGCTCGCCGGCTGGACCCACAGCACCACCACCGGCCGCACCGCCGAGCGGGGCCTGGCCAGGGTGGCCTTCGTGAACGCCGACGACTCCACCCGCCTGGCCTACCGCTGGGTGCTGCTGGTGGTGCCGGTCGACGGCGGCCGTGACTACCGGGGCCTCGGCTCCGGGATCTCCGGGATGGTCTGGTACAAGGACAAGCTGCTGGTCACCGCCAGGACCGGCGGCGCCGACGCGCTGTACGTCTACGACCTCGACCGGATCCAGCGCACCAGCGTCGACGGGGCCGCGATCGGCCGGGTGCCCGGTGGCTGGTCCGCCGACGGCTACCGGTACGTGATGCCCGCGATCGGCTCGTACCGTTTCACCGCCGGCCGCTGCGCCCGCTCCGGGCCGCCCTGCCCCGGCGCGCTCGCCCTCGACCGGGGCACCGTGCCCGACAGCCTGGTCGCCGCGGAGTGGACCGCGCCGGACGGTGACCGCGGCGCCCGGCTGTGGCGGTACGCGTTCAGTACGGATCCCGCGCGCGGCGGACTGCTCGCCACGGACTCCGCGGGGCGGGTGGAGGCGGTGGAGTCGTACCGGACGCGGGCGGCCGGCATCCGGGGCGTGCTGTCGTACCGGCGGCCCGGGTCGGAACAGCCGTCCTGGTATGTGGGACATCTGCCCGGTTCGCAGGACGGGCACGGCGGCCTGTGGCGGCAGGACGCCACGGGGGCGAAGGGCGCGCACTGCGGCGCGGACGCCTCACACCGCTGCTGGGCGCGGTCGGCGGGGTCGTTGTCGTACTGGCAGGAGACGGGCGAGGTCTGGTCGCTGTCCGACCGGATGCTCTTCGCCGTGCCCCTGGCGGAACTCGACCGCTCGCTGGGGTGACCCGGTCGATCGACAGACCGTGCGCCGGGATGGTTCCCTGGCCCGCATGAGCAGCGTCCCTGTCACCACCTGGTCCCTGGAGCAGACCTCGCCGGCCGACCTCCTGCCCGCCGCCGTGCCCGACGGCGACGTCCGGATCGTCCGCGCCGAGGTTCCCTCGCCCGAGTTCAGCCGCTTCCTCTACGCCTCGGTCGGCGGCGACATCCGCTGGATCGACCGGCTGGGCTGGACGTACGCCCGGTGGCAGGAGCATCTGGAGCGGCCGGGTGTGGAGACCTGGGTGGCCTACGACCGCGGCACCCCGGCCGGCTATGTGGAGCTGGACCCGCAGGACGAGGGCGTGGTGGAGATCGTCTACTTCGGGCTGATCCCCGCCTTCCGCGGCCGGCGCATCGGCGGCCATCTGCTGTCGTACGGTACGGCCCGCGCCTGGGACCTGGCCGAGCGGTGGCCCGAGCGGACGCCGACGAAGCGGGTGTGGCTGCACACCTGCAGCAAGGACGGCGAGTTCGCCATGGACAACTACCAGCGGCGTGGCTTCAAGCTGTTCGACACCAAGGTCGAGCTGGAGCCCGAGGTGCCGACGCCGGGGCCGTGGCCCGGTGCATACCCGGCCTGACCTGCCGGGACAAGCCTTCCCGCACGGCATGTGAGCGACGACACTCTTGTCCCACATTGCGGGACAAGGGTGTCCGCATGATGGATAAAGCTGGACTGTGTCCAGATCGCCGTGACACGCTTCCGTCATGTCTGGAACTGGAATTGCCTTGGTGAGTCGGCGGCACGTCGACCTCGGCCGCATGTCCAGCGCCATCTGTCCGGCGAGCTGACCGCCCCAGCACCGCCGCGAACCCCCTGCCTGATTTTTCCTTGCGCAATGCCGCGCACGCCTGTCCGCGTGCGCGGCATATGTGCAGGTGAGAGCCGATTCCCACCGGTCCCGAAGGACGTAGAACCATGGCCGCCACTCCGCCGAACCCCGCCGCCTCCGCGCCCCGCCGCAAGGTGAGCCGTCACCGTGGTGAGGGTCAGTGGGCGGTGGGCCACTTCACCCCGCTCAACGGCAACGAGCAGTTCAAGAAGGATGACGACGGTCTCAATGTGCGGACACGCATTGAGACGATCTACTCCAAGCGCGGCTTCGACTCGATCGACCCCAACGACCTGCGCGGGCGGATGCGCTGGTGGGGGCTGTACACCCAGCGCCGGCCCGGGATCGACGGCGGCAAGACTGCGATCCTGGAGCCGGAGGAGCTGGACGACGAGTACTTCATGCTGCGGGTGCGGATCGACGGCGGGCGGCTGTCGACGGCGCAACTGCGGGTGATCGGTGAGATCTCGCAGGAGTTCGCGCGAGGCACCGCGGACATCACCGACCGGCAGAACGTGCAGTTCCACTGGATCCGGATCGAGGACGTCCCGGAGATCTGGGAGCGCCTCGAGGCCGTCGGGCTGTCCACAACCGAGGCCTGCGGTGACACGCCCCGCGTGATCCTCGGTTCGCCGGTCGCGGGCATCGCCGCGGACGAGATCATCGACGGCACCCCGGCCGTCGAGGAGATCCACCGCCGGATCGTCGGCAACAAGGCGTTCTCGAACCTGCCCCGCAAGTTCAAGTCCGCGGTCTCCGGCTCGCCGCTGCTGGACGTGGCGCACGAGATCAACGACGTCGCGTTCGTGGGCGTGAACCACCCCGAGCACGGGCCCGGCTTCGACCTGTGGGTCGGCGGTGGCCTGTCCACCAACCCGAAGATCGGTGTGCGGCTCGGCGCGTGGGTACCGCTGGACGAGGTCCCGGACGTCTACGAGGGCGTCATCTCGATCTTCCGTGACTACGGCTACCGGCGCCTGCGTACCCGTGCCCGCCTGAAGTTCCTGGTCGCCGACTGGGGTGCGGAGAAGTTCCGTCAGGTGCTGGAGGACGAGTACCTGAAGCGGAAGCTGGTCGACGGTCCGGCGCCCGCGCAGCCCGTGGAGCGCTGGCGCGACCATGTGGGTGTGCACCGGCAGCAGGACGGGCGGTTCTACGTCGGCTTCGCGCCGCGCGTCGGCCGGGTGGACGGCACCCTGCTGTCCAAGATCGCCGACCTCGCCGAGGCGCATGGCTCGGGCCGGGTCCGCACCACGGTCGAGCAGAAGATGATCGTGCTGGACGTCGAGGAGGCGCAGGTCGAGTCACTGGTGGCCGGCCTGGAGGCGCTGGACCTGTCGGTCAGCCCCTCCCCGTTCCGGCGCGGCACCATGGCCTGCACCGGCATCGAGTTCTGCAAGCTCGCCATCGTGGAGACCAAGGCGCGCGGCATCTCGCTGATCGACGAACTGGAGCGCCGCATCCCGGACTTCGACGAGCCGATCACCATCAACATCAACGGCTGCCCGAACGCCTGCGCCCGTATCCAGGTGGCGGACATCGGTCTCAAGGGCCAGCTCGTCCTGAACGACAAGGGCGAGCAGGTCGAGGGCTTCCAGGTGCACCTCGGCGGCGCGCTGGGCCTGGAGCCGGGCTTCGGCCGCAAGGTCCGCGGTCTGAAGGTCACTTCGGAGGAACTGCCCGACTACGTCGAGCGGGTCCTCAAGCGCTACCAGGCGGAGCGCGAGGACGGCGAGCGGTTCGCGACCTGGGCCGCGCGGGCTTCCGAGGAGGCGCTGTCGTGAGCGAGCGGGCCGCGCCCTTCTACTGCCCCTACTGCGGTGACGAGGACCTGCGTCCCCACGAGGCGGGTCACGGCGCCTGGGAATGCGCGGCGTGCAACCGCGCATTCCAGCTGAAGTTCCTGGGGCTGCTCGCCCGGGGGCTGCAGCGAGCCGACAACGGAGGGGACGACCGGACATGACGACGACTCAGGAACAGCGTAGGACCGAGGAGTTGAAGGCGCTCGCCGAGCGGGCGGGCCGCGATCTGGAGGACGCCTCCGCACTGGAGATCCTGCGGTGGGCGGTCGACACCTTCGGCACGAGGTTCTGCGTCACCTCGTCCATGGAGGACGCCGTGGTCGCCCATCTCGCCTCGCGCGTGCTGAAGGGCGTCGACGTCGTCTTCCTCGACACCGGCTACCACTTCCCGGAGACCATCGGCACCCGGGACGCCGTGGAGGCCGTGATGGACGTCAACGTCATCACCCTCACGCCGAAGCAGACGGTCGCCGAGCAGGACGCCGAGTACGGTCCGAAGCTGCACGACCGCGACCCGGACCTGTGCTGCGCGCTGCGGAAGGTCAAGCCGCTCGAAGAGGGGCTGAAGAGCTACCAGGCGTGGGCGACCGGCCTGCGCCGCGACGAGTCCCCGACCCGGGCGAACACCCCGGTCGTCGGCTGGGACGAGAAGCGGCAGAAGGTCAAGATCTCCCCGATCGCCCGCTGGACGCAGGACGACGTGGACGCGTACGTCGCCGAACACGGTGTCCTCACCAACCCGTTGCTGATGGACGGCTACGCCTCCGTCGGCTGCGCCCCGTGCACCCGGCGGGTCCTGGAGGGCGAGGACGCACGCGCCGGCCGCTGGGCGGGCCGCGCCAAGACCGAGTGCGGGCTGCACGGATGACGAACCATCACGATCCTCAGGAGAACCACGTGACCACCGGAGCCACCGTCTGGCTCACGGGTCTGCCGAGCGCCGGCAAGACCACCATCGCGTACGAGCTGGCCGGCCGGCTGCGCGCCGAGGGCCATCGCGTCGAGGTGCTCGACGGGGACGAGATCCGCGAGTTCATCTCGGCGGGCCTCGGCTTTTCCCGCGAGGACCGGCACACCAACGTGCAGCGCATCGGCTTCGTCGCCGAACTGCTGGCCCGTAACGGCGTCAAGGCGCTGGTGCCGGTGATCGCGCCCTACACGGACAGCCGGGACGCGGTGCGCAAGCGGCACGCGGAGAACGGGACGTCGTACCTGGAGGTCCATGTGGCGACGCCCGTCGAGGTGTGCTCGGTGCGGGACGTGAAGGGGCTGTACGCCAAGCAGGCGGCGGGCGAGCTGGCCGGGCTGACCGGCGTGGACGACCCGTACGAGGAGCCCGAGACGCCGGACCTGCGGATCGAGTCGCAGCACCAGACCGTGCAGGAGTCCGCGGCCGGCGTGTACGCCCTGCTGAGCGAGAGGGGACTGGCATGACCACGGTCGCCACGGTGAAGGACGGCACGGGCAGCCCGTACGCCCTGTCGCACCTGGACGCGCTGGAGTCCGAGGCGGTGCACATCTTCCGTGAGGTGGCGGGCGAGTTCGAGAACCCGGTGATCCTGTTCTCCGGCGGCAAGGACTCGATCGTCATGCTGCACCTGGCGCTGAAGGCCTTCGCCCCGGCGTCCGTGCCGTTCTCGCTGCTGCAAGTGGACACGGGGCACAACTTCCCTGAGGTGCTCGAGTACCGGGACCGCACCGTCGAGAAGCACGGTCTGCGCCTGCACGTGGCCTCCGTCCAGGACTACATCGACCGGGGTGTGCTCAAGGAACGGCCCGACGGCACCCGTAATCCGCTCCAGACCCTCCCCCTGACGGAGAAGATCCAGAGCGAGCGGTTCGACGCGGTCTTCGGCGGTGGCCGCCGGGACGAGGAGAAGGCCCGCGCCAAGGAGCGGGTGTTCTCGCTGCGCGACGAGTTCTCCCAGTGGGACCCGCGCCGCCAGCGCCCCGAGCTGTGGAACCTGTACAACGGCCGGCACGCGCCGGGCGAGCACGTCCGGGTCTTCCCGCTGTCCAACTGGACCGAGCTGGACGTCTGGCAGTACATCGCCCGCGAGGGCATCGAGCTGCCGCAGATCTACTTCGCGCACGAGCGCGAGGTGTTCCAGCGGGGCGGTATGTGGCTGACCGCCGGCGAGTGGGGCGGCCCCAGGGACGGCGAGAGCGTCGAGAAGCGGCTCGTGCGCTACCGCACGGTCGGTGACATGTCCTGCACGGGCGCCGTCGACTCCGACGCGACCACGCTGGAGGCCGTGATCACCGAGATCGCCGCCTCCCGGCTCACCGAGCGGGGCGCGACCCGCGCCGACGACAAACTGTCCGAGGCCGCGATGGAAGACCGCAAGCGCGAGGGGTACTTCTAAGCATGAGCACGACCACGACCGAGGCGCTCTCGGCCACCACGCTGCTGCGGTTCGCCACCGCCGGCTCCGTCGACGACGGCAAGTCCACGCTCGTCGGACGGCTGCTGCACGACTCCAAGTCGGTCCTCACCGACCAGCTGGAGGCCGTGGAGCGGGCCTCCGCGAGCCGCGGCCAGGACGGCCCGGACCTCGCGCTGCTCACCGACGGCCTGCGCGCCGAGCGGGAGCAGGGCATCACCATCGACGTGGCGTACCGCTACTTCGCCACGCCCCGGCGCCGGTTCATCCTGGCCGACACGCCCGGCCATGTGCAGTACACCCGGAACATGGTCACCGGTGCCTCCACCGCCGAGCTGACCGTGGTCCTCGTCGACGCCCGCAACGGCGTGGTCGAGCAGACCCGCCGGCACGCGGCGATCGCGGCGCTGCTGCGGGTCCCGCACGTCGTCCTCGCGGTCAACAAGATGGACCTCGTCGGGTACGAGGAGACGGTGTTCGCCGCGATCGCCGAGGAGTTCACGGCGTACGCGACCGAGCTGGGCGTGCCCGAGGTCACCGCGATCCCGATCTCGGCACTGGCCGGCGACAACGTGGTGGAGCCGTCCGCGAACATGGACTGGTACGGCGGCCCCACGGTCCTGGAACACCTGGAAACCGTTCCCGTGAGCCATGACCTGGCGCACTGCCACGCCCGGCTGCCCGTGCAGTACGTGATCCGGCCGCAGACCGCCGAGCACCCGGACTACCGGGGCTACGCGGGCCAGATCGCGGCCGGCACCTTCCGGGTCGGCGAGGAGGTCACGGTCCTGCCGTCCGGGCGGACCACGCGGATCTCCGGTATCGACCTGCTCGGCGAGCCGGTGGACGTGGCGTGGACGACGCAGTCGGTGACGCTTCTGCTCGAGGACGACATCGACGTCTCGCGCGGCGACCTGATCGTTCCCACAAAGGACGCGCCGGCCACCACGCAGGACGTGGAGGCGACCGTCTGCCATGTGGCCGACGAGCCGCTGACCGTCGGCCACCGGGTGCTGCTCAAGCACGGCACCCGCACGGTCAAGGCGATCGTGAAGGACATCCCGTCCCGCCTCACCCTCGACGACCTGTCCCTGCACCCGCACCCGGGCCGGCTCGTCGCCAACGACATCGGCCGGGTGAAGATCCGTACCGCCGAGCCGCTGCCGGTCGACTCCTACGCCGACTCGCGCCGCACCGGTTCCTTCATCCTGATCGACCCGAGCGACGGCACGACGCTGACCGCGGGCATGGTCGGCGAGTCGTTCGCCTCCCCCGAGCCGGTCAAGGACGCGGCCGGGGACGACGGCTGGGACTTCTGACATGACGACGACCGACGTCTACTCGACGTTCGCGAAGGAGGGCGGCCGCGTCGGCAGCGGCGCCCTCGGCAGCGGGCAGGGCGGAGTGGCGCGATGTGTGCGCTGACGTACGCGCACCGCTTGCGCGCCCCGTCCCCCCACCCGACGTCCCGGAAGCGACGAAGACCCTTTGCCGAACTCCCGGCCACGACCTGAGAGACCGTGACCGCCGGGCCAACGAGAGGAAACCCTCCCGTGCCTGCCAACCGCTCGAAGCTGTTCCGTCGCGGCATAGCCGCGCTCGCCGCACTCCCCCTGCTGACCCTCGCAGCCTGCGGCTACGGGTCCGAGTCCAAGAACGACGACACCACCAAGGTCGCCGCCGGCGCCAAGAAGATCGACGGACTCGACTCCGTCAAGATCGGCTACTTCGGCAACCTGACCCACGCGACCGCACTCGTCGGCCGTCAACAGGGCATCTTCCAGAAGGACCTGGGCGCCACCAAGGCGGACTACCAGATCTTCAACGCGGGCCCGTCCGAGATCGAGGCCCTGAACTCGGGCTCCATCGACATCGGCTGGATCGGCCCCTCCCCCTCGATCAACGGCTACACCAAGTCGGACGGCAAGAGCCTGCGCATCATCGGCGGTTCGGCCTCCGGCGGTGTGAAGCTGGTGGTGAACCCGAAGAAGATCACGTCCCTGAAGGACGTCAAGGGCAAGAAGATCGCCACCCCTCAGCTGGGCAACACGCAGGACGTGGCGCTCCTCAACTGGATCGCCGAGCAGGGCTGGAAGGTCGACGCCCAGAGCGGCAAGGGTGACGTGTCCGTCGTCCGCACGGACAACAAGGTGACCCCGGACGCCTTCAAGTCCGGCTCCGTCGACGGCGCCTGGGTGCCGGAGCCGACCGCGTCCAAGCTGGTCGCCGAGGGCGGCAAGGTGCTGCTGGACGAGTCGTCCCTGTGGCCGGACAAGAAGTTCGTGATCACGAACATCATCGTGCGGCAGGACTTCCTCAAGCAGCACCCGAAGGCGGTCGAGGCCGTGCTGAAGGCCTCGGTCGAGGCCAACAAGTGGATCAACGCCAACCCGGACCAGGCGAAGGCCGCGGCGAACAAGCGGCTGGCGGCGGACTCCGGCAAGGCCCTGCCGGGAGACGTCCTGGACCCGGCGTGGAAGTCCATCCAGTTCACCGACGACCCGCTGGCGTCCACCCTCGACACCGAGGCGCAGCACGCGGTGAAGGCCGGCCTGCTGGAGAACCCGAAGCTGGACGGGATCTACGACCTCACCCTCCTGAACAAGGTCCTCAAGGCCGAGGGTGACAGCGCCGTCAGCGACGCCGGGCTCGGCGTCAAGTAACCCCCGTAGCCGATGAGTTCCCAGGAGGTGACGACCATGGCCACGACCTTCGCCAAGGCCGCCGAGTCGGTCGAGCACGCGGCGCGCATCGAGCACGTCTCGAAGTCCTTCGCGGGCCCCGGTGGACAGCAGCTCGTCCTGGACGACATCAGCCTCGATGTCGCTCCGGGCGAGTTCGTCACCCTCCTGGGGGCCTCGGGCTGCGGCAAGTCCACGCTGCTGAACCTGGTGGCGGGGCTGGACCAGCCCTCCGGCGGCAGCATCACGACCGACGGGCGTCCGGCCCTGATGTTCCAGGAGCACGCCCTGTTCCCGTGGCTGACCGCGGGCAAGAACATCGAACTCGCCCTCAAGCTCGGCGGGGTCGCGAAGAACGAGCGGCGCGGCCGGGCCGAGCAGCTGCTCGAACTCGTACGGCTCCAGGGTGCCTACGGCAAGCGGGTGCACGAGCTGTCCGGTGGTATGCGCCAGCGTGTCGCCATGGCCCGCGCACTGGCCCAGGACAGCCGGCTGCTGCTGATGGACGAGCCGTTCGCCGCACTGGACGCGATCACCCGCGACCTGCTGCACGACGAGCTGACCCGGATCTGGGAGGAGACGGGCCTTTCCGTCCTGTTCGTGACGCACAACGTCCGTGAGGCGGTGCGGCTCGCGCAGCGGGTCGTGCTGCTGTCCTCCCGCCCGGGCCGGGTGGCACGGGAGTGGCAGGTGGAGATTCCCCAGCCGCGGCGCATCGAGGACGCGCCGGTCGCCGAACTGTCCCTCGAGATCACCGAAGTACTGCGTGGGGAGATCCGCCGCCATGGCCAGCACTGACACGACCAAGGCCGTCCTGCGGGACGCCGCGAGCGTCGAGGCGGGCCTGGACGCCCTGGAGGCCGGTGTCGTCGGCCGGCCCTCGTTCCGGCAGACCTTCGGCAGCAAGATCCTGCCCCCGCTGGTCGCCACGGTGGTGGTGCTGGCGGTGTGGCAGGCGCTGATCTCCTTCAAGATCGTCACCGATCCGACGAAGCTGCCGTCCCCCGCGGACGTGGGCAACGAGTTCAAGGACGCCTGGCTGCAGGGCAACCTGCTCGGCTACATCTGGACCAGCGTCTCCCGGGGCCTGCTGGGCTTCCTGTTCGCGCTGGCCATCGGCACCCCGCTGGGGCTGCTGGTGGCCCGGGTGAGGTTCGTGCGCGCCGCGATCGGCCCGGTGCTGTCCGGTCTGCAGTCGCTGCCGTCGGTGGCGTGGGTGCCGCCGGCCGTGATCTGGCTGGGCCTGGACAACTCGATGATGTACGCGGTGATCCTGCTCGGTGCCGTCCCCTCCATCGCCAACGGCCTGGTGTCCGGCATCGACCAGGTGCCGCCGCTGTTCCTGCGCGCCGGCCGCACCATGGGGGCGACGGGGCTGAGGGGCGCCTGGCACATCGTCCTGCCGGCCGCGCTGCCGGGCTATCTGGCGGGCCTGAAGCAGGGCTGGGCCTTCTCCTGGCGTTCGCTGATGGCCGCGGAGATCATCGCCTCCTCGCCCGACCTGGGCATCGGCCTGGGAGCGCTGCTGGAGAACGGGCGCAACGCCAGCTCCATGTCCATGGTGTTCGAGGCGATCTTCCTGATCCTGTTCGTCGGCATCGCCATCGACCTGCTGATCTTCAGCCCGCTGGAGCGGTGGGTGCTGCGCAGCCGCGGCCTGCTGGTGAAGGGCTGACATGCGCGCCCCGGTTCTCCTCGTCATCGCCCATGGCAGCCGCGACCCGCGGCACGCAGCGACCGTGCACGCCCTGGTGGAGCGGGTACGGTCGCTGCGGCCGGGGCTGCGTGTGGAGACCGGCTTCCTGGACTTCAACGTCCCGTCCGTGCAAGGGGTGCTGGACTCCCTGGCGGTGGAGGGCGTGCGTGACGTCGTCGCCCTCCCCCTCCTGCTGACCCGCGCCTTCCACGCCAAGGCGGACATCCCGGCCGTGCTGCGGGAGGCGCCGCCCCGGCTCCGCATCCGCCAGGCGGACGTGCTCGGCCCCTCACCGCTGCTGCTGGCGGCGCTGGAGCGGCGGCTGTACGAGGCGGGGCTGACGCCGGCCGACAAGTCCTCGACCGGGGTCGTACTGGCCTCGGCGGGGTCCTCCGACCCGGAGGCGATCGCAGTGATCGCCGACATCGCGCGGGAGTGGTGGCACACCGGTTGGTGCGCCGTGCGGCCTGCGTTCGCCTCCGCATCCCTTCCCCGCACCGAGGACGCCGTGGCCGAGCTGCGCGCCCTCGGCTGCGAGCGGGTCGCCGTCGCGCCGTACGTCCTGGCCCCCGGCTTCCTGCCGGACCGCATCGCGCGGGGTGCGGCCGGGGCCGACGTGCGGGCGGACGTGCTGGGTCCGGCGCCCGAGGTCGCGCGGGTGCTGCTGGAACGCTACGACGCGGCCTGCCGGCCGGCACTGGCGGCGCTGGGCGCCTGACGGCCCGGCAGACGTCCGCCGGGCTTCCCGTCCTGCGCCGGGCCCCGTGGCGGCGGGGCTCCGGGCGGTTACAGACCGAGCCCGTGCGTGAGGTGCTGGGTGAAGGTGAGGCTGGCGGTGCCGGCCCCCGCGGCGATGGCGACGGTCTCCAGCGCGGTGCGGATCCGGCCCCGGTTGGGCGGCAGGCCGTCCTCGGCGGACAGCGCCAGTTCGGCCTGGATGCTCTCCCCGCACCCGGCCAGTCCCGGATATTCGGCGCGCAGCGCCTCGGTGAGCCGCTCGGCGAGTGCCATGAGGGTGTCGAGGTCGGGTGTGCCGTTCTTGGTGTCGATACGGCCGAAGTCGCCGAAGCTGGCCGGGCCGTTGAGGTTTCCGAAGTTGTAGCTGCTCATGTCCTGTCCTCGTCTGTGGCCCCAACGGGCCTCGCGGAGTGGGGGGTTGGCCCTGTATGGCCGAAGATGCCGGGAGCGCTGACGTTACCCATGTTGTGGGTGTGCGTGCCGCTGAGGACGTGGCGCCGGTTGCTCACCCGCGGCCCTGGCGGCCCGCGGACGCCTTCCAGACGGTGTGCCCCGTGGGTGGCCGGGTCGAATGACGTCCGAAAATCGCCACCCGTCCGGGTGACCGGCGCCCGTTGACCGGGCCCCGCGGACCGGCGTGGAGCGGGGCACGTCGTGGGCGAGATCGCCGCCGAACCGCACGGGGCCGCGCGGCCGCCGGTCGCTCCACCCCCGGCGGCGCCGCCACAGCGCCGATGATGCCCTGCCCGTCACGCCCATACGTCCCCCTCAGGCCGTCAGCGCGCTTCACCCTAGGGACAACCCGGCGGGCTTGTCGCGAGGTTCGGCGAGCACCGGCCCCGGGGGACGTGGACGTGGTAGAGGGGCCGCCGGGTCCGGCGTTCCCCTGTGACGTCGGACCGCGGCGGCTCTCCGTTCTGCGTCGGCCACGGCCCGTGTGTCACTCGGCCGGCGAACTCGGCGGGCTCGAGGGGCGTTTATCGGCCACTGTGCCGGGGGTCAGTCGAAGCGAAGGGCGCCGGTGCGGGTGCGCTTGAGCTCGAAGAGGTCGGGGTGGCGGGCCAGCACCCGGAAGCTGTCGAAGAGTTCGGCCGCCTCGGCGCCGCGCGGTACGGCGCGCAGCACGGGCCCGAACCACACCGTGCCGTCGAGGTGCAGGGTCGGCGTGCCGACGTAGCCGCCCGTGTCCGGCTCGGTGCCGGCCGTGTGGCTGCGGCGCAGCGCGTCGTCGTACGACGGGTCGTGGGCGGCCGCCGACAGGTCGGCGGGCAGTCCGAGTTCGGCCAGCGACTCGGCGATCACCTGGTCGAAGTCCTTGGTGTCCCGCTCGTGGATCCGGGTGCCGAACGCCGTGTACAGGTCGCGCAGCACCTTCTCGCCGTGCCGTTCGGCGGCGGCCACGGCGACCCGCACCGGGCCGATCGAGCGGTCCACCAAGTCCCGGTACCAGTCGGGGAGTTCGTTTCCCGTGTTGTGCAGGTACAGGCTCATCACCCGGAACCGGAGGTCGAGCGGGCGCAGGCGTTCGACCTCCAGCAGCCAGCGGGAGGTGATCCAGGCGAAGGGGCAGGCCGGGTCGAAGAAGAAGTCGATCCGGGTCGGGACGGGCTCGGTGGCGGTGTCGCGGTGCGTCATGACGGTGACGCTAGTCGCCCATTGGTGCGGTGTCCCGCCCCAATCCGCTCTCCTATCACCGGTCCAATTCTTCGAGGCTGCCGAAGGCGAGGGCGAGGACCGGGCGAGCCCGTTCTGCCGGAGGATCGACCGGCGGGAATCGGCCCGGCGCAGGCGACAGTGGCGTGGGGTGCCTCCGTGACCCGCGCCGGCCGTCAGCCGGCCCTCGCCACCGCCTCGTCCGCCAGCCGTGCCAGGTCCGCGACCGGCAGGGACCCCGCGGGCCGGCGCTCGCGCGCGAACCGGTTGGCGAGCCGCTGGAGCAGTTCGTTCAGCGGGGTCGGTACACCGTGCAGCCGGCCCAGCAGGACGATCTCCCCGTTGAGGTAGTCGGCTTCGATGGTGCCGGTGCCCCGGGCGAGGGACTGCCAGGAGGAACCGCCGCCGCGTGGCGGCCAGTCCAGCGGTACGAGGGTGACCTTGTCGCCGCGGGCCGCGCGCTCCTCCTCGGCGCTGGTGTACCCGATCCCGGCAGCGCCGAGGACGGCCTCCCCCTCGGCCCGTACGCGCGCGTACAGTGCCCGGGCGGGCTCGGTGTCGCGGGTTCCGGTCAGCGCCTCGATGGCGTTGCTGAGGTTCGCGAGCAGCTTGGCGTACTGCCAGCGGGCCACGTCGGGCACGACCGGCGCCTCGAAGCGGGCGTCCGCCAGGTCGGCGGCGATCCGCCGGGCGGTGCCGTCGGTGCCGTGCGGAAGGCGGCCGAGGTGCAGGATGCCGGTGAGTGGGCTGCCGGCGGCGGAGACGACGCCGGGCTCCACCAGGGCCGAGGGCAGCCAGACGCAGGCGCCGTACACCTGCCGGAAGCGGCGCAGGGCCAGCCGCCCGCTCTCCACGCCGTTCTGCAGGCAGACGAGCGGCAGACGTTCGGCCGCCGTGCCGCCACCCGCGACGGGCACCTCGGCCCAGGTCTCCAGTGCCGCCACGGTGTCCTGTGTCTTCACGGCGAGGACGAGGACGTCGTCGGCGCGTAGCTCGCCGAGCGGGCCGGGCCCGTCGACGGCGGGCAGCCGGTACGTCAACTCCCCTTCCGGGACGCGTAGTCGCAGCCCCTGCCCGTCCAGTGCCGCCAGGTGCTCGCCGCGTGCCACGAGGACGGTCTCGCGCCCGGCCTGGGCCAGCCGCCCGCCGACGGTCCCACCGACCGCTCCCGCTCCGATGACGATGTAGCGCATGGTCCAGAGCCTCGCACACGTGGACCAGGGACGCGCTGGTCCTTGGCGTTGCCCGCGCTGCTGTGCTCCCTGCTGTGCTCCCGGCTGCGGGAGCGTCACGCTTCCTCGGCGGTCAGCTCGACCAGCTTGAGCACGGTGTTCCAGTTCCGGCTCGTGGCGATCAGCCCCTTGGTCAGGCGCGGGCGGGACAGGGCCTCGGCAAGCTTGGAACGGCCGAGGCCCTCGGGGGCGTACAGGTACAGGCAGCGGTCCCCGAGACGGAACTCCTCGGGGAGGTACGCGCCGGCGTCGATGTCCGCGTAGCGCTCCGGGGCGACCGGTGCGGAGAAGTAGGTGACGTGCAGTTGCTTGGGCTGCAGGTCGGCGGCCGGGAACGGGCAGGCCTCGGCGACCGCTTCGAGATAGGCGTGGTCGCGCACGAGCACGTCGACCGGGAAGCCGAACCGCTCCTCGATCGCGCGGCTCAACTCCGCCGCCAGCGACTCCTCGTCGCCGTGGCCGGCGGTGAACACGGCCTGGCCGCTCTGCAGATGGGTCCGTACGCCGGTGTGGCCGAGGCCGGCCAGCAGCGTGCGCAGCTCGGCCATGGGGAGCTTCTTGGTGCCGCCGACGTTGATTCCGCGCAACAGCGCCGCGTAGGTCGTCATCCGGCCAGCGTAGAGCGGCCGTCGTGCCCCGTGGGGGTGGGCACGACGGCCGGTCCCGCGCGTGGCGGGGTTGCGCGAAACTCTTGCCGATCAGCGGGCACCGGATCAACCTCTACACGCACCTGTGACTTGTTCAACAAAGTTTCGTAATCACAAACCGCCGCGCTGACGGCGGAACGGACAGCCCATGTCCTCCGTGCGCGGCCTGCGGTGCGAGAACCCCGAGACGCGTCCCCGAGAAGTGCACATAGGTGTAAGGGGCCGCTGTCGTCCCCAGCGGTGAGGGACCCGGCGCCGAGTTCACCGGGCAGCACGACGAGAGGTGGGGGGCTGGCTCATACCGTCGAACCGGAGCAAGCGCAGACGTGGCGGCAGGGGGCCGCCACCGCACACGAGGGGGAAGGTCCGGGATGGGGAACAGGGACGTGTGGGTGCGGGGGCTGGCAGCCCGCGCCGGGGGGTGGAGCGCCCGGCACCGCTGGTCGGCCGTCGGCATATGGGTGCTGTTCGTGGTGCTGGCGATGGGACTCGGCTCGGCGGCGGGCCGGGTCGACGTGGACGAGAACAACCAGCTCAAGGGCGAGACCCACACCGCGGCGCGGATCACCGACGATGCGGGGATCAAGCAGCCGGCCGGGGAGACCGTGCTGCTCCAGGCCAGGGACGGTGCCCTGACGGCGAGTTCGGCCGAGTTCCGGGCCGCCGTCGCCGATGTGGTCGAGGCCGTCGAGGGCACCGGGAAGGTCACGGCCGTGACCTCGCCGTACACCACGCACACCATCTCTCGGGACGGCCGCAGCGCGCTGGTCCAGTTCGACATGCGCGGTGACGCCAAGACGGCCGTCGACCGGGTCGAGCCGGTGCTGAACGCCGTCGCCGGGGTACAGAAGGCGCACGGCGGCCTGCGGATCGAGGAGATCGGCGGCGCCAGCATGCAGAAGCAGTACAAGGACGCCTTCGGGGACGACTTCCAGCAGGCCGAGTACTCGGCGGTGCCGGTGGCGCTCGGCATCCTGCTGATCGCCTTCGGGGCGCTCGTGGCGGCGCTGCTGCCGGTGGCCCTCGCGATCACCGCGATCATGGCGACGATGGGTCTGATGGGCATCGTCAGCCATCTGCAGCCGATGAGCGACACCGCCAACTCCGTGATGCTGCTGGTCGGTATGGCCGTGGGCGTCGACTACTGCCTGTTCTACCTGCGCCGCGAGCGCGAGGAGCGGCAGGCCGGGCGGGACGCCGGCACCGCCCTGCGGATCGCCGCCGCCACCAGCGGCCGGGCGGTCATCGTCTCCGGGGTCACGGTGTGCGTGGCGATGGCGGGCATGCTGTTCACCGGGCTCGCCGAGTTCGAGGCGATGGGGCTGGCCTCGCTGATGGTGGTCGCCGTCGCCATGGTCGGGTCGGTGACGGTGCTGCCGGCGCTGCTGTCGCTGCTCGGTGAGCGGGTCGAGAAGGGGCGGCTCCCCTTCCTGGGCCGCGGGCGCCGGAAGCGGGCCTCGGGCGAGGGCAGCCGCTTCTGGACCGCCGTGCTGCGGGGCGTGCTCGCGCGGCCGCTGGTCTGCGTCGTCGTCGCGGCCGGCGCGCTGCTGGCGGTCGCGGCGCCCGCGCTCGGCATGAAAACGCAGCAGCTCACGCTGGACCAGGAGTTCGGCAAGTCGCTGCCGATCGTGCAGACGTACAACCGCGTCAACGACGCCTTCCCGGGCGGCAGCGAGCCGGCCCAGGTCGTCGTCAGGGCCAGGGACATCACCGCCCCGGACGTACGGCAGGCGCTGGCCGACTTCAAGAAGCAGGCGATCGCCTCGGGCGCCTCGCGCGGCCCGGTCGACATCAAGCTGCACGCGGCGCAGAACGTCGCCCTGGTCTCCGTGCCGCTGGTCGGCGGCTCGGACATGGACCAGGCGGTCAAGAGCCTGGACAAGCTGCGCGACGAGGTGCGGCCCGCCACCCTCGGCAGGGTCGACGGCGTGCAGGCGCCCATCACCGGGCAGGTGGCCGGCAACCACGACTTCAACGACCAGCTGCTCGGATCCGTCGTGCCGGTCTTCGCGTTCGTGGTCGTCTTCGCCTTCCTGCTGATGCTGCTGTCCTTCCGCTCGCTGACCGTCGCGATCACGTCGATCGTGCTCAACCTGCTGTCGGTGGGCGCGGCGTACGGCATCCTCGTCGCCGTCTTCCAGCACGGCTGGGGTGCCTCGCTGGTGGGTGCGCAGGGGGTCGGCGCGATCGTGACCTGGCTGCCGCTGTTCCTGTTCGTGATCCTGTTCGGGCTGTCGATGGACTACCACGTGTTCGTCGTCTCCCGGATCCGCGAGGCCCGGATGCGCGGCCGGAGCACGACGGACGCGATCCGGCACGGCGTGGTCACCACGGCCGGCGTCGTCACCAGCGCCGCGGTCATCATGGTCGCCGTGTTCGCGATCTTCGGCACGCTGTCCATGCAGTCCATGAAGCAGATGGGGGTGGGCCTGGCCGCGGCGGTCCTCATCGACGCGACGGTGATCCGGGGGGTGCTGCTGCCGGCCGTGATGGCACTGCTCGGGGAGCGCAACTGGTACCTGCCGAAGTGGCTTCACCGGCTGCCCGACCTGACCCATGACGAGACCCCGGCTGTGGTCGCCTCCCCGCCGGTGCGCACGGACGAGCGGCTTCCGGTCTGATCCGAGCGCCGGACGGGCGCCAGCCCGCCCGCCCGGGCGGTTGAGGCCCTGGGCGGGGGCGGGGGGCTGTTCGCGCGGTTCCCCGCGCCCCCTACTCGCCCGCCCTCCCCGCCAGTTCCGCCTCGATGAGGTCCACCGCCCGCCGGGTCCCGCCCTCCTGGGCCATCTCCGCCTGGACGTCCTTCAGACGGCGCGCCACCTCCACGTCGTCCACCAGGGCGAGCGCGGCCTCACGGAGGCGGTCGGCAGTGGCCTCCTGCGTGTCCAGCCGGCGGGCGACACCGAGGGACCGGAGCACGTCGGCGTTGCCGAACTGGTCGACGGCCTGCGGTACGGCGATCATCGGCGTGGCGGTGGCCAGCCCCTCCTGGCTGCCGCCGGCGCCCGCGTGCGTGACGAACAGGTCGGCCCGCCTGAGAATCGCCAACTGCGGTACCCAGCGGTGTACTTCGACGTTGTCCGGTACGTCGCCCAGCTCAGCGGCAGTCACGTGCCGGCCGACCTGGAGGACCAGGTGCCAGCCGGGCAGGCCACCGAAGGCGCGGATGCACTCCCGGTAGAACGCGGGCTGCTTGGTGAAGGCCGAGCCGAGGGACACCAGTACGACCTTGTCGGCACCGGCGGGCCGCTGCCAGTCGCCCTGGTCGAAGCGGTCGCCCTGGCAGGCGCCGACGAAGCTGTGGACGCGCTCGTCGACCCGGTCGGCGTGCGGTTGCAGCGCCTTCGGGATCAGGACGATGGAGCGGGCCGGGCGACCGGCGAACGGGTCCGGGTGCCGGGTGATCCCGTTCTCCCGCAGCCACGCCTCGAACCGGGCGTAGTACGCCTGCCCGCGCGGTGTCCTCCTCGGCTCGGCCCACATCGGCTCGGCCACCTCCTCCTCGTACCCCTCCCAGGCGACGAGGTTCGGGGAGAGGGAGATCGCCGGGACGCCCCAGCGGTGGGCCAGGACGCGGGCCGGGTAGGAGGCGATGTCGTGCAGCACCAGGTCGGGCTCGTCGCCGGCGTAGGCCTCGACGAGCTGTGGGAGCGCCTGGATCGCGTCGTCGAGGAACGGCTCGACGTTGTCCAGGAGCGTGGTCCCCCAGGCCTCCGGGTCGGCGTCGGGCCCGGGCAGCGTGGAGGTGTAGGGCACGGGCCGGGCTCCGGTGGCGGCCACCTTCTCGGCGAACGCCGGGGGTATGGCGTACGTGACCCGGTGGCCACGGGCCACGAGTTCGCGGATCACCTCCAGGCTGGGGTTCACGTGGCCGTGCAGGGCGATGGAGAACATGGCGATGTGGGCGGGAGCGGTCATGACGCCGACCGTAGGCGAGACGAGACGTCTCGTTCAATTTCTTTTCCCGCCCGGTACGAGGCCTCCCCCGCTCAGCGCTGATAGCGGGCCAGGACCGGGTTGCCGTCCTTCTCCAGGCGTCTGCGCAGTTCGGCGAGGCCGATCGCGCCGCTGTAGTACTCCTGGTAGGCCGGGGTCGCCACCTTGTCCTTCCACTCGGGGTAACCGCGGACGGACCGGGCGGGCGCCGGGCGGAGACGGGACGCCAACGCCGTGCCGGTCGACCAGCCGTTCTCCGTGGTGTGCAGGGCGGGGTCCCTCAGTGCCTGGGTGCCGGTGGGCAGCATCCAGTCGCCGAGCGCGAGGCGGACCATGTTCTCCGGGCGGAGCAGGAAGTCGATGAACGCGGCGGCCTCCTTCTTGTGCGGACAGTCCGCGGAGACGGACAGGGTCTGCGGGCTGACCCCCTGGGTGAGCCCGGCGGCACCGGCGGGGGCGGGCAGCACCTCCCAGCGGAAGCCCTTCGGCGCCTGGTGCACGATCTGCTGGCGGTAGGAGAAGCCCAGCGGGACCATCGCGTACCGGCCGCCGAAGAGACCGGGCAGGGTGTCCGCACCGCCGCTGCCGAGCGTCGAGGCGGGGGCGCTGTGGTCGACGGCGACCTGGTCGTGGACCGTGCGGGGTACGACCGCGTCGCCGGAGGTGAAGCGCACGGTCACCTTGCCGTCCGCGCCCCGGTGGAACAGCGAGCCGCCCGCCGACAGGGAGAGGTTGAGCGTGGCGGACACGGGTTCCTTCAGCGGCCAGGCCACGCCGTACGTGCCGGGCCCGCTGAGGCTCTTCGTCACCCGCCGGAACTCCGGCCAGGTCCAGGGGTGTTCGGGCGTCGGGGTGCGTACTCTCGCCGAGCGCAGCCAGGTGGTGTTGGCGATCAGCACTCTGGGTTCCTGGAGGAACGGCACGCCGTAGATGCCGTGCCCGAAGGTGGCCGTGTCCCAACTGGCCTCGCGTATGTCCGACTTCAGGCGGGCCGGCAGCAGATCGGTCAGGTCGGCGAGATGGCCGCCGTACGCGAAGTCGGCCAGGTCGTCGGAGGCGTCGTGGATGATGTCCGGTGCCTCGCCGCCCTCGAAGGAGGTGAGCAACTGGTCGTGGACGCTGTCCCAGCTGCCCTGGACGTACTCGACCCTGACGTCCGGGTGCGTCGCGTTCCACTCCTTCACCAGGGCCTTGTTGGCGGCGACGGACTGCTGCTGCCAGGCGAGGGACTGGAAGCGCAGGGTGATCGGGCCGCTCGCGCCGTGGCCCGGTGACGAGCAGCCCGCCAGAAGCAGCAGGACGGCGAGGAGTGCGAGGGTCGCGCGGTTCTTCATCAGCTCTTCACCGCCCCGGCGAGCAGTCCGGCCGTGATCCGCCGCTGGAGGAGGGCGAAGACGGCCAGGGAGGGAAGTGTGGCGAGGAACGCGGAGGCGGCCAGCGGACCGAGGTCGGCCACGCCCTCCGCCCCGATGAAGTGGGTGAGGACGACCGGCAGGGTCTGCTTGCCGGGACTCTTGAGCAGCACCAGCGCGAAGAAGAACTCGTTCCACGCGGTGACGAACGCGAACAGCGCCGTCGCCGCGATGCCCGGCGCGAGCAGCGGCGCCGTCACCGACACGAGAGTCCTGAGCCGTCCGGCACCGTCCACGGCGGCCGCCTCCTCCAGTTCGGCGGGCACCGCCCGCACATGGCCGACGAGCATCCACAGCGCGAACGGCAGGGCCCACACGACGTAGACCACCACCAGCCCGGCCAGCGAGTCCACGAGTCGCAGGTTCTTCAGCACCAGGAACAGCGGGATGATCACCAGCACGAAGGGGAAGGCCTGGCTGACCACCACCCAGCCCGTGGCGGCCCGGGCCAGGCGGGTGCGGTGCCGGGCCAGGGCGTACGCCATCGGGGTCGCGAGCAGTACGGCGACGACGGCCGTCGCGAGCGCCACCAGCAGGGAGTTGAGGGCGGCGTGCGCGAGCGGCTGCTCCCGGAAGGCCTGCCGGACGTTGGCCAGGGTGGGATGCCGCGGGATCCACGCCGGATGCAGGCTGCCCAGCTCGCGTGGGGACTTCAGGGCCGTGGAGAGCAGCCACAGCAGCGGGAAGGCCAGGAAGAGCAGATAGCCGAGCAGGGCGGCGTACTGTCCGGCGCGTGCCGTGCGACGGGTCCTCATGCGTCCGCACCTCCGCGCAGCCGGCCGGCCAGGAACACCGCGAGCAGCACCGACACGACCGCGACGAGCGCACATCCCATGGCGGCCGCATAGCCGAACTGGCCGTAGCGGAACGCCTCTTCGTAGGCGAACAGTGACGGCAGCCGGGTCTTGCCGCCGGGGCCGCCGTTGGTGAGGACGTAGACCAGGGCGAAGGAGTTGAGGTTCCAGATGAGGTTGAGGGCGGTGATGGCGAGGACCACCGGTCTGAGCGTGGGCCAGGTGACCGCGCGGAAGCGGCGCCAGGCGCCGGCGCCGTCGACCGCGGCGGCCTCGTGCAGTTCGCGCGGGACGTTCTGCAGGCCGGCGAGCAGGGCGACCGTGGTCTGCGGCAGGCCTGCCCAGACGCCGACGACGATCACCGCGGGCAGGGCGTCGGCCAGGCTGCCGAGCCAGTCGCGGCCGGCGCCGAGGCCGAGGTCGCGCAGGGTCTCGTTGAGGATGCCCGCGTCCGGGTCGTAGACCAGGCGCCACATGATGCCGACGACGACCTCGGGCATCGCCCACGGCACGATCGCGAGGGCGCGGGCCAGCCCGCGCAGTCGCAGGTCCTGGGAGAGGAGCAGGGCGAGACCGAGCGCCAGCAGGAACTGGGGCACCGTCACACCGGCCGCCCAGACCAGGCCGATCCGGAACGATTCCCAGAACAGCGTGTCGTGCAGCAGGTCCCGGAAGTTGAGGGCGCCGATCCAGCGGGTGGCCCGGGTGCGGCCGGACTGTGCGTCGGTGAACGCGAGCAGGACGCCGTAGAGCAGCGGGCCCGCACTGAGCAGGAGGATCGGGATCAGGGCGGGCAGGACGAGGAACCAGGCGCCCTGCCCGGCGGCACGGCGGCCGGCCGGCCGCCGCACGTCGGCCACTGACGTCACGTGATCAGCCCCCTTTGCCCGCACCGCTTGGCGTGTTCATGTTCGTAAAGGCCCGATATCCCGTCAAGGGACCGCGCACACCGCCCGACCTGTACGAATGCGAGACTGGCCGGGTACGGCACACGCACCACGGCTGGACGGCACGGAGGCGGCACGATGGACGAGGCACGGGCTCGGGACGTACTGGCCGCGGCGGGAGTGCTGCCGGGCCCGGCACGGGACGCGGCTCTCCTCGCCCTCGGCGAGAACGCGGTGTTCGCCGCCGGCGACCTGGTGGTGAAAGTGGGCCGCGACGCCGAGCTGCTCGGGCGGGCCCGGCGCGAGCTGGACATCGCCCGCTGGCTGGCCGCGGCGGGCGTGCCGGCGGTCCGGGCGGCCGAGCCGGAGCCGCGGCTGGTGGAGGGCCATCCGGTGACCGTGTGGCACCGGCTGCCCGAGCCCGTACGTCCCGCCGAGCCCGGTGACCTGGCTCGGCTGCTGCGGATCGTGCACGCACTCCCCTCTCCTCCTTTCGCGTTGCCGCCCCGGGAGCTGCTGGGCGGCGTGGAACGGTGGCTGCGGCTCGCGGGCGACGCGGTCGACCCGGAGGACGCGGCCTATCTGCGTGCGCGCAGGGACGGTTTCGCGGCGGCCGCAGCGGCGCTGACGCCCCGTCTGCCGCGGGGGCCGATCCATGGCGACGCGCTGCCCCGCAATGTGCACGTCGGACCGGACGGGCCGGTCCTGGTGGACCTGGAGACCTTCTCCGCGGACCTGCGCGAGCACGACCTGGTGGTCATGGCGCTCTCCCGCGACCGGTACGGCCTGCCGGCCGAGGCGTACGGGTCGTTCGTCGAGGCGTACGGGTGGGATGTGCGGGAGTGGGAGGGCTGTGCGGTGCTGCGGGGCGCCCGGGAGACGGCCAGCTGTGCGTGGGTGGCCCAGCACGCGCCGAGCAGTCCGAAGGCACTGGCCGAGTTCCGGCGGAGGGTGCGGTCGCTGCGGGACGGGGACGAGACGGTGCGGTGGTACCCGTTCTGACCGTGCTCCGGCGTCCCCGGGCGCTCGTCGTGGGTACCGAGGTCGTCCGGTAGCGGCTACGCCGGCTGGCTTTCGGTCAGCTCCCGCAGCGGCCAGGCCCCGTCCACCACGGCCCCCGCCTCCCCCTTGCGGCGCAGGAACGCCTGGAAGTCCGCCGCCCACTCCGCGTACCACCCGATCTGACTGCTGTGCAGTTCGGCCGGGGACAGGGATGCGATCTTCGTGTGGCGGTCGGCTATCGCGGAGGCGAGCCGCGCCGCGGCGAGGGCGTCGGCCGGGGCGGTGTGGGCCGCGCCCAGGGATATGCCGTACTCGGCGCAGACGGCTTCCAGGTTGCGCTTGCCTCGGCGGTAGCGGTCCACCCAGCGGTCGATGGTGTAGGGGTCGATGACAGGGGCGGGCGGGACCCCGCCCAGGCGGTCGGCGAGGGACGGCAGGCCGTGGCGGCGCAGCTCGGCGGAGAGCAGGGTGAGGTCGAAGGCGGCGTTGTAGGCCACGACCGGGACGCCCGTCTTCCAGTACGCCGCGAGGACGTCGGCGATGGAGCCGGCCACCCGGTCGGCGGGGTGACCCTCGGCCGTCGCCCGTTCGTTGCTGATGCCGTGCACCGCCACCGCGTCGGCCGGGATCTCCACGCCCGGATCGGCCAGCCACTCCCTGTGGCCCACGGGCTCACCGGCCCTGACCTCGATCACCGCGCCGGTGACGATGCGCGCCTCGCGTGGATCGGTCCCGGTCGTCTCCAGGTCGAAGCCGATCAGCAGCTCCCGGTGCCAGCCCATGGCGGCCCCCCTTCTTGGTGGTGCTTTCCCCCAGTGGCCTCCACCATCGCACGGGGCACTGACAATCCGAGGAGCGCGTTCCGCTTGCCGCCAGGGACCGTTCAGGACACCGGGCGCGAATCCGCCCAAGCCAGTTCGAACTCCTCACGGTATGTCGGGAAGAGTCCCGCTTCGCCCACGTCGTCCGACTTGACCATCCTGCTGCCGTTGCGCAGCACCAGTACCGGCGACTCCATCCCGCGTGCCCCCCTCAGATAGGACTGCACCACGGCGATGCCGTCGGCGCCGTCGCCGTCCACGAGGTAGGCGGTGAAGCGCGGTGTCTCGTCGTAGACCTGGATCTCGAAGGCGCCCGGGTCGCGCAGCCGGGAGCGGACCCGGCGCATGTGCAGGATGTTCATCTCGACCGAGCGGCTCAGTTCGCCCCGTTTCATCCCGAGTTCGCGTTCACGGCGCTTGACCGAGCTGGAGGCCGGGTTGAGGAAGAGCAGCCGTACCCGGCAGCCGGACTCGGCGAGCCGGACCAGGCGGCGGCCGGAGAAGTTCTGCACCAGCAGGTTGAGGCCGATGCCGATCGCGTCGAGGCGGCGGGCGCCACCGAAGAGGTCCTCGGCCGGGAACTGGCGCATGAGCCGCACCCGGTCCGCGTGGACCGCCACGACGTCCGCGTACCGGTCGCCGACCAGGTCCTCGACCGCGTCCACCGGCAGCCGGCGTGCCGAGGGCACGTCACCGCCGGCGCCGAGCATCTCCAGCAGCCGGGCCGAGGCACGCTCGGCCTGGTTCAGGACCGCCTCGGACAGTGCCCGGTTGCGGGAGACGACGTTGCGGGTCACCTCCAGCTCGTCGAGGGCGAGTTCGAGGTCGCGGCGCTCGTCGAAGTACGGCTCGAAGCACGGCCAGTGCTGCACCATCAGCTCACGCAGCTGGGGCAGGGTGAGGAAGCTGAGCACGTTGTCGTCGGCCGGGTCGAGAAGATAGCCCTTGCGGCGGCTGACCTCCCGCACGGCGACCGCGCGCTGCACCCACTCCTGTCCGGCCGGCCCGGCCGCGGCGACCACCCAGTCGTCCGCGTGGACGGGTTCGTAGATGGGCCGCAGCACGGCGGCCACGACAGCGCGCAGGCGCTGTTCGACGAGGTTCAGCCAGATGTAGGCCCGGCCGGCCCGCTGGGCGCGGGTGCGCACCTCGTGCCAGGCGTCGGCGTCCCAGTCCAGCTCCGGCCCGATGGATCCCGCGTCCATCGGGCGGGCCAGGGACACCGCGCCGGGCGGGACGTCTGCGGAGTTCCCCTCGTGACCCTCGTCACCAGGGGGCAGCTCCAGCCCTCCCGAGCCCACCCGTGCACCGCCTTCCGCTCCCCCGGGCCTCTCCCCGTCTCAACGATCAAGGAAGGGTACTCCGGGAGCGGTCGGCGGTGCAGCCGGATGGACAGGTCGGTTTCTCAACTATCACGACCTACATGCCCGTTGATGTCGGTGAGGCCGGACGGAGTGAGCGGATTCATAGCCGTCACGTCGCGCGGGGCGATGGAGAAGCCCTGCCAGTGGACCGGCATCGGCTGCTGGTCCTCGTCGCGGACGATGTGGTGGAAGCCCACGTTCACCCAGACCACGGGGTGGGTGAGGCGCTGCCCGTTGACCCAGCCGTCCACGGACCTGGGGTGCCCGCCACCGCAGGCGGGCAGGTTGCCACTGGCGTACTGCTCGCACTTATTGTACTCGGTGAAGTACACGTCGTGCTTGGTGAAGGGGCGGCCCAGGTACTTGGTGGTGGGGCCGGGGACGAGCTCGTACGAGCGGGCGTGCCCGTCCTTGTTCCTGCCCGTCCCGCTGACGACCCGCCACCAGCGCATGTTCTGGGCGTCACCCGCGAGTTCCCTGGTGACCTTCGTGAGCGTGGTCCGGTTGGTGGGGCCCCGGCCGCCGGCCGGCGCGCTGACCTTCGAGTCGTACTGCTCGATCCGGGTCCTGGAGGAGCCGTCGAGGCCGAAGTCGAGCCGCCAGAAGACGTTGTGGCTGTGGCTGTCGGCGTAGTCGTGGGCGCCCTTGCCGATGGGCCAGCCGCGGCCGTCACCGGCGTCGTAGTCGTCGGGGGCGAGACTGCCGGTCGCGCCGGCGTTCATGCTGATCGTGCCGTCGTCCTGGAAGCGCCACTCGGTGATGTACTCGTACCAGCTCACCTTGTTGACGGTGTAGAGCAGCAGGTCCTTGCCCTGGGCCTGGTAGACCTTGCCGCTCGTCTCGGACTGCATGTGGTAGGCGTGGCCCCGGGAACCGGTCGTGACGCACAGGCCCTTGACGTTCGGGGAGTCGGAGTACAGCGGCTCACGGACCTTGACGGTCTTGATGGTGCCGCCGGGACACTCGGCGGGCCCCAGGTTCAGCAGGCCGTCGCCGAAGCGGTAGTCCGTCACGTCGTTGTACTCGTCCTTGCCGTCGTCGTACGGCACGTGGATCTGGGCGATCCTGGCGCTGTTGAGGACCTTGACCGGCTGGGGCTCGCCGGGCGGCTGGTAGGAGACGTCGCCCAGGACGATCCCGGACGTGCTGTTGAAGCGCCAGCACATCCGCCAGGTCGTGCCGGTGGAGAGCTTCTGTTCGATGCGGTAGGCCGCGCTGCAGCCGGGGGCCGGCGCCGCCGCCGGCCGCGGTGGGGCGGCGGCGGGTCCCGCGCCGGTCGTCGCGCCGGCGGCCAGCACGGCCAGGGACAGGCCGACGGCCGCCCGCCCGCGCAGACGGCCTATTCGGTTGACGCGCATGAAGAGGTGACTCCTTTGCAGGAGGTGCATGGATGGGAAGGCGACCGCGGGCCGGCTCAGCCGAGCGCGAGAACCCGGTGGTCACTCAGGTCGATCACGAACTTGCGCGCATCGATCCAGGGCCCGTTCCGCACCTTCGGGAACAGCCGGGTGCAGCGGTGCGCGCCGCACTTGTCGACCGAGGCCGGCCCACCCGGGGCGGCCCGGTACACCATGCTGCTGAGCTGCAACTGGTCCGGAGAGGTGAGCTGTTGCCCGGTGGCGTCCTTGTAGTCCGCCTTCAGTCCCGCGCCCGGCGGGGCGGCGATCAGCAATCTGGCGGCCTCGGTCTGCTCGGCGAGGCTCAGCGGCGGCTGGACGCCGTGCTGTGCGGCGGTGTGCTCGACCTTTCCCGTGTCGAGGTCGACGGTCCTGGTGACGAGCGTGTCGTCCCGGTAGTCGTAGAGCGTCACATCGGCCCGCCGGGGCGCGTTCGCGGCGTCGGCCTCGTCGGCCTCCGGCTCGGCGAGCTCGACGTCGAGCCGCTGCGGGCCGCGCGCGCCGGTGACGTTCTCGCCGGAGTCGGACAGCTGCCGGCTCACCGCCAGCTTCTCGGCCCGCGCGATCTCGTCGTCGGTCAGCGGGTCGAGGCCCCTGCCCTTGGCGCCCTCGGACGGAGCCCCTTCGACGACGGCGGGCCGGATCGCGTCCGGACCCTGCCCGGACCGCGTCCCACCGCCCCGCGCACCTCCCGACGCGTCCGCCCCCGCCGTGCCCGGCAGGGTGATCGCGACCATCGCGGCGGTCCCCACCGTCGCGAGGGCGGCTCCTGCCACTAACTTCCCCAGATGCCGGTGCACCGACTCACGCACATTTCCCCCTGCTCCCCGTGGTCCACGGGAGTACGTGTTGCCCCACTGGTTCGGCACACGGCGGGTACGCGAGCCGTCGTGTGCGCTGGTCGGTGGGTAAGAGGGACGCAAGAGGCAGGAGGTTCCCTCACTTTCGGGAGACTCGGGGGCCAACGCGCCCCCGGCGCGACGGCACACCTGGGAGAGTCGTATCCATGCAGGTCTGGCCTGGAGAGGCGTATCCGCTCGGCGCCACCTACGACGGCGCCGGAACCAACTTCGCGGTCTTCACGGAGGCCGCGGACCGAGTAGAGCTGTGTCTGCTGCACGACGACGGCTCGGAGACGGCGGTGGAACTGCGCGAGAGCGACGCGTTCGTGCGGCACGCGTACCTGCCGGGCGTGATGCCGGGACAGCGGTACGGGTTCCGGGTGCACGGCCCGTACGAGCCCGGGCGCGGGCTGCGCTGCAACTCCGCGAAGCTGCTGCTCGACCCGTACGCGAAGGCGATCAGCGGCGCGATCCGCTGGGGCGAGGAGGTCTACGGCTACCACTTCGACGCACCGGACAGCCGCAACGACCTGGACTCGGCGCCGCACACCATGGCCTCGGTGGTGATCAACCCGTACTTCGACTGGGGCGACGACCGGCGGCCACGCACCGAGTACCACCGCACGGTGATCTACGAGGCCCACGTCAAGGGCCTGAGCATGCGCCACCCGGGGCTGCCGGATGAACTGCGCGGCACGTACGCGGCGCTCGCGCACCCGGCGCTCATCGAACACCTGACCAAGCTCGGCGTCACGGCCCTGGAGCTGATGCCCGTGCACCAGTTCGTGAACGACCACCGGCTGGCCGACATGGAGCTGAGCAACTACTGGGGCTACAACACCATCGGCTTCTTCGCCCCGCACAACGCGTACGCCTCCTGGGGCGACCGCGGCCAGCAGGTGCTGGAGTTCAAGTCGGCGGTCCGGGCGCTGCACGAGGCCGGTATCGAGGTCATCCTGGACGTCGTCTACAACCACACGGCCGAGGGCAACCATCTGGGCCCGACGCTGTCCTTCAAGGGCATCGACAACCCGTCGTACTACCGGCTCGCCCACGATCCCCGCTACTACATGGACACCACGGGCACCGGGAACTCGCTGCTCATGCGGTCCCCGCACGTGCTCCAGCTGATCATGGACTCCCTGCGGTACTGGGTCACCGAGATGCACGTCGACGGCTTCCGCTTCGACCTCGCGGCGACACTCGCCCGGCAGTTCCACGAGGTGGACCGGCTGTCGTCGTTCTTCGACCTGGTGCAGCAGGACCCGGTGGTCTCGCAGGTGAAGCTGATCGCCGAGCCGTGGGACGTGGGCGAGGGAGGCTACCAGGTGGGCAACTTCCCGCCGCTGTGGACCGAGTGGAACGGCAAGTACCGCGACACGGTGCGCGACATGTGGCGGGGCGAACCGCGGGCGCTCGCGGAGTTCGCCTCCCGGCTGACCGGCTCCTCGGACCTCTACCAGATCGACGGCCGCCGCCCGCTGGCCTCGATCAACTTCGTCACCTGCCACGACGGCTTCACGCTGCACGACCTCGTCTCGTACAACGACAAGCACAACACGGCCAACGGCGAGGACAACCGGGACGGCGAGAGCCACAACCGGTCCTGGAACTGCGGAACGGAGGGGGAGACCGACGACCCCGACGTGCTCCGGCTGCGCGCCCGCCAGATGCGCAACTTCCTGGCCACGCTGATGCTGTCCCAGGGCGTGCCGATGATCAGCCACGGGGACGAGTTCGCCCGCACCCAGCGCGGCAACAACAACGCCTACTGCCAGGACAACGAGATCTCCTGGGTGGAGTGGCCGGAGTCCCTGGAGGGCGACCTGCTGGAGTTCGTCCGCGCGATGGTGTGGCTGCGCCGTGACCACCCCGTCTTCCGCCGGCGCCGCTTCTTCCACGGCCGGCCCGTCGAGGGCACTCATGACGAGCTGTCCGACATCGCGTGGTTCACCCCGGAGGGCGCCGAGATGACCCAGCGGGACTGGGACTCGGCGCGGGCGTCCGCGCTGGCGGTGTTCCTGAACGGCAACGCGATCTCCGAGCCGGGTCCGCGCGGGGAGCGCATCACCGACGACTCGTTCCTGCTGATGTTCAACGCCTCCCCGGCGCCGCTGGACTTCCTGGTGCCGGTCGACCACGGCCGGCAGTGGCAGGTGGTCGTCGACACGGCCCGTCCGGACGGGGTGCCGCCGGGGTCCGGCGCGAAGGTCGGTGCGGGCGACCGGATCACCCTGCCCGACCGCAGCATGACGGTCCTGCAGCGGCCGACGTAGGGCCGGGCGAGCCGGTGCCGGCAGCCCCCTGGCGGGGCTCCCGGTCCGGCACGCGCGCGTGGAGGCGGCTTCGGGGTCCGGTCCCCGCCGCCCACCGGCCGCCGCCCGTCGCGCGAAACCGTGCACGCGTGCGTGGGTCCGTGCCGGGTCCGGTGACACGAAAGACGGCAGGCTGGGTACGTAGGTTTCCATGACTTCTGCGCGCCCCGGCCCGGAGGTGCCCACGGCCACCTACCGGCTGCAGCTCCAGCCCGCGTTCCCGTTCGCCGCCGCCGCCGCGGCCGCACCGTACCTGGCGTCGCTCGGCGTCTCGCACCTGCACCTGTCACCGGTCCTGGAGGCCGTGCCCGGCTCCCCGCACGGCTACGACGTGGTGGACCACGCGCGCGTGCGCGAGGAACTGGGCGGCGAGGAGGGCCTGCGGGAGCTGGCGCGGACCGCGCGGGAGCACGGGCTCGGCCTGGTGGTGGACATCGTGCCGAACCACATGGCCATGGTCCCCCGGCACAACCACGCCCTGTGGGAGGTGCTGCGCGAGGGGCCCGGTTCGCCGTACGCGCGCTGGTTCGACATCGACTGGGAGGCGCACGGAGGGCGGGTGCTGCTGCCGGTGCTCGGCGGACCGGTCGGCTCCCAGCTGGAGCACCTCGTGGTCGACGGCGACGTGCTGCGCTATCACGAGCACGCTTTCCCGCTGCGCTCCGGCACCGCGGAGCTGCCGCTGCCGGAACTGCTGGACGCCCAGTGGTACCGCCCGGTGTGGTGGCGGCTCGCCCGTACCGAGCTGAACTACCGCAGGTTTTTCAGCATCTCGGAGCTGATCGGGCTGCGCGTGGAGGACCCGGAGGTGTTCGACGCCACCCACGCCAAGATCCTGCAGCTGCTCCATGAGGGCGTGATCGAGGGGCTGCGCGTCGACCACCCCGACGGACTCGCGGACCCCGACGGCTACCTCGCGCGACTGCACGAGGCGGCCGGCGGCCGCTGGACGGTGGTGGAGAAGATCCTGGCCGACGGCGAGCGGCTGCCGGCGTCCTGGCCCGTCGCGGGCACCACCGGCTACGACGCCCTGCGCCAGGTCGACGGCCTGTTCACGGACCAGACCGGGGCGTACGAACTGCTCGGCCGCTACCGGGCGTTCGCGGCGCCGCAGACGGACCGGGGCGGGAACTGGGACGCCACCGTGCGGCGGGCCGCCTACAAGGTGCTCACGCACGAGCTGGCGGCCGAGACCGACCGGCTCACCCGGGTGGCGACCCGGGTGTGCGCGTCCTCGCCGGACCTCGCGCTGCGCGACCGGGCTCCCTGGGCACTGCGTACGGCGGTGGAGGAGCTGCTGGTGCGGATGCGGGTGTACCGGCCGTACTCCTCCGGTGACGCGGCCGCCGTCGTCACGGAGGAGGCCGCCGACGAGGCGCGGCTGGCCTTCGTGGTGCCCGAGGAGGCCGAGGCCGTCGGCATCGTGCGCCGGCTGCTGGTCGAGCCGCCCGGTGACCCGTCGGCGCCGGACCACGCGGACCGGGTGGAGTTCCGTACCCGGTTCGCGCAGACCGCGTCGGCGCTGCGCGCCAAGTCGGTGGAGGACACGGCGTTCTACCGCTATGTGCCCCTGCTGTCGGCGACCGAGGTGGGCGGCGACCCGGGCCGGCCGGGGGTGTCCCCGGAGGACTTCCACGCGTACTGCGCGCGCGTGCAGCGCGACTGGCCGGTCACCGGCACGGTGGTCTCCACGCACGACACCAAGCGCAGTGCCGACGTGCGCGCCGCACTGGCCGTGCTCACCGAGTGCCCCGGCCGGTGGGCGGAGTTGCTGGCCGAGGTGAACCGGCCCGAGGAGGGCGTGGGCGTGCCGGACGGGCAGCTGGCCTGGGCTGCCTGGCAGACGGTGTTCGGGCTGGGTCCCGCCGAGGAGGAGCGGGTCCGGCAGGCGCTGCTGAAGCATGTGCGCGAGGCGGGCATGTACACCAGCTGGACGGAGCAGGAGCCGCCGTACGAGGAGGCGGTGGCCGCGTTC
This sequence comes from Streptomyces sp. NPDC037290, assembly GCF_055603245.1. NCBI lineage: Bacteria > Bacillati > Actinomycetota > Actinomycetes > Kitasatosporales > Streptomycetaceae > Streptomyces > Streptomyces sp. NPDC037290. The sequence continues at coordinate 390,062 of NZ_JBVJVZ010000002.1, read as the reverse complement.
GTCGCCGCGGGGCCGTGCGGGGCGCCCGGCGAGCGGGTGGCCGCGTTCCGCAAGGCGCTGGACCCGCATGTGCGGGCCAACGTGCTCGGCACCGCACTGGTGCATCTGACGATGCCGGGGGTGCCGGACGTGTACCAGGGCACGGAGGGCGAGTACCGGGCGCTGGTCGACCCGGACAACCGGCGTCCGGTGTCGTTCCCGCCCGAGGTGCCCGGCGAGAAGGACGCGCTGACGGCGGCGGCCCTGCGGCTGCGGGCCCGGCGGTCCGGGGCCTTCGGCGCGGCCGCGTCGTACGACCCGCTCGCCGCCGAAGGCCCGGCGGCGGAGCACTGTGTGGCGTTCACCCGCTCCGGCGAGGTGGTCACGGCGGTGACCCGGCTGTCGCTGCGGCTCGCGGAGGGGGGCGGCTGGCGGGAGACACGGCTGCCGCTGCCGCCGGGACGCTGGGCGGACGTGCTGACCGAGGGGCGGGAGTTCACGGGGGACGTCCAGGCGGCCGACCTCTTCGACCGGTTGCCGGTGGCGTTGCTGGAGCGGGTCGCGCAGGGGTGAGACGGTTCAGCGGACGGGTGCGCCGGGGCAGTCCTCGTACGGCTGTTCCGGCAGGTGGGTGAGAGCGGGCCAGGTGGTGCGCAGAAGGTCCCCGAAGGCTTCGGCGGCCCCGGTGGGCGGCACGCGCGCGTAGAGCGTCAGCGGGCGCTTCCAGGCCGGGTCGGGGCTGAGGACCATGCAGTCCTCACCGACGGCACCGCGCACGAGGGGGGCGGGCGCGGCGCACACCCCGACGCCGGCCGCGGCCATGCGCACGGCTGTCGAGGTGTGTTCGGTCCACACGGCGGTCCGGGGCGCGAACCCGGCGCGTCCGCACGCCCAGTCGAGGAAGCGTGCGCCGTGCACGACGGGTTCCATGGCGCAGCGGATCCAGGCGTGGTCGGCGAGTTCGGGCAGTGTCACGGTCGTACGGCCCGCGAGCCGGTCGTCGAAGGGGACGACGAGGACGAGTTCCTCCTCGCCGACCGGTATGACGATACCGGGCGGTTCCGCGGGCTCCGGACCGAACGCGAGGTCGGCGATGCCGCGCTGCAGGGCGTCCTCCAGCGCCTCGGGGGTCGCGTACTCGTGCAGGCGCAGCAGGACCCGGGGGTGGGCACCGCGCCAGCGGGCGAAGACGTCGGGAAGGACGCCCACCGCCAGCGAGTGCAGGGTGGCGATGTGCAGTTCGCCGCCCTCGGCTCCGGCGGCGGCACGTGCCGCGCGGCGGGCCTGCGCGGCGCTGCGGACGGCGAGTTCGGCGTGCGGCAGATAGGCCCGCCCCATGGCGGTGAGGCGCACCCCGCGGGGCATGCGCTCCAGCAGGGCACCGCCGACCGATCGCTCCAGTGCCTTGATCTGGTGCGAGAGCGCGGGCTGTGTGACGTGCAGGGCCTCCGCCGCGCGGGTGAAGGACGCCTCGTGGACGACCGTCACGAAGTACTCCATCTGCCGCAGGCTCAACTCCCCCGCCTCCCATGAACATCCTGCATGACGTCCACAACAACATTGCCTTGGACTCATGGCAAGGGGTGGACGGAGGGTGGATGTCATGACCATCAACACACCGGATGTCCTCGTCATCGGCGGCGGAACGGGCGGGTACGCCACCGCCCTGCGCGCCGCCGCCCTCGGGCTGGACGTCGTCCTCGTCGAACGCGACAAGGTCGGCGGAACCTGTCTGCACCGGGGGTGCATTCCGAGCAAGGCGATGCTGCACGCCGCCGAGCTGGTCGACGGCATCGCGGAGGCACGCGAGCGGTGGGGCGTGAAGGCCACGCTGGACTCGGTCGACTGGGCGGCGCTGGTGGCCACGCGGGACGACATCGTGGCGCGCAACCACAAGGGGGTGGAGGCGCATCTCGCGCACGCCGGCGTACGGGTGGTGCGGGGCAGCGCGCGGCTGACGGGGGCGCGCACGGTGCGGGTGGAGGGCGTGCGTACGGATACCGCGCCGGGCACGCCGGACACACGCACGTCCGGCGTGTGCGACTTCACCGTGCGCCGTGGCATCGTCCTCGCCACCGGCTCGCGTCCGCGCACGCTCCCGGGGCTCGTGCCGGACGGGCGGCGTGTGGTGACCAGTGACGACGCGCTGTTCGCGCCGGGACTGCCGGCGTCCGTCCTGGTGCTGGGCGGGGGCGCGATCGGGGTGGAGTACGCCTCCTTCCACCGGTCGATGGGCGCGGAGGTCACCCTGGTCGAGGCCGCGGACCGGATCGTGCCGCTGGAGGACGCGGAGGTGAGCCGGCATCTGACGCGCGGCCTGAAGAAGCGCGGGATCGATGTGCGGGCGGGCGCCCGGCTGCTGGACGCGGAGGTGCTGGAGAACGGCGTACGCGCGCGCGTGCGCACCGCGCGGGGTGAGACCCGGACCGTCGAGGCGGAGCGGCTGCTGGTGGCCGTCGGCCGGGCGCCGGTCACCGAGGGGCTGGGCCTTCAGGCGGCCGGCCTGACGACGGACGAGCGGGGTTTCGTCGTGCCGGCGGACTGGAACCGGCTGGAGACGGCCGTGCCGGGCATCCACGTCGTCGGGGACCTGCTGCCGCCGCCTTCCCTTGGCCTCGCGCACGCCTCGTTCGCGGAGGCCCTGCTGGTCGCCGAGACTCTGGCCGGGCTGCCGTCGGCCCCGGTGGACTACGCGGCCGTGCCCCGGGTGACGTACTCCTCGCCGCAGACCGCCGCGGTGGGGCTGAGCGAGTCCGAGGCACGCGCGCGTGGTCACGAGGTCGACGTCAACACGATGCCGCTGACCGCGGTGGCCAAGGGCATGGTGCACGGCCGGGGCGGCATGGTGAAGGTCGTCACCGCGGCCGGTGGCGGCCAGGTGCTCGGGGTGCACCTGGTCGGCCCGCAGGTGTCGGAGATGATCGCCGAGAGCCAGCTGATCGTCGGCTGGGACGCCGAGCCCGTGGACGTGGCCCGGCACGTCCACGCGCATCCGACGCTGTCGGAGGGGGTGGGCGAGGTGTTCCTGACGCTCGCGGGGCGTGGCCTGCACCAGCAGTGAGCGCACGGCACGCACCGGCCGCCCCGCGCCCCCGGGACTCCGTCCGGGCGCCCCCGGTAGCCTCCCCCGCCGTATGCTTGACAGTTCACCCTTCGCGTGCGGGACTTGGAGGGCGAAGCCGGGCGGGAACAAGTCGGGGGTGAGTCCTCTGCCGGAGCTGCGCTATCCCAGCGTTCCCGAACTGATCGCCTCCGCTCAGGCGTTGGCCGCTCAGGAACCCGGGCTGTGCTCGCTCAGGCAGGTCGGCGTCTCCCGCGCGGGAAGACCCCTGCACCTGTTGTCGGTGGGGCACGCCCGGCGGACGGTGCTGGTGGTCGCCGGCGCCCACGCCAACGAGCCGACCGGGGGCTCCACCCTGCGGGTGCTTGCCGAAAGGGTCCTGGCCGAGCGGGAGTTGCGGGCGGACACGTCCTGGCACTTCCTGCTGTGCGCGGATCCGGACGGCGCGAGCCTCCACGTGACGCCGGCTCCGCGCAGCCTGCTCGACTACCACCTGGGCTTCTACCGGCCGACGGGCGCCGAGCAGCCGGAGTGGTCGCCGTCCGTGCTGCCACCGGACCGGCTGCCGCCCGAGACCCGGGCGCTGACCGGGGTGATCGACGAGCTGCGGCCCTACCTCCAGGTGACCTTGCACGGCACCGATCTGGGCGGCAGCTGGGTACAGCTGACCAGGGACGTGCCGGGGCTCGCCGAACCGTTCGCCAAGTCGGCGGCGCAACTGCACATCCCGGTGGAGACGGGTGCCTCGGACGCCGCCGGCTGGCCCGCCTCCGGCCCAGGTGTTCATGTCATGCCCGGCCCGGAGACGGGCGCCGCCTACCCGAGCATGCCGGACGACGCTCGGCACAGCACCTGGTACCACGCGCACCGCTACGGCGGTCTGACGGCCGTGGTGGAGGTGCCGATGTGGGCCAGCGACCTGGTCGACGACCCGGCACCGCACCCCGCCCCGGCGGCGGCGATGCGGCGCCTGGCGCAGCGGCTGCAGCGGGACGCGCTGGAGGTGGAGCGCGTCCTCACCGACGCGCTGCCGCGCCTCGACGGCGTGGACGGCCCGCTGCTGCGGGCGGCGCGCTGGGCGCTGGAACTGATCCCCGGTCTGGCCGAGGACTGGATCCACACCCCTCCCGCCGGTACGACGATGGCGTACGTCGGCAGCGTGGACGCCTTCGGGCGGCGGCTGCCGCTGCGCGCGGCGGCGATGCTGCTGCGGGTGCTGCGGGAGACGGACGACCGGGCGGCGCCGCGACTGGAACGGCTCGTCACCGCCTGGTGCGATGCCTTCGCGGCGCGCTTCCGGGCCCGCTGGGTGCCGGTGGAGCACCAGGTGGAGCACCAGTCCCGGACGGTGCTCGTGGCGGCACAGCAGGCCCGTGAGCGGGTGGTGTGAGGCCACCCGGCCGCCCCGCCGGCCCGGCTCAGTGGTCCACGGCGAACACCGCTCCCGTGCGCGCCTCCATGACGCACTTGCTGGAGTAGGTCTGCTGGTAGTCGACCGGCCGGCCGTTCCACTGCCCGTGCGCATGGACGGTCACGGGCGCGAAGATCATCGGACAGAAGACCTTCTTCTGCGACATGCGGGCGATGTCACCGTCGACGTCCTTGAGTTCGGCACAGGCCTCGGCCGCGCGCGCGTACCCCAGCGGCAGCGGGTCGCACAGCAGCAGCGTGCCGTGCTTGTCGCCGGACGCCGCGGTCTCACCGCGGGTGACGGTGAGGTAGAGCCAGTTGTCGGTCAGCGGGAACGTGCTGCGGGGTGCCGCCTGGGCCGGGGCCGCGGCGAGGAGCCCGGCGGCCGCCAGCAGGGCGCCGGCCGTGGCTGTGAGTCGCGTGATGTACGTCATGCCCCATGCATCGGCACGCCGGCGCGCGTTCCGCAGCCCGGCTCACCCGATCGGGAGGGCACACCCGCGCGTGCGCGTGCCGCGCGCACACGATTGGCCCCCGCCGCTCAGCTCGCGGCGAGCCGGAACGCCATCCGGCCGAAGGCGACCTGGTCACCCTCACGGACGACGACCGATCCGATCACCCGGCGTCCGTTGACGGTGGTGCCGTTGGTGGAGCCGAGGTCCCTGAGGACCCACATGTCCGCCTGGCGGCTGAGTTCGGCGTGCACGCGCGAGACGGTCTCGTGGTTCAGGCGCAGCCCGCTCGCGGGGTCGCGCCCGATGCGCAGCGGGTGGGCACGCGCGGGGTGCGGCAGCAGCAGCTTGGGCAGCCGCTCGGCCTGCCAGGCGCGGCGCAGCCGTACGGTGAACCCGGAGACGGCCTCGACGGTGCCGAGGACCGCGCGGGAGAGACGGTTCTCGCGGGGCAGGTCGGCGACGAGCGCGGCCAGTTCGTCGGCCCGGCGGGCGGCGAGCGCCAGCTCCATGCGGCGTACGAACGTGTCGTGCGAGAGCCGGCCCAGGGCGACGCCGTCCCGCAGCGCCCGCAGCGCCTTGTCGCGCTCCGCGTCGGACAGCCGCGCGGGATACGTGGAGAACTCGAAGGACGACGTCACGCAGGTGATTGTCGGACAGGGAGCCCCGGGTGTCCAGAAACCGGGGAATCGCCCCCGGTCCGCGCGTACTTCCACGACACCCACCGGGAAACGGTGGATTCGAAAGCGGATTGATCGCCCGGGCGGGCACGATGGGGACGCGGGACATCACGGTGAGCAGGCGAGAGACCACAGACGAAGGGGAACCGTCCGTGCAGTTCGAGGTGTGGGCACCGCAGGCAGACCGAGTGACGCTCCACTGCGGGGGCGGCACGCGCGCGTTGAGGCGCGATCCCGGACGCGCGGGATGGTGGAGCGGGGAGGCGGAGGCCGCGGACGGGACCCGGTACGGGTTCGCGCTGGACGACGGTCCCGTGCGGCCCGACCCGCGTTCGCGACGCCAGCCGGACGGCCCGGACGGGCTGAGCGCCGTCGTGGACCACGGGCGCTACCGGTGGCGTACGCGGTGGGCGGGGCGCGGGCTGCCGGGTGCGGTGCTGTACGAGCTGCACGTGGGCACGTACACCGCCGAGGGCACGCTGGACGCGGCGGCCGCCCGGCTGGAACATCTGGTGGAACTGGGCGTCACCCACGTGGAGTTGATGCCGCTGTGTCCGTTCCCGGGGCGGCACGGGTGGGGTTACGAGGGGGTGTCGTTGTGGGCGGTGCACGAGCCGTACGGCGGTCCCGAGGCGCTGAAACGCTTCGTCGACCGGGCGCACGAACTCGGCCTCGGTGTCGTCCTCGACGTCGTGCACAACCACTTGGGCCCGTCGGGCAACCATCTTCCCGCCTTCGGGCCGTACTTCACCGACACGCACCACACGCCGTGGGGCTCGGCGGTGAACCTGGACGCGCCGGGCTCCGACGAGGTGCGGGCGTTCCTCATCGGCAGTGCGCTGGCGTGGCTGCGGGACTACCGGGCCGACGGGCTGCGCCTGGACGCGGTGCACGCGCTGTACGACACGCGCGCGTGCCACTTCCTGGAGGAGCTGTCGGCGGCCGTGGACGCACTGGCCGAGGAGCTGGGCCGGCCGCTGTCCCTGATCGCCGAGTCGGACCTGAACAACCCGCGGTTCGTCACCCCGCGCGCGGAGCACGGCCTCGGGTTGCACGCGCAGTGGAACGACGACTTCCACCACGCCCTTCATGTCGCCCTGACCGGCGAGTCCCAGGGCTACTACGCCGACTTCGCGCGGGCTCCCTTCGCCGCGCTCGCCAAGACGCTCACCGGCGGCTACTTCCACGACGGCACGTACTCGTCCTTCCGGGGCCGGCACCACGGCCGTCCGCTGGACCGCGCGCGGGTGTCCGGGCACCGGCTGCTCGGCTACAGCCAGACCCACGACCAGGTCGGCAACCGCGCCCAGGGCGACCGGCTCTCCGCCCGCCTCTCCCCCGGTCTGCTGGCCTGCGCGGCGACGCTTACGCTGACCTCGCCGTTCACACCGATGCTGTTCATGGGCGAGGAGTGGGCCGCGGGCACGCCGTGGCAGTTCTTCACCGACCACACCGATCCGGAGCTGGCCGAGGCGGTACGGCGGGGCCGGCGGCGGGAGTTCGCGGCGCACGGCTGGGCCGAGGAGGAGGTACCGGACCCGCAGGACCCGGCGACCCGGGAGCGGTCCTGCCTCGACTGGTCGGAGCCGGAACGTGAGCCCCACGCGCGCGTGCTCGCCTGGTACCGCCGGCTGATCGCACTGCGCCGCGACCAGCCCGACCTCACCGACCCCGACCTGGCCGACACGAAGGTGGCCTACGACGAGCAGGCCCGCTGGCTGGCCTTCCGGCGCGGCGACGTACGGGTGGTGGTGAACCTCGGCAAGGAGCCGGCGTCGATCCCGCTGGGCACGCGCCGGGCAGTCGTCCTGGCGGCGTGGGAGCCGGTGGAGCTTCCGGGACCGGACGGGATGCTCCAGGTACCCGGGGAGTCGTGCGTGGTGCTGGCCCAGCCGTGAGAAGCGCGCGGACGGTACGCGGGCAACGGCGCGCGGCCCCGCGGCGGACCCGTGGCCGCCCACGGTCCCGAGCCGCCCGGCGGACGGGCGCTACGGCTCCGGCTCCTCCTCCTTGAAGTCCGACAGCCGCTCCAGCAGGATCGGCTCCCAGGCCCGCCGCAGCTGGGCGCGGAGCAGGGGGAGGGCGCCGGGCGCACGGCCTTCCAGACGGCCGGCGAGCCGGACGACCGTGTCGCACCGGGCGAGCCACAGGCCGCGCAGACAGGGGCGGGCGCCGTAGCCGGCCAGGGTGGCGGCGCGGACGGCGGCCGGGGAGCCGACGGCGACGGCGAGCCCGGCGATGTCCTCGGCGGGATCGCCCAGGGCCGCCCGGGTCCAGTCCAGGATGCCGCGGACCCGCCCGTCGGCGCTGACCACCACGTGCTCGCCGGTCAGGCCGTGGTGGGTGAGGACGGTGGTGCCGGGCTGCGCGGCCAGCTGCACCGCGCCGGGCGGGGTCAGCTGCTGGAGCCGGGCGGCGTCGAACTCGTCGGCGGCGGCGAGCCGTTCGGCGGCGTGCACGGCCATGCGGCGCAGCGCCTCCAGGGAGCGCGGGGCGGTGCGTGACACGCCGAGCGTCTCGGCCTGCCGTGCGGGCACCGCGCGCAGCCCGGTGAGCAGCCCCGCGAGGTCGGCCTCGCCGACGGCGGAGACGTCGTGCTCGTCGGCCGTACCGCCGGGCACCTTGGTGTCCAGGGTGTAGGCGAGGCCGGGCGCCCAGTCGCCGTGCGCGACGCTGGTGGGGACGGCGACCGGCAGATGCGGGCGCACCAGGTCGCGCAGGCGCAGTTCCCGGCGGCGGGCCGCGGAGGACTCGCGGTCGGGTGCGAGGCGCAGCACATGGCGGGTGCCGACCCACCACGTGTGCGCGCGGCCCTCGGTCACAGGCCGCACATCGGGTCCCGCGGTGCCGTTGCCGCCCTCATCGAGCAGCGAGCGGACCAGCCTGCGGACGGTGTCCTCGGTGGGTGTCGGTGCCTGGGTCATGGATCGCGCGTCGCCGTTCCTGGATGTCCTGGATGCCGTCGAGGGTGTCTTCCCCTGGGTCGCTCGGTGGTGTCTCAGTCCACTATGACCATGTCGCGCGTGGTGTTGTTGAGGCGCCGGCCGCCGCCCTCGGTCACCGTGACGATGTCCTCGATGCGCACCCCGAAGCGGCCGGGCAGGTAGATGCCGGGCTCCACGGAGAAGCACATGCCGGGCACCAGGGGCTGTTCCTCGCCCTCGATCATGTACGGCGGTTCGTGCGTGGTGACGCCGATGCCGTGCCCGGTGCGGTGGATGAAGTTCGCGCCGTACCCGGCGTCGCTGATCACCGCACGTGCGGCGCGGTCGACCTCCTGGCAGGCCACGCCGGGGCGTACGGCCTGGTAGCCCGCTTCCTGGGCCTCGCGCACGACGTCGTGCACCCGGCGCTCCTCCTCGGTGGGCTCACCGACGTGGACCGTGCGGGTGGTGTCGGAGCCGTAGCCGTCCTTCAGGCCGCCGAAGTCCAGGACGACCATGTCGCCGTGCCGGATGACGCGGTCGCCGACCTCGTGGTGCGGGTTCGCGCCGTTGGGGCCCGAGCCGACGATGGTGAAGTCGACCTGGGAGTGGCCGAAGCGGCGCAGCAGCCCGGCGAGGTCCTGGCCGAGCTCGGACTCGCGGCGGCCGGCGAAGGGAACTTTGCGGATCTCCTCGAACGTTGCATCGGCAGCCGCTCCGGCGGCGGCGAGGAGTTCCAGTTCCGCGGCGTCCTTGACGGCGCGCAGCATGGGGAGGGCGTCGGTGAGAGAGGCGTAGGAGGTGTCGGGCAGGGCCCGCTGCAGGCCCAGCAGGTGCATGGCCCAGGTGTTGTCGCTGATACCGAACCGGCCGTGGTCGTCGAGGAGGGCGGCGGTGACGGCGTAGGGGTCCTTGCCGTCGGTCCAGTCGCGCAGGGTGAGCGCGGACCCGCCGGTGGCGTGTTCGGCGTCCGGTGCCTCCAGCGTGGGCACGACGAGCACGGGGTCGTGGCCGGGGGTGAGGACCAGCACGGTGAGCCGCTCGGTGACGGCGGTCGGTGTGTAGCCGGTGAGCCAGACCATGTCCGGTCCCGGTGCCACGAGCAGTCCCGCGAGGCCGGCCTCGGCCGCCGAGCGCGCGGCGCGCTCCATGCGGGCCCTGTGGTCGGCGGCGGTGAAGGGCGCGGGCGTACTACCGGTCATCCGGGCCTCCGGGCGCGGGTGGGAAAACGGGCGACGGCGTCTCGGGCAGCATCCTGCCCGGCCGGACAGGGTCGCGCGAGCCGGTCGCCGGTACTCCCCGCGGGGCGGTCGGCGCAGAAAGGACTCGGCATGGGGCCATCATGGCGCGTGGTGCGGATGGTGACCAGCGGGTTTCCCGGAGTGACCGAGAGGGAGCGCGGGGCGGGGCTCGCACCGCCCCCGCTCAGATCACCGTTCCGGGAAGGACCGTCAACTGCTGGTAGCCCCCGGCCCTGTGACGCACGGTGAGGAGTACCGGCTTTCCGGGCCTGGTCCGGGCGACGGCCCGGGCGAGGTCGGCGGCGGTGTCCACGCGGGCCGAGCCGAACTGCAGCAGGACGTCCCCGCGGACCAGGCCCGCCGCGTAGCCGGGTCCGGGCACGTGCACGCCGACGACCAGCGCGCCCGCCTTCTCGGCGTCGACGGCCTCGACGCCGAGGGTCGCCCCGGGCGTGGCGGCGGCCGGAGCGGGGCTCGGGGCGGCGGAGGGCGTGACCCGGGCCGGCGGTGCGGCGGGCGGGGCCTGGCGCTGCAGCTCCGCGAGCCGGCTCATGCCGATCACCGTGGCGCCGACCGTGCCGATACCGACGCCGGACAGCACCAGCAGGGTGCCGGTGCACAGGCCGAACAGCACGGTCCGCAACCGCCGTCGGCGGCGGCGCGCGGCGTGCGGGCGGTGGGCCGGTCGGGGGGTGCCGCCGTCCTGCCGTGGGTCCCGACCGGGCATCGGCTTGGGACGCAACGCAGTGTGTTCCATGGTTCGCTCGCCTCCGGCTGTGCTCTACCCGGAGCGCCGGGCCGCGACGAGACTCGAACGAGTGAGAATGGCCGGAGGGTGGCGCAGGGTAGCCATACCGCACGGGGATGCCCACCCGTCAGTGCGTGTGGAACCACCAGGCCGACGCGAGGTGAAGCACACCGAGGAGGCCGGCGGAGACGGTCATGCCCCTGTTGCGCTGCTGTACGCCGATCGCGGAGTCGCCGATCTGGGCCAGGCCGGCGACGGTGAGAACGGGGGCGACGGCGGACCGGTCCCCCAGGGCGAACAGGGCGAGGGTGACGGCGGCGAGGGGGAGCACCCGGGCTCCGTAGGCGTGCGCGTAGAGACGCGTGCCCCCGTTGACGGCCGTGCCCTCGGGCAGGGCGAGGCCAGGCCTGACCATTCCGGCGATGCAGAAGCCGGCCGAGGCGAGGGAGGCGAGGACGTTGGCGGCGATGAGGACGGCCTGGGCGGTGGACGAGTTCAACGGTCACGTCTCCCCGTGAATCATTCTTACTGTGAATGGTTTTTTAAAGCTACCATTCTCGGCATGAGCGATGTCAACGGGGCGAAGGCCGGCGACGCCTCGGGCCTGACCTCGACCGTGGTGTTCAGGCTCGGCACTCTCGGCACGGTGGCCACCGACCGGTTCACGCGGGAGATCGAGGGACTGGGTCTCAAACCGAAGCACGTCGGCCTGATGGCCGCGCTCGGCCTCGCCGCCGTGGCGTCCCAGCAGGAACTGGCCGCGCGGATGGGGGTCGCGCCCAGCCTGATGGTGTCGCTGGCCGACCACCTGGAGGGTCTCGGCGCGGTCCAGCGGGTCCGGGACCCGCTGGACCGCCGACGGCAGGTGCTGACACTCACCGAGGAGGGGCAGCGCCTGCTGGACCGCTGCACATCCCTGGCGCGGATCCTGGACGAGGAGTTGGTGGCCGGGTTGACGGAGGAGCACCGCAAGGCGCTGGACGAGGCGATGCGCGTGATGGCGCACCGCGCCGGCCTCACCCTCTGATCCGCCCGGTGCCCCTTGAGGAACGGCCCGGCCGGCTCAGCCCGTGTGCCCCTCCCCGTGGCCGCCGTGGGCCGCGCCGTGGTCGAACTTCAGGGCCTCGGCCGGCATGACGACGAAGGGCCGCATCATGCCCATGTCCTCGTGCTCGAGGAGGTGGCAGTGGTACATGAAACGGCCGTACGCCCCGTCGAGCCGGCCCATCACCCGCAGCAGCTGGCTGCCCGGCACCCGGAAGACGTCCTTGTGGCCCCGCTCGTTGGGGGCGAGCGGGATCGCCCGGCCGGCGTCGTACCGCAGCGGCGTATGCGTGCCGCCGACGGCCGGGTCGAAGCCCGAGACGTCGTAGGCGTCCCGGCCGAGCAGCTGGAAGTCGGCCAGATGGATGTGCATGGGGTGCACGATGGGCGCGAGGTTCAGGAAGCTCCACTGTTCGTAGCCGCCCTCGGCGATGGTGAAGCCGAGGGCGTCGTTGAACGTCCGGGAGGTGCGCCGGTAGGTCTTCGTGGCGCCGTCGGGCCCGGCGACCTGCACGATGCCGTCGGCCGGGAGCCGCAGGCCGCTCGGGTCCTCGACCTCGGTCATCTCCCAGATCTCGGGGTGGCCGCCGGCGCCCTTGGTGGCGGGCGGGGTGAGCAGGATCAGGCGGTGGCCGTGCGGGAGGTCGTGGGTGAGCCGGCGGAAGGAGCCGGAGAGCACCTCGGGCAGTTCGAAGGTGTCCTCCTGCGCGCACGTCTCGCCGATCCGGAACTCCAGCACGTCCGGGTGGCGCACGTCGCCGGCCGCGTCGGGCACGCCCGCCGGCTGGTTCGGGCCCTTGTTCACCAGGCGCAGGGTCCGGCCCGCCAGCCCGCGGAAGTCGGCCAGCAGGTCGAATCGCTCGGCCGGTGCGGCGGTCAGCGTGGGCAGGTCCCCGTCGAAGTCGATGGGCACCGGGCGGGGCAGCAGCCCGCCGTCGCTGCCGATCTGGTGCACCACGCCCGGCACCGGGTCTCCGTCCTCGTCGATCAGGACCAGCTCGAAGATGCGCGCGTTCGAGGCGTTGAGCAGCCGGAAGCGGTACCAGGCGGCGTCCACCTCGGCGTAGGGCCAGATGCGGCCGTTGACCGTGGTGTACGGGCCGGTGAAGGGGACCGAGACGGGCTTTCCGGTCTCCGGGTTGCGCTGCTGGACGATCACCGTCTTGTGCAGCAGCCGGCCGTTGAGGCGGCCGTCCTCGTCGGTGTCGAGATTGCGGTCGGCGAGGAGCAGGGGTATCTCCCGCTCCCCGGACGGCAGGCGGAGGGCGTCCTCCTCGTCGTCGCGGACGAGGTAGGTTCCGTACAGGCCCGTCATCACGTTCCACCGGGTGATGTTCATGGCGTGGTCGTGGTACCACCACTGGACCGCCTGGTGGTCGTTCGGGTACTCGGACAGCTGGGCGTCGCCGTGGCCGACGGCGTTGTCCGCCCAGCCGTCGTTGCCGCCGCCGGTCTGCGCTCCGTGCAGATGGGTCACCGTCCAGGCGGGCAGGGCGGCGACGTCCTTGTTCGGCTCGACGCCCGCACGGCCCGGCTCGGTGGAGGCGGGCGGCGTGCCGGGTGCACCGGCGGGCACCTCGACCGATGTGACCGGGTACTCGCCGTCCCTGGGTATGCGGTTGGTCCAGGCGATGCGGACCCGCCGGCCGCGCCGCACCTCGATGGTCGGGCCCGGCACCTGCCCGTCGTACCCCCACATCAGGGTCGGCGGCAGCTGCGGGTGGAGGCGCACCCAGGTCGGGCGCAGGGCGATCTCGGTCTCGCGCAGGACGTCGTCCGCGGCGGGACGCAGGACCGGCGGAACGCTCAACGGCGCCATGTAGGGCGTCAGTTCGTCCACCGCCGGAGCCGGTGCCCCGGCCGTCTCCTCGGTGGACCTGTCGATCACATCGGTCAAGGTCGAACACCCCCGTGTGTTCGTGGTCTGTTGTTCCCCTTACTCCACAAGACTCCCAAGGACTCACTGAAGTTCCCAGAATGCCCGGTTCCGTACGCGAAGATTCCGCGACCGCGACCCCGACCCCGACCCCGACCGTCAGCCGAGCGCCAGGACCGGACCGGACGACAGCGCCGGTACGGCGGGCGCCCGGTCGGGCAGGAAGCCGTGCGACCGGCGGCCCAGCCACCCGGCCTTGTAGCGGTCGACCTCGCGGTGCCAGTGCAGGATCCCGGCGAGCCAGTTCTGCAGGTCGAGGACGTAGGCGTCCATGGCGGCCCGCACCTGCCCCGGCAGCCCGAAGTCGTCGTACAGCACCGGCAGTTCGTGCGCGATGACGTGTTCGAACTGCTGCATGCGCTGGGTCGTCAGGTCATGTACGACACCGAGCGCGGTCGGGTAGTCGACGCCGAAGAAGTTCTGCACCACCAGGACGGCGTTGTGGATCTCGCCCTCGTACTCGATCTCCTTCTGGTACGAGAAGATGTCGTTGACGAGACAGGCGTAGTCGATGGCGGCGTTCTCCAGTGAGCGCACCGGGCCGCTGCGGTACACCTCCGGCGGCACGGCGGGTCCATGGCCACCCCGGCACAGGCTCAGGGTGAGGTCCGAGCCGAAGGTGGCGCGCCGCATCTCCAGGTAGTCGACCGGGTCGGGGACGCGGTTCTGCAGCTGGTTGGACAGCTCCCACACCCAGCTCCCGGTCATCGTGTCCACGGCTGCCCTCAGGGTGTGCCGCTGGCCGGCGGTCATGCCGGCCGTGGTACGCGCCCACAGGTCGGCGAGCCCCCGCTCCAGCGCGCATGCCGGGACGGTCGCCGGCTCGCCCTCGACGGGCATGCACCGCGACAGCCGCTCCGTGGCCAGCCGGGCCGCGGCCAGGTCCCTGCGGTGGCCGTACACCAGCGGGTAGTAGTCGTCGCCGTACGTCCCCCAGGCGAGCCACTGGGCACTGAGGTCGAGGGCCTCGGGCGTGGCGTCCGGGTCCAGGCCGGCGGAGCACAGCGCAGCGTCGTAGGCGGCGAGTTTGTCCTCGTCCCAGACACCCTCCTCGAGGATGCCCATGCGGTGCGACCAGGTGAGGAGGTTGCGCCGGGCGCCGTCCAGATGGGGGCTCAGGGTCAGCGCGTACGGCATGTGGAAGTCGGGCAGGAGGGACGGGCCGACCTGCTGGTACGGCACGTGGGTGTAGGCGCGCAGGCGTTCCTGGGCGGCCGAGGCGAGGAGCGCGCCGACGTCGGCGGCCGAGATGCCGGGGCCGCTCGGCAGCTGCCAGGGCGAACCGGGGCGGGCGCCCTTGTTCATGTAGCGGCTGGAGCGCATGTGCCATTCGTGGCCGCCGGACTGCCAGTCCTGCAGTCCCTTGGTGTAGGCGGCGATCGCGGCGGCCTCGGCCGGGGTGAGGCCCTTCTGCAGGGCGACCGCGGGGACTTCGGTGAGCGCGGTGTGCTCGAACTGGTGCAGGCGCGAGGTGAGGATGTCGTTGACGGTCTCGGCGGCCTCCTGGGTCGTACAGCCGAAGAACGTCTCCAGGACGAGCACGCCGTTGCTGTTCTCGCCCTCGTCCTCGACCTCGCGCTGGTACGAGAACAGGTCGTTGCGCAGGTGGACGGCGTCGGCGAACGTCTCCATGAGGACCCGCAGCGGGCGGGTGCCGGCGACGGGGGCGGGCACCTCGGCGGTCGCGTACTCCACGAGCCCGGCCGACCAGGGGGCGCCGCCGACCTTGCGGCGCATCTCGATGTACTCGACCGGGTTGGCGATCCGCCCCTCGTTGATGTTCGACAGCTCCCACATCGACTCGTTGAGCAGGTGCTCGGTGGCCACGGAGAAGCGGCGGCGCCAGTCCACGGACATCGACGGCACCGTGCGCGCCCACAGGTCCTTCAGGCCCGCCTCGACCGGATTCTCCGGCTCGGGCACGGGGGTTGCGGCGTCGAGCGGCATGAACAGCGGCAGGCGGTCCAGGTGGGCCTTTCCGGCGGCGCGGTCCTGGGTGCGCTTGTACATGTCGAGGAAGTGGTCGTCGAAGAAGAACACCCACACGTACCAGTCGGTGATCAGGGAGAGGGCCGGTCCGTCGCAGTCGGGGTGGGTGTAGGCGCACAGGAGGCCGTAGTCGTGCGCCTCCAGGTCGGCCTGCTCCCAGACCCCGGAACCCTCCAGCATGCCCATGTCGCGTGCCCAGCCGGTGGAGTGCGCACGCGCCTCTTCGAGGTGCGGGTTGAGCCGCGCGGGATACGGCATGTAGAAGTGCGGGAGTTCGAACGGCTGCGTCATGGCCGGGGCCTTACCCGTGGCCCCCAACGCGCATCCGCCGCACGGGACATGATCACACCATCGCGTGAACCGCCCCCGCACCGCACCCCTGCCCTTGCCGTGCTCCCGCGCGCAGGCCACGGTAGGCGCATGACCCCCTTCGTGCTGCCCCATGAACTGCACGGCGACGGCGCCCACAAGGTGTTCGCCGTGCACGGCTGGTTCGCCGACCGGTCCGCCTACGCGGGCGTCCTGCCGGACCTCGACCGCGCCCACTTCACCTACGCACTCGTCGACCTGCGGGGCTACGGCGAGGCCCGGGACGCGGCGGGCTCGTACACGACGGGCGAGGCGGCCACGGACCTGCTGGAGTTGGCCGACCGGCTGGGATGGGAGCGGTTCTCGGTGCTCGGGCACTCCATGGGCGGCGCGGTGGCACAGCGGCTGCTCGGGCTCGCCCCGCACCGGCTGCGCAGGATCGTCGGAGTCTCCCCGGTGCCCGCGGCGGGCCTGCCGCTGGCCGGGGAGCAGGCCGTGCTGTTCACGGAGGCCGCGCACCGGCCGGAGAACCGGCGCGCGATCATCGACTTCACCACCGGGGGCCGGCGCCCCGCCGCCTGGCTGGACCGGATGGTCGCCCGCTCGCTGGAGCGCAGCGACGCGAAGGCGTTCCGGGCCTGGCTGGACTCGTGGGCGGGCGAGGACTTCCACGCCGAGGTCGAGGGCAGCGAGGTCCCCGCCCTGGCCGTGGCCGGCGCCCTCGACCCGGCCCTCTCGCCCGAGGTCGTGCGGCAGACCTGGATGTCCTGGTACCCACGGTCCGAGCTCGTGGCCCTGACGTCCGCGGGGCACTACGCCATGGACGAGTGTCCCCTGGAACTCGTCCGCGTGGTGGAGGACTTCCTGCGGGCCGACGCGGGTGAACCGGAAGCGGGCGAGGAACGCACGGCCGCTGACGGCCGGCCTGCCCCCTCGGGGCCTCGGGGCGGCGCGGGGCACCCGGTCGGCAGGGACCGTGCGGCCGGCGAAGGCGACGGGGCCGAGGAAGAGCGCGCGGGCAGCCGCCCGCCCGGCGAAGGCCGGGGGGCCGACGGAGATCGCGTGGTCGCCGGAGGCCAGGGGACCGGCGGAGATCGCGCGGGCGCCGGAGCCCACCGGGCCGACGAGGATCACGCAGTCAGCGGAGGCCGCCCGCCCGGCGAAGGGCGGAGCGCCCGTGGGGATCGGTCGGACGGCGCGGGGCGCACGGGTGGTGCAGGGCCGGTGGGTGCGGTGGGCGGCGGTGCTGTCCTGGGCGGGGAGGGCGGGCCGGCGTGACGGTGGGTGAGGCGCTGCCGGTGCCGGACGTGTTCGATCCGCTCCGGTATGCCGCCGGTGTGCCGCACGACGACTACCGCGTGCTGCGCGACCACCATCCGGTCGCCTGGCAGGAGGAGCCGGAGGTGCTGGGCTGGTCGGCCGGGCCGGGGTTCTGGGCGGTGACCCGGCACGCGGACGTCGTCCGGGTGCTGAAGGACTCCGCCACGTACTCCTCCCACCTCGGCGCCACCCAGATCCGCGACCCGGATCCGGAGGACCTGCCGTTCATCCGCGGCATGATGCTCAATCAGGACCCGCCGGGACACGGACGGTTGCGCCGCCTGGTCAGCAGGGCGTTCACACCGGGCCGCGTCGACCGGTTCGCGGCGCTCGCCCGGGAGCGGGCCCGCACCCTGCTCGCCGGGGCGCTGCGACAGGCGCGGGAGGGGGACGGCACGGTCGATCTGGTGGCCTCCGTCACCGACGAGTACGCCCTGCTCAACCTGGCGGATCTGCTGGGCGTTCCGGAGAGCGACCGGCGGCTGCTGCTGCACTGGACGCAGCGGGTCATCGGCTACCAGGACCCGGACGAGGCCGGTCCACCGGTGCTGGACGAGGCAGGCGAACCGGTCAATCCACGCTCCCCGGCGATGCTGAGGGACATGTTCGCCTACGCGCGGCAGCTGGCCGCGTACAAGCGGCGGCACCCGGCGGACGACGTCATGACCACCCTCGCGGCCGACGCCGAACTCACCGGCGCCGAGCTGGAGATGTTCTTCTTCCTGCTCACCGTCGCCGGCAACGACACCGTGCGCAGCGCTGCCCCCGGCGGTCTGCTGGCCCTGGCGGAACACCCGGCGGCGTACGAGTCACTACGGGCCGGAAAGGCGGAACTCACTGAAGCGGTGGAGGAGTTGCTGCGCTGGCATCCGCCCGTGCTGACCTTCCGCCGGACCGCCGCCCGGGACACCGAGCTGGCGGGGCGGCGGATCCGGGCCGGTGACAAGGTGGTGGTCCTCCACGCCTCGGCCAACCGGGACGAGCGGGTCTTCACCGATCCCGCCCGGCTCGACCTCGCCCGCTCCCCCAACCCGCACGTGTCCTTCGGTGACGGCCCGCACGTGTGCCTGGGCGCCCACTTCGCGCGGCTGCAGCTACGGCTGCTCCACACGGAGGTGCTGCGGGCGCTCCCCGAGCTCCGGCTCGCCGGACCGGCCGAACGGCTCGTGTCGAACTTCATCAACGGCATCAAGGCGCTGCCGTTCCAGGTCACCTGACGTCGACCTGGATGAGTGCGTGCGTGCCGCCGGTACGCCAGCGCCGGCCCTCGGCTGCCACCAGTGCGCTCTCGGCCGCCGCGGACAGTCCGGTGATCACGTCGGACTTCAGGGTGCGCAGCGCTGCGACCGGGCCGGGGAAGTAGGCGGTGGTCTCCTGGAAGGGGGTGGCCGGCGGCCACAGCCGGTCGCCCACCAGACGCCGGTAGTTGAGGTCACCCTTGAACACGGTCAGTGTGGCCGCCGCGAATTCGGCGCGCAGGTCGTCCGGCATCTCCGCATACGGCAGCGGGGCGCAGGAGAAGGGATGCGCGCGCACGGCGAGGCGGCCGTCGGCCATGGCCGACCAGAGCACGCGCGCGTACGCGGCGGCCGCGCCGGAGGCGGCGCGCAGCCGGTGCAGCGCGTCGACGACGTCGGCGGTCGTGGCGTCGGAGACGTAGTACGGGTACGGCTTGACGTGCAGCACCGCCCGCGCGGCCCGGCCCTCGGTGAGGAGATGGGCGATCAGCAGCAGATCGGGGACGAGTTCGCGGCCCGCGTTGTCCGCGACCAGGACGAGCGTGGCCGAGCCGCCGGGCGGCAGCAGCGACCACAGGGCCTCGCTGTCGTCGGCCACCAGCGCGGGGGCCGGTTCCCTGGCCTCGGCGCCCTCGGTGGAGAGCCGGAAGCCGAGGTCGGCGCGGTTGCCCCACAGCGAGCCGTGCAGCAGGGCGCGCGCCCGCTCCTCCTCGGGCAGGCCGGGCAGGATGTCCAGCGCGGCCAGTTCCTCGTCGGTCTCCGGCGCATCGAGTTCGGCGCGTTTGAACGGGCGGAAGGGGTCGATGCCCCGCCAGGCGCCGGGGCCGAACCAGCCGACGGCGTCGAGCAGCCGGCGGTAGAAGTAGCTCTCGGACCACAGCCACGGCACGTCGTACCAGGAGCGGCCGGCGCAGCCGGTCAGGCCCCACTCCTGCCACCGGTCCGCGTCCGGGGCGGCGGCGGGCAGCGGTTCGACCGTCCCCTCGGTGCAGCTGGTCAGCAGCTCGTCCAGCGCGCGGCGCTGTCCGGGGCCGTACGGGAAGGCGTCCCGTACCTGACCGATGATCGCCGGGTGCCGTTCGGCCAGCACGCTGTGCGGGAACGAGCCGGGTTCGTTGCCGAGGATCACGGGTGCGAACGGGGTGTCGGGCATGTCCGTCACCGTATCGCGGGGGTCAGGCCGTTCTGGCCTCCCGCTCCAGCTGCGTGGCGAGGGTGACGTAGCGGGGGCGGCGGTGCACCGGGACGAGGCCCCGGATCAGGAGGTGCCACATCTCGGCGACCCGGCGCGGAAGCCGACCCACCGGTTCGAGCGAGCGGCCGGCGACCCGGGTGCCGACGAAGAAGGAGACGAGGGAGTGCGCGACGATGCCGACATCGAGATCACCGTGCACATCGGCCTCTCTGACGGCCGCGGTGAACTTCCGGGTGGCGAAGTCCAGCCATTCGGTGAACGGGTGCCGCAGCGGTGGCCGTACGGCGACGTCGGCGGTGGCGAGGCGGAGCGCGGCGCGGGGCACCGGGTCCTCCACGGCGAGCCTGGCGATCCCGAACGTGGTGCGCATCAGGGCCTCCAGTGAGGAGTAGCCACGGCTGTCGACCTCGGTGACGAGCTTCTGCGCGGCCCTGGCGTTGAGTTCGAGTATGGCGTGGGCGAGATCCTCCTTGGCGGCGAAGTGGAAGTACAGCGCACCCTTGGTGACCTTCGCGTGTGCGACGATGTCGCTCAGGCTGGTGGACTCGTAGCCGTGCCGGTCGAACAGATCGGCGGCGGCCGTGATGATCGTTGCCCTGGTCTGCTCGGCGCGTAACTGCCTCGCCATCCTGGAACCCCTCCTCGCGGCTCGAACGAACGGGACATGCGGTTTGTTTTTAACCGCTTGCACACGATAACTCACCGAATGGCAGCGGGAGTCCGCGGGTACGGGCCCGCGGCACGACAGCTGTCACCGGGGGATCCGACGGCGGACGCTTCCCCGGCGGTCCGCGAACGGACGAGACCAGAGCGGCTCCTCCCCTTCGCTTCCCTACTGCCTCTTCGTCGGCCCACCGCCCCCTTCGTCGCCCCACTGCCCTCTTCGTCGCCTGCTGCCCTCGGCTGCCGCCGGGCGGCGGGTGCAGGATCCATGATCGCCACGATACGAGGGTGACGGGCGGCTCCTCAACGGGGTCTTGGAGGAGGCGCGAAACATCCCAACCGGTCGGTGCTTTCACGCCCCCCGGATCACCCGATGCGCCGGTCACTGAACGCGGCGGGCGCCCCCGTCGTACTGGACGCCGCAGACCCCGTTCCCGCGCCGCCGAGGAGACGTCCCGGATGAGTCGGACGACCGCCCGCCTGACCCTCATGGCGGCCGCCGCCGCGGCCCCGATCCCGCTCCTGACATGGGCGGCGGGGTCGGCCCAGGCCCATGGGGCGCCCACGGACCCGGCGAGCCGGGTCTACGCCTGTTCCCCCGAGGGCGGTGCCGCCACCCGCTCGGCCGCCTGCCGGGCAGCGGTCGCGGCGAACGGCGCTCCGTTCACGGCGTGGGACAACCTGCGCGTTGCGGGGGTGAACGGCCGTGACCGGCAGGTGATTCCGGACGGCAGACTGTGCAGCGGGAACCTGCCGGCGTACCGGGGCCTGGACCTGGCCCGGCGGGACTGGCCGGCGACCCGGCTCACGCCCGGCGGCAGGCTGACGATGACGTACACCTCGACGATCGCGCACACCGGGACGTTCAGGCTGTACCTCACCAAGCCCGGGTACGACCCGGCGAAACCGCTTACCTGGAACGATCTGCCGGAGCGACCCCTCGCCCAGGTCACCGATCCGCCGCTGCGGAGCGGGGCGTATCACATCGACGCGGCACTGCCGGCCGACCGGACGGGACGTCAGGTCCTGTACACCGTCTGGCAGAACAGCAGCACGCCGGACACCTACTACTCGTGTTCCGACGTGGTGTTCCCGGAGAAGGGAAGCAAGGAGAGCACGGGGGCGGGGAACGCCACGGCGGGGCCGGCGGCGCGGACGACACGGCCGGCTCCCGCCGTGGGCGGGCGCGCCGCCCGGGGCGCGGGTGGCGCGGACACCGGCACACCGGTGCCCTCCACCGCCGGCACGCCGGTGGCGGAGGGCACGCGGGCGGGTTCGGGTCCCTCGACGCCCCTGCTGGCGGGCGGCGCCGCCGCGGTGCTGGTGGTCACCGGGGGCGCCGCCCTCACCCTGTGGCTACGGCGTCGCTGAACCTGCCTGTCTGACGCCTCAGTTGACGTAGACCCGGGCCCCTCCGTCCGTCACGGGCGCGTACCTGGCGGTGAAGTAACCGTTTGCGAAACACAGCGACGAGCCCGAGGACTTGGTGAACTGCTGGTTGGTGAAGCTGATGCTGCTGTCGGTGTTGTCGGCCTTCCCGGTCAGACCGGGCGCCTGGTACACGCAGGTGATGGTGCCCAGCAGGGTGCGCAGCTTCACCGTGGTCTGGACGGTGGAGCCGCTGGCCGGCGAGACCGTGAGGGTGCCGTCGGAGGCGACGGTCGCGGTGTAGGGCAGGTTGTCGACGGTGATGCCGCTGACCCCGAGGACGCCGGTGACGTTGCTGGTGCAGGAGCTGCTGTCGAAGGAGTGACCGGTCACGGACTCGGTGGCCGTGCCGGGGGCGGCCGGGTTGCCGGTGACCGCGGCGGTGAACTGGGACGACGTGCACCTGACACCGCTGGTACCGGTCGCGCTGGAGTAGAGGGTGGCGGACGTGCCGGAGGCCAGCGGCGCGGTGACGGTGTCGCCGGTCGCGACGGCGGCACCGCCCGCGCTGCCCGTGGTGAGGACGGCACTGCCGTCGGCGGAGGCCGGGGCGGCCACCGCGAGGGCGAGTGCCGTGGCGGTACCGGTGAGGGCGAGGAGGGATCGCGTACGCATGCGGGTGCCTCTTTCCTGGGTGGGGTCCGGGTGAGGTGGAAGGGGGGTGGGCGCGCCGTGAAGCATGGCGCGAGGTGAGGTGGGGCGCGTGGTGCCGCCGGCGCAGGTACGTGGCGTCTTCTCCGTACGCGACGGACCGGCGACGGCGGCGGCCCGGGCACCGGCCGAAGGCCTCGGGGGAAGGACCTTCGGCCGGTCCGGCAGGGAACGGCCGGAAACGACCGGGCACGGCCGGGGGGATGACCGTGCGCGGCCGCACCGGTGTGAATCGGTTTCCCTGGGCTGAGGTGAGCGACCGGCTGAGAGGGCCGGGAAGCGCGGCCGGTGCCGCTCGGCGGATCCGGCGCCACGGATCCGTGAAACAGAGGAAGTTGTAGACCTGATCAACCGTCAACGTCAAGGAGTTCAGGGGGAGTTGCGGCCCGCAAACGCGTCCCGCGCACATCCGACACCCTTTTTTCACAACTCCCTTGACCCCTCAAAGTAACCGGCGGTAACTTCCTCGCAGGCTACTGTCGCGTAACGAGAAAGCCCTTGCTCCGCCGGGGTGCGAGGAGGCGTACGCGGCAGTCGCTGTCCGCGCCAGGACACCGCGCCGCTGAAGCCCGACCCGCACTGATCCATGCCCCTGGGAGCAGACATGGCCTTGTCCCCGGACGTCCCGTCCGCCGGCAACACCCCCGAGAACCCGGGAAACGGTTCACCGTCCGACACACCGCACGCCGCCGGGACCGCCGGCGGTCAGAGACGGGGCCGGGTCCGGGCCCGCCGGGCCGCGGTGATGGCGGTACCCGCCACGCTCGTCGCCGCCGGTCTCGCGGTGCTCACCGCCCAAGGGGCGCTGGGCGTCCAGTTCGCGGTCTCCGGCATGCCGTTCACGGTCACCGCGACGGAACTCAACGGAACCGGTTTCGAGCAGTTCGGCGGCCTCGACAACATGGCGGACGGCAGCCCGAACGCCGGGGACAGCGGTGGTCAGGTGCTCGTGGTGACCTCCGCGATCAAGCGCGCCACGCTCACCAAGCTGTGCCAGAGCGTCGACCTCGGCGGCACCAACCTGCTGATCACGGCGGGAAGCGGTGCCGACAAGGTGACCGCGCGCGACCTCACCACCGACTCCACGGAGCTGTCCGGCGACGCGGCGTTCAGGAACATCGAGATCGGCAACGACGCCAGCACGCTGAACAAGGCGAACGCCAAGGGTCCGATCGGCGTCTTCAGCCAGCAGGCCGACACCGTGCACATCGGCAATCTGCGGCAGACCAACTACGCGACCACAGCGGGTGTGTTCAGGCTTCCCGACCTCAAGCTCCGCTTCAGCGACTCGGGTTGCTGATCGCGGTGGCCGGCCGTCCACGTCGCCGAGCGCGGGCCGCCTTCCGCGGCTGGAGGGCCCGTCGGCCGTTCTGGGGCGGGCTGCTGCTCGCCCTGGCCGGCGGCGAGATCCTGCTCACCGAGAAGGCCTCACTGAAGGTCGTGACGCACATCGGCATGCAGGGGGTGGCCGGCTATCTGCTGCCGACACTGATGGCACTGCTGGGGCTGCTGATCCTGTTCAACCCCTCGCAGCGGCTCTTCTACTCCATCACCGGCGTCCTGGTCTCCCTCGGCACCTGGGTCACCTCCAACCTGGGCGGCTTCTTCGTCGGCCTCCTGCTGGGCGTCACCGGCAGCTGCCTCACCTTCGGCTGGCTCCCCGACCAGGAGCCACGCGTCAGCCGCCGCACCCGCCGGAAGCAGGCGAGGGCGGATGCCGGTGCGGCGGCGGAACAGGCGGAGAGCACGGCCGCCTGAAAGGTGCGGCGGTGCCGGGGGCACGGTTGCCCGACGGGGTGGCGGTGCCGGGAGCACGGTTGCCCGACGGGGTGGCGGTGCCGGGAGCACGGTTCCCGACGGGGTGGCGGTGTCGGCAGCAGGGTCGTCCGACAGTGTGGCGGTGCCGGCAGCAGGGTGGTCCGACAGCGCGGCGGTGCCGGCGAGCACAGTTGCCCGACGGTGCGAGGCGGCACCGCCAGGCACGGGCCGCATCCGCCGGGCGACCGCGCACCGCGTCGACGGCCCCGCCGGTCCACGGCGCCGCGGGCCCCCATCGACCAGCGCGGCCCCCTCCGTCAGCGTGCAGGCGGCCGCCGGGGGGACGTCGTTCGCCGACAGGACCTTCAACGGCCCCGCACCCCCCCGATCGACCAGCGCGGCGTCGGTCCGTCAGCCGGCGGCTCCGCGGTCGCCACGGGCACCGTCACCGTACGCGCGGCCGCCGCCGGGGGACACCGTTCGCCGACACGACCCCCAACGGCCCACGGCGCCACAGGCCCCCAACGACCAGCGCGGCCCCCTCCGTCAGCGTGCATGCGGCCGCCGGGGGGACGTCGTTCGCCGACAGGACCTTCAACGGCCCCACCGGCCCACGGCCCCGCACCCCCCCCCGATCGACCAGCGCGGCGTCGGTCCGTCAGCCCGCGCTCGTCGGCGGCTCCGTCACCGTGCGCGCGGCCGCCGCCGGGGAGACGTCGTTCGCCGACCGGGCCTCCGACGGCTCCACGACCGGCGTGCCCGCGGAGTCCGGGGCGCCGCTCTCCCCCTTCATCGCTTTCGCCTCGCTCTTGAGGATGCGCATGGACTTGCCCAGCGCCCGCGCGGTGTCCGGGAGTTTCCGGGAACCGAACAACAGCAGGAACACGACGGCGACGATCAACAGGTGCCAGGGCTCGAGTCCGTTGCGGAGCATGAGCGCCCCCCTCTCGGGAATGCTTGCGGTCTTGCGCAACTGTACAACCCGTGTGCGTCGCCAGGGACCCGTGCCACCCGGTCCCCTCACCGAGGCCCGTACTACTGCCCGCGCCGCGCGTGGCGGGTCTTCGCCGCCGTGAGGGCCAGGGCATAGAGGCCGAGCACCGTGGCGAGCAGCAGGTGGTACACGGCGGGCAGGGCGGTCATGCCGAGCGCGGCGCCCAGCGGACTGGGCGGTACGGCGAGCCCTACGGCGGCGAGGAGCGCGGCGGCCCGGCCGACCGGGCCGGGCCGGCCGCCGCACGCGAGGCGCCGGCCGTCGCGCAGGAGCAGCATGACCAGCGCCTGGGTGAGCAGGTTCTCGGTGAACCAGGCCGAGTGGAACACGGCCTGGTCGTCCAGCGCGTCGGGGCCGTGCAGGGCGAGCGCGAGGACGCCGAAGGTGGCGAGGTCGGCGACGGCGTTGAGCACCCCGAAGCCGGTGATGAACCGCAGGAAGGCGGGAGGCCGCAGCACCGTCGGCCGGCGCAGCTCGCGCGGGGTGGGGCGGTCGTGGGCGAAGGCGAGCTGGGCGGCGTCGAAGCACAGGTTCTGCGCGAGCACCTGGACCGGGAGCATCGGCAGGAAGGGCAGCAGCAGTCCGGCGGCGAGCATGGCGAGGACGTTGCCGAGGTTGGAGGAGAGGGTCACGCGCAGATAGGCGGCGATGTTGGCGCTGCCGCGCCGGCCGGCGGTGACGGCGTGTCCGATGGCGGTGAGGTCCTTCTCGGCGAGCACGACGTCGGCGCTCTCCCGGGCCACCGCGACGGCCCCGCGCGGCGCGATGCCGACGTCGGCGGCGAGCAGCGCGGGCACGTCGTTGACACCGTCCCCGAGAAAGCCGACGGTGTGCCCGGCCGCACGCAGCTCGGCGACGACCCGGGCCTTGTCCTCGGGCGTGCAGCGGGCCACGACCGTGGTGGCCCCGGCGGGCGGCGCACCGGGCCCGCCCCGGCGTCCCTGTGCGGCGCCCGGAATCCCGCCGGTACGGTCCGGGCCCTCGTCGACACCCGCAGGACCGGCCGCAGCCCCCGCTCCGGCTCCGCCCCCACCGGTTTGCCCTCCACCAGCCGTGGCGGTCCCTGAACCGGCCGTCCCGGTGCCGGCGCTGCGGGCCCCTCCGACCTCCAGCCCCAGTTCCCGGCAGACACGGGCCGCTGTCGCGGGGTGGTCGCCGGTGAGGACGTGGATGTGGACGCCGAGGGCGGTGAGGGCGCGCAGGGAGTCGGCCGCGCCGGGGGCCGGCTCGTCGTGGAAGGTGACCAGGCCGCGGAAGGTGAGGCCGCGTTCGTCCGCGGGCGTGCAGGGGCGGGTGCGGGCGGGTCGTTCGGCCGTGGCGACGGCCAGCACCCGCTGCCCGGTCTCGGCCTCGCGCGCGGCGAGCGCCAGCAGCCGCTGCCGCTCGGCGTCCGGCAGGGCGCAGCGCTCCAGGACGTCCTCGGCGGCCCCCTTGGTGACCAGCAGGTGATGGCCGAGCCGGCCGGTGAGGACGGCGGTCGCGAGACGCCGGCCGGGGGCGATCGGCAGGGCGGCGATTCCGTCGTACTCCTCCCCCACGGCTCCCGCGACGTCGAGCAGGGCCTCGTCGAGGGCGTCCGGTGCGGGCAGTTCGGCGAGTTGCAGCGTCCACCAGGCGCAGACGGCCGCCCAGCGCAGCACCTCCGGGTCGTCCCGGCCGTCGGGTCCGAGGGAGCGGGCGGCGACGGGCCGGTCCTGGGTGAGGGTGCCGGTCTTGTCCACGCACAGCACGTCGATCGCGCCGAGGTCGTGCAGCGCGGGCAGCCGTCGTACGACGACCCGGCGGGTGCGGGCCAGCAGCGCGGCACTTCGCGCGAGGCACGTGGTGACGATCACCGGGAGCATCTCGGGGGTGAGCCCGACGGCCACCGACACGGCGAACGGCAGGGTCTGCAGGCCCCGGCCGCGCAGCGCCGCGCCCGCCATGAGCACCAGCGGCGGGGTGAGCAGCATGAACCGCACCAGCACCCAGGCGATGCCGTGCACGGACCGGTCGAAGGCGCTGGGCTCGCGAGGCTCGGGTGTGCGCTGGGCGGCGGCGAACCGGGTACGTGCGCCGGTCGCCACGACGACCGCGCCGGCGCTGCCCGCCACGACCGCGCTGCCCTGGAAGCACAGATGGGACTCGGTGTGCGGCTCATGCAGGTCGGCGGCGGCCTTGGGCACGGGCGTGGACTCGCCGGTGAGGGCGTCCTGGCGCACGGTCAGCCCGTGGGCGCGCAGCAGCCGTACGTCGGCGGGGACCAGGTCGCCGGGGCCGAGCCGTACGACGTCGGCGGGGACCAGGTCGGTCACCGGAACCTCCCGGGCGCGCGGCGCGGCGGTGTCGTCGGTGCGGCGCAGCACGGTGACCGTGCCGGCGACCAGTTCACGCAGGGCGGCGAGCGAGCGGTCGGCGCGGCGCTCCCCGGCCGCGCGCAGCGCGCAGCTGACGGCGACCAGGGCGAGGATCACCGTGGCGGTGCCCCAGGAGGCGACGAACGCCGAGACCAGGCCGAGGGTGAGCAGCACGGCGGTGAACGGGTCGCGCAGGCCCCGCAGAAAGCGCCGGAGCGCGGAGGGGGTGCGCGGGCGGGGCGGGGTGTTCTCGCCGTGGGCGGCGAGCCGGGCCGCGGCCTCGGCGTCGGTGAGGCCGCGTGGCCCGGTGTCCAGGCTCCGCAGTACCTGGAGGGGCGTTCCGGACACGGGGTCAGAGGCCCCGGAGGCGGCGGGCCGGGAGCGCGGCGGCCGCGTTCCGTTCGGCGAGCCGGCCGAGGAGCAGGCGTACGACGTCGATGACGGCCGCCTGTCCGGCGGCGTCCACGAAGTACACCTGGCGGCGGCCCTCGCGGCGGGAGCGGACGAGTCCGGCGAGCTTCAGCTTGGTCAGGTGCTGGCTGACGGCGGGCAGCGCGCCGCCGACCCGTTCGGCGAGCCCCGTGACGTCGCTCTCCCCCTGGATCAGCGTCCACACGATGTGCAGCCGGGCGGGCGAGGCCAGCAGTCCGAAGGCGGCGGCCGCCTCGGTCAGCACCTCGGCGGAGGGGTCCTGGTAGCCGGTGCCGGGCGCTGTCGCCACTGTCGCCTTCCTCTGTCTCGTCCTGTGTTCGGTCTCTGTTCGGTCCGTGTGCGGGGACTCAGTCTAGGTCGGCGGGAACTTCCCGGGTGTCCCATGAGTTTCTACGGTGCTGTAGAAGTTGCCGCCGGTGTGCGGGGAGCACCCGGCAGCCCAGGTGACACGAACACGAGTGATACGAGGAGTGCCGCATGGCCCTGTGGGACCGCGTCAAGGAGTCGGCGTCGCAGATGCAGACCCAGTTGGTGGCGAAGAAGAACGACCTGAAGAGCGGCGCGTTCCGCGACGCGAGCATGGCGATGTGCGCGCTCGTGGCCGCCGCCGACGGGACCGTGGACCCCTCGGAGCGGCAGCGGGTCGCCCAGCTCATCGCGACGAACGAGGTGTTGCAGAACTTCCCGGCGGACGACCTGAGGCGCCGTTTCGAGGAGAATCTGAACAAGCTGACGACCGACTTCGCCTTCGGCAAGGTGAGCGTGCTGCAGGAGATCGCGAAGGCGAAGAAGAAGCCGGCCGAGGCGCGGGCCGTGATCCAGATCGGCATCGTGATCGGCGGCGCGGACGGCGACTTCGACAAGACGGAGCAGGCCGTGGTGCGCGAGGCGTGCTACACGCTGGACCTGCCGCCGCACGAGTTCGACCTCTGATCGTGCGCGACCGGGTGAGGATGGGGGCATGCTCGATGCTCTCGACCGTGCCCTCGTCCATGCCCTGCACCTGGACGGCCGGGCGCCGTTCAGCAGGATCGCCGAGGTGCTCGGGGTCTCGGCGCAGACCGTGGCCCGCCGCTACCGCCGGCTGCGCACGGAGGCCGGGCTGCGCGTGGTGGGTCTCGCCGACCCGGACCGTGCGGGCCGCGCCCAGTGGCTGGTCCGGCTGACGGCGACGGCGCGCTCGGCACAGGCCATCGCCGGGGCGCTGGTGCGGCGGCCGGACACGTCCTGGGTGAAGCTGACGTCGGGGGGCACGGAGATCACCGCCGTGATCCACGCCCCGGCCGACGACTCCTCCGCCGGCTCCCTCCTGCTGCACGACGTCCCGCGCACCGGCGGTATCACCGCCGTCTCCGCGCACTGCATGCTGCACACCTACGTGGGCGGACCCGCCAAATGGCGGCGCAGTGTCCAGGCGCTCGACGAGCGGCAGCAGGCGGCCCTGGAGTACCGGGAGAGCGCGGAAGGGGTACGGCAACCGGGTCCGCAGGACGCCGAGTTGCTGGCCGCGCTCGAGCGGGACGGGCGGGCCGGGCAGAGCGAGCTGGCCGGGGCGACCGGCTGGTCGCCCGCGACCGTGGCCCGGCGGCTTGCGGAACTGCGCGCGTCGGGCGCCCTGTTCTTCGACGTGGAGGTGGACGCCGGGCTCTTCGGGGTGCGGACCCAGGCCCTGCTGTGGCTGTCGGTGCGCCCGGCGGACCTGGAGAAGGTCGCCGTCGCGCTGGCCGGCCATGACGAGCTGGCCTTCGTGGCCGCGACCACCGGCCGCACCAACCTGGTCGCCCAGGCGCTGTGCCGCGACCCGGCCGACCTGCACCGCTACCTCACCCGGCGGCTCGGTACGCTCCGCGAGATCGACACGCTGGAAACCAGCCCGGTGCTGCGCACGCTGAAGGCGGCGAGCCCCGTCCTGACGGACCTGGCGAGGGTACGACGCGCACGGCCCGGCACGGCGCCCACCCGTCCGGCCGGTTGAGACCGCAGGCGGCCGCGGCTTCAGCGTGCCTGGTCGCGCAGTTCCGCCCGCGCCCGGGGGGAAGCCGCGGTGCCGTCGGCTTCGAGGGCTCCCTCCCCCGCCCCGACCCTGCCGAGGGCTGCCCAGGCCACTCCCAGCAGCCCCACCGCCACCCAGCACGCATCCTGCGGTGCGCCCGTGCCCGCACCCGCCAGGTAGGCGCTGCCGAGGACCGCGACTCCCAGCGTGGCCCCCAACTGCTGCACCGCGTTGAGCAGTCCGGCCGCCGAGCCGATCTCCTGGGGGCGCAGGGGGCGCAGGGCGAGGGTGAAGAAGGCGGGGGTGAACAGGCCTGCGCCGACGCCTATGAGGGCGAGGGCGGGCAGCAGGGCGACCGGGTAGTGCCCCGGCGCGGTCGTCCGGTACGCGGCCACGGCGGCGAGCAGTCCGGCCAGCAGCACCCCGAGCCCGTACGGCATGACGCGCCGCCCGTACCGCCGTACCAGCCGCGAGCCCGCCCACCAGGAGGCGAGGGCGAGCCCTGCGGACCACGGCAGCAGGCTCAGACCGGAGGACAGCACGCCCGTCCCCGCGCCCAGTTGCAGGTGGAGGACGACCACCACGGTCAGCCCGTTGGTCACCGCGAAGAAGGCGGTGGAGGTGACGAGGGCGGCCGGGAAGCCCCGGTGGGTGAAGAGGCTGAGCTCCAGCAGGGGGCGGGGCGTGCGCCGCTGGTGCCGGGCGAAGGCGAGGAGCACGAGCAGTCCGGCTGTCAGCAGCAGCCAGTCGCGTACGGGGAGCTGCCGGAGGTCGCCGCCGATCAGCGGGTACACCAGGAGTCCGGTGCCGAGTGCGGCCAGTGCCGTGCCGGGCCAGTCGAGGGCCGGGCGGCGCGGGGCGCGGTTCTCCGGGAGGTTCCGCGCGAGGGTCAGCACCACCGCGGCCACCGGCACGTTCACCAGGAACGCCGACCGCCAGGACGAGCCGAACAGGTCGGCGTGCGTCAGCACACCGCCGACGACGGGTCCGCAGACGGCGGCGAGGCCCATCACCGGTCCGATGCTGCCCAGCGCCTTCGCCGTCTCCTCCCCCGTGAACATCGCCTTGATCAGCCCGATGGTCTGCGGAATGATCAGCGCCGCGGCGGCACCCTGCACGGCCCTGAAGGCGATGAGCAGCGCCGGTGACGGCGCCAGGGCACAGGCCACGGACGCGGCCGTGAACACCGTGACGCCGAGGACGAACATCCGGCGCCGGCCCGCGATGTCGCCGAGCCGCCCCCCGGTGATCAGCAGCACGGCGAACGGCAGGGTGTAGGCGGCGCCGTACCACTGCACGTCGGAGACCGGTCCGCCCAGATCGGCGTGGACGGCCGGGGCGGCCACCTGGACGACGGTCGCGTCCAGCAGGTTCATCGCCTCGCCGAGCAGCAGGGCGGCCAGGCCGAGCAGGCGCCCGCGGTGGGGAGTGGCGGTGGCCACCCGCCCGTGTTCCGTTGTCATGGTGTTCCTCTCACGCTCGCTGCGGGACCGGATCCGGCCCCGGGGCCAGCGTGGGAGGGCGGGGGAGGGCGACTCCACCGGGAGCGGTGGGCGTGCGGTTTTCTTCCCTCGACACTGGTGTTTCTGAAGAAATCCCACATGGCTCGGGGAGCTCATGCGGCATCGAGCACGACGCGGGTGCCCCCTGTCGGAGGGGGCACCCGCGTCGGCGTGTTCGCGGTCGTACCGGGGGGCCGGGCGTCAGCCGAGGCCGGCGGACTTCAGCCAGGCCGTGGCCACGTCCAGCGGGTCCTTGTTCTGGGTCTGCACCTGGGTGTCGAGGTCCAGCAGGGTCGCGGTGTCCAGCTTGGCCGAGACCGCGTTGAGCGCGTCGGTGCCCTTCTTGGACAGGGCGCTCTTGTAGCCGAGCGGCTGGACGTTCTCGAAGCCGAAGAGGTTCTTCGGGTCCTGCAGGACGACGAACTTCTCCTTGGGGATGGTCGGGTCGGTGGTGAAGATGTCCGCGGCCTGTACGGCGTCCTTCTTCAGCGCGGCCTGGGTGAGCGGGCCGCCCGCGTCCAGCGCCCGGAACGACTTGAACTGGAGGCCGTAGACGGACTTCAGGCCCACGAGGCCCTGCTGCCGGGTCTGGAACTCCGGCGAGGCGCCCATGACCAGGTCCTTCGCGATGTCCTTCAGGTCGGCGATGGACGACTTCCCGGTGAGGCCGTACTTCTTCGCGGTGGCCGCGTTGACCGTGACCGAGTCCTTGTTCTGGGCGGCCGAGGGCTTGAGCAAGGTCAGCTTGGAGTCCAGCTTGGCCTCGATGGCCGCGGTGGTGGCCTCGGCCGTCTTGGGCGCCGCCTTCGGGTCGAGGTAGGCCAGCAGCGCGCCGTTGTACTCGGGCAGCACCGAGATGGAGCCGTTCTTGATCAGCCCGTAGGTGGTCTCGCGGCTGCCGATGTTCGGCTTGTACGTGACCTTGATTCCCTTGGCCTTGAGGGCCTCGCCGTAGATGTCGGCGAGCAGGGTGCTCTCGGGGAAGTTGTTGGAGCCGACGACGACGGTGTCGCCGCTCGCCTTGCTGTCGTCCGCCAGGGGGTTGCCGGAGTTGTCGTCCTTGGAGGAACAGCCCGCCAGCAGAGCCGTCGCCGCCGCGAGGGCGACCACCGCCGCGCCTCGATTCCTCCGGATGGACCTGCTGATGCGGTTGGTGGAAGTCACGCGCTGATCCAATCCAGCCAGTTCTCCCTCAGTCAAGGGCCACGGATCACCGATTGGCCTCGATCTGCGGTCACTTGTGCACGCAGAGCAGCCACCTTGTAACGGATTCTTGATGAAAGGCGCGCCGATCAGCACCTCAAGAGGACGTAGTCTCGGGGAAGTTGCCATCGGCCACAGCGGTGTACGGGGCCCGCTCCGGTGTCGTGTCGCAGGTGTTCCGGAGGCGATGGCGCCTCCCACGTCCAGGGGTGGCGACGATCTCTGGACAAGACACCCACGAAGGAGGCCCGGTGTCCACGACCCGGGTGGACGCACCCGTCCGGCACGCCCCGCCCCGGGGCGGTGCACGGGGTTTCGCCGACCGCTGGCCCTTCCGGCGCAAGCTCAACCTGCTGGTCGGCATCCCGCTGGCGGTCATCGCCGTCCTCCTGTCGTACCTGTTCAGCGACCTCATGCGGGAGTCGGGCAGCGCCGCCTCGGCGGCCCGGCTGGTGCGGGACAGCGGGCAGGTGGCGCGGCTGCTGGACCGGGTCGAGGCCGAGCACCAGCAGGCCATCATGCTGTCCGCGCGCTACGAGTCCGGGAACGCCACGCCCTCGGCGGCCGCCTACCGCGCGGCGCAGCGGGCGGTCGACGCGCAGGTGACGAAGGTGCGCGCGGCCTTCGGCGACCGGCTGCCGGACGGTGAGGCGCAGGCGCTGCGCGAGGTGGAGGGGCTGTCCAGCCTGCGCACCTCGGTGGAGCAGTCGTATCTGCCGGCCGACGACATCGACCCCGCCTACGCGGGCGCCGCCCAGCGGCTGATCGGCGGCCTGGGCCTGGACCGCGACGCGGACCTGGCCGCCACCTTCACCGGCAACCTGCTGGACTCGCTGCTGCGGGCGGACGCCGCCCACGGTGCCTTCGAGACCAACGTGTTCGCCGCGACGACGGGGGACACCAACGCGCTGATCGAGTTCACCAACGCGGTCGGCGCCTACGACCAGTACACCCAGCAGGCCGACCGCTTCACCCGGTTCGCCTCCGAGGCGCAGGCCGAGCGGCTGGGCGGGATCGAGCACACGGCGGCGCAGCGCCGTATCGCCGACTCCTACGCCGCGTTGCAGGTCGACGCGGGCCGGCTGCAGGCGGACACCCAGGCGGAGATCGAGCGGGCGGTGCAGGACGCGCTGGGCGACTACCCCGACTATGCCGAACAGGCCGCCGCACGGCTGAAGATCACCACCGCGCTGATCGGCCGGATCGCCGACCGCGCCGACGACGCCGCCGCCGCCGCACGGTGGCGGGCCGTCCTGCTGCTGAGCGGCGCGCTCGTCGCCTTCGCGCTGTGGATCGCCTTCGCGGTGCTGGTGCGGCGCTCGGTGATCCGGCCCGTGCAGGCGCTCACCGGGGCCGCGCGGGAGGTCGCCGAGGTGGCGGGGCGCGAGCTGGCCCGGGTGGCCGACGACGACGCCGAGGACGACGGGCCTCCCCGGCTGCGGGACATGCCGGTCACCGCGCGCGACGAGATCGGCGACCTGGCCGAGGAGTTCAACCGGGTGCAGACCACCGCCGCGGCGCTGCTGGAACGCCAGGTGCTCAGCCGGCGCAACACGGCCGAGATGTTCGGCAACGTGGGCCGCCGCGTCAGCAACCTGACGTCACGTCAACTCGCTTTGATCGACGCGGTGGAGCGTGGCGAGACGGACCCCGCGCTGCTGGAGCGCCTCTACTCCATCGACCACATCGCCGTACGCCTGCGCCGCAACGCCGACAGTCTGATGCTGCTGGCCGGCATCCGGGAATCCGTGCTGGACGGGGGCCCGACGGAGCTGTCCAACGTGGTACGGGCCGCGCTCGGGCAGATCGAGGGCTATCAGCGGGTACGGCTGTACGCCGCGTCGGACGCCCTGGTCGAGCCCGACATCGTCGGCGACCTCACCCTGATGACGGCCGAACTCCTGGAGAACGCGGTGTCGTTCTCGCCCGAGGGCAGCCCGGTGGAGGTCACCGTCCGCTCCGGTGCCGAGGGCGCCCACGTGGTGATCACCGACCACGGCCTCGGGATGAGCGCGGAGCGGCTCGCCGAGGAGAACGCCCGGCTGATCCGCCGCGAGCGTCTGGACCTGGTGCCGACCAAGGTGCTCGGTCTGTTCGTGGTGGGCGCGCTGGCGCGCCGCTGGTCGATCACCGTCGAACTGACCCGCACCCCTGGCGGTGGCGTGACAGCGGAAGCGACCCTGCCGGCCTCGCTTCTGCGGCCGGTGCGTTCCGCGCGAGGCACGGTGCCGCCTGTACCGGCTATACCGGGCACGGTGCGGGGGAGCAGCACAGCGGCGGCCTCCGGCCCACTCCCCCGCCGCACCCCGGTGCCCGGCACGGCAAGGGCCACCACCGACGCGCACTCCGCAGCACCGGCGGCCGGCCCGGCCCCGGGCCTTCCGGCGGTCCGCACGGCACAGGACCCCGTGGCACACCCCGGCCCAGAACACGGCCCCTCCTCCACACCGGCCGCCGACCCAACCCCGGACACTCCGGCGACCCCTGCCGCACAGGAACCCGTGGCACACACCGGCCCGGCAGGGCCCGGCGGCGTCACCTCGTCACCCGGTGGCCGGCCGGGCGGGGACGGGCCCGCCGGCTCGGGCTCCGGGGCCGCCCGGCCCCTGCGCCGCCGCGTCCGGGGAGCCACCCTGGGCAGCACCGCCGGCGCGGCACAGGCGGTGCCGCTCGCGGTCGGCGCCCGGGACGCGGAGGCGGAGCGCAGTGCGCTGGAGGAGTTCGAGGCGGCCGTGGCCCGCGCCCACCAGGACAGCGACATCGGGACCTTCGCACGCCCCGAGGAGCCGGGCCGGACTCCGGCCGACCGGCGCGACGACCACACACCCCGCGTCCCGTCCCCCACCCGACCACCCCTCCACACGAGTGGGACCACCTCCCGGAAGGAGCCGAGCAGTGAGCATGTCGACCGGTGACACCGCGCCGACCGATCTGCAGGCGGCCGCGGCCGACTTCACCTGGCTGCTGAACCGTTTCGCGACCGAGACCGCCGGCGTCGTGGACGCGATCGCCGTGTCCTCCGACGGTCTGCTGATCGCGGTGTCGCAGCTGCGCGAGCACGCCGACTCCGAGCGGCTCGCGGCGATCGTCTCGGGCATCACCAGCCTGGCCGCCGGCGCCTCCGGCAACTACGGCCTGGGCGGCCTCAACAAGGTCATCATCGACCTCGAGGGCGGCCATGTGATCGTCTCCGCGATCGGCAGCGGCGCCGTGCTCGGCGTCGTCACCGGCAAGGAGGCGAAACTCGGCAACATCGCCTACGAGATGACCGTGTTCGCCAACCGCGCCGGCGCCGCGCTCAGCCCGCAGCTGGTGCTGGAGCTGAAGAACAGCGTTGGCGCGGCGTCGGCCCGCTGAGCGAAGAAGGAAAGAACCGGACCTCATGGCGGACGGCAGCTCGAGCCCCGGCCCCCCGCTCGGGGCCGCCCCCGCCGTACGGCCGTTCCTGGTCACCGCCGGCCGGGTCGCGGACGCGGGCCGGGACCGGGCGATGCCCCTGGAGACCCAGGTGGTGGCCACGGCCGCCGGTCTCGACGCGCTCGGCCGGCTCTCCTTCGAGCGGCACGACATCGTCGCCGCCTGCCGGCTGCCGCAGTCCCTCGCGGAACTCGCGGCCCGCCTGCGGCTGCATCTGAACGTGGTCCGCGTCCTGGCCGAGGACCTGCGCGAGGCGGGGCAGCTGGCGGTGTACGTGCCCGACGCCGAGGCCACCCATGACGCGTCCGTCCTGCGCAGGCTGATCGATGGCCTGAGGGCCATCCCCGACTCCCGAGGGGTATCGAGTGACAGCGAGTGAAACGCTCGCCCGGCGAACGGCCGCCGCCGTACGGCCGCCGCTGCCGGTGAAGATGGTGATCGCGGGCGGCTTCGGCGTGGGCAAGACCACCGCCGTCGGCGCGATCTCGGAGATCGAGCCGCTGACCACGGAGGCGTCGATCACCGAGGTGGCGGCGGGCGTGGACGACCTCACGCACGTCCCGCGCAAGACCACGACGACCGTCGCGATGGACTTCGGGTGCATCACCGTCGACCCGGCGCTGAAGCTGTACCTGTTCGGCACGCCGGGGCAGGAGCGGTTCGGGTTCATGTGGGACGACATCGTGGACGGCGCGGTCGGCGGGCTGGTGATCGTGGACACCCGGCGACTGGACGACTGCCATGCCGCCGTCGACTACTTCGAGCACAGGGGCATACCGTTCGCCGTCGCGGTCAACGCCTTCGACGGGAGGGTGGAGCACTCGCTGGAGGAGGTCCGCTGGGCGCTGGACGTCTCCGCCGGCGTACCGGTCGTGGTCTTCGACGCCCGGGAGCGCGGCTCGGTGCGGGACGCGCTGCTCGTCGTACTCGAACTCGCGCTGGCCCGCACCGGCCAGTAGGCGTCAGCCGCTGCGCCGCACCCCCGGCGAGACCGTGAGCCGGGACGCCGCCCAGAACACCACGAGGGTGGCCAGCGCGAGTCCGGCGACCAGGGTGGCGCCGCCGACGACCTTCTCGTAGTTCCTCTGGTAGAGGCCGTCGATGATGTACCGGCCGAGGCCGCCGAGGCTGACGTAGGCGGCGATCGTGGCGGTGGAGACGATCTGGATGGCCGCCGTGCGCAGGCCGCTCAGGATGAGAGGGAGCGCGACCGGCAGTTCGACCTGGAACAACACCCTCGCCTCGGGCATGCCCATGCCCCGGGCGGCGTCCACCGGGGAGGGGTCCACGGAACGGACGGCCTCGTAGGTGGTGACCAGGATCGGCGGTACGGCGAGCACGACCAGCGGGATCATCACCGGCAGCAGACCGAATCCGATCCAGATGAACATCAGGACCAGGAGCCCGAAGCTGGGCAGCGCCCGGCCGGCGGTGGCGATCAGGGCGAGGGCGTTGCCGCCGCGGCCGTAGTGACCGGTGACCAGGCCGACGGGCAGCCCGATCAGGGCGGCGAACAGCAGTGCTTCCAGGGAGTACTTGATGTGCTCGACGAGCCGGGTGGGGATGCCGTCGTAGCCCTGCCAGTGGGCGCTGTCGCTGAAGAAGGCGTGCGCGAAGTTGAGGATGTTCACCGGGTGGCGCCCTTCGTCGGCATCCAGGGGGTGAGGAGGCGGCGGACGAGGACCAGCAGGGCGTCGGCGAGGATGCCCAGCACCGCGGTGGTCAGTACCGAGTTCACGGCGAGGGCGGGCCGGTGGTAGGTGGTGGCGGCGTAGAGCATGTTGCCGAGGGCGCCCTGGTTGCCGATGAGCATGCCGACGCTGACCAGGGAGAGACTGGACACGGTGGCCACCCTGAGGCCGGCGATGATCGCGGGCACGGCGATGGGCAACTGGACCTGGAGGTAGCGGCGTACGGGGCCGAAGCCCATGGCCTGTGCGGCGGCCAGGGTCTCCTGCGGCACCGAGCGGACGCCGTCCACGATCGCCGGGACCAGCACCACCAGGCTGTAGATCGCGAGCGGGATCATCACCGTGGTCTCGCTCTGCCCGAAGTAGTCGATGAGGACGACGAAGAAGGCCAGCGAGGGGATGGAGTACAGCACGGTGGTGATGCCGAGGACGGGCGGGTAGACCCACCGGAAGCGGACGCAGAGCTGGGCCACGGGCAGCGCGACGAGCAGCCCGGCGAGCACCGGCAGCAGGCCCTCGCGCAGGTGCAGGCCGACGAGGCCGAGGTAGCCGTACTCCAGGTCGCTCGGGAGGTCGAAGAAGCCGTTCACCGGGCGGCCTCGACGTCGGCGGCGCCCGCGGCCCGGCTGTGGGCGGCGCGGATGGCCTCGCCGATGACCTGCTGGGACACGACACCGACCGCGCGTCCGTCACCGTCCACCGCGACGGCCCAGCCGGTCGGGGAGAGCACCGCCCCGTCGAGCGCGGTGCGCAGCGAGTCGGCGCCGGGCACGAACGGCCGTCCGTGGTCGATGAGTTGCTTTCGGTCGATGGCCCGGGCGGTGAGCCGGTCCGGCTCGCTCCAGCCGAGCGGCCTGCCGTCGGAGTCGGTGACGAGGAGGTACGGGGCGTCGGCGCGGGAGGCGAGCTGCGCGGCGTCGGCGTCGATCGCGAGAACCGGCGACGTCTGCAACTCCAGTCCCTCGGAGGGGAAGAAGGACAGCCGGCGGATGCCCCGGTCGGCGCCGAGGAAGTCCTCCACGAAGGCGTCGGCGGGCGCGCTGAGCAGCTCGGCGGGCGGGGCGAACTGGGCGAGCCGGCCACCGGTGCGCAGTACGGCGACCATGGTGCCGAGCTTGATCGCCTCGTCGATGTCATGCGTGACGAAGACGATGGTCTTCCCCAACTCGTCCTGGATGCGCAGGAGTTCGTCCTGCAGTCCCTTGCGGACGACGGGGTCGACGGCGGAGAACGGCTCGTCCATCAGCAGGACCGGCGGATCGGCGGCCAGTGCCCGGGCGACACCGACGCGCTGCTGCTGGCCGCCGGAGAGCTGGTACGGGTACCGCTTGGCGAGCGTGGTGTCCAGCCCGACCCGCTCCATCAGCTCGGCGGCCCGCTCGCGGGCCCGCTGCTTGGTCCAGCCGAGCAGGCGGGGCACGGTGGCGATGTTGTCGAGGATGGTGCGGTGCTGGAAGAGTCCGGCGTTCTGGATGACGTAACCCATCGAGCGGCGCAGGGTGTTGACCGGCTGCTGCCGGATGTCCGTGCCGTCGAGGAGGATGCTGCCCTCGGTGGGCTCCACCATCCGGTTGATCATCCGCAGGGTCGTCGTCTTGCCGCAGCCGGAGGGCCCGACGAGGACGGTGATCGCGCGGTCCGGTATCTCCAGCGACAGCCGGTCGACCGCTACCGTGCCGTCCGGATACCGCTTCGTGACTGAATCTATCCGTATCAAAACGCCGAATGCCCTTCGGGTTTGGCGGACTTCCGCCCACTTCTGGCCACGGTCGTCGTTGCGCAGGCCGTTGCGGGGAGAGTCTAGACCGCGAGTGTTTCAGCGTTTTGGCGGGCGAACGACCGGCTCTACGGCGACACCGCGTCGGCCGAAGCCCCCTGCCGGCTGTGCGGCCGCGCGGCCAGCGCGGCGACGTCGTCCTCCGCGTGCCGCGCGTCCAGCCGGCTGAG
The DNA here is from genome assembly GCF_055603245.1 of Streptomyces sp. NPDC037290. Lineage (NCBI taxonomy): Bacteria > Bacillati > Actinomycetota > Actinomycetes > Kitasatosporales > Streptomycetaceae > Streptomyces > Streptomyces sp. NPDC037290. The sequence goes on along the minus strand of NZ_JBVJVZ010000002.1, from coordinate 350,521 downwards.
GATGGTGTCCAGGACGTCCTCCAGCCCGTCCCCGACGGGAAAACGGACCTCGGACAGCCGGGCCAGGGACCGGTCGATGTCCTCGCCGCGGCGTTCCACGAGCCCGTCGGTGAACAGCACGAGGGTCTGCCCCGGGGCCAGCGAGTGCGTGGTGGACTCGTAGCCGCCGAGCCCGGTCCCCAGCGGCGGTCCGACGGGAACGGGCACGATCGAGGCCTCGCCACCGGCGGTGATGAGCACGGGCGGCAGGTGCCCCGCACTGGCCAGCGTGACCTGACCGCGCCCCGGGTCCACGCGGGCGAGCAGGCACGTCGCGGGGCGTAGCTCCGCCTCCCGGGAGGCCATGTCGTCCATCTGCCGCAGCACCCGGTGCGGGGGCAGATCCGCGGAGGCGATGTACCGCAGGGAGGAGCGGTAGGCGTTCATGTCGACGGCGGCCTCCAGGCCGTGCCCCATGACGTCGCCGACGACCAGCAGGGTCCGTCCGAAGTGCAGCCGCACGGTCTCGCACCAGTCGCCGCCGACCAGGACGCCGCCGCCGGCCGGCAGATAGCGGATGGCGATGTCGAGGTTGGGGTGCGGGCGGCCGGGCTCGGAGAGCAGGGCGCGTTGCAGGTCGCCGGCGGTGCGGTTGACGCTCGCGTAGTCGCGGGCGTGCCGGATGTGGGCGGCGGCGTGCTCGGCGAGCAGGCTGAGCAGCTCGGCCTCCGTCTGACGCAGGGGCGCCCCGTAGCGGGCCCACACCAGGACGCCGTACCCGTCTTCTCCGCTGATCAGCGGGGCGCACAGGGCTTTGCGGTCGCCGCCCGCGTGCTCCAGCCAGGGCTCGGGCTGCATACCGAGCGCCGGTACGCTCGCCTCGCGGGCCACCGCGGCGGCCCACCCGGGCGCGGGCAGCGCGTTGGCGTCCCCGGTGATCGCCTCGTACCCGGAGACGGTGCTGCCGGTCAGGAGCATCACGGCGGCCGTCCCGCCGGCCAGCTCCACGGCGACCCGGGTCAGCTCGGCGCGGGTCGTGGCCTCGTCGAGGGTCGTACCGATCCCGGCCAGCGCCTCCCGCAGCACCCTCAGCCGGGCGCCGGCCGCCGCGTCGTCGTCGGCCGGCCCGCTCTCCGCGACCTCCGCGACCTCCGCGACCTGCGCGGGCTCTACGGGCTCTACGACGTCCGCTGATGCCGCGGCATCCTCGGTCTGCGCGGACGTCATGGTGTCCTCATGGCCGCCCTCGTCCTTGCGGTGGTGGCCGCCGTCGGCAGCCAGAGGCCTGCGACGGGAATGGATCCAGCGCGCCACACCCAACACCCTCACAGAATCTCAAACCGGAGCAAGCAGGGCACCAACCTCATCGTTCACCACGCCCTCGGCAGCCTCGTGCGCGGGTGTGGGCCGTGCTCGCCGCACCGGCCCGGGGCAGCCGCGCGGCCGCCGACGCCGGCGGCGTGTGAGGGGCCACGGGCGGGGCGCGACGGGGCAGCCGGGCGGACGTGGCCCGGCGGGCCCGATCGGAGCGGTCCGGGTGCGCGGCGTGAGCCGGTGCGCGGTGGGCGCGGCGCGGCGCCCGGATCGTCGTCGCCGTCCGTACCCACGCTGCGCCGCTCCTCCCGGTCCCCTGTCCGACGGCGTTCATCTTCGACCGGACGAGCCCTCTCGAGCACGTCTTTTGCAAGATTCAGGCCGTCGGACGGCCCGGTCAGTCCTCGGTGGGTGCCAGCCGCAGGGAGATGGAGTTGATGCAGTACCGCTGGTCGGTCGGGGTCGGGTAGCCCTCGCCCTCGAAGACGTGCCCGAGGTGGGAGCCGCAGCGGGCACAGCGCACCTCGGTGCGGACCATGCCGTGGGTGCGGTCCTCGACCAGTTCCACCGCGTCGGTGTCCTTCGGGTCGTAGAAGGACGGCCAGCCGCAGTGCGACGCGAACTTGGTGTCCGAGGTGAACAGCTCGGCGCCGCAGGCACGGCAGGAGTAGACACCCTCGGTCTTGGTGTCCGTGTACTCACCGGTGAAGGCCGGCTCGGTGGCGGCCTGGCGCAGCACGGCGTACTCGGCCGGGTTCAGCTCCGCCCGCCACTGCTCGTCCGGCTTCTCGACGTCGTACGACATGAGCCTCAGCTCCCTTACTGCGACAGGCGGTCCAGGATCAGCGGGCCCAGGTCGGTGACGTCGCCCGCGCCCATGGTGAGAACCAGATCACCGGGCTTCGCCATTCCCGCGATCACCTCGGGGATCCTGTCCTTGTCGGGTACGGCGGTGACGTCGGCGCCGGCGGCGCGCGCGGCCTGGATGATCAGCTCGCTGGTCACGCCCGGGATCGGGTCCTCACGGGCCGGGTAGATGTCCAGCACGACCGAGGCGTCCGCGAGGGCGAGGGCCTGGCCCATCTCCTTGCCCAGTTCCTGGGTGCGGGAGAACAGGTGCGGCTGGAAGACGACGAGGATCCGGGAGTCGCCGGCGGCGGCGCGCATGGCCTCCAGGTCGGCGGTCATCTCGGTGGGGTGGTGGGCGTAGGAGTCGATCACCTGCACCCCGGCGGCCTCGCCCTTGAGCTGCAGGCGCCGCTTGACGCCGGTGTAGGCGGCCAGCGCGGGCGCGAGCTCCGCGGCGGGGATGCCGAGCGCGGCACCGGCGGTGAGCGCGGCGACGGCGTTGAGCGCGTAGTGCCGGCCCGGCACGGAGACGGTGAAGGTCAGCTCCTGGCCGTCCAGCAGCGCGGTGACCCGGCTCTTCAGTCCCTGCGGCTCGACGGCGGTCACCCGCACGTCGGCGTCCTCGGCCTCGCCGTACGTCACGGTCCGCACCGATCCGGCCAGCCTCCGGGTCAGCTCCCGCGCCCCCTCGTGGTCGGCGGAGATCACCAGGGTGCCGCCGGGGACGATCTTGCCGGCGAAGGTCTCGAAGGACTCGTAGATCTCGTCCATCGAGGCGTAGTTGGCGTGGTGGTCCAGCTCGACGTTGAGGACGATGGCGACCTCGGGCGCGTACTTGTGGAAGCTGCGGTCCGATTCGTCCGCCTCGGCGACGAAGATGTCGCCCTCGCCGTGCAGCGCGTTCGAACCGGGCGCGTCGAGGTCGCCGCCGATGGCGTACGACGGGCTCAGACCCAGTGCGGTGAGGGAGACGGCCAGCATCGAGGTGGTCGTCGTCTTGCCGTGGGTACCGGCCACGGCGATCGGGCGCAGCCCCTCCATCAGGGCGGCGAGCGCGTCGGAGCGGTGCACCACCGGAATCCCCAGCTCGGCGGCGCGGACCAGCTCGGGGTTGTCCGCGCGGATCGCCGACGACACCACGACACAGCTCGCGTCGTCGGCGAGGTGCCCGGCGGCGTGCCCGATGTGCACGGTGGCCCCGAGCGCCCGCAGCGCCTCGGCGGTCGCCGACTCCCTGGCGTCACTCCCGGCGACCTCGGCCCCGCGCTGCGCGAGGATCTTGGCGATGCCCGACATCCCGGCGCCGCCGATGCCGATGAAGTGCGGTCGGTCCATGGCGGCAGGAAGGCCGGGTGCCATGTGGTTCTCCCCAAGGATTACGGTGCGGGCTGGAGCAGGCCTAGCCTATGCGCTGAGGCACCGGGCTCCTCGCAACGCCTAGGCCTTGCTGTGCGAGAACAGCTTCAGCACCGGCACACCGACCTTGTGCCGGGCCCGGGAAGCCCAGTCCCGGTGGAAGAACTCCTCCACGTAGTGCGGATCGGTCAGCACGATCACCTCGTCGGCGGACACCTCCGTGACGAGGGTCTTCAGCGCGTCCAGCGGATGGTCCTCGACCAGCCGCCCCTCCGCCTGGCTTCCCGCGGAGCGCAACGCCTGCAGCGACACGTCGAGGGCCTGCCGGCCGACGCTCTCGGCCTCGGCGCCCTCGGGGGTCTCCCGTTCACGGACCGCCTCGTCCAGTTCGCCAAGCGCGATGTCGTCGATGGCCCGCAGCAGACGGTCCGCCTGGTCGCCGCGCGGCTGGAGGAGCACGTGGAAAGCGACCGGCTCGTCTCCGTGCAAGGTGGTGACGAACTCCACGTCGGCGGACGTCATGGCCTTCTCGATCATCAGAACGCTTGTGAACACCAAACGCCTCTTCTCCTCCGTGGGCCCCGGCAAGGCCCCTGCGGAAACCATCCTGCCCCGCGATCGCACGGGTAGTGCCGGACTAAGTCTGCCCTCCGGAAGCTAAACGGAACGGTACATTCCGACGATTCAGGAGCGACGGTAGCGACCGAACAGGAATCCGGCCTCCTCGAGCAGGGACGCGAGTTCGAAGCGGTGCGGCACGGCGACCGCCGGCCCCCCGGCGATGCGCTGCGCGCCGCCCGCCGTGAGCATGGGCGAGAGGGTCAGGCACAGCTCGTCCAGGACCTCGTCGGCGATCAGCTGGCCGAGCAGCCGGGGACCGCCCTCGGTGAGCAGCCGGGTGTGGCCGAGGCCGGCCAGGGCGCGTACCGCCCGCGCGGGCTCGACGCCCGAGCCCTCACCGGCGATCACCACCTTGGCGCCGGCCTTCTCGGCGGCCGAGACACGGTCGGGCGCGGCCGCGGCTCCGGTCAGGACCAGCGTGGGCACCAGGGGCGAGGTGAACAGCGGGAGTGAGAAGTCCAGCTCCAGGCTCGCGCTGACGACCGCGATCACCGGGGCCGGGCCCTGTCCGGCGGCCTTCCGGGCATCGGCGAACTCGGCACGCGCGCGTGCGGGGCGGTACCCCTCCTGTCGCACCGTTTCCGCACCCACCACGATCACGTCCGCGAGCGCCCGCAGCGTGCCGAAGATCCGCATGTCGGCCGCGCTGGAGATGGGCTGCGAGCGCCCCTCGTGCTGAGCGGCACCGTCGAGCGAGGAGACCATGTTGGCCCGCAGCCACGGCCGCGGGGCACCCGGCAGGGGCTCCGGGTAGGCGTAGGCGGCTGCCAGCTCGGCGAGACTCCACTCACGGTCGACGAGCGCGCTGCCGGCGTGCACCGCGGGCATCTCGGCCCCACCGGCCCCTGCCGCCCCTCTCGCCCCCTGCCCCTCGCTCGTCCCACCGAAGGCGTGGGCTGCTGTTTCGTCGGTCACAGGGAACAGGCGTCGCATGTCGTGCAGTGTGACACGGCGCTTAGCATGGATAACCGTGTCGTCCTCCACCGCCGCCCCCGGATCCAGCCCTCTGACCGACGCGGGCCCCCTCTCCCTGTGCGCCCGTGAGCCGCATGTCCCCGCGGACCGGCTGGTCGCCGAGATGGTGCCGCCCCCACGCTTCGACTCGGTCCGCTTCTCGACCTACATACCCGACCCGAACCAGCCCAGCCAGACCGAGGCCGTGCAGGTGCTCGAGGGCTTCGCGGCCGGGCTCGGCGGGGCGCACGCCTCCGGCGCCGGAAGGCGCGGCTTCTTCGGCTTCGGCCGGGGCAGGACGCCCAAGACCCCGGCCGGCCCGCGCGGGGTCTACCTGGACGGCGGCTACGGCGTCGGCAAGACCCATCTGCTCGCCTCCCTGTGGCACGCCACCCCCGCCGAGCCCGCCCTCAAGGCCTTCGGCACCTTCGTGGAGCTGACCAACCTGGTCGGCGCCCTCGGTTTCCAGCAGACCGTGCAGACCCTCTCCGGCCACCGCCTGCTGTGCATCGACGAGTTCGAACTGGACGACCCGGGCGACACGGTCCTCGTGTCGACGCTGCTCGGCAAGCTGGTCGAGGCGGGCGTGGCGCTGGCCGCCACCTCCAACACGCTGCCGGGCAAGCTGGGCGAGGGCCGGTTCGCGGCCGCCGACTTCCTGCGCGAGATCCAGGGCCTGTCCGCCCGTTTCCGCACCCTGCGCATCGACGGCGAGGACTACCGCCACCGCGGCCTGCCCGAGGCGCCGAAACCGTTCACCGACGAAGAGGTGACGAAGGCGGCCTACGCCACCGCGGGCGCCTCGCTCGACGACTTCCCGCACCTGCTGGACCACCTGGCCAGGGTGCACCCGAGCCGGTACGGCGCGCTGACCGGCGACCTGCGGGCGGTGTGCCTCACCGACGTGCGGCCGGTGCCGGACCAGTCGACCGCGCTGCGGCTCGTGGTGCTCGCCGACCGGCTCTACGACCGCGAGGTCCCGGTGCTGGCCTCGGGGCTGCCGTTCGACAAGCTGTTCAGCGAGGAGATGCTGAACGGCGGCTACCGCAAGAAGTACTTCCGCGCGATATCCCGGCTCACCGCGCTGGCCCGCGACGCGAAGGGGCTCGTCACCTCTTAGGGCCTGTCAAGAGCCGGATCCAGCCACGCGACCGGCACTTTCCACGCTCTCTCACGCTCGTAACGCGCCGTTAACCCTGCAAAGGCCTTTGCAGGGTTAATGTGCTTCTTGACCATCCATTGACCAAGACTTGGTCTGGACAAGAAGTGTGACGCAGCGGAGGGGGGCGCATGTTCCGAGGCAGGACGACCCGGACCCGCTTCACCCTGCTCGCCGCGCTCCTGCTCGCGCTCCAGCTCTTCGCTCCGACGGGAACCTTCGCACCCGCGCATACGCTCAGTCAGGCACAGGCCAAGGCTGAGTCCGGAATGCCGTCCTCCGTACCGCCGGTGCGCGAGGAGAAGGACTCGGTCCGCGTCCCGAACCGCTCGGGCGCCCCCCTGACCACCCCGCACCTGCGCGACCGCCGGCGCGGCTCGGCCTCCGGCAGGGCCCAGCAGCCCGAGCCGATAGCCGGCCGTGGGGCGGGTGCCGATGCGCCGGACGAACCCGGCGCGGTGTACCACCACGCCGCGAGAACCCCCAGAGCCCACACCCCGGCAGCGCTTCAGGTCCTCCGCTGCTGACAGGCGTTCGCGCTCGCTCTGCACCTCCCTTGCTTCCCCCCACAAACCGTCGTTCAAGTCCGACGCGCCCGTGCAGGCGCGCCAGGAGGAACTCACGCATATGCAGCCCCTCATCGACAACGCCCGTACCTTCGGACAGCGCCCTGAGGAGTTCGCCAAGCTCGCCGAAGGCCAGTCCCCACAGGTGCTGTTCATCACCTGCTCCGATTCCCGGGTCGTCCCGGCCCTGATCACGGGCGCCCGCCCCGGCGAGCTGTTCGAGCTGCGCACCGCGGGCAACATCGTGCCGCCCTACGCCTCGCAGCACCCCACGAGCGAGGCGGCCACCATCGAGTACGCCGTGGAGGTGCTCGGCGTCCGCGACATCGTCGTCTGCGGGCACTCGCACTGCGGTGCCGTCGGCGCGCTGGTGCGCGGCGACGACCTGACCGCCGTACCCGCCGTGCGCGACTGGCTCGCGCACGCCACCCCGCGTCCGGCCGGCGCCGCCGAGGATCCGGAGGTCGCCGAGGGCGTGCAGGCCCACGTCCTGACCCAGCTGCTGCGGCTGCGCTCGTACCCGTGCGTCGAGCGCAGGCTCGCGGCGGGTCAACTGGGGCTGCACGCCTGGTACTACGAGGTGCACACCGGCGCCGTACGGACGCACCGCCCGCAGACCGACACCTTCGAGTCCCTGTGAGCGCGCCGATGACCAGCAAGAACCTGATATCCCGGTTCCCGTATCTGCGGCAGGACTTCGCCGCCTCCCTCGTCGTCTTCCTGGTCGCGCTGCCGCTGTGCGTGGGCGTGGCCGTCGCCTCCGGGGTCCCGGCCGAACTCGGCCTGGTCACCGGAATCGTGGGCGGACTCGTCACCGGGCTGATGCGTGGCAGCAGCCTGCAGGTGTCGGGTCCAGCGGCCGGAATGACCGTGCTCGTCTTCGAGGCGGTCCAGGAGTTCGGTCTGCCGGCGCTCGGCGCGATCGTGCTCGCCACCGGACTCCTCCAGGTCGGCATGGGCCTGCTGCGGCTGGGCCGCTACTTCCGCGCCATCTCGGTCTCCGTCGTCGAGGGCATGCTGGCCGGGATCGGGCTCGTGCTCATCGCCGGGCAGTTGTACCCGGCGCTGGCGGCCAAGGCTCCCGGCTCCGGACTGGGCAAGATCACCGGGTTGCCCGGGGCGTTCCGGGACGCCCTCGGCGACGGCACGGCGGTGGCCTCGCTCGCGGTGTGCGCGGGCACGATCGCCGTACTGCCGCTGTGGAAGCACGCCCCCGCGAAGCTGCGTACGCTGCCCGGCCCGCTGGCCGCGGTCGGCCTCGCCACGGTGGCCGCGTTCGCACTGGACCTGCCGGTGGCCACGGTCGAGGTGCAGGGCCTGCTGGGGGCCGTCCAGCCGCCGCCGCTGAGCGCCTTCGGCGAGCTGGCGGGCCTCGGGATGCTCGGCACGGTCGTCGCCTTCACGCTGATCGCGTCCGCCGAGTCGCTGTTCAGCGCGGCGGCCGTGGACCGGCTGCACTCGGGGCCGCGCACCGAGTACGACAGGGAGCTGCTCGCCCAGGGCGCGGGCAACACGGTGTGCGGGCTGCTGGGCGCGCTGCCGATGACCGCGGTGATCGTGCGCAGCGCGGCCAACGTCCAGGCGGGCGCCCGCACGAAGGCCTCCCGGGTCCTGCACGGCGTGTGGCTGCTGCTGTTCGCCGCGCTGCTGCCCGGCATGCTCGCCCACATCCCTGTCCCGGCGCTCGCGGGCATCCTGATCCACTCCGGCGCCAAGCTGGTCCCGGTCCGGGCGCTGGCCGTGCTGTGGCGCGAGCACCGGGGCGAGGCGCTGGTCCTGTCCGTCACGGCGGTCTCGATCGTGGCGGTCAGCATGTTCGAGGGCGTGCTGATCGGCCTGGCGCTGGCCGTGGTCAAGACCGCCTGGGAGGCCTCGCACAGCAAGCTGGAGGTCGTCGACAAGGGCGCGGGCGCGGTCGACGCCCACCTGACGGGCAACGCGACCTTCCTGCGGCTGCCGAAGATCCTGGACAGCCTGGAGTCGCTGCCCCAGGACCGGCCGGTCCGCCTCGACCTGTCCGGCCTGCACCACCTGGACCACGCGTGCCGTACGGCCCTGGAGAACTGGGCCGAACGGCACAGTGCGGCGGGGACGGAGCCGGTGAGACTGACGGTGCCGGTGGGCTGAGTCCGCCCGCCGTGTCCGTACCGGGGCGGGCGTCCCGCGGTACGGACACCTCGCCCACCCGCGACCCGGCTCGATCGGCCGAGAAGTGGCATATCGTTACAGCAGCGGACAAACACCAGACCTCTCGGTGAGGAGGTCATCATGCTCCAGGAGCTGCTGGGAGCGATCGCCGCGGCCGGTGGCGCCGGCATCGTGTACCTGGCGATGGCGGCCCGCGTGGTCAAGCAGTACGAACGGGGCGTGCTGTTCCGGCTCGGGCGCGTCGCGGGTGAGGCACGGCCGCCGGGCCTGACCCTGATCATCCCCTTCGTGGACCGGCTGCAGAAGGTCAACATGCAGATCGTGACGCTGCCGATCCCCGCCCAGGAGGGCATCACCCGCGACAACGTCACCGTTCGCGTGGACGCGGTCGTCTACTTCCGGGTGGTCGACCCGGAGAGCGCGCTGGTGAAGGTGGAGGACTACAAGTTCGCGGTCTCGCAGATGGCCCAGACGTCCCTGAGGTCCATCATCGGCAAGAGCGACCTGGACGACCTCCTCTCCAACCGCGAGAAGCTCAACCAGGGCCTGGAGCTGATGATCGACAGTCCTGCCGTCGGCTGGGGCGTCCAGGTCGACCGGGTGGAGATCAAGGACGTGTCCCTGCCGGACACGATGAAGCGTTCCATGGCCCGCCAGGCCGAGGCCGACCGGGAGCGCCGGGCCCGGATCATCAACGCGGACGCCGAGTACCAGGCCTCCAAGAAGCTGGCCGAGGCCGCCCAGCAGATGGCCGACACACCCGCCGCGCTCCAGCTGAGGCTGCTGCAGACGGTGATGGCGGTGTCGGCAGAGAAGAACTCCACGCTGGTCCTGCCCATCCCGGTGGAGCTGCTGCACTTCCTGGAGCGGGGCAACCGGCAGCAACTCGCGTCGAACGGTGACGGAGACCTTCGCTCCGGCTAGCGTGCCGCCCATGCGCAGGAGCTGGGTGATCACTGTGGCCGCGATGGCCGTCGTAACGGGCTGCGGGAACGGCGGCGGACCGGCCGCCGTGCCCTCCCCCGACACCTCGCGCCGGCTGACCGTGGCCAGCGCGGCCTACTCCGACGGCGGCACCACCCCGCGCCGGCACACCTGTGACGGCGCGAACGTGTCACCGCCGCTGACCATCGCCGCCGTCCCCGCGGGCACGGCCTCGCTCGCCCTGCTGCTGCGCGACCCGGACGCCCCGCAGGGCCCGTTCACGCACTGGCTGGTGTGGGACATCGATCCGCACACCCGGCGGCTGTCGGCGGGCGAGCATCCGCAGGGGGCGACCGAGGGGCGCAACGACTTCCACAGAACCGGCTACAGCGGCCCCTGCCCGCCGCGCGGGGACCGTCCGCACCACTACGTGCTGATGGTCTACGCCCTCGACCGCCGTCTCTCCCTGTCCCCGGACGCCTCCCCCGCCGACCTGCTGCGCACCCTGTCCGGCCACATCCTCGCGTCGGGGACGCTGACGGGTCGCTACTCCCGTTGAGCACTCAGCTCTGAGCCCGTTCCTCGCGCCCCTGCGGGTCGCGCCCGCTGGCGGAGTCGATGCGCTCGGGCGCACCATCTAGGGACCGGGCGGAAGGGGCGGCCGTGGTGAGGAAGAGCCCGAGGGATCTCAGGGAGCTGCTGCGTCTCGCCCCCGGCGAGGCCGTCGCGCTCGCCGGGTACGACAGCCGGGCCACGCCGGGCGCCGCCGGTGGCAAGCGGGCGGGGCTCGCCGACAGCGCCCGCATGGGCAAGCGCCTGGCGAACCTTCAGGAGCGGCTGTGGGCGGCGGGCACGGCCGGCGACCACCGGCGGGTGCTGCTGGTGCTCCAGGGCATGGACACCAGCGGCAAGGGCGGCACGGTCAAGCACGTCATCGGCCATCTCAACCCGTCCGGCTGCCGGATCCAGGCGTTCAAGGCGCCGACCGAGGAGGAACGGCGGCACGACTTCCTGTGGCGGGTGCGGGTGGCCCTGCCCAGGCCGGGCGAGATCGGCATCTTCGACCGCTCGCACTACGAGGACGTCCTCATCGCCCGCGTACGGCATCTCGCCCGGCCCGCCGAGATCGGCAGCCGCTACGGCCTCATCAACGACTTCGAGCGGTCGCTCGCCGAGGACGGCGTGACCGTGATCAAGTGCTTCCTGCACATCTCCCGGGAGGAGCAGCGGCGCCGCCTGCTCCGCCGCCTGGACCGCCCTGACAAGCACTGGAAGTTCGATCCCGGCGACATCGACGACCGCGCGCTGTGGCCCGCCTACCAGGAGGCGTACGAACTGGCCCTGGAGCGCTGCTCGGCGCCGTACGCACCCTGGTACCTGGTGCCGGCGGACCGCAAGTGGTACCGGAACTGGGCGATCAGCCGCCTGCTGCTGGAGCACCTGCGGGAGCTGGACCCGCACTATCCGCAGGGCGACTTCGACGTGGACGAATGCCGGGAACGGCTGCTGAAGGGCGTCTGAGGTCTTCCGGGTTGAGAGCGAAACACCGGCGCGTCGCTGCCCGTTATGGGATATATATTCACATAATCTCCGTGACTGTAAGAGGTCGCTCCGTTACAGACCGCATCCACACTCACGTCATGGAGATGACATGCACAGACTTCGCAGGGCCGCCGTGCTCGTCGCGGCCCTCAGCACCGTCGGGCTCGTCACCGCCGGCGCGGCCCACGCCGACGACCACGACAAGGACAAGGACAAGGGGGGGTGGCACATCATGCAGAGCTCCAACTGCAAGGACCACGACCTGAACCTTGACGTGCTCGGCGAGGTCGGCATCCTCAACGGCCTGGCGGGCAACCTGCTCAACGGCGAGGGCGACCCGGGTGCGCAGGAGACGCACATCGGTTCGACCATGGGCTGCAGCAACAAGGCCGGCTAGGAGGCCGGTCCCGAACCCCTGACGGCGGGAAGCGGCGGCAGGCCAGGCGTCCGGTGGGCCGGCCTGCTCGCCCACCGCCGGCACGGGAGGGGGGGGGGGGGGGGGGGGGGGGGGGGGGGGGGGGGGGGGGGGGGCGGGGGCCGGCTCTGCTTGCATCCAGTGTCGGTGGGAGG
>NZ_JBVJVZ010000002.1:104083-338529 GCF_055603245.1 Streptomyces sp. NPDC037290 | reverse complement strand
GTGCCGCTCCTCCATTAGCTAACGAACAGGAGAAGCACCCAAAGACACGAAACACACGGCGGCGACCCCCCCCCCCCCCCCCCCCCTCCCCTCCCGCCCCCCCCCCCCCCCCCCCCCCCCCCCCCCCCCCCCCCCCCCCCCCCCTCACTCTGTTCGGGCGCGCCGCTGAAGGCGCCGCGGGTGGGTACCCGGCGGCCATGCAGGAGCAGCGGCACGTCACCGACTCGTACTGGCTCCGGACCGCACCGGCGCCACCTCGCCCCGCGCTCACCGGCGACCTCGACGTCGACGTGGCCGTCATCGGTGCGGGCATCGCCGGGCTCAGCACCGCGTACGAGCTGACCCGGGCCGGGTCGCGGGTGGCGGTGCTGGAGGCCGGGCGGGCGGCGGCCGGGGTCACCGGCTGCACCACCGCGAAACTGACGGCCCAGCACACCCTCGTCTACGACCGGCTGCGCCGCACCCGCGGCCCCGAGGGGGCACGCCTGTACGCCCGTTCGCAGTCGGAGGCGATCGAGCACGCGGCGGCGCTGGTCGACGAGCTGGGCATCGCGTGCGAGTGGGAGACCCGGGACGCGTACACGTATGTGCGGGACCGGGCGCGCGTGGACGAGCTGCGGGCGGAGGCGGACGCGGCGCGGGAGGCGGGGCTGCCGGCGGCCTTCACCACGGAGACCGGGCTGCCGTTCCCGGTGGCGGGCGCGGTGCGGGTGACCGGGCAGGCCCAGTTCCACCCGGTCCGGTATCTGCAGGCGATCACCGACGACCTCGTCGCGCGCGGTGGCCAACTCTACGAGGAGACACGGGTCGTCGGGCTGCAGGAGGGCGGAGAGCCCTGCCGTCTGACGACCGAGTCGGGCCACACGGTCACCGCCCGGGACGTCGTGATCGCCACCCACTACCCGGTGTTCGACCGGGCCCTGCTGTTCGCCCGGCTCTCCCCGCGCCGCGAGCTGGTCGTGGCGGGCCCGCTGGGCGAGGGCCCGGACCCCGAGGGCATGTACATCACCCCGGAGGAGAACACCCGCTCGGTGCGCACCGCGCCGTACGGCACGGACGGGCAGCGCCTGCTCGTCGTCACCGGGGAGCACTTCACACCCGGCACCGGCGATGTGCGGGCCGGCTTCGAGGGGCTGGCCGCCTGGGCCGAGGAACACTTCCCCGGGGTGGCGCTGGACCACGCCTGGGCGACGCAGGACAACGACTCCACCGACACCGTGCCGCTCGTCGGCCCCTTCCACCCGGGCGCCCGGCACACCTGGGTCGCCACCGGCTTCGGCGGCTGGGGGCTGAGCGGCGGGATCATGGCCGGGCTGCTGCTGACCGCGCTGATCACCGGCCGGGACTGCGCCTGGCACGCGCTGTACGACCCGCGGCGGCTGAAGTCGGTGGTGCGCGAGGCGCCGGCGCTGCTGAAGGCGCAGGCGGAGGTGACCCGGCACTTCGTCGGCGACCGCCTGAAACCGCCGGCCTCGGCGGCCGACCTGGCCCCCGGCGACGGAGCGGTGATCCGGGCGGGGGGCGGGCGGCTCGCGGTGCACCGCGACGAGGAGGGCGCCCTGCACGCGGTCTCGGCCCGCTGCACCCACCTCGGCTGTCTGGTCTCCTTCAACCGGGCCGAACGCGCCTGGGAATGCCCCTGCCACGGCTCCCGCTTCGCCGTCGACGGCACGGTGATCCAGGGCCCCGCGGTGCGGCCGCTGGAGCAGCGGGACCTCTGAGGCCTCGTCGGGTCGCACGGCGCGAGGAGGAGCCCGCGCGGGGGACCATGTCACCCCACCGCAGGACAAATAATCACACAAGTCGTCAGTTAGTCATATTTTCATACCGTGATCCCACAACTACGCCGTATCACCACCGTCTGTGCCCTGGGTGCGGCTCTCGCCGCCTGCGGTACCGCGGACCCGGCGGGCAGTGCCCGCCAGGCCCCGGCCAAGTCCCCCTCCCCCGCCACCACGTCCGCCTCACGTCCGCCCGTGCTCACCCCGGGCCCCGGCGGACTGGCCCCGGTCTTCGAGCACGGCCCCCGCACCCTGGGCAAGACCGTCGCGCTGACCTTCGACGCCGACATGACCGCCGACGAGGGGCCGCGCGCGGCCGCCGGCGAGCACTTCGACAACCCGGATCTCATCGGCACCCTGCGCGCGCTGAAGGTGCCGGCGACGATCTTCATGACCGGCCGGTGGGCCGACGAGTACCCGACCGAGGCGCGCAGCCTCGGCCACGACCCGCAGTTCGAGGTCGCCAACCACTCCTACAGCCACTACGCGTTCACGAAGGACTGCTACGGCCTGCCCACCGTCGACCCCGGCACGCTGGGGTCGGAGGTGGAGCGGACGTACGCCTCCCTGCAGAAGGCGGGCGTGCAGCACGCGCTGCCCTACTTCCGCTTCCCCGGCGGCTGTTACGACCAGCGGGCGCTGCGCGCGCTGAGCAAACTCGGGGTGACCGCGGTGCAGTGGGACGTGGTGAGCGGCGACGCGTTCGCCACGGACGCCGACGCCGTGACCCGGCAGGTGCTGGACGGGGTCAAGCCCGGCTCGGTGGTCGTCATGCACTGCACCCGCAGCGCCGCCCCGACCACCGAGCGGGTCGTCCGCGCGGTCGTGCCGGAACTGCTCAAGCGCGGCTACCGGTTCGTGAAGGTCTCCGAGCTGATCGGGGAGACGTCCGGCCATCGGTGACGGTGCCGCGAGCCGACCGGGTACCGGGGGCGCAGGCGGGAGCCCGGCACACCGCCTGCTCAGGGTGAGCGGCGGGCGGTGAGCCGGGCGGCCAGGGCGAAGGCCGCGGCCGTGAGCAGGGCGGCCCCGGCCAGGGGCAGCAGCGGGACCGGGACCCGGCCGGTCTGCGAACCGGTGACCAGGCCGTGGACCGCGGCCTGCGCCGGGGAGCCCGTGAGCACCACCGCGAGCAGCGCGCCCAGCAGCATCGCGGGCACGGCCCGGCCGGTGGAGCGCAGCAGCGGCCGGTTGGTGAGCGCGCCGACGGCCGCGCCGAGCAGCGCACAGGTGAGCGTGGCCGGCAGCCCGGCCGCGGCGGCCTTCACCGGGGCCACGTGGACCCGGTGGCCGTTGCTCGCCGGATCGCTGATCAGCGTCACCACCACGGTCGCCACCAGCCCGAACGCCACCGACGCGAGCAGCGCCGTCAGCAGGCAGGCAAGGTGCGCCCGGGCGGGCCCGCGCGCCGCGGCGACACAGGCGCGGGCGGCGTCCGGCTCACCGGTGACACAGATCCGCACCAGCCAGGCGGCCACCGGGAGCAGGCCGGCGGCCGTGTAGCCGAGCGAGTCGAGAACGGGCTGGCCGCTCTGCACGCCGATGCCCAGGAACGCGACGTACAGGATCACCGGCGGCAGCCAGCGCTGGGAACGCACCAGCAGGTCGGCCTGGTAACGCAGAAGCGCGGTCATGGACGGCTCCCGGGGTCGGAGGGCGACGCCAGGTCGCCGGGCTGGGGCAAGTCGCGGGGCCGGCCCGGGTTGGAGGGCGGCGCCGGATCGCAGAGCGGGGCCAGGTCGCGGGGTCGTGGCGGGGCCGCAGGCGGCGGGTCGCCGGGCTGGGGCGGGTTCGAGGGCGGGGGTGGGGTCAGGCTCACTATGTGCCAGGGCGGGTGGGCCGTGAGCAGGGTGCGCAGGACGACGTCGGAGTGGGAGGCGGGGACGGCGATGCGGTGGATGCCGGGGGCGGTCTCCTCGGCGGAGGCGACGGTCCGGGCCGCCTCGGGCGGCAGCTGCCCGCCGGCCGGCCCTCGCACGGTGATGACGGTGAGCGGCCCGGCCGGTGAACTCCCTTCGCCGGTGCGGCGTTCGAGACGGCCCTGGAGCACGGTGTACGTCGCATCCGGTGCCCCGGCCAGCCGGCCCGGGTCGTGGTCCACGAACACCACGGCACCTCCGGCAGCGGTCCGCTCGGCCACCGCGCGCTCCAGCTCGGCCCGCGCCGCGGCGTCCAGGCCGGTCCAGGCCTCGTCGAGCACCAGCAGTTCCGGATCACCGAGCAGGGCCTGGGCCACGGCGACCTTCTGACTGCTGCCCTTGGACAGCTGCGCCATCGGCGTGCCGGCGTACGGGAGCGCACCGAACCGCTCCAGCCACGTGCCCGCGGCGCGTTGTGCCGTCCGGTGGCTGAGCCCGTGCACCGTGCCGAGGTGGGTGAGGTAGCCGAGCGGGGTGAAGGGGAGCGCCGACGGGAAGCGCTCGGGGACGTACGCCGTGCGGAGGTGGCCGGTGATGCGGCCCTCGCTGGGGGCGTCGAGCCGTGCGAGCAGGCGCAGCAGGGTGGACTTGCCGGTGCCGTTCGCCCCTTCTACGCGGGTGAGGGTGCCGGGGGCGAGGGTGAGGTCGACGCCTCGTAACACCCACAGGCCGCGCAGGCCGTAGCGGCGGCCCACGCCCGCCAGCCGTAGATCACGTTGCATAGGAGCATTGTGGCTGGTCGCGCCCGCGCTGCGGAGCCGCGGACCGGGCACGGTCCGGTGCCCTTTAGGGTTGGCCGGTGTGAGCCGTGTTTCGACGACCCCTGGTGATGGCCCGTTCCACTCCGAGCGCAATCCTCGTGACGAGGCACCCCAGTTCGTGCTGCCCCTCGTCGTGCGGATCGAGCGGGGTGCTCCGCCGGCTCGTACCGACGCGCTGGAGACGGCCGCCCGGGCGGTGCTGGTGCTGCTCGGGGACGAGCGGGCACACGGCGACGGGGAGTGGGCCGAGGCCGTGCGGAACTGGGAGGACGCGCGGATCCGCAAGGTCGTCCGGCGGGCCCGGGGCGCCGAGTGGCGGCGGGCCGAGGCGCTGCCCGGGATCACGGTGACCGGCAAGGCCGCGGAGGTACGGGTCTTCCCGCCGATCCCGCTCGACGGCTGGCCCAAGGACCTGGCGAAGCTCCAGGTGTCCGGCACCGACCTGGACGACCTGGAGCCGCCCGTCCCCGCCGACCCGGACCAGCCCGTGCTGTGGCTGAACCCGCAGCTGGAGATGTCGGCCGGCAAGGCGATGGCCCAGGCCGGGCACGGCGCCCAGCTGGCCTGGTGGGCGCTGTCCGACGCGGAGCGCACCGCCTGGCGGGACACGGGCTTCACCCTGGCCGTCCGCCCGGCGGACCCCGCCGGCTGGGAGCGGCTGACGGACAGCGGCCTGCCGGTGGTGCGCGACGCCGGTTTCACGGAGATCGCCCCGGGCAGCTGCACGGTCGTCGCGGCTCACCCCGCGCTGCGCTAGACCCTGACGATTCGTGCACGTGGTGCACCGGCGCCGAACCTCAAATGTTGCTCTGAACCCGCTCCGAGGAGATTCGGGCCCGGCCGCCGGGGCCATACCCCCGTCATTCGTATGGAGGGGTGGGACATGCGGCGACTGGGCACGGGGATCGGCTGGCGGCCGGAGATCGCGGACGCGGTGGAGCGCATGCCGGGCATCGACTGGGTGGAGGTCGTGGCGGAGAACGTCTGCCCGGGCCACCTTCCCGAGTCGCTGCTGCGGCTGCGCGAGCGCGGGGTCACCGTGATCCCGCACGGCGTCTCCCTCGGCCTCGGCGGCGCCGACCACCCCGACGGGGCCCGGCTGACGGCGCTCGCCGAGCGGGCGGAGGCCCTCGGCTCGCCCCTGGTCACCGAGCACATCGCGTTCGTCCGCGCGGGCGGCGCGCTCACCGCCTCACCGCGCCTCGAGGCCGGGCACCTGCTGCCGGTGCCGCGCACCAGGGACGCACTCGACGTGCTGTGCGAGAACGTGCGCATCGCGCAGGACGCCCTGCCCGTGCCACTGGCTCTGGAGAACATCGCCGCGCTGTTCGCCTGGCCGGACGAGGAGCTGACCGAGGGGCAGTTCCTGTCCGAGCTGGTCGAGCGCACCGGCGTACGGCTGCTGATCGACGTGGCCAACCTGCACACCAACCACGTCAACCGGGGCGAGGCCCCGGCGGAGGCACTGGCCGCGCTGCCGGTGGAGGCGCTCGCCTACGTCCATGTCGCGGGCGGCTTCGAGCGCGACGGCGTCTGGCACGACAGTCACGCCCACCCCGTGCCGCGCCCGGTGCTGGACATCCTGACCGACCTCGCCTCCCGCACCGCCCCGCCCGGGGTCCTGCTGGAACGGGACGAGAACTTCCCGGAACCCGCCGAGCTGGAGCGTGAGCTGGCCGTGATCCGGGAGGCGGTGACGGCGGGGCGCGGGCGTGCCCGCGGGGGGACGGGGACCGTCGCCGCCGGCGGCCCGGCGGGCGGGGGTGCCGCGGTGCCGGCGCGGCCGACGGTCGGTGCGCGGGAGCGGGTCGGTGTCGCCCAGGCCGCCGTACTGTCCTCGCTGGTGGCCGGGACGCCGGTGCCCGAGGGGTTCGACCGGGTGCGGATGGGGGTGCAGGCGCGGGCACTCGCGGCGAAGCGGGCGGATGTGGTGGCGAAGGTCGCGCCCGAACTGCCGGTGATCCTCGGGGGTGGGTACCGGGAGCTGTTCCTGGAGTACGCGCGGGTGCGTCCGATGGGCGGGGGGTACCGGCGGGACGCCCTGGACTTCGCCGGGCATCTGCTGCGGGCCGGGCGACCGGAGGACGCGGGAGCCCTGCGGGCGCTGCGGGAGTGGTGGCGGGACCGGGCAGGTCCGGCACCGAGGCCCGCGGCGCGGGTGGCTCGGGCGACGCGGAGGGTGTTGCAGCGCCACCGGGGCTGAGCGCGGCTCCCGAAGGGGTGCGGCCGGCCACCGCGCACCCGCGGGCGCGCACGCGCAGTAGCGCCGGCGCAACGACCTGCACACGGCCGGGCCCCATGGGGAACCCGCAGTAATATGCCAAGCCGCACCACCCCCTGCACACTCGCGTGCGGTGCGCTACAGGAGGCGCCATGCGACCCCGACCCCCGATCAAGGGCCGAGGCATATTCAGCGGCACCGGGCTCGTCATCGCGGCCCTCGCGGCGACCGCGGCGGCGCTGCTCTACCCGCTCTGGTCGTACGCCGGCCGGCAGAGCGCGGCCGGTGCGAGCGTGCTGAGCGCGCAGACCGTCACCACCCCCTTCGGCCCCCTGTCCACGCAGGACCGGGACTTCATCACCAAGGTGCGCCTGGCGGGGCTCTGGGAGCTGCCCGCCGGTGAGCTGGCGGAGCTGAGGGGCACCACGGCCGCCGTGCGCACCGCGGGCCAGCACCTCGTCGACGGCCACACCTCCCTCGACGCGCATGTGCGCACCGTCGCCACCCAGCTCGGCGTACCGCTGCCGAACGAGCCGAACGAGCAGCAGCAACAGTGGCTCGCCACCCTGAGGGCAGCCCGGGGGCAGGACTTCGACCGGCAGTTCGCCGGGATCCTGCGGCTCGCCCACGGCCGGGTGTTCACGCTGGTCGCCCAGGTGCGTGCCGACACCCAGAACTCCCTGGTGCGCGATCTCGCCGACGACGCCAACGCGACCGTCCTGGACCACATCAAGATCGTGGAGGCGACGGGGTACGTCGACTTCGCGGCGCTCGCGAGGGACCTGGCCGCCTCGCCCACCCCGGTGCCGACGCCGCCTGCGGCCGCCCCGGGCGCCGCCGTCGCCGTCCAGCCCTCGCCGAGCGAGTCGTACACCCTGCCGCCCGCCGCCGCCAGTCCGCCGCCGGTGACGAGCGCTCCCTGACCTGGACTCAAAACGGAACGTCACATACCGCTAACACTGTGTCCGGATGATGAACAGGGCATGGTGTTCACCCAGGCCTCTGGCATAGAAACACGTCATGTTCTGGGTCCTTCTGCTCCTTCTGGCCTGGGCTTTCGCCGGTACGGCGTGCACCCGGCTGTGCCTGGCCGCCCTCCGCGCCGCGGCCCTCGACACGGATGCCGCGGCGCCGGACCGGAAGCACGATCTGACGTTGTACGAGGCGGCCTTCCTCTCCGGCGGCCCGGCCCGGGTCGCCGACGTGACCCTGGTCTCCATGGCCCGCCAGCGGCGCCTGCTCCTCGCGCACACCGGCTGGGCCACGGTGGTGGACCCGCGGGGGCACGACGAGATCGAGCAGTCCGTCATAGGCGCCATAGGGCCTGAGGGGCAGTCACGGATCGCGCCCGTGCGGGCGCGGGCGGCCGGCGCCGAGGCCGTGCGGCGGCTCGCCGACCGGCTGGTGCGCGCCGGTCTCGCCGTCCCGGACGGCACCGGTACGACCGTGGGGGCCGCCGTCCGTCAGGTGCGTGCCGCCGCCCTGGCGGTGGCGGCGCTCGGCGTGACCGCACTACTGCTGCCCATCGAGACCGGGACGCCACGGCTGCTGGTCGGACTGTGGTTCGCTCTGCCGCTCGCCCTGTCCCTGAGCTGCCTCGCCATCGCCCGGTTCGAGGTGCACCCGTACTCGCGCTGGGCCTCTCCCGCCGGACAGCGGCTGCTGGGCGCGCTGGCGCGCGGGCCGGCCGGCGACGAGCGGTCGTTCCTCACCTCGGTCGCCGTGCGCGGGATCCGCGCGATCGGCGAGCCGCAGCTGCGCGCCGCCTTCACCCACCGCGATCAGCCCTGGCGGGAGTGAGGGCGCCCACCGGGTCACCGAGGGGCGCACAGGGGGCATTGGCGCCGACACCGGGCCGACGGTGCTTGCCTTCACCGACGGCCGTACGAAATATCCCTTCTGTTGTCGCCGGGCCGTGGCAGCCGTGCCATCGCCGCCGTTGCACCGAAGGGATACGCGATGAGAGCTGCCGCCCTGTACTCGGCCGCCGGGACCCTGCTGCTGACCACCCTGGCCGCGGCCCCGGCGGGCGGCACGCCCTCCGCCACGGCGTCCGGCGTCCCCGGCGCGGCCGAGCGGCGCGGCACCGAGGTGGCGGTGGCCCGCGCCCGGGAGGCCGGCATCGCCTTCGGCGCGTGCTCCTCCGCCGACGTGCCGGACGCGCCGAAGAACCTGCGCTGCGGCACGGTGAACGTGCCCCTCGACTACGCCCGCCCGAACGGCAGGCAGATCACCCTGACCGTCAGCCGGAGCCTGGCCACCCAGAAGGACCCGCACAACAGCAAGCGGAAGGTCCCACGGCAGGGCGCCCTCGTCTACAACCCGGGTGGCCCCGGCGCGTCCGGCATGCTCTTCCCGCTGGTCGGGGTGGCCCCGGAGTGGAAGCGGATCGCCGCCGCCTACGACCTGGTCGGCTACGCCCCGCGCGGCGTGGGCCGTTCGGCGCCGCTGTCCTGCGAGGACCCGAAGCGCTTCTTCAAGGCGCCCACCGCGTCACCGGCGCAGCCGTCGGAGACGTTCAAGCGCGCACGCATCGCCGAGGCCCGGGCGTACGCGCGCGGCTGCGCCCAGCGCGCCGGCGACAGGCTGCGCTTCTACACCTCCCTGAACAACGCCCGGGACCTGGACGTCCTGCGGGCCGCGCTGGGCGAGAACCGGCTGACCTTCGTCGGGGCGTCGTACGGCACCTACTTCGGCGCGCTGTACGCGACGATGTTCCCCGCGCACGTGCGGCGCATGGTGCTGGACTCGGCGGTGGACCCGGACCCGGCCAAGGTCTGGTACCGCAACAACCTCGACCAGTCGGCCGCGTTCGAGGAGCGCTGGGCGGACTTCCGGGACTGGATCGCCCGTCACGACGACGTGTACCGGCTCGGTGACACCGCCGAGAAGGTGCAGCGCAGCTACGACACCGCGCGGGAGCGGCTGGCCGGCAAGGCGGCCGACGGAAAGGTCGGTCCCGGCCAGCTGCAGAACGCGTTCCTGCGGGCCGGCTACTACGACGACTTCTGGCCGGGCCGGGCCCAGGCTCTGTCGGCGTATCTGCACGGCGACCCGAAGCCGCTGGTCCGGCTGGCGGCGCCGGACCTGAAGACGGCCGCGGAGGCGGAGAACGGCAACGCCGTCTACACGGCCGTGGAGTGCAACGACGCGCCCTGGCCGACGGACTGGAAGGTGTGGGACCGGGACAACACCCGGCTCGCCCGGGTGGCACCCTTCGAGACCTGGGACAACGTGTGGATGAACCTGCCGTGCGCCTACTGGCCGGCACCCCGCCAGCAGCCGCTGGACGTGCGGACCGGGCGCGGTGAGCTGCCGCCGGTGCTGATCCTGGCGGCCGAGCGGGACGCGGCGGCGCCGTACCCGGGCGCGCTGGAGATGAACCGGCGGCTGGCCGACTCGGTGCTGGTGACCGAGCGGGACGCGGGGACGCACGGGATCGGGGGCGGCGCCAACAAGTGTGTCAACGCCTACCTCGACGCCTACCTGCTCGAGGGCCGCGTCCCGGTGCGGCGCGCGTCGTGCGCGCCGCACCGGTTGCCTCCGGCGGTGGGACCGGACAAGGACGCCCGGCGGGACGCCCTCAAGGGCAGGAGCGGCCGGCGCTGAGCCTTCTCAGGCCAGCCCCGCCACCAGGTCCGAGATGTCCTTCCTGCGGCCCGTGAAGAACGGGACCTCCTCGCGGACGTGCATGCGGGCCTCGGAGGCGCGCAGGTGGCGCATGAGGTCGACGATGCGGTACAGCTCGTCGGCCTCGAAGGCCAGGAGCCACTCGTAGTCGCCGAGGGAGAACGAGGCGACCGTGTTGGCGCGCACGTCCGGGTAGCCGCGGGCCATCTTGCCGTGGTCGGCGAGCATGCGGCGGCGGTCCTCGTCGGGCAGCAGGTACCAGTCGTAGGAGCGCACGAAGGGGTAGACGCTCACGTAGTTGCGGGGCGTCTCGTCGGCGAGGAACGCCGGGATGTGCGAGCGGTTGAACTCGGCGGGCCGGTGCAGCGCCATGTTCGACCAGACCGGCTCCAGCGCGCGGCCGAGCTTCGTGCGGCGGAAGAGGTTGTACGCCTCCTGGAGCTGGTCGCTGGTCTCGGCGTGCCACCAGATCATGAGGTCGGCGTCGGCGCGCAGGCCGGAGAGGTCGTAGGTGCCGCGGATCGTCACGTCCTTGGCGGCGAGCTGGTCGAACAGCTCCTGGACCTCGTCGGCGTAACCGGCTCGGTCCTCCGGCAGCACGTCCTTCAGCTTGAAGACCGACCACAGGGTGTAGCGGATGACCTCGTTGAGGTCCTTGGCCAGCTTGCCCTTGTTCGGGATCCTGCCGGACTCGGTGGTGGGGGCGTCGTCACTCATGGTCCCTATTCTCCCGCTCCGCCGTGGAGGCTCTGCACCGGGTTGGCCGTGAGCTCCCGGACTCCGCCGAGGTCGCCGTCGAGCTGGTCGACGGCCGCGTACGCGCTCGCGATGCACGCCGGGATGCCGACGCCGTCGTACGGGGCGCCGCACACGGCGAGGCCGGGCAGCTTGGCGACGTGCTCGCGGATGCGGGCCACGCGCGCGTGATGCCCGACCGGGTACTGCGGCAGACCGTCGGTCCAGCGGGTGACGCGGGTCCCGACGGGTACGGCGGCCAGGCCGGTGGCCTCACGCAGGTCGCGCCGGGAGACCTCGACCAGGGCGGCGTCGTCCCGCTGGAGGATCTCGGTCTCGCCGTACCGGCCCACGGACGTGCGCAGGACGACCACGCCGGGGTCCTCCTCGGCGATCCAGCCCCACTTCTGCGAGGCGAACGTCGAGGCCTTGATGGTGCGTCCGTCGACGGGCGGCACGAGGAAGCCGCTGCCCTCGGGCAGGCTCAGGTCCCCGCGCCGGTAGGCGAGGGTGACCAGGGCCATCGAGGCGTACTCGACGGAGGCGAGTTCGGTCGCCGCGGCCGGGGCCTCGGCTCGCAGCAGGCCGGCGGCCGTGTGCGCGGGGACGGCGACGACGACCGCGTCCGCGTACAGCACGCGGTCACCGGCGACGACGCGCCACGCCGGGTCAGTGCCCTGGCCGCCCGGCTCCGCCGTCCCGCTCCGGCGCAGCTCGCGCACCGGCGTCCCGGTGAGGACCTCTCCCCCGCGCGCCCGCACCGACTCGCAGACCGCGAGCGGGAGGCTGCCCACCCCGCCCTCGATGCCCATGAACACGGGCCCGGTCTGCTGGGCGGCGGCGGCCTTCGCCTGGATGTCGCGGACGGCCTCGGTGAGGGACGCGTGGGTGCGGGCGGCCTGGAAGAGCTGCGGGACGGCCGAACGCATCGAGATGCGGTACGCGTCGCCCGCATACACCCCGCCGAGCAGGGGCTCGACCAGGCGGTCGACGACCTCGCGGCCGAGCCGGGCGGCCACGTACTCCCCCACGGCCACGTCGTCGCCGACCTCGGTGCGCGGCAGGTCGGCGTCGCGCTCGATCCGGGCGAGACCCTCGCCGGACAGCACTCCGGAGAGGGCGGCGGCGGTGCCGGGCACGCCCATGACATGACCCTTGGGCATGGGACGCAGGGCGCCCCGGGTCCAGATCGAGGCGGTGGCGGTGGCCGGCGACTGGAGCCGCTCGGTCAGGCCCACCTCGCGCGCGAGGGTCACCGCCTCGGGGCGGCGGGCGAGCATCGACTCGGCACCCAGATCGACCCGCACGCCCGCGATCTCGCCGGGCAGCAGCTTGCCGCCGACCCGGTCCGCAGCCTCCAGCACGGTCACGCGTGTGCCCCGCCCGAGCAGCCGGTGGGCGGCGGCCAGCCCGGCGATTCCGGCTCCGATGACGACGACGTGCCCCGTACCCGTTGCGCTCATGTCCCCCACTCTCTCAGACCCCACTGACACTCCCGGCGCGGCCCGGGCGCCGGGACGAGTCCGGACCGTGACCTCATCGGGACCGGTGCCGCCCAACGTTTCCGAAGGGCCCGGCGTCGAAGGAGCGTCACAGGTCACCGGCCTCGGGGGTACCGCCCATGCGCACATCACGTTCCGCACGCTCCGCCCGGCTCCTGGCCGGTGTCCTGCTCGCCGCCTCCCTCGCGCTCGCCGGGTGCGGCGCCGGGGACGATACGGGCGGCGGTTCGGCGAAGTCCGCCGCGGGCGCCGGGGCACAGCAGACCGGCGCCTCCGGCGGCAGGGCCGAGGGCACCAGGTCCGCCCACGCGACGCCCGCTCCCGCCCCGAGCGCGATCATCCGCACCGCGTCCCTCACCGTCGAGGTCAGGGACGTGCCCAGGGCCCTGGACGAGGCGCGGCGGACCGCCGAGACGGTGGGCGGGTACGTCGGCGAGGAGACCACGGGCCGGGACAGCGACGGCCACGAGCACGCGCGCGTGGTGCTCCGCGTGCCCACCGCGAGGTACGACGAGGTGATCGCCGGCCTGCAGGGCACCGGCCGGCTGGTCGACCGCACGGCCAGGGCCGAGGACGTCACCGACCAGGTCGTGGACGTGGACAGCCGCGTCAGGTCGCAGCGGGCCAGCGTGGACCGGATCCGCGCGCTGATGGGCCGGGCCGACCAGGCTGAGCGATGTGGTCTCGCTGGAGGGCGAGTTGAGCAGCCGCGAGGCCGACCTGGAGGCGCTGCTGGCCCATCAGGCGTCCCTGAAGGACCGTACGAACCTCGCCACGGTCACGCTGTCCCTGTCCGAGACGCCGGTGCGCAAGGCGGCCGGGGGCGGCTCGCCCGGCATCGGGGACGCGCTGTCGGGCGGCTGGCACGCGTTCGTCACGGTGCTGCGCTGGATCGTCCTCGCGCTCGGCGCGGTTCTTCCCTTCGCGGCCTTCGCGGCCCTGCTGACGCTGTTGTGGCTGCGGGTCGTACGGCCCCGGCTGCCGCGCCGCCGGGAGTCCGCGCCGGCGATGACCGCGGTGGGCCCGCTGCCGTCGGCCCGTCCCGTGCCGGAGTCCGCCGGTGAGCGGCCCGACCGGAACTGACCGCCCTCGCGGGACCGGCATGCCCTCGCCCCGTAGCGTGTTCATCATGAGCATGCGCGGTGGGCGGGGCGGGACGGAACGACTGGTCGTGATCGGCGGCGACGCCGCGGGCATGTCCGCGGCGTCGCAGGCGCGCCGGCTGAAGGGGCCGGGGGAACTGGAGATAGTGGCCTTCGAACGCGGCCACTTCACCTCCTTCTCGGCGTGCGGCATCCCCTACTGGGTGGGCGGTGACGTGCCCGAACGGGACCGCCTGATCGCCCGTACGCCCGAGGAACACCGCGCGCGGGACATCGATCTGCGGCTGCGTACCGAGGTCACCGAGATCGACGTGGCCGGGCAGCGGGTACGCGCGCGTGACGTCGACTCCGGCGCCGAGTCGTGGACGTCGTACGACAAGCTCGTCATCGCGACCGGCGCGCGCCCGGTCCGCCCCGACCTGCCGGACATGGACGCCCCCGGCGTGCACGGCGTGCAGACCCTGGACGACGGCCAGGCCCTGCTGGACACGCTGGCACGCACGCGTGGCCGCCGTGCGGTGGTCGTCGGCGCCGGGTACATCGGGGTGGAGATGGCCGAGGCGTTGATCAACCGCGGCTTCGAGGTCACGGTCGTCAACCGGGGCAGGGAACCCATGTCGACGCTCGATCCGGACATGGGCCGCCTGGTGCACCGGGCCATGGAGGGCCTCGGCATCACCATGGTGAACGACGCCGAGGTCACCAAGATCCTCACCGGAGCGGACGGCCGGGCCCGCGCGGTCGCCACGGAGGACGCCGAGTACCCGGCGGACCTGGTGGTCCTCGGCATCGGCGTCCGCCCGGAGACCGCTCTCGCCCGGGCCGCGGGCCTGCCGCTCGGCGCCCACGGCGGACTGCTCACCGACCTCGCGATGCGGGTGCGCGGCCACGAGAACATCTGGGCGGGCGGGGACTGCGTGGAGGTGCTGAACCTGGTCTCCGGCCAGGACCAGTACGTCCCGCTCGGCACCCACGCCAACAAGCACGGCCAGGTCATCGGCAGCAACGTCGGCGGCGGCTACGCGACCTTCCCGGGCGTGGTCGGCACGGCGGTCAGCAAGGTCTGTGACCTGGAGATCGCCCGCACGGGCCTGCGCGAGAAGGACGCGGACCGGGTGGGCCTGCGGTACGAGACCGTCACCATCGAGTCCACCAGCCGCGCCGGCTACTACCCCGGCGCCTCCCCGATGACGGTCAAGATGCTCGCCGAACGCCGCACGGGCCGGCTGCTGGGCGTCCAGATCGTCGGCAGGGAGGGCGCCGCGAAACGCGTCGACATCGCCGCGGTGGCGCTGACCGCGCAGCTGACGGTGGAACAGATGACGGCCCTGGACCTGGGCTACGCCCCGCCGTTCTCCCCGGTGTGGGACCCGGTACTGGTGGCAGCGAGGAAGGCGGCGGCGAAGGTACGCGTCTCCTAGGCCGTTCCGCTGATCCGGGGCAGAGCGGAGACGGCCGCCGGTTGCTCCCCGGAGGGCTTGGCGTGGCCTGCTGAGGCCGCGCGGGCAGACCGCAGCCGGTAGCTGACCGCCTCGTCCAGCGTCACCGGCCGCTGCATCTGCGAGGCGAGCCGCCCCGCCTCCTGACCGAGCCGGGCGACGTCCTCCCAGGGAAGCCGTACGACCAGGGAGATCTCCGCCTCACCGTCGGGCAGTGCATGCATCGGGGGAGTGACTCGTTCGCTCATCGCCTGTCCTCACGTCGGTTGCCAGGAGATACGCACGCCCGCTCCGCGCTGTTCACCGATTCGCGGGCCCCGTCCCGGGCACTACTTCTGTGTGGTCATCCCCGTTCATGACGTGAACCCGGTGCGCCGGACCCCCTGGGTGACGTACGCGCTGATCGCCGCGAACGTCCTCGTGTTCATCACGACGCCCGGCATGGCCGGCTCCGTGGCCGGCGGCAGCGATCTGGCACAGCTGTGCCATCTGCAGGCCTTCATGGACCGCTACGCGGCGGTCCCCACAGAACTGATCCACCATCAGATACCCGGGCTGGTCCCGACGGGAGACGTCGGCGTCGGCGCGCACGGCCCGGGCTGCGTCGTGGCCCCGCCGTCCTACGACAAGTCGCCGCCGCTGTCGGTCTTCACGGCGATGTTCCTGCACGGCAGCTGGCTGCACCTGCTCGGGAACATGCTCTTCCTGCTGATCTTCGGCAACAACGTCGAGGACCGGATGGGCCACATCCGCTTCTTTCTCTTCTACGTCGTCTGCGGCTATGCGGCCGGATACGGCTTCGCGCTGCTCAACGCCACGTCGGGGGATCCGCTGATCGGCGCGTCGGGCGCGATCGCCGGGGTCCTCGGCGCCTACATCGTGCTGTGGCCGCGGGCACGGGTCTGGGTTCTCGTCCCGTTCCTGGTCTTCCTGCCGCTCAGGCTGCCCGCCTGGCTGGTGCTGGGCTTCTGGTTCGTGCTGCAGGCGGTGTACTCGTCCGGGCACGGCCTGTCCGGGGCCGGCACGGTGGCGTACGCGGCGCACGTGGTCGGCTTCGTGGCGGGCATGCTGCTCGCCTGGCCGCTCAAGCCGGGCACGCCACCCCCGCCGGAGCCGCGCGGCCTGCTGTTCGGCAGGCGGGCCCGGCCCCGGTACACGTGGTGACTCAGCGCGCCGTCTGCGTGTGGACGTACTCCACGAGGCGGGTCAGCGCGTCCGGGTCGGTGTTCGGCATGACACCGTGGCCGAGGTTGAAGACGTGGCCCTCCAGACCGGCGGCCGCGTCGAGCACCTCGCGGGCCCTGGTCTCGACGGTGTCCTTGTCGGTGAACAGGACCGTCGGGTCGAGGTTGCCCTGCAGCGCCTTGCCGGGGCCGACGCGGCGCTGGGCCTCGTCCAGCGGGATGCGCCAGTCGGCACCGACGACGTCCGCGCCTGCCTCGCCCATGAGCTTCAGCAGCTCACCGGTGCCGACGCCGAAGTGGATGCGCGGGACGCCGTAGCCGGCGACGGCGTCGAAGACCTTCGCGGAGGCGGGCATGACCGAGCGACGGTAGTCCGCCGGGGCGAGGGCGCCGACCCAGGAGTCGAAGAGCTGGACCGCGCTCGCGCCGGCCTCGATCTGCACCTTCAGGAAGGCGGCCGTGATGTCGG
Organism: Streptomyces sp. NPDC037290; assembly: GCF_055603245.1. Lineage (NCBI taxonomy): Bacteria > Bacillati > Actinomycetota > Actinomycetes > Kitasatosporales > Streptomycetaceae > Streptomyces > Streptomyces sp. NPDC037290. The sequence goes on along the minus strand of NZ_JBVJVZ010000002.1, from coordinate 321,785 downwards.
CCAGGCGGTCCAGCAGGTCGGCCCACAGCCCGGGGTCGCCGTACATCATCGCCTTGGCGTTCTCGTACGTGCGCGAGGGGCCGCCCTCGACCAGGTAGCTCGCGAGGGTGAACGGCGCGCCCGCGAAACCGATCAGCGGGGTGGCGCCCAGCTCCTTCGTGAGCAGGCCGATCGCCTCGGTGACGTAGGGCACGTCCTCGGGGCGGAGGTCGCGCAGCCGGGCCAGGTCGGCGCGGGTGCGGATGGGCTCCTCGACGACCGGGCCGACGCCGGGCTTGATGTCCAGGCCGATGCCGATGGCCTTGAGCGGTACGACGATGTCGCTGAAGAAGATCGCCGCGTCCACGTTGTGCCGGCGCACCGGCTGCAAGGTGATCTCGGTGACCAGCTCGGGCCGCATGCAGGATTCGAGCATGGGGATGCCCTCGCGTACCTTGCGGTACTCGGGCAGCGAGCGGCCGGCCTGACGCATGAACCACACCGGGGTGTGCGGCACGGGTTCGCGCCTGCACGCCTTGAGGAAGGCGCTGTCGTACGTCGCTGTCGGCTGCATGCTGTCGTTGGCGGTCACGGGGCAAGTCTCGCACGACGGCGGCGGGCGACGGCGCGGGGTGTCTTGCCCTGCACAAGGCCCCGCTTCCCCTTACTCTTCCCCGCATGGCTGCGGCTCACGGACGAATGTCGGACAGCGCTGACGGATTGGACGACGTGAAGGACACCGAGGAGGCGGACCGACGCTCGAGCACTTCGGGTCCGCCGGCTTTCCGGGCCGCGGTCGACGCCCTGCGCAACTGCCGGCTGCGGCCGCAGGTCGAGGTGGAGCCCACGCCCGCCCCGCAGCGGCTCGCCCCGTACGCGTACGCGCTGGAGTCCGTGGTGGTCGACGGCGACCAGGAGCTCGCCGACGGACGGCTGGTGCTGCTGCACGACCCGGCGGGCCACGACGCCTGGCGCGGAACGTTCCGGCTGGTGACGCTGGTGCGCGCGGAGCTGGAGTCGGAGATGGCGGCCGATCCGCTGCTGCCCGAGGTGTGCTGGTCGTGGCTGACGGGGGCGCTGCAGGCGCGGGGGCTCGGCTACGGCGAACCGAGCGGGACGATCACCCGCGCGAGTTCGCACTACTTCGGCGGGCTCGCCGACCGCCCGTCGGCCTCGCAGATCGAGATCAGGGCGTCCTGGACGCCCCGCGAGGGGCTCGGGGGGGTGCCGGACACGGCCTCCCACCTGGCCTCCTGGTGCGATCTGCTGGCCCAGGTCGCGGGCCTGCCGCCGGCCGGTCCCGGCGACGCCTCGGTGGTGACACTGCCGCAGCGCAGGGGCCCGCAGTCACGGTGATGCCGCGGTGAGCCGACCGCCGGGTACCGGCGGCTTCATCCGCATGGGCGCCTTATTGACCATCCCTTTGTCGATACGGCCACTTTCCGACCCGGAATCGCATCCGCTCGGGCCGACTCGATCTTCGGATGATCGATCGCGTGTCCGAATTGCGCAGATTGTTACTCACTAGATCGTGATCATTCTCTAAAGGCGGCCGAGTTTGCTGCCGAAGACGACTGTGACCTTGAAAGCACGGTTCGTCCCGGCTTCCTCCCCCCAAGCCGGCCCCGTCCCCCCACCCAGGAGGCCTGGTGTCCGTTCTCCTCGAGCAGCCCGCAAGCCTGGTCGCCTACCGCCCGAACAAGCCGACCGCCATGGTGGTCGTGGCCGACCCGCGCGTCCGCTCCACCGTCACCCGCCATCTGTGGGCGCTCGGCGTGCGCGATGTCATCGAGGCGTCGTCCGTCGCGGAGGCCCGCCCCCGCATCGGCAACCCGCGCGACATCTGCGTCGCCGACGTCCACCTGCCCGACGGCTCCGGCCTGACCCTGCTGTCCGAGACCCGCGCCGCGGGCTGGCCCAACGGGCTGGCGCTGTCCGCCGCCGACGACATCGGCGCGGTGCGCAACGCCCTGGCCGGCGGGGTCAAGGGGTACGTCGTCACCGGCACCCGTACCAACATCGGCCTGCCCTCCCGGCCCGGCGCCGCTCCTCTCGGCGCCACCCGGATGCACCGCCGCCCCCCGGGCGCCCCGAGCCACCCGGGCGGCTACCGCGAGCTGTCCGGACGCGAGGTCGAGGTGCTGCGGCTGGTCGCGGAGGGCCAGTCGAACAAGGCGATCGGCGTCTCGATGGGCCTGTCCGCCCTGACCGTCAAGAGCCACCTCGCCCGCATCGCCCGCAAGCTGGGCACCGGCGACCGGGCCGGCATGGTGGCCGTGGCCCTGCGCACCGGGATCATCCACTGAGCCGTCCGGAGCAGCGGACGGCTCACTCACGTGAACCGCACCTTTCACCGGCCTGACTGGTTTACGACCCTCCGACGCCCGTCGACGGAACGTTCCGGCGACGGGTGCCGTCCACACACGGATACCCTTGAACTGTGTGCATCATTGCTCTCACCTGCACCTTTCAGGGTGTTGGAGGGGGTGGCAGGGCACATCGGGGGCACATCGCCTAGGACTGCCTCTACGGCGGCCCTGGTGGTGTCCTCGTCGTCCAGCCAGAGATGTGCGTACGTGTCGAGCGTGATCGACGGCTTCGAGTGGCCGAGCCGCTTCTGAACCGTCTTCACGGATTCGCGATGCTTGATCAGCAAGCTTGCGTAGTAGTGACGGAGGCTGTGCATGGTGGCCCCATCGGGCACCCTGGTCTCCGCCTCTGCGGCCTCAAGCGCCTTGTTGGCACGAGAGACCACTCCGGCCCATATTCGGGCCCAGGGAGAGCGCTGAAAGGGTCGCCCTACCGAGTTCGGGAACACCAGCGTTGCCATGCGCGGCACCGGCTTGCGCGGGTCCGTCCGGTCCCAGACTTCCACCTCCTTGGCTGGGTGCTGGGCGAGATACGCGGCCACAGCTTCCACGGCAGCCGCAGCGACGGGCACCGTCCGCACCGACTCGTGCGTCTTGGGTGGCCCGATGTAGAGGCCCGCGCTGCCCTTCCTGGTGATGTTGCAGAGCTGCTGCTCTACGCGAACTTCACGGCGCAGAAAGTCGATGTGGTGGAGTTCTAGGCCGAACAGCTCGCCCTGTCGGAGCCCAGAGGCAGCGGCCAGGAAGATCAGCGCTCGCTCCCTCGGCGTGGATCCAGCATCGATGAGAGCGCGCACCGCCGCATCACTGGGCGGAACGATCTCCGTACGGGGTCGCTTCGGCAGCCTCACTCCCGTGCACGGCGAAGCCTTGATGATCCCGTCCTCGACGGCCACGGACATCACCGTCTTGATAACGCTGTACGTGTTCTTCAGGCTCACCCACGCCAGAACCTCGGAGCGGTCCTTCATCCACGCCCGGATCTCGGACGGCTTGAGATCGCCGATAGGCCGGCTGCCCAAGGTGGGGTAGATGTGATTTTCCAGCCGCTGACGGACGCTGTCAGCCGTGGTGAGCCGGTGTATGGCGTTCGCCCGCCACCGCTCCGCGACATCCTTGAACGTCTCCCTCCCGGCGGACCGGTCGATGTACTCGCCCCGGTTCAGGTCGGTCTCGACAGCCGCCGCGCGGGCGTCCGCCTCCGGCTTGCGTGTGAAGTTCTCTTTCCGCTGGATCCCCTGGGCGTCCCGGTAGCGAACCTGCCACCGCTTGCCCTTGCCGTGGTCGGCTGACGGGACGAGCTTGCGCGTCTTGCTGGTGTGCTCCGCGCAAGGCTTGTCGTTGGCTGCCGGACGGGATTTGTGCCACCGGTCAACTACTGCGGCCATCTTGATCACCTCCATTCACGACGGCTTGCCCTTGGGGTGCGGGCTGAGAGAAGACGGCCATCCGCTCAAGTGCTTCGCCTGTCAGGTATGGCTGGTTCAGCGCGAGAAGCTCCAGGCGACTGGACGGGGCACTCTGCATGCCTTCGATGTGTAGATCCGTCTCGCCGCGCATCCAGAGCCAGGCAAGGTCCCAGCCGCCCACCACGGCCAGACGAGGGGCGAGCCGCACAGGGCCGCCCTGTGGGTCCTTACGCGGAAGCATCAGCGTGACCGGCGAGACGTTGAGTGCGGCGGCCAGGGCTACCAGTTCGTCAACCGTCACGCGGCGCCCCTGTTTCTCGATCTTGGTGACGGTTGATGCCGTCATAGGGATTCCGAGGTCCGATACCTCCTTGGCGAGTTGCTCTGTCGTCTTGCCGCGCACTGCTCGCATCAGGGACAGGTTCTCGGCCACGCGGGACCCAATGGGACCTGCCTTGCTGTACTTCCGCTCATCTGCCACACAGGCAGAATAGAACCCACTCTGGACGAATGCAAGCCCGCATGGCAGAATGGGCTGAGAACTTACAACTGAATGAAGGGAGCGGGAGATGCAGCAGCCCCCCGCGCTGGCCACCCCGCCGGACGTCGCCGCCTACCTCGGCGTGCCCGTACAGACGCTCGCCCAGTGGCGCTTCCTCTCGAAGGGCCCCAAGTCGATCAAGGTCGGACGCCACGTCCGGTACCGCTGGTCAGACGTCGAGGCGTGGCTGGACAAGAACGCCGCCGCCTGACAACAGACGAATGCCCTCGGCTACAGCACCAGCCGAGGGCATCGTTACAACTGAAAAAGGTTTTCATGACCAGCATACCACCCAACATCCTCCACTACCTGGCCGAACGGGGGGCTGACGACCCGGCAGCTGCCGACCAGATCCGCAGGGAGTTGACGCCGGAGCAGGCCACCCAGTTCGACCAAGTCCTCAACGTGGCGCAGTACCTTCGCGGCCAGGAGAGGGGCCCTGGGTTCGCCGTCCAGTCGCTGGCCGACGTCGCCGACGAGGTGGCAGCGGCAGGCGCCCCGCAATGGCTGTTCCGGCCCGTCATCGTCGCCGGTGACTACGGGATCCTGTCGGCGGAGAAGAAGGCCGGGAAGACGTGGGCGACCCTCGACGCAGCCGTCTCCTGCGCAGCCGGCGGGGCATGGCTCGGCCACTACCCGACCGGCGCCAGCGGCCCCGTCATCGTGTTCTACGGAGAAGGCGGCAAGCGGAAGCTGCTCCGCCGGATCCACGCCATCGGCGCGGCCAAAGGCCTTACCCGCGACGAGGTGAACGCCCTCCCGATCTTCCCGGAGTTCTCGGCGCCCAAGCTCGGCAACCCCGGCGACCTGGAACTGATCCGGCTGGCCATCGCGGAACGGCGGCCAGCACTCGTGATCGTGGATCCGCTGTATCTGTCCGCGTCCGGTGCCAGCGGCAGTGACCTGTACTCGATGGGCGCACTCCTCAACGGCGTCCAGAAGATCACGCAGGCCGCTGGGACGACGCTCCTGATCAGTCACCACTGGAATAAGGGCGGGACAGGCAACGGGCATGATCGCAGCTCGGGAGTCGGCCCGGCCGAATGGGGTCGCTTCCTGATCTCCGTGGCCGCGACCAGTAAGAGCACCGACCCGGTAACCCGCGAGACAACGGCCGTACTCAAGTGGTCGTTCGCGGGTGACGAGATCGCCGACGAGGAGACGACATTCATCCGCCGCGTACGGGCCGACAACCCCGACGACCTGAACAGCGACATGCAGTATGCGATCAGTGTGAGTGAGACCCTTAGCGAGGCCGGGACGGACGACGGATTCAGCCCTGCCGAAAGGAAGACACTCGCGGTACTGCGCTCCGACCAGGCCCTGACGGTGAAGGCGATCGGTGATCTGATCAAGGAGAAGTTCGGCCACGGGCTGACCCGTACGACGATCTCCGAGGCCCTCAACAAGATGGCCAGAGGGGGTGTCGCTGATCAGGTTGGGGGTGTCGGACCCGGCCAGCAGAAGACCTGGATCCTCCTCAACGACATCAACGCAGGTCAGTAGGGGTGTCGGGGTGTCGCGACGCGTCGGACGACACCTGGTGAGGGGGGTGTCGTCGGCGTCGGACCCCCTATAAGGGTCCGCCGTCCGACACCCTCACCCGACAGCTACACCGAAGGCGAAGGTAATAAGGCTTCGGTGAAGACCAAAGGCTAAGGCCCTTGCCCGGTCTGGTCGGCTCAGGGTCCGTCTCCGCTCAACATCAACAAGTGAAACAAATGTTTCAGATGTTGATCAGCCGCTCGAACCCACAACTGAACACAGGAAAGATCATCGTGAACGCAGCCCAGCGCATCAAGATTCAAGCCGAGATCGATTCGGCATGGCTGAACCTCTCCGAGGATGACCGGTACCGGCTCCGCGTCGCCGGGGCAATGTCCGGCCAGAACTTCGTGATCTTCACGCCCGAAGGCGACACGATCACCATGTCCTACGGCGGGGAAGTCTTCGGCGCCGTCGACCGGTCGCTGTTCGATGAGCCCGACGGGCGGTACCAGCCGCAGGACGCCCCCGACGAGGCCCAGTAGTGGAGCCGGCCGACCCCTACCCCGATCTGCTCCCTGTGGCCGTGTGGACGGACTACAGGAGGCGATTCAAGCTCCCTCAGCTGTCCTGCCTACTATGCGACGGACACGGCCTTGACGGCCAGCACGACCCGGCTTGCCCTTACCGGCCGCCGCTGATCAACAACTCAAGAGAGGCAACAACATGAACGACCGCGACGACAACACCACCGGTCCCGACGGCATGCCAAGGCTCGCCGACCTTACGCCGCTCCAGAAGAGGAAGCTGGCGCTCGTCCCGCGCGTCGCAATGCGCTACTTGCCCGAGGACCCGTGGAAGCAGTCTCTGAGGGCCCGGGACGCCGCCGGACAGCTGGACGTGAGGATGCGGCGGGAGGGCGCTGTGGTGTTCTTCCACGTCGATGGTGAGGACTTCGCGTCGGCCGAGTACGACTGGATCATGGACGATTCGATCACCGCGTTCCCCGGAGGCCGATGGGTCTCCACTGCGATCCCTGATCAGATCCCTGATCCGTGGACGGCGTAGTGTAGAGGTAAAGGCCCTCAGTTACTAGACTGGGGGCCTTCCTCTATGGTAAAATTTCAAACAGAATGCCGAGTTAACTGGCAATACGCTTCGGCGGTGAGGACGGGGTTCTCACGGGAGCGCGCCGGTAACTTTGATCGCTGCGGTTGAGCGCCGGTTAGTGCGCCCCTTCGATCAGAGGCTCTACATCACCACGTCTGGAAGATCGCCTGGCGGGGACCAATTGGTCCCAAATACGAGGCTTGATCTCCGGACTTTCCCTCTGTATCGAAGAGAGACAACTGAAAATGGAAAACCGCAACATCGACAGCATGACCCTGGACGAGGTCCGCACCGCCCTGCAAGCCATCCACGACGGCGCAGAAGGCCGCGACCTCACCGACGACGAGCAGAACCGCTGGAATGCCCTCACGGCCCGCGAAACGACCGCTCAGGCCTCCCAGGACCGCGTCCGCCGACTCGCCACCGACCCCCGCAACGTGGAGCGCCACGACACCGGCACCACCAACAGGACGGCCGCCCCGACGGAACGCGATACCGCGATGCGGCACCTCGAATCCGCCGTCCGCTCGAACGTCATGGACGCCGGATCCGCCGAACGCGTGGAAGCGCTGATGGACGCTCGTGAGGGCGGCTCTCTCGCCACACGGTGGGCTGCGGCAGGCTCCGACCCCAACTACCTGTCCGCGTTCTTCAAGGCCCTCAGCGGCGAACGCGGGCATCTTCTGTGGTCGCCGCAGGAGGCCGACGCCTACCGCGCCGTGGAGTCGGTCCGCGCTGAGATGCGTTCCATGCAGGCTGGTGTGACCACGGCTGGTGGCTTCCAGATCCCCACAGTGATCGACCCGGCCATCAGGATCTCCTCGGACGGCTCTGTCAGCCCGATCCGGCAGCTTGCCGAGGTGCGCCGCGAGGTCGGTCAGGAGTTCCGGCCGGTGACCTCGGCGCACGTCACGAACCAGTGGTCGGCTGAGTCCGCTGAGGTGCCGGACAACTCTCCGACCCTCGCGTCTCCCTCAATCAAGGGGTTCAAGACGACGAGCTTCGTGCCGTTCAGTTTCGAGTATCAGTCTGCGTCGTTCGGCGGGGCTATCGCTGATCTGACTCGCCTTCTGGTCGACGGATACGACCAGTTGACCGCTGAGGCGTTCCTGAACGGTAACGGTACTTCGCAGCCTCAGGGTCTGTGGACGGGCCTCAACGGCACCTCCTCGGAGCTTTCGCCGGCTGTCGCGGAGACGTTCAACGCCAACGTCGACGTGTACTCGGTTCAGAACGATCTTGCCCCGCGTTTCCAGTCGAACGCGGTATGGCTGGCCAACATCGCCACGATCAACAAGCTGTCCGAAGCTGAGACGGCAAATGGCTCGCCCCGATACCCCCGTGTCGGTGACGCCGATCCGGTCCTGCTCCGTAAGCGGCTCTACGAGTACTCGAACATGCGTGGCGTAAGCGATATCGACACCGCCGCGACCGCCGACAACCCCGTCTTGATCTATGGGGACATCGCGCGCTGCTACACCATCGTGGACTTCGCCGGCTCGACGGTTGAGCTGGTGCCGCATCTCGTCGGCGCCAACCACCGGCCTACCGGCGAACGCGGGCTTCTGATGTGGTCCCGCGTCGGTGCCGGTGTCGTCATCGCCAACGCTGCAAGGGTCCTGAACGTCGCTACGGCGGCATAGCCCATGGCAGCACGCTGGGAAACGGGCGGTGTGGAAGAGCGCATCGCCCGCGACTTCACCGAAACCACCGGTGACGGTCGCACACTGGTCGGTTACGGGGCGGTGTGGAACAGCCCAACTCTCATCCGTGAGGGCGGAGTTCAGTTCCATGAGCGGATCGCCCCGGGCGCCTTCGCGGACTCGCTGAGCCGGCGAATGCCCCAAATGATGTTCAACCACGGCAGGGACAGTCGGATCGGCTCCCTCCCGATCGGGGCCGTTCAGGTCGCCCGCGAGGATGGCAGGGGCCTTTACGTGGAAGCACAGCTCTTTCGTTCGGAAGCTGCGGAAGCGGTGCGTGAGGCGATTCAGGCTGGCGCGATCACAGGCCAGAGTTTTGCCTTCCGCGTGACCGCCGAGTCGTGGGAAGACAGCAACGGTCGCGCCGTCAGTACGAACGACGCCATGAACAGACTGTACCGAGGTGACGACATGATGCGCACGCTTCGTGCCGTCGACCTGCGTGAGGTTGGCCCTGTCACGACGCCAGCCTACGAAGCTACGTCGGTCGGCGTCAGGTCTGGTGCTGTGCAGCACGCCATGAGTCCTGGTGCCCGTGCCTCGTACCTCCGAACCCTGGTGCTGCGCAGCCTCTCGTAGCACCAGAAGTCAGGTGCCGATCCTCGCCTGACTGCGACAGCCTGTGACCACGGTTCCTCTGCGCCGATAACTGTGGTCACAGGCTTTGTCGTATCTGCATCATCGAATGCATTCGCACTTCATCATCGTTCGTCGCAAGCAATAACAACAATCAAGCGAACTCGAAGATTAATCGAAGCGACTTCAGCCGACAATTGGAACCGACCGAGCGAAGCATTTCCTTGTGCCGAACCGCGAATTGCGCTTGAGTCGACGCGTGAATTGAAATTGAAGCCAGCGCGAAAGTCTCGCACCTCGACCGCGACGCCAGCCGAATTCACGACGCCACGCAGGCTGGAATTCAGGAAAGGTTGAGCCGCGAAAAAGGAATTGCGCCGACGTGAATTCGAATTCGGGTACCTGGGGGCATATCGGCGACGTGATCCACTGGGCCGCTGCGACCCCCGCCCCTTGTGAAAGCTTCTCTCTCCGCTCGAAAAAATTCCACGGATGATCAAGGTCGCTACCTTCGATGCAGGTCAGAGACCCCGTTGACATCCAGGAAGGCAAGGTTGAAGGGTCGTTTCGCCTTCGAATTCTGAAAATGAGGCCGATGGTCGCCCCTGGGTCGTCGGCTGCTCGCTTTCCACCTGATTCGCCCGAACCGAATTCCTTTTATCGACGCCGGCGAGCGCCCGTCCGACCCGAATTCCGGGCCTCGACGCCGTGAATTCGGACGGCAATTCCCCCGTTATTGGCCGCCTATTCGGCGCGCACGACGAACGCCGTCCAGCTGGCCGTCCGCTCGAATTGGGTGTGACCGGAAAGCCCCGTATGTTTCAGGCATGCGAGGTCGACGGCTCTTGCGTCACCTCGTGATGCTAACCACCCACACCCTCGGCATTTCGCGTTATGCAATGGCGGCATATCAGGGTGGCAGCAAATTCGGTGCCTAACGTAGCGCATTACAGAGCGAGTCACGGTGAGGGCTCCTTCCCTGTCGACAGCATGGCCGCTGCCAGACGCATGGCGACAGCGGCCGGGATCACGCCCACGTGTACGTAGGCCCCGCCCCTCCTGGTCACCATCGGCTGAAGGCTGGCCGAGACTCGTTCCGGTACATCAAGTGCCACAAGGGCTTTGCGGAGTGCCTCCGTCGCGTCCGTGGCCGCTTCTCTACCGTCCCGATACGTCTGCATGTCCATCAGCAGTGCCCCCCTGCATGGTTGCGGATCTCATCGGCGTGCCGTGCTGCCACCGTGATATCCCCAGCCTGCCGGGCCGTACACAACTGCTTCCACTCTGTCGCGCAGGCACCGCAGCCTCGCACTGGTGCACAGTCCAACAACCAGGCAGTTGCCCCGACGGGCAGATCGATCGGGCGTCCCTGGGTGGTCTGCTGCTTCATGGCGGGGGGTGCTCCAAGCCTTGGGGGGAGATTGCTGCTTTCTGCCTCCCAACCCTGGGCGCCCGGCGCTACGGTGACTACCCGCGACGACTTCAATACCTGGGGTTTGAAGATGCCTCCCAAGGAACTGGACCCGACGGCGTCCCTCGCGCACTTCCTGGGCGCCAAGGTGCGGAAGCTGCGTACCGAACGTTGCTGGAGTCAGGCAGAGTTGGGCAAACGGGTCTTCGTCGCGGGCAACCGCATCGCGCAAATCGAACTGGCTACGGACCCGCCCAACCGGGCCTTGATCGAGCAGTTAGACCAGGTCTTGGGCGCGGCCGGCGAGCTGATCGACCTGTGGCACCTCTACAGCCAGCAAGCGAACGTCGAGGACTGGGCGACGGTGTTCCTGGCCCGTCAGGCGAAGGCTGTGCACATCGAAGAGTTCTCCAGCGGCGTGATCCCTGGTCTGGTACAGACTCCGGCGTATGCGCGCGTGCTGTTCGAGTCCGGCCAGATCTTCCATGCTGCCGAGGTCGATCTAGACGACGCGACAGCTACTCGCATCGGCCGTCAGCGGATCTTCGAGCGGGACGACCCACCATGGATGTGGATCGTGATCTATGAACCGGTCCTGTACGGCCGCGTAGGCGGCCCCGAGGTGATGGCCGAGCAGCTGGACCGGCTCCTAGTCATGGGCGCCCAGGAACGCGTTCACGTGCAGGTGTTGCGCTACGACAAGGTGGCGCCCGCCGCGCTAGGCGGCAGCCTGACCGTTCTCACGATGCCGGGCGGGGAACAACTCGCTTACACCGAGGGCATCCGAGTGGGCAGAATGACTGATGACGCGGGCGAGGTATCCCGCCAGAAGGTACTTTACGATCAACTTCAGTCCCTGGCTCTCGACCCGCACGAGTCGGCGGCCCTGATCCGTGACGTCATAGAGGAGCGCTGGAAGCAGTGAGCAGCACCGTTCCGAACTGGCACAAGTCGTCCTACAGCAGCGCCAGCCAGGACAACTGCGTCGAAGTGGCCACCAACCAGCCAGCTGCCTACATCCGCGACACGAAAGATCGTGACAGGGGCTTCCTGGCCGTCCACCCCGAAGCATGGTCGGCGTTCGTCGCCCACGTCGGCCAAGAGGACTGAACGCAAGGAGGAGCCTCGGGACGCCACGCGTGTGTAGGCGTCCCGAGGCTCCTCCCCCGTGATCATCTTATCTGTGGGCTCTAGATCTCGCGGCCCGCGTCATCCTCCACTGTGATCTTGAATCTATCCCGTAAGTGCGCTGGCGCTGTTGCGTCTAACGTCGCTTGAACCTGCGTCTCGACGTCGCCCGCGAGCCAAACACCTAGCGTGACAGGAGGCTCACTGAACCTGCTGCCCCGGAAGTGCCACCACACCCCCCGACTAAGCGTACGAGCTGGCGCATAGGTCTCCGAGAGTGCCTGTAAGACCCGGCTGGCGGAGTTCCAGTCGTCGTCACTCTCGGCGACCATTCTCACGTCGGTGAGACTCATTGCGCGTTCTCCTCCTACTAGCGTTTTGGTGCCTCAATCAACGCTAGTAGGACGGCCAAGACGTCGCCTTCCGGTACGCCCCCGCTCCTCAGGGACGTGACCACGCCGACGGCAGGCTTTAGCGGCGGGCGTCCATCTGTCGGTGCACCCGGTTCAGGAGGCGGTGGAGCTGACGGCGCTCGTGACGGTCGACTGACTGCTGGTAGAGGGCTCCGATGACGACGGACAGGCCTTCGAGGCCTTCGGTGTCGCTCTGCGGGATGACCCGGCGCAGGCTGGTGACGAGGCTGTTCGGGAGGGTCCTGGTCACTTTGACCACTTCTTTCGGGGGCACTCGGAGGGCACACGGGTGGGGGAAACGACGAGAATCGGTGAGACTCGCTGTGACGTGTTTTGGCTGGTCACGGAACCAATTGCGCGAACCCGCAGGTCAGGCATCCGGCTGGGCGGATACCCTTGACAGGTGACCGACGCCCAAGACACCGCAGCAGACAGCTCCCTGCGCACCACCGGAGGCACCCCTCCGGACGACGCCGGATCTTCTGTGACGGGGGCGCCGACACCGCTGCTCGAACCCCGCGAGGGCATCCCGCCCGTCGTCGCCGACGAGACCGCGCTCGCCGAAGTGATCGCCGCCTTCGCCGCGGGCTCCGGCCCCGTCGCCGTCGACGCCGAGCGGGCCTCCGGCTACCGCTACGGCCAGCGCGCCTATCTCGTGCAGCTGCGCCGCGAGGGTGCGGGCAGCGCGCTGATCGACCCCGTGGCCTGCCCCGACCTGTCCGGGCTCGGCGAGGCCCTGTCCGGCGTCGAGTGGGTGCTGCACGCGGCCACCCAGGACCTGCCCTGCCTGCGCGAGATAGGCATGGTCCCGACCCGGCTCTTCGACACCGAGCTGGCCGGCCGGATCGCCGGGTTCCCCCGGGTCGGCCTCGGCGCCATGGTCGAGAGTGTCCTCGGTTTCGTCCTGGAGAAGGGTCACTCCGCCGTCGACTGGTCGACCCGGCCGCTCCCCGAGCCGTGGCTCAGGTACGCCACACTCGACGTGGAGCTCCTCGTCGACCTGCGCGACGCCCTGGAGAAGGAACTGGACCGGCAGGGCAAGCTCGACTGGGCCCTGCAGGAGTTCGACGCGATCGCGGCCGCCCCGCCGGCCGAGCCGAGGAAGGACCCCTGGCGGCGGACGTCCGGGATGCACAAGGTGCGCAGGCGCCGGCAGCTCGGTGTCGTACGGGAGCTGTGGGAGACGCGGGACCGTATCGCGCGCCGGCGGGACGTGTCGCCGGGCAAGGTGCTCAGCGACGCCGCCATCGTGGAGGCGGCGCTCGCCCTTCCGGCCAACGTCCACGCGCTCGCGACGCTGAACGGGTTCGGGCACCGGATGGGGCGGCGGCAGCTGGAGCAGTGGCAGGCGGCGGTGGACCGGGCCAGGGCCCTGTCCGAAAGTGCGCTGCCGCAGCCGGGCCAGCAGGTGACCGGGCCCCCGCCGCCGCGGGCATGGGCCGACAAGGACCCCGCCGCCGCGGTTCGTCTGTCCGCGGCCCGGGCGGGGATCACCGCCCTTGCCGAGCGGCTCAGCCTGCCGCAGGAGAATCTGGTGTCCCCGGACACGGTCCGGCGTATCTGCTGGGAGCCGCCGAAGGTCGTCGACGCCGGGTCCGTTCAGGGCGCTCTCGCCGGGTACGGCGCACGGCCGTGGCAGGTCGAGCTGGTGGCGCCGGTACTGGTCGAGGCACTGTCGGCCAAGGGCGCGGGCGCCTAGGGCCTGTCCGCCGGTTCATGCCGGAGTCGCGGGGCCTGGTCCGCCGGACAGGCCCTGGCCCGCGCTGCCCCGCCGCACATCCACGCGGCCCCGTGCCCTGCCGGGGCGCCGGCCGGTGTGACGAGATCAAGCCATACCGCGGCACCACCGGGCCACGTCCCCGGTGTGACCTTCGCCGCTCCCTCCGCCAGGACTGTGCAGCTACGTTACCCACAAGTAGCATGAGCCTGAGCGCGCGCTCAGCGTGCCGCGCAGCAGTAGTGCCACCCCGCACCCTGGAGGAGAGCCATCGTGCCTCGTACCGTCAGGGACGTCGTCTTCGTCGACGGCGTCCGCACCCCGTTCGGCAAGGCGGGCCCGAAGGGCATCTACCACGAGACCCGTGCCGACGACCTCGTCGTGAAGGCGATCCGGGAGCTGCTGCGCCGCAACCCCGGCCTGGACCCGAAGAAGATCGACGAGGTCGCCATCGCCGCGACCACGCAGATCGGTGACCAGGGTCTGACCCTGGGCCGTACCGCCGGAATCCTCGCCGGGCTGCCGCAGTCCGTGCCCGGTTACTCCATCGACCGCATGTGCGCCGGCGCCCTGACCGCCGTGACGACCACCGCCGGTTCGATCGCCTTCGGTGCCTACGACGCCGTCATCGCCGGTGGCGTGGAGCACATGGGCCGCCACCCGATGGGCGAGGGCGTGGACCCGAACCCGCGGTTCGTCTCCGAGAAGCTGGTCGACGAGTCCGCCCTGTTCATGGGCATGACCGCGGAGAACCTGCACGACCGCTACCCGCACATCACCAAGCTGCGCGCCGACGAGTACGCGGTGCGCTCGCAGGAGAAGGCCGCCAAGGCGTACGCCAACGGCAAGATCCAGCAGGACCTGGTGCCGATCTCGGTGCGCCGGACCAACCCCGAGGGCGGCGAGACCGGCTGGGGTCTGGTGACGGCGGACGAGCCGATGCGTCCGGGCACCACCCTGGAGAACCTGTCGGGCCTGAAGACGCCGTTCCGCGTCCACGGCCGGGTCACCGCCGGTAACGCTGCCGGTCTCAACGACGGTGCCACCGCGTCGATCATCGCGAGCGAGGACTTCGCCCGCGAGAACAACCTGCCGGTCAAGATGCGGCTCGTGTCGTACGCCTTCGCGGGCGTCGAGCCGGAGGTCATGGGCTACGGCCCGATCCCGGCGACGGAGAAGGCCCTCGCCAAGGCGGGCCTGTCCATCTCCGACATCGGCCTGTTCGAGATCAACGAGGCCTTCGCCATCCAGGTCCTGGCCTTCCTCGACCACTACGGCATCGCGGACGACGACGAGCGCGTCAACCAGTACGGCGGCGCGATCGCCTTCGGTCACCCGCTCGCCTCCTCCGGCGTCCGTCTGATGACGCAGCTGGCCCGCCAGTTCGAGGAGCAGCCGCAGGTCCGCTACGGCCTGACCACCATGTGCGTCGGCTTCGGCATGGGCGCGACGGTCATCTGGGAGAACCCGCACTTCGACGGAGGCGACAAGTGAGCACCACCGCTGAACTCCTGAAGGGCGCGGCAGAGCTGTTCCCGGACGAGGTCGTCACGCAGGCGCACGTACGCCACTTCGACCTGCCGTCGGGCGCCGGCCGCTTCGCGCTCATCACGCTGGACAACGGCCTCGACCACACCAAGCCGACCACGTTCGGCCCGGCCTCGCTGGCGAACCTCAACGCCGCCATCGACCAGGTCGAGAAGGAGGCGGCCGAGGGCGGGATCGTCGGTGCCGGCATCACCGGCAAGCCGTTCATCTTCGCGGTCGGCGCCGACCTCAAGGGCGTCGAGCTGCTGAAGGAGCACGAGCACGCGCTCGCCATCGGCAAGGGCGGCCACGAGGTCTTCAAGCGCCTGTCCCAGCTGGCCGTTCCCACCTTCGCCTACTACAACGGCGCGGCGATGGGCGGCGGCGTCGAGGTCGGTCTGCACTGCACCTACCGGACCGTCTCCAAGGCGATCCCGGCGTTCTCGCTCCCCGAGGTCTTCCTCGGACTGGTCCCCGGCTGGGGCGGCTGCACCCTGCTGCCGAACCTGATCGGCGCCGACAAGGCCGTCTCGGTCATCATCGAGAACTCCCTGAACCAGAACAAGCAGCTCAAGGGCAAGCAGGTCTTCGAGCTCGGCATCGCCGACGCGATCTTCGAGGGCGCCGACTTCCTGGAGCAGTCGCTGATCTGGACCGCGCAGGTCCTCAAGGGCGACATCGAGGTCGAGCGCCCGGTGATCGACCGCGGCGAGGGCTGGGACCAGGCCGTCGCGAAGGGCCGCTTCATCGCGGACTCCAAGGTGCACGGCGCGGCCCCGGCCGCCTACCGCGCCCTCGACATCATCGCGGCCGCCAAGAACGGCGATCTGCAGCAGGGTTACGACGCCGAGGACCAGGCCCTCGCCGACCTGATCATGGGCGGCGAACTGCGCGCCGGTATCTACGCGTTCAACCTGGTGCAGAAGCGCGGCAAGCGTCCTGCCGGTGCCCCGGACAAGAACCTGGCCCGCCCGGTCACCAAGGTCGGTGTCGTCGGCGCCGGTCTGATGGCCTCGCAGCTCGCGCTGCTCTTCCTGCGCCGCCTGGAGGTGCCGGTCGTACTGACCGACATCGACCAGGAGCGCGTCGACAAGGGTGTGGGCTACGTCCACGCCGAGATCGACAAGCTGCTCGGCAAGGGCCGCATCAACCAGGACAAGGCCAACCGCCTCAAGGCGCTGGTCACCGGTGTGCTGGACAAGGCGGAGGGCTTCTCCGACGCCGACTTCGTCATTGAGGCCGTCTTCGAGGAGATCGGCGTCAAGCAGCAGGTGTTCGCGGAGGTCGAGGCGGTCGCCCCGGCGCACGCGATCCTCGCCACCAACACCTCCTCGCTGTCGGTGACGGAGATGGCGTCGAAGCTCCAGCACCCCGAGCGGGTCGTGGGCTTCCACTTCTTCAACCCCGTGGCGATCCTCCCCCTCCTGGAGATCGTCCGCGGCGAGAAGACCGACGACGCCTCGCTGGCCACGGCCTTCGCCGTCGCCAAGAAGCTGAAGAAGACCGCGGTCCTCACCAAGGACGCCCCGGCGTTCGTCGTGAACCGCATCCTCACCCGCTTCATGGGCGAGATCCAGAACGTCATCGACGAGGGCACCCCGGTCGAGGTCGCCGAGAAGGCGATCGAGCCGCTCGGTCTGCCGATGTCCCCGCTGGTGCTCCTGGAGCTGGTCGGCCCGGCGATCGGCCTGCACGTCTCGGAGACCCTCAACCGGGCCTTCCCGGACCGCTTCACGGTCTCCCCGAACCTCGCGGCCGTCGTCAAGGCGGGCAAGCGCGGCTTCTACGTCTACGACAGCGGCAAGCCGGAGCTGGACCCGGAGGTCGCCGCGCTGCTCAAGCAGGGCGATGTCGTCCTGACCGAGGAGCAGGTCCGCGCCCGTGTCCTGGACGCGGTGGCGCAGGAGATCGGTCTGATGCTGGACGAGGGCGTCGTCGCCGAGGCCCAGGACATCGACCTCTGCCTGATCACGGGCGCCGGCTGGCCCTTCCACCTGGGCGGCATCACGCCGTACCTGGACCGCGAGGGTGTCTCGGAGCGCGTGAACGGCAGGAAGTTCCTGGCTCCGGGCATGGCGAGCGTCCCGGCGTAACGCACCGCGTACGGTCGTACGACGCCCGGCACACCGTGTGGTGTGCCGGGCGTCGGCGTTCTCAGGCCCCGGCCCGGCGGCCGTCCTCGACGTGGACGACGTGCAGCTGTGTGCCGTCCCGGTCGCGCCGGGAGCGGCCGAGGATGCCGACGGCCAGGTGCGAGGGATCGGCGGAGTCGTCCAGCGGGACGAAGGTGACCACGTCCGGGTGGTGGCCGGTCACCAGCCAGCCCTCGCCGTTGTGCAGTTCCAGCACCCGGAAGTCGCCCGCGGGGCCCCCGACCCGTACCGGCCCGAACTCCCGCAGGATCCCGGTGGCCTGGGCGGTGAGGTCCCCGGTGGGGCGTGCGAGCACCACGCACGTGCCGTGCTCGAACAGCACCCACGTCTTTCCGGTGCCGGCCAGCAGACGCCGCCAGGCGTCGATGAGAGTCTCGGTGTCCACGCCGGCCATCATGGCGCACTCACACCTGCCGCCATGCCTCCAGCGCCAGGCCCGGCTCGTTCTTCCGCCGGGTCAGCAGGAGTTGGCCGGTGGACGGGGCCAGCGTTGCCGCCGCCACCCGGCCCTGCGCGTCCGTCGTCACGGACACCGTCGCGTCCACCGGCAGCCGCGGGCCCGACTCGGTCCACCAGGCGCCCGCCGACTCCAGTTCGGTCGGGTAGGCGGCGAAGGCGACACGGCCGCTCGCGGAGCGCTGGGCGAGCAGGGTGCAGTCGTGGCCGTCGAGGTCGCAGCGGACCGCCGAGACCGGGCCGGAACCGGCCGCGGGCAGCAGGGTGACCGGCTTGCTGCCGGGGCGCCAGGCGCACAGGTCGCCGCCCGGGTCGGTGTAGAAGACGGTCGTGCTGTCGGGGGACGTGGCGAGGGCGTGGAGGCCGCCCGGGCCTACCGGGGTCCGCAGGGACTCCGCCAGGACCGGCTCGGCGGCCGGTTCCTCCTGGCGCCAGTACAGGATTCCGTCGGGGACGGCCGCGTACAGCTCGACACGGCCGGACTCCCCCGTCACCGCCGCCAGACCGTCCCGGACGTTCTCGCCCTTCAGGTCCCGCCAGGCCTCCCAGCCGCCCTTCTCCTTCTGGGTGAGCAGCCGCACCCCGCCCCGGCCGTCGGGCACGAAGACATGGGCACGGCCCTCGGCGTCGACGGCGACCGCGGGGGTGCCCGTGCGGTCGCCCTTCTTCAGGGGGTGGCCGATGGGGTTCCAGTCCAGGGCGGCGAGGCGCGGGCGGAAGTGGGTGGAGTGCACCAGGCCCGACTCGCCCTTGACGGTGGGCCGCCAGGAGACCAGATGGGCGTAGCCGTCGGCGCCCCGGCCGACCGCCAGGACGGGGTGCAGCTTCTGGTCGCCGCCGACGGTGCGCGGGGCGGTCCAGGAGCCGCCGGGCTCGCGCTCCGCCCGGCACCGGACGACGTCACCCGACATCTGGTAGACACTGAGCCGGCCGTCTCGGCCGCGCAGGAGCCAGTCGCCGTTCACCGGTTCACTCTAAGCCGTGGGCCGGCGGCGGCCCCCGCCCGCCCGCTCACAGCCGCTTCGCGCTGCGGAACAGCTTGGCGTAGAAGCCGTCGCCGTCCAGGCGCGAGACACCGCCCTGGTCACCGATGGTGGGTCCGTTCTGCTCCTTGCGGCTGGAGATGAAGACCTTGTGGCCCTCGGTGTCCGGGCCCAGGTAGATCGCGGAGTGGTCCATGTGGTTGGCGGTGCGGTGGTCCATCTTGAAGAACAGCAGGTCGCCGGGCTGCAGGACGTCGATGTTCTGCGGCCGTACGTACCAGGGGCTCGGGCCCTGGATCTTGATGATGTCCACGCCCTCCTTGCCGCGGGCCATGCCGTCGGCGGTGCGCGGCAGTCCGTCGCCGTGGTCGTTGTCGGACATCAGCGGGTAGCGGGCCCGGTAGCCGTAGACCAGGCGCAGATAGCCGGAGCAGTCCACGGCGCGCAGGCGGTCCTGCTGCGGGTACTGGGTGACGCCGTCCCGGAAGGTGTACGGGATGCCCAGGTAGTCGTAGAAGTCGGTCTGTTCGGCGCGGTCGACGCCGTCGGCCTTGAGGGGCCCGTAGGTGGCGTGCCCCGCGTACTGGACGCCCTGGTCGTCCTTCTTGGCCGGCGCGCCCACGATGTACTGGAAGGCGAACGCGAAGACGTCGTCCTCCTCGCTGCCGTAGTACTGCTTGAACCAGTCCTTGAACCACTGCTGCTTCTCGGCGCCCTTGGTCCAGGTCTCCGGCATCAGCCGGACCCAGTCGTCGGTGACCACCTTGGTGGTGGTGTTGACCGGTTCGGTGAAGGTCCGCGTCGGGCCCTTGAGGGTGGCCGTGCGGGCGCCGTCCGTGAAGGTGGCGATGACCGCGCCCTTGCCGTCGCGCAGCACCGAGCGCGCCGGGTTGTTCAGCCGTTCCCAGGTCTGTTTGCCGGTCGCCTTGCCCGAGCTGTTCAGGTTCTCGGTGATCGTCTGGGCGGCCGGGAGCTTCGCCTGCTCGTCCTTGCGCAGTTCGTAGGTGAAGTAGGCACTGCCCGCGAGCAGCGCCAGGACCGTCACCGCGTGGACGACGGGGCGGCCTTTGCGCTTCGGCATGGTGGGGGCTCCAGGAGTTGCGTCGGGTACGGACGGGTTCAGGCGGTCGGCATGGCGCCCAGGAGGATGCCGGCGGTCAGGACCACGTAGGTGGCGAGGGAGACCGACGCGACGGACAGCAGGGTCGCGCCCTTGGGCTGGCGGACGAGCTGGTAGCCGATCAGGCCGGGGACGATGAAGCCGAGCGTCTGGTTGGCGTACAGCAGCGGGAACTCCATCTGCAGCACGATGATCACGGTGGCCTGGATGAGCACGCCGCTGAGCACGACGGCCGCGAAGAGCCGCTTGCCGTACAGGATCACGAACTTCTGCAGGAGCAGCGTGGCGAGGTACGTCAGCACGGTGACGCCGACCACCAGGGCGGCCCGCTGGAGGTCCTCGATGAGGGTGAGCGCGAGCCAGCCCGGGGTGATCATGCCGCCCGGCGACAGATTGGTCGTCAGGTAGCACATGAGCGAGAACATCAGGCCCAGGCCGATGCCGATCGCGGCGATCTCGGGGGTGAGGACGGAGGGGATCAACGCTGTTCTCCTGGGCTGTGCCACTGCTGGCTGTCGTCGGCGGAGGGCTGGGGCGGGACGCGGGGTTCGAACAGGCCGCGGGACCCGGGCTCCGGGACCTGTGGTGCGGACTGCTGCCGCGTCCAGGTGTCGTGCCCGTACGCCGGGCCGTACTGCGCCCCGTCCCCCTGTTCTTCGTGCGGGTACGGCTGCCGGGCGTCGCGCTGGACGGGGAGCTGAGGGACGTACGGCTGCTGGTGCTGCGCGTACCGTGCCTCGTACGCCTCCGGGTAGCGCTGGTAGGGGTCGATGCGGGGCACGTACAGCTGCATGGTCTCGACGTGCTCGACCACGGCGGGGGCCGCGTCGGCGCGGCCGGCCGGTGCCGCCGCGGCGGCCGGCTCGTCGGCGCTGTCGTCCGGCGGCAGTTCGGCGAGGTGTTCCAGCAGGATCTCGCCCTGGCCGTGGATGTTGCCGATCGCGACCATGGACGAGTCCGGGCCGAGCATGTCCAGCATCCTGCCCATGAACTCCTCGGGGTCGCGCTTGTCGCCGCCGAGGTCGACGGCGCGCGAGCGGTACTCGGCGGGGATGGCGTCGATGGCCGACTTGGCCGGGTGCCCGATGACGAAGACCCGCTCGGGGTCGAGGTCGGGGATGATCTCGCCCATCTGGCCGTTGCGTTCGACGCGGTCGGGGCGGCAGTTGATGACGACGTTGAGCGGGCGGTGGATGGCGCCGAGGTCGAGCAGCTGGTTGATGTTCATCAGCGTCGACTCGGGGTCGTTGGCCGCGAACACGTTGGCGAAGCGCAGCTTCTTGCCCCCGGGCGTCCGGTAGCGCTCGACGGAGAGGACACCGGGGTCCGGCGGCGCGTCGTACATGCCCTGCAGGGCCGTCTCGCGGTCCACGCCGAGGAGTTCGGCGACGGCGAGGGCGATGGCCACGTTCTCCTTGAAGGTGAACCAGCTGAAGCCGCGCAGCTCCTCGTCGGTGACCGTGTCGGGGTCGGCGTAGATGAGTTTGCAGTTCCGGGCGTCCGCCTCCTCCTGGAGAATGTGGAAGCGGTCCTTCTCGGCGGTGACGCAGATGCCGTCCTCGGGCATCGAGCGGCACAGCGAGCGCGCCACGTCGTCCAGGGTGGGGCCCATCTCGGCGAGGTGGTCCTCGCGGACGTTGCACAGCACACCGATGGTGGAGCGGATCAGCTTGGACTGGTTGATCTCCTGCAGGGCCGGCATGACGGCCATGCACTCGATGACCAGCGCGTCCGGCTTGTACGCGGCGGCCCGCCGCACGATGCCGATCTGCTCGACCACGTTGGCGATGCCGAACTTGCGGTAGACCGGCTCCTCGGTGGCGTCCGGGTGGATGAAGCGGGCGGCGGTGCCGGTGGTCTTGGCGACGGTGACCAGGTCGCCGCCGCGCAGGGCGCCCGCGCACAACCGGGTGATGGAGGACTTGCCGCGGATGCCGTTGACGAGGACCCGGCTGGGGATGTTCTCCAGGTTGACGAAGTGCCGCCGCTGTTCCACGACGCCCGCGGTGACCATTATCGCGCAGCCGATCAGCAGCACGGTGTAGAGGAAGAGCACGGGTGATCAGTTCCTTGTGTACTGCTGGGGCGGATACGGCTGCTGCGGCGCGGGCTGCTTCCGGGCGGACGGCGGGGGCGGGGTGCGGCGGGGCTGCTGCCGGCGCTGGTCCTGCAGTTGCTGCCGGATGAGTTCCAGGGAGCGGGTGACGGCGCCGACCTCGTCGTGGTGCTGCGGGAACAGCACGGTCTTGCGGTCGCCCCCGGCCAGTGCCTCGGCCCGGTCGGCGAGGTTGCGCAGCGGCCGGGCCACCACGATGTGCAGCCAGCCCAGGCAGGCGACGGCCGCGGCGGCACCGAGCAGACCGGCGAGCACGGTGCGGTTCTGGGCGTCGTACTCCGGGATGGCGAGCCGGTCGACGGGCTGCCAGCTGACCACGCTCCAGTGCAGCGACTCGGCCGAGCCGGTGCCGGAGAACGGCGCGGCGGCGGCGATCCGCACCCCGTTCTCGCGGTAGAGCACGCCGCTGGGCTGCGGCTTCTTGCCCAACCGCTCGGCGCTGGCCGCGACGAGGTCCTTCAGGTGGTCGTCGGGCAGCGACTGGAACGCGAGGAAGCCGGTGTTGCCGGCGATGACCTTGTGCTGGTCGTCCACGAGCCGGACCACGCCGAGACCCGGCCGGGTCAGCAGGGCGTTGAAGAACTCGACGCGGAACTCGCCGACCAGCTGGGCCCCGCCCCGGCCGGGTATCTCGGCGGTGGCGACGACCACGGGCTCCTTGCCGCCGCGGCCCAGCAGCCTGAGGGGCTTGCCGGAGACCCGGTCGGACTCGACCACCCTGGGCTTCTTGCCCTCGCGGGCCTGGATCTCACCGTGGGAGTCGACGACGTAGAGGGAGCGGTAGCGCCGGTTCTCGTTGTAGGTGCGTTCCAGCACCGTCTCCATGGCCTCGGGCGAGGTCTTGTCACCGACCAGGGAGGCGACCGACTGCAGGTCCGCGTCGCCCTCGTTGAGCGCGCGGCGCACCCGGTCGCTGAGGGTGTCGGTGCGTTCGCGCTGGTCGTTGACGAGCTGCCGGGGTATCTGAGCCGTGTTGTCCGCCCGGTTGAACAGCAGCATCAGCGGTGCCGCCCAGGCCAGCAGCAGCACCGCGCAGACCGCGAGGAGGGTGCCGGTGCCCACCCGGCGCAGGCCGCGCGGACGCCCGGCCGCTTTGGTGGCGTCGGCGCCCTCGCCGAGCAGCTGGCGGCGCAGCCGTTCCAGGGCGCCTCCGATGCGGTGCGCCTCGCCGTAGCCGGGGACGGTGACAGGCCGGGTGAGGTCGCCGCGGGTGAGCCGGCGGGACTCCAGGAACAGCCGGATGAGCGGGCGCTGGACGGTGCCCAGCAGCACCGCCACGGCCAGGGCGCCGACGACGAGCAGGGCGCCGGCCGCCAGCAGTCCGAACACCGGGGAGCCCGCGGCGGACTCCTCGGTCACCTTGACCATGGCGACCACGGACAGGCCGAGCCCGCCTGCGGTGGTGGCCTCGCCGGGCTGGGCCGCGGCGAGCGTGGCGTATCCGGCGACGGACCGGTCGCCGAGCAGCTTGCCGCCGAGCAGGCTGCCGCTGACGCCCTGGTAGCCGCCGCTGCCGGGTTCCTTGCTGCTGCGCGGGTCCTGCTGTCCCCGGCGGGCGGCCCGCTGGGCGAAGTCCTTCAGCTGCTTGCGGGAGGCCGTGAGGTCCTTGCGGTCGATGCTGTTGCGCGCCGACGCGGGGTCGGCGATGCCGTCGCTGCTGAGGATCGCGCCGCCCGCGTCGACCACGGCGATGGAGCGGAACTGGCCGAGGCTGATGCCGGGGAACTTCAGGTTCCTGGAGGCCACCAGCAGCAGCTGCGGCTTGCCCGGCCAGGTCAGCAGGCCGAAGGAGAGCAGGCGGACCTCGCCGTTCTTCAGCCGGACCATGCGCGGGGCCAGTCCGTTCTCACCGCTGAGGCTGGAGAGGTCCACGTCGGTCAGCGGCACCGTCTCACCGCGGGCCGCGACCAGCTTGCCGGTGCGGATCTCGACGACGGCGGTGCCCATCCACTTCTGGTAGGTGCTGCCGAGCTTGTCGAGGACGGCGTCGCCGGAGACCGGCTGTCCGGCGCTGAACAGCGCCGAGGAGCGGGTGACGTCGGTGACGGACTCGTCGATGGAGGCACGCAGCGCGATCGCGCCGTCCTCGGCGAAGTGCTGCTGGGAGGTCAGCACCGCCCTCGGCACCCCGGTGTCGTCGACACGGCCCAGCACCAGTGCCGTGAGGGCGGCGAGCGTCAGCAGCAGCGCCGAGAGAACCGCGATCGGCGGGCGGATGCCTCCGATGAGCGACATGTCGGCTCGGCGGCGGGCCCGGTGCTGCCGCGCCGTGGGCGATGACGCCACAGAAGGTCCTCTCAGGAATGACGGTCCGGGCGCGTGGATGGTAAGACCGCACCCGGGAAAGTCAGACACGTAAGGGACAGGTGAGGTTGCGGTAAGTCCGACGTGATCTGGGCAACATCGCGCAACCTTGAGACAAGAACGGACAAATCCCCTTCCGTTCAGGGCAGCGGGGTCAGCGGCCTCAGTCCGTCTGCGGCGGCGCCACGGTTCAGCAGGGTGCCCTCGGTGCGCTCGAAGGCCAGCCGGAGCCGGGCCTTCTGGGCGTCCGTGAGGCCGTGGTCGTCGCGGAGGGCGGCCGGCACGTCCAGCAGGCGGTAGTCCCGTGCGTCGTCGTCGGAGTAGGCGGCGGTGCCGCCGTCGCGGACGTTCTCGGCGTCCGGCGGGATCGTCAGCAGCGTCGGCTCGTAGCGCGGCTGGACCTCCCAGTGGCCCTTGCCGCGCTCGGTGAACGTGAACCAGGCGATCACGCCCTCCTCGGTCAGCCCCGTCGGCACCTCGTGCCGGGCGATCAGGTTGCCGAGGCCGTAGCTGATCCAGGTCCCGTCGACCTTCTCCATCGGCTCCACGACGTGCGCGTGGTGGCCGATGACCAGGTTGATGCCGGTCTTCCGGGCTATCTGCCGGGCGAAGGAGATCTGCGAGGCGGACGGTTCCGGGTGGTGCTCGCGGCCCCAGTGCAGGGACAGGATCACCACCTCGGCACCGGCCTTGCGGGCCCGCTGCTCGGCGGCCTTGATCCGGCCCAGGTCCTGCTCGTTGGCCAGCCACGGCTTGTCCTTCGGCAGCGTGTGCGGCTCGTTGAAGCCGTAGGCGAAGGAGATCTGCGCGACCTTGACGCCCTTGACGTCCATGACCAGCGGGGTGTTCGCCTCCTTCTCGGTGCGGGCGGAGCCGGTGTGCTTCACGCCGGCGGCGTCCAGCGCGTCCAGGGTGCGCTTCACGCCGTCGTAGCCGTGGTCGAGGGTGTGGTTGGAGGCGGTGGAGCAGGTGTCGTAACCGATGTCCTTGATCGTCTTCGCCTGCTGCGGCGGCACCTGGAAGTCCGGGAAGCCCTCGAACGGGCCCCCGGCCGGGCCCATCACCGGCTCGAAGTGGCAGATCGCCAGGTCCGCCTTGCTGATCACCGGCTTGATACCGGCCATCATCGGCCCGAAGTCCAGACCGTCCACGCCCTTGCCGGTGCGCTTGGCGTCCTTGCGCGCCTGATCGACCAGCTCGGGGTGCATCAGGATGTCCCCGGAGGCCGCGACGGTGAAGGAGCGCCCGCCGCCCTCGGCGCCGGCGTCGTCCGAGAGGAGACCACAGCCGGTGGTGACGGCGAGGAGGGAGAGCGGGGTCAGCAGGGACAGCAGGGTCCGGCTACGGCGTCTGTTCACCGGGATATCTTGATACAACCATGAGAGGCCATCGCTCACGCGTCATAACGATCGCAACACTTCTGCTCGTCGTCGCCGGTCTCGCCGGCGGTCTCACCGTTCTGCTGCGCACCTCGGGCGGCGGCGACGACCCTGCCGGCCGGCCCACCCCGAAGGGCGCCGAGCAGATCGACCTGGCGCGCGAGGTGGCGGACTACACGAGCCGGTTCGGCCCCGGCCGGGGCTACCGGCACCCCGGCCGGTCCGACCGCGAGGGCATCGCCGCGGCGGTCGGCCTGTTGCTCGACGGTCATCGCGCACAGGCGGAACAGCAGCTTTCGCAACGGGACTTCACGGTACGCACCGTCTTCGACCGGCCTTCCGGGCACCGCTACACCGAGGTGGCCGACCGGACCGACGCCGCCGTGACGCCGCGCGGCTGGGGCCGGATCTACCTCGACCTGGACCATCGCCCGCGCTGGTCGGTCCAGGTCCCGCATCCCGGCTTCGACCTGGGGACCGAGCAGCTGGGCGTGCGGGTGATGCGCGGTGCGCCCGGCGGGGTCCTGGTGATCGCAGGTGCACATCGCAAAGCCGGAGTCGGTAATTCCGCGGATGTGGCGCACCGCCTGGACACCGTCTTCCACGCCATCTGCGCCGAGCTGGCCCGGCGCGGGATGCCCGGGATCCAGGTGCACGGCTTCGCCGCCTCCGCCGCGCCCGACTACGACGTGATCACCTCCACCGGTGCCGGGTCGGCGGGCCGGCAGGACGGCCGCGAACTCGCCGACGCCCTGGGCGGCCACGGCTTCCGGGTGTGCCGGGCCTGGGCGCGGTCCTGTCCGCTGGAGGGCCTGACGAACGTGCAGGGCCAGGTGGCCGACGACGACCATGTGCCGTTCCTGCACGTCGAGTTCTCCCCCGAGGTGCGCGCCGGCGGACGGCCCGCCGAGCGGGCGGCCGACGCGATCGCCGAGATCACACGCCGGTGGGCGGGCGGAGCCGTGACAGACTGAGCCTTGCCACGGACGCGACAAAGCAAGGCTGTCACCGACATGACGGACACCTCGGGCACGACGAACGGCACGGACGGCACGGACGAGCCCCTGTCCCTGCTCCTCGTCGACGGGGCGAATGTCGTCGGATCGGTGCCTGATGGCTGGTGGCGCGACCGGCGTGCGGCCGCCGAGCGGCTGCGCGACCGTCTGGTGCCCTTCGCACGGTCCGGTGTGGACGGCCTGCCCGGCCCGCTGGAGCTGGTCCTGGTGGTGGAGGGCGCGGCCCGGGGCGTGACCCCGGTGCCCGGGGTGCGTGTCGAGGAGGCGTCCGGCAGCGGCGACGACCGCATCGTGGAGCTCGCGGCCTCGGCCGGCGACCGCCCGTGCCTGGTCGTCACGGCCGACCGCGAGCTGCGCCGCCGCGTCCACGAACACGGCGCCCAGGTCACCGGCCCCCGCACCCTCCTGAACTGAGCCCCCCGCACCCCTGCGTCACGCCCCACCCGGCTCCCGCACACCTCGCGGACCCGCCCCGACTCTCCCCGCCCCCTCATGGCACCTCACTCCCCCGGTACCCGGGTGTACAGGACCGCGCCGTCCACGGTGCCCGTCTCCTCGTAGCGGGCGGCCAGCAGGCGGCGCAGGGGTGGCACGCGGTCGGGGGCGTACGGTTTGCCGCGGGAGTCGTCGACGACCAGGGCCGGGGCGTGGGTGTCCAGCTCCCGCCGGAAGACCGGCCAGGCGCCCGCCACCGCGTACTTCTCACCGACGTCGGAACCGTCCCGGCCTCCGCTGTAGTTGGTGAGCAGGCCGGCGGTGAGATAGCGGGTGGCGGGCGTGCGGCCGGCCAGCCAGTACGTCTCCGGGTGCATGCCCCAGACCAGGACGCGGTCGGCGGCGGTGGTGCGCTGCGCGAGGACGCCCGCGACCCGCTGGGCGTGGGCGAGTTCGGGGCGCGGGGCGATCAGGCCCCAGGCGAGGAAGAGGGTGCAGGCTCCGGCCGAGGTCCGCAGCGCGGCCACGCGCCGTTCCGGCGGCAGCACGTGCAGGGCGGCGGTGGCCAGCAGGGCGAGCGGCGGGGTGAGTTGCAGGTAGTAGTGGCCGAAGAAGTGGAAGCCGAGGGTCACGGCGACGGCCGAGGAGCCCAGCCACAGCCACAGGTCCGGCGTCGCGGCGCGGGTGGGGCGCAGGGCCCGTACGACCGGCGGCAGCAGGCCCGCCGAGGCCGCGGCGAGGATCGCGGTGTTGGCCAGGGCGCGCGCGAGGACGTGGAGCTCGGAGCCGGTGAAGGAGGCGTAGGCCGCGGAGCCGGTCACCGTCCAGAACAGGAACCGGGCCGGATCCGTCAGCAGGGCCACGCCCAGCACCGGCAGCGCGCAGCCGGCCACGAGCCGCAGCGCGCCCGCGCGCGGTGCGCCCCGGCGGTGCAGCAGCCAGGCCACCGGCAGCAGCACCGCGCCGCCGGTCTGCTTGGTGAGGAACGCGGCGGCGACGGCGGCCCCGGCCGCACCCCAGCGCCCCCGGTCGGCGCACCACAGGGCGGCGGCCGTGCCGGGCAGTATGAACACCTCGAAGCCGGCGGCCTGCGCGTCCTCGGGGTTGAGACCGACCGACACCAGCAGGTACAGCACCCCGGCGGTCCGGCCCGCGCCGTCGCCCCAGCGGCGCCGGGCGAGCGAGGCCAGGGCCGTGGCGGTGAGCAGCTGGGCGAGGACCGCCAGCACCCGCAGTGAGGTCAGGGAGCCGGAGCCGCACACCGCGAACGCCGCCTCGTACAGCCAGGGCAGCAGCGGCGGTTTGCGGTCCACGACGGTGTCGTACAGCTGCCCGCCCTGGGCCAGCAGCCGCGCCTGTACGGCGAGGTAGCCCTCGTCCGGGTTCCACAGCGGCCGGGCGAAGGACGGCAGCCGGGTGACGCAGGACAGCACCGCGAGGAGCGGCAGCAGCCGCGCCCAGTACGCCGCCCGGGTGACGGTCCTCGTGCCTGCGGTCCGTGCGGGGGCGAGCGGGGCGGCGAGCATGGGCAGCACGCTATCCGGCCGAGCCGCCCCGGCCGAAGCGGGACATACGGGGTCAGAACGGCGAAGGGAACGGTTACGGAGTGTCGCCCGCGGTCTGCTGGGCGGCCTTGTCCCGCAGGGCCAGCCGGCTGTGGGTGCGGCCGTAGAGGAAGTAGACGACGAAGCCGATGACCATCCAGATGGCGAACCGCAGCCAGGTCTCGGCCGGCAGGTTCAGCATCAGCCACAGCGTGGCGCACACCGACAGGATCGGCACGAACGGGACCCACGGGGTGCGGAAGGCGCGCGGCAGGTCCGGGCGGGTCCTGCGCAGGATGATCACGCTGATCGCGACGACGACGAATGCGAAGAGCGTGCCGATGTTCACCAGTTCGGCCAGCTCGCTCAGGCTGGTGAAACCGGCGACGACCGCGATGACCACACCGAGCAGGATGGTCGGCCGGTGCGGGGTCCGGAAACGCGGGTGGACGCGCGAGAAGAAGCGCGGCAGCAGTCCGTCCCGGCTCATCGCGAAGAACACCCGGGTCTGGCCGAGCAGCAGGATCATGCACACGGTGGTCAGGCCGACGGCGGCGCCGAAGCTGATCACACCCGCGAACCACGGGTGCCCGATGGCCTTGAAGGCGTCGGCGAGCGGGGCCTCCACGGACAGCTTCGAGTACTTCTCCATGCCGGTGACGACGACGGACACGGCCACGTACAGCACCGTGCAGATGAGCAGGGAGCCGAGGATGCCGCGTGGCATGTCCCGCTGCGGGTTGCGGGTCTCCTCAGCGGCCGTGGCCACGATGTCGAAGCCGATGAACGCGAAGAACACCACCGAGGCGGCCGTGAAGATGCCCATCACCCCGAAGTTGGCGGGCGCCCAGCCGAACATCAGCTGGATGAGCGGGGCCTTGAGGTTGCCGCCGGCCGGCACCGGCTGGGAGTGCGGGATGAACGGCGTGTAGTTGGCGGACGTGATGAAGAAGGCCCCGGCGATGATCACGATGAGGACCACGGCCACCTTGATGGCGACGACGAGCGAGGTGATGCGGGCCGACAGCTTCATGCCGAGGACGAGGATGCCGGTGAGCACCAGCACCAGCACGGCGGCGAGGATGTCGAACCCGAAACCGGTGG
The DNA here is from genome assembly GCF_055603245.1 of Streptomyces sp. NPDC037290. Lineage (NCBI taxonomy): Bacteria > Bacillati > Actinomycetota > Actinomycetes > Kitasatosporales > Streptomycetaceae > Streptomyces > Streptomyces sp. NPDC037290. The sequence continues at coordinate 291,807 of NZ_JBVJVZ010000002.1, read as the reverse complement.
CGTTGTCCCGGCCCGCCAGGTAGCCGGGCAGGTGCCAGCCGGCGTTGTCCAGCAGCGAGCGGATGTAGCCCGACCAGCCGACCGCCACCACCGCCGTGCCGAGGGCGAACTCCAGGACCAGGTCCCAGCCGATGATCCAGGCGGGCAGCTCGCCCAGGGAGGCGTAACTGAACGTGTACGCCGAGCCCGCCACGGGGACCGTGGACGCGAACTCGGCGTAGCAGAGGGCGGCGAGCGCGCAGACCACGCCGGCCACCACGAAGGCCAGGGACACCGCCGGACCGGCGTTGTTCTTGGCGACCTGCCCGGTGAGCACGAAGATGCCCGTGCCGATGATGACACCGACGCCGAAGACGGTCAGATCGAGCGCGGAGAGGGACTTCTTGAGTGAATGCTCGGGTTCCTCGGTGTCCTGGATGGACTGCTCGACGTTCTTCGTCCTGAACAGCGCGCTGCTCACGTCCTGCCTCCCACGCTTGGGGACCTCGCCGGGGTCCGTCATGATCGAGAGGATCGGGATGCGTATGCCCCGGCACTGGCAGGTTCACGCAGACGGGCCGGTTCCGCCACCGCAGAAGGTGGCGTCACCGGCCCGTGAGGGGCGCGTCGCGCGTCAGTCGCGCGCGGGCTCCACCGAGTCGACCTCGGCGGCCGTACGGTCGAACCGGCCGTCCAGCCTGGCGACCAGACCGGTGACCTGGCGGGCGATGTCCGGCGCGGTCAGGCCGATCTCGGCGAGGACCTCGGCGCGGGAGGCGTGGTCGAGGAAGCGCGGCGGGATGCCGAAGTCGCGCAGCGGCACGTCCACGCCGGCGTCGCGCAGGGCCTGGGCGATCGCGGAGCCGACACCGCCGACGCGGCTGTTGTCCTCGACCGTGACGACGACCCGGTGCCGCTCGGCCAGCGGGGCCATGGCCTCGTCGACGGGCTTGACCCAGCGCGGGTCGACGACGGTGGTGGAGATGCCCTGCTTGTCGAGCAGGCCGGCGATCTCCAGGCACATCGGGGCGAGGGCGCCCACGGAGACCAGCAGCACGTCCGGCGTGTCGGTGCCGGGCTCGCGCAGCACGTCCATCCCGCCGACACGGCCCACGGCGGGTACGGCGGGGCCGACGGCGCCCTTGGAGAAGCGCACCACGGTCGGCGCGTCCGTCACCTCGACGGCCTCCCGCAGCTGCGCCCGCACCTGCTCGGCGTCGCGCGGCGCGGCGAGCCTGAGGCCCGGTACGACCTGCAGGATCGACATGTCCCACATGCCGTTGTGCGAGGCACCGTCCGTTCCGGTGACACCGGCGCGGTCCAGCACGAACGTCACCCCGCACTTGTGCAGGGCCACGTCCATCAGCACCTGGTCGAAGGCGCGGTTGAGGAAGGTGGCGTACACGGCGAAGACGGGGTGCACCCCGCCGTGCGCGAGTCCGGCGGCCGACACGGCCGCGTGCTGCTCGGCGATCCCGACGTCGTACACCCGTTCGGGGAACCGCTTGGCGAACCTGTCCAGGCCGACGGGCTGGAGCATGGCGGCGGTGATGGCGACGATGTCCTCGCGCTCCTCGCCGAGCCTGACCATCTCGTCGCCGAAGACGGAGGTCCAGTCGGCGCCGGAGCTCGCGATCGGCAGGCCGGTGTCCGGGTGGATCTTGCCGACGGCGTGGAACCGGTCGGCCTCGTCCTGCAGGGCCGGCTGGTAGCCGCGCCCCTTCTCGGTCAGGCAGTGCACGATGACCGGCCCGCCGAACCGCTTCGCCCGCGCCAGCGCGGACTCCAGCGCCTCGATGTCGTGCCCGTCGATCGGGCCGACGTACTTCAGGCCGAGGTCCTCGAACATGCCCTGCGGGGCGATGAAGTCCTTCAGGCCCTTCTTGGCGCCGTGCAGGGTCTCGTACAGCGGCCTGCCGACGACCGGGGTCCGCTCCAGCACCTCCTTGGTGCGGGCGAGGAAGCGCTCGTACCCGTCAGTCGTGCGGAGCGTCGCCAGGTGGTTGGCGAGGCCGCCGATGGTCGGGGCGTACGACCGCTCGTTGTCGTTGACGACGATGACGAGGGGGCGGTCCTTGGCGTCGGCGATGTTGTTCAGCGCCTCCCAGGCCATACCGCCGGTCAGGGCCCCGTCACCGATGACGGCGACGACATGGCTGTCGCGCCTCTTGAGCTGGTTGGCCTTGGCGATGCCGTCCGCCCAGCCGAGGACCGTGGAGGCGTGGCTGTTCTCGATGACGTCGTGCTCGGACTCGGCCTGCGAGGGGTAGCCCGACAGGCCGCCCTTCATCTTGAGCCTGGAGAAGTCCTGCCGGCCGGTGAGCAGCTTGTGCACGTAGGACTGGTGGCCGGTGTCCCACAGGACCCTGTCCTTCGGGGACTCGAAGACGCGGTGCAGGGCGATGGTCAGCTCCACCACACCGAGGTTGGGACCCAGGTGCCCGCCGGTCTTGGAGACCTCCTGCACGAGGAAGGTCCGGATCTCCTCCGCCAGCTGGTCCAGCTCCTCCAGGCTGAGCCGGTCCAGATCGCGCGGTCCCCTGATGCGGGTCAGCAGCGGCACCCGTGCCTCCTTGCAGTAGAGCTGATCGAGCTTTCGCCGGGCTCGCCCGAGTCTAATGTTCATGCTTTGCACGACACGACAGCGCCCGGCACCTTTCGAAGTGCCGGGCGCTGTCGACCTACGAAGACCAGGCGTTATGCACGCCCTGCCGTCTTCTGCGTCTTACGGGTGATGGAGTCGATCACCACCGTGGTGAGAAGCACAGCCGCAGTGATCATGTACTTCACCGGCTCGGCGATGGACTCCAGCTGGAGACCGTACTGGATCGACACGATCACCAGCACACCGAGCAGCGCGTTCCACGTACGGCCACGCCCGCCGAAGAGCGACGTACCACCGATGACGGCCGCCGCGATGGCGTTCATCAGCAGGTCACCGGTACCGGCGCTCTGGTTGGCAGACGCGATCTTCGAGGCCAGGAAGAGACCGCCGATCGCCGCGAAACCGCCCGAGATGGCGAACACGGAGATCCGCACCGCCGTCACGTTGATGCCCGCACGCCGGGACGCCTCCACGCTGCCACCGAGCGCGAAGATCTTGCGGCCGTACGAGGTGCGCCGCAGCACGAAGTCCGTGGCGATCAGGAAGGCCAGGAAGATCACGGTGGCCAGCGGCAGGCCCTTGTACTGGTTGTACATGTAGGCCGCGGCGAAGGAGACCACGGCGAGCAGCGCGGTCCGCAGGATCGTGTCGCTGAGCGGCCGGAACGGGATGCCCGCGGCCTCCCGGCGCCGGTTGCTGAAGAAGGAGGTGAGGAAGAACACGGCGACCACGACGGCGGCGAGCCCGTAGGCGGCGGCCACGTCGGAGAAGAAGTACGTGGTCAGCTTGCCGACCAGGCCGTTCGGGTCGAGGTTGATCGTGCCGTCCGCGCCCAGCACCTTCAGCATGAAGCCCAGCCAGAACAGCAGGCCGGCCAGGGTGACGGCGAAGGCGGGGGCGCCGAGCACCGCGAAGAAGAAGCCGTGCAGCGCGCCGATGGCGATACCGGCGACGATCGCGACGAGCACGGCCGCCCACTCGGGCCAGCCCTGGTTCACCGCGAGAACGGCGGCGAGGGCGCTGGCCGCACCGCTGACGGAGCCGACCGACAGGTCGATCTCGCCGAGCAGCAGCACGAAGACGATGCCGACCGAGATCATGCCCGTGCCGACCATCGTGACGGTGATGTCACTGATGTTCTGCGCGGAGAGGAACTCCGAGTTCAGCAGCTGGAAGATGACGCAGATGATCGCGAGGCCCAGCACGACCGGGAGGGAGCCCAGCTCACCGGCCTTCATCTTGCGCTTGAACTCGTGCCAGTAGCCGAGCAGGCCCTCTTCCTGCACCAGCAGGCGCGGGTCGACGGCGGTGACCGCGGCGGCCGCGGCCTCGGGGTTCTCGACGACGGGGTCGTCCTGCGACGACGTCTCGTCGACGTTCGCGGAGGTCTTGTCGATGCTCACTTGGAAACCTCCCCGTTCGCGCCGGAGGTGCGGGCCGCACGGCGGGTCACTGCGTTGTCGGTGGCGCCGGTGATGGCGGAGATGATCTCCTCCTGCGAGGTCGTCTTGACCTCGAAGACGCCGTTGTTGCGGCCGAGGCGCAGCACGGCGACCTTGTCGGCCACCGCCTTCACGTCCGCCATGTTGTGGCTGATGAGGATGACGGCGTGGCCGCGCTCGCGCAGGCGCTCGACCAGGTCGAGGACCTGGGCGGTCTGCTCGACGCCGAGGGCGGCGGTGGGCTCGTCGAGGATCACCAGCTTGGGCTCGCCGAGCATGGAGCGGGCGATGGCCACGGTCTGGCGCTGACCGCCGGACAGCGAGGCGATCGGGATGCGGACGCTGGGGATGCGGATCGACAGCGTGGTCAGCAGCTCCCGGGAGCGGCGCTCCATCTCGACCTCGTCCAGGACGCCCCACTTCCGCAGCTCACGGCCGAGGAACAGGTTGCCGACGACGTCGATGTTGTCGCACAGTGCGAGGTCCTGGTAGACCGTCGCGATGCCCAGTGTCTGGGCGTCGTGGGGGCGGTTGATGGTGACGGGCTTGCCGTCCCACTCGATGACACCCTCGTCGATCGGGTGCACGCCGGCGATCGTCTTGACCAGCGTGGACTTTCCGGCGCCGTTGTCGCCGACCAGGGCGACCACTTCACCGGCGTGGACCTCAAGCTCTACGTCGGTGAGCGCCTGAACGGCACCGAACCGCTTGGAGACCCCGCGCAACGCCAGCACGGGCGTAGCGGACACGTGAACCATCTCCTTCGCCGCCTGACCCGGCGGGAGGTTGTGCAGAAATCTGGGTGGGTGGGCGGGGGGACCCGCCGCTGGGTGTTCCGTCCGGCGCCCCGCGCCGAGCTTGCGGGGCTGTATGAGTGCGCGGGACGCCGGAGGAGCCGGGGGGCGGTCAGTCGGCTTCCCTACGGGCATTCAAGGACGAACGCCCGTTTCGGGGAAGGGACTTGACGCCGCTTACTTGAGGCCGAGCTTGGCGCAGGCCGCCTTGTAGTCGGCGGTGCAGATGTCACCGACGGTGTAGACGCCGTCCTTGATGACGGTGTCCTTGATGTTGTCCTTGGTCAGCGCGGTGACCGGGACGAGCACCGAGGGGACGTTCTTCTGGGAGGTGCTGGAGACCTTGTCCTTGGCGACGGAGTCCAGCGACTTGCCCTGGGCGAGGTAGACGGCCATCGTGGCGGCGGCGTCGGCCTCGGGGGCGTACGGCTTGTAGACGCTCATGTACTGCGTACCGGCGACGATGCGCTGCACACCGGCGAGCTCGGCGTCCTGGCCGGTGACCGGGACCTTGATGCCGGCGGAGCTGAGGGCGGTGATGATACCGCCGGCCATGCCGTCGTTGGCGGAGTAGACGCCGGCGATCTTGTCCTTGCCGACCGCGGAGATCGCCGCCTCCATCTCGGAGTTGGCGTTGTCCGGCGACCACTCCTTGGTGTCGTACTCCTTGGCGATGGTGACCTTGCCGTTGAGCACCTTGTGGGCGCCCGCCTTGAACTGGGCGGCGTTCGGGTCGGTGACCGAGCCGTTGACCATGACGATCTTGGAGGACTTGCCGGCCTTGCTGCCCAGCGCCGTCAGCAGGGCCTGGCCCTGCGTCTCGCCGACCTTCTCGTTGTCGAACGAGGTGTAGGCGCTGATCGGGCCCTCGGCCAGGCGGTCGTAGGCGACGACCTTGATGCCGGCGTCCACGGCCTTCTGCACGGAGTTCTGGATGGCCTTGGCGTCCACCGCGTCCACGATCAGGACGTCCACCTTGTTGGTGATCATGGTGTCGACCTGCTGGGCCTGCAGGTTCGCGTCCTGGTGGGCGTTGTTGTACGAGACGGTGGCCTTGCCGTTCGTCAGCTCGCTGATCTTCTTCTCGATCAGCGGCTTGTCGAACTTCTCGTAACGCGCGGTCTTGTTCTCCGGAAGCAGGAGACCGACCTTGATGTTGTCGCCCTTCTTCGACGACGAGGAGGAAGAGCTGCCGCCCTTCGACTCCTTGGCACTGCCACAGGCGGCGAGCGAGACGGCCATGGCACCAGCAGCAACGGCGAAGGCCGCACGACGCATACGCGTGTTCACTTCAGAAACCTCCCTGACGAGGCCGCGTCGTTGCGGCCGAGGTGGCTGGAAGTCAACTCGGCCACACGTGCGACGTCAAGAAGTAAATCCTTAACGAGATGGCAACGGTGCCATCCGTTCTCTAAGTGAAGGCGGGGGCGGCGGCCTGCAGCGCACTGGTGACAGACCCGTCCAGAAGTGTCGAATCGCCCATCTCGCTGAGAGCGAGAGCGAGCGCCCCGAGCACCTCCGCACGGCCCCCGAGTGCCCCCGGGAGAACGGACAGTTGACGCGCCGCACTGGGGATGGCGTAGCGGCCCACGGACTCCCTGATCGGCCCGAGCACCAGCTCACCGGCCTCGGCGAGATCACCGCCCAGGACCACCCGGCTCGGGTTCAGAAGATTGCAGAGATTGGCCACTCCACTGCCGATGTGGCGGCCGACGTCGGCGATCACCCGACGACAGCCCGGATCACCGTCCCTGGCCAGCCGTACGACGCCTTCCATCGTCAGGTCGGGGCCGTGGCTGGGCTGGAGCAGCGGGAGCACATAGCGTGCGGCCGCGAAGGTCTCCAGGCAGCCGCGGTTCCCGCAACGGCAGACCGGGCCGGATTCATCGAGTGTAATATGTCCGATTTCTCCGGCTGTGCCACCCGGGCCGCGGTAGATCTTCCCGTCGATCACCAGACCGGCACCCACACCGCTCGCGACCTTGATGTACGCGAGGTCCCGGACGCCCTTGCCACTGCCCCAGACCAGCTCACCGAGGGCGCCGAGGTTGGCGTCGTTGTCCACGTGCACGGGCACGCCGAGCCGCTCGCGCAGCTCCTCGGCGGGCTTGGTGCCGCCCCAGCCGGGCAGGATCGCGGTGGACCCCAGCGTGCCCGACTCCACGTCGATCGGGCCAGGCACGCCGAGGCCCACGCCGGCCACCTTGGACCGGTTCACGCCCGTTGCTGCGATCAGGCGACTGACCAGCTCCTCCGCCCGGTCGAAGCCCTGCGCGGCGGAGGCGTCGACGTCCAGCGGCTCGGCCTCCTCGGCCAGCACCTGATGAGCGAGGTTGCCGATCGCGACCCGCAGATGGGTGTGCCCGAAGTCGACGCCGATCACGATCCCGGCGTCCCCGCTCAAGCTGACGCTACGGGCCCGCCGCCCGCCCGCCGACGTGGGCGTGACCTCGACCGTTCCGCCGTCCTTCAGCTCCCGCACGATGTTGGAGACGGTCGCCGCGGACAGACCGGTCGTCCGCGCGATCTCCGCCTGCGTGAGGGATCCGGCCAGGCGTACGGCCCGTACAACCCGCTCCAGGTTGGCTCGGTGCAGCGATGACTGCGACCCTGGAGTCTCCACGACGACCTCCTGAGCGCGGGGCCGCTTCGGCGAGGCCCCGCGTATGTCCAACTAGTGAACTCTAAGCTGAGCCGTTCGGGGTTGCTTACGTCAAGAGGTTGAACCGTTTCCGGGTACCCGGACACGCGCGCGCACGCCGTCCCGGGGCCGGAACGGCGTGCACACGGACGGTCGCGGAGCGTGCCGCTACTTCAGGGTGGCCGAGGTCAGACCCGCCTGCACCTGGCGCTGGAAGGACAGGTAGACGACCAGCATCGGGATCATCGCGATCGTCACACCCGCGAAGAGAACTGGCAGGTCGGAGGCGTACCCCTGCTGCTGTTGCAGCTGGATCAGACCCTGGGTGAGGACATAGCGCTCGGGGTCGGAGCCGCTCTGCGGCTGCATCAGCACCGTGGGCAGGATGAACTGGTTCCACTGGCCCAGGGTGTTGAAGATCCCCACGCTGATCAGGCCGGGCTTGGCCATCGGCAGCATCACCTGGAAGAAGGTCCTGGTGTGCGAGGCGCCGTCCAGGATCGCCGCCTCGAAGACCGCCGTGGGCAGGGTCCGGAAGAAGGCGTGCATGAAGAAGACCGTGAACGGCATCGAGTAGGCGATGTAGACCAGGATCAGGCCCTGGTAGGTGTTCAGCATGTCCAGCCGCTTGACCATGAAGAACAGCGGGACGAGGGCCAGGAACACCGGGAACATGGCGCCGGCGACGAAGAAGTAGTACAGCAGCCGGTTGCCCCAGAACCGGTACCGCGCAAGCACGTACGCCGCCATCGAGCCGAAGAGCATGGTCAGCGGCACGGAGAACACCAGGACGATCACGGTGTTCAGGAAGTAGTCCCCGATGCCCTTGTTCCAGGCCCGCCGGAAGACGTCGGGGGACCAGTCGTGCGGCCAGCCGAAGGCCGAGCCGCCGATCTGGGCGTCGCTCTTGAAGGAGCTGAGCACCAGCCACAGCAGCGGCAGCACGATCAGCAGCGCCCACAGGGCGAGGAATCCGTGCGAGAAGACGTTCAGTACGACGCCCTCGCCGCGCCGGTCGCCGGGCCGCACGGGCACCTTGGTCACGGGCCCGTCGGCCGGCGCCGCAGCGGTCTCCTTGAGTGCAGTCATCGTCGATACTCCCGCTCAGAACTCGATGCGCTCACGGCGGGTGGCGCGCAGCGTGACCACGGACAGGATCAGGGTGAGCAGCAGCATGACCACGCCCATGGCGCAGGCGTAGCCGCTCTTCCCGTAGTAGAGGAAGTTGCGCATCATCACCGTCGACATCACATCGCTGTGATGGTCGGGACCGCCGCCGTACGCGCCCATGTTCTGGGTCATCGAGGACACCAGGACGAACATGTCCATGGCGACAATGCCCAGATAGACCCAGGCGGTCTGCACGGTGTCCCACAGCAGCGGCAGGGTGATGCGGAAGAAGGACTGGTTACGGCTCGCGCCGTCGATCAGGGCGGCCTCGTAGATGTCCCTCGGGATGGACTGCATGGCGGCCGAGAACAGCACGAGATAGAAGCCCACGCCCTGCCAGATCACGGCCACCATGAGCGCCCACAGCACCAGGTGCGGCTCGTTCAGCCATTCGATCGGGTTGTCGGCGTCGACCAGGCCGGCCTTGATCAGCACACCGTTGAGCAGACCGCCGCCGTCACTGCGGTACACCGCGTTGAACAGCACGGCGAGAATCGCCAGGGACAGCACCTGCGGGAAGAAATAGACGATTTTGTAGAACTTCGATCCCGCGACGCCCTGCACCCCGCCGGCCCTGCTGCGGCCGCCCGCGTTCAGCATGAAGGCGAAGAACAGGGCGAGCAGAATGGTGATCACCGGGATGAAGACCAGGAACTGGATGTTGTGCCAGATCGCCTCCAGGAACACGTCGTCCTGGAACAGCGCCTTGTAGTTGTCGAGACCGACGAAGTCAAAGGTCTGCGACTGCCCCTTCCAGTCGGTCAGTGAATAGCCGAACGTCTGGATGTACGGCCAGATCACGAAGATCAGATAGAGCGCCACGGGGACGAGGAGAAATCCCGTGACGAACCGGTACTGCCCTTTGCGCATACCTGCCCCTGGTGTGCCGGACCGGACCGGGAGTCACGAGTGTCCCCGGTCCGGAATCCGATCGTCGAGCGAGCTCAGCTGTGGACGTTCTTCTTGCTGGCCGGGTCCTTGGCCTGCTTGTCCACCGCTGCCTGACACCTCTTCAGCCACTCCTTCGGCTGAATCCGCTTGGCCATGAGCTCATTGGACGCGTTCTGGATCGCCGTGTCCATCTCGCTGTACCAGTCGGGGTACAGATACCGGAAGGTGTGGGAGCCGGCCGCTTTGGAGGCCTCCACCGTGGACTGCGTACCGGGCCGCAGTTTGACGCTGGGGTCGACGCCGTCCTGGAGAATCGTCAGGGAGTTCGCCTCCTTGGCGAACAGCGTCGCCCATTCCTTGGACAGCATCCGCCGCATGAACTCCTTGGCGCCCGGCAGGTTCGCCGCCTTCGCCGGAATGATGAAGGGCTCACCGGAGCCGGCCCGGATCGCCTCGAACGGCATCTTGCTGCCGGACAGCAGCGGCATCGGCAGGAACTTCATGTCGAAGTCCGTCGGCGTCTGCTTCAGCTGTTCGTTCTCCAGCCAGGAACCGCAGGTGATGAACGCGGCCTTGTACTGGTTCCACCGGGTCTGCGACTCGGTGTGGGTCAGGCCGTTGGTGCCGGGCATCAACAGGCCCTTCTCCACGACCTCGTAGATCGCCTCGATGCCCGCCTGGGCCGCGTCGGAGCCGACGAACGCCTTCGGGTCGAGGTTGTCGATCGCCTTGACGGCGTCGAGGCCGCCCTTCTTGGCGATGAGGTCCATGATGGCGACGTTGATGTAGTACGGGTACTTGCCCTGGTGCGCGAGGCCGCCGATGCCCGCCTTCTTGGCGTCCTGGCAGATGGCGAGGAAGTCGTCCCAGGTCTTCGGCGGCTCCCAGCCCTTCTCCTTGAAGAGCTTGCCGGAGTACCAGAGACCCCACACGGTGTAGATGTAGTTGAGGGCGACGACCTTGCCCTCCTGGATGCCCGGGTCGAGCGTGCCGGGGATCAGGGTGTCACGGACCTTCTTGCCCGGCTCGTCGACCGACGGCGCGTCGAGGACCTCGGAGAGGTCGAGCAGTGAGCCGTTCTTGTACAGGACGTCGACCTTGATCTGCTGGGCGCCCGAGTCGTCCACGATGTCCGGCGGGTTGCCGGCGTTGAAGCGCGGCTGGAGCTTGCCGGTGATCTCCTGGGTGCCGGTGTGGGTCGAGGTGATGCCGAGCTTCTTGCCGAAGTCGGCCTCCCACGCCTTGGCGTAGTCGTCGCCGTATCCGCCCTTGAAGACGACGACGTCGAGCTTGCTGCCGCTCTTGGCGCCGAAGGGGTTGTCCTTGGACGTCTTTCCCTTGGTGTTGCCCTCGTCGGAACTGCCGCCGCCCCCGCCGCTCGCGCAGGCGGACAGCAGCCCCATGCCCGGGGCCGCGACCAGGCCGAGTGCGGCGGACCGCTTGATCAGATCACGACGGCCGACACCTTCGGCACCGTGGTTCGAGGTGGATCCCATGCTCAAGTCCTCGCCTTCTCCAGGACTCAGGCGGTGAACCGGATCCTCCCCGGCACCGCGGTCGGGTAGTGCTGGGTCGTGCAGGGGTGGTGCAGGGTCGTGCGGGAAACGCCGACAGGTATAGTCCACTTTCGGTCGGCTGAGCAAGATCGAATGCAGGGTTGGCGACGGGTCTTTTCCGAGTTGAGACCTCACGGACATATGAGCGACCCGTGTGCGGCCCGACGGAAAAAGTCACGGCATAAGTCCCTGAATGCCACACCCAACACCCTTGACATCACGGGCCACTTGACGCCCTACTGGTTCCTGCGTCCCGAAGCTGACAACGTTGTCCGGAGGGGGCGCAGGAGGGGAATCCGTAGATGCAGCGGAGAACTCGGCACAGATGGGGCCCGGCGGCCGTCCTCACGGCCGCCTTTGTCATGGCCGTCGGTGCACAGGGCGCGGCGGTCGCCCTGCCCGCCAAGGCTCCTGCCGCCGACCGGGAGTTCGCCTCCTCGTTCGAGCCGGGCGATCCGGCCCCGGACTGGCTGAACACGGTGGACACCGGCCCGGACGGCACCAGGCGGGCCTCGGGGGTCGACGGCGGCTACAGCACCGGCATTCCGGGCAATGTCACCGACCATGTCACCGACGTCCGGGCGAGCGGCGAGAACACGGGCGCCGGCGAGGTGAAGGAGAACCTGGTCGACGGCGAGCCGGGCACCAAGTGGCTGACCTTCGCGCCCACCGGCTGGGCGGAGTTCGACCTCGACAAGCCCATCAAGCTGGTGACGTACGCGCTGACCTCGGCCAACGACTACGCCGAGCGCGACCCGAGGGACTGGACGCTGCTCGGTTCCACCGACGGCAAGGACTGGAAGACCGTCGACACCCGCTCGGGCGAAAGCTTCTCGGAGCGTTTCCGGACCAAGTCCTACGACCTGGCCGAACCGGCGGAGTACCAGCACTTCCGGCTGGAGGTGACGGCGAACAACGGCGCGTCGGACATCCTGCAGCTCGCCGACGTCCAGTTCTCCACCGGGGGCGGGGGCGGCCCGGTGCCGCAGGACATGCTGAGCCTGGTCGACAAGGGCCCGACCGGATCGCCCACGGCCAAGGCACGGGCCGGGTTCACCGGAAAGAGGGCCCTGCGCTACGCCGGACGGCACACGGGGGGCGGCCGGGCGTACTCGTACAACAAGGTCTTCGACGTGAACGTGAAGGTCGCCGATGACACCCGGCTGTCGTACCGGATCTTCCCGTCGATGGCCGACGGCGACCGGGACTACGACGCCACGAACGTCTCCCTGGACCTGGCCTTCACGGACGGCACCTATCTGAGCGACCTGGGCGCGCTGGACCAGCACGGCTTCCCGCTGTCGCCGCGCGGGCAGGGCGCGTCGAAGTCGCTGTACGTCAACCAGTGGAACAACGTGGCCGCGGGGATCGGCTCGGTGGCGGCCGGCAAGACGGTGGACCGCATCCTCGTGGCGTACGACTCCCCCGCCGGCCCGGCGAAGTTCCGGGGCTGGATCGACGACGTGGCGCTGAGGCCCGTACCGCCCGAGAAGCCGAAGGCGCATCTGTCGGACTATGCGCTGACCACGCGCGGCACCAACTCCAGCGGCAGCTTCTCGCGCGGCAACAACTTCCCGGCGACGGCTCTTCCCCATGGTTTCAACTTCTGGACGCCGGTGACCAACGCGTCCTCGCTGAGCTGGCTGTACGAGTACGCACGTGCGAACAACGACGACAACCTGCCGACCATCCAGGCGTTCAGCGCGAGCCATGAGCCGAGCCCGTGGATGGGTGACCGGCAGACCTTCCAGGTGATGCCGTCGGCCGCCTCCGGCACCCCGGACACCGGCCGTGCGGCGCGCGAGCTGCCGTTCCGGCACGAGAACGAGACCGCGCGGCCGTACTACTACGGGGTCCGTTTCGAGAACGGTCTCAGGGCCGAGATGACCCCGACCGACCATGCGGCGGTGCTGCGCTTCACCTACCCCGGCGACGACGCGAGCGTGCTGTTCGACAACGTCACCGAGCAGGCGGGACTCACACTCGATGAGGAGAACGGGACCGTCACCGGTTACTCCGACGTGAAGTCGGGGCTGTCGACGGGCGCGACCCGGCTGTTCGTGTACGGCGTGTTCGACAAGCCGGTGACGGACGGCGGATCGAGCGGGGTGAAGGGCTACCTGCGCTTCGACGCGGGCGCCGGCCACACGGTCATCCTGCGCCTGGCGACCTCGCTCATCAGCATCGACCAGGCCAAGGACAACCTGCGCCAGGAGATCCCGGACGGCACCTCCTTCGACACGGTCAGGGACCGGGCGCAGCGCACCTGGGACAAGCTGCTCGGCAAGGTCGAGGTGGAGGGCGCGAGTCCGGACCAGCTGACCACGCTGTACTCCAGCATGTACCGGCTGTACCTGTACCCGAACTCGGGCTTCGAGAAGGTCGGGGACAAGGACCAGTACGCCTCGCCCTTCTCGCCGATGCAGAGCCAGGACACCCCGACCCACACCGGCGCGAAGATCGTCGACGGCAGGGTGTACGTCAACAACGGCTTCTGGGACACCTACCGGACCACATGGCCGGCCTACTCCTTCCTGACCCCTTCCCGGGCGGGCGAGATGGTCGACGGGTTCGTGCAGCAGTACAAGGACGGCGGCTGGACCTCACGCTGGTCCTCGCCCGGGTACGCGGACCTGATGACCGGCACCTCCTCGGACGTGGCGTTCGCCGACGCGTACGTGAAGGGCGTGCGGTTCGACGCCGGGGCGGCCTACGACGCGGCCCTGAAGAACGCGACCGTGGTCCCGCCGATGTCGGGCGTGGGCCGCAAGGGCATGAGCACCTCACCGTTCCTCGGGTACACCAGCACCGCCACCACCGAGGGCCTGTCCTGGGCGATGGAGGGGTACGTCAACGACTACGGCATCGCGAAGATGGGCGAGGCCCTGTACAGGAAGACGGGCGAGAAGCACTACCAGGAGGAGTCCGCGTACTTCCTCAACCGCGCCCGGGACTACGTGAACCTGTTCGACTCCAAGGCGGGCTTCTTCCAGGGCCGTGACGCCAGGGGGAACTGGCGGCTGGACTCCTCGAAGTACGATCCGCGTGTGTGGGGCTACGACTACACGGAGACCAACGGCTGGGGCTACGCCTTCAGCGTGCCGCAGGACAGCCGGGGCCTGGCCAACCTGTACGGCGGCCGGCAGGCCCTCGCCGAGAAACTCGACGCGTTCTTCTCCACCCCGGAGACCGCCTCGCCGGACTTCGTCGGCTCCTACGGCGGCGTCATCCACGAGATGACCGAGGCACGGGACGTCCGGATGGGCATGCTCGGGCAGTCCAACCAGGTCGCGCACCATGTGTCGTACATGTACGACGCGGCCGGCGAGCCGTGGAAGACGCAGGCGACGGTCCGCGAGATCCTCTCCCGGCTCTACTCCGGCAGCGAGATCGGGCAGGGCTACCACGGCGACGAGGACAACGGCGAGCAGTCGGGCTGGTACCTGTTCTCTTCGCTCGGCTTCTACCCGCTGGTGATGGGCAGCGGCGAGTACTCCATCGGCTCCCCGCTGTTCACGAAGGTGACCGTGCACCTGGAGAACGGCCGCGACCTGGTCGTCAAGGCACCGGGGAACAGCGCGAAGAACGTCTACGTCCAGGGGGTGACGTTCAACGGACGCCCCTGGACGTCCACGTCGCTCCCCCACTCGCTGCTGTCCAGGGGCGGGGTGCTGGAGTTCTTCATGGGGGCGAAGCCGTCGACCTGGGGCACGGGCAAGAACGCCGCCCCGGTCTCCGTCACCCAGGACGACAAGGTGCCGGCGCCCCGGGCGGACGTCCTGAAGGGGGACGGGCCGCTCTTCGACAACACGTCGGCGACGGATGCCACGGTCACCTCCGTGGACCTGCCGGTCGACGGAGCCGTGAAGCCCCTCCAGTACACGCTGACCTCGTCGGCCGACCACACGAGGGCGCCGACCGGCTGGACCCTCCAGGGCTCCACGGACGGCAGCACATGGCGGACCCTGGACCACCGCTCCGGCGAGGCGTTCACCTGGGACCGCCAGACCCGCGCGTTCACCATCGCCGCGCCGGGCAGCTACCCGAAGTACCGGCTCGTCCTGGACGGTGAGTCGACACTGGCGGAGGTGGAGCTGCTGGCCTGACGCGGGCCCTTCCTCCTTCGTGGGCGGGTCGCGCACCACCGGTCGCACCAGCCGCAGGGTGAGTAACGTGCGCCACCCGTACCACGAAGGTTGCGCAGTCCCCGTCAGACACACACCGGCCTCACCCGGTCGGGCTACTCCAAGTGGGTTGACATCGTTGTCCGTTCGCACGGTAGAGTCATGCACAGACCATCGGACAACGTTGTCGCGCCGCAGCGGCCACTTTCGAGCCGACACCACCCGGGCGGGGCGCCAACCCCCCTCACCCGCCCGGCTCGCGGACCCGGTCGGCACCGCCACCGGGTCCGCCCGAGCACCCCTCGCCGGGTCCGCTCGGCCGATGCCGGCGAGACGGCCGGGGCCAAATGCGACCCCTGTGACCTGCGAGGCGGCGAAATGTGAGGTCCATCTCGTGGACCGGCGTAGTCAACGGCCGCTTACGGTGCTAGAAATGCCGCATGTCGGACCGTTTCGCCCGATTCGGGCGTAAGTCATGGCGCTCCATGGTCCGCGGCGGACCGCGAAGCGTCGCCGGACAGGTCTTCCTCCTGCAGATCGCACTGGTGGTCCTGCTCGTGGTCTGCGGCGTCATCGCTCTCGTCATGCAGTCGGAACGCGACACCAGCACGGAGGCAAAGCGCCGCTCCATAGCCGTGGCGCAGACCTTCGCGCACTCCCCTGGCATCCTCCAGGCGCTGCGCGCCCCGGACCCGTCGAAGGTGCTCCAGCCGCTCACCGAGGCGGGCCGCAAGTCCGCGGGCGTCGACTTCATCGTGGTGATGGACACCAAGGGCATCCGCTACACCCACCCCATCCCGAGCAAGATCGGTCACCGGTTCGTGGGCCGGATCGGACCCTCGCTGGCCGGAAAGGTCTACACGGAGAGCGTCCACGGCCCGCTCGGCCATGAGGTCCAGGCCACCGTTCCCATCGACGACGCCCGCGGCAGGGTCACGGCCCTGGTCTCCGCCGGGCTGAAGGTGAAGAACGTGACCAACGAGGTGGACCGGCAGCTGCCGATCATCCTGGCCGCCGGAGCCGGCGCGCTCGTGGTCACGACCGCCGGTACGGCGCTGGTGGGCAGGAGGCTCCGGCGGCAGACCCACAGCCTGGCGCCGGACGAGATGACCCGTATGTACGAGCACCACGACACGGTGCTGCACTCGGTGCGGGAGGGCGTGCTCATCGTCGACGCCCAGCGGCGGATCCTGCTCGCCAACGACGAGGCCCGGCGTCTGCTGGAGCTGCCCCACGACGCCGAGGGGCGCACCGTGCGTGAGCTGCCGGGCCTCGACCCGGCGATGACGGAGCTGCTGGTCTCCGGACGGGAGGCCGGCGACGAGGTGCACTTCGCCGGAGGCCGGCTGCTGGCGGTCAACCAGCGGGCCACCGACCGCGCGGGAGGCCCCGGGGGAACCGTGGTGACGCTCCGCGACTCGACCGAGCTGCAGGCGGTGTCCGGGCGGGCGGAGGTCGCCCGGGAGCGCCTGGAGCTGCTGTACGACGCGGGACTGGGCATCGGCACCACCCTCGACGTGGTCCGCACGGCCGACGAGCTGGCGCGGGTCGCCGTCCCCCGCTTCGCCGACTTCGTCACCGTGGACATCGCCGACGCCGTGCTGCACGGCGAGGAGCCGGGCCCGACCGCGACGGACATGCGGCGCGTGACCGTGGGCGGCATCCGGGACGACCATCCGCTCTACGAGAAGGGCCGGCTGATCGACTTCCTGCCGTCCACCCCGCAGGCGCGCGGCTACGACGCCGGGCACTCCGAGCTGGTGCCCGACCTGTCGGCCGCGCGGGACTGGCAGGCGCAGGACCCGGAGCGCGCCCGGCAGATCGTGGAGTTCGGCATCCACTCGCTCGTCACCGCCCCCATCCAGGCCCGCGGTGTGGTGCTGGGCATGGTCAACTTCTGGCGCTCCAAGCGGGAGCCCTTCGACCAGGAGGAACTGTCGCTGGCGGAGGAGCTGGTGGCGCGCGCGGCCGTGAGCATCGACAACGCCCGCCGGTACGCCCGTGAGCACGCCGTCGCGGTCACCCTCCAGCGCAGTCTGCTGCCGCGCACACTGCCCGAGCAGAGCGCCCTCGACGTGAGCTACCGCTATCTGCCCGCCCAGTCGGGCGTGAGCGGGGACTGGTTCGACGTGATCCCGCTGCCGGGCAGCCGGGTGGCGCTGGCCGTCGGCGACGTGGTCGGGCACGGCCTGCACGCCGCCGCCACGATGGGCCGGCTGCGCACCGCGGTGCACAACTTCTCCACGCTCGACCTGCCGCCCGACGAGCTGCTCAGCCATCTGGACGACCTGGTCGGCCGCATCGACCAGCACGAGGGCTCCCCGGAGTCGCCCGGCGAGATCGTGGGCGCCACCTGCCTGTACGCGATCTACGACCCCGTGACGCGCCGCTGTGTCATGGCCCGCGCGGGGCACCTGGCACCGGCGCTGATCCACCCCGACGGCAGCGTCACCTTTCCGGAGGTGCCGGCCGGGCCGCCGCTGGGCCTGGGCGGCATGCCGTTCCAGACGGCCGAGCTGGACCTCCCCGAGGGCAGCCAGCTCGTCCTGTACACCGACGGGCTCATCGAGGACCGCATGCGGGACCTGGACGTGGGCATGGAGCTGCTGCGCCGGGCGCTCGCGGGTCACCCCGACCGGTCGCCGGAGGAGAACTGCCAGGCGGCGCTGGACGCGCTGCTGCCCGAGCGGCCCGTGGACGACGTGGCGCTGCTGATCGCGCGCACCCGGGCGCTGCCGTCCGAGAACGTCGCCGACTGGGACGTGCCGCGCGACCCGGCGGCCGTGTCGGGCATGCGCGCCGCCGTCTCCGAGAAGCTCGACACGTGGGGCCTGTCCGAGCTGGGCTTCGGCATGGAACTGGTACTGAGCGAGCTGATCACCAACGCCATCCGCTACGGCTCCGATCCGATCCATGTGCGGCTGATCCACGACCGCACGCTGATCAGCGAGGTGGCCGACGCCAGCAGCACCTCGCCGCATCTGCGGTACGCGGCGACGACCGACGAGGGCGGCCGGGGCCTGTTCCTGGTCTCGCAGCTGGCCGAGCGCTGGGGCACCCGCTACACGGGCCAGGGCAAGGTGATCTGGGCCGAACTGGCCGTCCCGGGCCCGGAGACCGGCCCGGGCGCCCTGCCGGGCCTGGGCGACTTCCTCCTCGACGACATCGACTAGGGCCTGTCCGGCGAATCGGGCCGGCTCCGGGCGACGGCGTCGTGTCGGTGCGGGCGAGCGGGGCAGGGTGCGTCCCGCTGCACGGCGGAGGCAAGCGCCGACGCGGAGCCCACGGCCCGGCGACAACGCCGCAGACGGGCATGCCACGCCCATCCGCCGGACAGGCCCCAGGAGCTCCGGCCGGGCGAGGCCAGGGGGCGTGGCTTGCCCGGGGTGGTTTCCCGCTCGTGGGGGACGGCGGGGCGGGCAGGCTCGTCGGCCGCGTCGAGGTGGCTCGTGAACACGGTGCGGCCGGGCTCGCTGTGTACGTCGGTGTGCCCTCCGTGTGCGCCTGATCGCCGCCGCGGCCGCCGGCCCCGGCCCCGAGCCGCCCTCGGCGTGGCCCGTCGTGGGAACGGGCGGACGGCGAAGGGCCGCACCCCGGCTGTCGGGGTGCGGCCCTGAACCGCTCAGCCGTGCCGCTTACTTGCGGATCAGGTTGCGCAGGACGTACTGCATGATGCCGCCGTTGCGGTAGTAGTCGGCCTCACCGGGGGTGTCGATGCGGACGACCGCGTCGAACTCGACACCGGTGTCGGTGGTGACCTTGACCGTGCGCGGCGTGGTGCCGTCGTTCAGCTCGGTCACGCCGGAGATGGAGAAGGTCTCCTCGCCGGTCAGGCCGAGGGAGGCGGCGGTGGCGCCCTCCGGGAACTGCAGCGGGAGCACGCCCATGCCGATGAGGTTCGAGCGGTGGATGCGCTCGTACGACTCGGCGATGACGGCCTTCACGCCGAGCAGCGCGGTGCCCTTGGCGGCCCAGTCGCGGGACGAGCCGGAGCCGTACTCCTTGCCGGCCAGGACGACCAGCGGCACACCGGCCGCCTGGTAGTTCTGCGAGGCGTCGTAGATGAAGGAGACCGGGCCGCCCTCCTGCGTGAAGTCACGCGTGTAGCCGCCCTCGGTGCCCGGCGCGATCTGGTTGCGCAGGCGGATGTTGGCGAACGTACCGCGGATCATGACCTCGTGGTTGCCGCGGCGGGAGCCGTAGCTGTTGAAGTCGCGGCGCTCGACGCCGTGCTCCGTGAGGTACTTGCCGGCCGGGGTGTCGGCCTTGATCGCGCCGGCCGGCGAGATGTGGTCGGTGGTGACCGAGTCGCCCAGCTTGGCGAGCACGCGGGCACCGGAGATGTCGGTGACCGGGGCCGGCTCGTGCGCCATGCCCTCGAAGTACGGGGGCTTGCGGACGTACGTCGACTCCGCGTCCCACTCGAAGGTGTTGCCGGTCGGGATCGGCAGCGCCTGCCACTGGGCGTCGCCGGCGAAGACGTCGGAGTAGGACTTGGAGAACATGTCCTCGCCGATGGCGTTCGCCACGACGTCGTTGACCTCGGCCTCGGAGGGCCAGATGTCCTTCAGGTGGACCGGGTTGCCGTCCTGGTCGATGCCCAGGGCGTCACGGGTGATGTCCACCTTCATGGAGCCCGCGATGGCGTAGGCGACGACCAGCGGCGGGGACGCCAGGTAGTTCATCTTGACGTCGGGGTTGATCCGGCCCTCGAAGTTCCGGTTGCCGGAGAGGACCGAGGTGACCGCGAGGTCGTGGTCGTTGACGGCCTTGGAGACCTCCTCCGGCAGCGGGCCGGAGTTGCCGATGCAGGTGGTGCAGCCGTAGCCGACCAGGTTGAAGCCGACCTTGTCGAGGTACGGGGTCAGGCCCGCCTTCTCGAAGTAGTCGGTGACGACCTTGGAACCCGGGGCGAGGGTGGTCTTGACCCAGGGCTTGCGGGTCAGGCCCTTCTCGACCGCCTTCTTGGCCACCAGGGCGGCGGCGACCATGACGTACGGGTTGGAGGTGTTGGTGCAGGAGGTGATGGCCGCGACCGTCACCGCACCGTGGTCCAGCTCGTAGGTCGTGCCGTCGGGGGCGGTGACCTGGACCGGGTTGGTCGGGAAGCCGTTGGGGTGGACGGCCGGGGCGTCGGAGGCCGGGAAGGACTCCTTGCCCGCCTCGTCGATGTCGTCCACGTAGTTGCGGACGTCCAGCTTGAACTGCTCGGCGGCGTTCGCGAGGACGATGCGGTCCTGCGGGCGCTTCGGGCCGGCGATGGACGGGACGACCGTGGACAGGTCCAGCTCGAGCTTCTCGGAGAAGTCCGGCTCGGCCTTCGGGTCCAGCCAGAGGCCCTGCTGCTTGGCGTACGCCTCGACGAGGGCGACCTGCTGCTCGGAACGGCCGGTCAGGCGCAGGTAGTTCAGGGTCTCGTCGTCGATCGGGAAGATCGCGGCGGTGGAGCCGAACTCCGGCGACATGTTGCCGATGGTGGCGCGGTTGGCGAGCGAGGTGGCGGCCACACCCTCGCCGTAGAACTCGACGAACTTGCCGACCACACCGTGCTTGCGCAGCATCTCGGTGATGGTGAGCACGAGGTCGGTGGCGGTGGTGCCGGTGGGCAGCTCGCCGGTCAGCTTGAAGCCGACGACGCGCGGGATGAGCATGGAGACCGGCTGGCCGAGCATGGCGGCCTCGGCCTCGATGCCGCCGACGCCCCAGCCGAGGACGCCGAGGCCGTTGACCATCGTGGTGTGCGAGTCGGTGCCGACCAGGGTGTCCGGGTAGGCCTTGCCGTCGCGGACCATCACGACGCGGGCCAGGTGCTCGATGTTGACCTGGTGGACGATGCCGGTGCCCGGCGGGACGACCTTGAACTCGTCGAAGGCGGTCTGGCCCCAGCGCAGGAACTGGTAGCGCTCCTTGTTGCGGCCGTACTCCAGCTCGACGTTCTGCTTGAAGGCGTCGTTGGTGCCGAACTTGTCGGCGATGACGGAGTGGTCGATGACCAGCTCGGCCGGGGCCAGCGGGTTGATCTTGGCGGGGTCGCCGCCGAGCTCCTTCACGGCCTCACGCATGGTCGCGAGGTCCACGACACAGGGCACGCCGGTGAAGTCCTGCATGATCACGCGGGCCGGCGTGAACTGGATCTCCTGGCTGGGCTGGGCCTGGGAGTCCCAGCTGCCGAGGGCACGGATGTGGTCGGCGGTGATGTTCGCGCCGTCCTCCGTGCGGAGCAGGTTCTCCAGCAGGACCTTGAGGCTGTACGGCAGGCGGGCCGAGCCCTCCACCTTGTCCAGCCGGAAGATCTCGTACGACTCGTCGCCCACCTGCAGCGTGCTGCGGGCGTCGAAGCTGTTCGCCGACACGACAGTCTCCTTCATTGATGTGCGCGTACCACCGTCAATCCTGCCGCCACGCCGGCTTGGCCGATCCGATAAGGTCAGGCTAAGTTAGGCAAGCCTTACCGGGGCGGCGGCTACGGTGCGCCTCGGGTAGATATCTCGATGTCGAGATAACTCTAGTACATGGGCGCTGGATGGTCATGCCCGACCCGGCCCGGCCGGTGGCTACCAGCTCAGATCGGCGTCCATCTTGGCGGGGGCCAGGGCGGTCACGTGGCCGTGGTCGCCGTACACGGACTGCCGCCAGCGGGCGAACGCCTTGGCGGCGTCGTTCAGCTCACGGTCCTGCCACACCCCGTAGTCGACCCACACGTCGGCCTCCGTGCGGCCACTGTCGTCGGGCGTGCGGATGCAGACCCGGGTGACATGGGCGGCGATGGCGGCGTCCCCCTTCGGGGCGTTCGCCGTCAGGTAGGCGCGGAATTCGCGCGCCATCGAGAACCAGCGGTGCGGACCGGCCTCCGGCGCACCCCCGCCGTCCTCGGTGGTGTCACCCGGGGGCGCCCCCTGGTCGTCGGTGGTGGTGTCGGGGAGCTCCTGCTGGTCGTCGGACGTCGTGTCCGCAGACCCCTGGTCCGCAGGCCCCTGGTCGTCGGTGGTGGTGTCCGGAAGCTCCTGGTCGTCGTCCGTACTGTCCGGAACATCCTCGATGTCGCATGACCTGTCGACCGTGGACGATTGCGGTACCGGCGACTTCCCCTGCGCGGCGCCCACGCGCTGCGTGCCGCAGGAGACGAGCGCGCAACAGCCGGCGAGCAGCGCGGCGACGAGGTGGCGGCGCATCGTGACCCCCATGTGTATGCCCATGTGTATCCCCCTTCGGGGACAGAGAGGGGCACGTGTGGGCCGGGGTTGCCCGGGTAACCGAGTGTCATGCCGAGCCTCGTACAACGCTGTCCGATTTGCCCAGGTCTTTCCGAGTATCGTCCTACCGTGACACCAGGGCACACTGACGGGCCGTCACGGGCGTCACCCGAACGGACCCCCCAACAGGCACCATCTCATATCTGAGATAACCTCAACCTCATGGCAGACGACTACCTCGTACGCATCGGCAAGCTCATCCGTGATGCCCGGCAACACCGAGGCTGGACACAGACGCAGCTCGCGGAGGCACTCGGCACCAGCCAGAGCGCGGTCAACCGCATCGAGCGCGGGAACCAGAACATCAGTCTTGAGATGATCGCCCGAATCGGTGAAGCCCTGGACAGCGAGATCGTGTCGCTGGGATACGCGGGTCCGATGCATCTGCGGGTCGTCGGCGGCCGCCGGCTGTCCGGTGCCATCGACGTCAAGACCAGCAAGAACGCCTGCGTGGCGCTGCTGTGCGCCTCGCTGCTCAACAAGGGGCGCACGGTGCTGCGCCGGGTCGCCCGGATCGAGGAGGTGTACCGCCTGCTGGAGGTGCTGAACTCCATCGGCGTACGCACCCGCTGGATCAACGACGGCGTCGACCTCGAACTCGTCCCGCCCGCCGAGCTGGAGATGGCGGCGATCGACGCGGACGCCGCCGTACGCACCCGCTCCATCATCATGTTCCTCGGCCCGCTGCTGCACCGCATGGACGCCTTCAAGCTGCCCTACGCCGGCGGCTGCGACCTCGGCACGCGGACCATCGAGCCGCACATGATCGCGCTGCGCCGGTTCGGCCTGGACATCGCGGCCACCGAGGGCCAGTACCACGCCCGGGTCGACCGCACGGTCCGCCCCGACCGCCCGATCGTGCTGACCGAGCGCGGCGACACCGTGACCGAGAACGCGCTGCTGGCCGCCGCCCGGCACGATGGTGTGACGGTCATCCGCAACGCCTCCTCCAACTACATGGTCCAGGACCTGTGCTTCTTCCTGGAGGCCCTCGGCGTCAAGGTCGAGGGCATCGGCACCACCACCCTCACCGTGCACGGCGTGCCGAACATCGACGCCGACGTCGACTACTCCCCCTCCGAGGACCCGGTCGAGGCGATGAGCCTGCTGGCCGCCGCCGTGGTGACCGAGTCGGAGCTGACCGTGCGCCGGGTGCCGATCGAGTTCCTGGAGATCGAGCTGGCGGTCCTGGAGGAGATGGGCCTCGACCACGACCGCAGCCCCGAGTACTTCGCGGACAACGGCCGTACCCGCCTGGTGGACCTGACCGTCCGGCCCTCCAAGCTGGAGGCGCCGATCGACAAGATCCACCCGATGCCGTTCCCGGGTCTGAACATCGACAACGTCCCGTTCTTCGCGGCCATCGCGGCGGTCGCGCAGGGCCAGACGCTCATCCACGACTGGGTGTACGACAACCGCGCGATCTACCTCACGGACCTCAACCGCCTGGGCGGCCGGCTGCAGCTCCTCGACCCGCACCGGGTGCTGGTCGAGGGCCCGACCCGCTGGCGGGCCGCCGAGATGATGTGCCCGCCGGCGCTGCGCCCCGCCGTGGTCGTCCTGCTGGCGATGATGGCGGCCGAGGGCACCTCGGTGCTGCGCAACGTGTACGTCATCAACCGGGGTTACGAGGACCTCGCCGAGCGACTGAACTCGATCGGCGCCCAGATCGAGATCTTCCGCGACATCTGACCCCTCTCCCGGCATCCGGCCGCCGCACCCCTCCGCCCGCACAGGTACGGGCCGAGGGGTGCGGCGTGTTCCGGGCCCGCCGTTCGGGTGATTCCCGGGTGTGCCCCATTCGTGCGCGGAACCAGGGAACACGCACCCCGCGAGCGTTCCTCGGGCGCGGGGCGATCGACGAGAAGTGGCAGCCTGTCGTCTGCCTGGCCACACTGAATCTGCCGGTTCGTGATCAGGGAAGAACCAGCCACTGGCTTTTCACACGTTCTCCGGGAGATCGCATGGTGGAGCAGTCCTCCGAGGTCCCTATATCCGGGCCGGACAAACCCGCCGTCACATCGAGCGACAGCGGCCCAGACCGGACGGAGACCGAGCGCAGGCTCGCGGAGGCCCTGGCCGATGTCACCGGAGCCGAGCGCGTCCCGGTCGACAGTCACTTCTTCACCGACCTCGGCGCCAATTCCCTGGTCATGGCCCAGTTCTGCGCACGGATCAGGAAAAGGGCGGATCTGCCGTCCCCGTCCATGAAGGACATCTACCGGCACCCGACCGTCCGGAGCCTGGCCGAGGCCCTGGGGGAGGCCGCTGCGGCGCCTGCCGAAGCGGCGGCCGCCGCGTCGGCGCCCGCGCCCGCGACGTCCTCGGAGCCCGCGCCGCCACCGGCCGTACGGGAAGGCCGAAAGCGGCTGAACCACCTCCTGTGCGGCACTTTCCAGTTGCTGGTCTTCCTCGGGTACTCCCTTGTCTCCGGTTTCGTCACGGCCACGGGATACGAGTGGGTCGCCACCGGTTCGGGCATGGCCGGCATCTATCTGCGGTCGCTTCTGTTCGGAGGAATCGGGTTCACCGTTCTGTGCGCATTCCCGGTCGCCGCGAAATGGCTTCTCATCGGCCGCTGGAAACCGCGTGAGTTTCCCGTATGGGGCCTGACGTATGTGCGGTTCTGGCTCGTCAAGGTCCTGCTCCACGCGAATCCGATGGTTTTCCTCACCGGAACTCCGCTGTACGTGCTGTACCTGCGGGCCCTCGGCGCGCGGATCGGCAAGGGCGTCACGGTCCTCTCCCACTCCGTCCCGGTCTGCACCGACCTGCTGACGATCGGCGCCGGCACGGTGATCCGCAAGGACTCCTTCCTCCTCTGCTACCGGGCCCACGCGGGACTCATCCAGACCGGCCCGATCACGCTCGGCCGGGACGTGTACGTCGGTGAGAAGACCGTCCTCGACATCGACACCTCGATGGGCGACGGCGCACAGCTCGGGCATTCCTCCGCCCTGCACCGCGGCCAGGCGGTGCCGGACGGTGAGCACTGGCACGGCTCGCCGGCCGAGCCCACACGGATCGACTACGTCCGGGTCGCGCCGGCCAGGTGCGGCACCGCGCGCCGGGCCTGGTTCGGCCTCGGCACCCTGCTGCAGCTGTTCCTGCTGTACATTCCCCTGGCCGTCGGCGGGGTGTACATGCTGTTCACCCAGGTGCCGGCGATCGGCAGTCGCCTCGACCCGCAGTTGGCCCCGCTGAAGAGGGCCGAACTGGTCCCCGACGCGCTGGAACTCTCGCTGGTGCTGTTCTTCGGCTTCGTCGTCCTGGGCCTCGCCGCCCTGTACACCGTTCCGCGTCTGCTGCGTCTGGCCGTCAGACCCGACCGGGTCTATCCCCTCTACGGATTCCACTACGCGCTCCACCGGGCGACCGCCCGGATGACGAACGTCAAGTTCTTCGCCTGGCTGTTCGGGGACAGTTCGTACATCGTCCACTACCTCCAGGGCCTCGGGTACGACCTGTCACGGGTCGAGCAGACCGGGTCGAACTTCGGCACCGAGGTGCAGCACGAGACCCCCTTCCTCGTCTCCGTCGGCAGCGGAACGATGGTCGCCGACGGGCTGTCCGTCATCAACGCCGACTACTCCAGCACGTCCTTCCGGCTGTCCTCCGCGTCGATCGGGCCGCGCAACTTCCTCGGCAACAACATCGCCTATCCCGCGGGCGGCAGAACGGGGGCCAACTGTCTGCTCGCGACGAAGGTGATGGTCCCGCTCGACGGTGAGGTGCGGGAGAACGTGGGGCTGCTCGGTTCGCCCTGCTTCGAGATCCCCCGGTCGGTGGAACGTGACGCACGGTTCGACGACCTCAGGACCGGCGACTCACTGCGCCGCCGTCTCGCCGCGAAGAACCGCTACAACCTTCGCTCGATGGCCGTCATGCTGTTCGTGCGGTGGCTGCACACCTTCGCCCTCACGCTGTTCGGGCTCGCGTCCGTGGACCTGTACGGAGTGGTCGGACATGTGGTGATCGGCGGGTACCTGGCCATCACGCTCGCGCTCAGCACCCTCTACTTCGTGCTGGTGGAGCGGTTCATCACGGCGTTCCGCGCGCTGCGGCCCCGGTTGTGCTCCATCTACGACCCGTACTTCTGGTGGCACGAGCGCCTGTGGAAGGTGCCGGACCATTACCTCAACATCTTCAACGGAACTCCCTTCAAGGCCCTCGTCTGGCGGCTGCTGGGCGTGCGCATCGGCCGCAGGGTGTTCGACGACGGCTGCTACCTGACCGAGCGGACCCTCGCCGCCATCGGCGACGAGTGCACCCTCAACGTCGGCAGCAAGATCCAGTGCCACTCGCAGGAGGACGGCACGTTCAAGTCCGACCGCTCCACGCTCGGCACCGGCTGCACGCTGGGCGTCGCCGCCCATGTGCACTACGGCGTGACCGTGGGCGACGGGGCGGTGCTGGCCCCCGACTCCTTCCTCATGAAGGGCGAGGAAGTCCCCCCGCACGCCCGCTGGGGTGGCAATCCGGCCGTGGACATGCCGGCGGACGACAGCCGGCCGCACGGCGCCGGACGGGCCACGCCGGCAGCCAACGCCCCTGCGGCAACCGTGAGTTGAGGAGAGACGTGCCATGGGAACGCGCGCGCGGACGGACCGGCTGGACCGGGAGTTCTGGAGCCGTGTACTGACGGCCGGCGGTGCCACCGCCGTGCCCCGGTGGACACGGGAGCGGGTGCCGGGAACGGCCGAGCAGGAGGCCGCGGTCCCGGACGACGTGGCGGACGCGATACGGGACCTGGTACGGCGTTCGGGCATGCCGATCAGCGCCCTGCTGCTGGCGGCGCACGCCAAGGTGCTGGCCGCGCTGTCCGGCGAGCAGGAGGTGGTGACCGGGTACACCGCCGGCGTGCACGGCGAGCCGTTGCCCTGCCGCCTCACCGTCTCCCCGGGGTCCTGGCAGGACCTCGTGGCGGCCACCGAGCACGCGGAGGCGGAGGTACTGGCGGGCCGCGAGTTCCCGGTGGCGGAGCTGCGCCGGGAACTGGGCCTGACACAGCCGCCGTACGAGGTGGTGTTCGGGCCCATGGGGGACGACGAGGCCCACGTCGACGACGGTGTGCTGCAGGTGCGCTGGTCCGACCGGAGTGGACGGCTGATGCTGCGCCTGAGGTACCGCACGGACGTGCTGGACGCCGCGGCCGTGGCCCGGATCGGCGGCTACCACCTGACGGCACTGCGGTGGCTTGCGGCGGACGTGCACGCCGACCACACACGGCAGAGTCTGCTCTCGGCGGACGAGGTGCGTGAGCAGGTGGAGGGTCTGGCCGGCCCGCACCGGCCGCTGCCGGACGCGCGGGCGCACGAACTGTTCGAGCAGCGGGTACGGGCGCATCCGCAGGCGGTGGCGGCCGTGCACGGCGGGCGGGAGTGGACGTACGGGGAACTCAACCGGCGCGCGAACCGGCTGGCGCGGGCGCTGCGGGCGAGGGGGCTCGGCGCGGAGGACGTGGTCGCCGTCGTCACCGAGCGCGATCTCGACTGGCCGGCGGCGACGCTGGCGGTGTTCAAGGCGGGCGGCGTGTACCTGCCGATCGAGCCGCACTTCCCGGCCGACCGCATCAGGGCAACGTTGTCGCGGGCGGGGTGCCGGCTGGTCCTGGCCGCGTCCGGCAGCACCGACACCCTCGACCAGGCGCTGGCGGCATTGCCCGGATGCGAGAGGCTGCTGATCGACACGGCGTACGCGGAGGCGCACGACGACGGCGATCTCGGCGTGCGGGTCGACGCCGGTCAACTGGCCTACATCTACTTCACCTCCGGGTCCACCGGTGAGCCCAAGGGCGCGATGTGCGAGCACGCGGGCCTGCTCAACCATCTCCACGCCAAGATCGACGACCTGGGCATCGGCGAGGGCAGCGTGGTGGCGCAGACGGCGCCGCAGTGCTTCGACATCTCGCTGTGGCAGCTGGTCTCGGCCCTGCTGGTCGGCGGCCGGACCCTGCTGGTCGAGCAGGACGTGATCACGGACGTGGAGCGTTTCGTCGACACGCTCGAACGCGGCCGGGTCGCCGTGGCGCAGGTCGTCCCCTCCTACCTGGAGGTCGTCGTCTCGTACCTGGAGAAGCACCCCCGCACGCTGCCGGACCTGCGCTGCGTGTCGGTGACCGGGGAGGCGCTGAAGCGGGAGCTGGTGCAGCGCTGGTTCGCGGTCCAGCCGGGCATCAGGCTGCTCAACGCCTACGGGCTGACGGAGACTTCGGACGACACCAACCACGAGGTCCTGGACGGCGTACCCGACCGGGTGCTGCTGGGCCGCCCGGTGGGCAACGTACGTGTCTACGTCGTGGACGAGCAGCTGTCCCTGGTACCCCTGGGCGCCCCGGGGCTGATCGCGTTCTCCGGGGTCTGCGTGGGCCGGGGGTACGTCAACGATCCCAAGCGGACGCGTGAGGCGTACCGGACGGACCCCTACCGGCCCGGTGAGCGGCTCTACCTGGGCGGTGACTGGGGACGCTGGCATCCCGGCGGCAAGCTGGAGTTCCTCGGCAGGCGGGACAACCAGGTCAAGATCCGCGGCTTCAGGATCGAGATCGGCGAGATCGAGAACTCCCTGCTGCGGGTGGACGGTGTCCGGGACGCCGCGGTGGTGGTCGCCGAGCGGTCCGGCGGGAGCAAGCAGCTGATCGCCTTCCACACCGGCGAGCAGCGGCAGCCGGAGGTGCTGCGCGAGGCACTCGCCGCGGCGCTGCCCGCCTACATGGTCCCCTCGGCGTTCCACTGGCGCGACGGCCTCCCGCTGACCGCCAACGGCAAGATCGACCGCAAGGCCCTGACCCGGCTGGCGGAACAGACGGCGCCGGCCCCCGCGGCAGACGGTGCGGGCACGGGCGTTCTCAGCCCGGCCGAGCAAAGGCTCGCGGCGGCCTGGGCCGAACTGCTGGGGGTGCCCGAGCGGCAGATCGGCCGGACGGACCACTTCTTCGACTCCGGGGGCACCTCCCTGACCGCGGTCAAGCTCAGCATCGCGCTGGACCGCGCGGTGTCCCTGAAGGACATCACCCGGCACCCCGTGCTCGCCGACCTGGCCGCCCTCCTGGACGGCACCTCCCGCCCGCACGCGGAGCTGCTGCAGCCGCTGGCGGCCGAGGGCGGTGCGCCGGAGTGCGCCCTGGTGTGCTTCCCCTACGCGGGCGGGAACGCGGTCAACTACCAGCCGCTGGCGAGCGCGTTGGCGGGCAGCGGCATCGCGGTCCTCGCCGTGGAGCTGCCCGGCCATCACCTGGCCGCCCACCCCGAGCCGTTCGCGTCGATCGAGCAGGTGGCCGAACAGGTCGCCGCCGAGATCACGGCACGCGGCCTGCCCCGGGTCATGCTGTGGGGCCACTCCTCGGGCACCGCGCCGGCCGTCGAGACGGCCAGGAGGCTCCAGGAACGCGGAGTGCGGGTGACGCGGGTGTTCCTCGGTGCGCACCTGCTCGGCACCGCCGCCGACCGCGACGCCGCCATCGCCGCACTGGCGAGCCGGAGCGACGCCGAGATCGCGGCACGGCTGACCGCGGACGGCGGCTACGCCGAACTCGCGGAACTGAACGAGCAGCACGCCCGGCACATCGGTGCCGCCTACCGGCACGACTGTGTGTCCGCGCACACCTATTTCCGCGCCGCCCTGGACAGTCCGCCGCCGGTGCGGCTGACCGCTCCGGTCCTGGTGGTCGTCGCCGCCGACGACCCGTACACGGGCGGCTACGCCGAACACCACCGCGACTGGCTGCTCCTGGCCGACCATGTCGACCTCCACGAACTGGCCGACGGGGGCCACTACTTCCTGCGCACCCGTCCGGCCGAGGCGGCGCAGGCCGTCCTGAACGCCGCCGTCCCCCTCGCCTCCTCCTGAACGCCGTCGGATCCCCAGGCGGTCGACCGAAAGGAAACCGAGATGCCGTCCTCATCCCTGGCATCACCCCTCGACGTGGAGCTGCGGCCGGACCGGCCCGCGCTGCTGTGCGTCGACGTCCCGGGTGACGCCCCGAACTGGGCAGCCGAGCACCGCGAGGCGCTGCGTGCGCAGGTCACCGAGCACGGGGCGCTGGTCGTCCGCGGCCTCGGGCTGCGGGACACGGACACCGTCGGTGCCGTCTTCGCGCGGCTGGCCGGCGACCTCATGACGGAACGGGAGGCGTTCGCGCCGCGTGAGGCCCACGGCCCGGGGCTGTACTCCTCGACACCGTGGCCGGCCAACCAGCCGATGTGCATGCACCACGAGCTGAGTTACGCGCTGCAGGTGCCCGGCCTGATGCTGTTCGCGTGCCTGCAGGCGCCCGAGCAGGGCGGGGCGACGGCGGTGGCCGACGCCGAAGAGGTCCTGCGCGCGCTGCCCACCGGGCTGACCGAACGGTTCGAGCGGGAGGGCTGGCTGCTGACCCGCTCCTACAACGACGAGATCGGGGCGTCGCTGGCGGAGTCGTTCGGCACCGCCGACCGCGCCGAGATCGAGCGCTACTGCCGGGCCGGCGCCATCGACTTCACCTGGCTGGCCGACGGGTCGCTGCGCACCGAACAGCGCCGCAGCGCCGTCGTCCGGCATCCGGTCACGGGCAGGCGCTGCTGGTTCAACCAGATCGCCTTCCTCAACGAGTGGACGCTCGCCCCTGAGGTCCGCGAGTACCTGGTGGACCTCTACGGCCCGGACGGTCTGCCGTTCAACACCCGTTACGGAGACGGCAGTCCGATCGGCGAGGACGTCGTCCAGCTGCTCAACGACACCTACGAGGCGCACACCCGGCGCGAGCCCTGGCAGGCCGGTGATCTGCTGCTCGTGGACAACATCCGCACCGCGCACAGCAGAGAGACCTTCACCGGTGAGCGGCAGGTCCTGGTCGGCATGGGCGAGCCCCTGCGGCCGGCCGACGGCTGCCCGACCCCGGAGGCGAGTGAGCGATGACCGATGTGCTGTCGGCCGCCGCCGAGCGGTCCGTACCCGGCCGGCCCTCGGTGCCGTCCTTCGCGGTGATCTCCGGTGAGCAGGTGCAGCGGGCGCTGAGCGGGCGCGAGAAACAGCTCGTGGAGCTGGTCGAGACCGCCTACCGGCTGCACGGCGCCGGGGACTCGGTGAACCCGCCGTCGTACTTCCTGCGCTTCTCCGACCGCCCCACCGCGCGGATCATCGCGCTGCCCGCGTCCATCGGCGGGCAGGTCCGGGTGGACGGCCTGAAGTGGATCTCCAGCTTTCCGGAGAACGTGAGTGCAGGTCTCCCCCGGGCCTCCGCCGTGCTCATCCTCAACGACCACGACACCGGCTACCCGTTCGCCTGCCTGGAGAGCTCGATCATCAGCGCCACCCGGACAGCGGCGTCCGCGGCGCTGGCCGCCGACTGGCTCAGCCGCAGCCGGCCCCGCCCCAGGCGGGTGGGGTTCTTCGGTACGGGCCTGATCGCCCGGTACATCCACACGTTCCTGGACGGCACGGACTGGGCGTTCGACACGATCGGCGTGCACGACGTGTCCCGCGACAGCGCCGACGGCTTCTGCGGCTGTCTGCGGCGGTCCGGCACCACCGCCCGGATCACCGTGCACGACAGCGCCGAGGACCTGGTCCGCGCCAGCGACCTCGTGGTCTTCGCCACCGTGGCCGGTGAGCCGCACGTCACCGACCCGTCCTGGTTCGGCCACAACCCGCTGGTCCTGCACGTGTCCCTGCGCGACCTGGCCCCCGAGATCCTGCTCGGCTCGGCCAACTTCGTCGACGACGTCGAGCACTGCCTGAAGGCGGACACCTCCCCCCATCTGGTCGAACAGCGCACCGGAAACCGGGACTTCCTGAACGGCACCCTCAACGACGTGATGCTCGGAAGGGCCGCTCCGCCGGCCGACCGGCCGGTGATCTTCTCGCCCTTCGGACTCGGCGTCCTCGACCTCGTCGTCGGCAAGTACGTCTACGACGAGGTAGCCCGGGCGGGGAACCTCCGCCTCATCGACGACTTCTTCCACGACCTGCGCCGATACGGCTGAGGCGACCGTCCCCGGCCTGGCACCAGGAGGCCCGCCGTGCCTGTCATTTCCGCTCCCTACGCCTTCAACGAGGGCCATCTCTTCGTCGACCTGGAGTCGATCTGCGGACAGCCCCTCTATCTGAAGTGCGAGGGTTTCAACTTCGCCGGCTCCATCAAGCTGAAGGCCGCGAACGAGATGGTGGAGAGCGCCGAGCGTGACGGACTCCTGACGCCGGACTCCGTCCTCGTCGAGTCCTCGTCCGGGAACCTCGGCGTCGCGCTCAGCATGATCGCCGCCAGCAAGGGCTACCGGTTTCTGTGTGTGACGGACTCACGGTGCAACCTGTCGACCAGGCTGCTGATGGAGGCCCTCGGCAGCGAGGTCCACATCGTGGCCGACCAGGACTCCAACGGTGGCTTCCTGGGCAGGCGCATCGAGTACGTCCGTGCGCTGTGCGCGGCCGACGACCGGTACGTCTGGCTCAGTCAGTACACCAACGCGGGCAACTGGCTGGCGCACTTCCGCACCACGGCCCCGGAGATCGCCTCCGAGTTCCCGGAACTGGACGTCCTCTTCGTCGGGGCGGGCACCACCGGAACCCTGATGGGCTGCGCGCGCTGGTTCCGGCAGTGGCACCGGCCGGTGCGGATCGTCGCCGTGGACGCCGTGGGTTCGGTGGCGTTCGGCGGCGAGCCGGGCCGCCGGATGATCCCCGGCCTCGGCATGAGCATGCGCCCGCCGCTGCTCGACGAGTCGTATGTCGACGAGGTGCTCCGCGTGGAGGAGACGGACACCATCCGGATGTGTCACCGCATGGCCAGACACGGTTTCCTGTTCGGCGGCTCCACCGGAACGGTGGTCAGCGGCGCGACGGACTGGCTAGCCCGGCACGACACCCGTGGCCTGACCGCGGTGGCCGTGGCGCCGGACCTCGGCGAGCGCTACCTCGACACCGTCTACCAGACCAACTGGCTGCAGGACCTGTACGGCGACCACGTGCTCGACGCCGAACTCGCCGCCGAAGCGGTCCGCCGCGTGCCGCGGGAGCCCAGGTCCGCGTCACGGGCGACGGGCCGCCGGCGAAGACCGTAGGGGGACGGCGGCCCGGGGCCGCCACGGGATCCAGGTCGCCGTCAGCGTGACGATCAGCGCGCAGGCGGCGACCGTGGCCATCCCCGGGCCGAGGCCCGCGGCGCCCGCGACGAAGCCGATCAGGGCCGGGCCTGCCAGCAGGCCCGTCGTGCCCATCGCGGCGACGAGGGCGAGCGCCCCGCCGCCGTGTTCGGCGGCGGCGACGTACACGCACGGGGTCACGGCCGCAGCGCCGAGACCGACGCAGGCGAAGCCGAGGAGCGTGGGCACCACCCCGCCCGTGAGCAGGGCGAGGGCGAGCCCGGCGGCGGCCACGGCGCTGCCGGTGCGGACCACGCGGCCGTCGCCCCAGCGGGTGCGCCAGCGGTCCGCGCACACCCGGGCCAGCAGCATCGTCACCGAGACGACCGCGATGCCCAGCGGTGCCACGGTCGCCGAGGCCTTGACGACGTCCTTCAGGTAGAGCGTCGACCAGTCGTTCATCGCGCCTTCGGTGATGGTGCCGAAGGCCATCGCACAGCCCATCAGCAGGGTGGTGGCGGAGGGCGGCGTCCGGCGGCGGCGTCGCCCGGCCCCGTCCGGTGGCCCGGGGTCCGTGGGGGCGAGCAGGCCCGGGCGGGAGCAGACCAGCAGGAGCAGCAACAGGGTGCCCGCCAGGGCGAAGTGGGCCGGGACGGACCCGGTCAGGGTGGTGACGCCGGAGGTCAGCAGGGCGGCGGCGAGCAGGCCGGCGCTGAAGGTGGCGTGCAGCTGGGACATGACGGTGCGGCCGTACGCGGTCTCCAGGGCGGCGCCCTGCGCGTTCATCGCGACGTTCAGGCAGCCCACCGCGACTCCGTCGGCGCAGACGGCGAGCAGCGCGAGCGGATAGCCGGGCACGGCGGACAGGGCCGCCAGTACGGCGACCAGGCAGACGGCGGAGGCGAGGGCCAGGCGGCGGGCGCCCAGGCGGCGCATCAGGACGGCGACGAGCGGGAAGGAGGCCGCCGCGCCGGCTCCGCAGGCCATCAGCAGCAGGCCCACCTCCCCGGCGCCCAGGTCCAGCCGGGTCTTCAGCGCGGGCAGGCGGGAGACCCAGGTGCCGTACTGGAAGCCGAGGAAACAGAACAGCGCCGCTACGGACCACTTGGCGCGCCGGAAGGAGGGGGTGGGCATCAGCTCGCCTTCTGTACGGCGGCGAGCTGCGCTGACATGTACACCGCACGGGGACCGTAAGCGGCGGGGAGGCGCGCCTCGGGGTGGGCGCGGTAGCCGTTGGCCCGCCAGAAGGGCTCCTTGCCGGCGACCGCGATCAGGGACATGGTCCGGAACCCGCGGGCGAGGGCCACGTCCGCCAGCCGGCGGGCCATACGGCTGCCGAGCCCTCTGCGCCGCAGCGGCGCGGTGACGACGAGGTCGTGCAGGTGCAGGTTGGCGGAGCGGTGGGTGGTCTCCTCGGGCCCGGCCAGGTCGGGGTAGCGGAATCTCGGGTAGGGCAGGGCCAGCGCATAGCCCGCGATCCGGCCGTCGAGGTCCAGGACGAGGCAGGTGCCCGCCGCGGCCCGTGAGCGCAGCGCGGCCTCCCCCTCCGTGAGCGCGGTGTCCGCGTACGCCTCCGCTTCCAGGGCCATGACCGCCGGCCAGTCGGGCTCGGTGAGGCCGCGTATCAGGTGTGTCACGTCAGTGGTCCTTCCTGGCCCCGGACGCACACGCACGGCAGCGGGCGGATGCCGTTGAAGCCCTGGGTCATGTAGCTGGTGGCGTAGGCGCCGGCGGAGAGGATCCACACCGGGTCGCCCGAGCCGACGGACCGGGGCACGCGCACCGGGTGCCGGCCGCCGCCGTAGGCGTCGTCGCTGTCGCAGGTGGGGCCGGCGACGATCGCGGAGACGTACTCGTCTGCTCCGAGGTGGTCGTGGCCCGGGAAGAACAGCCGGTGCGTCAACTGGTCCATTTCGTACAGTCCGTTGAACTTCCCGCAGCTCAGGTACAGCCAGTACGCGTCCTCGCCGTCCGGCCCGCGGCGCCGGGTCAGCCGGGAGACGTGGGCGCGGACGGCACCGTGGTCGGCGACCAGGTGGCGGCCTGGTTCCATCACGAGGTCGAGCGGGGAGGAGGTGAGGCCGCGCAGGTGGTCCATGCCCTCGCGGAGCACGGTGAAGATCTTGTCCAGGGGCGGGTCGAGGGGGTTGCCGTGGCGGTCCCGGTAGCCGAGTGCGGGCAGGCCGCCGCCGAGGTTGACGTGGTCGGGCACGATCCCCCGCCCGGCCAGCGCGGTCAGGGTTGCGGCGAGCGTGTCGACGGCCTGCTGCCAGGCCTCGCCGGTCATCTGCTGGGAGCCGACGTGCACGGACAGGCCCGCCGGGGTGAGACCGGCCGCGCGGGCCGTTTCCAGCACGTGGACGGCGTCGTCCGGGGCGCAGCCGAACTTGCGGTTCAGGCCCCACAGGGCGCCGTCCCCGCTGGTGGCGAGGCGGCAGAAGACGCGGGCGCGGGGCGCGTGCGCGGCGATCGCGGTGACGTCCTCGACGCTGTCGGTGGCGAAGGTGCGGACACCCTGGCGGTGGGCTTCGGCGATGTCCCGGTCGGACTTGATGGTGTTGCCGTAGTGGATGCGGTCGGCGGGGGCGCCCGCCCTGAGGGCCTGGCCGATCTCGGCGGGGCTCGCCGCGTCGAAGCCGGCGCCGCGCTCCGCGAGGGTGCGCAGGACGTCGTCGACGGGGCATGCCTTCAGTGCGAAACGGATCCGCACTCCGGGCAACTCGCCAAGCAGCGCGTCGTATTGGCGCTCGATGCCGGTGAGGTCGTAGACGATGCGGTCGGTCGTGGACGCGGCGAGCTCCCCGCGCCCCTGTGCGGCGCTCATGTGCGGGCCGCCGCCGTCAGGGCCGGCCAGGCCTCGATCAGGTGCGCGAAGTCCTCGATGTCCCGTGCCGCCTCGTCCAGTAACCGGCCCCGTTCCTCGGCGAGTCGTTCCGCGAACGCGGCGTAGCGACCGCCCAGTTTGCGGTACGCGGTGTCGACCCGGTCCAGGCGCCAGACGTTCTCGGTGCGGTCCAGGTGCGTGCTCTCCCGCAGGAACTCCACGATCCGGTCGGTGCCCTCGGCGGCCATGCGGTCGTAGACCTGGTGGAAGTAGAGCATCGACAGCAGGAACTTCACGAAACGGCGCTGGTAGGCCGGGAATCCGGTGTCCGTGCGGCGTGCGGGGGTGTGGAAGTTCTCGATGTGCCGGTTGTGCAGGATGCCGGGCAGGCGGGCGTCGTGCACCAGGTGGAGGAGGAAGTAGTCGCTGCCGATGGTGTCGGTGGCGGGTGGCAGCGGAGTGCGTTCGTAGACCGCGCGGTCGAAGGCGATGTTGCACATGTCGACGCGCATCGGGTCGACGACGGTGAGGGTGGAGTGGTCGGAGGTGAACGGGGTCGTGCCCGCTCCCGTGAACGACTCCTCCACCAGCTCCCGTTTACGCTCCTCCGGCCAGTCGGCCGGCGCCCACAGGCTCACCACGTCGTGGTAGACGTGCCCGTCCAGCCGGCGTATCTCGGCGATGTCGACGGAGAGTTCACCGATGAAGGAGGCGCCGGCGAGGGAGACCGGGCGGTGCAGCAGCTCCGGGGCGAGGTCGGTGTGGGTGACCGTGGCGGTGGCCTCGGCGGCGGGGCGGCCGAGGTGCGGCAGCTCATGGTGGACGGGGAACACCGGTCGGCCGGCGTGGAGCTGGTAGGTGCTGTCGGAGTCCCTGCGGTGCAGCGAGTCGCAGCCGAGGGCGGCGGCGAACAGGAAGGCGCGGTTGGTGCAGGCGCCGTAGGAGACGGCCGGCGGGAGCATCAGGTGGAG
Organism: Streptomyces sp. NPDC037290; assembly: GCF_055603245.1. Classification (NCBI taxonomy): domain Bacteria; kingdom Bacillati; phylum Actinomycetota; class Actinomycetes; order Kitasatosporales; family Streptomycetaceae; genus Streptomyces; species Streptomyces sp. NPDC037290. The sequence continues at coordinate 254,500 of NZ_JBVJVZ010000002.1, read as the reverse complement.
CAGCCGGTCGGGCTCGGGCAGGCCGGCCGCCTCGATCGTGCGGAGCAGGAAGACGCGCTGGGCGTCCTCGTCGAGGTGGTGCACGGTGACGCCCGGCGTCGGGTGGAGTCCGGCGACGACCCGGGCGTGCTCGGCGCGGGTGCGGGCGTCGGAGGAGTCGAGGATCAGGAGCTCCACGTCGGCGCCGTGGTGGCGCGCGGCGTACGCGGCCTCGGCGTGGATCGCGGTGAGGGTGGCGGAGCAGGCCCGGTTCGTGGGCAGGCAGAGGCAGATGCGGTTCACTGTGCCTCTTCCGCGGGGTCGGTCCACGCGTCCAGGCCGAGCAGTCTTCTGCCGAGGGGGGTGAGCGTGGCGGGCCCGTAGCGGTGGGCCTCCGGCTCGCGGGCGTCGCCGAGGAGGGTGGCGTTCCAGTCGGGCGTCGCGAGGGTGCGCCAGGACTCGACGCGGGAGTCGCGCAGGGCGGTGTGCTCTTCCAGCGCGGGCATCATCGACAGGTACTGGACGGCTCTGACACCGTTGTCGGAGAGGTTCGGTGCGACGCCGTGGGCGAGGAGCCCGTTGAAGATCAGCAGGTCGCCGGCCTGGAGGTCGGGGCGGATCACCGGGAAGTCGGCGCGGTCGGTGCCGGGGCGCACCGGGTCACGGCCGGGCGGCTGCGCCACGCGCCACTCCTCGAAGCGGCGGAAGAGCTCCGGGGCGCACTGGAAGCCGCCGAGTCCGGGCCGGGTGTCGGTGAGGGCGATGACGCCCTGGACGCGCTGCGGGAGCACGGCGAGGGTGGTGTCGACGTCCCAGTGCAGCTCGATGTCGAAGCCCTCGTCGGTGGGTTCGATCAGGGAGCGGGAACGGGTGCGTGTGTTGGGCGGGTTGAGGTTGAGCCGGTCCAGCGTGACCCACAGTTCCTCGCAGTCCCAGACGTCCACGAAGGCGTCGTAGACCCGCTGGGTCTGGCGGCTGTCCCAGATGAGCTGGTGGTGGTAGGCCTCGACGAAGCCGTAGATGAACAGGTGCCGGTCGAGTTCGGAGCGGAACCGCGGTTCCGTGTACCAGGAGTCGGGGGCGTCGGGGTCCAGCCGCTGGAACCGCCAGGCGAACTCCAGGAGTTCCTTGGCCTCGCCCGGGGTGATGGCCTCGCGGACGACGACGTAGCCGTAGGTCTGCCAGAAGGCGAAGTCCTCCTCGGACAGCACCCTGAGGGGCCGGCACTTCTCTATGTGGCGCAGGGGGGTCGGGGCGAGGTAGGTCTCGCCGTCGGCGCTGAAGTAGGGGCGGTCGGAGGCCGCGCGGTGGAGGTGGGGGTGGGGCGTCTGCATGTGGTTCCTCTGGAACACAAGGTGCGGTGGGGATCCGGGAGAACAGCGAGAGCGAGTGGGCCGCCCGCGCATGGGCGGGCGGCCGGTGCGGGCGTTTCGGTCAGCCCGCGGTGACGGCCTCGGCCGCCGCGACACCGCACACCCGGGCGGCGCCGTACGTGGCGATGTGCAGCGCGCCGCGCGGGGCGGCCTGCGGCAGGCCCATCTCCACGACGGTGGTGTCGGGGCGGGCGGCGAGCAGGGTGTCGAGGGCCGCGGCCATCCAGGGGTGCCGGTGTTCGTCGCGGACCACGGCGACGATCCGGCGGCCGTCGGCGGCGGCGAGGGCGGCTTCTCCGGCGCCGTCGCCGGTGAAGGAGCCGGCGGCGGTGCCGGGCAGCAGCCGCTGGAGCTCGGCGGCCACACCCCAGGGGGTCTGGTCGCCGACGGCGATGTTGCGGGCCGGCTCGAACTGGGCGACGTACACGGGTGCGGTGACCGGTGCCGCGGAGCCGGCGCGGGTCACGGTGAGTGCGCGGCGGGCCGCGACCAGGCCGATCTCCGGCGCGGGCTCGGTGTCCGCCGCGCTCCTGCGTGCCTGTGCGGTCCAGCGGGCCAGCGCGCGGACGCGGGCGGCGGCGTCGGCGAGCCGTTCCTCGGGCAGTGCGCCGGAGCGTACGGCGGCCACGAGGGCGTCCCGGAGCCCGAGTACGGTGCCCTCGTCGCACAGTCCGCCGCCGACGCAGATGGCGTCGGCGCCGGCCGCGATCGCCAGGACCACGCCGTGCTCCAGGCCGTAGGTGCCGGAGATGGCGCGCATCTCCATGCCGTCGGTGACGATCAGACCCTGGTAGCCGAGTTCCTCGCGCAGCAGCTCGGTGAGGATCCGGCGGGAGAGGGTGCCGGGGCGGTCGGGGTCGAGGGCGGGGACGAGGATGTGCGCGCTCATGACGGCGCGGGTGCCGGCGGCGATGGCGGCGCGGAACGGGGGCAGTTCACGCTCGTACAAGGTCTTCGCGTCGACGTCGATGCGGGGTACGGCGTGGTGGGAGTCGACGTTGGTGTCGCCGTGGCCCGGGAAGTGCTTGGTGCAGGCGGCGACGCCGGTGGACTGCAGGCCCTCGACCCAGGCCGCGGTGTGCCGGGCGACCAGGTCGGTGCTCGCGCCGAAGGAGCGCACCCCGATGACGGGGTTGTCGGGGTTGGCGTTGACGTCCGCGGAGGGCGCCCAGTCGAAGTTGACGCCGCAGGCCGCCAGGCGCCGGCCCAGCTCACGGGAGACGGCCCGGGTGAGGTCGGGGTCGTCGACGGCGCCGAGGGCGTGGTTGCCGGGGAAGGACGAGCCGGTGCGCACATCGAGGCGGGTGACGTCACCGCTCTCCTCGTCGATGGCGACCAGCAGGTCGTCGCGCTCGGACCGTAGCTGGGCGGTCAGGGCGGCGACCTGGTCCTCGCTGACGACGTTGCGGCCGAACAGGGCGACCGAGGCGAGGCCCTCACCGAGGCGGCGGCGCACCCAGTCGGGCGCGGTGGTGCCGTCGAACCCCGGCTGCAGCACCGCGAGGGCGTCCCGGGTGAGGGTGGTGCCCGCGGCGGAGCCGCTTCCAGACCCGGTGGTGGCGAGTGTGGTCATCGGCGGGGTCATCCCTTCACGGCGCCGTCGGTCAGACCGCTGACAGCCTTGCGTTGCAGGAAGATGAAGAGGATCAGGATGGGCAGCGCGAACAGGGACGAGGCGGCCATCGTGGCACCCCAGTCGTCGCCGAAGGCGGTCTGGAACTGGGACAGCCACAGCGGCAGCGTCTGCTTCTCGATGTCCTTGTTGAGGATCAGGACGAGCGGGAACTCGTTCCAGGCGGTGATGAACCCGAACAGCGAGGTGGCCATGAGGCCTGGCGCGAGCAGCGGGAAGATCACCTTGCGGAAGGCCTGGACGCGGGTGCAGCCGTCGACCATCGCCGACTCCTCCAGCTCCCTCGGCACGGCGGCGATGTAGCCGCGCAGCGTCAGGATGGTGAGGGGCAGCACCATCATCGTGTAGAAGACGGTGAGCGGGACGAGGCTGTTCAGCATGTCGTCGTCCCGCACGATCATGTAGATGGCGATGATCATGACCTCCCAGGGGGCCATCTGCGCCAGCATGAACGTGACGATGATCCCGCGCCGCCCCCTGAACCGCAGCCGGGCCACGGCGAACGCGGCGAGCAGGGCGATGACGAGGGAGAACAGCACCGAACTGAGGGTGACGGTGACGGAGTTGCCGACCAGCGTCCAGAAGTGGTCGGCGTCGACCGCCTTCTTGAAGTGGCTGAGGGTGACGTTCGTCGGGAACCACACCGGGGTGTCGGCGATGATGTCGCCGGTGGGCTTGAAGGCCGTGGCGAACATCCAGTACACGGGGAACACGAAGCCGGCGAAGAGGACGACGGCGGTCGCGTTGGGCCAGATCCGGCCGAAGAGCGAGCGCTTCACAGCTCCTCCTCCTCTTGCTTGAGCACCATGCGCAGGTAGTACGAGGTCAGGACGAGCAGCACCAGGATGGTCAGGAAGGAGATCGCCGCGCCGACTCCGAAGTGCTGGTTGCCGACGCCCTCGACGTAGGCGTAGACCGGCAGGGTCTCGGTGAGGCGGTCGGGGCCGCCCTCGTTCATGGCGAAGACCTGCGGGAACGCCTTGAAGACCCAGATGACCTCGAGGAAGGTCGTGGAGTACAGGAACGGCCTGAGGAACGGCAGGGTCACGGAGGTGAAGCTCTGCCAGGCGCCGGCGCCGTCCAGGGACGCGGCCTCGTACAGCTCCCTGGGGATGGTGGTGGTGGCGGCGTAGAGGTTGATCGCCACGAAGGGGATCGACATCCAGACGATCAGCAGGGTGATCACGGAGAACGTGGAGAACTGGCTGCCCAGCCAGTTGTGGTCGGCCATGGAGTGCCAGCCGAGCTGGTCCAGTACCCAGTTGACGACGCCGTAGCGCTGGGCGAACAGCCACTGGTAGACGGTGGTGGCCGCGATCGTGGGCATGGCCCAGGCGAGCACGAGGCCCACCAGGAGGGTGAGCCGCATCTTCTTGCCGAGGCGGGCGAGGAGCAGTCCGATCAGGGTGCCGAACACCATGATGAGCACGACGTTGGCGGCGGTGAAGAAGATCGTGCGCTCGACGACCTTCCAGAAGTCCGAGCCGGTCAGGACCTCCTTGTAGTTCTCGACGCCGTTCCACTCGGTGAGGTGCTGGATGAGCTGCCGCGGGTTGAGGTTCTGGAACGACAGCATGCCGTTCTTGACCAGGGGCCAGCCGAGCAGGACCACGGTGGCCAGCAGCGCGGGCAGCAGGAGGAGGTAGGGGGCGGCGGCGCCGCGGCGGGACGGGGTGCCCGAGGTGGGTTTCGCACCTCGCGGTGGCGCCGGCACCCGGGCCTTGCGGACAGCGGGCTGACCGGCCGTGTCCGTGCCTTCGGTCTGCACTGACATGAGTTGCCATCTCTTCCGTGGCCGTACGAACTCCCTGTGCCGTATGTGCGAACGGCACAGGGAGCCGGGGGCGCCTGCCGCGGCGCCCCCGGCGGGTCATCAGTTCTGCTGGGCCAGGCGCTTGTTGGTCTCGGCCTCGACGTCCTTGGCGGCCGCCGCGGGAGCCTTGCCGTTCAGCACCGCGGTCATGTAGGACTTGATCGGGTTCGGGGTGTTCTCGACCGCGGCCCACTCCGGGATCAGCGGGGTGGTGCCGCCGACGGCGGCGGCGGGCGCGGCGGCCTCGGCGGCGCCGTTGCCCTTGAGGTTGCTCTGCAGGGACGTCTTGTTCGGGATGACGCCGTTGAGCTTGGACAGCTCGCCCTCGTACTGGTCGGACAGGGCGATCTTCAGGAACTCCTTGGCCAGGGACTGCTTCTTGCTGCCCTGGGCTACGGCGAGGTTGGAGCCGCCGAGGAAGACGCCCTCGGGCTTGTCGGCGGTGGCGCCGGGGATGGTGAAGTAGCCGAGGTCCTTCTCGATGGCCTTGTTGGCCTGGATCGCGGTGCCGGCCTCCCAGCCCATGCCGATGAACGCGCCGGTCCTGCCCTTGGCGAAGATCGTGGCCTGCTGCGGCGTGGCCTCGTCCTTGTCCTTGGGCGCCTTGGAGTAGGAGGCGTACTTCTTGTAGATGTCCATGGCCGCGGCGACCTTGGGGTCGGCGAGGTTGGAGACGTACTTGTCGCCCTGCTTCTTCACCAGGTCGGCGCCCTGGCCGATGGTCAGGCCGTCGAAGAAGTACCAGTTCTGGCCGGGCAGGTAGAGGGGCTCGGCGTCGGTCTTCTTGCCGATGGTGTCCAGGTCCTTGAAGAACTCGTCGCGGGTCTTCGGGGTGGCCTTGATGCCGGCCTTCGCCCAGATCTTCTTGTTGTAGATGACGACGCGGTTGGCGAAGTACCAGGGGGCGGCGTACTGCTTGCCGTCGTACACGGAGGACTGGGAGACCGAGGGCGTCCAGTCGGCGCCGGTCTCCTTCTTGAGGTCGGCGAGGTCGGCGAGACCGCCGGTGGCCGCGTAGGCCGGGGTCTGGGTGTTGCCGACTTCCAGGACGTCCGGCGGGTTGTCCTCGGAGAGGGCGGTGGTGATCTTCTGCTGGATCCCGTCCCACTTCTGGATCTCGAACTTCAGCTTCGCGCCGGTCTTCTTCTCGAACGCGGCCTGGACGTCCTTGGTCCACTGCGGCGGCGCGGAGCCGTCCATGGTCCAGACCGTCAGGGTCTGGCCCTTCCAGCTGCCGGGTCCCGCGTCCTTGCCGCCGCTGTCCTTGCCGTCGTTTCCGCCACACGCCGCAACGGAGACCATCATGCCCGCGATCACGATCGCGGCAGCGAGCTTGCGCTTCACGCCACCCTCCTCAGGGATGCCACTAACCCCCCACGCCCTCGGCGGTGACCTGCGTACGACGCTGTTGCACGTAGGGCTCGGGACCTGGCCACTAATGGTGTAGACCAGTACGGTGGAGCTTGGCCTAGACCTTTCGGGGTGTCAAGGGTGGTCAGGGAAGCCGATTCCGGCCGTTACGAGAACGTCACCGGAGCGCGTCCGTCCACATCCGCCCCTTTCGCCGGGCGTCCGGCCGGACCGGATCCGACGGAGGCGAGTTGGACTAGACCATAAGGCAGTTGGTCGCTATAACGGGAGACCGTCGACACAGCCGGGAAGGCAGGCATGACCACCGACGTCAGCAGCGCCCAGCCGTACTCAGGGGCGTCCGGCCGCACCGCGCGCGTGCCGAAGTACTACCGGATCAAACAGCGGCTGCTCGCCATGGCCGAGGAGTTGCAGCCCGGCTCGGCCCTGCCGGCCGAGCGCCTGCTCGCCGTCCGGTTCGACACCTCCCGGACCACCATCCGGCAGGCGCTCACCGAACTCGTGGGCGAGGGCCGCCTCGACCGGATCCAGGGCAAGGGCACCTTCGTCGCCCACCCCAAGCTGTACCGCACGCTCCAGCTCACCTCGCACACCGAGGACATGCGCGCCCAGGGCCTCACACCCGCCTCGCAGGTGCTGGACATCGGGGAGGTCCCGGCGGACGAGCGGCTCTCGGGCCTGCTCGGCATCGGGATCGGCGAGCGGGTGCTGCGCATCGAGCGGCTGCGGCTGGCCAGCGGCGACCCGATGGCGATCGAGACGACCCATCTGTCCGCACGCCGCTTCCCCGGTCTGCGCGCGTCCCTGGCCACCTATCCGTCGCTGTACACGGCGCTGGCCGAGGTGTACGGCGTCCATCTCGCGGAGGCCGACGAGACCATCGAGACCTCGCTGTCGAACCCGCGCGAGGCGCAGTTGCTCGCCACCGACGTGGGCCTGCCGATGCTGCTGCTGTCCCGGCACTCACGGGACGCGGAGGGCAGACCGGTGGAGTGGGTGCGCTCGGTGTACCGGGGCTCGCGCTACAAGTTCGTGGCCGCACTGCGCCGCCCGGGCACCCCGCTGGTCCGCCGCAGAGCGGCCCCGCCGGACGAGGAGGGCGTCAGCCGCGCCTGAACCAGGGGGCGTTCGGCCAGGGGCCGCGGGCCGGGGTGCGGGGTGGCCGGCCCGCGCCGCACCGCCGTCACTTCCCGCTGAGCGTGACGTCCTTCTCCTGGACGGCGTGGAAGGCCGGCAGCAACAGCAGTCCGCCGGAACGCAGTTCCGTCACCGTGGCCTGGACGTGGGCCTTGCCGGCCTTGATGTCGTCCGGCGAGACCTTGCCGGAGTTCTCCCACCGGTGCTCGGCGCCGTCACACTCCGCGGCGCTGCCACCGATGCCGTACACGATCTTGCGGTTCTTGTCGGCCTGGCTGATCGAGGAGCTGACGAAGGCGATGCCCTCGGCCCCGGTGCACCGGTAGGTGCCGGAGAGGGTGACGGTGCCGTCCTTGGTGATGTGGCCGGTCTTGTCGACGGTCACGGTCTCGGACGCGTCGGCGGTGGCCGGGGCGACGGCGGCGCACAGCAGGGCCGCGGTGCCGAGGGCCGCGGCGAGGGCGGGGCGTGCCGGCATGGGGTACCTCCCGGTGTTGGTGGGCTCAGGGCCTCCACTGGTACCGGGCGGCCGGGCCGCGAGGCGTGACCGTCACTCCTTCGGTGGCGCGTCATGGGAACGTACGGGAGTTGTCCGCATGTTGTCACGCTTCACGGCGGGCGGTACCGGTGCGTTCACGGCGGGAGGATGGTCTGTGTACGGGGGTGGTGGCCGAACCGGCCGCTTCCCCCACAGCCGATGTGGAGGTGCGCCATGTGCTCCTGTCCGTCCTCCTCCGCCGGATGTGCCGCGTCCCGTACCGGCACGCCGCACCCGGTGGCCGCCCACCCCGAACAGGGCTGGACCCTGCTGTGCGACGGCTCCATCGTCTTCGACGACAGCGGGGAGCTGCACCCGGACGGCAGCGTGGTCCCGCCCCGCCGGGTCCCGGCCGAGCGGCTCGCGGTGGCCGCCTGATCCGGCCCGCTACGGCAGCACGGCGAACCCGTCCAGCTCCACCAGCGCCTGCTCGTCCCACAGCCGTACGACCTGTACGACGGCCATCGCGGGATAGTCCCGGCCCGCCAGGGTGCGCCAGATCCGGCCGAGTTCCGGGGCCTGGGCGCGATAGGCGGCCACGTCGGTGGCGTAGACGGTGACGCGGGCGAGGTCGGCGGGGGTGCCGCCGGCCGCGCGCAGGGCGGTGAGGAGGTTGGTGAGGGCCCGCTCGAACTGCTCGGGGAGCGCTGCGCCGGCGATCTTGCCGTCGGGGTCGAGGGCGGTCTGGCCGGCCAGGAACACCACGCGGGAGCCGGCCGCGACGACGGCGTGCGAGAAGCCCGTGGGCGGGGACAGCTCGGGCGGGTTGACGCGCTCGGTGCTCACCGGGCCTCCTCCTCTTGTGCCGTGGCGTACAGCTCCTTGGCGATGATGCCCCGTTGGACCTCGCTCGCCCCCTCGTAGACGCGTGGGGCGCGCACCTCCCGGTAGAGGTGTTCGAGCAGGTGGCCGCGGCGCAGGGCGCGGGCGCCGTGCAGCTGGACGGCGGTGTCGACGACGTACTGCGCGGTCTCGGTGGCGAGCAGCTTGGCCATGGCGGCACGCCGGGGGACGTCGGGGGCACCCTCGTCGTGGGCGGTCGCCGCCGCGTAGACCATCAGCCGGGCCGCCTCGGTGCGCAGCGCCATCTCGGCGACCTGGTGGGACACGGCCTGCAGGTCGCTCAACGTCCCGTGGAACGCCTCGCGTCGCCGGGTGTGCGCGACGGTCGCGTCCAGTGCCGCCTGGGCCATGCCGACCGCGAAGGCGCCGACGCTGGGCCGGAAGAGGTTGAGGGTGCCCATGGCGACGGCGAAGCCGCGGTCCCTCTCGCCGAGCACGTCGTCGGGGCCGACGGGTACGGCGTCGAAGTCCAGGGCGCCGATGGGGTGCGGCGAGAGCATCTCCAGTGCGCTGCCGGTGAGCCCGGGCCGGTCGGCCGGGACGAGGAACGCGGTCACGCCCCTGGCTCCGGCGCCGGGTGTGGTGCGGGCGAAGACGGTGTAGAAGTCGGCTTCGGGGGCGTTGGAGATCCAGCACTTGGCGCCGGTGAGCCGCCAGCCGTCGCCGCCGTCGGGCTCGGCAGCGAGGGACAGCGCGGCCGCGTCCGAACCGGCCCCGGGCTCGCTCAGCGCGAACGCGGCGACCGCGCTGCCGTCGGCGACCCGGGGCAGCCAGCGCTCGCGCTGTGCGGGGCTGCCGTGGGCGTGCACCGGGTGGGCGCCGAGGCCCTGCAGGGCGAGGGCGGTCTCGGCCTCGGTGCAGGCCTGGGCGAGGGACTCGCGCATCAGGCACAGGTCGAGCGCGCCGGAGGTGAACAGGCGCGCCAGCAGCCCGAGTCGGCCGAGTTCCGCGAGGAGCGGCCGGTTGACGTGGCCCGGTTCGCCCTTGTCGGCGAGCGGGCGCAGCCCTTCGGCGGCCAGCGTGCGCAGCTCGGCACACCAGGCGATCCGCTCCGGTTCGAGTGAGAATGCGGGCACTGCCGGTCCTCCCTCCGGGGCGGCCCGTCAGGGCCGTACCCCGTCGCCGTCCGGGTCGGTGCCGCCGGGGCCCTTCCCGTCCTGTTCCGGGGGCCGTTGTCCGGCTCCCGGCTCCACTGCCGTCCGAGGCGGACGTCCCCACCTCCGACGTTATCGCGCAAGCTTGACTGCCGTCACCAACACGATACGCTCGATTCGCGAGCCCACCAGGACGCCGGTGCCCACCACGACGCCCGTCTCGACGCCAGCCACGGCAAGGGGGCGAACCGCCATGCATCGCTCGGCCCATGTCGACACCTTCGCGCGCGACCACCTGCCGCCGCCGGACGAGTGGCCCGAGCTGCTGTTCGACCTGCCGGAGCTGCGTTACCCCGATCGGCTGAACTGCGCCGCCGAACTCCTGGACCACACCGATGCGTCCCGCCCGGTCTTCCACGTCGTGGACGGCCCCAGCTGGACGTACGGCGACCTGCGCGGGCACGTCGACCGGATCGCGCACGTGCTCACCGGCGACCTGGGCGTGGCCCCCGGCAACCGGGTCCTGCTGCGCGGCCCCACCACCCCCTGGCTCGCCGCCTGCTGGCTCGCCGTGCTGAAGGCGGGCGCGATAGCGGTCACCGTGCTGGCCCAGCAGCGCCCGCACGAGCTGGCCACCCTGTGCGGCATCGCCCTGGTGCGGCACGCGCTGTGCGACATCCGCTCGGTGGACGACCTGGCGAAGGCCGGCATACCCGGGCTGCGGATCACGACGTACGGCGGCGACGGCCCCGACGACCTCCTGAACCGCCCCGGGCCCGGCACGCCGTACCCGGCGGTCGACACCGCGGCCGACGACGTGGCCCTGATCGCGTTCACCTCGGGCACCACCGGTCGCCCGAAAGGGTGCATGCACTTCCACCGGGACGTGCTGGCGATCGCGGACACCTTCTCGAAACACGTGCTGCGCCCCCGGGCGGACGACGTCTTCGCCGGCAGTCCCCCGCTCGGCTTCACGTTCGGCCTCGGCGGTCTTGTGGTCTTCCCGATGCGGGCCGGCGCCAGCTCCCTGCTCCTGGAGGACGCGGGCCCGCGCCGGCTGCTGCCCGCGATCGCCGAGCACCGCGTCTCGGTCCTCTTCACGGCCCCGACCGCCTACCGCGCCATGCTGGAGCTGCTGGACGGGTACGACCTGACGTCGCTGCGGCGCTGTGTGTCGGCCGGCGAGAACCTGCCCGCGGCCACCTGGCGGGCCTGGCACGGACGCACCGGCCTGCGCGTCATCAACGGCATCGGCGCAACGGAACTGCTGCACATCTTCGTCTCCGCCGCGGACGAGCGTATCCGGCCGGGCACCACGGGCGTCCCGGTGCCGGGCTGGCAGGCGCGGGTGCAGGACGCGCACGGCACACCGGTGCCCGACGGCGAGCCCGGCCTGCTCGCCGTGCGCGGTCCGGTCGGCTGCCGCTACCTCGCCGACCCACGGCAACGGGAGTACGTGCGCGGCGGCTGGAACGTCACCGGCGACACCTACGTCCGTGAGTCCGACGGCTACTTCCGCTATGTGGCCCGCGCCGACGACATGATCATCTCCGCCGGGTACAACATCGCCGGACCGGAGGTGGAGGACGCGCTGCTACGGCACCCGGACGTGGTGGAGACAGCGGTCGTGGGCCGGCCCGACGAGGCCCGCGGACAGGTCGTGGTGGCCTACACCGTGCTGCGCGACGGGGCCGCCCACGACCCGGAGTCCCTGCGCGCCTTCCTCAAGTCCGAGCTGGCGCCGTACAAATGCCCGCGCGAGTTCGTCTTCCTCGACGCCCTGCCCCGCACGGCCACCGGAAAACTGCAGCGGTTCCGGCTGCGCACCGAAGGTGACCGGCAGTGATGCCGACGACCTAAAATGATCAACGTGTCCGAGCAGCACGCCCCCAGGTCCCTCATCGTCACGCTCTACGGCGCGTACGGCCGCTTCATGCCCGGCCCGGTGCCCGTCGCCGAGCTGATCCGGCTCCTGGCCGCGGTCGGCGTGGACGCGCCCTCCGTCCGCTCCTCGGTGTCCCGGCTCAAACGGCGCGGTCTGCTGCTGCCGGCCCGCACCGAGCAGGGCGCCGCCGGCTATGAACTCTCGCCGGACGCACGCCAGTTGATGGAGGACGGCGACCGGCGCATCTACGCGACCGCGCCGGTGGAGGACGCCGGCTGGGTACTCGCGGTGTTCTCGGTGCCCGAGTCGGAGCGGCAGAAGCGGCATGTGCTGCGCTCCCGGCTGGCCGGCCTGGGCTTCGGCACGGCGGCCCCCGGCGTGTGGATCGCCCCGGCCCGGCTGTACGAGGAGACGCGGCACACCCTGGGCCGGCTGGGGCTGGATCCGTACGTGGACTTCTTCCGCGGGGAGCACCTGGGCTTCGCGCCCACGGCCGAGGCGGTGGCCCGCTGGTGGGACCTGGCCGCGATCGCCAAGGAGCACGAACGCTTCCTGGACGCGCACGCCCCGGTCCTGCGCGCCTGGGAGCGCCGGCCGGACACCCCGCCGCAGGAGGCCTACCGCGACTACCTCCTCGCCCTCGACTCCTGGCGCCACCTGCCCTACGCCGACCCCGGTCTGCCCACCCGGCTGCTGCCCGCCGCCTGGCCGGGTGTGCGCTCGGCGGAGGTGTTCCAGGGACTGCACCACCGGCTGCGCGACGCGGGGGCCGAGTTCGCCGGGGTGTGACGGGCCGGTGCTCAGAAGCGGCGCAGCCGCATCGCGACGCCGTGCCCGACCGCGAGGTAGAGCACCGCGGGCAGCCCGTAGTCGAGCAGGACCCGGAGGTTCTCGGTGTCCGTCGTGAAGACGTCCTGCGACCACCAGGCCAGCGAGTCGGCCGCGTCCTGCACGAACCCCACGAAGACGTTCGCGTGATTGGCCTGCAGCAGGTACAGCAGGATCCACAGGCCCAGGAACGCCGCCGCGACGTCGGCGACCGAGTGGATGACCAGTGCGGCACGCCGGGTGCCCGAGCCGTCCCTGCGGCGCTGCGGGGCGGGCGCGGCGGGCGGCGCCGGGGGTTCCGCGTACCGCGCGTACGGGGGGTCCTGGGCCTGGGCGTGGCCGTATCCGTATCCGGGCGGCTCGGGCAGCGGCGGCCTCGTGTCAGTCATCGCGGTCTCGATCCCTGTGCGTCCTGTGTCTTCCGAATGGCTCGAAAGAACCTAGACAGGCGCCGATAACGGGGCGCGTCAGGAGCGGTGCGGATCGCGTGGAGGGTGTGTGAGCGACAGCCGCGGCTTCGGGGCGTCCGTGCGGCCGGTCCGGGGGCGCCTGCTGCCGGCCCGGTAGGGGGCGGGCCAGACGGCGCCGGGGCCCTCGTAGCCCTGCTCGGCCGCCGCGTGCAGGGTCCAGTGCGGGTCGTACAGGTGCGGACGGCCCAGCGCGCACAGGTCCGTACGCCCGGCGAGGATCAGGGAGTTGACGTCGTCCCAGGACGAGATCGCGCCGACCGCGATCACCGGGACACGGGCCCCGTGCCGGATCCGGTCGGCGAACGGCGTCTGGTACGACCGCCCGAACTCCGGCCGCTCCTCCGCCACCACCTGCCCGGTGGAGACGTCGATCGCGTCGGCGCCGTGCTCGGCGAAGGCGCGGGCGATCTCCACCGCGTCCTCGGCGGCCGTGCCGCCCTCGGCCCAGTCGGTCGCGGAGATGCGCACCGTCATGGGCCGCTCGGCCGGCCACACCGCGCGTACGGCGTCGAAGACCTCCAGCGGGAACCTCAGGCGGCGCTCCGGCGAGCCGCCGTAGGCGTCGGTGCGGTGGTTGGTGAGGGGCGAGAGGAAGCCGGAGAGCAGGTAGCCGTGCGCGCAGTGCAGTTCCAGCAGGTCGAATCCGGCGCGGGCGGCCCGCCAGGCGGCGGCGGTGAACTGCTCGCGGATGTCGGTGAGCTGGGCGCGCGAGAGCTGCCTGGGGGTCTGGCTGCCGGGCTTGTACGGCAGCGGGGAGGCGGCGACGAGCGGCCAGTTGCCGTGCGGCAGCGGCTCGTCCATGCCCTCCCACATCAACCTCGTGGAGCCCTTGCGGCCGCAGTGGCCCAGCTGGACGCCGATCGCAGTGCCGGGTGCCTCGCGGTGCACGAAGTCGGTGACGCGCCGCCACGCCTCGGCCTGCCGCCCGGTGTACAGCCCGGCGCAGCCCGGCGTGATCCGGCCCTCCTCGCTGACGCACACCATCTCGGTCATGACGAGCCCGGCCCCGCCGAGGGCCCGGGCGCCGAGGTGGACGAGGTGGAGGTCGCCGGGGACGCCGTCGGTGGCGGAGTACATGTCCATCGGCGACACGACGACCCGGTTGCGCAGGGTCAGTCCGCGCAGCCGGAACGGGGTGAACATCGGGGGCGTTCCGGGCGGGCAGCCGAACTCGCGCTCGACGGCCCCGGTGAAGCGGGCGTCGCGCAGCCGGAGGTTGTCATGGGTGACACGGCGGCTGCGGGTGAGCAGGTTGAAGGCGAACTGGCGGGGCGGCTGGCCGAGGTACAGGCGCAGGTTCTCGAACCATTCCAGGCTCGCCCGGGCCGCCCGCTGGGTGGAGGCGACGACGGGTTTGCGCTCCTCCTCGTACGCCGCCAGCGCGCTCGGCACATCGGGGTGTTCCCGGAGACAGGCGGCGAGGGCGAGGGCGTCCTCGACGGCGAGTTTGGTACCGGAGCCGATCGAGAAGTGCGCGGTGTGCGCGGCGTCGCCGAGCAGGACGACGTTGCCGTGCGACCAGTGGTCGTTGACGACCGTGCGGAACGTCGTCCACGCCGAGTTGTTGGAGCGCAGGGGCCGGCCGCGGAGCGCTTCGGCGAAGATCTTGGCGCAGCGCTCGACGGACTCGTGCGGAGTGACGTCGTCGAATCCCGCCGCCTGCCAGACCTCCTCGCGCATCTCGACGATCACGGTGGAGGCGTCGGCCGCGTACGGGTAGCCGTGCAGCTGCATCACGCCGTGCTCGGTCTCGGCGATCTCGAAGCGGAAGGCGTCGAAGGGGAAGTCGGCGGCGAGCCAGATGTAACGGCAGCGGTGTGCCGTCAACCGGGGTCCGAACGCGGGTGCCCAGGTCTCGCGGGTGGTGCTGTTGATGCCGTCGGCGGCGATGACGAGGTCGTACTCGGCGGAGAGGGTGTCCGGGTGGGGCGCCTCGGTGGAGAACCTCAGGTCCACGCCGAGCAGGCGGCAGCGCTCGTGCAGGATCTCCAGGAGGCGGCGCCGGCCGAGCGCGGCGAATCCGTGGCCGCCGGAGCGGTGTGTGGCGCCCCGGTGCACGATGTCGATGTCGTCCCAGCGGACGAAGTCCCGTTGCAGGGCCTCGTGGACCACGGGGTCGGCGTGTTCGATGCCACCAAGGGTCTCGTCCGAGAGGACCACGCCGAAGCCGAAGGTCTGGTCCGGGGCGTTGCGTTCCCAGACCGTGATCTCACGACCCGGGTCGAGCCGTTTCAGCAGCGCCGCCGCGTACAGGCCGCCGGGGCCACCGCCGATGACCGCCACACGCATGAAGGGTCACCTCCCCTGCCACTTCGGCGGGCGCTTCTCCGTGAAGGCCGCGTGGAACTCCGCGTAGTCCTCGCCGTTCATCAGGAGGGCCTGGGTCGAGGCGTCCAGTTCGATGGACGCCGCCAGCGGCATGTCCAGCTCGGCCGTCAGGAGGGCCTTGGTCTGGGCGTGGGCGAGGGCCGGGCCGTCGGCGAGGCGGCGGGCCAGCGCATGGGCCGTCTCGTCGGCTGCGCCCTCCTCCGTCAGTTGGCTGATCAGGCCGATGCGCTCGGCCTCGGGCGCCCGGACGGGCTCGCCCAGCATGAGCAGACGGGTGGCGTGCCCGAGGCCGACGACCCGGGGCAGCAGGTAGGCCGCGCCCATGTCGCCGCCGGACAGGCCGACGCGCGTGAAGAGGAACGCGAAGCGGGCGGTCGGGTCCGCCACGCGGAAGTCGGCCGCCAGGGCGAGGACCGCGCCCGCGCCCGCCGCCACGCCGTGCAGGGCGGCGATCACCGGGAAGGGGCACTCGCGGATCGCCCGCACCACCTGGCCGGTCATCCGGTTGAAGTCCAGCAGCCGGGCGGTGTCCATGGCGAGGGTGGCGCCGATGATCTCGTCGACGTCACCGCCGGAGCAGAAGCCCCGCCCCTCGCCGGCCAGCACCAGGGCGCGGATGGCGCGCTCCCGGGACAGCTCGGCCAGCAGGTCGCGCAGGTCGGCGTAGGCGCCGAAGGTGAGCGCGTTGAGTTTCTCGGGACGGCTGAGGGTGACGGTGGCGACCCCGTCGGCGAGCTGGAGCCGCAGGTGCTCCCAGTCGGAGGTGCGGGCGGCGGAGCCGGTGAAGGGACTCATGACGTGCGGCCTCCTAGGGCGGCGGTGCCGTACGTTGCGCTACCTCACGAAGCTATCACTTGTTTGTGACTGTCGTCACGAGGGCGCGACAGAGGTCGGGCCGATCGGCCGAGTCCGGTCACATGCGTCACCGCTCCTCGACAGCGCCGTAACAGTGGGCGCCGCCGGGCGAGGCGGGGCGTTCGCCTGGGTAAGCCGCCCGGTACCGGGGTCGAAGGCCCCGGGCGAAGCCCGACGACGGTCTGTGGTGGCCGGGCCCGTACCATTCCTACAGTCGAAAGCAGGACAGCCTGCTCCATGAACGGACTCGCCTTGCACGAACGCCCCACGGAACCGGCCTCCTGGCGCATCGCGCTGCCGCACACGGCCGCGGCGGTGCCCGTCGCGCGCGCCCTGGTGCGCACGGCCCTCACCGAGGTGGAGCATCCGGCCGACCACGACACCGCCGAGCTGCTCACGGCGGAGCTGGTGGCCAACGCGGTGGAGCACACCGCCGGGCGCGGCCCGATCGAGCTGGTGGTGCAGCTGTTGCCGACGGGCTGCCAGGTCGAGGTGCACGACCCGGACCCGGCGCCGCCCGGGCATCTGACCCGGCCGGTGTTCGAGGAGCCCGACGTCTGGCAGGAGGGCGGGCGCGGGCTGCTGCTGATCCGCGCCCTCAGCTCGTCCTGCGGTCACCGCCCCACCCCGTCGGGCAAGGCGGTGTGGTTCAGACTGCCTGCGGTTCCCGCTCAGCGGCGGCGCTCGGCGTGACCTCGACGGCCGCCTGGGCCAGCGTGGAGTGCCGGCGGCCGTAGACGGCGTAGATCGCCAGGCCCACCGCGAGGAACACGGCGAACTGGATCCAGGTCGTCCAGCCGGTCTCGTACATCAGGTACAGGCAGAAGGCGACGCCGAGCAGCGGGCCGACGGGGTAGAGCGGGACGCGGAAGCTGCGGGTGAGGCCCGGTTCGCGGCGGCGCAGGGCGATCACGGCGATGTTGACGACGGCCATGACGGCGAGCGTGCCGATGGTGCACAGGTTCATCACCGCGTCGAGGGAGGCGAAGGCCGCCGGGACCGCGAAGACGACGGCGACGATCAGGGTGCCGGCCACCGGGGTGGAGGTCTTCGGGTTCACCTTCTCGAAGACGCGCGGGATCAGGCCGTCGCGGGACATCGACATCAGGATGCGGGTCTGGCCGTACATCACCGCGAGGACGACCGAGGCGATGGCGACGACCGCGCCGAAGGCGATCACGCCGCCGCCGACGGTGGAGCCGGTGACCTCGTTGACGACGTAGGAGAGGGCCGCGGGGCGGCCGGCGACCTGCTTGCCGCCGATGGCGCCGATCGCCGCGAGCGCGACCGCGCAGTACAGCAGGGTCACGATGCCCATGCAGACCATGATCGCGACCGGGATGTCCCGGCGCGGGTTCTTGGCCTCCTCACCGGCGGTGGTGATCGCGTCGAAGCCGATGTAGGAGAAGAACGCGGCCGTGGTGCCCGCGCCGATGCCGCCGAGGCCGGCCGGCGAGAACGGGGTGAGGTTGCCGTGCTTGAAGGCGCTGTAGCCGATGGCGCAGAAGGCCAGCAGGATGACGAGCTTGACGGCGGCCATGGCGGCCGTCGCCCGGGCGCTCTCGCGCACGCCGCGCACCAGCAGCACGGAGGCCATGGCGATGACGATCACGGCCGGGAGGTTGACGATTCCGCCGTCTCCCGGGCCCGCGGACAGCGCGGCCGGCAGCTGCCAGCCGGTGAGGCTGTGCAGCAGCTCGTTGACGTACTGGCTCCAGCCGACGGCGACGGCCGAGATGGAGATGCCGTACTCCAGCAGCAGGCACCAGCCGACCAGGAAGGCGGTGGACTCGCCGAGGCCGGCGTAGGCGAAGGAGTACGAGGAGCCGGACACCGGGATCGCGCCGCCCAGCTCCGCGAAGGAGAAGGCGGTGAAGACGCAGGTGACCGCGGCGAGGATGAAGGAGACGACGACGGCCGGGCCGGCCTGGGCGACGGAGTCGG
Source organism: Streptomyces sp. NPDC037290 (assembly GCF_055603245.1). NCBI lineage: Bacteria > Bacillati > Actinomycetota > Actinomycetes > Kitasatosporales > Streptomycetaceae > Streptomyces > Streptomyces sp. NPDC037290. The sequence goes on along the minus strand of NZ_JBVJVZ010000002.1, from coordinate 236,409 downwards.
AGAGGCCGACGAAGATGCCGGTGCCGACGATGGCGCCGACACCGAAGCAGATGAGCTGGAAGAGGCCCATCGTGCGCTTCAGGCCGTGTCCCTCGCGGTCGGCGCCGGATTCGGCGACCAGCAGGTGCGGGGACTTGATGCGGGGAGCGGGCATTGCGGGTGGTGCTCGTTTCTGGTGGTGCGGGCGACCGGGGGTGTCGGTCGCGGCGACGGCGACGGAAGGGGTGATTCCGGGCCGCCGGTCAGGATAGGGCCTGGTCGGGGCGGTGGACCAGGGGTCAGCGCCCGAGTGTGGCGACCAGCACCGCCTTGATGGTGTGCAGCCGGTTCTCGGCCTCGTCGAAGACGACCGAGTGCGCCGACTCGAAGACCTCGTCCGTGACCTCGATCGAGTCCAGGCCGTAGGTCTCGTGGATCTCGCGGCCGACCTGGGTGCCGAGGTCGTGGAAGGCCGGCAGGCAGTGCAGGAACTTCACGTCCGGGTTGCCGGTGGCCCGCAGGACGTCCATGGTCACGGTGTACGGCGCGAGCGCCTTGATCCGCTCGGCCCAGACCTCCTTGGGCTCGCCCATGGAGACCCAGACGTCGGTGGCGACGAAGTCGGCGCCCGCGACGCCCTGGGCGACGTCCTCGGTGAGGGTGAGCCGGGCACCGCTGGAGGCGGCCAGCCGCTGGGCACGGTCGACGACCTCCTGTGCGGGCCAGTAGCTCCTGGGCGCGACGATCCGCACGTCCATGCCCAGCAGCGCGCCCGTGACCAGGTAGGAGTTGCCCATGTTGAAGCGGGCGTCACCGAGGTAGGCGAAGGCGATCTGTCTCAGCGGCTTGGGGCTGTGCTCGGTCATGGTGAGCACGTCGGCGAGCATCTGGGTGGGGTGCCAGTCGTCGGTGAGGCCGTTGTAGACGGGCACACCGGCGTGTGCGGCCAGCTCCTCGACCTTGGCCTGGCTGTCCCCGCGGTACTCGATGGCGTCGTACATCCGGCCGAGCACGCGGGCGGTGTCCTTCACGGACTCCTTGTGCCCGATCTGCGAGCCGGACGGCTCGAGGTAGGTGGTGTGGGCGCCCTGGTCGGCGGCGGCGACCTCGAACGCGCAGCGGGTGCGCGTCGAGGTCTTCTCGAAGATCAGCGCGATGTTCCGGCCGCGCAGGTACGGCGTCTCGGTCCCGGCCTTCTTGGCGGCCTTCAGCTCGGCCGCCAGCTCCACCAGGCCGCGGAACTCCTCCTCGGTGAAGTCCAGCTCCTTGAGGAAGTGGCGGCCGACGAGGGCGGTCGGGACTGTCGCCATGGGGCGCTCCAGAGGTACGACTACAGGGGACTCTGTAAGTCTATACGACCCTTCACATTTCTATACAGCGTCCCGCTCCACGGGACAGCTCATGCAGCGCGGCCCGCCCCGGCCCCGGCCCAGCTCGCTGCCCGGGATCTCGATCACCTCGATGCCCTGCTTGCGCAGATGCGTGTTGGTGGTCGAGTTGCGCTCGTAGGCGACGACGACCCCGGGCTCGACGGCGAGGACGTTGCAGCCGTCGTCCCACTGCTCGCGCTCGGCGGCGTGCACGTCCTGGGTGGCGGTCAGCACCCGGATCTCGCCGAGGCCGAGGGCGGCGGCGATCGCCCGGTGCATGTGCTCCGGCGGATGGTCGGTGACCTTCAGTTCCCTCTCCGAGACCCCCGGCTCGATGGTGTACGAGCGCAGCATGCCGAGCCCCGCGTACTGGGTGAAGGTGTCGCCGTCGACCATGGTCATCACGGTGTCGAGGTGCATGAAGGCGCGCCGCTTGGGCATGTCGAGCGCGACGATCGTGCGCGCGGAGCCGGCCGCGAACAGCTTGTGGGCCAGCATCTCCACGGCCTGCGGGGTGGTGCGCTCGCTCATCCCGATCAGCACGGCGCCGTTGCCGATCACCAGGACGTCGCCGCCCTCGATGGTGGAGGGGTGGTCGGCCTGCCCCTGGGACCAGACGCGGAACGTCTCGTCACGGAAGACCGGGTGGTGCCGGTAGATGGCCTCGAAGTGGACGGTCTCGCGCTGCCGCGCGGGCAGGCGCATGGCGTTGATGGCGACCCCGTCGTAGATCCAGGCGGAGGTGTCACGGGTGAAGAGGTGGTTGGGGAGCGGGCCGAGGAGGAAGTCGTCGAGGTCCATCACATGGAAACGGACGGACGTCGGCTCCGCGTGCGCCTGGAGGAACTCCCGCTTGGTCATGCCGCCCACGAGCGCCTCGGCCAGTTCACGGGCGGCCAAGGACTCGAAGGCGGCGCGCAGGTGGTCGGTGGCGAGCGGACCGTACTCCTTCTCGTCGAAGACCCGGTCGAGGACGAGGGTGCGGGCCTCGGGGAGTTCCAGGGTCTCGGTGAGGAGGTCACCGAAGAGGTGGACGGCGACGCCGCGGTCGCGCAGCACGTCGGCGAACCCGTCGTGCTCGGCGCGCGCCCGCCGCACCCACAGCACGTCGTCGAAGAGGAGGGCGTCCTTGTTGCTGGGCGTGAGCCTTTTGAGCTCGAGGTCGGGCCGGTGCAGGATCACCCGGCGCAGCCGACCGGCCTCGGAGTCGACGTGGTATGCCATGCCTCCATCCTGGCCGTCGCCGACCGTCTTCACGCCCTTCTCGACAGTTTCCGATCCTTCCTGTTTTCGTCACATCGACGAGAACCGTGCCGGCTACAGACGCGGGTCCACCGGCTCCGACTCCAGGGCCAGCACCCCGAACACCGCCTCGTGCACCCGCCACAGCGGCTCTCCGTCCGCGAGCCGGTCCAGGGCCTCCAGACCGAGGGCGTACTCGCGCAGGGCGAGGGACCGCTTGTGGTTCAGGAAACGCCCGCGGAGCCTCGCGAGGGTGTCCGGGCGGGTGTACTCGGGACCGTAGATGATCCGCAGGTACTCCCGGCCGCGGCACTTGATGCCGGGCTGCACCAGCCGGCCGTCATGGTCGCGGACCAGCGCGCCGACCGGCTTGACCACCATGCCCTCGCCGCCGCGGCCGGTCATCTCCAGCCACCAGTCGACGCCCGCGCGCACCGACTCCGCCTCGCCGGTGTCGACGTACAGCCGCCGGGTGGTCTGCAGCAGCCCGGTGGCGTCGTGCTCCACCAGCCGGTCGATCAGGGCCAGTTGCTCGTCGTGCGGCAGCGCGGCGAGGCTGCGGCCCTGGACGGCCAGCAGCTGGAAGGGTGCGAGGCGCACGCCGTCCAGGCCGTCCGTGGTCCAGCAGTAACGGCGGTAGGCGGCGGTGAACGCGGTCGCGTCGGCGGCGCGCTGCCGCTGCCGGTCCAGCAGCTCACCCACCTCCGTGCCCCGCGCGGCGGCGGCTTCCAGGGCGGCCAGCGCGCCCGGGAACACCGCGCCGGACGCGGCGCCGACGGCCGCGTACTGGCTGCGCAGCAGCCCCGAGGCCTTCAGCGACCACGGCATCAGCTCGGCGTCCAGCAGGAGCCAGTCGGTGGCCAGCTCGTCCCAGAGCCCGGCGTCCGTGATCGCCGCGCGCAGGCGGCCGAGGATCTCCTCGGTCACCTTCTCGTCGTCGAGGAACGGGCGGCCGGTACGGGTGTAGAGGGAGCCCGTGGGGCCGTCCACACCGAAGCGCTTCGTCGCCGCCGCCGCGTCCCGGCACACGAGGGCCACGGCCCGCGAGCCCATGTGCTTCTCCTCGCACACGACCCGCTCCACGCCGTCCGCCGCGTACTGTGCGAACGCCTCGGCCGGGTGCTCCAGATAGCCGTCCACCCGGGAGGTCGCCGTCGGTGCCATGGTCGGCGGCAGGTACGGCAGCAGGCGCGGGTCGGCCGCGAAGCGGCTCATGACCTCCAGGGCCGCCGCCGCGTTCTCCTCGCGGACCGCCACCCTGCCGGCGTGCCGGGTCTCCACGGCGCGGCGGCCGTGCACGTCCGCCAGGTCCAGCGGGCGGCCGTCCTGTCCGCCGGGCGCCTCGGAGCGCAGCGGACGCGCCGGCTCGTACCACACCCGCTCGGCCGGTACGTCGACCAGCTCGCGCTCCGGCCACCGCAGCGCGGTCAGCTTGCCGCCGAAGACCGCGCCGGTGTCCAGGCAGATGGTGTTGTTGAGCCAGGTCGCCTCGGGGACCGGGGTGTGGCCGTAGACCACCGCCGCGCGGCCCCGGTAGTCCTCCGCCCACGGGTAGCGCACCGGCAGCCCGAACTCGTCGGTCTCGCCGGTGGTGTCGCCGTACAGGGCGTGCGAGCGGACCCGGCCGGAGGTGCGGCCGTGGTACTTCTCGGGCAGGCCGGCGTGGCAGACGACCAGCCTGCCGCCGTCGAGGATGTAGTGGCTGACCAGGCCCGCCAGGAACTGCCGGACCTCCGCCTCGAACTCCTCGCTCTCGCCCTCCATCTGCGCGATGGTCTCGGCGAGGCCGTGCGTGTGCTGGACGTTGCGGCCCTTGAGGTAACGGCCGTACTTGTTCTCGTGGTTGCCGGGCACGCACAGCGCGTTGCCCGACCTCACCATCGACATCACCCGGCGCAGCACGCCCGGTGTGTCCGGGCCGCGGTCGACCAGGTCGCCGACGAAGACGGCGGTACGGCCCTCGGGGTGCACACCGTCGGCGTAGCCCAGCTTGGCGAGCAGGGCCTCCAGTTCGGCGGAGCAGCCGTGGATGTCGCCGATGATGTCGAAGGGGCCGGTGAGGTGGGTCAGGTCGTTGAAGCGCTTCTCCGTGACGACGGTGGCGTGCTCGGCCTCCTCGGCACCCCGCAGGACGTGCACCTTGCGGAAGCCCTCGCGCTCCAGGTGGCGCAGCGACCGGCGCAGCTCGCGGATGTGCCGCTGGATCACCCGGCGGGGCATGTCCGCGCGGTCGGTGCGGGCCGCGTTGCGCTCGGCGCACACCTCCTCGGGCATGTCCAGCACGATGGCGATGGGCAGCACGTCGTGCTTCCTGGCCAGCTCGATCAGCTGACGCCGGGCGTCCTGCTGCACACTGGTGGCGTCGACGACGGTGCGGCGCCCGGCGGCCAGCCGCTTGCCGGCGATGTAGTGCAGGACGTCGAAGGCGTCCCGGGTCGCGCTCTGGTCGTTCTCGTCGTCGCTGACGAGACCGCGGCAGAAGTCGGAGGAGATCACCTCCGTGGGCCTGAAGTGCCGGCGGGCGAACGTCGACTTGCCGGAGCCGGAGGCGCCGACGAGGACCACCAGGGAGAGGTCGGTGACGGGAAGGACCCGCCCCCTGTTCTCTGTCGCCTCGGTCATGCCGCCTTCGCCTCCTTCTCGTTGCTGAGTGTGAACACTGCCATCTGTGTGGGCGGACCCACCTCGGGGTCGTCGGGGCCGACGGGGGTGAACTCCACGCCGTAACCGTGCCGGCCGGCCACCGCCGTCGCCCAGGTGCGGAACTCCTCGCGGGTCCACTCGAAGCGGTGGTCGCCGTGCCGGACGTGCCCGGCGGGCAGGGACTCCCAGCGGACGTTGTACTCGACGTTCGGAGTGGTTACGAGGACCGTGCGGGGGCGGGCGTGCCCGAACACGGCGTACTCCAGGGCGGGCAGCCGGGGCAGGTCGAGGTGCTCGATCACCTCGCTGAGCACGGCGGCGTCATAGCCCTTGAGCCGCTTGTCGGTGTAGGCGAGCGAACCCTGGACGAGCCGGACCCGGGACGCCTGCCGCTCCCCCATCCGGTCCAGCTTCAGCCGCCGGGAGGCGATGGTGAGCGCCCGCACGGACACGTCGAGTCCGACGATCTCGGTGAACCGCACGTCCTTCAGCAGCTCCCGCACCAGCTCGCCCTGCCCGCAGCCGAGGTCGAGGACCCGGGCGGCGCCCGCGGCCCGCAGTGCGGTGATGATCGCCTCCCGGCGCCGCACCACGAGCGGGGCCGGCTTCTCCTCCGTCTCCGTCTCCTCGGCGACGGCGTTGTCGATCTCCTCGACCTCGCTGTCGTCGGCCTCGGCGAGGCGCACCAGCTCCAGCCGCTCCATCGCCTGCCGGGTCAGTGACCAGCGGCGGGACAGATAGCGGCTGGTGATCAGCTTCTGCTCCGGGTGCCCGGGCAGCCATCCCTCGCCGGCCCGCAGCAGCTTGTCGACCTCGTCGGAGGAGACCCAGTAGTGCTTGGCGTCGTCGAGGACGGGCAGGAGGACGTACAGGTGGCGCAGCGCCTCGGCGAGGGTCAGCTGCTCCGACTCCAGGAGCAGGCGGACGTAGCGCGAGTCGCCCCACTGCGGGAACTCGCTGTCGAGCGGGACCGGGTCGGCGGTCACCGTCCACCCGAGCGGCTCGAACAGCCGTCGTACCAGGTCGGGGCCGCCGCGGGCGGGCAGGGCCGGGACCTCGATGCGCAGCGGCAGCGGCGCGGCGGCCCGCTCGGGGCGGGCCGTGCACACCCCGCGCAGGGCGCTGGAGAAGACCCCGCTCAGCGCGACCGCGAGCAGCGAGGAGGCCGCGTACGGGCGGTCGTTGACGTACTGCGCCAGTGCCGCGTCGGGCGCTCCTGAGCGGCCCTTGCCCTTGCCCCGCCGGACCAGTGCGAGCGGGTCGGTCTCCAGCAGCAGCGCGGCCGTGCAGCGCCGGTCGTCCGCCTCGGGGTAGAAGACGTGCGCCGTGCCGTAGGACGTGGAGAACCTCTGCGCCTTGTCGGGGTGCTTGTGCAGCAGGTAGCCGAGGTCGGTGGCCGGGTGGGCGGCGTCGCCGCGCGTGGAGATCGTCAGGAACACATGCCCGAGTCTTCCGGTCGCAACCCCCGCTCACCACCGGTTTTCGGCAGTAGCCCGCTAACTGGCGTGACCGGTGATCGTCCGGGCGGTGCGCACCGCCCGTGCGTCCGCCGCCCGCAGAGCCTCCAGCTTCTCCTTGTGCTCGCCGATGGAGGAGTTCTGCGCGCGCACGTCGAGGGGCTGCACGGCGGGAACGTAGCCGGTGTCGAGTTTGCAGCGGGCGTCGGCTGCGGCCGTCCTCCGCTCCCTGTCCGACGGGGTGCTGCTGCGGAACCACTCGGAGTCGACGGAGGCCTTGTCCGGGTCGGGGTAGTGGAAGCCCTTCTTCCTCATGCAGGCCGACCACGCGCGGTCGGCCTTCTTCCACGCCGGGTCCCCGCTCGCCTCCTTGTGGGACTCGTACCACAGTTGCAGGGCCAGCGCGTAAGAGCTGGAGAGCTTCACGCCGTTGACGCTCATGGCCTTGGGCGGGGGGCCGTAGATCCTGCGCGCCGCCTGTCCAAGGCAGCCGCCCTCGGGGATCCGGTGCCCGTGCGTCATGTGGCTGTCCCCGGGTTCGAAGCTCCCGGTCAGCGCGGTGTACTGGTCGGCGGGCCACTCCTGGGGCTGGGCGGAGGTGTCCGGTTCCCGGTTGTGGTACCCGTGCTCGGACGCCAGGTCGGGGTCGACTACACCGTACGGGCTGTCGTCCCCGGGCATGTCCTCGTCCGTGAGCGTTCCCCGCCGCACCGGGTAGGTCGACTCGAGGGCCTTGGGGTCGAGCACCGCGAAGCCGGCGAAGCCGAGCCGGACCATGCACTTCTTCCCGAGGATCCACTGGGCCCCGCTGAGGGCCTTCGCGTCGTCCGACGCGGGGTCCGGAATGTAGGCGTGCAGCGGGAACGCCGCCCTGGTGTTGAGGCGGCGGGCCTCGTCGGCGGGGTCGTCGTGACCGGCGAACTGGCAGGCCGACAGGGCGAACAGGCCGGTGAGGGCGAGGGGAAGCATTCTGCGCACCTGGCCATCCGATCAAGCATCGACCGGTTCCGCTGTGGTGGAGCCCACACTTCCGACACAAGTCGTCCACAGTTACGGCATAGTGATCGACCGTCAACTGACCATTGACCACTGACCACTGACCGAAGGGGGAGCCATGAACCATGGCCACGGAGTCCGCGCCCGCAGAAGAGCCGTCGTCGCGGCACTGGCGGGTGCGGTCCTGAGCACGGGGGTCCTCGCGGCCGCGCCCGCCCACGCGGCCACGGCACCGCAGGTGTCGGCCGAGGGCGCGTACGCGCTGAACCCGGCCACGGGCAAGACGCTGTTCGGCCAGGCGCCGGACACACAGCTGCGGACCGGGTCCACGACGAAGATCATGACGGCGCTGGTGGTGCTGTCGCAGCCGCACCTGGACCTGGGCCGCAAGGTGAAGATCAAGAAGGAGTACACGGACTACGTCATCGACCCGGCCACGCACCAGGCGCGCTACTCCACCGCGCACCTGATCCTCGGTGACTCGATGAGCGTCGGGGACCTGCTGTACGGGCTGCTGCTGCCCTCGGGCTGCGACGCGGCCTACGCGCTGGCCGACACCTACGGCACGGGGTCGACCACGGCCCAGCGGACCAAGTCGTTCATCGCCAGGATGAACGGCAAGGCACACGAACTGGGGCTGACGAACACCTACTTCGACTCCTTCGACGGGGTGTCCAACGGCAACAACCACGCTTCGGCACGCGATCTGACGAAGCTGGCCGCGACCGCGCTGAAGAACAAGACGTTCAGGAAGGTCGTCGGCACCCCGGTGTACAAGGACATGAAGTCCTACCGGCCGGGCGGCGGAACGCACGCGATGGACGCGTGGAACAACAGCAACACGCTGCTCAGCACCTATCGGGGCGCGATCGGCGTGAAGACCGGCTCCGGGCCGGAGGCGAAGTTCTGCCTGGTGTTCGCGGCGACCCGCGGGGGCCGGACCGTCGTGGGCACGGTGCTCGCCGACACGTCGGCGGACCAGCGTTTCCAGGACGCGGCGAAGATCCTCGACTACGGCTTCGCACAGCGGGGCTGAGGCGGGTGGGGCCGCCGCCGCCCCGGCAGCGGCGGCCCCGTCGCTCACGCCAGCTGGGACTGGACCTGCGCCGAGATCAGCTCCAGGTGGTCCAGGTCGTCGAGGTCCAGGACCTGCAGATAGATCCGCCGGGAGCCGATGTCGGCGTACCGGCCGATCTTGTCGACGACCTCGGCCGGAGAACCGGCCAGCCCGTTGGCCTTCAGCTCGTCCACCTCACGGCCGATGGCCGCGGCGCGCCGGGCGACCTCCTGGTCGTCCCGGCCGACGCAGACCACGAGCGCGTTGGAGTACGTCAGCGCGTCCGCTCCGCGGCCGGCCTCCTCCGCGGCGGCCCGCACCCGGCCGAACTGCCGCTCGCTGTCCTCGACGGAGGCGAACGGGATGTTGAACTCGTCGGCGTACCTGGCGGCCAGCCGCGGCGTACGGGTGGCGCCGTGGCCGCCGACGAGCACCGGGACCTTCTTCTGGGCGGGCTTGGGCAGTGCGGGCGAGTCGGTCAGGTCGTAGTACGTGCCGTGGAAGTCGAAGGTCTTGCCGGGCTCGGTCGCCCACAGCCCGGTGACGATCGCGAGCTGCTCCTCCAGCCGCGCGAACTTCTCCTTCGGGAACGGGATGCCGTACGCCTTGTGCTCCTCCTCGAACCAGCCCGCGCCGAGGCCCAGCTCCACCCGGCCGCCGGACATCTGGTCGACCTGGGCGACCTGGATGGCGAGGACGCCGGGGAGGCGAAAGGTTCCGGCGGTCATCAGGGTGCCGAGCCGGATGCGCTTGGTCTCGCGGGCCAGGCCGGCCAGCGTGATCCAGGCGTCCGTCGGGCCGGGCAGCCCGTCGACGCTGCCCATGCGGAGATAGTGGTCGGAGCGGAAGAAGGCGTCGAAGCCGAGGTCCTCGCTGGCCTTGGCCACGGTGAGCAAGGTGTCGTAGGTGGCCCCCTGCTGGGGCTCGGTGAAGATTCGAAGGTCCATACATCTATCCTGCACGCCGCACACCACGTCAACCTCGCTGGTACGGCCGGTCACGGCCGTCCTCGGTCGGGTGAAAATCCGCCGTCCGGCGAGCCGGACGCCGTGCGGGCCAGTGACCGGCCCCCGTGGTGATCGTTGGGACGTCGGAGCCGGACCGTCCGGCGCCCGTGGCGGACGGTGGTCGCCGTCGCGCAGCACGGTCGGCCCTGGGGGGCCGGGGGGTGAGGAGACCGTCATGTCCGAAGAGCTTGGCTCCGCCGGTCAGTCGAGGGGGCTGCTGGAGGAGTTGGAGGAGCTGATGGCCGCGCTGAACGCGGACCTGTCGGCGTTGAACGACCTGCACGGTGGTCAGGGGGCCGCCGAAGAAGCGGACATCGGCTGAGGCGCCGCTCCCTCCTACAGGGCACCGGACGGGCTGTTCTGGTTCCCGTCCTTCTGTAACGCCTCCTCCCGCGCCGCCAGCTTGCGCAGCATCTCCAGGACGCGGTCCCGGGACTCGTCGGCCGCGTCGATGGCCTCCATGCACTGCCAGTACGTCGTCTCGTCGGCCGCGGCACTGGCCACGCCGACCAGGGCTATGCCGACCTCGCCGAGCAGACCCCCGAGGCAGAGCAGCGTCTCGCGGGCGTCGTCCAGCTCGGTGAGCCGGGCGGCGCGCAGGTCGCCCAGGTCCAGGTCGGGCGGGTCCAGGACTCCGCAGCCCCGGCCCGCGAGTTCCGTCAGGCCGAGCGCCTCGCCGCGCAGCTCCGGCGGGCCGGAGACCGCGAGCCGGCTGCCGATCGCCTGGGCCAGGGCCTGCGCCTGCCAGACCTCCGCCATGATCTCGTCCGCGTCGGCGCCGTCCGCCAGGGCTCGCCGGCCGGTGAGGATGAGCCGTACCGCATCCATGTGTCGCCCCCGTCCTTCCGCGTGTCGCCTCGCACGCCCGCTCGAACTTCCTTGTCCACTACCCAGAGTGAAGGCCCCAGGGGCGAAAAGCCAGAGGTAGACGGAAATCTGTGGACAACAATTCGGATTCGACAGGCAATTTGACTGCGGAGAGTAATAACGGAGTTCAGCACTCCGGCCGTTGCCGGCCCTCGGCCCCGTCGTCCGCCCCGGGCGCAGGAAAACGCTGTTCGTTGCGGTCGATCTTGGCTGACAGGGCGGCCAGCGGGTCGATGCCGAGTACGTCGCAGAACTGCAGCAGATAGGCGAGGACATCGGCGACCTCGTCGGTGACCCGGTGCCCGGTGTCGGGGTCGTCCATCACCCGGGCGGACTCCTCCGGGGTCAACCACTGGAAGATCTCGACCAGTTCGGAGGCCTCCACGCTCAGCGCGGCAACGAGGTTCTTGGGGGTGTGGTAGGGCTGCCAGTTCCGCGCGGCCGCGAACTCGGCGAGCCTGCGCTGGAGTCGGGCCAGGTCAAGAGGTTCCGTCACGCGTCCAGGTGTACCACTGTGACGCCCTCGGTCCCGGCCGCCCACGAGGCGTCGCTCACCGCGCCCACGCACCGGATGTGCCCGCGCTCGCCCATCCGGACCGCCGTCCGCAGCAGTTCCCGGCGCTGGAGCGGGTCGAGACAGCGGTCGAAGCCGTCGGCGAGGACGGTGAGGGTGCGCAGGGCGGCGGGCACCTCGCCCGGCGCGTCCACGTCCAGGACGCCGGGCCCGGTCAGCAGGACCAACGTCAGTGCGAGGTAGCGCAGTTCGCCGTCACCGAGCCGGGCGAGTTCGGCGTACGGGCCGGCACCCCGGCCGAGCAGCGCCCGTACCGTGCCGTCCGGCAGCGGTTCGGCGACCAGGTCCGTCACCGGGCCGGCGCAGCCCGCACCCAGCGCCTCGACCAGCATGCCGTGCCGGCGGGCGCACTCCGCGCGGGTGCGCCACAGCACGTCGGCGAGGTTGTCGCAGCCGGCCAGCAGCCGGCCGGAGCCGGTGGGGACGGGGGTGCGCATGTACTCGGGGCGCGGGTCGCACGGGAAGACGGAGCGCAGGGCGACCACCATCTGCTCGGCCGCGGCGAGTACCTGGCGCTGCCCGTCCGTCTTGCCGGCCACGCGCAACGGCAGCAGGGCGGTGCCGAGGCGGTCGTCGGGCAGGGGGGCGCGGGTCACCGGGGCGGAGCCCGCGGTGTGCCAGGCGGCCTGGACGGCACGGCGTCCGGGGTCGCGCAGCGCGGTCTCCAGCAGGACGACGCCGCCCGCGGTCAGCCTCTCCCCCACGATTCTGAGGTCCGGTTCGGCCTGTACGGCGACGTCGAGCCGGACCGGCCCCTCGGCGCCGTCGGCCGTGCACCCGATCCGGAAGCCACGCCGCCCTCCGGCGTCGGGCCGCGCCCGCTGCGGGACACAGGCGACCGGGTCCGGGAACACCTCGTGGAGCGAGGCTCCGCCACCGAGCCGGGCGAGCGCCTCGTACGCCGCGAGCGCTGTCGTCTTCCCCGCCCCGCTGGGCCCCGCGAACAGGGTGACGGGCCCCAGCGCGAACCCGGCCCGCCGATGTCCGGCGAAGGCCGACAGCCGCAGCTCGGTGATGCGGGCCCGCACATCGGGGCACGCGCGGGACCGGGCGGGGACGGTCGCGGTGGACGGCTCGACGGACACGGAGGGCACGGCCATGTCCGGACCGTAGGGCCCGGGCCACCTGCCGAACCGTTTCCTGACCGGCACCTTCCTACGATCGGGCGATCAGCCGGACGCCCACGGCACCGGGGCCACTCGGTCGGGTGACAGCGGCGCTCCCCGAGCAGGCAGCCGAGCCGGACACCGAAAGACATCCACCCACCCGCCACAGGTGCCAGGTGCCCACCTCGACGCCGGGCGCATCCGCGCAGCACCACAGCTGTCGCGCTCGACCGCCAGACGCATCCCACCCAGCACGACCGCCCGCCGGAGACGTCGGCCCAGCACCACGGACGCCCGCCTCGACCGCCGGGCACACCCGCCCAGCGACCGCGGCCACTGCACCGACCCAGCCATCCGCCCGCCCAGCACAGGCAACCGCGGCCGACCACCGCGCACAGCCAGCCCCCACAAGCACCCGCACAACCGCCGGAGGCCTCAGCCGCCCGACACGCCCACGCCCTCCATCAGGCCGCTGACCTCTGTGCCGGGTGGGGTGAGGAGGAACACATTGCGGTCGACGCGGTGCATTCCGCTGCCCAGACCGAAGACCACGCCCGTGCTGAAGTCGAGGACGCGCTTGGCCACCTCGGTCTCCGCGCCGGTCAGGTCGAGCAGCACCGGGGCGCCGGCCATCAGGGTCTCGGCGACTTCCCGGGCGTCGGCGAAGACGTTGACCCGCAGGACCACGAACCGGCGCCGGGTCTCGGTCTCGGCGTCCGGCAGCGAGCGGTGGTTCACCGCGGACGGCCAGGCGTCCCGGCCCCGCAGCGGCACCACCTGGGCGAGCCCTTCCCACTGTTCATCGGTGACGTCGTAACGGCTCACCGGCTCCCCCTGACCTGACTCGCACTCAATGCCTGCACCAGCCAATTCTTACGCCAAGTCACCCGTTCGGCCCAACAACGACACACTGCGCGACCGGTCCGATGCCGCCGCGCCAGGAACGACCCGCCGCACATGTACGCTTACGCCCGCTTCTTACCTCCCTCATACCGGACTCTTCACATGCCGCCACGTCGCGCTCACCGGCCACCACTAGCGTCCGGTGCCGTGCACTTGGCAGAAACACCACAGGTGACACCCGGCCGGCGGACGCTGTCGGCGGTGTCCGCCATCAGGGTTGCCCGCGCGGAGCTCCGTGAGCCTCCCGCGCAGTGGCACCGGGTACTGACACTGCTCGCCGACGTCAGCCTGTTCATCGGCACCCGCGCGGTGTGGACACAGGCGGCCACGCACAAGCTCGTCCTCGCGGGGATCATCTCCGTCTGCTACGCCTCGATCCTGGTGACCGGCGTGCTCGCGCTGGTGGTCCGCCGGACGCGCTCGCTGGCCCGCCTGGACGCCGTCGTACTGATGACCGCGATCGCGCTCACCCTGTGCACCTGGGCGCTGAACCACGCGGGCGGCGACGAGGCGGTCCTGACCACACAGGCCGCCAAGGAGATGGTCGCCGGACACCCGGTGTACGACCAGCCGTGGCCGTGGCTCTTCCACATCAAGGGCGTCGCCCTGACGGCCACGACCACCGGCGGTTACGACTACACGTACGGCTACCCCCCGCTGACCCCGCTGCTCACCGCGCCCTTCCTGTGGCTCCACCACACCGGGGCCCCGGCGACGCTGGCGGTGACGGTCGTACTGATCGTGGGCACGGTGGTGCTGTGGCGGCTGCTGCCGACGCCGTGGCGCTCGGCGGCCACGATGGTCTGCCTGGGCTTCAGTTTCCTGCCGATGTACGCCCGTCAGGGCTACCCGGCGATCGTCGGTCTGGTCCTGCTCGTGCCGGTGGTGGTGCGCTGGCCGCGGCTGGGCGCCGGGGGCCGGCTGGGTCCCGCCGGGATCGCGCGGGCCGCGTGCATCGGGGCCGCGTGCGCGGCACAGCAGCTCCCCTGGTTCGTCACCCCGTTCCTGCTGGCCGGGATCTACGCCGTGCGCCGCGGTGAACTCGGCGGGCGGGCGGCCACCCGGGTAGTGCTGCGGATCACCGGGATCGCCGTCCTCACCTGGGTGGCGATCAACGCGTACTTCGTCGTGAGCCAGCCGGGCCCGTGGCTGCGGGGCATCGCCCTGCCGCTGACCCAGGGCGCCGTGCTGCACGGCCAGGGTCTGGTCGACATCTCCCTGTACTTCACCCACGGCAGCGACCGGCTCGACTGGTACGGCCATGCGAGCATGCTGCTCGCCGCGGCCCTGCTGGCGCTGTTCGTGCTGTTCGTACGGCGGCTCGGCCCGGCCGCGACCGTACTGCCCTGGTGCGCCTTCTACCTGGCGACCCGGTCCCAGGACGGCTACTACCTGATGTACACGCCGCTGTGGCTGACGGCTGCGATCACCGTGCCCCTGTCGGAGTTCAGGAACGCCTGGCAGCCGCGGCCCCGGTGGCTGACCGGACCGCGCCGTCGGCCCGCCCTGGTCGCCGCGGTGGTCCTGCTGATCACGCCCGCGCTGGCGAGCGCGGCCCTCGCGGTGACCGGCAGGCCGCCGCTGCGGATGGACATCACGGCGGTCCGCAACGGCTCGGCGCGCACGCTGTCCACGATGACGGTGCGGGTGACCAACACGGGCGGCGACGCGCTGACCCCCCACTACATGCTGACGACGGGCCAGGGCATGAACCGGTACTGGTCGCTCGCGCACGGGCCGGCCACGCTTCCCGCGCACGGCACGGCGACGGTCGAGCTGCGGGCGCCCAAGGGCAGCTTCCCGCTGCCCGTGAAGAAGTACACGCACATCCGGCTGCGCGCCTTCACGGCGACCCCGCAGACGCTCTCCACCAAGGACGTGAGCCGGGCCGAGCTGGGCATCAAGGACTGAGCGGCCGGCGGCTCACGCCCCGGTGCGCGTGAAGCGCAGCCTCGCCGTCACCGTGGTGAGCCCGCGCATCATGCCCAGCTGGTTCCAGCCCATGCCGAACTGCTCACGGTCGACGGCGAGTTCGGCTTCCAGCGTGAGCGCGCCGGCGTCCGCGTCGGTCAGCCGCGCCGTGAAGGAGACCGGCCTGCTGACGCCCCGCACCGTCAGCTGGCCGGTGACCCGGACGCCCTCGCCGTCCAGCCGGTCGGCGCCGCGCACCGCGAAGGTGATCTCGGGGTGGTTGTCGGCGTCGAAGAAGTCGGCGGAGCGCAGGTGGGCGTCGCGCTTGGCGTGCCTGGTGTCCAGGGAGGCGGCCTGAAGGGTCACGGCACCGGTGGCCGATCCGTCGGCACGCACCTCGCCCGCGCCGGTGACGGCGGTGAACGTGCCTCTCACGGTGACGAGCCCCCACATGGTCCTGTGCCGCAGTCCCACGGTGGACGCGGCCGGGTCGAGCTGCCAGGTGCCTGTCTGCACGGCGACGGTCATGGTCGTACTCCGAAGTCGAGTGGTTCAAATTTGGATGACCCGTGTCACGCTAGCGCGTCATCCAAATTTGAACAACCACCTCGTCCAAAATTGGACGACAGGTAGACTCGGCGCATGTCCGCCTCCGACACGCCCCCCGCCGGCCAGTTCGCATGTCCCGCCACGGAAAGCGGGCTGCTGCCCGGCGAACTGCGGGCGTGGATGATCCTGCTGGCCGCGACGGGCGCCGTGGAGCAGCGGCTGCGGTCGGTGGTGAAGGAGACCCTCGACGTCTCCCACGACGAGTTCCTGATCCTGTGCCTGCTGGCGGAACAGCCCCGTACCGGACTGCGCATGACCCAGGTCGCCGACCTCCTCGGCCGCCCCAAGACCCGGCTCACCTACCAGATCGCCTGCCTCCAGCGGTCCGGCCTCGTCGCCCGCACCTCCGTGTGCGGCGACAAGCGCGGCGTGCAGGTCGCCCTCACCGACAAGGCGCGCGAGCTGCTGACCGAGACCTCCGCCCTGCTCGCCGGGACCGTCCGGCAGGCCCTCGCCGACTCCATGGGCCCCGACCAGCGCGCCGCCATGTGCGCGTTGGTGCCGGATCCGCCGGCCCCGGACGAGGGGCCGGCGGACGGCTGAGCGGCCCAGGTCACACGCGCAAGTGGAGAAACCTCACAGGCGTTCGTCCACACGCGCTTCAACGCGCTGCCCTAGCATCCGAGCCATGACGGTCCTGCCTGACGACGGGCTCTCACTGGCCGCCGAGTTCCCTGACGCGACACACGAGCAGTGGCAACGCCTGGTGGAGGGCGTGCTGCGCAAGTCGGGCAAGGAAGTCTCGGGCGAGGCAGCTGAGGACGCTCTGTCCACGACGCTGGAGGACGGGCTGCGCACCCGGCCCCTCTACACCGCGCGCGACGGCGCACCCGACCCCGGCCTGCCCGGCTTCGCCCCGTTTGTGCGCGGCAGCCGGCCCGAGGGCAACACCGCGGGCGGCTGGGACGTACGGCAGCGGCACACCGCCCTCGCCGACGGCGCCGTCCTGGCCGACCTGGAGAACGGCGGCACCTCGCTGTGGCTCGTGCTGGGCGAGGGCGGCATCCCCGTCGACAGCCTGGGCCGGGCGCTGGAGGGCGTGTACCTCGACCTGGCGCCGGTCGTCCTGGACGCGGGCCGGGACACCGGGCAGGCCGCCGAGGCGCTGCTGCGGCTGTACGCGGACAGGGGCGTCGACGCCGAGGCCGTACGCGGCAATCTGGGCGGCGACCCGCTCGGGTACGAGGCCCGTACCGGAACCGCCCTGGACTTCGCTCCGTACGCCGCTCTGGCCCGGCGCTGCGCCGAGCGGTACCCGGGGCTGCGCGCGCTCACCGTGGACGCGCTGCCGTACCACGAGGCGGGCGGTTCGGCCGCGCAGGAGCTGGGCGCCTCGCTCGCCACCGGGGTGGCCTGTCTGCGGTACCTCACCGAGGCGGGACTGAGCGTCGAACAGGCCGCGTCCCAGCTGGAGTTCCGCTATTCGGCCACCGCCGACCAGTTCCTCACCATCGCCAAGCTGCGCGCCGCGCGCCGGCTGTGGGCCCGGGTCGCGGAGATCTGCGAGGCCCCCGGCGCGCAGGTGCAGCACGCGGTGACCTCACCGGTGATGATGGCCCGCCGCGACCCGTGGGTGAACATGCTCCGTACGACGGTCGCGACGCTGGCCGCCGGGGTCGGCGGCGCCGACTCCGTGACCGTGCTGCCGTTCGACCACGCGCTCGGCCTGCCCGACGCGTTCTCCCGGCGGATCGCCCGCAACACCTCCACGATCCTCATCGAGGAGTCCCACCTGGCCCGGGTCATCGACCCGGCGGGCGGCTCCTGGTACGTCGAGCGGCTGACCGACGAACTCGCCCACGCCGCCTGGGAGTTCTTCCAGTCGATCGAGCGCGACGGCGGTCAGGCGGCCGTGCTGCGCTCCGGCCGGCTGCGCACCGACCTCGCGACGACCTGGGCGGAGCGCTCCAAGAAGCTCGCCAAGCGGCGCGAACCCATCACCGGCGTCAGCGAGTTCCCGCTCCTCGCCGAGAAGCCGGTGAAGCGCGAGCCCGCGCCCGAACCGCCGTCCGGCGGGCTGCCGCGGGTGCGTCGCGACGAGGCGTACGAGGAACTCCGCGCCCGCTCCGACGCCCACCTGGCCGCGACCGGCACCCGCCCGCGCGTCTTCCTCACGACGATCGGCTCGGCCGCCGAGTACACCGCCCGCGCGACGTTCGCCTCGAACCTCTTCCAGGCCGGCGGCGTCGAGCCGGTCACCGGGGGCCGCTTCGAGGACAGCGGGGCCACCGAGGCCGTGCTGTGCTCCAGCGACGCCCGGTACGCCGAACAGGCCGAACAGGCCGCCGAGGCGCTGCGCGCGGCCGGCGCCCGGCATGTGTTCCTGGCGGGCCGCGGCGAGTACGCCGGCATCGACAGTTACGTCTTCGCGGGCTGCGACGCAGTGGACGTGCTGTCCGCGGCCCTCGACCGCATGGGAGTGTCCTGATGGGAATCCCCGACTTCTCCGGCATCGAGCTGGGGACCCCGGTCGCCGACGGCGGTGCCGATCAGTGGCGGGCGGCCGTCAAGCGGGCGACCGGGAGCGAAGAGCCGCTGTGGGAGACCCCGGAGGGCATCGGGGTCAAGCCGCTGTACACCGGTCGTGACCTGGAGGGCCTGGACTTCCTGGGCACCTACCCGGGCATCGCGCCGTATCTGCGCGGCCCCTACCCGACGATGTACGTCAACCAGCCCTGGACGATCCGCCAGTACGCGGGCTTCTCCACCGCCGAGGAGTCCAACGCCTTCTACCGGCGCAACCTGGCGGCCGGTCAGAAGGGCCTGTCGGTCGCCTTCGACCTGCCCACCCACCGCGGCTACGACAGCGACCACCCGCGCGTGACCGGGGACGTCGGCATGGCGGGCGTGGCCATCGACTCGATCTACGACATGCGCCAGCTGTTCGACGGGATCCCGCTGGACAGGATGACCGTGTCGATGACGATGAACGGCGCCGTGCTGCCGGTGCTGGCGCTGTACATCGTGGCGGCCGAGGAGCAGGGCGTACCGCCCGAGAAGCTGGCCGGGACCATTCAGAACGACATCCTCAAGGAGTTCATGGTCCGCAACACCTACATCTATCCGCCGAAGCCGTCGATGCGGATCATCTCGGACATCTTCGCGTACACCTCGCAGAAGATGCCCCGCTACAACTCCATCTCCATCTCCGGCTACCACATCCAGGAGGCCGGTGCCACGGCCGACCTGGAGCTGGCGTACACGCTCGCGGACGGCGTGGAGTACATCCGGGCGGGCCGGGAGGCGGGCCTGGACGTCGACGCGTTCGCCCCGCGCCTGTCGTTCTTCTGGGCGATCGGCATGAACTTCTTCATGGAGGTCGCGAAGCTCAGGGCGGCCCGGCTGCTGTGGGCCAAGCTGGTCTCGCAGTTCGAGCCGGCGAACACCAAGTCGCTCTCCCTGCGCACCCATTCGCAGACCTCGGGCTGGTCGCTGACCGCGCAGGACGTGTTCAACAACGTCACGCGTACGGCCGTGGAGGCGATGGCGGCGACCCAGGGCCACACCCAGTCGCTGCACACCAACGCCCTGGACGAGGCGCTCGCCCTGCCGACCGACTTCTCGGCGCGCATCGCCCGCAACACCCAGCTGCTCATCCAGCAGGAGTCGGGCACCACCCGGGTCATCGACCCGTGGGGCGGCAGCGCGTACGTGGAGAAGCTGACGTACGACCTCGCGCGCAAGGCCTGGGCGCACATCCAGGAGGTCGAGCAGGCGGGCGGCATGGCCCAGGCCATCGACGCCGGCATCCCGAAGCTGCGCGTGGAGGAGGCGGCCGCCCGTACGCAGGCCCGCATCGACTCCGGGCGCCAGCCGGTGATCGGCGTGAACAAGTACCGCGTCGAGAACGACGAGGCGATCGAGGTCCTGAAGGTCGACAACTCCTCCGTACGCGCCCAGCAGATCGAGAAGCTGCGGCGGCTGCGCGCGGAGCGGGACGAGCAGGCCTGCCAGGACGCCCTCGACGCCCTCACGCGGGCGGCCGACGGCAAGGAGAACCTGCTGGAGCTGGCCGTGCGGGCGGCCCGCGCCAAGGCGACCGTCGGTGAGATCTCCGACGCCCTGGAGAAGGTGTACGGACGGCACGCGAGCCAGATCCGTACGATCTCCGGCGTGTACCGCAACGAAACAGGCCAGTCGCCGTCCGTGGACCGCACCCGCGCCCTGGTGGACGCCTTCGAGGAGGCCGAGGGGCGCCGGCCGCGCATCCTGGTCGCCAAGATGGGCCAGGACGGCCACGACCGCGGCCAGAAGGTGATCGCCACCGGCTTCGCCGACCTCGGTTTCGACGTCGACGTCGGCCCGCTGTTCCAGACGCCGGAGGAGGTCGCCCGGCAGGCGGTCGAGGCGGACGTGCACGTGGTCGGGGTGTCCTCGCTGGCCGCCGGTCACCTCACGCTCGTACCGGCGCTGCGCGAGAAGCTCGCCGAGGAGGGCCGCGAGGACATCATGATCGTGGTCGGCGGAGTCATCCCGCCGCAGGACGTGCCGACGCTGCGGGAGATGGGCGCGGCGGAGGTGTTCCTGCCGGGCACGGTCATCCCGGACGCGGCCTACGACCTGGTGAAGCGGCTGTCGGCCGACCTCGGCCACGAGCTGTAGAGCCGCGATGGCTGCGATCGGTCTCGACACCTATGTGAAGGGTGTGCTCGACGGGAAGCGGGCCCTGGTGGCCCGCGCCATCACGCTCGTCGAGTCCACCCGGCCGCAGCACCGGGCGCTGGCGCAGGAGTTGCTCACCGAGCTGCTCCCGCACAGCGGCCGGGCGCGGCGGATCGGCATCAGCGGCGTGCCGGGGGTCGGCAAGTCGACCTTCATCGACGCGTTCGGCACCCTGCTGACCTCGCTGGGCCATCGGGTCGCGGTCCTCGCCGTGGACCCGTCCTCGACCCGCACCGGCGGCTCGATCCTCGGCGACAAGACGCGCATGGAACGCCTGGCGGTCGATCCGGCGGCCTTCGTCCGTCCCTCGCCGAGCGCGGGCACGCTGGGCGGGGTCGCGAAGGCCACGCGGGAGTCGATGGTGGTGATGGAGGCGGCGGGCTACGACGTGATCCTCGTCGAGACCGTCGGCGTGGGCCAGTCGGAGACCGCGGTCGCCGACATGGTCGACTCCTTCCTGCTGCTCACCCTGGCCCGCACCGGCGACCAGCTGCAGGGCATCAAGAAGGGCGTCCTGGAGCTGGCCGACGTGATCGCCGTCAACAAGGCGGACGGTCCGCACGAGCGCGACGCGCGGGCGGCGGCACGGGAGTTGGCGGGCGCGCTGCGGCTCATGCACGGCAAGGACGCGTTCTGGACTCCGCCGGTGCTGCACTGCAGCGCCCGTGAGTCGACGGGCCTCGAGACCGTGTGGGAACGGCTGGAGCAGCACCGCACGCTGCTCGACTCCACCGGGCGGCTGGCCGCCAAGCGGCGCGACCAGCAGGTCGGCTGGACATGGGCGATGGTCCGCGACGAACTGCTCGGCCGGCTGCACGCCGCCCCGGCGGTGCGCGAGGCCGCACCCGACCTCGAACGGCAGGTCAGGGAGGGCCGGTTGACGGCGACGCGGGCCGCGGAACGCATCCTGGAGGCGTTCGAGGAGCGCGCGACTCCCCCGGCCGGAGCCTGAGCGACGGGTCTCCACACCGGTCTGAGCCCGGCTCGGTCGCGGCTCGCTCGGGGCTTGCTCGGGGCTTGACCGCCGGGTTTGAGCCAAAGGCCGGGCACAAGGCGGGCCGGGCTTGGTCAGAGCGGCGGACGGTTGGTTAGCCTGGTTCGCCGAGGAGATCCGCGCGAGTACGGGCCGTAAGCGCGACGTGAGGTGCCACGGGCTGTCTTCATCGGGAGGGGGCAGGACAGCAAGTGAGGACAACCGGTGAGTACGTCGCGTTGCAGCGCAGGTGCCTGGCCATCCTGCGCGACCTCGGCGTGCAGCGCTCCCTCCCCTTCGACGCGCTGCGCGAGCGGGTCGAGGAGCTGAGAGGCCGTCCGCTCGTCCTCCAGGAACTGCCCGAGCACGTCGCGGCGATCGGGGTGTGCGGGCTGTGGATGGGCACCGACAAGGCCGACTACGTCTTCTACGAGGCCCGGACCGCGCCCCTGCACCGGGAGCACATCATCCTCCACGAGATCGGCCATGTGCTCTGCGATCACCACCGGGGCGCCACCGACAGAGGCGACGACCTGGCCGGTCTGCTGGTCGGCGATCTCCAGCCGCATGCCCTCAAGCGGCTCATGGCCCGCACCAGTTACACGACCAGCGAGGAACAGGAAGCCGAGATGATCGCCAGTCTGATACAGAGCGCCGGCAAGTCCGGTCGCCCGGCCGGCCCCCTGGGGCGGCTCGGTGCCTTCCTGGGAGTGACGGCCGTTGACCGCGACTGAGCTGGCGGACCAGGTCGGAGTCTGCAGCGTCATCACCCTGTGGATCGCCCTCGCCTGGCGGGCGGGTCCCGCGCTGCGCCTGCCCAACCAGCGGGGACTGTGGCTCACGGTTTTCGCCGCGACCATCGCCATCACGCTCTTCCAGCCAAAGGTCGTGGAGCGGTTCACGGCGCTCGGCGCCGGCGCCCACACGGTCTCGCTGACCCGCAACCTGATCGGCGTGCTGAGCGCGGGACTGGTCCTCGTCTTCATCGTCGACTCCACCCGGGCCCGGCACCAACGCGTCACCGTGATCCTGGGCCTGGTGACGGCGCTGGGTTCGCTGCTCGCCCTGGACCTGCTCGGCGTCGACCAGACGGCCGCACCGGCGTCGGCCCAGGGACCGGCCACTCCCTCGTCCCTGTACTGGCTGATCCTCGTCGTCGCCCATCTGGTCGGTGACGCCGCCGCCGTCCTCGTCTGCTGGCCGTACAGTCTGCGGACGGACGACCGGGACCTCGTGTGGTCGCTCCGGCTGTTCGCGATGGGGAGCGTCCTGGCCCTGGTCTTCTGGTCCGGCTACCTCTACCACCTCTACGTGCCCGACCAGGACCTGTTGCCCTACCTGTCCGTGATCATCAGTGTGCACGGCCTCTTCCGCGCGGCCTCGCTGCTGGTGCCGACCGCGACCGCCGTCGCCCGGTCCATGGCGGCGCTGCGGACCGTCTGGCAGCTGTGGCCGCTGTGGCGCGATCTCGTGGTCGCGGTCCCCCAGGTGTCCCTCGCCGGCCCGCAACGAACCCGGCTGGAGGCGGTGCTGCGGCCGCGCTCCTCGTGGGCGCTGCAGGCACACCGGCAGATCATCGAGACGTACGACGCGCTCCTGGAACTGCAGCAGTACGTCCGGCCCGGGGCGTACGACACGGCACACCGGGAGGCGAGCCGTGCGGGGATGCGCGGCGATCGTCTTACGGCAGCGGCACTCGCCGGCGCGCTGGGCGAGGCCCGGCAGGCCAAACTCGCCGGCGCGGCACCCTCCGACCCGTGCCCGCTGCCCGGCGTCGACCGCGGCAGCCCCGCGACACTGCTGGCGATCGCCCGGACATGGCCCGCGCCTCCCCCCACCGACGCGGTCCTCGCCACACCCGGCCCGCACCGCCCCTGACCAGCGGGGGCGGTGGAACGGGACCTGTCGGTCGCGCGGCGGGGTGTCAGAGCGTGGTGCCGCCGCGCGGGGCGATGTCGAAGTCGAAGGCGACGGTGCCGGGGTCGATCGCGGTGGCCCCGCCGTCCACGGTGAGCACCGCGCCGCTGACGAAGGACGCCGCCGGAGAGAGCAGCCAGCTGATCGCCTCGGCGACCTCACGCGGCTCGCCCGGCCGGCCCAGCGGCAGGAGACTGGTCGCCTGCTGGTAGGCGGCCTCCGTGCCACCGTCCCCCAGGCCGGCCTCCTGGGCGAACCGCGCCATGCGCCGGTCGGCCATCTCCGTCCTGATCCAGCTGGGGCACACGACGTTGGCGCGCACTCCCTGCCGCCCGTAGTCGACGGCGACGGAACGGCACAGCTGCAGCAGGGCGGCCTTCGAGGTGGCGTACGGGGCGTTGCTCGTGCCGTTGCGCAGCGCGGAGACCGATGCGACGCCGACCACCGCGCCACGCGTCTTCACCAGGTGCGGCATCGCCGCCCGCAGGAGGAACATGGGGCCGTTGACGTTCGTACGCATGACGTCGTCCCACTCCTGCAGCGACAGGTCCCCGGCGGTGCCGCCGCGTCCGATGCCCGCGTTGAGCACCAGCCCGTCGAGTCGTCCGTAGGCGTCGAGGGTGGCGCGGACGAGAGCGTCGACGGCGGCGGGGTCACCCGCGTCGGACGGGTGCGCCAGCACCCCGGCCTCCTTCTCCAGCCGCCGCAGCGGTTCTTCGCGCCGCCCGGAGGCGACCACGTGGTGGCCGCCCTCGCACAGCAGCCGTGCGGTGGCTTCGCCGATGCCCGAGCCCGCGCCGGTCACGATGACAACTCGTTTGTCCGTCACTGTTGTTCGACCCTCTGTCCGAAATCACAAAACGGCTTCGATCGTAGACGGGGTGATCGTCCGCGGGCATGGCCACCGGCGATGTTCGGACACCGCTCGGGTGCCGTCGTACTCGGCGCAGGCTGGTGCGCAGGCCGCAGCCTGACGCCTACGACCCGCACCTGGACGCCAGGCTGATCGCGGGAACCGGGTCGAGGTCACAGCAATCGGTCGACCAGCCCGTCGATGTAGTCCGGGGTGAGCGGGCCCATGCCGAACAGGACGCGGATGTACATCGGCGCCAGGATGTGGTCCAGCACGTCGAACGCGTCGGGTGCCTGTTCGCCACGGTCGCGGGCGCGATCGAGCATGGACTGCAGTTGGCGGGTACGTTCGGCGCGGAGGTCGGCACCAGCCTGCAGGCCCTGCTGACCGCTGCTCGACAGGGCGACGGCCAGGTGGAGCACCGCCGGACCGTCGGGTCCGGTGATCTCGCGGGCCACTTGGGCCGCGTACGTGCGCAGGTCGCCGGCGAGGCTCCCGGTGTCGGGCATCGGCGACTGCGTGTTGAGGCGGGTGAGCGCCACGTCGGTGAGCAGGGTTTCCAGGTTGCCCCACCGGCGGTAGATGCTGCTGTCGGCCACGCCTGCGCGGGCTGCGACGTCGCCGACGGTGAAGTTGCCGTAGCCGCGCTCGCTGATCAGGTCGGTGACGGCCTGGTGCACCTGCGCGCCGACGCGGGCGCTGCGCCCGCCGGGCCGACGGGCTCGCTGTCGCTCGTTCATGCCCCCACCTTAACGCAGTCACGACTTGCGTTTATGAGGCGACCCTCCTTATAGTCAGCTAACGCAGTCGCAGACTGCTTTAGAGAGCTCAGGTGTATCGACATCCGCGTCGAGCGCGACCGGGCGCAACTACCGATTGAGGGGGATCCCCATGGCCGCATCGCATGCGACCGTAGGCAATCGATCGAACCGGGCTGTGCTGCTCGGGGTGACCTGCCTGGGCCAGTTCATGGTCCTGCTCGACAACACGATCGTGGGAGCGGCGCTGCCCGATATGCAGCACCGGCTGCACACTCAACTGACCGGTCTGCAATGGATCGTCGACGCATACGTACTGCTGGTCGCCATGCTGCTGCTGTCCGGCGGTGTCTTCGCCGACCGGTTCGGCCGCAAGCGGGTGTACCTGACCGGCGCGGCGGTGTTCACCGCCGCGTCGCTGCTGTGCAGTCTCGCGCCTTCGCTCGGCTGGCTCATCGCCGGCCGGGTGCTGCAGGGCATCGGGGCCGCGGCGCTCAGCCCCGCCTCGCTCGCCCTGCTCGCCGCCGCCCATCCCGTGCCGCAAGAACGAATCAAGGCGATCGGGATGTGGGCCGGATTCAGCGGAATCGGTCTGGCCGCAGGCCCCGTGGCCGGCGGCGTGCTGACAGAAGCCTTCGGCTGGCCCGCCATCTTCCTGGTCAATCTGCCCATCGGCGTCGTCCTGCTGCTGGTCGGCCTGCGCCACCTCGGCGAGTCCCGCAATCCGAGCGCCCCCGCGATCGACATCCCGGGCACGGTGCTGTCCGTTCTGGCGGTGGGGGTACTGACCTACGGGCTGATCGAGGGCGGTGCCCGCGGCTGGACCTCACCGGTCATCCTGGGAAGCTTCGCCGCCGCAGCGATCCTCGTCGCCGCCTTCGTCGCCGTCGAAGCGCGCCGCTCCGCACCGATGCTGCCGCTGCGGCTGTTCCGGCAGCGCCTGTTCACCGTGTCCAACACCGCCATGATCGTGGTGGGGTTCGCGCTCATGGGCTCGTCGTTCTTCTTCTCCCAGTTCTTCGTGTACGTCCAGGGCAGCTCGGTCCTGCGCGCCGGCCTGCAGACCCTGCCGGTATCCCTCGCCATGGTGATCGTCAGCCCGTACGCGGGCCGGCTCGCCGCCCGCTACGGCTTCCGAATCGTGGTCACCACCGGCCTGGCCCTGGCCGGCCTGGGACTGCTGGCGCTCGGTATGGTGCACGCCGACACCGGCTACGGGAACGTGTGGTGGCGGCTCGGACTCGCCGGCAGCGGCTTCGCCCTGGCCATGTCCCCGCTGACAGGCGCCGCCATCCAAGCAGTCAGCCCGCAGGAGGGCGGCCTCGCATCAGGCATCAGCAGCACCACTCGGCAGATCGGCGCGGTGCTCGGCGTGGCGGTGCTCGGAGCCATCGTCCGCACCCGGCAATCCGGCGGCGCCTCCTTCGAGGCCGGCCTCAACAGCGCCTTCCTCGCTGCGGGCGCCGTCACTTTGGCCACCGCCGTGTTCACCGGCCTGTGGCTGGCGAGGTCCAAGCCCGCGGAAGGCTCCGCGGCGCCGCAGCGATCCATCGATCCAGGTGCGGTCACCACCTCGAACGAGGCACCCGTGAACAGCCGTTGACTCCGGGCCCGAGAGCGCCTGACAGTCCAGCGCATGACGTCGAATCGGGGTCCTGCCCCAGCAAAGGTGACGCCGGGTGGTTATGACGGAAGGCGACGGCCGGCCCGATCTGGGTGGGGCCGGCCGTCGGCGGGTGCACAGGCCGGGTCAGCGCTGCAGGGTGAGGAGGCCCGGACGCCAGGGCAGTTGGTCGTAGGGGCCGCTCGCGGAGGGGGACTTGCCCTGGTAGAGGAACTGCAGGTGGCAGGGGTCGATGGTCATGGTCTGGTCGGGGTTGTCGCGGACCAGGTCACCGTGGCTGATGTCGTTGGTCCAGGTGGCACCGCTGTTGGCCTTGCCCGCGAAGGGGTTGCTCTCGGTGGCGGCCTGCGGGGTCCACGAGCCGTTCAGGCTGGGGGCCGTGAACGAGCGGAAGTAGCGCTGCTCGTTCGCACCCCGCGCCTCGACGATCATGAGGTACTGGTTCTGGCCCCGCACCTTGTAGACCTGCGGCGCCTCGAACAGGTTCTTCACCGTGTCGCTCATGACCGTCGTGTACGACGAGCCGAAGTTGCCCGGGAAGTTCCCGATCGGCATGCTCGCCCGGTAGATCTTGCCGTTGTCACCGGCGAAGAACAGGTACATGTTCTGGTCGTCGGCGATCAGGGTCTGGTCGATCGGGGCGGCGCCCGGGATGCTGCCGGTGAACAGCGGCTGCGGCGCGGACCAGCCGTCGGGGTTGGTGGGGTCGCTCGACGTGCGGTAGACGAACGGCCACCCACCCCACTGGTACGCCAGCACCCAGATCTTCTTGGGCGCGAAGTAGAACAGCGTGGGCGCCACCGCGGCCCGGCTCATCCCGGTCTGACCGGCCGACGCCATGTCCGACCAGTTCGCGAAGGGTCGGAACATCATCGAGCCGTACGACGACCCCGACACGTTCGACGCGTAGACCAGGTGCTTGCCGTTGTACGTCACGGTGGTGAAGTCCTTCAGCGCGGCCCACCCGTTCGCCGGCTGCGCCAGCGCACCCGTCGACGTCCACCGGTACGTCGACGGCAGAGCACACGCGCCGTCCCCCGGCGGGGTCGTCCCGGACAGGCCGGTCCACTTCTGGTTGCTGCCCCCGTTGCACCTCCAGATCTGCACCGCTGTGCCGTTGGCCGTACCGGAGCCCGTAACCTCCAGGCACAGCCCGGACTCCACGCCGACGACCGTGCCGTCGGAGTTCACCCGCCACTGCTGGTTCGCACCGCCGGAGCAGGTCCAGATCTGCACCCGGGTACCGGCCGTGGTGGCGTGGCCCGGAACATCCAGGCACTTGTTGCCGTACACGGTGAGCTGGTTGCTGTCCGTCAACGTCCACTGCTGGTTGGTCCCGCCCCAGCAGTCATAGATCTGCAGATACGTGCCGTCGGTCTGGCTGGCGCCCGGCACATCGAGACACCGGCCGGAACCAACACCGCGTAAGGCGCCGCTGGAAGCCGCCTGAGCCGGGGCGGCGACGAGCATCGCCGCCAACGCGGCCAGGGCCGCAACCACGGCGGCGAGCACCACTGACGGATGCCTGCGGCTGAAACTTCCTCGGTGCATGGATACTTCCTCAACCTTGAGTAAGCGGTTCCGGTCGGCCTCGTCAGAGGCTGGCCGGACTGTCGGTGTGGTGCGGTGCAGCTCCGCGGGCAGCACGGCGGACGGCGACGGTTGGCAGGGTCATGACATGCCCAGGATGTTCGTCATGCCGAACAAGGGTCGAAGTCGAGCAACCCGGATGATAGAGAACCGGCGAACGGCGTCAATACCTCTCGCATGTATCGCCGCCAATTCCGAAACATTCGGAGCACCGCACGCCGACCAGTGCACGTCACACCGTCAAGAGGCTGGCTCGTAAGCGACTTGACCCTGGAAGAGAGCGATGTGCGGACGGTGCGGACACTCGGTCGACGCTGCCTCAAACGCCCGTGGCACAGCGAAATTTACGCATGCCGCCGACGGCAGCACCGGGGGTCGCCTTCTGCTTTTTACCGTGACCGAAAGTTTCGTACGCCAATCGGAAATTTCTTCGGCAGTGAGTATTGACGATCCACACTCACGCCTCAATCATTCCTGTCTGAGAAACCGGCCCTGTGACGGTCCCCCGGCTGAGCCGCGATGGAGTACCCCATGACTGCGGTGTCCGGTGATTCCGTGCTGCCTGGGCTCCGACCCGCCCCGTCCGTCTGCCGGACGGGGCCGGACGACGCAGTCTTCTGCGCTTCAGTCGATCAGCGATTTCTACCTCGGAGGCACAGTCATGGGCTCGTATGCCCTTCCCAGATCCGCTATCCGCCGGAAGATCCGCGGCCTGCTGCTGGCGCTGGTCGCCGGCGTCCTCGGTGCGGTCACCGCACTGGCCGCACCGCCGACCGCACACGCCGCCGAGAACACGCTCGGCGCCGCGGCGGCACAGAGCGGCCGCTACTTCGGCACCGCCATCGCCTCGGGCAGGCTGGGCGACTCGGCGTACACGACGATCGCGAGCCGTGAGTTCAACATGGTGACGGCCGAGAACGAGATGAAGATCGACGCCACCGAACCACAGCGGGGCCAGTTCGACTTCACCGCCGGCGACCGCGTCTACAACTGGGCGGTGCAGAACGGCAAGCGGGTGCGCGGTCACACCCTGGCATGGCACTCCCAGCAGCCCGGCTGGATGCAGAGCCTCAGCGGCAGCTCACTGCGCCAGGCGATGATCGACCACATCAACGGCGTCATGGGCCACTACAAGGGCAAGATCGCCCAGTGGGACGTCGTGAACGAAGCCTTCGCCGACGGCAGTTCGGGAGCCCGGAGGGACTCCAACCTGCAACGCACGGGCAACGACTGGATCGAGGTCGCCTTCCGCACCGCGCGCGCCGCCGACCCGGCGGCCAAGCTCTGCTACAACGACTACAACATCGAGAACTGGACCTGGGCCAAGACCCAGGCCGTGTACGCCATGGTCCGGGACTTCAAGCAGCGCGGCGTGCCGATCGACTGCGTCGGGTTCCAGTCGCACTTCAACAGCGGCAGCCCCTACAACAGCAACTTCCGCACCACCCTGCAGAATTTCGCCGCCCTCGGCGTCGACGTGGCCATCACCGAACTCGACATCCAGGGCGCCTCGGCCTCGACCTACGCCAACGTGACCAACGACTGCCTGGCCGTCGCGCGCTGCCTCGGCATCACCGTCTGGGGTGTGCGCGACACCGACTCCTGGCGATCGGGGGACACGCCGCTGCTGTTCAACGGCGACGGCAGCAAGAAGCCTGCCTACACCGCCGTCCTCAACGCACTCAACGGCGGCGGCTCCACGACGCCCCCTGCGGATGGCGGACAGATCAAGGGCGTCGGTTCGGGCCGTTGCCTGGACGTGCCCGGAGCCGGCACCACCGACGGCACCCAGCTCCAGCTGTGGGACTGCCACAACGGCACCAACCAGCAGTGGACGTACAACGACGCCGGCGAGCTCAAGGTCTACGGCAACAAGTGCCTGGACGCCGCCGGCACAGGCAACGGTTCCAAGGTCCAGATCTACAGCTGCTGGGGCGGCGACAACCAGAAATGGCGCCTCAACTCCGACGGATCCATCGTCGGCGTCCAGTCCGGCCTCTGCCTCGACGCCGTCTCAGGCGGCACCGCCAACGGCACCCTGATCCAGCTCTACTCCTGCTCGAACGGCAGCAACCAACGCTGGACCCGTACCTGAGGGGGCCTGCCACAAACGAAGGGGGGAAGCCGTGACAGCCCACGGTGCGGCTTCTCCCGCCCCTCCGCAAGGACATCGCTGACGGTCCCGGGTCGCCGCCGTGGTGGCGGCGAGGGCGAACACCGTGGCCGGGAGCTCGCCTTCCGTCCGGGGCACGGTTTCCGAGCCGACACCCTGCGTAGATGTCGGCACGTCCGTTGTCAGGTTCCCGGGACGTACGCGGCACCGAAGCTGAACTGCCGGCACCGACCGGGTTCCAGGGCGAGGGCGGTGGTGTGTTCGGCGCGGTTGAAGGCATTGGTCATGGTCTCGACGGGTTCGAGTGCGATGGAGGCGCGCCGGTCGCGGGCCAGGGTGTCTCCGGTGAAGACGTGCATGAAGCCGCCGTACTGCCAGACGCGCAGTTCCTCGCCGGTGGCCGGTTCAGTAAGTACTGTCTCGATCCGCCCGCCAGGGCCGGGGGCCAGGTCCGCGTAGCAGGCGTCGATGACCGCGTCACCGAGTCGTTTCGGTGCCCGGAAGTCCATGTCCGGGCAGTCGTCCAGAGGAAGCAGGGCGGCATCGCCGGAGAGTGGGATGAGGGATGCGTCGGTGCGGATGACGGTGTGCGCTGGGATCTGCAGGACCAGGTCATCGATGGACTGCGACAGAGTGAAGTACGGGTGCCAGCCCGCCGCGTAGAGGGCGGTGGTGTCGCCCACGTTCGTCGCACGGATGTCGATGCCCAGCTCCCGGGCGGTGACGGTGTATTCGGCTTCGAGATCAAGGGCGAACGGGTAGCCGGGGTGCCGGCCCGGTCTGATGCTCGTGGTGCGCAGGAGCAGGCGGGCGGAGTCGGCGGTCGTGGTGGCGTGGGCGAGTTCGAACGGTGCCTCGCGTGCGAAGCCGTGGTAGATCGTGCGGTCGCCATGGTGGCCGGGCAGCAGGTCGTGGTCCTGGCCGTCGTAGCTGTAGCGGCCATCGGCGACGCGGTTGGGAAAGGGGGCCAGCAGGCCGGCTCGTACGCCGTCCTGGGAGAGGAGTTCCATTTCGTCGCGGTAGCCGTCCGTCAGCTCCTTCAGCGATCCGGTCTCTTCGCGCCTGACCTGCCAGCTCAGCAGGGTTGCTCCGCGCAGGGCGACGACGACGTGGACGGTGTCGTCCGGTGCGGAGACGACAAGGGTGGGTTCGCCGCCGAGGCGGTTCTCGTCGATCCGGTACTCGGCGGTCATGTCCCCTGGTGTTCCCTTCAGCTCGCTTCGGGGGCGAGCTTCTTCGCGCCCGTCATGATGGCCACCGCGTCCTCCATGGAGTGCGACTGCGGGGTGATGACGCCCGCGCAGCCGCCGAGTCGCTGGATGTGGATGCGGTCGGCGACCTCGAAGACGTTGGGCATGTTGTGGCTGATCAGGATGATGCCGAGGCCCTGGTCACGCAGGTCGCGCACCAGTTTGAGGACCTGCCCGGTCTCGCGGACGCCGAGGGCGGCGGTGGGCTCGTCGAGGATGACGACGCGGCCGCCGAAGGCTGCCGTGCGGGCGACGGCCACGCACTGCCGCTGGCCACCCGACAGGGTCTCCACGGCCTGGTTGATGTTCTGCAGCGTGCCGATGCCGAGCCGCTTGATGTGGTCGGCGGCCTGACGCTTCATCTCGCTGGTGTCGAGCATGCGGAACACCGAGCCGAGCACGCCCTTGCGGCGGACTTCCCGGGCGAGGAACAGGTTGCTGGCGATGTCCAGCGCCGGGGCGACGGCGAGGGTCTGGTAGACCGTCTCGATGCCGGCTTCGCGGGCGTCCTGGGGCCGCTTGAAGTGGACCTCCCTGCCGTCGACGAAGAGGCTGCCCTGGTCGGGAACGAGGGCTCCGGACAGGCACTTGATCAGCGTGGACTTGCCGGCGCCGTTGTCGCCGATGACGGCCAGGACCTCGCCGGGGTGGAGGGTGAGGTCGACGTCGTTCAGGCCGACGACCTTGCCGAAGAGCTTGACCAGGCCCTTGGCTTCGAGGACGGGGGCGGTGGCGGTGGTCACGACTTCACACTCCGGATCCACTGGTCGACGGAGACAGCCGCGATCACCAGGATGCCGACTGCGAGGACTTGGTAGTTGGGGTCGATGCCGGCCAGCGCGAGACCGTTGACGAAGACCTGGACGATGAGCGCACCGATCAGCGAGCCGAGCACCACGCCGCGTCCGCCGAACAGGCTGGTGCCGCCGATGACGACCGCGGTGATGGACTGCAGGTTGGCGTTGAGGCCACTGTTGGGGTCGCCGCCGCCGACCCGGCCGACCAGGATCCAGGCGCCCACGGCGATGGCGAAGCCGCCGACCATGTAGGCGCTGAGCAGCACCCGGTTGACGGAGATGCCGGCCAGGCGGGCGGCCTCGATGTCGTCGCCCACGGCGTACAGGTGCCGGCCCCAGGCGGTGTAGCGCAGGGCGTAGCCGATCACCGCGTACAGGGCGATCATGATCAGGACGCCGTTGGTCAGGTTCAGCTGCCCCAGAGAGACCGTGTTGGCGGTCCACATGAGGATGTTGCCCGGCTGCAGGGCGATGGTCTGGCCCTTGGCGTAGATGAGGGTGATCGCGGTGAAGATGCTCAGGGTGCCGAGGGTGACGATGAACGGCGGCAGCTTGATCTTGGTGACCAGCAGCCCGTTGACGGCCTGCGCGGCGATGGCGACGGCCGCCCCGGCGAGCAGGGCCACGACGCCCGGCCAGTGGTTGTCCGCGACGAGCTTCGACATCAGCAGCGAGGCGAGCACCATCACCGCGCCGATGGACAGGTCGATGCCGGCGGTGAGGATGATGACCGTCTGCCCGACGGCCAGCGAGCCGATGACGGCCACCTGCTGGATGACGAGCGAGAGGTTCTGCAGAGCGTAGAAGCGGTCGTTGACCAGGGAGAACACCACAGCGGCGAGTACCAGGACGATCGCCGGGCTGAGTGCGGGCTGGCGGTGCAGCACCGAGTGGATGCGCTGGGTGAGGGTGGCGGGCCGGTTGAGGATCTCCTCCGCCGGTGCCGGTGTGGCTTGAGGATCCGCGTGGGTGGTCACAGGGGGTCCTTCCGGTTCTTTCCCTCGTGCGGGCCTTCATGGGGGCCCGTGGGCCCCTGGGCTCGTGGGCGTGTGTGGTGCGTGTGTGGTGCGGGTGTGCCGCCGGTGGTCACCCGCCGGCGGCACACCCCGGATCGGACCGGGTCAGCTGCCCCAGCAGGCGGAGGCGGCCTGCGAGGGGGACTGGACGGTCAGGCCGCCGACGGGCTTTGCGGCGGCGAGGGCGGTGCCGGTGTCGTAGAAGGACTTGCCGTCGGTCACGCTGGGCTTGCTGCCGCCACGGGCCAGCTTGGCGATGGAACTGACGCCGAGGGCCGCCATCTTGCCCGGGTACTGCACCGCGTCGGCGGCGAACTCGCCGCTGGTGAGGTTCTTCAGGCCGGCGCAGCTGCCGTCGATGGCGTAGATCGCGACGTTCTTCTCCTTGCCGGCCGCCTTCAGCGCGTTGTACGCGCCCTCGCCCGCCGGTTCGTTGATGGCGTAGACGACGTTGATGTCCGGGTTGGCGGAGAGGCAGTTCTCCATCGCGGTGCGGCCGCCGTCGATGGCGCCCTGGGTCGGCTGGTGGCAGGCGATGGTGTAGCTGCCGCCCTTGCCGCCGGTGTACTTGCCGGACTTGGCTTCCTTGCCGTTCTCGGTCTTGCTGCCGGGGTCGATGCCCATGCCCTCCAGGAAGCCGTGGTCGCGGTTGATGTCGACGGAGACGACCTGGTTGTTGAACAGGTCGAGCATGGCGATGACCGCCGGCTTGCCGTTCAGCGCGGCCGCCGCGTACTGGCCGTCGAGCTTGCCCGCCTGCTCGTTGTCGGTGGCGTAGGTGATGTCCGCGGTGCTGGGCGGGTTGGGCGCGGTGTCCAGGGCGATCACGAACAGGCCGGCCTGCTTGGCCCGGTTCAGGGCGGCGTTCACGGCGTCGCCGTTGGTGGTGATGAGGATGCCCTTGTCGCCGCGCGATATGGCGTTGTCGATGGCGGTGATCTGGGTCTGGGTGTCGCCGTCGCTGTTGCCCGCCGCCACCGTGAGACTCACGTTGTCCTTGGCCGCCCGGGTCTTGGCGTCCTTCTCCATGCTCACGAAGTAGGGGTTGGTGAGCGTCTTCAGGATCAGCGAGACACCCACCTTGCCGCCGCCGCCCGACGCGGACGACGAGGAGCTTCCGTTCGAGGAACCGCAGGCCGCGAGCGTGGCGCCGAGGCAGATGCTGATGCCGATCGCAGCCACTCCGGTACGCCGACTGCGGCGGCTCGACACCTGGCTGGACGAGATGTTCATGGCTTGATCCCTTTCGGAGCCGTCCCTTGGCCGACGCTGAGACAACGTTGACTTGGCGAGATACTGGGCCTGTATGGACGAGCCCGTCAAGACGCTGATAGACATGCGCGGGCAACGAGTAGGTAACGCACAACCGGTTGGAGACAACGATGACTCAGGGCGAGGCCGCGCCCCGGTCTACCCGCAGCCGCCCCACCATGCGTGAGGTCGCGGCGCTGGCCGGAGTGGCCATCAAGACCGTCTCGCGCGTGTTCAACGGCGTCCCCACCGTCGATCCGGCGATCGTCACCAGGGTCCGCGAGGCCGCCGACAAGCTGGGTTACCGTCCCAACCTCACGGCCAGCAGCCTGCGCCGCGGGGACGGCCGCACCGCCACCATCGGCATGCTCGTCGAGGACGCGGCCAACCCGTTCTCCGCCGTCCTGACCCGCACCGTGGAGAACGTGGCCCGGGAACGCGGAGTGCTGGTGCTGGTCGGCAGCCTCGACGAGGACCCGGCCCGCGAACGAGAGTTGGCCCAGGCGCTCATCGACCGCCGGGTCGACGGCCTGGTGATCGTCCCCGCGGGACGCGACCAGAGCTACCTCATCAACGAGCAGCACACCGGCACGCGCATGGTCTTCGTCGACCGCGAGGCCGGCCTGCTCGACGCGGACGCCGTCGTCTCCGAGAACCGGCAGGGCGCCATGACCGCCGTCAACCACCTGCTGAAGGCCGGCCACCGCCGCATCGCCTACCTCGGCGACCGCGCCTCCATCCCCACCGCCGCCCAGCGCTTCGACGGCTACCGGCACGCCCTGGAAGTCGCGCACATCGAGTACGACGACGAGATCGTGCGGCATGTCGGGTCCAGCGAGGAGGCCGCCATCGCCGCGACCGAACAGGTCCTGTCGCTGCCCGATCCGCCGACGGCGCTGTTCACCAGCCAGAACTTCGTGACCATAGGCGCCGTCCGCGCGCTGCGCGCCATGGGCCTGCAGGACACCGTCGCCCAGGTGGGCTTCGACGACTTCCCCCTGGCCGACATCCTCAACCCGGGCATCTCCGTCATCGCCCAGGACGTCGAGCAGGTGGGCAGGACAGCCGCCGAGATGCTCTTCCGCAGGCTGGACGGCGACGAGTCGCCCACCCGTACCGTCACCGTGCCGACCCGGCTGATCGAGCGGGGCTCCGGCGAGATCCCAGCCGAAGGGCCGTGCCATGACTGACCCGGCACATGTGACAAGGCTGTCCCCGAGCGTGACCGTGATCGGCGAAGCCCTCATCGATCTGGTCCAACTCGACGCGCCCGGGGACTACCGCGCCCGACCCGGCGGCAGCCCGTTCAACGTCGCCATCGGCCTGGCCCGGCTCGGACACCACAGCGCACTCATGGCCCGCATGGCCGGCAACACCTTCGGCCAAATGCTCCGCACCCAGGCCGAGGCCGAGGGCATCGACCTGACGTACGCCCCGGTCGCCACCGAGCCCACCACGCTCGCCGTGGTCTCCATGGACTCCGAGGGCCGGGCGAGTTACGACTTCTACCTGGAGGGCACCGCGGACTGGCAGTGGACCGACGCGGAGACCGCCCGCACCCCGCAGGACACCGCCGTAGTGCACTTCGGATCGGTCGCCTCCTGGACGCCGCCGTCCGCCGAGCACATCCACTCGGCCGTCCAGCGCCTGCGCACCGGCGGTACGACGCTGATCAGCTACGACCCCAACGTCCGTCCCGCTCTCCTGGGCGATCCGAAACACGGGAGGCAGGCCGTGGAACGCAGCGTCGGCATCGCCCACCTGGTCAAGGCCAGCCGCGAGGACGCCGAGTGGCTCTACCCCGAGACCTCCATCGATCAGATCGCCGGCCACTGGCTGGAACTCGGCGCACTCCTCGTCGTCATCACCGACGGCCCCGACGGTGCCCACGTATTCCGGGCCGGAGCGGGAAGCATGAGGCGACCCGGCCGGAAGGTGGCGGTGGTGGACACCGTCGGCGCGGGCGACGCGTTCACCGCGGGACTGCTCGGCGCGCTGCTCCGCCACGGCCTGCACACCCCGCAGACGCTGGCCACGGCCGCCCCGGACGTACTGACGATCGCCGTGGACGACGCGATCCTCGTCTCCGCGCTGACCTGCGAGCGCCTGGGCGCCGATCCGCCCACCGCCCTGCCCCGCCCCCACCTGCCTGCCCAGGCGCCCCTGGGGATGACGGATCTGACGTTCCCCGACATCACCGGCCTGGTGGGCACGGGCAGCCCAACTCCGCAACAGGTGCGGTCCGTGAAAGGCTGACGGTCACGCGGCGCAGGGTTCCCGGCGGATCCAGGCCGCGTTCTGGGGCCGCCGCCACGGATTCCGCATCGCCCGCAGCGGACCACGGTTGGACTGGCTCACCGAATTCGCCGGCCCCCTGGCGGAGTGCCGACACGCCACACACGCCACCCGAAACCGCAGGTCAGGTGGCTCGCGCCTTCCGCAGGACACGCCGCACGTGGCGCACCCACGGAAATATCGACGCGACCGGCACGGACCCTGGGAAATCAGGAAACAGCAGGTCAGAGCCCCTTTGTAGCGGGCTCCAGAATTGCCACGCACTCCACGTGATGCGTCATCGGAAACAGATCGAACGCCCGCAGCGTCCGCACCCGGTACCCGCCCTCCCGGAAGTACCCCAGGTCGCGGGCCAGCGCAGCGGGATCGCAGGCGACGTAGGCGATCCGGCGGGCGCCCAGGGAGGCGAGGTGGGCGACCGTCGTGCGGCCGGCGCCGGCGCGGGGCGGGTCGAGGACGATCAGGTCGACCTCCGTGATGCCCGTGCGCGGCAGGACCGACTCGACCTTGCCCTGCTCGATGCGGACCCGCGGGAAGTCGGCGAGGTTGTGCCGCGCGTCCTCCACCGCCCGCTTGCCGGACTCGATGCCGAGGACCGCGCCCTTCTCACCGAGGCGGTCGGCCAGGGCGCCGGCGAACAGGCCGACGCCGCAGTAGAGGTCCAGGGCCGTCTCGCCCTTGCGGGGCAGCAGGCCCTGCATCACCGCCGTCACGAGGGTGTCCGCCGCCTTCGGGTGGACCTGCCAGAATCCGCCGCTCGCGACGCGGTGGGTACGGCCGTCCGCGCGTTCGCGGACGAAGGGGCGGCCGTGGACGCGGTGGACCCCGCCGGACTTCTCGTCGACGCGGAGGACGGAGACCGGCTTGTCCAGTTCGACCAGCGGGAGGCGGGCGCCGGGACGCGGGGTCAGGATCACCTGGCGGTCCTGGGAGCCCGTCGCGGCGATCGCCTCGACCGACTCCATGCCGGTCCAGTCGCGCCGTTCGATGCCCAGCTCGCTGACACCCTCCGCCGCGATCATGCAGTGGTCGATGCGCTCGACCTCGTGCGAGCGGTGCCGGCGCAGACCCGCGTGCCCCTCGGTGTCCACGGCGTACTGGACGCGGGTGCGCCACTGCGGGACCTGGCCGGCGGGCAGCTTGTCGCCCTCGGCCGGCATCACCGTGCCGTCCCAGCCGGCCTCCTCGGGCGTGAGGCCCGCGAGCCGCTTGAGCTGTTCGGCAATCACCTCGCCCTTGAGGCGGCGCTGGGCGCCGGGCTTGGCGTGCTGCCAGTCGCAGCCGCCGCAGCGGCCGGGGCCGGCGAAGGGGCAGGGAGCCTCGATGCGGTCCTTGGAGGGCTCCAGGATCCGTACGGCGTCCGCGCGGAGGAAGCGGGCCCCCTCCTCGCCCTCGGTCACCCTCGCCACCACCCGCTCGCCGGGCAGCGCGTGCCGAACGAACAGCACCTGGCCCTCGGCCGTGCGGGCGATGCAGTGGCCGCCATGGGCGACGGGGCCGATCTCGACCTCGTACTCCTCCCCGACCAGCGAATTCTTCGGTTCTGCCTGCATGGCGGGGTGACTCCAGATCGGGAACGGGGAACGGCCGGACAACAGCCCACCAGTCTACGTGGCTGTCGTCCGGCCGTTCACCACAGGCCGAACCCCCGGCTCAGTCCTTGGCCGCCGACGGCTCCTTGGGCCGCTCCCCCGCCGGACCCCGGCGTACGGCACCCGGTGCGCTCCACTCCTGCCGCCTGCGGGCCCGCACCTTGGCCGCCTCGGAGGACGCCAGCTGGTAGGGCACGGAGGTGACCATCACGCCGGGCGTGAAGAGCAGACGGCCCTTCAGGCGCAGGGCGCTCTGGTTGTGCAGCAGGTGCTCGTACCAGTGGCCGACCACGTACTCGGGGATGATCACGGAGACCGCGTCGCGCGGGGACTCCTTGCGCAGGCTCTTGACGTACTCGATGACCGGCCGGGTGACCTCGCGGTACGGCGAGTCCAGGACCTTCAGCGGTACGTCGATGCCGCGCCGCTCCCACTCCTCGCGCAGCGCCTTGGTCTCGGCCGGGTCGACGTTGACGGTCAGCGCCTCCAGGGTGTCCGAGCGCATCAGCTTGGCGTAGGCCAGGGCGCGCAGGGTGGGGCGGTGGATCTTCGAGATCAGCACGACCGAGTGGACGCGGGAGGGGCGGACCATGTCGTCGTCCGGCTCCTCGGGGGCGGAGATCTCCTCGGCGACGCGGTCGTAGTGCTTCCGGATCGCGGTCATCGTCGCGTAGAAGATGCACATGCCCAGCAGGGCGACCCAGGCGCCGTGCGTGAACTTGGTGACCAGGACGACGACGAGCACCAGGCCGGTGAAGAAGGCGCCGAACGCGTTGATCGCGCGGGAGCGCATCATGTGGCGGCGCTTGGCCTGGTCCTTCTCGACCGCGAGGTGGCGGTTCCAGTGCCGGACCATGCCGGTCTGGCTGAGCGTGAAGGACACGAACACGCCGACGATGTACAGCTGGATCAGCCGGGTGGAGTCGGCGCCGTAGATCACGGTCAGCAGGGTCGCGGCGCCCGCGAGCAGCACGATGCCGTTGGAGAACGCGAGGCGGTCGCCGCGGGTGTGCAGCTGGCGCGGCAGGTAGCGGTCCTGGGCGAGGATCGAGCCGAGCAGCGGGAAGCCGTTGTACGCCGTGTTCGCCGCCAGGAAGAGGACCAGCGCGGTGGCGGCCGCCAGGACGACGAACAGGAAGCTGCCCTTGCCGAAGACCGCCTCGGCGACCTGGGAGATCACCGGGTTCTGGACATAGCCGGAGCCGAGCGGGTGGCTGCCCCGGAGCAGGTCGGTGGCCGGGTTCTCGGCCATGCGGACCTTGGTCGACATGGCGAGGGCGATGATGCCGCAGAACATGGTGACGGCCAGCAGGCCCATCATCGCGAGCGTGGTCGCGGCGTTCTTCGACTTGGGCTTGCGGAAGGCCGGGACGCCGTTGGAGATGGCCTCCACGCCGGTGAGCGCGGCGCAGCCGGAGGAGAAGGCGCGCAGCAGCAGGAAGACCAGGGCGAAGCCCGCGAGGCCCTGGTGTTCGGCCTTGATGTGGAAGTCGGCGGTGGGCGCGCGCATGGTGTCGCCGAGGACCAGGCCCCGGACGGCACCCCACACGATCATGATGAAGACGCCGCCGACGAACACGTAGGTCGGGATCGCGAAGAGCTTGCCGGACTCCTTCACGCCCCGCAGGTTCATCAGCGTCAGCAGGACGATCACCGCGACCGCGCACAGCACCTTGTGCTGGACCACGAAGGGGACGGCGGAGCCGAGGTTCTCGATGCCGGAGGCGATGGAGACGGCGACGGTGAGGACGTAGTCCACGAGCAGGGCGCTGGCCACGGTCAGGCCCGCCCTGGGGCCGAGGTTGGTGGTGGCGACCTCGTAGTCGCCGCCGCCGCTCGGGTAGGCGTGCACGTTCTGCCGGTAGGAGGCGACGACCGTGAACATCAGCACGACGACCGCGACGGCGATCCAGGGGCTGAAGTGGTACGCCGACACGCCCGCGATGGACAGGACCAGCAGGACCTCCCCCGGCGCGTAGGCGACGGAGGACAGCGGGTCGGAGGCGAAGACGGGGAGTGCGATGCGCTTCGGCAGGAGCGTTTCGCCCAACCGGTCACTGCGCAGTGCGCGCCCGATCAGAATCCGTTTGGGCACGTCGGTCAGTTTGGACACGACAGAGGATGGTAGGCCTTCGAACAGCCAGCCGCCCACCCGGTGCCCCCGTTCTGCCTCACGAGTGAAATCAGAGGCGCACTGAACTGCGGATTCCGCGGTCCGCGCGCTCCCCGTGCCTAGATGGCAAACCGCGCCTGTCGTCGCACTTCGGAGGCACCATGCCCACCACCGCGGAGCTGATCGGGGCGGTTCTCGCCCTGCTCGGCCTCGGAATCCTGACCCTGTGCAGCGTGCGCAGCATCACTCGCCGGCGCCCGCCCCCGGTGATCGCCGAAGCGGACCGCCGGCACTGCCCACGCGTGTTCGCGGAGGCGGACCGCTGACGCCGCCGGCGTGGCCGCTCACGCCTGATCGCGGAGCGTGCTCACGGGTGATCGCGAACCGTGATCATGGGGAACCGGCGCACGGGGGTGCCCGCCCCTGGCGCCCGTGTGTAGCTTTGGGCGTCGGTCTGAGACCCTGATGCTGAGCAGTAACTTTTGGACACCGGAAGGACGGTCGTGCACATCGTCATCATGGGCTGCGGAAGAGTGGGTTCCGCTCTTGCCCAGACCCTGGAGCAACAGGGCCACACGGTCGCCGTGATCGACCAGGACCCCACCGCCTTCCGCCGCCTGGGCCCGGGCTTCGGGGGCCGCAGGGTCACCGGCGTCGGCTTCGACCAGGACACGCTGCGCGAGGCGGGCATCGAGGAGGCCGGCGCCTTCGCCGCCGTCTCCAGCGGTGACAACTCCAACATCATCTCCGCGCGCGTGGCCCGCGAGATGTTCGGCGTGGAGAACGTGGCCGCCCGTATCTACGACCCCCGCCGCGCCGAGGTCTACCAGCGCCTGGGCATCCCCACCGTGGCCACGGTGCGCTGGACCGCCGACCAGATGCTGCGCAGGCTGCTGCCCTCCGGCGCCGAGCCGCTGTGGCGCGACCCCACCGGCGGGGTGCAGCTCGCCGAGGTGCACGCATCCGCGCAGTGGGTCGGCCACAAGATCAGCAAGCTGCAGGAGGAGACGGGCGTCCGCGTGGCGTTCCTGACCCGCCTGGGCGAGGCGATCCTGCCGTCCTCGCAGACGGTGCTGCAGGAGGGCGACCTCGTGCACGTGATGATGCGGACGGACGACGTCGAGAAGGTCGAGGCGGCGTTCGCCCAGGGCCCGGAAGAGGAGAGCGGTCACTGATGAGGGTCGCCATTGCCGGAGCCGGTGCCGTAGGCCGCTCGATCGCGGGCGAGCTGCTGGAGAACGGCCATGAGGTCCTGCTGATCGACAAGGCCCCGACCGCCATCTCGGTGGAGCGGGTGCCCCAGGCGGAGTGGCTGCTGGCCGACGCCTGCGAGATCACGTCCCTGGACGAGGCGGCGCTGCAGCGCTGCAACGTCGTCATCGCCGCGACCGGCGACGACAAGGTCAACCTGGTCGTCTCGCTGCTCGCCAAGACGGAGTACGGCGTCCCGCGCGTCGTCGCCCGCGTCAACAACCCGAAGAACGAGTGGCTGTTCAACGAGGCCTGGGGCGTGGACGTGGCCGTCTCCACCCCGCGTCTGATGTCCGCCCTGGTCGAGGAGGCGGTCTCGGTCGGCGACCTGGTCCGGCTGCTCCGCTTCAGCCACGGCGACGCCAACCTCGTCGAGCTGACCCTGCCCGAGGAGTCGGCCCTGGCCGGCACCCAGGTCGGCGACGTCGAGTGGCCCGAGGACACCTCCCTGGTGACGATCATTCGCGGCACCCGGGTCCTGACCCCCTCCAAGGAGGACTCCCTGGAACCGGGCGACGAGCTGCTGTTCGTGGCCGCACAGGCCCGGGAGGAGCAGCTGGAGGAGCTGTTGTCGGTGCGCCGGGAAAGCTGACGCACACGACGAAGGGCGCCCTTGCCGTCAAGGGCGCCCTTCGCGTCGTACGACGGCTGTCTA
The DNA here is from genome assembly GCF_055603245.1 of Streptomyces sp. NPDC037290. Classification (NCBI taxonomy): domain Bacteria; kingdom Bacillati; phylum Actinomycetota; class Actinomycetes; order Kitasatosporales; family Streptomycetaceae; genus Streptomyces; species Streptomyces sp. NPDC037290. The sequence continues at coordinate 193,978 of NZ_JBVJVZ010000002.1, read as the reverse complement.
CGCTTCCCTGCGGTGCCGTCCAGCGGCCGGCTCGCCGCTCTCCGCGGCCGCCGCGGCCTTGCGCTCCTGCTCCGCCTTCTCCTCGGCCTCCATCTCCGCGAACACGTCGATCGGCGCGGGCGCCTTCGCCAGGAAGACCCAGGTGAGCCAGACCGCCAGCAGGAACGGCGGGATCTTCAGGGCGACCAGGACCCAGCCGAGCTTGGCGGTGTCGGACCACCAGTAGAGCGGGAAGAGGATCGCGCACTTGGCGAGCAGGATCAGACCCCAGGCCCAACTGGCCTTCGCGTAGGCCTTCTTGCGGCCGGGGTTGCGGGTGCGCCAGGAGAGGTTCTCCTTGAAGACCGGGCCGAGGATCAGGCCGATCAGGGGCACCCCGGCGAGGGTCGTGACGATGTACGCCAGCGCCAGGCCCAGGGTGTAGAGCATGCCGGGCAGGTAGAAGTCCTTGGCGTTGCCGGTGAACATCGCGAAGACCACGCCGAAGGCCACGCCGAACACGCCGCTGAAGGCGTGCTTGACGGTGTCCTTCCTGACCAGCCGGACCACGACCAGGACCAGCGACACGGCGAGCGCGGCGATCGCCGACACGTGCAGGTTCTTGTTCACCGTGAAGATCGCGACGAACAGCAGGCCCGGCACGACCGTCTCGACCATGCCGCGGACGCCGCCGAACGCCTCGAACAACGCGGCCTCGGTCACCGCCCGGGCGTCGTGGTGCTGCGCCTGACCGGCGTCTTCGGTCGGCTTGTCGAGGGACGTCACCGGCTACTCCCGTCCGAGGGGTCGCAGTTCGTACTTCGGGTTGAACAGCACCCGGCGGCCCCGGCTCATCGAGATCCGGCCCGATGCGATCAGCTTGCGCCCCGGTTCTATGCCCACGATGGAACGCCTGCCGAGCCACACCACGTCCAGCGCGGCGGAGCCGTCGAACAGCTCGGCCTCCAGGGCCGGGACCCCCGCACGTGGACGCAAGGTGACCGTGCGCAAGGTACCAGTTACGGTGACGATCTGCCGGTCGTGGCAGTCACCGATCTTCGTACAGCCCGCGGTCTCGGCGTCCTCGCGCAGCTCCTCGGACTCCAGGTCCTCCTGTGACGAGGAGAGCCGGTCGAGCATGCGCCGGAACCGGCCGGCCGGCTTTTCGGAACGAGGAACAGCACTCATACGTGAAGCGTACCGGGGCCCACCGACGTCGCCGTAGCCGAGCTCACTGCGCAGCCCGGCTCACTTCTCGAACCGGTACCCCATCCCCGGCTCCGTGATGAAGTGCTTCGGGTGCGAGGGGTCCGTCTCCAGCTTCCTGCGCAGCTGGGCCATGTAGACGCGCAGGTAGTTCGTCTCGGTGCCGTACGACGGCCCCCACACCTCCTGCAGCAGCTGCTTCTGGCTGACCAGGCGGCCGGTGTTGCGGACCAGCACCTCCAGCAGGTGCCACTCGGTCGGGGTGAGCCGGACGTCCCGGCCGGCGCGGTTGACCTTCTTGGCGGCCAGGTCGACGGTGAAGCCCTCGGTCTCCACGGTCGTCAGGTCGTCCTCGCCGGGCCCGACCGGCTCGGCCCGGCGTACGGCGGCCCGCAGCCGGGCCAGCAGCTCGTCCATGCCGAACGGCTTGGTGACGTAGTCGTCGGCGCCCGCGTCCAGTGCCTCGACCTTCTCGTCGGAGGAGTGGCGGGCGGACAGGACCAGGATCGGCACGCGGGTCCAGCCGCGCAGCCCCCTGATCACCTCGACGCCGTCCATGTCGGGCAGACCCAGGTCGAGCACGACCACGTCGGGGTGGCGGGAGGCGGCGAGTTCGAGCGCGGTCCTGCCGTCGGCGGCCGCGTCCACCTCGTACTTGCGCGCCTTGAGGTTGATCACGAGGGCGCGCACGATCTGCGGCTCGTCATCGACCACGAGCACCCTCGTGGGGGTTTGGGGGGTCCCCCCATTCGGGCTCAGCATAGGGTCTGCCTTTCTGGTTCTGCGAGGTCCTGTCCCGTGGGAGGTTCTGCGAGGTCCACGGCCGCCTCCGGGGGCTCCGGACCCGGTCCTGCCGCCCGCAGGCTCAGGACCATGGTGAGTCCCCCGCCGGGCGTGTCCTCGGCGTTGAGGGTGCCGCCCATGGCCTCCGCGAAGCCCCGGGCGACCGCGAGACCGAGCCCGACACCGGCGCCGCGCGGGGCGTCACCGTACCGCTGGAAGGGCTCGAAGATCCGGTCCTTGGCCTCGTCCGGCACGCCAGGACCGCGGTCCACGACCCGCACCTCGACCCGGTCGGCGATGGCGCTCGCGGCGACCAGCACGGCCCGTCCGCGCGGGCTGTACTTGACGGCGTTCTCCACCAGGTTGGCCACCGACCGCTCCAGCAGGCCCGGATCGACCTCGACCATCGGCAGGGTCTCGGGCACGTCCAGCTCCACGCTGTCCTCGGGCACGCCGCCCAGAGCCATCGGGACCACTTCGTCGACGTCGATCTCGCGGATCAGCGGGGTGACCGTACCGGTCTGCAGGCGGGACATGTCGAGGAGGTTGCCGACGAGGTGGTCGAGCCGGTCGGCGCCCTCCTCGATGGCCTCCAGCAGCTCCGCCCGGTCCTCCGCCGACCATTCGACGTCGTCCGACCGGAGCGAGGTCACGGCGGCCTTGATACCGGCCAGCGGGGTGCGCAGGTCGTGGCTGACGGCGGCCAGCAGGGCGGTGCGGATGCGGTTGCCCTCGGCGAGCGTACGGGCCTGGTCGGCCTCCTCCTGCAGACGCCGGCGGTCCAGCGCGACGGCGGCCTGCGCGGCGAACGCGGCGAGCACCCGCCGGTCCTCGGCGGGCAGCACCCGGCCGGTGAGCGCGAGCGCCATGTGGTCGCCGACGGGCATGTCGACGTCGGCGTCCTCCGGCCGCTCCAGGGGGCGCCCGAACCCGGCGCGCCCGGCGCAGGTCCACGGCTCGACGTCGCCCGCCCGTTCCAGCAGCGCGGCCGACTCCATCGCGAAGGTCTCCCGGACCCGCTCCAGCAGCTCCTCCAGGCTGGTCTCGCCGCGCAGCACGTTCCCGGCGAGGAAGGAGAGTATCTCCGACTCGGCGCGCAGCCGGGCGGCCTGGTGGGTGCGCCGGGCCGCGAGGTCCACCACGGAGGCGACCGACATGCCGACGCCGAAGAAGATCGCGATGGCGACGATGTTCTTGGGGTCGGCGATCGTGAGGCGGTGCAGGGGCGGGGTGTAGAAGTAGTTCAGCAGCAGCGAGCCGAAGGCGGCCGAGGCCAGCGCGGGCAGCAGGCCGCCGAGCAGCGCCGCCGCGACGGTGACGGCCAGGAACAGCAGCATGTCGTTGGCGAGACCGAGGTCGACGGTGTTCAGCAGCACCGCGAGGACCGCGGGCCCGGCCAGGCCGACCGCCCAGCCCCAGATGATCCGGGCCCGCCCGAGCCGTCCGCCCCGGGCCACCGGCAGTCCGCGGCCCTTGGCGACCTCCTCGTGGGTGACGATGTGGACGTCGAGATCGGGTCCGGAGTCCCGGGCGACCGTGGTGCCGACGCCGGGCCCGAAGACGTACTGCCAGGCCTTGCGGCGCGAGGAGCCCAGCACGATCTGGGTGGCGTTGACGCCGCGCGCGAAGGCCAGCAGCGCGGCCGGTATGTCGTCGCCCACGACATGGTGGAAGGTGCCGCCCAGGTCCTCCACGAGGGTGCGCTGGACGGCCAGTTCCTTCGGGGAGGCCGAGGTCAGGCCGTCGCTGCGGGCTATGTAGACGGCGAGCACCTCGCCGCCGGCGCCCTTCTCGGCGAGCCGCGCGGCCCGGCGGATCAGGGTGCGCCCCTCGGGACCGCCGGTCAGCCCGACCACGATCCGCTCGCGGGAGCCCCAGATCTTGGAGACCTGGTGTTCGCTGCGGTAGGCGTTCAGGTACTCGTCGACCCGGTCCGCCACCCACAGCAGCGCCAGCTCGCGCAGGGCGGTGAGGTTTCCGGGCCGGAAGTAGTTGGACAGGGCCGCGTCGACCTTGTCCGGCTGGTAGATGTTCCCGTGCGCCATACGGCGGCGCAGCGCCTCGGGGGACATGTCGACCAGCTCGATCTGGTCGGCCCGCCGTACGACCTCGTCCGGGACGGTCTCCCGCTGCCGCACCCCGGTGATCGACTCGACCACGTCGCCGAGTGACTCCAGGTGCTGGATGTTGACGGTCGAGACCACGTCGATGCCGGCGGCGAGCAGTTCCTCCACGTCCTGCCAGCGCTTGGCGTTGCGCGAGCCGGGAATGTTCGTGTGGGCGAGTTCGTCCACCAGGGCGACGGCGGGCGCCCGGCGCAGCACGGCGTCGACGTCCATCTCACCGAAGGCGGTGTCCCGGTACTCCAGCTGCTTGCGCGGCACCTGTTCCAGGCCGTGCAGCATCACCTCGGTGCGGGGCCGGTCGTGGTGCTCGACGAACGCCACGACACAGTCGGTGCCCCGCTCCACACGGCGGTGCGCCTCGGAGAGCATGGCGTAGGTCTTGCCCACGCCCGGTGCCGCACCGAGGTAGATCCGAAGCTTGCCGCGTGCCATGGCTCCATTGTCTTCTCGTGACTGCTGCCTACGCAGCGTCGACCTTACGGCCAACAATCACGGCAAACGGGACGGGAGGGCGGGCGGGGGGCAACTTTGACGTAACCCTGATGACGGGGACGGCGTCCCGAAGCGGGGAGGCTGCGGGAACCCGCGAAAACGGGCCGCACCTCCCAGAGGCACGGCCCGTGAACAGAAACGGCTAGCGGACTTCCGTGATCTCCGGCCCCCGCTGCAGCTGCCCCATCCCCCCGGAGAACCGCGAGGACTCCTCCTGCTGAACGCCCTCGGGGACCATCTGCGCGTCGTTCGGCAGCTTGAGGACGATCGGGTCGCGGGGCGCCATCGGCCCCTCACCGCGCACCACGACCGTGTCGCGGAAGATCTGCTCCAGCAGACCGGCGGCCTGCGGCTGCACCGCGCCCTGCCCGGAGATCACACCGCGCAGGAACCAGCGCGGGCCGTCCACACCGACGAACCGTACGACCTGGAACCCGCCCGTGCCGTCCGGCAGCTGCACCGGCACCTGGGCCCGCAGCTCCCACCCCAGCGGCCCCTCGACCTCGTCGACGATGCCACCCTGCTGGGTGATGCCGGAGGCGATCTCCTCGCGGACCTCGCCCCAGATGCCCTCGCGCTTGGGCGCGGCGAAGGCCTGGAGCTGGATGGCGCTGTCGCGCAGCACGACGGTCGCGGCGACGATCGCGTCACCGGCGACCTCGACCCGCAGCTCCATGCCGTCGACGCCCGGGATGAACAGCCCGCCGAGGTCCACGCGGCCCTCGCCCGGGTCGCGCACCTCCTCGCTGTCCCACGGCCCGTCGGGCCGCGGCCCGGGCTCCAGCCGGACGCGCTCGCGCGCGGCCTCTGCTTCCTCGTCCGCCTCGGTGTCGACGCTGTCGACGACCTGCTCGGCCTCGCCGGCCGCGTCCTCGGCGGCACCCTTCTTCTTGCGACGTCCGAACACGTCACTGTCCTTCCCGGTCGGATACGACCGAAGCGTATCGATTCCCACCCGTCGGACCGCCCTCGGCGGCCTGACCGCTTGTGCCGCTCTCGCCGCCCACCGCGGCATGGCCACCGGTGGACCCGAAGCCCCCTTCGGCCCGCGCCGAGCCGGGAAGTTCCGCGACCTCCTGGAAGCGGACCCTCTCGACCTGCTGGACGACCAGTTGGGCAATCCGGTCGAAGCGCTCGAACCGCACGGACTCGCGCGGATCGAGATTCACCACGATCACCTTGATCTCCCCACGGTACCCGGCATCCACCGTCCCCGGGGCATTCACGAGGGCGACACCGCAGCGGGCGGCGAGGCCGGAGCGCGGATGCACGAAGGCCGCGTACCCCTCGGGCAGCGCGATCGACACCCCCGTGGGCAGTACGGCCCTCTCCCCCGGCCCGAGCCGGCACGGCTCGGTGGTGCGCAGATCGGCTCCGGCGTCCCCGGGGTGCTCGTACGCCGGAAGCGGTACGTCCGGATCGATGCGCCGGAGCAGCACGTTCAGGGGACGACGGCTCACGGGTTCACCTCGAAGGCGCGGGCGCGCCGGACCTGGTCCGGGTCGCTCATGGCGGCCTGGATCTCCGCGTCGCGGCCGTGGTCGATGAAGTGGTCGACCTTGACCTCGATGAAGAGCGCGTCGGCGCGGACGGCGACGGGCCCCTCGGGGCCGCCGAGGCGTCCGGTGGCGGTGGAGTAGATCTTCCGTCCCGCGACGGCGGTGACCTCGGCCTCCAGGTACAGCGTGGTGCCGACCGGCACGGGCCGCGCGAAGTCGGTCTCCAGCCGGCCGGTGACGGCGATGGTCCGCAGCAGCCAGTTCAGCGAGCCGAGGGTCTCGTCCAGGGCCGTGGCCAGCACTCCGCCGTGGGCGAGGCCGGGGGCGCCCTGGTGGGCCGCCTGGACGGTGAACTCGGCGGTCAGCGAGACACCCTCGCCGGCCCGGGCCTCCAGGTGCAGTCCGTGCGGCTGCCCCGGGCCACACCCGAAACAGTGTTCGTAGTGGGCGCCGAGGAGCTCCCCGGGCGCGGGCGCGTCGGGGTGCCGTACCGGTTTCACCGCGTCGGCAGGAGGCTTCAGGCTTGCGGAACTACCACTCACAGCCGCAGACCTTACCCGCGCGTCGGCACTGTCTCGATCCCGTGCCAAGCTTGGCTCCATGCAGCCCTCCGCCACCCCCTACGAAGAACGCCTCACCGCCCCCCGCTCGTGGTGGCTGATCAGCTTCCTCGTGGGTGTCTCGTTCGCCCTGGTCCTGCTCCCGTTCGGCACACTGCCGCTGCTCGGCGGCCTGGTCGGCGGTACGGCGGCCGCGGCGGTGGTCGCCAGCGCGTACGGCTCCCCGCGCATCCGTGTGGTGGGCGACTCGCTGATCGCGGGCGAGGCGAAGATCCCGGTGTCGGCGCTGGGCGGGTCCGAGGTGCTGGACGCGGAGGAGGCCCGCGCCTGGCGGACGTACAAGGCCGACACCCGCGCCTTCCTGCTGCTGCGCGCCTACATCCCGACGGCCCTGCGCGTGGAGGTCACGGACCCGGAGGACCCGACGCCGTACCTGTACCTGTCGACGCGGGAACCGGAGATGCTGGCGGCGGCGATCGAGGCGGCCCGCAAGGCGAACGCCTAGAGCTCGTCGGGCAGGTCGCCCAGGGTCAGGGGCTTTGCCGGCTTCTCCAGCGGCGGCAGCTCGGGCAGTTCGTCCCAGGGCACCTGGATCTTGCGCAGGTCGGCCCGGACGTGGGCGGCGAGCCTCCTGGTGTCCCGGCGGTTCAGGACGGCACCCACCGCCGCGCCGACCATGAACGGCATCAGGTTGGGCAGGTCCCTGACCATGCGTTTCATGATCTGCTGGCGCAGTTCACGCTTCATACGGCCGCCGAGGGCCGTGTCGTACGTCGACGGCTTCGTCACGTCGATCCCGCGCTCCCCCGACCAGGAGGACAGATACGCGGTGCTGCGGGTCCTGAGGTTCCCCGGCGGTCGTACGCCGTAGACCTCGTGCAGTTCGGCGATGAGCTTCAGCTCGATCGCGGCGACCCCGGTGATCTCCGCGGCCAGCTCGGTCGGCATGGCCGGCGGCACCGGCAGCATCGCCGCCGCCCCGATCCCGGCGCCGACCGTCGAGGTGCCGGCCGCCGCGCCCGCCACGAGCTTGTCGGCGAGCTCTTCGGGACCCAGCCCCGGGAACTGCCCGCGCAGGGTCGCGAGGTCGCGCACGGGGACACGCGGCGCGATCTCGATGATCCGGTCCGCGAGGTAGGCCAGGCCCGCGCGAGCCTGGCTGCCGCCCCTGCGGACCCCTTCCCGGGCCATGTCACGGGCCTTGGCACGCATCACCGCGGCCCGCCGCCTGGCGACGGGCGCGGGCTGCCGCACCGGCGCCGGGTGGTCTGCCCGGTCGGTCGCCGGTTCGAGCGGGGCCACCGCTCCAGGTGAGCCCCGCTCGTCGTCACGCGCGCCGTGCGGGCCGTCGGACGGCCCTTGGTCCGCTTTTCCCAGGGAGAAGCGGTGCTTCCGCGGAGGGGTCGAGCCAGCCACGGCCGACCCGACCTCAGTCGCAGTCGCGGCAGATCGGCTGACCGTTCTTCTCACGGGCCAGCTGGCTGCGGTGGTGCACCAGGAAGCAGCTCATGCACGTGAACTCGTCCTGCTGCTTCGGCAGTACCCGGACGGCCAGTTCCTCGTTCGAGAGGTCGGCGCCGGGCAGTTCGAGGCCTTCGGCGGCCTCGAACTCGTCGACGTCCACCGACGAGGTGGACTTGTCGTTCCGCCGGGCCTTCAGCTCTTCAAGGCTGTCCGAGTCGACGTCGTCGTCGGTCTTGCGTGGAGTGTCGTAATCGGTTGCCATATCGCTCTCCCCCTCTGGGTGTCTGCGGTGTCTCCAGCGCACGTAACGCGTGAGAGGCCGGACTTGTGCCCGACCTGAGGCGGAGATTTTGCCTCACATCAAGGTCTGTTACTCAATCGACACCCAACCCGACCCCTCAAGAGTGATCGGCTTGGATGGCGGTGAGGACCGTACACGGTTCGAATGCCGCACCTCAAAGGCGCCTCACCGTGTACTTCCCGTGATCAAGAGCCCTGAAAACCAGGACTTTCCCGGCTTTCTGTCATCTGCCATGATCACGGAACGTACATGACTGGAAATCCGCCCATGTGATTGATCACACAATCGGAACCCCGAACGGCGCCATGAAAATTCCGCGCAAAGCGAACACCGTCCGCGTGTGTCGGTTGCGGATCACAGCGGCAGCGTGACCCGCATCACCAGGCCGCCGCCGTCGCGAGGCCGGGCCACGATATGACCGCCGTGCGCGCGGGCCACGGACCGGACGATGGACAGGCCGAGGCCGACGCCCTTGTCGCTGCCCGTACGCTCCGTGCGGAGGCGCCGGAAGGGCTCGAAGAGGTTGTCGATCTCGTACGCCGGCACCACCGGCCCGGTGTTCGTGACGGTCAGCACCGCCTGTCCGTGCTGGATCTCGGTGTTCACCTCGACCCACCCGCCCTCGGCCACGTTGTACCGGACGGCGTTCTGCACGAGGTTCAGCGCGATCCGCTCCAGCAGCACGCCGTTGCCCTGCACCACGGCGGGCTTGCGCTCGCCGCGGATCTTCACGCCCTTGACATCGGCCTCGGCGTGCACCTGGTCCATGGCCTGGGTGGCGACCTCGGCCAGGTCGACGGGCTTGCGCTCGACGATCTGGTTGTCGCTGCGGGCGAGCAGCAGCAGGCCCTCGACGAGCTGTTCGCTGCGCTCGTTGGTCGCCAGCAGGGTCTTGCCGAGCTGCTGCAGCTCCATCGGCGCGTTCGGATCCGACAGGTGCACCTCGAGGAGCGTTCTGTTGATCGCGAGCGGGGTGCGCAGCTCGTGCGAGGCGTTGCCGACGAAGCGCTGCTGGGCGGTGAAGGCCCGCTGGAGCCGCTCCAGCATGTCGTCGAAGGTGTCCGCGAGCTCCTTCAGCTCGTCGTCCGGCCCGTCCAGCTCGATCCGGCGGGACAGGTCCGAACCGGCCACCGCGCGGGCGGTGCGGGTGATCCGGCCGAGCGGGGACAGCACCCGGCCGGCCATCGCGTAACCGAACGCGAAGGCGATCACGGCGAGGCCCAGCAGGGCCAGCAGCGAGCGGCTGAGCAGGTTGTCCAGGGCCGCCTGGCGCTGCTGGTCCACACAGTGGGCGATCGCGTCGTTGAAGTCCGACAGCGGCAGCGGGCTGGAGTTGATCGCGGTGATCGCGGGGCAGTTGTCGCTGGAGACCCGGATGTTCGTCCCGCTGACGATCTTGAACAGCGGCTGGTTGCCGGTGCTGATCGCCTGCGCGGCCAGCAGATAGATGATCGACAGCAGCAGGATGCCGGCGATCAGGAACATGCCGCCGTACAGCAGCGTGAGCCGTATGCGGATGGTCGGGCGCAGCCACGGGAAGGGGGGCTGTGGCCTCCTGGGGTCCCAGGTGGGCTTCGGCGGCGCCTGGGGCGGCGCGGGGGTGGCGGCCATGGCGGATCAGATCCGGTAGCCGGAGCCGGGAACGGTGACGATCACCGGGGGCTCGCCGAGCTTGCGGCGCAGGGTCATCACGGTGACCCGCACGACGTTGGTGAACGGGTCGGTGTTCTCGTCCCAGGCCTTCTCCAGCAGCTGCTCGGCCGAGACGACCGCGCCCTCGCTGCGCATGAGGACCTCCAGCACCGCGAACTCCTTGGGCGCGAGCTGGATCTCCTTGCCCTCGCGGAAGACCTCGCGGCGGTTGGGGTCGAGCTTGATGCCCGCGCGCTCCAGGACCGGCGGCAGGGGAACGCTCGTACGCCGTCCGAGTGCACGCACGCGTGCGATCAGCTCACTGAAGGCGAACGGCTTGGGCAGATAGTCGTCGGCGCCGATCTCCAGGCCCTCGACCCGGTCGCTGACGTCGCCGGAGGCGGTGAGCATGAGCACGCGTGTGGGCATGCCCAGCTCCACGATCTTGCGGCAGACGTCGTCGCCGTGCACGAGCGGGAGGTCGCGGTCGAGGACGACCACGTCGTAGTCGTTGACGCCGATGCGCTCCAGGGCGGCCGCACCGTCGTACACGACGTCGACGGCCATGGCCTCCCGGCGCAGTCCGGTGGCCACCGCATCGGCGAGCAGCTGCTCGTCCTCGACGACGAGTACGCGCACGTCGCTTGTCCTTCCTCATGTCCACCCGCGTAGCGCCCCGTGGGCGCGTGCGGGCAGGGGGGTTCGTGGGGTGTGACCTCCATCCTGCCCTTTTCGGCCGTAAGTCGGCTGTAAGGCGGGTTGCGGACCGCACGGACCGGCGTCCCGGGGCGGGAATACGAGATTTTCTCCTCCGGTTGAGGTTTCCGGGTGAGGGACGGGGGGGAGGACGGCTTTACACCCCGCGATCACGCTCTGCATGTGCCGCAGCACCATGCGGTACTCCGTGACCCGCTTGCAGAGCGGGCGTGGGTGTCCGGCACCGTCGCCGCCCGGCAGGGCAGCGCTGGGCACCCGCGAGAGACGTGATCGCCCCTTTCCCAACCGGCACACCCCCGTGCCACCGACCCACGACCCAGGACGAGGGGGCGCAGCATGGACGCTTTCACCGCAGGACTTCTGCAGCGCATAAGGGCGACCGAGTCCGACCTGTCGCGGGCTCGTGACGAGGGTGACGACTTCCTCGTCGAAGTGGAGCAGGCAGAGCTCGACGACCTGCGACGCCTCGCCGCCGAACACGGTGTGGAGGTCGGCGCGTCACGCGTCTGATCGGCCCGAAAGCGCAAGAGGGGACCTCGGCGAATCCAGCGCCGGGGTCCCTTTGCACGTCCGGTTCCCGCTCGGCGTTCCCCGGGGTCAGTCGTGCCAGGCGCCGAACTCCCCCAGGAGCCCCTGGAGGGGCTCGAAGACCCCCGGTGATCCTGCGACGGTCAGATCGCCCGACGGGCCTTCACCGGGCCGCCCACCGACCACCGCGCCCGCCTCCCGCGCGATGAGCGCACCCGCCGCGAAGTCCCAGGCGTTGAGCCCGCGCTCGTAGTAGCCGTCAAGCCGGCCGCAGGCCACGTCGCACAGGTCGACCGCCGCCGAGCCGCTGCGCCGGATGTCCCGCAGCAGCGGGATCAGCCGGGCGGCCACCTCGGCCTGGTGGGTGCGGACGTCGGTGACGTAGTTGAAGCCGGTGGAGACCAGCGCCTGGTCCAGCGGGGGCGCGGGACGGCAGGCGAGCGCCCGCTGGCCCTCCCACGCGCCGGTCGCCCATGCGCCGCCGCCGCGCACGGCGTGGTAGGTCTCGCCGCGCATCGGAGCCGCGACGACCGCGGCGACCGTCTCGCCGTCCTGCTCGGCCGCGATGGACACCGCCCAGGTCGGCAGCCCGTACAGGTAGTTCACGGTGCCGTCGAGCGGGTCGATCACCCAGCGGACGCCGCTGCTGCCCTCGCTGGAGGCGCCCTCCTCGCCGAGGAACCCGTCGTCGGGCCGCCGGCCGGAGATCAGATCGGTGATCAGCTTCTCCGCCGCGATGTCCATCTCGGTGACGACGTCGATCGGACTGGACTTGGTCCTCGCCACGGCCAGGTCGGCCGGGCGGCCGTCCCGCAGCAGCTCTCCGGCCCGGCGGGCGGCCTCCTGGGCCGACTCCAGCAGTTCCCGGTGCAGGGCGTCGGTCACGGGGCTCCTCACGCGTAGGGGCTGTCGGCGCCCGCGGCGGCCGGGTGCGGGGCGCGGGCGGGGCAGCAGCCGACGGGGCAGACGTTGTGGCTCGGGCCGAGGGCGCCCAGGGCGCAGGGTGTGACCTCCTGGCCGCGTTCCACGGCGGCGCGCTCGGTGATCAGCTCGCGGACGGCGGCGGCGAACCGCGGGTCGGCGCCGACGGTCGCCGAGCGGCGCACCGGCAGGCCCAGCTCCTCGGCCCTGGCCCGGGCCTCGGTGTCGAGGTCGTAGAGGACCTCCATGTGGTCGGAGACGAAGCCGATGGGCGCCATGACGACGGCCGGTACGCCCGCCGCGTGCCGCTCCTCCAGGTGGTCGCAGATGTCCGGCTCCAGCCACGGGATGTGCGGGGCGCCGGAGCGGGACTGGTAGACGAGCCGCCAGGGGTGGTCGACGCCGGTGCGCTCACGGACGGCGTCCGCGATCAGCTGGGCCACCTCCAGGTGCTGCTCGACGTACGCCCCGCCCTCGCCGTGGGCCTCGGCCGGGCCGGAGGTGTCGGCGGCGGAGGCCGGGATGGAGTGCGTGGTGAAGGCGATGTGGGCGCCCGCGCGGACGTCCTCGGGGAGGTCGGCGAGGGAGCGCAGCACGCCGTCGACCATGGGCTCGACGAAGCCGGGGTGGTTGAAGTAGTGCCGCAGCTTGTCGATCCCCGGCAGCGGAAGGCCCTCGGCCTCGAGGGTGGCCAGCGCGTCGGCGAGGTTCTCGCGGTACTGCCGGCAGCCCGAGTACGAGGCGTAGGCGCTGGTGGCGAGCACCAGGATGCGGTGCCGGCCGTCGGCCACCATCTCGCGCAGGGTGTCCGTGAGGTACGGCGCCCAGTTGCGGTTGCCCCAGTACACCGGCAGGTCCAGGCCGTGTTGGGCGAAGTCCTTGCGCAGGGCGTCCAGCAGGGCGCGGTTCTGGTCGTTGATGGGGCTGACCCCGCCGAACAGGAAGTAGTGCTGTCCGACTTCCTTCAGGCGTTCCCTGGGGATGCCGCGCCCGCGCGTGACGTTCTCGAGGAACGGGACCACGTCGTCCGGGCCTTCGGGGCCGCCGAAGGAGAGCAGGAGCAGGGCGTCGTACGGGGTGGCATCGAGCGCGTCTGGCATGTCTCGATCCTGCCACCCGGTACTGACAGCCGGGGAACAGCGGGGTGACGAGTCGGGTTCCAACGGGTTTATACCGGTTTTTCCCCTGATCAAACGAGGTGCAATTAGGGTCACCTAACTCGTAATCTGTATCCGCCGCATTCGCGCCTTACCGAGCCGCTTCGGAGACCACGTGCCCAGCCCCTACAGAGCCCTGTTCGCCGTGCCCGGCACCAAGGCGTTCTCCGCCGCTGGATTCCTCGGCCGGATGCCGCTGTCGATGATGGGCATCGGCGTGGTCACGATGATCTCCCAGCTGACCGGGCGGTACGGACTCGCCGGCGCGCTGTCGGCCACCATCGCGCTGTCCGCCGCGGCGATCGGGCCGCAGATCTCCCGGCTGGTGGACCGGCACGGGCAGCGCCGGGTACTGCGCCCCGCGACCCTGGTGACCCTCACGGCGGCGGCCGGGTTGCTGCTCGCCGCACACCTCGGATGGCCGGACTGGGTGCTGTTCGTGTGCGCGGCCGGGATCGGCTCGGTGCCGAGCCTGGGCGCGATGATCCGGGCCCGCTGGGCCGCCCTGTACCGGGGCACTCCGAAACTGCACACCGCCTACTCGTTCGAGTCGGTCGTCGACGAGGTCTGCTTCATCTTCGGGCCGATCATCTCCATCGGGCTGTCCACGGCCTGGTTCCCGGAGGCGGGCCCGCTGCTCGCCGCCTGCTTCCTGGCCGCCGGGGTCTTCTGGCTCACCTCCCAGCGCGCCACCGAACCGGAGCCGCACCCGCAGGAGAAGCACAGCGGCGGCAGCGCCCTGCGCTCGGCGGGGCTGCAGGTGCTGGTGGCGACCTTCGCGGCGACCGGCGCGATCTTCGGGTCGGTGGACGTGGTCACCGTCGCCTTCGCCGACGAGCGCGGCCACAAGGGCGCCGCGAGCGTGGTCCTGGCGCTGTACGCGGCCGGTTCCTGTGTGGCCGGGGTGGTCTTCGGACTGCTGCGGTTCACCGGGGTGCCGGAACGCCGCTGGCTGCTGGGCGTGGCGGCGATGGCCGTGAGTATGATCCCCCTCCTACTGGTCGGAAACCTGCCGCTTCTGGCCGTGGCGCTGTTCGTTGCGGGGCTGTCCATCGCGCCGACGATGATCACGACGATGTCCCTCATCGAAGAGCACGTACCTCGCGCGAAGCTCACCGAGGGCATGACCTGGGTGAGCACCGGCCTCGCGGTCGGTGTCGCGCTCGGCTCCTCCGTGGCCGGCTGGGTGATCGACGCCGCCGGGGCGCGGGCCGGGTACGGGGTTCCGGCCGTGTCCGGGGCCGTCGCGGTCGCGGTCGGTTTCCTCGGGTACCGCCGGCTGCGCAGGCCGGCCGCGGGTCGGGGAGGCACCGTTGAGCAGCACAGCGAGCGGGAAGAACGACACCTGGCGTAACTGGGGCGGCAACGTCTCCGCCCGCCCCGCCCGGCAGGTTGCGCCGGCGTCGGTGGAGGAGCTGGCCGCGGCGGTGCGCCGGGCGGCCGAGGACGGTCTGAAGGTGAAGGCGGTCGGGACCGGTCACTCCTTCACGTCGATCGCGGCCACCGACGGTGTGTTGATACGCCCTCAACTGTTGACCGGCATCCGCCATATCGACCGGTCGTCCATGACGGTCACGGTGGAGGCCGGCACCCCGCTCAAGAGACTCAACACGGCTCTGGCGCGCGAGGGTCTGTCGCTGGCCAACATGGGCGACATCATGGAGCAGACCGTCTCCGGGGCCACCAGCACCGGCACGCACGGCACGGGCCGTGAGTCCGGTTCCATCGCGGCCCAGATCAAAGGACTCGAACTCGTCACGGCGGACGGCTCGGTGCTCACCTGTTCCGAGAAGGAGAACCCCGAGGTCTTCGCGGCCGCCCGAACAGGCCTCGGTGCCCTCGGCGTCGTCACCGCGATCACCTTCGCCGTGGAGCCGCTGTTCCTGCTCACCGCGCGCGAGGAGCCGATGCCCCTGGAGCGGGTCCTCGCCGAGTTCGATCAGCTCTGGGCGGAGAACGAGCACTTCGAGTTCTACTGGTTCCCGCACACCGGCAGCACCAACACCAAGCGGAACAACCGCAGCGCCGGCCCCGAGCAGCCCGTGGGGCAGCTGGCCGGCTGGTTCGAGGACGAGTTCCTCTCCAACGGCGTCTTCCAGGTGGCCCAGTGGGTCGGCCGCGCCGCGCCCGCCACCGTCCCGGCCATCGCGCGGATCTCCAGCAAGGCCCTGTCCGCGCGGACGTACACGGACATCCCCTACAAGGTCTTCACCTCGCCGCGCCGGGTGCGCTTCGTGGAGATGGAGTACGCCGTTCCGCGCGCGGCCCTGGTGGAGACGCTGCGCGAACTGAAGGCCATGGTCGAGCGCTCGGGCCTGCGGGTCAGCTTCCCCGTCGAGGTGCGCACCGCCCCGGCCGACGACATCACCCTGTCCACCGCGTCCGGCCGGGACAGCGCCTACGTCGCCGTCCACATGTTCCGGGGCACGCCCTACCAGGCCTACTTCACCGCCGCCGAGCAGATCTTCACCGCGCACGAGGGCCGGCCGCACTGGGGCAAGGTGCACACGCGGGACGCCGAGTACTTCGCGCGCGTCTACCCGCGGTTCGGCGAGTTCACCGCGCTGAGGGACCGCCTTGACCCGGAACGGCTGTTCCAGAACGACTACTTGCGGAGGGTTCTGGGGTCGTAGGCGTCGCGGCGGACCCGCTGGGCGTGGGGGTCGGGGACGGGCTCGGGCCGCCGCTCGCCTCCCCGCCCGGCACGTCGCCGGGAGCCGGGGTCGCGCTGTGGGTCGTACCACCACCGGGCGCGTGTTCGCGGGGCGGCGCGCCCGAAGGGGGTGGCGACTCGTCGGATGCGGCCGGGGAACCGGACGTGGACGGGGACTCGGAGGTGGAGGAGGACGAGCCCCGTCCGGTGACGGCGTCGCTCACCGTCGTACCCGCACCGCCGCTGAAGCTGTTGCCGGACACCAGTTCGTACGCCGTGATGCCGGCCATGGTCACGCCGAACACGAGGGCGGCCGCGACCACGGGGCGCCGCCAGCTCTTCACCCGTGCGCGGTAGACGGTGCCCTCGGTGAACTCGCCCGGAGCCGGTGCCCCTTGTTCCCTGGGGCGGGACGCGACCGTCGCCTCGCGGAGCTGCTCGCCGGTCCGCTTGAAGAAGTGCTGGAACACGGTGCCCCCGCAGGTGGCGACGACACTCACGACCCCCGCGCCGACGATCGTGCCGTACACCCCGAAGTACGAGGCCAGTTTGGCCGCCACGACCGCCGCGAGGGCGCTGCCCGCGACCTGGGGGACGCTCAGGTCGATCCGTTTGCGACCCGCATCGGGCGTTTCACGCATACCCGGAACTTGCCTGCCTCTCACGCACGTGACGGTCTACTTGATGACATCGGTCGACCGGCTGCACGAGAAAGGGACGTACGGACGAAACCAATAGTTCCATTTCTGGGGATTGCGTGAAGTTCGCCACGTTCATGATCGATAAAACCGCTTGCCAAGGGCCAAGTCGCAGCCCTTGCCAGAAGTTGGGCGGCGCGCCCATCCACGCACATGGTCCAAATGGAGTACTGTTGCGAGCCCTGGGTCCGGTCTCCCACCAGGGTGTCCGCGGCCTTGCAGGACCGCCGGGAGGGGGAACTAGTTGCACAGGGTGACGGAGTTGGTCACTTAGCGTTGCGAACAGGTAACCGTGCCATAACGGCGGCCCAGGGCCCGTGCCCGACACGCCGGGCAACTCGGCAAGGTTGTGGCAGGCTGCACCCGGGCAGGCCACACTCGACTAGCGGAAGCAGCGACGCACGTGACGTCGGCAGGCACCACCCGGGAGGTCCCCATGCCCGAACTGCGTGTCGTGGCCGTCTCGAATGACGGCACACGGCTGGTGCTGAAGGCTGCCGACTCTACGGAGTACACGCTTCCGATCGACGAACGGCTCCGCGCCGCCGTGCGCGGCGACCGGCCACGTCTCGGCCAGATCGAGATCGAGGTCGAGAGCCATCTGCGGCCCCGTGACATCCAGGCGCGTATACGTGCCGGGGCCACCGCGGAAGAGGTCGCCCAGCTCGCGGGCATCTCCGTCGACCGGGTACGGCGCTTCGAGGGCCCCGTGCTGGCCGAACGTGCCTTCATGGCGGAGCGGGCCCGCAAGACCCCGGTCCGCCGCCCCGGCGAGAACTCCGGTCCGCCGCTGGGCGAGACCGTCCAGGAGCGGCTGCTGCTGCGCGGCGCAGAGAAGGACACCGTGCAGTGGGACTCCTGGCGCCGCGACGACGGCACCTGGGAGGTGCTCCTCGTCTACCGGGTGGCGGGCGAACCGCACTCGGCGAGCTGGACGTACGACCCGCCCCGGCGGCTCGTACAGGCCGTGGACGACGAGGCGCGCTCGCTGATCGGCGAGTCCGACGACCTCGCGGTGCCCGAGCCGAGCTTCCCGTTCGTCCCGCGCATCGCCCGGCTGCCGCGCGAGCGCTCGATGGACCGCGCGCTCGACCGGGGCGAGCGGGAGCGGCCCAGCCTGCCCGCGCAGCCCTCCGAGCCCGCCGAGGAGAGCACGGGCGAACGCGACTCGCTGACCAGCCTGCTGGAGGCCGTTCCCAGCTTCCGGGGCGACCTGGTGGTCCCGGAGCGCCCGGCGGAGGCGCCGGAGGAACCCGACGACGAACCGGCCGCGGAGGAGCCGCCGGCCCCCGCCGCCTCGGCCGGCTCCGCCTACGCGGACGTCCTCATGCCCCGCTCCGTCGGCAGCCACCGCGACCGGCTGATCGGCGCCACCGACCGGCAGGCCGAGGCCGACGGCGTCCGCCCCGGCCGCCGTGCCGCCGTGCCGAGCTGGGACGAGATCGTGTTCGGCACGCGCCGCAAGAAGCAGGAGTAGGCAGGCCGTGGGGGGGGGGGGGGGGGGGGGGGGGGGGGGCCCCCCCCCCCCCCCCCCCCCCCCCCGCTGCCGTTACTGGGGGTCCGCCCCCACGGCCACCGGACGGGACGGGTCCGAGGACCACTCGGACCACGAACCGACGTACAGGGCCGACGGAATGCCGGCCACGGCGAGGGCGAGGACCTCGTGGGCGCCGGACACGCCCGAGCCGCAGTACACGCCCACCTCGGTGTCCACGGAGACGCCCAGGGCCTTGAAGCGGTCGCGCAGCTCCGCCGCGGGCAGGAAGCGGCCGTCGGGGCCCACGTTCTCCGTCGTGGGTGCCGACACCGCTCCCGGGATGTGCCCGCCGACCCGGTCGATCGGCTCCACCTCCCCGCGGTACCGCTCTCCCGCGCGCGCGTCCAGCAGCACGCCCGCGCGCGCCAGGGCCGCGGCCCCGTCCGCGTCCAGCAGCCCTGCGGGGGCCGGAACCGGCTGGAAGTCACCCTCGGCCGGCTGCGGCACCTGGGTGGACAGTTCGCCCTCCCAGGCCGGCAAGCCGCCGTCGAGGACGCGCACGTCCGGGTGACCCGTCCAGTGCAGCAGCCACCAGGCGCGCGCCGCGGCCCAGCCCTGGCCGCCGTCGTACACCACGACCGGGCGGTCGGCCGACACGCCCGCACGGCGCATCGCGGCACCGAACTCCGCGAGGTCCGGCAGCGGATGCCGGCCGCGTTCCCCCGGCGCTCCGGCCAGTTCGCGGTCCAGGTCGACGAAGACGGCGCCGGGGAGGTGACCGGCCGCGTACTCGGCCCGCCCGTCGAAGGCCGGCGCGCCCGCCGCCTTGGCCAGGCTCAGCTGCCAGCGCACGTCCAGCAGCAGCGGCGGCCGGTCGCCGGCCAGCTCGGATGCGAGATCGGTTGCGGTGATGATGGCTGTCATGGCGTCCATCCTTACGCCAGGGGTGGCCGCGGCGTCCAGGTCCGGCTACTCTGCTCGGCCGGACAGGCTCGATCACGAGGCGTACGGGATCGAGCACGGGCTGTACAGCCGACGGACACCCGCCGGCCATCGTCACGAAGCGGCGAAAGACCGCAGATCGTGCATCCTCCGGGAGGTGTCGCCGGGCGGCTGCGCGGTCTCGCACACGGCGCCGTGGAGGATGCGGGCACCGGCACGGGCGTACCCGCCGCCGGCGTGGACACACCCCTTCCGGGGAGCGGAAGCGACACGGCCACCGCGAGGGGCCGGGGAGAGAGTGATCGATGACCGAGGCACGGGAGCCGGCCGGTCCGCACGCGCGGCGTGCGTCCGGCACGCCCTGCTGGGTGAGCCTGATGGCGCGCGGGCTGGGCGCCACCGAGGAGTTCTACGGTGAGCTGTTCGGCTGGGAGTTCCAGCCGGGCCCGCAGCAGCTCGGGCCGTATGTGCGGGCGCTGCTGGACGGGCACGAGGTGGCGGGCATGGGCCAGCTGCCCCCGGACCGCCGGCTGCCGATCGCCTGGACGCCGTACCTCGCCTCGGACGACGTGGACCAGACGGCCGACACGGTGCGGGAGTGCGGCGGCACGGTGGCGGTCGGCCCGCTGGACGCCGCCGAGGCCGGCCGGATGGCCATCGCGGCGGACCCCTCCGGGGCGGTGTTCGGCATCTGGCAGGGCTCAGCTCACCTCGGCACCACGATCACCGGTGTGCCGGGGACACCCGCGTGGAACGAGCTGGTGACCTTCGAGACCGAGAGCGTCGCCAAGTTCTACGCGACCGTGTTCGGGTACGAGCAGGAGCCGGTGGTGTCCGCCGACTTCGACTACGTGACCCTCCACCTCGCCGGCCGTCCGGTGGCCGGACTGCACGGCGTCGGCCACGCCCTGCCCCGCGACCGCGGACCGCACTGGCAGACGTACTTCGAGGTCGCCGACACGGATGCGACGGTACGTCAGGTCGCGGATCTCGGCGGCCGGGTCATCAGGCCGGCGCACGACAGCCCGCACGGCCGGGTGGCCACGGTGGCGGACCCGGAGGGCGCGGAGTTCTCGGTGGTCCAGAACCCCCACTGAGCCGGTCGGCGGCGCCCCACAGCGCTCTCTCCAGGATCGCGGGGAGGTCGGTCGTCGGTCCGCCCCGGACGCGGACGGGCGGAGCCGGACCAGGCTCAGCACGCGCCGGCAGCAGGCCCGGAGGGCTCAGGCCGTCCGGACGCACCTGGCCGGGACGCGCCGGCGCCGGGTCGGGCTCGGGCATGCCCGGGCCCGACCACCCCCAGGACGCGCCGGCACCGGGCCGGGTCAGGGGGAGGGGCTCAGGACGGGGACACCGGGAGGACGTCCGGGGAGAGGGCTGCCGCGCCGGACGTCGCGGCGGTCATCCGGCGGCGGTGGTGGCGGCGGCACAGCACCTCGTAGCCGATCTCGCCCGCCGCGTGGTTGACGTCCCCGACGACCACCTGGGCGCCCTCGACCACCATCTCGCCGCCTATCGTGCGGGCGTTGTGCGTGGCGCGGGCGCCGCACCAGCACAGCGCCTCCACCTGGAGCACCTCGATGCGGTCGGCCAGCTCCACCAGCCGCTGCGAGCCGGGGAAGAGCTTGGAGCGGAAGTCGGTGGTGATCCCGAAGGCGTACACGTCCAGGCCGAGATCGTCGACCACGCGTGCGAGCTGGTCGATCTGCCCCGGCGCGAGGAACTGCGCCTCGTCCGCGATCACGTAGTCGGCCCGGCGGCCCTGCGAGAGGTGCTCCACCAGGTAGGCGTACAGGTCCTGGTCGTCGGCGACCTCCACCGCGTCGGTGACCAGGCCCAGCCGCGAGGACAGCTTGCCCTCGCCCGCGCGGTCGTTCCGGGTGAAGATCATGCCGACGAGCCCGCGCGCGGAGCGGTTGTGCTCGATCTGCAGAGCCAGCGTGGACTTCCCGCAGTCCATCGTTCCGGAGAAGAACACCAGCTCGGGCATGAGGAGTTGAGCACCTTTCGGCGGAGAGAGGGATGAGGGCAGGGCTTCAGGAGCGTACTTCGAGCAGCGGGACCAGCTGCTCGGCGGGCGTCATCGAGCCGTGGTTGCCGACCAGGCCGGACTCCTTGGGCTCCCGCTCGGACGCGATGATCAGGACGTCGTCGTGCGCGGCGGCGACCACGTCCCCGAGCCGTGGGTACACCCGCTCGTCGATGTGCGGTCCGAACCAGCCTGCCGCGATCGCCTCGTCCCGCGAGGCCACCCAGAACTGCTCGCCGAGCACCTCGCGCCAGACCGTCAGTACGTCGTTCTCGGCGCCCGGCACCGCGTACACGTGCCGCGCCCGGCCCTCGCCGCCCAGCAGGGCGACCCCGGCGCGCAGCTCCCAGTCCGTGTCGAAGTCGAGGCGGTGCTCCTCGTCGAACGGGACGTCGACCATGCCGTGGTCGGCGGTGACGTAGAGCGCGCTGCGCGGCGGCAGTTGCTCGGCGAGGCGCTGGGCGAGCCGGTCGACGTACATCAGCTGGCCGCGCCAGGTGTCGGAGGCGACGCCGTAGCGGTGACCTGCGCCGTCCAGCTCGGAGTAGTACGTGTAGACCAACGAGCGGTCCCCGGCGGCCAGTTGCTCGGCCGCGAGGTCCATGCGCTCCTCGCCGCTCAGCCGGCCGTGGAAGCTGCCCCCGCTGAGCGCGATCTTGGTGAGCGGGGTGTGCTCGAAGGCGGGCGAGGTCACCTGCGCGGCGTGCACGCCGGCCGCGTGGGCCAGCTGGAAGACGGTGGGGTACGGCTGCCAGGGGCGCGGGTCGGTGTACGGCTGCCAGCGCAGCTGGTTCATCAGTGCGCCGGTGGCCGGGTTGCGGACCGTGTAGCCGGGCAGGCCGTGGGCGCCGGGCGGCAGGCCCGTGCCGACGGAGGCGAGGGAGGTGGCGGTGGTCGCCGGGTATCCGGCGGTGAGCGGGCGGCCGGTGCCGCCGCGCGAGGTGCCGAGCAGCGAGGTGAGAAAGGGCGCCTCGTCCGGGTGGGCGAGCAGCTGCTCCCAGCCGAGGCCGTCGATCAGGAGCACGCAGACGCGGTCGGCCGCGGTCAGTTCCTCGATCGTCGCGGTCAGGCCGGGGACGCCCATCCCGGCGGCGAGCGTGGGCAGCAGGTCGGCGAGCGATCCGGTGCCGTACTCGGGCAGCGGTGCGGTGTGCAGGGCGAGGGGTTCCGGGTGGTCCCAGGCGGAGAGCTGGGACATCAGCGGGCGACGTCCGCGGTCGCCTCAGAGATGGCCTGTGCGAAGGCGAGCGTCTGGCGCACCGTCTCCGGGCCGTCCCCGGCCTCGCTGACGCGCAGGCTGAGGTCGTCCGCCGTGGAGTTGCCCGTGTAGCCGTGGTCGGCGTCGCAGTTGGGGTCGCCGCAGGCGGCGGGCTCCAGGTCGATGCGGGCGACCGCGCCCCAGCCGATGGTCAGCACGACCTCCCGGGGCAGGGTGCCCGGCGCGTACTGCTCGGGATTGGCGACCACGCGGCTGACCACGACCGAGGAGATCCGGCCGAGCTTCACGGACTCGGTGGAGGTGGTGGCGTACGGCGTCGGGGAGGTGCTGTCGGCGGCCTGCTCGTCGGTGTGGCTGACGATGAAGCGGTTGCCGGTGAGGACCAGCACCGTGACATGACGACGGACCTCGTTCTGGTCGAACGTCGTCTCCTGGTGGACCAGGTACGACCGGATGGGCTCGCCGCCCACGGCGGCCTCCACCGCCTCGGCCACGAGGGCCGGGTAGTAGCCGCTGCGCTCGATCGCCGCGCGCAGCCCCTGGGTCGTCGTACTGGTCTTGGCCATGGCGTCCATCCTAATCCGTGGGCAAGGGGGGTCCGGGCCAGTCGCGGAGACCGGGGCCGGCCCGCGGTCACCGGGAGCCGGCGCGGGGGCGGCCGGCCTCAGGGCGGGGCTGAGCCCGGTGTGGGGCCTCGCCCCGGGGCGCGAGAACACGGGCGGCCGGCGATCTGCATGTGGTCCCCCTCCCCGGTCAGTGGGCCCGGTCAGTAGGCCGTCATCGTGCGCGGGCCGAGGTCGTCGCGGGCGGGCGGGGGCGCGAGCCGTACCGTGGCGCCGAGGACGCTCACGCCGTGCGGGGCGACGACGACCGGCTCCAGGGTGACGGCCACCACCTCCGGGTGGTCGTCGACCAGCCGGGACACCCGCAGCAGCAGCTCCTCCAGCGCCGGGGTGTCCACGGGCGTGGAGCCGCGCCAGCCGAAGAGCAGCGGGGCGGTACGGATCGACCGCACCAGCGAGGTCGCCTCCCGGTCGGTGACCGGTACCAACCGGTGCGCCATGTCCCCGAGCAGCTGCGAGGCGGCCCCGGCGAGCCCGAACGACAGCACGGCCCCGGCCGCCGGGTCGATCACGGCCCGTACGACGGTGTCGACGCCGCGCGGTGCCATGCCCTGCACCACCGGCCGCAGCTCCTCCGGGTTGCCGAACAGCTCGGTCAACTCGGCGTACGCCCGGCGCAGTTGCTCCTCGTCCGCGAGGTCGAGGCGTACGCCGCCCAGGTCGGCGCGGTGCCTGAGGTGCGGGGCGGTGGCCTTGAGCGCCACCGGGTAGCCGAGGGTGCGGGCGGCGTCGGCGGCGGCGTCGGGGCTGGGGGCGGGCAGCGCGCGTCGCACCCGGATGCCGTACTTCCCGAGCAGCTCGCAGGTCTGCGCGTCGGAGGTGGTGAGGCCTTCCCCGCGCGCGAGCAGCTGACCGATCAGCCGCGCGGCGCCCTTCTCGTCGATGTCGTCGTATTCGGGCACCTTCCCTGGATCAGCCGCCTCCCGCCGCCACTGCCCGTACTTGACTGCTTCGGCCAACGCCCGCACGGCGCGTTCGGCGGCGGGGTAGGCGGGGATGAGACGGGAGCCCTCGGAGGGGGCCACCATGGCGGTGGGCCCACCGACGCCCGCGCCCGCGGCGGGCGGGCGTTCCGCGGGCCGAGGGGGGCGTGCCCTGTCGTCGGTACCGGGTGCCTTGTCCGTGGCCGCGGGTGCGGTACTCGCCGCGGCCGACAGTGCTTCCGCCAGCCCCCCGAGCTCCACGTGCACCACCAGCACGGGCTTGCCCGGCACGGCGGCCGCCGCCGACCTGAGCGCCTCGGCCAGCTCCGCGTCCCCCGGCGAGGCCTCCCCGATGGCCGGGATCGCCGTCACCACGACGGAGTCGCAGGTGTCGTCGGCCAGCGCGGCACCGAGCGCCCGATGGAAGTCCTCCGCCGTCGCCCCGGTCGTCAGGTCCAGGGGGCGCGCCGGCCGCAGCCCCTCCGCCAGACAGCGGTCGTACGTCAGCGCGCCCAGCGACTCGGAGTTCCCGAGGATCGCCACCCTCGGCCCCGCGGGCAGCGGCTGGCGCGCGAGCAGCAGCCCCGCGTCGACGAGCTCGGTGATCGTGTCGACCCGGAGCACGCCGGCCTGCCGCAGCAGCGCGGACACGGTGGCGGGGGGCAGCCGGGTGGCCCGGACCGCGTGCCCCTGGGGCGCGGAGCCGACCCCCTGCACCACGACCAGCGGCTTCGCCGCCGCCGTCCGCCGTGCCAGGCGCGTGAACTTGCGGGGGTTGCCGAGGGACTCCAGGTACATGAGGGCGACGTCGGTGTCGGGGTCGTCGTACCAGTACTGGAGGACGTCGTTGCCGGAGACGTCCGCGCGGTTGCCGGCGGACACGAAGGTGGACACGCCGGTGACCCCGGTGACGCCTCCCCCGCGCCGGTGCAGCCGGGACAGCAGGGCGATACCGATGGCGCCGGACTGGGCGAACATGCCGATGCGGCCGGGGCGGGGCATCTCGGGGGCGAGGGAGGCGTTCAGACGCACGCCGGGCGCGGTGTTGATGACCCCGAAGGCGTTCGGGCCGATGATCCGCATGCCGTACGCGCGTGCCTGCTTCACGAGCGCCCGCTGCCGCTCGCGCCCCTCGGGGCCGCTCTCGGCGTACCCGGCGGAGAGCACCACGAGCCCCTGCACGCCGTGTTCTCCGCATTCGGCGACCACTGCAGGCACCTGCTCGGCCGGTACGGCGACGACGGCGAGGTCCAGCGGGCCGTCGACGTCCCGCACGGACCGGCGCGCCGGCACTCCGTCGACCTCCTTGAGGTCCTCCGGGAAGGCCTTGTTCACGGCGTGCAGCCGACCGCCGTAGCCGGCGTCCTGGATGTTGCCGAGGACGCTGCGGCCGACTCCGCCGGGGGCGCGGCCCACGCCGACGACCGCCACGGAGCCGGGCGCGAGCAGCCGCCGTACCGAGCGGGCCTCGGCGCGCTGCTCCCGTGCGTGCTGCACGGCGAGGGAGCGGTCGGTGGGTTCGAGGTCGAACTCCAGGCGGACGACGCCGTCCTCGAAGCTGCGCTTCTGGGTGTAACCGGCGTCCGTGAACACCTTGATCATCTTGGTGTTGGCGGGCAGCACCTCGGCGGCGAAGCGGCGGATGCCGCGCTCGCGGGCGACGGCCGCGATGTGCTCCAGCAGGGCGGAGGCGACGCCACGGCCCTGGTGGGCGTCCTGCACCAGGAAGGCGACCTCGGCCTCGTCGGCGGGCGCGGAGGCGGGCATGCCGTCGGCGCCGATGCGGTCGTAGCGTACGGTGGCGATGAACTCGCCGCCGATGGTGGCCGCGAGTCCCACCCGGTCCACAAAGTCGTGGTGCGTGAAGCGGTGGACGTCCTTGGCGGAGAGCCTGGGGTACGGCGCGAAGAAGCGGTAGTACTTCGACTCGTCCGAAACCTGCTCGTAGAAGCTGACCAGGCGGTCGGCGTCATCAACGGTGATGGGCCTGACGCGTGCGGTACCCCCGTCGCGCAGCACCACGTCCGCCTCCCAGTGGGCGGGGTACTGGTGCCGGTCCTGCCGGTCCGCCGAGGTCTGCATGGGCCCCAGAGTACGGCTCGCGTACGACAACGGCGCGGGGCAGTCTGTGGAGGACGGAAGCTGGAACCGAGGCCGCGGTTCCGGCGCCGCACCGGAGCGGAGGAAGATCCGATCCGGGCATGCTTCGCGGTATGGGAAACTGGTCTAGACAACCCTGAAGACTGAAGGGCAGCAACACATGGCTGAGCGCCGCGTCAACGTCGGCTGGGCCGAGGGCCTCCATGCCCGCCCCGCCTCCATCTTCGTCCGAGCCGCCACGGCCGCAGGCGTCCCGGTGACGATCGCCAAGGCTGACGGAAACCCCGTCAACGCGGCCTCCATGCTGGCGGTCCTGGGCCTGGGTGCCCAGGGCGGCGAGGAGATCGTCCTCGCCTCCGACGCCGAGGGCGCGGACGTCGCCCTCGACCGTCTGGCCAAGCTGGTCTCCGAGGGCCTGGAAGAGCTGCCCGAGACCGTCTGAGTGAGACGAGGGAGCCGCGTCACCCATTTCCGGGTGGCGCGGCTTCCGCGTTTTCGGGTGCCGGAAATCAGGACGCGTGAAGGCGAGTGAGAAAGGCATACGAAGGTGCGCGGGAAAAGGGCAGCGGAAATCCGCGTCCACCGAATGCGTCTTCTTTGTATACGACGCTTGTGTTAATGCCGCAGGCTCGGCATGTTTACGCGATGTTGCGAGTTCCTCACACGCTCCCCGCGGTCCGCGCCGGAGGCGAATCGCAGCCGGTGCGCGGCCGTCGCACGCTCGGTGTGCAGCGCCGTGAGCGCCCGCGCCCGCTCGCCGTCGCCGCGCGTCACCGCGTCCACGATGGCGCCGTGCTCCGCCCAGGACTCCACCGGGCTCGGCGGCGCCTCCACCGCGTACATCCAGGCGATCTTGTGCCGCAGCTGGGTGAGCATCGCGGTCAGCGAGGGGCTGCCGCAGGCCTGGGCGAGCGTCTCGTGGAACCAGCCGCCCAGTGAGCGCAGATCGTCGCTGTGGCCCCGCCTGGCCCGCTCCTGGCCGATCCTGACCAGTCCGCGCAGCACCTTCAGGTGGGCCTCCGTGCGCCGCTGGGCGGCCCGCGCGGCCCCGAGCGGCTCCAGGAGCATGCGCATCTCCAGCAGGTCGGCCGCCTCCTGCTCGGTCGGCTCGGCCACGCACGCGCCCGCGTGCCGGCGGGTCAGCACGAAGCCCTCCGCCTCCAGGGTGCGCAGGGCCTCACGGACCGGGACGCGCGAGACGCCGTAGCGGCGGGCCAGGACTTCCTCGGTGAGGCGGCCGCCGCGTTCGTAGACACCGGCGACGATGTCGTCCCGGATCGCCGTACACACCGAGTGCGCCGGAATACGCATGACCGACCTCCGCCTTAATCCCCGTGAAACGTCGACGATGGACGCGTGTTCCGGTGACTCTATTCCAATACGGCGGAAATTCCGACGGCAGGCCGGAATCCATGGATATTTTTTGGTCAGCGACTCCGGCGGACGCCCCAGAAAACGGCGAAAGCCCCGGCCGGTGCGGGCCGGGGCTTGTCAGGAAGAGGGACAGGGTGTCAGACGTCCACGCCGTGCTTGCGCAGATACGCGACGGGGTCCACGTCCGATCCGTAGTCGGGGGTCGTACGGGCCTCGAAGTGGAGGTGCGGGCCGGTGACGTTGCCGGTCGCGCCGGACAGGCCGATCTGCTGGCCCGGGGTGACCCGCTGGCCGGCCGTCACCCCGATCGACGACAGGTGGCCGTACTGGGTGTACATGCCGTCGGCCATCCGGATCACGATCTGGTTGCCGTACGCGCCGCCCCAGCCGGTGGAGACGACGGTGCCGGAGCCGGCCGCGTGGACGGGCGTGCCGCTGGCCGCGTGGAAGTCGATGCCGGTGTGCGAGCCGGAGGACCACAGGGAGCTGCTGGCCTTGTAGGCCGTGGAGACGTAGGAGTCCGCGATCGGGGCGACGAAGGCGTTCAGACGCCTGCGCTCGGCCTCGCGGGCGGCGCGCACCTTGGCCTCGTGGAGCTCCTGGGCCCTCTTGGCCGCGGCCTGCTCGGCCGCCTTCTGCTCGGCGACCTGCCGCTGCGCGGCGGCCTGCGCGTCGATCTGCTCGGCGATGTCGTCGCCTACGGTGACCACCGGGGTGAGGCCGGTCTGCTCGGCGGTGCGCTCGGCGGCGAGCGCCGGGGACGCGGCGAGGGTGCCGATGACGCCGGTGGTGGTGAGGGCCGCGATACCGGCCGCCTGAGCGGTGGTGCGCTTGACCCGGCCGGGCTTGCGGTGCTTCCCGGTGGCGCACATGAACGCCATGGAGTGGCTGGTCCTTTCCTTCCCTCTCGCCTACCGGGTTAGCTGACGGGTTCGGAGCAGGAAGGTCTCCTACGGACCCCCTCGCTGACGCGCGGGCGCCCGATTCACCCCAGGGACTGCATGGGTCCCCGGCTCCCCTGGCTCGCGCCGTACGGGGACTCGGCGATGGCTGTCCGGTGCCGCGGGTGCGGCGCACTGCCTGACGAACAGCCCGGACGACGCTACGAAAGCCCGCTTTCGAATCCCAAACGGATCCCGGCTTTTGTAGCGCATCCCACAGGGCAGACAGGCAACCTCCGCCCCAAATCGGGCATCTGGGGAAGGGAGTGGAACAACAGGGGCCCTGACGGCCTGTCGGTCGTCAGGGCCCCACGCACGCGTGCGGCCGCTCGGTCGGCGCCGGCCGCTGCGACGGTGCCGTCTACTCGGCCGCCACCACGGTCACTTCACCGATGCCGAGCGCCTCGACGGGCGCCTTGATCTGGGAGGCGTCACCTACGAGGACGGTCACCAGGCGGTCCCCCGGGAAGGCGTTCACGACGGCCGCCGTGGCCTCCACCGTGCCCGTCGCCGCCAGCTGCTGGTACAGCGTCGCCTGGAAGTCGTCGGGCAGGTGCTGTTCGACCTGGTCGGCCAGGGTGCTCGCGACGGCCGCCGCGGTCTCGTACTTCAGCGGCGCCACCCCGACGAGGTTCTGCACGGCCACGTCCCGCTCGGCGTCGGTCAGGCCCTCCGCGGCGAGGGTGCGCAGCACCTTCCACAGGTCCTCCAGGGCGGGACCGGTGTTGGGGGTGTCCACGGAGCCGCTGATGGCGAGCATCGAGACGCCCGAGCCGTCCGGCGCGGACCTGAGCACCTGCCCGAACGCCCGCACGCCGTAGGTGTAGCCCTTCTCCTCGCGCAGGACGCGGTCCAGGCGGGAGGTGAGGGTGCCGCCGAGGCAGTAGGTGCCGAGCACCTGGGCGGGCCACACGCGGTCGTGCCGGTCGCGGCCCACGCGGCCGATGAGCAGCTGCGTCTGGACGGCGCCGGGCCGGTCCACGATGACCACGCGGCCGGTGTCGTCCGCGGTCACCGGCGGCACGGGCCGCGGCTCGCCCGGGGTGCCCGTCCAGGCGCCCAGGGTGTCGCCGAGCAGCGCGTCCAGGTCGATCCCGGTGAGGTCGCCGACCACGACCGCCGTGGCCGTGGCGGGGCGGACGTGACGGTCGTAGAAGGCGCGTACGGCGGCGGCGTCGATCTTCTCGACGGTCTCCTCGGTGCCCTGCCGCGGACGCGACATGCGCGAGGTCGCCGGGAACAGCTCCTTGGACAGTTCCTTGGCGGCCCGGCGGGAGGGGTTGGCCAGCTCGTGCGGGATCTCGTCCAGGCGGTTGCGGACCAGGCGTTCGACCTCGCTCTCGGCGAAGGCGGGCGCGCGCAGGGCGTCGGCGAGCAGGCCGAGGCCCTTGCCCAGGCGGGAGGCCGGGACCTCCAGGCTGAGCCGGACGCCGGGGTGGTCGGCGTGCGCGTCCAGGGTGGCGCCCGCGCGCTCCAGCTCGGCGGCGAACTCCTCGGCGGAGTGCTTGTCGGTGCCCTCGGAGAACGCCCGCGCCATGATCGTGGCGACGCCGTCCAGGCCGGCCGGCTCGGCGTCCAGGGGGGCGTCGAGCAGGACCTCGACGGCGACGACCTGCTGGCCGGGGCGGTGGCAGCGCAGCACGGTCAGGCCGTTGTCGAGCGCGGCGCGCTCGGGGGCCGGGAAGGCCCAGGGCCTGGCCTCGCCGGGCTGCGGCTGGGGGTGGAAGTCCATGGTGGCGAGCTCGGTCACTTGGCCGTCTCCTCGTTCTCGTTACCGGCCTCTACGGTCGCTTCCTGCTCGGGGTCCTCGGGGACGTCGGCGTCCGGGGCCTGCTCCGGGGACTTCGGCTCGTAGACCAGGACCGCGCGGTTGTCGGGGCGCAGACGGGCCTTGGCGACCTCCTGGACCTCCTCGGGGGTCACCGCCAGCACGCGCTTCACGGCGGTCAGGGCGAGCTGCGGGTCGCCGAACAGGACGGCGAACCGGCACAGTTCGTCCGCGCGGCCGGCGACCGTGCCGAGCCGGTCCAGCCACTCGCGCTCCAACTGGGCCTGGGCCCGCTCCATTTCCTCGGGCGTGGGGCCCTCCTCGGCGAACCGGGCCAGCTCCTCGTCGATGGCGGCCTCGATGACCGGCACCTCGACGTCACCGGAGGCCTTCACGTCCAGCCAGCCCATCGAGGGCGCGCCGGCGAGGCGCAGCAGGCCGAAGCCGGCCGCGACGGCCGTACGGTCGCGGCGCACCAGCCGGTTGTACAGGCGGGACGACTCGCCGCCGCCGAGGACGGTCAGGGCGAGGTCGGCCGCGTCGCACGCGCGTGTGCCGTCGTGCGGCAGCCGGTAGGCGGCCATCAGGGCACGCGCCGGGACCTCCTCCACGACGATCTCGCGCTTCTGCTCGCCGATGACCTCCGGCAGGGCGCCGTCACGGGGGGCGGGCTTGCCGTCGTGGGACGGGATGGACCCGAAGTACTTCTCGATCCAGGCGAGGGTCTGCCGGGGGTCGATGTCGCCGACCACGGAGAGCACCGCGTTGTTCGGCGCGTAGTAGGTGCGGAAGAACCGGCGGGCGTCCTCGAGAGTGGCCGCGTCCAGGTCCGCCATCGAGCCGATCGGCGTGTGGTGGTAGGGGTGGCCCTCCGGGTACGACAGGCCGGTCAGCTTCTCGAAGGCGGTGCCGTAGGGCACGTTGTCGTAGCGCTGGCGGCGCTCGTTCTTGACGACGTCCCGCTGGTTCTCCATGGACTCGTCGTCCAGGGCGGCCAGCAGCGAGCCCATGCGGTCGGCCTCCAGCCAGAGGGCGAGCTCCAGCTGGTGCGCGGGCATGGTCTCGAAGTAGTTGGTGCGCTCGAAGCTGGTGGTGCCGTTGAGCGAGCCGCCCGCGCCCTGCACCAGCTCGAAGTGACCGTTGCCCTTGACCTGTGCCGAACCCTGGAACATCAAGTGCTCGAAAAGGTGAGCCAGGCCGGTACGTCCCTTGACTTCGTGGCGGGAGCCGACGTCGTACCAGAGGCAGACCGCCGCCACCGGGGTCAGGTGGTCCTCGGAAAGCACCACCCGCAGACCGTTGGCCAGACGGTGCTCGGTCGCTGTCAGGCCCCCGGAGCCTGCCTCGGCTGTGGTCGTGTGACCCATGGGCATGTACGTCCCTTCGCGAGCGGAGGCGGTTGTGCAAACCGCGGTTTTCCTGCCGTTCCTGCCACTGTATGCAAAGCGTGCGGGGCCTCGGCGAAGTTCCCGCGGGGCGTACGCCCACAGCGGATCCCGCAGCCCGCCCCGGACCCGGTCCCGGGGGCCGGGAAGTCCTCCGGAACCGGGTCGTGGCACGGGTTGTCAGTGCCTCGGTCCACAATGGTCGGCGTCAGATCCGTCAATCGCTTCAGCAAGGAGCCAGGCAGCGATGGCCCGCCGCAGCACGAAGACCCCGCCGCCCGACGATTCGTACGAGGAGAAGATCCTCGACATCGACGTCGTGGACGAGATGCGTGGCTCCTACCTCGAGTACGCGTACTCGGTCATCTACTCGCGCGCCCTGCCGGACGCCCGTGACGGCCTCAAGCCGGTGCACCGCCGGATCGTGTACCAGATGAACGAGATGGGCCTGCGCCCCGACCGCGGCTATGTGAAGTGCGCGCGCGTCGTCGGCGAGGTCATGGGCAAACTGCACCCGCACGGCGACGCGTCGATCTACGACGCCCTGGTGCGCATGGCGCAGCCCTTCTCCATGCGTGTGCCGCTGGTCGACGGCCACGGCAACTTCGGCTCGCTGGGCAACGACGACCCGCCGGCCGCCATGCGGTACACCGAGTGCCGCCAGGCCGAGGCGACCAGCCTGATGACCGAGTCGATCGACGAGGACACGGTCGACTTCGCACCGAACTACGACGGCCAGGAGCGGGAGCCGGTGGCGCTGCCCGCCGCCTTCCCGAACCTCCTGGTCAACGGCTCCTCGGGCATCGCGGTCGGCATGGCGACGAACATGCCGCCGCACAACCTGCGCGAGGTCATCGCGGCCGCCCGCCACCTGATCAAGTACCCGAACGCGGACCTGGACGCGCTGATGAAGCACGTCCCGGGCCCGGACCTGCCCACCGGCGGCCGGATCGTCGGCCTGGACGGCATCCGGGACGCGTACGCGACGGGCCGCGGCACGTTCAAGATGCGCGCGACGGTCTCGATCGAGACCGTGACCGCCCGCCGCAAGGGCCTCGTCATCACCGAACTGCCCTTCGCGGTGGGACCCGAGAAGGTCATCGCGAAGATCAAGGACCTGGTCAACGCGAAGAAGGTCCAGGGCATCGCCGACGTCAAGGACCTCACCGACCGTGAGCACGGCCTGCGCCTGGTCATCGAGATCAAGAACGGCTTCGTGCCCGAGGCGATCCTGGAGCAGCTGTACAAGCTGACCCCGCTGGAGGAGTCCTTCGGCATCAACAACGTCGCCCTGGTCGACGGCCAGCCGCTCACGCTGGGTCTGAAGGAGCTGCTGGAGGTCTACCTCGACCACCGCTTCGACGTGGTCCGGCGGCGCAGCGAGTTCCGCCGCGGCAAGAAGAGCGACCGGCTGCACCTGGTCGAGGGGCTGCTGACCGCGCTGGTCGACATCGACGAGGTCATCCGGCTGATCCGGTCCAGCGAGAACTCCGCGCAGGCCAAGGAGCGCCTGATGGAGCGCTTCTCGCTCAGCGAGGTGCAGACGCAGTACATCCTCGACACGCCGCTGCGCCGGCTCACCAAGTACGACCGCATCGAGCTGGAGGCGGAGAAGGACAAGCTCACCGCGGAGATCGCGGAGCTGACCCGGATCCTGGATTCCGACGCGGAGCTGCGCAAGCTGGTGTCGGCCGAACTGGCCGCCGTGGTGAAGAAGTTCGGCACCGACCGGCGCACGGTCCTGCTGGAGTCCGCCGGCGCCCCGGTGGCGGCCGTGCCGCTGCAGGTGGCCGACGACCCGTGCCGGGTGCTGCTGTCGTCGACGGGACTGCTGGCCCGTACGGCGTCCGTCGAGCCGTTCCCGGAGCAGGCGGGCGCCAGGCGCGTCAAGCACGACGTGATCGTCTCGGCGGTCCCTGCGACCCAGCGCGGCGAGATCGGCGCGGTGACCTCGGCGGGCCGCCTGCTGCGGATCAATGTCGTCGACCTGCCCCAGCTGCCGGAGACAGCGGCGGCGCCGAACCTCTCCGGGGGTGCGCCACTGGCGGAGTTCGTCTCCCTGGAGGACGACGAGACGGTGGTCTGCCTGATCACGCTGGACGAGTCGTCGCCGGGCCTCGCACTCGGCACCGAACAGGGTGTCGTCAAGCGTGTGGTGCCCGACTACCCCTCCAACAAGGACGAGTTGGAGGTCATCACCCTCAAGGAGGGCGACCGGATCGTCGGCGCGGTGGAGCTGCGCACCGGCGAGGAGGACCTGATCTTCATCACCGACGACGCACAGCTGCTGCGCTTCCAGGCGTCCATCGTGCGCCCGCAGGGCCGCCCGGCGGGTGGTATGGCGGGCATCAAGCTCGCCGCGGGCGCGAAGGTCATCTCCTTCACGGCCGTCGACCCGGCAGCCGACGCGGTGGTGTTCACGGTGGCGGGCTCGCGCGGCACGCTGGACGACTCGGTGCAGACGACGGCCAAGCTGACCCCGTTCGACCAGTACCCGCGCAAGGGCCGGGCCACGGGCGGTGTGCGCTGCCAGCGGTTCCTGAAGGGCGAGGACTGCCTGGCGCTGGCCTGGGCGGGACCGGCTCCCGCGCGCGCGGCGCAGAAGAACGGCAGCCCGGCGGAGCTGCCGGAGCTGGACCCGCGCCGGGACGGCTCGGGCACGTCGCTGCCGAAGACGGTGTCGGTGGTCGCGGGGCCGGTGCTCTAGGTGTGCTGACCGGCGGATCAGGCCGGCTCCAGGCAACGCCGCAGATGGGCGTGCCATGCCCCGCGACTCCGGCATGATCCGCCGGACAGGCCCTTGGCCCTAGGACTCGCCGGTCTCCGCGCCGGGTTCCTCCTCGGAGCCCTGGACATAGCGCAGGACGCCCCACATGCCGTGCTCGTCGGCGTGTGGGGCGTCGTTCACGCACCCCTGGAGCTCCTTCTCGAGGGCTTCGGTGTCGATGCCGGAGCCGATGAGCACGAGCTGGGTCAGCCGGGCCTCGGCGGCGGGCCGGGGCTCGGGGTAGAAGCGCAGGAACCGGCCGACGGCGTGCACGGCGTACCGGTTGAGGGCGTCGTACGCTCCGAAGTCGACGTGTCCCTTGATCCGGTACAGCCCCTCGGGGCGACTGTCCAGGAACCGCATGAGCCGGCGGGGTTCCAGGGGCGTCTCGGAGGTGTAGGACAGGCTGTCGTAGCCGGTGTGCAGATGACCGGCGTGCGCGTCGTCGTCCTCGGCGTGCTGGTGCAGGTCGTCGAAGGACAGCTGCCCGATCCGCTCCTCGCTCGGCCTGCAGTCGAAGAGGAACTCCGGGTCGATTCGGCCGTAGGTGGCGGGGACCACGGCGGCACGGTCCGTGAGCGACCGCACCAGAGCGAGCACCCGTTCAGCGTCCGCGGCCCGGTCGAGCTTGTTGACGACGACCAGGTCGGCGAGGCCCAGGTGCCGGTCGATCTCGGGGTGCCTGGCACGGGTGTCGTCGAACTCGGCGGCGTCCACGACCTCGACAAGACCGCCGTAGACGACCCTGGGGTGCTCGCTGGCCAGCACCATCCGCACCAGTTCCTGGGGTTCGGCGAGCCCGCTGGCCTCGATGACGATCACGTCGATGCCGGTGCCCGGGTCGGCGAGCCGGTCCAGGTACAGGTCGAGTTCGCCGGCGTCGACGGCACAGCACAGGCAGCCGTTGCCGAGCGAGACGGTCGAGTCGCCGAGGGCGCCCGCGACGGCCATCGCGTCGATCTCGATGGCCCCGAAGTCATTGACGATCGCCCCGATACGGCTGCCTCCGGCGCGGTGCAGGAGGTGGTTGAGGAGCGTGGTCTTCCCGGAGCCCAGAAATCCGGCGAGCACGACGACCGGGATCTGCGGACCGCTGCTGTTCCCCAACGGGTGACCTCTCTCCTGTGGACCGGGTGGACCGTGTGGCCGGCTGCCGGACCAGCATAAGAGGGCGCTGCTGACGGGCCGACGCGGTCGACGGGCGCTGCTGAGGGCCCGCCGCGGTCAGCGGGCCGCCGGTACCGCGACCGGCGGCTGCGGCCCCACGTACCGCGCCACCGGCCGGATGATCTTCGAGTCGGCCGCCTGTTCCAGGAGGTTGGCGCCCCAGCCCACCACCCGTGCCGCGGCGAAGGTCGGGGTGAACATCTCGCGGGGCAGACCGCAGAGTTCCATGACCACGCCGGCGTAGAACTCCACGTTGGTGTGGAGTTCACGGCCGGGCTTCAGCTCCGCGAGGATCGCCTCGACCCGGCGCTCGACCTCCACCGCGAAGTCCACCCGCGGGCCGCCGAAACCGAGGGCGATCTCCCGCAGCATCCGTGAACGGGGGTCCTCCGTGCGGTAGACGGCGTGTCCGAAGCCCATGATCCGGTCGCCGGCGAGCACCCGCTCCCGGATCCAGGGGTCGATCCGGTCCGGGGTGCCGATGGCGTCCAGGGTGTCCAGGGCCCGGCTCGGCGCACCGCCGTGCAACGGCCCCGACAGGGCGCCCACGGCCCCGGTCAGACAGGCCGCCACGTCGGCGCCGGTGGAGGCGATGACGCGAGCCGTGAAGGTTGACGCATTGAATCCATGATCAATGGTTGAGATCAAGTATTGCTCGACGGCCCGCGCCCGCCGCGGCTCCGGCTCCTCGCCGTGCAGCATGTACAGGTAGTTGGCGGCGTACGGGAGGTCCTCGCGCGGCTCGACCGGGACGAGTCCCTGTCCGAGCCGGTACAGCGCGGTGAGCAGCGTGGGAACGGCCGCGCAGACCGCCACGGTGTCGGCGCGGCGCCGGTCCGCGTCGATGTCGTACACAGGTCGCAGCCCCTGTGCGGAACCCAGCAGCGACAGGGCCGTGCGCAGCCCGGCCAGCGGGCCGGGGACGCGGCTCGCCGCGGCGATCGCGGGCAGTGCCGCAGCGACCTCCTCGGGCAGCCGCCGCAGTGCCGCGGTCTCGGCGGTGAAGGCGGCGCGGCGCTCCGCGTCCGGGAGCGTGCCGTACACCAGGAGATGCCAGACGTCCTCGAAGCCCCGGCTCTGCGCGAGTTCGACGGCCGAGTACTGGCGGTAGTGGTAGAAGCCCTCCCGCCCCCGGACGTCACCGATCTCGGTCTCGGTGACGACGACGCCGGCGAGTCCGCGCGGTGCGTCGATGAGCGGGGTTGCGATCCTGTTGATGGCCATGGTTCTCCTCCCCTGGACTTGATCCGACTGTCCATGCTTGACTGAGTTCCTGTCAATATTGATTAGATCAATGTAAGCCGATCAAGTTGTGCAGAGGCGGCTACGGTGACCCCCATGCGCGATCACGAACCCGCTCCCGGCCGTCCCGGGCGAAGGCTGACCACGAAGGAGACCGCCGAACTGCTCGGCGTGAAACCCGAGACGGTGTACGCGTACGTGAGCCGGGGGCTGCTCAGCAGCCGACGCGAGCCCGGCAGCCGCGCCAGCACCTTCGAGGCGAAGGAGGTCGAGGCCCTGGCCCGGCGCCACCGGCGCGAGGCGGCCGCGAACCCGGTCTCGGGCGGAGACCTCTCCGTCCGGACCCGCATCACGCTGATCGAACAGGACCGGTACTTCTTCCGGGGCGTGGATGCCGTGGAACTGGCCACCCGCCACTCCTACGAAGAGGTCGCGGAATGGCTGTGGACGGGCCGGCTGACCCCGGGCATCACCTTGTCCGCGCCCGGCCCCACCGTCGAGGTCGCACGGCGCGCGGTGAACGCGCTGAGCGAGCACGCCTCCCCCACCGACCGGCTGCGCGTGGCGGCGATCGCCGCGGCGGCCGAGGATCCGCTGCGCTTCGACCTGTCGGAGGACGCCGTGCTGAACACCGCGCGGATCCTCATCCCGACGCTCGTCGACGCGCTGCCGCCGGTCCGGCACCCCCACACGGACGGCGGCCCCCTCGCCCACCGGCTGTGGGCCCGGCTGACCGGCCTCCCCGCGGACGAGGCGTCGCTTCGCGTCCTGGACACCGCCCTCGCCCTGCTCGCCGACCACGACCTGGCCGCGTCCACCCTCGCGGTCCGGGTCGCCGCCTCGGCCCGCGCACACGCCTACGCGGCCGTCTCGGCGGGGCTCGGCGTCCTGGAGGGCCCGCTGCACGGCGCCGCGAGCGGCATGGCCCACCGCATGCTGCTCGACGTGCTCGACCAGGGCACGGCGGTCCCGGTGATCGCCGACGAACTGCGCGCGGGCCGCCGCGTCCCCGGGCTCGGCCACCGGCTGTACAGCGGCGAGGATCCTCGCGCGCGCGTGCTGTTCGGCCTCCTGGAGCAGGTCCCGCGCGCGGAGTCCGCACTGCTCGCCGCCCGCGACGTCGTCGCCACGACCGCGCGGCACACCCCGCTGCACGCCAACGTCGACCTGGCCCTGGCGGTGTTCACCGCGTCCAGCGGCATGTCCGCCGCGGCAGGCGAGACGATCTTCGCCGTCGCGCGGACGGCGGGCTGGATCGCGCACGCCCTGGAGGAGTACGGCGAGCGCCCCCTGCGCATGCGCCCCGTCGGCCACTACGTCGGCCTCCGGCCTCCGCAGCCCCTCCCGGAGTAGGACACAACGGCGGCCGGAAGTCGCCCCGGGGAGAGTCAGGTTAGGCTCACCTCTGTGAGTAGGTGTGCGACCGTCTCCCGGAGCCTCGACGAGCCCGTTTCCGGTACGGCGGCCACGGCGACGACGTGGCTCCTGCTGGAACAGCCCGGGCCGTGGGGTGCCAAGGCGCTCACTTCGAGCCACCTGGACCCCGCACTGGGCCGGGCGCTGGAGGCGGCCGCCGAGGGAACGGGCGTACGCGTCGCGCTCATCCGGCGCCCCGGGCGCCACGCCGACCCCGGCAGGCCCGCCGTCCGGCAGCTGTACGCCGCCCACACCGTGCCGGGCCGTGTGTGGCTGCACAGCGCCAGGACCCGCGATCCGCGGCGGCTGCTCGGCCTCGACTTCGCCGCCCTCGGAGCGGGTGACCCCCGTTCCTTCGGCACCGCGCTCGGCGGGCGGCCGCACCGCGGCGATCCGCTCGCGCTCGTGTGCACCAACGGCAAACGCGACCGCTGCTGCGCTCTCCTGGGCCGCCCGCTGGCCGCCGAGCTGGCCTCATCGGGAGTGCGCGGCGTCTGGGAGGTCACCCATCTGGGTGGACATCGCTTCGCACCGACGGTGCTCGTCCTGCCGTACGGCTACGCCTACGGCCGCGCCGGGGCGCACACCATCAAGGAGGCGCTGCACGGCGTCCAGGAAGGGCGCGTGGTGGTCGAGGGGTGCCGCGGCTGCTCGGCCTGGGAACGGCCCGGTCAGGCGGCCGAGCTGGCCGTCCGGTCGGCCGTGGGCGAGTACCGGGCGGGGGTGCTGAGCGTCGTACGGACCGACGGTCAGGCTCCGCGCCGGGAGGTCACCGTCGCGCACGCCGACGGCCGCCGCTGGCGGGTGACCGTGGCGCTGGGCGCGTCGCTGCCGCCCCGTCCGGAGAGCTGTGGCGCGGCGGTCCTGGGGACGCCCGCGCGGATGGACGTGGTGGGCCTGCGCGAGCTGCGGCCGACGGCGCTGGCGAGCTGAGCGGCCGCCTCGTTCAAGAAGCGGTCAAGAGATCCCCACCACACCGCCTGGGGCGCGTCGGGCGCTCCCACGTACGGTCATGGGTATGAGCCCCACTCCCCCCGCACGCCGTCTGCGCCTCGGTATGCCACGCCGGGTGTTCTCACAGGTGTTGCTGATGCAGGTGGCGATCGCCGCGGGGGTCGCCGTGCTCGCGACCGGACTGTTCCTGGCGCCGCTGAGCAAGCAGCTGGACCAGGAGGCGGAGCGCCGGGCGCTGGCGATCGCGCAGACCACGGCACAGGATCCGCAGATCGCCGAGGGCGTGCTCACCACCCCGCCGACCGCGAACGGCCCGGTGCAGAGGGAGGCCGAAAGGATCCGTAAGGCCACGCAGGCCGAGTACATCGTGGTGCTGGACACCCACAAGGTGCGCTGGTCGCACCCCACCGTCGCGAACATCGGCCATGAGGTCTCCACCAGTCCCAAGGACGCCCTCGAGGGCAAGGAGGTCATGGAGATCGACAAGGGCACCCTGGGCCGCTCGGCCCGGGGAAAGGTACCGCTGTACGACGCCCGCCACCGGATCGTCGGGGCGGTCTCGGTGGGCATCGCCTACGACAGCGTGCGGGCGCGGCTGCTCAGTGCGATCCCGGGGCTGTTGGCCTACGCCGGCGGGGCGCTCGCGGTGGGTGCCCTGGCGGCCTGGCTGATCTCCCGCCGGGTCCAGCGGCAGACCCGGGACCTGGCCTTCTCCGACATCTCCGCGCTGCTGGCGGAGCGCGAGGCGATGCTGCACGGCATCCGCGAGGGCGTGGTCGCCCTCGACCGTGGTGGCCGTGTCCGGCTGTTCAACGACGAGGCGCGGCGGCTGCTGGGCATCGGTGACGAGGCCGTCGGGCAGACCCCCGACGAGGCGCTCGGCGCGGGCCGTACGACGGACGTCCTGGCCGGCCGGGTCACCGGCACCGACCTGCTCACCGTGCGGGGCCAGCGGGTGCTGGTCGCCAACCGCATGCCCACCGACGACGGCGGCGCCGTGGCCACCCTGCGCGACCGCACCGAACTGGAGCGGCTGGGGCGCGAACTCGACTCCACGCGCGGGCTGATCGACGCCCTGCGCGCCCAGGACCACGAGCACGCCAACCGCATGCACACCCTGCTCGGACTGCTGGAACTGGAGATGTACGACGACGCCGTGGAGTTCGTCGGCGAGGTGGTCGGCGACCACCGGGCCACGGCCGAGCAGGTCACCGAGAAGATCCAGGATCCCCTGCTCGCCGCCCTGCTCGTGGGCAAGGCGACCGTCGCGGCCGAGCGCGGGGTGGCGCTGTGGGTGTCCGAGCGCACCCGACTGCCGGACCGGCTGATCGATCCGCGGGGTGTGGTGACGGTGGTGGGCAACCTGGTGGACAACGCCCTCGACGCGGTCGCCGGCACTCTGCACGCGCGCGTGGAGGTCGAGTTGCGCACCGAGGGCCGTACGGTCGTCCTCAGGGTGCGCGACACGGGCCCCGGGATCCCCGCCGACCAGCGGGAGTTGATCTTCACGGAGGGCTGGTCGACCAAGAAGCCGCCCGCGCACGGCAAACGGGGCATCGGGCTCTCGCTGGTGCGCCGGCTCGCCGAACGGCAGGGCGGGAGCGCGACGGTGGGCGCCGCGGACGGTGGCGGGGCGCAGTTCACCGTGGTGCTGCCGGAGGCGCTGACCGAGCCGGGGGTGGAATCCGCGGGATCCGAGGGAACCGCCGAGGCCGCCGCCTCCCACACTGTCGCCGCTGTCGCCGATGAGGAGGCGAGATGATCGAGGTCCTGGTCGTGGACGACGACACCCACGTCGCCCGGGTCAACGCCGCGTACGTGGAGAAGGTGCCCGGGTTCCACGTCGCCGGCGAGGCGCATAGCGCGGCGGAGGCGCTGTGTCAGGTCGAGACGCTTCCCCGGCTGGACCTGGTCCTCATGGACCACTACCTGCCCGACGACACCGGTCTCTCGGTCGTGGGGGAGATGCGCCGGCGCGGCCACCAGACCGATGTGATCATGGTGACGGCGGCGCGGGACGTGTCGACCGTCCAGGCAGCGATGCGGCAGGGAGCGCTGCAGTACCTGGTGAAACCGTTCGCCTTCGCGGGCCTGCGAGCCAAGCTGGAGGCGTACGCCCAGCTGCGGCGCACCCTGGACGGCGGCGGCGAGGCCGAACAGGCGCAGGTGGACCGCATCTTCGGCGCCCTGTCCGCGCCGTCCGAGCCCCAGCTGCCCAAGGGGCACTCGCCCACGACGGCCGAGCTGGTGCGCCAGGCACTGATGAACGCCGAAGGACCGCTGTCCGCCCAGGAGATCGCCGAGCGGACGGGGGTGAGCCGGCAGACGGCCCAGCGGTATCTGAAGGTCCTGGAACGCACCGGACGGGCACGGCTGACCCTCAGGTACGGCGACGCGGGCCGCCCGGAACACCGTTACGTGTGGGCGGCCCGCGGCTGAGCGGACTCTTCTACTTGGCAGCGTTGACGAACTCGGTCGTGTAGGTCTTGCTCAAGTCGACCTTGGCGTTCTTGATGTCGGAGTTGAACGCCTTGAGGACCTTCTCGACGGTCTCGGGACCGTTCTGGGGCATCACCCCGTCGTCGGTGAACATCGGCAGGCTGCTCTTGATGGCCTGCGCGTAGAGCTCCTTGTTGCCCTGGGAGTAGTCGGCGGGCATCTTCGCGGCGATCTCGTCGGCGCTGTGGGTGGACATCCACTTGAGCGTCTTGACGAATGCGTTGACCAACTTCTGGACGGTGTCCTTGTGTCCGTTCACCCAGTCCGTCTGCATGTACAGACTTGACGACGGGTACGGCCCGCCCAGCGCCTTCTGCGAACCCTCGGGGGTGCGCATGTCGAGGAGGACCTTCCCGGCCTTCTTGTCCAGGATCGTGGCGACGGTCGGATCCGTCGTCATACCGGCGTCGATCGAGCCCTGCTGCAGCGCGGAGATGAAGGTCGGGCCCGCCCCGACGGCGACGGGGGTGAAATCACTGACCTTCAGGCCGTTCTTGACCGCCAGGTACTTGGTGAGGAAGTCGGTCGACGAGCCGAGGCCGGTGATGCCGAGCTTCTTGCCCTTGAAGTCCTTCGCCGAGGTGACGTCCTTCGCCTGCTTGGTGGAGACGACCTCCACCTCACCGGGCGCGTGCGAGAACTGCACGACGGACTCCACCGACTTGCCCTTGGTCTGCAGGTCGAGAGTGTGGTCGTAGAAGCCGACGGCGCCCTGGACCTGGCCGGAGACGAGCGCTGTCTCGGCCTGGACACCGGCGGGCTCACTGAGGAGTTCCACGTCGAGGCCCTCGGAGCCGAAGTAGCCGAGCCGCTGGGTCAGCATCGCCGGCAGATAGATGACCTTGTCCAGGCCGCCGACCATGATCTTGACCTTCGTCCCCTTGCCGTCGCCCTTGCTGCCGGCGTCGGCAGACGTGCTGCTCGCCGCGTCGTTGGCGCAGGCGGTGAGGGAGGAGAGGGCCAGCAGGCCGGAGGCGGCGAGGGCGACGTATCTGGCGGTCTTGCGCATGGCGGTTCACGTCCTTGTGAGAGGGCGGTACGGGGTGGGTGAAAGTCCAGGAGCGCTGGGCCTCGGGGCGGCGCCCGATGGGCCGGGCTCAGTCGGAGTG
Organism: Streptomyces sp. NPDC037290; assembly: GCF_055603245.1. Classification (NCBI taxonomy): domain Bacteria; kingdom Bacillati; phylum Actinomycetota; class Actinomycetes; order Kitasatosporales; family Streptomycetaceae; genus Streptomyces; species Streptomyces sp. NPDC037290. The sequence continues at coordinate 151,327 of NZ_JBVJVZ010000002.1, read as the reverse complement.
CGCCGGCTTCCACCGGAAGATGCGGCGCTCGGCGAAGGTCAGCAGGCCCTCGGCGGCGAGGGCGACGACGGCGAGGATGACCATCGCGGCGTAGACGCCGGCGGCGTTGAAGGTCCCCTGGGACGCGGCGACGAGCAGGCCGATGCCCTTGGTGGCGCCGATGTACTCGCCGACGATGGCACCGATGAGGGCGAAGCCGAAGCTGACGTGGAGGCTGGTGAAGATCCAGGAGGTCGCCGACGGGATGACCACCTGGAGCGTCACCCTGCGATTGCTCGCGCCGAGGATCCGGGCGTTGGCGACCAGGTTGCGGTCGACTTCGCGGGCGCCCTGGAAGGCGTTGAAGAACACCGGGAAGAACACCAGCACCACGGCCGACGCGACCTTGGAGGCGGGGCCCAGGCCGAACCAGATCAGGAAGATCGGGGCCAGCACGATCCTCGGGATGGAGTTGAGCACCTTGACGTACGGACCGAGGACGTCGGCGAGGAAGGCGATCCGCCCCAGAGCGATGCCGAAGAGCACACCGGCGACGACACCGATGATCCAGCCGAGCAGCGCTTCCTGAAGCGTGGCCCAGATCTGCTCGCCCAGCGAGCCCTGAGCCGTCCCGTGCATCACCCAGGTCCAGATCTGGTCCCAGATCTTCGACGGCATGGAGAAGTTGAACGAGTCGATGATCTTGGCCCGGGACAGTCCCTCCCAGAGCCCGAGGACGGCCACCAGCAGCAGCACGCGCGCGGCTGCGACGAGAGCCTTGCGGCGGCGGGCGGCCTGGGCGCGGGTCTGCGCGCGGTCGGGGGCCTTGGCCGTGTCGACGACCGGAGTGCTGAGAACCTCAGGCGACATGAGCGGCACCTCTTTCGCGCGTGATGCGGACCTCTTCACCGAGGGACTCCCAGATCTCGCGGTAGATCTCGATGAACCGCGGCTCCAGGCGCACCGACTCGACCTTGCGCGGCCGGGGCAGGTCGATGTCGAAGACCTGCTTCACGGTCGCGGGCCCCGCGGTCATCACGACGACCTTGTCGGCGAGCGCGATGGACTCCTCCAGGTCGTGGGTGACGAAGACGACGGAGGCGCCCGTCCCCGACCACAGCTCCAGCAGTTCGTCCGACATCAGGGCCCGGGTCTGCACGTCCAGCGCCGAGAACGGCTCGTCCATCAGCAGGATCTCGGGGTCGTTGACGAAGGTGGCGGCGAGGGCGACACGCTTGCGCTGACCGCCGGACAGCTGGTGCGGGTAGCGGTCCTCGAAGGCGGCGAGTCCGACGCGGGCCAGCCACTCCCGGGCCTTCTCCTTGGCCTCGGCCTTCGGTACGCCGCGGAAGCGGGGGCCGGCCATGACGTTGGACAGGACCGTGCGCCAGGGGAACGTGGCGTCCTGCTGGAAGACGAAGCCGACCTTGTCGCCGACGCCGTCGACCGGCTCCCCGGCCACCAGCACCTCGCCCTCGGTGGGCTCCTCCAGGCCGCTGACCAGGGTCAGCGTGGTGGACTTGCCGCAGCCGGTCGGGCCTACGACGGCCACGAACTCGCCGCGCTCGACGGTGAGGTCCAGACCGCGCACGGCCGTGTGCAGTCCCCCGGACGGGGTTCTGAAGGTCTTGCTCGCGCCCCGCAGCTCGATGGCGGGGCTGGTGTGTGCGCTCATGGCCCGGGACGGTAGGTGTGGTCCCGGCCACGGCAGGAGTCTTGTGAGCACAAGCCGTTCTTTTGCTCGCAAGCACCTGTTGTGCTCATTTTGCTCGCGCTACAACTGCGGAGCCGAAACACGGGCGTAACGCCCGTCGGCCTTGAAGGAGAGGCCTGATGATTGACGTCCTGGTCGTGGACGACGACTTCCGCGTCGCTGAGATAAACGCCAAGTACGTGGGAAAGGTTCCCGGTTTCCGGGTGGCCGCCCGCGCGCACAGCGCCGCCCAGGCCCTGGCCGCCGTCGAACGCGGCGGTGTCGACCTGGTCCTGCTCGACCACTATCTGCCGGACGAGACCGGCCTCGACCTGGTGCACCGCATGCGGGAGCAGGGTCATGGCACGGACGTCATCATGATCACCGCCGCCAGTGATGTGACGACCGTCCAGCAGGCCATGCGCCTGGGCGCCCTGCACTACCTGGTCAAGCCCTTCACCTTCGCCGCCCTGCGCACCCGCCTGGACTCCTACGCGGCTCTGCGTCGCACGGTGGACCGCGTCGGCGGCCGGGGACTGACCGGCCAGGAGCAGGTCGACCGGATCTTCGGAGCCCTGCGGGCGGCTCCCGCACCGTCCGCGCCCGGCCTGCCGAGCGGCCACTCCGAGCCGACGACCGATCTGATCTGCGGCGTCCTGCACCGCGCCGGCCAGCCGCTGTCCGCCCACGAGGTGGCCGCCAGGACCGGCCTGAGCCGCTCCACCGCCCAGCGCTATCTGCGCCACCTGGAACAGGCCGGCCGCCTCCGCCTCTCCCTCAAGTACGGCGACACCGGCCGTCCCGAGCACCGGTACGCCTGGGTGGCGCCGTAGGAACCGTGTCGCCCGTGCGGACCGGGTGCCGGCTACACGGCTCCGGCGCCGGTCAGCGACCGCACCTCCGTCTCGGCGTACTCGGCCTCGTCCGCCACCTCGTCCGAGGTGACCGTCCCGAGCCAGCCGGCGAGGAATCCGAGCGGGATGGAGACGATGCCCGGGTTCTGCAGCGGGAAGTACTGGAAGTCGACGTCCGGGAAGAGCGACGACGGGCTGCCCGAGACCACCGGCGAGAGCAGTACGAGTCCCAGCGCCGGGATCAGGCCGCCGTAGACGGCCCACACCGCGCCACGGGTGGTGAAGCCGCGCCAGAACAGCGAGTACAGCAGCACCGGAAGGTTCGCCGACGCGGCGACGGCGAAGGCGAGCCCCACGAGGAAGGCGACGTTGAGGTCACGGGCCAGCAGACCGAGCGCGATCGCCACGACGCCGATGCCGACCGCCGCCCCCCGTGCCACCGTCACCTCACTGCGCCCCCTGCCGCGCGACCGCCGCAGTGACGCGTACAGATCGTGCGCCACCGAGGCCGACGAGGCGAGCGTGATACCGGCGACCACGGCGAGGATCGTGGCGAACGCGACGGCGGCGACAACCGCGAAGAGAACCGTTCCGCCGGTGGAACCCGCGCCGCCGCCCAGTTCGAGAGCGAGCAGGGGCACCGCCGTGTTCCCCGCCGCGTTCGAACCGCGCACCGCCTCCGTCCCGACGACAGCGGCCGCCCCGAAGCCGAGCACGATCGTCATCAGGTAGAAGCCGCCGATCAGGCCGATGGCCCAGACCGCCGAACGGCGGGCGGCCCGCGCTGTGGGCACGGTGTAGAAGCGGGACAGGATGTGCGGCAGACCCGCCGTGCCCAGCAGCAGGGCGAGTCCCAGGCTGATGAAGTCGAGACGGGCGGTCCAGGTGCCGCCGTACTTGAGGCCCGGCGCCAGGAACGCGCTTCCGTGACCGCTGCGCTCCGCGGCCGTGACCAGCAGCCGGTCGAGGTCGCCATGGAAACGCAGCAGGAGGAGCGCGGTCAGCGCGATCGTGCCGCTCAGCAGCAGGACCGCCTTCACGATCTGGATCCAGGTGGTCGCCCGCATCCCTCCCAACGACACATAGATCACCATGAGCGCACCGACCCCGATGACCGCCCAGGCCTGGGCTGCCCCGCTCGTCCGCCCGAGCAGCAGCGCCACCAGGCTGCCCGCCCCGACCATCTGGGCCACCAGATACAGAACGGACACCGTCACCGAGGAAGTTCCCGCCGCGATCCGCACCGGACGCTCACTCATCCGCGCGGCCACCACGTCGGCCAGCGTGAACCGCCCGCAGTTGCGCACCAGTTCGGCCACCAGGAACAGCACGACCAGCCAGGCCACCAGGAAGCCCACGACATACAGCATCCCGTCGTACCCGTACAGCGCGATCAGCCCGGTGACCCCGAGGAACGAGGCGGCCGACATGTAGTCACCCGCGATGGCAAAACCATTCTCCATGGGAGAGAACAGTCGCCCTCCCGCGTAGAACTCCTCCGCCGAACCGTGCCGCCGACGGCTCACCCATGTCGTGATCCCGAGGGTGACGGCCACAAAGGCGCTGAACAGCAGCAGCGCCAAGGTCTGATGGTGACCGGTCACGAGGCGCCTCCCCGTGCTCCGCGGGTCAGTTCCTGGGTGTCCCAGCGCAGCTCCAGCGCCGCCCGGTCCCGGCGCAGCCGCGCATGCCGGGCGTAGGCCCAGGCGAGCAGGAACGTGGTCAGGAACTGTCCGAGCCCGGCCAGCATGCCCACGTTCACCGCTCCTGCCACGGGCCGCGCCATGAGTCCTGGAGCGGTCGTGGCGGTCACCAGATAGCCCACGTACCAGAGGAAGAAGACGGCGACGCCGGGCACGACGAACCGCCGGTACCTGGTGCGCACCTCCCGAAAGGCGGCGCTGCGCTGCACCTCGACGTACACGTCGCGGGCACGGACAGCCGCTCCGCTCCGCTCCCCGCGAGCGGGCGGCACGGCAGGCGCCGGCCCACCGGTGCCGTACAGCTCGCCCCAGCCGGAGGCCGACGCGTCGTACCAGGGGTCCTCGTACCTCACCTCGCGGGAGGGCGGCACACCGTGGTCTTCCTGGCCCCCGGCCGAACTCTCGGGATCGTCCCCGGCTCCCCGGGCACGATCATTGCTTGACTGCATGCCCAAGGATGGACAGACCGGGAAGATCCCTGACTCTTCTTCCCTCGGCTCTTCACCCCATCAGGTGACTCACCGCGTGGGCGGCCGCACCAGCCCCTTGCTGTAGGCGTAACGCACCGCCTGCGCCCGGTCCTTGAGGCCCGTTTTCGTGAAGAGGTTGTTGATGTGTGTCTTCACGGTCGCGGTCGACACATGCAGCCTGCGGGCGATCTCCTGGTTGCTGAGTCCATCGGCGATCAGCAGCAGGACCTCGGTCTCCCGGGCGGTCAGTCCGTCGGGGGCCGGCTCAGCGGTGGGCGGCGGAGGGCTGGGCTCCGGCTGCGACAGCCGCTCCAGCAACCGGCGTTGCACACTCGGCGACAGACCGGCGTCCCCCGACAGCACGCTCTCCACGGCACGCACGATCTCGTCACCGCCCGCGTCCTTGGTCAGATAGCCCCGAGCACCGGCGCGCAGCGCGGGGAACAACGACTCGTCGTCCGCGTATGTGGTGAGCACCACGACCTGAGTGGCCGGATACTGCGACCGGATCCGCCGGGTGGCCTCCACGCCGTCGCAGCGGGGCATCCTGAGATCCATCAGGACGACGTCCGGGGCCAGTTCCGCGACCAGTCGCACCGCCTCCTCGCCGTCTCCCGCGGCACCCACGACCTCCACGCCGGGCAGCAGCCCGAGCAGCATCACGATGCCCTCCCGGACCACGGTCTGGTCGTCGGCGACCACCACCCGCGCGGGCTTCCTCTCCCCCTCCGTCTCCGTCATACAGGCACCTTCAGCGTCACCACGAACCCCTCCTCACCCTGCCCCGCGTCCAGGGAGCCGCCCAGCAGCTCGGCACGCTCCCGCATACCCAGCAGACCGTACCCGGCGCCGGACCCCGTGAGTTCGCCCGGCCGGCCGCCCGAATCCCGTACGTCCAGCGTCACTTCGTGCTCGCTGTAGTCGAGTCTCAGCTGCACCTTGGCGCCCTGTGCGTGCTTGCGGACGTTGGTCAGCGCCTCCTGGGCGACCCTGCGCACGGCCTGCGAGGCCTCGGCCGACAGGGGCCTGCGCTCACCCGTCACGGTGACCTCGGCACCGTCGGCACCGCTGACGAGTTCGCTCAGGAAGTCCTCCAGCGGGGTCAGCTCACCCCGCAGCGCGGACAGGGCCTGCCGGGTCTCGGCGAGACCGTCGCAGGCCATGCCCCGGGCCGCCACGACCCGCTCCAGGATCCGCTCACGGTCCGCGCCGTTCTCGATCAGCAACCGGGCCGCCTCCAGGTGGACCAGCTGCGCCGAGAGGCTGTGGGCCAGCACGTCGTGGATCTCGCGTGCGATCCGGGCTCGCTCGCCCAGTGCCGCGGACTCCGCCTCGGCAGCCCGGGCGGCCCGCTCCTGAGCGAGCAGCCGCTGGGCGTTGCCACGGGCCTCCGCGTCCAGCCGCAGGACGTATCCGGCGAGGGCCATGCCCGTTACCGTGGCGGCGGTGGTCAGCCAGACGTCGTTGTTGAACGCGGAGAACGAGGCCAGCCCCACGCTCGCCACGGGTACGGCCGCGGCGAGCGGAAGCCGCTCGAGGGCGCTGATCCCGCACCCGCACCACAGCACCAGGGCCGGTCCTCTGAACCCCGTGACCTCGGCGACTACCGCGAGGCCCAGGAGCACGCTCATCAGCGCGAGGGAGGACACCAGCCGGTGCTCGTAGGTGGTGCGGAAGAAGGCCCAGGAGACAAACGCGGCAAGGAGGACCCCGGCGGCTGCCACGAGCGCCCCACCGATGCCGACATGCCTCTGGCTGAACGCGCTCCACAGGAGCAGCGCGAGCACGAGCAGCCTCACGGCCCAGGCGAGCATGCGCCGGGGCCGCGAGATTCCCGCACGACCGAGCGCCTCCCGCGACGGCCAGCGGATCCAGACGTTGTCCGTCACACGCGCTCCTTCCGGGCCGACCGCATGCCGCCACCGTACGCCGGGGCGGCACCGCTCGTGGCGCCGAGCGACTGCGCCCGCCAGACCAGGATCCCGCCGCGGACCAGCAGGGTGCCGGCGAGGCCCAGCATCAGGGCCGAGCTGTCCTGGTGCAGACCGAGCGCGGCGCCGACGCCGTAGATACCGATGCGCAGGGCTATGCCCACGATCCACACGGCGATGCTCGCCCTGGTGCTCTTGGTCCACACGGCGCCGTCCGCTTCCGTCCAGACGCGGGTCGTCCAGGCCCAGCCGGCGCCCGTGGCGGCACCGATGAGTATCTCCACCACGAGCAGTACGGCGGATTCCGTGCGGTGGTGGGCGTCGAGTACGCCGGGTTCGCGCAGCGCGACGACGGCGAGGATCACCGGGATGAGCCACCAGCGCCGGTCGGTGTTGATCGCGCGGGCGCGGAACTGCCGCGCGATCACTATGGCGGCGACGGCCACGATCACCAGCGCGTTGACGAGCCCGGACATCAGAGCCTCCGTGAGCGAGTACGTGGTGCCGGGAGCGGGTGCTTCCGACACCTACGAAGCTACGGAAAATCGCAGGTCGGGAGATCGGCGCCGGGGTGGATCACGGGTGGAAACCTGCGGCGGCTCGTCTCCACCCACGGGTGTAGACACCGGGCAGGTCGAAGGCGGTGGACGGGCGAAGGGGACGGACCAAAGGGAGCGGACGGACGGGCGAAGGGGACGGACCAAAGGGAGCGGACGGATGAAGGGAGTGGACGGATGAAGGCGGCGGTTGGAGAGAGCTGGGCACGGGCCGACCGGTGGCGCGGCGGATCGACGGCCGCCGGCCTGTGCCCGGGGCGCGCCTCCTGCCCGACCGGCCGAGCGGCGTGGGCATGCGGCCGCCGGCCGTGGCCGGGGCACCGATTCCCGCCCGGTCGGCGGCCGCAGGGCCACGTCGGCAGGCGGAGCTGGGCCGGGCCCCCGCCGCCCACCAGCGCCGGGGGCGCGCCCGGCCGGCACAGCGGCGCCGACCGATGCCGGAGGGGTGCCGACTCCCGCGTGACCGTGCCTGCGGCGCACATCCCGCTCGCCCACGCCCAACGGGTGAGTGGGGAGCCGGCGGACGCGGAAAGCCGTCGCGACGACCACGACCGGCCCCGGACCCCGCCCCCGACCCCGCCGGGACTCTGCCACCGCCGTCTGACCGGCGAGGATGACCAGTACACCGGTGAGGAACGACCAGCCGTCGCCCTCGACCGGCCCCAAAACCCCCTCGGCCCCGCGCGGACCCGCGCTGAGCCACCTCGGCCGGCCCCGTCGGGCCGCCCGAGGCAAGACCGGCTCAGGCCGCCGAGGAGACCCCCCTCGACCGAAGCCCGGCGCAGCGGCTACGCGTCGATGCGCGACCGGTCCAGCGTCGCCGCCGAGCTGGAGATGAACTCCTTGCGCGGCGCCACGTCGTTGCCCATGAGCAGGTCGAAGACCTGTTCGGCGGCCTCCAGGTCGGAGAGGTTGATCCGGCGCAGGGTTCGGTGACGGGGGTCCATCGTGGTCTCGGCCAGCTGGTCGGCGTCCATCTCACCCAGACCCTTGTAGCGCTGGATGGAGTCCTTGTACCGGACGCCCTTGCTCTGGAACTCCATGAGCTTGTCGCGCAGCTCGCGGTCCGAGTACGTGTAGACGTACTTGTCCTGGCCCTTCTTCGGCTGGACGATCTCGATGCGGTGCAGCGGCGGCACGGCGGCGAAGACCCGGCCGGCCTCGACCATCGGCCGCATGTAGCGCTGGAACAGCGTGAGCAGCAGGCAGCGGATGTGGGAGCCGTCCACATCGGCGTCGGTCATCATGATGATCTTGCCGTAGCGCGCCTGGTCGATGTCGAAGGTACGGCCCGAGCCCGCCCCTATGACCTGGATGATCGCGCCGCACTCGGCGTTCTTGAGCATGTCGGTCACCGAGGACCGCTGCACGTTGAGGATCTTGCCGCGGATCGGCAGCAGGGCCTGGAACTCGGAGTTCCGTGCCAGCTTGGCCGTACCGAGTGCGGAGTCGCCCTCGACGATGAACAGCTCACTGCGGTCGACGTCGTCGCTGCGGCAGTCGGCGAGCTTCGCCGGCAACGACGAGGACTCCAGGGCGGTCTTACGCCGCTGGGCGTCCTTGTGCTGCCGGGCCGCGACGCGCGTACGAGCGGCGGCCACCACCTTCTCCATGACGACCCGGGCCTGCGCGGCAGCATCCCGCTTGGTGGCGGTCAGGAACGCCTTCAGCTCCTTGGTGACCACGTTGTTCACGATGCGACGGGCCGCCGAGGTGCCGAGGACCTCCTTGGTCTGCCCCTCGAACTGCGGCTCGGCCAGGCGCACGGTGACGACGGCGGTGAGGCCCTCCAGGGCGTCGTCCTTGACGATGTTGTCCTCGGCCACCCGCAGCATCTTCTTGGCCCGCAGCACGTCGTTCATCGTCTGCGTGAGGGCCTGCTCGAAGCCGGCGACATGGGTGCCGCCCTTGGGCGTGGCGATGATGTTGACGAAGGACCGGACCGTGGTGTCGTAGCCCGTGCCCCAGCGCATCGCGACGTCGACGCCCAGCTCACGGGTGACCTCGGTGGGGGTCATCTGACCGTGCTCGTCGAGGACCGGGACGGTCTCCTTGAAGGTGCCCTGGCCCGAGAAGCGCAGCACGTCGCAGACCGGCTTGTCGGCCGCCAGGTACTCGCAGAACTCGCTGATGCCGCCGTCGAAGCGGAAGGACTCCTCGCCCTTGCTGCCGCCCTCACCGAGGCCGTACTCGTCGCGGACGACGATGGTCAGGCCCGGCACCAGGAAGGCGGTCTGGCGGGCGCGCTGGTGCAGGGTCTCCAGGGCGAGCTTGGCGTCCTTGAGGAAGATCTGCCGGTCGGCCCAGTACCGCACGCGCGTGCCGGTGCGGGTCCTGGGGATCTTCCTGGCCTTGCGCAGGCCGCTCCTGGCCTCGAACTTCGCCTCGGCGCCGTCGGCCGCGAAGGCGCCCGGCACGCCGCGCCGGAAGCTGATGGCGTGCGTGTGGCCGCCGCGGTCCACCTCGACGTCGAGACGGGCGGACAGGGCGTTGACGACGGAGGCGCCGACGCCGTGCAGACCGCCGGAGGCGGCGTACGAGCCGCCGCCGAACTTGCCGCCCGCGTGCAGCTTGGTCATGACGACCTCGACGCCGGACAGGCCGGTCTTGGGCTCCACGTCCACGGGGATGCCGCGGCCGTTGTCCCGCACCTCGACGGAGCCGTCGTCGTGGAGGACCACCTCGATGTGGTCGCAGTAGCCACCGAGGGCCTCGTCCACGGAGTTGTCGATGATCTCCCACAGGCAGTGCATCAGACCGCGGCTGTCGGTCGAGCCGATGTACATGCCCGGGCGCTTGCGCACGGCCTCGAGGCCCTCGAGGACGAGCAGGTGCCGCGCGGTGTAGTTGGAGCCGTCCCGGTCTGCTCCTGCCAGCAGCGCTGTGGACGGCACGGACGTATCGGCGGTCACGCGGTTCGCTCCTCGCTGAATTTCAGTTGGCCCCCTACTGGGTAAGGGGACGGCTTCGGTCGCCGCTCAGAGGGTACCGAGGCCTGGTAGAGCCGGTGTAACGCCACCCTCGTCGAGAACTCAGACTAGTCCAGACTCGTATGCATGTTCGATCCCTCGATGGAGTGAAGTACACATCACGTTCCCTTGGAGGCATGAACCATTTAGGCTCCGGGCACGTCCTCATGAACAACCGGCAACCCCGCCGGGAGGACCGAGACACAACACTGCGCGAAACCGTAAGCACACAAGAGACGCACTACGGCACATTCGCCGCCAACCGGCAGCAGACAGCCGCCCCTGAAGAATTTTTTCGAGGGAAAGCCACGAGCGGGAACGTTTTCGGGCTGGTTGGATGTTGACCCTGGTACGACAGCTCGTCGAGCTAGAGAAGAGGCGACGTGACTACTGTTCTGACCCCCGCGAGCCCGCTGACGGCCGCCGATCGCTGCGACCGCTGCGGCGCCCAGGCATACCTGCGCGTCGTCCTGCTGAGCGGCGGAGAACTGCTCTTCTGCGCCCACCACGGTCGCAAGTTCGAGCCGGAACTCAAGAAGATCGCCGCTGAGATACAGGACGAGACGGAGCGGCTGACGTCCGTTCCGAACACCGCTTCCGAAGAAGAGCGCTGAATCTCGCAACCACGACGAGCCAGCGCCGGCACAGGCCGGTGAACGGGCGGCCGCTCCCGTCGAGGAGCGGCCGCCCGCGCTCATGCCTTCAACCGTTCTCAGGAGCCCCCGTTCCTTCTCAGGAGCCCCCGTCCCGCTTCTGGATCCCGGAGGCCACCTTCAGGTCTCCTACGACGTCGGATATGCGCGTGTAAACGCCGGGATTGCCGGCCTTGCCGCAGCCGCTGCCCCAGGACACGAGCCCGACCAGCCGCCCCGCGGCCACCAGCGGGCCGCCGCTGTCGCCCTGGCAGGCGTCCGGGCCGCCGGCGGTTTCCCCCGCGCACAGCATGCTGTCTGCCCGGTAGGTGCCGTCCGGACCGCCCGGGTAGGCGCGGGTGCACAGGTCATCGGCCAGCACGCGCACGTGTGCGGCGTGCAGCTTGGTCGGGTAGGCGCCCGCCCCGGTGATGTCCCCCCATCCGGTGACCAGCGCCTGGGTGCCCGGGGTGTAGGCCGGGTCGCCCGCGCTCGCCATGGCGACGACCGCGCTCTGCGGCAGCTCCTGGGCGAGGGTGATGACGGCGAAGTCACCGGCGTGGGTCTCACTGTCGTACCCCGGGTTGATCCGGGCGTCCCGTACGGCGATCTCCTGGCCCTCGCCCGACAGCAGGTCGGTGCGGCCGGTGATGACCCTCAGGTCGCGCATGCGACTGGGAGGGGCTCCGAGGACATCCTCGCCGAGGCAGTGGGCCGCGGTGAGCACCGTCGTCCGCGCGACCGCCACACCCCCGCAGAACTGGCCTGCCCGCGTACCGCCGAACCGGTCACGACTGGACAGCGCGACTGTCCACGGGGCCTGGGAGACATCTATGGGAAAGCCCCCGACCACCACGCTGTCGGCGGCCACGGGTGTCGCGTTGACCAGGGGTATGACGGTCATGGTGGCCGCCAGGGCAAGCGGCCGGATCACTGACCGGGCAACGGAACGACGCATGCAGGCTCCTCACTCCGGGTGCTGCTGGGACACCCAGAGTGATCCACGAAGCGGCCGCGCGCAGCACGAAGGCCCGGCTCCCGCGGGGGAGCCGGGCCTTCGCCGTCGTACGACCGCGACCTAGTCGAGGTAGTCGCGCAGCACCTGGGAACGCGACGGGTGGCGCAGCTTCGACATGGTCTTGGACTCGATCTGGCGGATGCGCTCACGCGTCACGCCGTACACCTTGCCGATCTCGTCGAGGGTCTTCGGCTGACCGTCGGTGAGACCGAACCGCATGGAGACCACGCCGGCCTCGCGCTCGGACAGGGTGTCCAGAACGGAGTGCAGCTGCTCCTGCAGGAGCGTGAAGCTGACGGCGTCGGCGGGGACGACGGCCTCGGAGTCCTCGATGAGGTCACCGAACTCGCTGTCGCCGTCCTCACCCAGCGGGGTGTGCAGCGAGATGGGCTCACGGCCGTACTTCTGGACCTCGATGACCTTCTCGGGGGTCATGTCGAGTTCCTTGGCCAGCTCCTCCGGGGTGGGCTCGCGGCCCAGGTCCTGGAGCATCTGGCGCTGCACGCGCGCGAGCTTGTTGATGACCTCGACCATGTGCACCGGGATACGGATGGTGCGGGCCTGGTCGGCCATGGCGCGGGTGATGGCCTGACGGATCCACCAGGTGGCGTACGTGGAGAACTTGTAGCCCTTGGTGTAGTCGAACTTCTCGACCGCGCGGATCAGACCGAGGTTGCCCTCCTGGATGAGGTCCAGGAAGAGCATGCCGCGGCCGGTGTAGCGCTTGGCCAGGGAGACCACCAGACGGAGGTTGGCCTCCAGCAGGTGGTTCTTGGCCCGGCGGCCGTCCTCGGCGATGATCTCCAGCTCGCGCTTGAGCTTCGGCGCCAGCTTGTCGGCGTTGGACAGCTTGTCCTCGGCGAACAGACCCGCCTCGATGCGCTTGGCCAGCTCGACCTCCTGCTCGGCGTTGAGCAGGGGGACCTTGCCGATCTGCTTCAGGTAGTCCTTGACCGGGTCGGCGGTCGCGCCGGCCGCGGCCACCTGCTGCGCGGGCGCGTCGTCCTCGTCCTCGTCGGACAGGACGAAACCGGCGCTCTCGGTACCCTCGGGCTCGTCGGCGACCTTGGTGTCCTCGAGTACCTCGTCCTCGAGAAGCTCGACGTCGTCCTTCTTGGCCGTGGTCTTCTTCGCTGCCGTCTTCTTCGCGACGGTCTTCTTGGTGGCGGTCGCCTTCTTGGCGACGGTCTTCTTGGCGGCGGCCGCCTTCTTGGCGGGTGCGGCTTCCTCGGCGGAATCGGCCGTGACCGGAGCGGCGGGCGCCGCGGGGGCGGCCGTGGTGGCGGTGGCCTTCCTGGTCGTCACCGTCTTGGCCGCGACCGTCTTGGTGGCGGTGCGCTTCGCCGGGCTCTTCGCTGCGACGCTCTTGCGGGTGCGCTTGGGCTCTGCGGCACTGACCATCAGCGTCACACCCTCTTCCTCAAGAATCTGGTTGAGGCTGCGCAGTACGTTCTTCCACTGAGTGGCCGGAATCTGGTCAGCTTCGAAGGCCCGACGCACATCGTCGCCGGCGATCTGCCCCTCAGCCTTTCCCCGCTCAATGAGCGCCATGACAGAGACGGACTCGGCGATCTCCGGCGGGAGCGTACGGGATGTGCTGGCCGACACGAACAACCTCTCGGAACGTTGGAAAACGGCTTCCGGCACCGTCCACTGCGGACAGGAGCCGACCACCGGCCTGGGGATGGGCCGACGGCGCGGGCGGGGGCCGGGAAGATGCACAGCGCCTGTCATGGCGTCCGTATTCCCTCCGCGGCTGTCACCTCTTAGGTCATCGCGCTGTTCCCACAAGCGTTACGCCCAATCTGCGTGGCCCGAGTCACACCCCGTAAGCGAGCAAAAGCGTTCAGATGCGGACAGATGAGATCAACCTCGGCGTCACGCCCAGTCGCGCGCGGGTTCCCGGGGCCCATCGCACCGCTGGACCCCGCCGGACCGCACAGGGTCCGGCGGGGTCCGGCGACGGCCGGCATCCGAGCCCGGCGCCGCCACGAGCACCACGAGGACGCCACGCACCGGCGACCGCACCGCCTCGGCCAGCGGGGGTCAGTGCTCGCGCGGGGCGGGCACCACGCGCTCGACCTCGGGGTGCACCGTGAGCAGTTGCCGCATGGCGGCCTCGGCCGCCGCGCCGTCGCCGGTGCCGAGCGCGTCCACGATCCGGGCGTGCTGCGCCAAGCACGCCTCGTTCGGCCGGTCACACGACGTGACCGGGCCGCCGGAGACCTGCAGGGCCGCCGAGACGATGCCGGAGAGATGCTCCAGCATGCGGTTGCCGGCGATCTGGATGAGCAGGGCGTGGAACTCGCCGTCGGCGCGCGAGTACGTCAGCGCGTCGCCCTGCGCCATGGCGTGACTCATGATCTCGACCATGTCGCAGAGGCGCTGCTGCACCTCCTCGCGCCCGTGCCCGGCGGCGAGTCGGGCGGCGAGCGGCTCGATCGTCCAGCGCAGCTCGCTCAGCTCGCGGCGCTGGTCGTCGCGCTGGGGGCCGAAGGCCCGCCACTCGATGATGTCCGGATCGAGCAGGTTCCAGTCGCTGACGGGACGCACGCGCGTGCCGACGTTCGGGCGGGCGCTGACCAGGCCCTTGGCTTCGAGGACGCGGAGGGACTCACGGACGACGGTGCGGGAGACCTCGAAGCGCTGGCCGATCTCCTCGGGCACCAGCGGACGGTCCGCGCCGAGGTCGCCGGAGACGATCATCTGGCCCAGCTGCTGAACGAGTTGGCCGTGCAGTCCACGTCCGCGGCTGCCCGCGGCACGCCGGCCGACGCGGCCCAGTTCGGGGTCCGCGCCCTCCCAGGAGGGCGAGGGCGCCGCGACGCGATCACCCACCTGGGACTCTGCGAAGGGGTAGCGGTCGAGGTCGCCCGGGCCGGCCAGACCGGAGTCGGTGGAGCGGGCGGCGGTCATCATGGTGTGCGCAAGGGTACTCACGGATCCTTTGTCGGCGCCGTCTTCAACTCCCTTGAGGTCTTTGGTGAAAAGCACACGAAAGGGTGATCGCTCACCCCGTCGCAATTGACGCCTTATCGGAAAGAAATGGGCTTTCCACGGGGAGTTGTGCACAGGCCGGGATCGGAAGTGTGCTCATGCCCGTCACCGGAGCCGGGCGCGCAGCGTCGTGAACAGATATGCGCACAGCAGTGCCGACAGCGACAACACGAGTGCCCCGCCCACGGGTTGGGCGAGCACGCGCGCGAACCCGATCAGGTAACGCTCGCCTCCGAAGGGCCACTGCAACAGGTAGACCTGCCGCATCCGCACCGGGAACCCGGCCGCCATGTGCGGGGCCGGCCCCCGCATCACCTTGTGCACGAGGGGAACGACGACAACGGGTACGGCGAGTACGGCCGCCAGACCACCGGTGGTGGACCGGAACACACCGGCCGCCAGTACACCGGCCCAGGCGCAGCCGAGGACAAGACCGAACCAACTCACGCCCAGAGAAAGCCAGTCGGCGGGAACTTGCGTCAGCTCCTGTCCGTAGACGATGTAGAGCGCTTCGGCGTCGCAGCCCACGGTGAGGAAGGCCAGCAGCACCGCGGTGGCTCCGGAGACGAGCAGTTTCGCGGTGAGCAGCCCCAGTCGGCGGGGGACGGTGCCACGGTCCGCAGCGAGGGCGGGGTGGCGGAACTCGTCCCCGAAGGCCAGCGCGCCGAGCAGACCTGCCGCGAGCGCCGCGGGCGGCAGCGGCAGTGCCCGTGGCCACGCGGCGAACAGCCGCGCCTGCGGGGTGTGGCCGAGCCTGGCCAGCAGTACGGCGGTGAGCGCGGACACCACCAGTACGGCGCCGCAGACGAGGAAGCCGACGCCGATCCCGGTGGCGCGGCGGATCTCATAGCGCAGCGGGCGGAGGGGGCTGCGGGCGGGGCGGACGGAGATGGGGGGCGGGAGGGGAGGCAGGGTGTCGAGGCCACTGACGGCGTCGGGGCGCCCGGCATGCGGTTGACGGGTAATGGGGTTCCTGGCGCCGGGGAGGCGGGTGCGAAGGACGGCGGGGATACCTCGTGGCGGGGGGTTCGTGCTGCCGGTCTTCGGTTCCTGGGCGGCCGAGACCGCATCGCGCCCGTCGTTCGCCGCACTCGTCGCTTCGCCGGTCCGGCTGCCGCCGGCTCCTGCGAGCACCTCGACGGGAACTGCCGCGGCTCCCCCTTCGCCGGTCACGCCTTCACGGTCGGGCGCACCGCCGCCGGGCGCGTCTTCTCCGAGGGGTGCGTCTTCTCCGATGAGCCCATCCTCACCGGCGGGCGCATCAACACCGCTGGGCGCGCCCACACCGCCGGACGTGCCCGCGTGGCCGGGCGGGTTCTCGCGGCCGAGCGCGTCGTCACCGTCAGGCCCCGCACCCCGGGGCGCCGACCCGCCGGCCACCGCGAGCGGGCCGGCAGCCGAGGCGTCCCCGGTCGCTACCGGAGGAGTGGCGTCTGGGCACTCGGTAACCGACCGGCCGTCGGTCTTCTCTCCGGACGACGACACCTCACCGCTGTGGGCCTGCGCCCCCTCTCCCGGCGACGGCTGTTCCCCCAGGGAGCCGCTGGGCACAGTACGCTGCGGCGTCGAGGTCTCCACCGCCGTGTCCTCCCAGTTCTCGACCGAGAAGCCGAACGGCACGGCGCCCCGCTCTCTCGCCGCGGGGCCCTCCGCTGACGGGAGGCCGGACACGGTGGCGGCGGCCTGCTCCGACGCGGGCGAGTCGAGCGTCGACGCCCCCGATCCCGCCTCCGGCAGGCCAGACGCCGAAGCCCGTGACACCGACGCCGCCACACCGGCCCCCGAGGCAGCGGACACCACCGCCGGCAATGCGCGCACGGTCGACTCCCGCTCCGCCATCGGCCAGCCAGGCACGGTCGGCTCGAGCTCCACCGACGACGAGCCCGGCACGGCATGCTCCCGCTCCGCCGCCGGCTCCCTGGCCACCGCCGCGCCCGCCTCCCCCGACGAGACGACGTCGGGTCCCGCAGGCACCCCCGCCTCCCCGCCGCCGCCCGAGGGACCCGGCTCCCCCGCCGACACGCCACACACGGCCGGCTCGGACTCGCTCATCGGCGATCCCAACGCGGCATGCTCCCGTTCCCCCGCCGGCTCCCTGGCCACCGCCGCACCCGCTTCCCCGGACGGGACGACGTCGAGTTCGGTACCGGCACCCGGCCCCATGTCACCCACTTCGTCCGCGAGTTGGTGGACGAGGATGCCGTGCCGGTACGCCGCCTCGCCGATGTCGGCGGTCGTGGAGCCGTACACCGAGAGGCGGTTGCCGCCCTCCCGGACGACTTCGACGGAGCGGCGCGCGGTACGGGCCTCCTTGGTGAGCAGAGCCGCGAGACGCGCCGCGTGCGGGCTGCGTACGGCCACGCGCGGCCGCAGCCGCGTGCGGGCGAACTCCCGCGCGCCCTGGTCGGCCACGAGCCTGCCACCGTCGAGGGTGACGACCCGGTCGGCGGTGCGTGCGGCTTCCTTCGGATCGGCGGAGGTGAAGAGCACGGTGCCGCCCTGGTCGGCATGGGCCCGCAGCATCCCGTGCATCCACTGCGCCTCACGGGGCGAGAGCCCGGCGGTGGGTTCGTCCAGGACGAGCGTGTGCGGATCGGGCAGCAGGGCGCATGCCAGGCCGAGTCTGCGGTCCATACCGCGCGAGAGCGTGCCGAGGTGCTCCTCGCGGAGGCTGACGAGGCCGACCACTTCGAGGACCTCGTCGGCCCGTCGCGCGGGAACCCCCGAGGCCGCGCACAACATGCGCAGATGGCCACGGACCGAGCGGGCCGGATGTCCCGGTACGTCGCCGAGGAGCACGCCGACTTCCCGCGCCGGATGGGCGATCCGGTGCAGGGGCCGTCCTCTGAAGTAGGTGATGCCGCGGCCCGGTTGGAGCTCGAGCATCAGTCTGAGCGCCGTCGTCTTGCCCGCGCCGGCGCTTCCGAGGAGCACGGTGACGTCTCCCTCACGCGCTTCGAAGGAGACATCGTCGAGGGCGGGCGGGTGCGCCTTGCGGGGATTGCTGGTCAGTCCGAAGGCATGGATCACCTACAGCAAGATAGCGCGCAATGTCCGGTTTTTCGGGTATAACCCGATCTGCTGTCGCATGCAATGCGGGTTGACCCGGTTCGCGTCCACCGTTCGAGGGAGCGGCTCGGCACGATCGGTCCCTTTGACGGTCCGGGTGCGCCCGGTGCGGTCGGCCGCCCTACTCAGACCTCGGGACGCAGCATCGGCGGATTGAGCAGGGTGGCGCCGCCGGCCCGGAAGAGCTGTGCCGGCCGGCCGCCCTGACGCGTGGTCGTGCCCCCGGTGGGGACGAGGAATCCCGGGGTTCCGGTGACCTTGCGGTGGAAGTTGCGCGGGTCGAGCGCCACCCCCCACACCGCCTCGTACACCCTGCGCAGCTCGCCGACGGTGAACTCGCTCGGGCAGAACGCGGTGGCCAGCGACGAGTACTCGATCTTGGACCGCGCCCGCTCCACCCCGTCGGCGAGGATCTGGGCGTGGTCGAAGGCGAGCGGTGCCACGGGCTCGCCGTCCCGGTCGTAGCCGCCCGGCTGGAGCAGTTCCTCGACCGGGGCCCAGCGTGCGTTGCTGGCGTCACCTCCCGCCCGCGGGGCGGGCAGGTCGGGCGCGAGCGCGAGGTGCGCGACGCTCACCACACGCATGCGCGGGTCCCGCTTGGGGTCGCCATAGGTGGCGAGCTGTTCGAGGTGGGCTCCGTTGTCCTGGGCCGGGGCCGCGGGACCGTGTGCGCACAGCCCCGTCTCCTCGGCGAGCTCACGTGCCGCGGCCTGGGAGAGGTCCTCGTCGGCCCGTACAAAACCGCCGGGGAGCGCCCAGCGCCCCTGGAACGGCGGCTCGCCCCTGCGGACCGCCAGCGCGCACAGGGCATGGCGGCGCACGGTCAGCACGACCAGGTCCACGGTGACGGCGAAGGGCGGAAAGGCTGACGGGTCGTAGGGCATGCGGCGATCATAGTCGTCTTCCTGACGATAAACACTCCCTTCGCCGGGCGCACCGACGGGTGGTTCCGCTTCGTTCTGGTATGGGCGCAGGGCCGGGTCCCCTGCTTCATTTCCGTGCGTCGTACGAGGTCACACTCCCAGTTGCAGGCCGTCCGCGGCCTCCTCGACCATGGCGAGCCCCAGCCGGCTGACCCGCACGGCGAACGGCGCACCAGCGACACGCAGCCCGGTCAGGCCGAGTTCGCCGAGCGGCGCGCTCCGCACGGGGCACAGGGTGACCGTGCGGGCGGGGGTGTCGGGTCGGATGCCCGCGAGCGAGGTGAGCATCATGATCGCGGAGGCTGCGGCGGTGGCCGCGGGCCGGCAGGCAGCGGGGTGCGCAAGGGGAGCGCTGCCGGTGGTGCGCTGCTCGCCCGCGAACATCTCCGGCAGCCGGTGGCCGAAGTGTTCCGCCGCTTCCAGCAGGCCTCTCAGCAGGCCGCCGGCTCCCTTCTCGTAGCCGGCGGCGGCCAGTCCGGCGACGGCGACCGCGGTGTCCTGCACCCGGACCGCCCCGGTCCGGTGGCCGAACGGATTGTGTCCCGCCTCCTTGGTGCCGAGACCGCGCAGCCCCCAGCCCGCGTCCATGGCGGGGGTGCCGAGAAGTCGCGCGAGGTGTTCCGTCTGTACCGGGTCCAGCAGACCCGGGGCGAGCCGGCCCGAGCCGAGCAGGCCGGTGTCGAGGAGATGCACCGCGGTGGAGCCCAGGTGCGGCACGGGGCGGCCGTTCGGTGCCAGGGCCGCGGCTGGACGTCCGCCGCCGCGGTCCTCGACCCAGAAGTCGGCCCGGAAGGCCTCCTGCAGGGCCCGGGCCCACTGGCGTAACTCGATGGCGCCGGGCCTGTCGTACGCGTCCAGAAGATCGGCGCCGAGCAGGGCGGCCCGGTGTGCGTGGGCCTGCGTCTCGCAGCGGGCTGGGCCCCCCGGCTGGGGGTCATGGAGATAGGGGCCGTCGCCGACGGTGGTGAGCAACCAGGTGAGACAGCGTTCTGCCGTGGGCAGCAGTTCCGTCGTCTCCTGCTCGGGCAGTCCCCAGCGGCGGGCCTCGGCCAGCAGGACCGGGAAGAGCAGTGTGGCCTCCGTGCCGGTGCAACCCGGCGGGAGGAACGGGCCGGCGTCGCGTCGTGGCCCGGGGATCATGCCGGACCGTGGGGTGCGGTCCGTGACCTGGGCGCGGGCCAGGGTGCGCAGTGTGCCGGCGGCCAGCCGGGTGCCGAGCGGCAGGACCATGCGGGCGGCGGCCAGAGCCTCGGCGGGGGCCATGCCGCAGCGCCAGGGCGCGCCCGCCGCGAGGTGCGTGTCGGAGGGGTGGGCGGGGTCACGCAGGAGCAGGGCTTGGAGGTCGGCCACCGCCGCGTGCAGCAGCGGGGCCACCCGGGGGTCGTCGCCCGTCGCCCGGGCGGGAGCGAACGGGCTGGTGGTGGCGTGGCCCGCCGCCCGCAGTGGACCCGCGCCGTCGAGCCGCACCCTCAGCTCCACCGTTGCCGCACCGCCCGCGGGCACCTCCAGTTCCCAGCGCAGGAGTCCGGCTGACGCGAGGGCGTCGGCGGGCGGTGGGTCGGCCGTGACCGATGCGGCGGCACCGGTCGTGGCCCAGCGCAGGCCGGAGTCGTGGACGGTGGCCGCGAGTTCGGGCCCCGCCCTGCCGGAGGCGATGGTGCCGAGTTCGGCGAGGTCCGTACCGAGGGCGACCTCGACAGGCAGCCTCAGCGGTCGCGCGGCGGCGTTGCGGAAGGTGAGCCGTTCGGTACCGTCGGCGCGGCGGATCCGCTCGACCACGACGTCCGGATCGGGGCCCGCCGACGGGGAGACGCGCAGTGTTCCCACGAAACGGGCACGGTCGGCACCCGTCATCCTGGCCTGCACGGCAAGGGGCTCCCGGCCGGCCACGCGGACCTGGCACCGTGAGAGCAGCCGCCTGCCACCTCGGTAGAAGCCGTCCAGTCCGCGACCGGCCAGCTGTCCGTCACCGGAGATGGCGAGACCGGGCAGGGCGACACAGATCAAGGCGGTGTGCGTCGGCGGCAGCTCGGGCGCCGGGCGGCTGCTCTGCGGCGCGCGCACCGACGGGGCTGCGGTGGGCCGGCGGCCACGCTCCGGGGCCGGTGGCCTTCTGTGGCCGGCCGAGGCGTTCGGCCCGGGATTCTTGGGCGGAGGTGGAGCGACGACGGTCTGCCGTGCCCTGGCGGCACCGTCCGGCGGGAACCGGTCGTGCCTGTCCCAGGGCGGACGTTCATCGTCGGCGGTGGAGGGCGGAGTCGGCTGCTGGTACATGGAGTGGCTTCCTCTGCGCTCGGTGCGCCTGGGCCGCGCTGGGCGACCGGAGGGGCGCCCCGGAGGACAAGGGTCGTACGGTGGCAGGGCCCGTACAGGCATTCCGCCACTCAGGTGAACGGGGCGAGACTCGTCCGGGTCACGGCTCGCCTCGGGGAAGCCGACCGAACGGCGACGAGTGGGGGCGGTGGTGCCGTTCGGGCCGGTGGTGAGCCGCTGCCACCACCGGACGTGTGACGGTCCCTCACGTGCGCGCCGTGCTGTCGAGCGGGCCCGGTCGGCCCCGCCGGTCAAGCGGACCGGGAAGGGACGACCGGCATGGCGGTCGCACCGGCTCGCATGCATACGGTTTCCCGCCCGCTGGACGAGTTGTCCACCCCCGCTCCTGCGCCCGACGCTCACCCCGCCTCCTCGGACCTGCGGCCGTCGCTTCCCGGACGAGCCGCGCCGGTCGTGGTGTCACCCGGCTCCGCCGCCCGCGTGCGCGTGCCGCCCTGGCTACGACCGGCGGGGCGCGCGGGTACGGCTGCCGAGGGGCCGGGGTGGGAGCCGGCCGGCCTCCGCCGTGCGCCCGTGGACCGGGCCGGGCGAGGGGCATCGCTGCCGGTGACGGACCGCACTCGGCGCCGTCGACGCGTGCCCGCCCCCCGGACCGGCCCACAGGCGCTCTCGCCGTCCGCATCGGGACTCGTCCTGGCCGTCTCGTCTTCCGTGGCCAGGACCTCTTCGGTGACCGGGAGCTGTTCGGTGGGCAGGAGCTCTTCGGTGACCGGGAGCTGTTCGGTGGGCAGGAGCTCTTCGGTGACCGGGAGCGCGGTCCGAGCCGCCTTGTGCTCCGGGTGCGGCTGTGGGGCCTCGTCCTCCGCTGCGCACCCCGTACGTCCCGCGCGCAGGCAGCGGCGGATCGCTTCCGGATCGATGCCTTCGTTGCATGCCTGGTGCAGCAGCCGGGCGAACAGATAGTCGGGATCCGCGCCCAGGGCCATGGCCAGCGCCTCGCGGGCCTCCAACTCGTCACCGGCCGACCAGGCCACCCAGCCCGCCAGCGTCAGCGGGGCCGCGGCATGCTCGCCGTAGGGGCCGACGCAGCGGCGGGACAGGGCGCGCCAGAGCCGGAGAGCCGGACCCGCCTCGTCGCCCTCCATCCAGACGGCCGCCCGGTCGCGGGTCGTGCGGTCCTGGAGTCCGAGGATCAGCGCCGCCGCCTCGTCGTGTCCCAGGAGGGCGTCGTCACGCAGGTCCGCGGGATGTGTGCCGGACACCGGTGCCGCGGCGGCGAAGCGGCGGATGACCCGCTCGGCGAGGCCGAGGGTCTCCTTTGCCACGTCCGCGCGGGACACCTCGGCGAGAATCCGGGGCACCAGGCTCATTCCGGCCGCGTCCAGGGCGATCTCCTGCTCCAGCGCCGCGGTCGTCTCCCGGGGCTGCAGCCTGGCGCGCAACTCGCGGAGGGTGCCGCGCACTTGGATGCCGGCGTAGGTGGCCGCGGCGGCCAGCACGGATGTGCCGGGAAGGCCCATGGGTGAGCCGTCCTCGGGGCAGCAGCCCTCGATCGGGCAGCAGTACGACCAGAAGCGGCCGTCGGAGATGCACAAGGCCTCGATGACCGGCACGTCCAGCTCGCCGCACTGGATGCGCAGGAGGTGGGCCAGCCGCTCGAGCCGTCGTTTGACGTCGCGGCCGGACTCTCCCGGGCCGGGCTCCTGACAGACGTACGCCACCATCTGCTCGGGCCGGGCGCCTCGTCGTTCGCTGCCGGTCACCAGTCCCTGGACCAGTTGGCGTGCGGCCGCCTCCCAGTCCTCCTCGTTCGCCGGGATGCCGAGCCGGGCCCGGCCGCCGAACCTGCCCCGGCGATCGCGGTCGTGCAGGGCCACCAGCACCATGCTGTCCTCCGGGCGGTAGCCGAGGAGGTAGGGCAGGGCGTCGGCCAGTTCGGCGGGGGTGCGGAGCGTGACCTGCGTGTCGTGCGTGGAGGGGCCGGCGAACGGCTCCTGTCCCGAGAGGTCGCTGTTTTCGAACGGTCCGGTCGTTTCGCTGTGATTCGTCATGCGCCGACGATCTCGCGGATCCCAAAATTCCGGTTGCGCCTGTGGATAAGTCGAGTCAGGGACACGACAGGGCTGCCCCGGTTGTCCACACCCGCGCCCGGGGCCCGCCCGCTTGTCGGTCCCGTCCTGTTGTATGGAACCCATGGAGCACACGAGCAACGCGGATCTCCGGGCGCAGGCGGACGCCGTCCTCGCCCGGCTCGTCGGGGATGCCACGGGAGCGGCCCGGCTGCGCGAGGACCAGTGGCGGGCCATCGAGGCGCTGGTCGCCGAGCGGCGCAGGGCCCTGGTCGTACAGCGCACGGGATGGGGCAAGTCCGCGGTGTACTTCGTGGCGACCTCGCTGCTGCGGGCCAGAGGGAGTGGCCCCACGGTGATCGTCTCGCCGCTGCTCGCGCTCATGCGCAACCAGGTGGAGGCGGCGGCTCGGGCCGGCATCCACGCCCGCACCATCAACTCCGCCAACACCGAGGAGTGGGACGCCGTTCAGGCCGAGATCACGGCCGGCGAGGTCGATGTGCTCCTCGTCAGTCCGGAGCGTCTGAACAACCCGGACTTCCGCGACCGCGTCCTGCCCAAGCTGTCCGCCGCGACCGGCCTGCTGGTCGTGGACGAGGCCCACTGCATCTCCGACTGGGGGCATGACTTCCGCCCCGACTACCGCCGGCTGCGCACCATGCTCGCCGACCTCCCACCCGGTGTCCCGGTGCTGGCCACCACCGCCACGGCCAACGCCCGGGTGACCGCGGACGTCGCCGAGCAGCTGGGCACCGGCGGCACCTCGGACGCCCTGGTGCTGCGCGGGCCGCTGGACCGCGAGAGCCTCAGCCTCGGCGTGCTGCGGCTGCCGGATGCCGCGCACCGGATGGCCTGGCTCGCCGACCACCTCGACGACCTGCCGGGCTCCGGCATCATCTACACCCTCACCGTCGCCGCCGCCGAGGAGGTCACCGCGTTCCTGCGGCAGCGGGGGCACGGCGTCGCCTCGTACACGGGCAAGACGGAGAACGCCGAACGCCAGCAGGCCGAGGACGATCTGCTCGCCAACCGCGTGAAGGCGCTGGTCGCCACCTCCGCGCTCGGCATGGGCTTCGACAAGCCGGATCTGGGTTTCGTGATCCATCTCGGCTCTCCCTCCTCCCCCATCGCCTACTACCAGCAGGTCGGCCGAGCCGGCCGCGGTGTCGAGCACGCCGAGGTACTGCTGCTGCCGGGCAAGGAGGACGAGGCGATCTGGCAGTACTTCGCGTCGCTCGCCTTCCCTGCCGAGGAGTTGGTACGGCGCACCCTGGACGTGCTCGCCCGGGCGGACGGACCGCTGTCGCTGCCCGCGCTGGAACCCCTGGTCGAGCTGCGCCGCTCCCGGTTTGAAACGATGCTGAAGGTCCTCGACGTGGACGGAGCGGTCCGCCGCGTCAAGGGCGGCTGGGTCGCCACCGGACAGCCCTGGTCGTACGACACCGAGCGCTACGCCTGGGTGGCGCGGCAGCGCGCGGCCGAACAGGAGGCGATGCGCGCCTACGCGTCCACCACCGAGTGCCGGATGGAGTTCCTGCAGCGTCAGCTGGACGACGAGGGTGCCAAACCCTGCGGCCGCTGCGACAACTGCGCCGGCCCGCGCTTCACCGCCGACGCCTCCTCGGCGGCGGTGGACGCCGCGCGGAGCGACCTGGGCCGTGCCGGTGTCGAGGTGGAGCCCCGTCGTATGTGGCCGACGGGGCTGCCGGCCATCGGCATCGATCTCAAGGGACGCATTCCAGCCGGTGAACAGGCCTCGCCGGGGCGGGCCCTGGGTCGACTGTCGGACATCGGCTGGGGCAATCGGCTGCGTCCGCTGTTCACCCCCCAGGCGCCGGACGCGGCTGTGCCGGACGACGTGGCGCGGGCCGTGGTGGGGGTCCTGGCCGACTGGGCGAAGGGCCCCGGCGGCTGGGCGTCCGGGGCGTCCGACGCCCCGGACCGGCCGGTGGGTGTCGTCACCGTGGCCTCGCGGACCAGGCCCCTGCTGATCCATTCCCTGGGTTCCCGGATCGCCGAGATCGGCAGGATGCCGCTGTTCGGTTCCATCGAGTACGCCGAGGACGTGCCGCGGATGCCGCGCAGCAACAGCGCGCAGCGGCTGAAGGCCCTCGACGGCGCGCTGACGGTGCCGCCCGCCCTCGCAGCGGCGCTCGCCGCGGCCGGCGGCCCGGTGCTGCTGGTCGACGACTTCACCGAGACGGGCTGGACACTCGCCGTCGCGGCGCGTCTACTCAGAAGGTCCGGGGCGCGGGCGGTGCTGCCGCTGGTCCTGGCCGTCCAGGGCTGACGGCGCACCCGTCGGCGGCCGCACTACGGCGCGCCCCGGGCCTCGCGCGTCATGCGGCCAACCTTTGGGTAGGGATATAAGCCACGCACCGCCAGATAACCGTCGGTGGCCCCAATTGATCGTTGCCGCATCCAAGTTCGACAGGAAGAATTGAGGTCCGCTCCCCGCACGGCTCGTCCGTGGTCCGGTAGGGCTTTGCTGCGGTGCGCGGTCCCCCGAACCCGACCTCGCCCGCAGTGTGGGCGCGTAGCCGAAGGGAGGAACGTGACCTTCGGATTCGCCTCGTCCTCGGCGGCCTCGTTGTCGACGTCCGCGTCCGCCGCTTCCGCCAGTCGCCTGCTCGAGCCGGCCGAATGGGCCGCCGCCGGAATCCCTCTGCTGGGCAACCCCCGTGAGGTCGTCAGCGGACTGCATGCCCGCCACATGCCGAAGCTGTCCACGGCGATCGTGGCAGTGCTCGATCCGGACGAGCGGCTGTGCGCCAGCGCGTCGTTCACGCGCCGTCCGGCCCCGGCCGACGGCTGGATGTTCCGCAACGCGCTGCTCGCACAACTGCGCCGGGTCATTCCGCACGACCTGCGGCGCCGTACCCCGGTGCGCACGGCCATCCTCGTCTACTGCCGTGAGGGCGACGCGCGTTGGACGGAGGAGGACGGCGCCTGGATGTGGGGCCTGCGTGACGCCTGCACACTGCACGGGCTGCGGTGCGGGGCGTACGTCACGCTGACCCATGACGGCTGGCACGTGCTCGGCGAGGGCCGCAGCGGGCGCCGCCCCAATGCCGACTCCGCTCCGGAGCCCCTCGCGATGTCCGAGGCGCCGCCGCTCGCCCCCCGCACCGGCGGCCCGGTCTCCGAGGTCCTGCGCCGCGCGGCGGCTCGCTGAAGGACACGGGGGCGGGTCAGGCGTTACGCCCGACCGCCTATCGGGCCGCCCTCCGGCCCGCGCGGACATCGTTCCCGCCGCCCGTCGCTCGCCGCCCGTCGCTCGCCGCCCGTCGCTCGCCGCCCGTTGCTCGCCGCCCGTTGCTCGCCGCTCGGCTGCCCGGACGGCGCGGGGCGGGGCCATGCCGCCCCGGCAAGGGCAAGCCCCTGTCACGCCCCGGGAACGAGTGACGGTGGCGCCGTGCGGGGCCAAGCAGCCGGCATCTGCGCCGGGCGCAGCGGCCGCACGAGCCGCATGAGCCATACGAGGCGCACAAGCCGCGCGGGGCCACGAACCGCACGGGAGGTACGAGCCGCCCGGGCCATACGAGACCACGAGCCGCACGAGCCTTGCGAGACGCATGAGCCCTACGAGGCGCACGAGCCCCGCGGGACCATGAACCGCTCGGGACCTACGAGCCCCCCGAGCCATACGAGACCGGCCCTGCGAGATGCACGAGCCATAGAGGCCCACGGGACCACGACCCGCGAGCCTTACGAAACCCACGAGCCCTGAGCGCTACCAACCTTGCGGGACCCACGAGGCGCATGACCCCGTACGAGGCGCATAACCCCGCACGAGCCCCGAGCCATCCGACCCGCAAGAAATCCGTTCCGCGAACGCCCCTCGGCCAAGCCTGGGCGGGTGCCTGGGCGGATCCCCCGCGCCCAGGCACGGCAACGCCATCCCGGAGTTGCCCTCCGCCTGACGGCCGCTGCTCCCCATCCGGCTTCTCGGCGTAGCGCCAGAAAGCCGCCTCACCGGCGGAACGGCCGCCCGTCGTCGAGCATGCGGCGGGCACCCGTCGGGCACGCCGAAGGCCACGCCGTGCGGGTACCGCCGGAACGGCTCCCTGGCCGCCCCCGATGCCCCAGCTGCCCCGGTGCCCCAGGTGCTCCGAGGAACCGGACGCGGCTCAGACGCCGGCGCCCAGCACCGAGTTGATCTGCTGCGGGTCGCCGCAGACGATCAGCAGGGCACCGGCTTGGGCGTGGGCCAGCGGAAGGGCCGAGGCAGCAACGGAAGCGGAACCTCCGTTGACGGCCACGACGACCACGGGGCGGGACGCGGCGCGGGAGGCGACGGCGGCGTCCGTGTAGAAGACGTCGTCGCCGGCATCGTGCTGCGCCCAGTAGGAAGCTTCGCCGAAGGACAACTCGTGCTCGGCCCACGGGTGCTGGGACCCGGTCGTGATCACCAGCACGTCACCGGGGGCACGACCCGAGTCCAGGAGCAGGTCCACCGCCTCGTCGGCGGCGTCGAGCGCGCCCTCGGCCGAGGCCGGGATCAGCTGGATCTGCGGGGTGACCGCCGTGGTGGCGGGAGCGGCCGGACCCGACGGGCCCGGCGTGGCGGGACCCACGTCACGCGGCGCGCGCTGCACCGGCGGCGCGGGCCTCGGAGGGCCGGGGCGACCGGGGCGGGACGGAGCCGCGGGGCGGGGGCCGGGTACGGGGCGGGGGGTCGGCGCGGTGCGGCCGCTGGCCGGAGTGGCGCGGGGACCCTGGGCACTCTCGTGAATCTGAGGCTCCTCGGGAATGAGAGGCATGAGCTGATATTTATCAAACATTGGTGCGGCGTGGGTGACCGGGGGGCACATCAGTGCGACCGGAACCGTCAGAAATCGAAGCCGAGCTGACCCTCGATTTCCGGAACGCCTCCGTCCGCCCAGCTGCGGACCTTCTTGAGGTGCCGCCACTGAGGCAACGCATCAAGATACGCCCACGACAAGCGGTGGTACGGGGTGGGCCCCCACTCCGCCAGTGCGGCCTTGTGCACGGGCGACGGATACCCGGCGTTGTCCGCAAAACCGAAGTCTGCATGGTCGATACCCAGTTCGGCCATCAATTTGTCGCGCTGGACCTTGGCTATCACGGACGCCGCGGCGACAGCCACACAGGACCGGTCGCCCTTGATCACCGTACGCACCCTCCAGGGGGCGCCCAGGTAGTCGTGCTTCCCGTCGAGGATCACGGCGTCGGGGCGTACCGGCAGGGTGTCCAGGGCGCGGACCGCGGCGAGCCGCAGTGCGGCCGTCATCCCCAGGTCGTCGATCTCCTCGGGGGAAGCATGCCCCAGCGCATAGGCCGTCACCCACGTGTGCAGGACGTCGGCCAGTTCCGTGCGCCGCTTGATCGTCAGCAGCTTGGAGTCGGTCAGCCCCTCGGGCGGACGGCGGAGCCCGGTGATCGCGGCACAGACGGTGACGGGCCCGGCCCAGGCGCCGCGCCCCACCTCGTCGACACCGGCAATGACCTTCGCTCCGGTCGTGGCGCGCAGGGAGCGCTCGACGGTGTGAGTAGGTGGTTCGTACGGCATGGCGCCCTTAGCGTACGCCGCCCGGATCGCCACCCGACACCCTGGTCACCGGACCGCCGCACCGTTCGTCGACGTGCCGGCTCAGCCTCCGCGGGGCCAGAGCAGCGGAAGCATCAGCTGGTCGATCATCTCCTCCAGGTCCTGGTCGCTCCATTCGCTTGCACACATCTTTGAGCGGTACATCATCATGGCCGGGATGGCGTCGAAGACATACCCGTTGGCCGCGTCCGGCCGAACTTCTCCCCGCTCTATTCCACGGATGATGACGTCACTGAGGAGCTTGACGGTCGGCTCCACCACACCGCCGACGATCACCTCCTGGAAGCGCTCCGCCTGGGTCTGATCGCATTCGTGAATCACAGAGCGCAGCGCGACACCGGGGCGCGAGTACATGATCCGCCGCACCTGCCGGCACAGGGCGAGGAGGTCCTCGCGCACGCTGCCGAGGTCCGGGGCCGTCTCGACCCGGGGCAGTCCGGCGACCAGGGCGTCCGCGACGAGGTCCTCCTTGGACGGCCAGCGGCGGTACACCGCGGCCTTGCCGGTCTGGGCACCGGCCGCGACTCCTTCCATGGTCAGCCCTTTCCAGCCGACCTCGCCGAGCTGCTCCAGCGCGGCATCGAGGATCGCGCGTTCCAGCACCACGCCGCGCCGGCGAGGGGAAGCCGCGCGAGCGTGAGCGGCCGTCCAGCGCGAGGTATCCATCTGTGTCTCTCCAACGAACAAGGGAAGCGGGGATTCCGGGGCGGGCGGCACCGCGCCGCAGCAACAGGGGGACGCGAGGCGGGGCGCCGGGACAGTGAACGCGAGCGTTCACTCATGCCTTCATGGGGACATCACGGTGACGACCTCTCAGCCGCTTCAGGAGCCAAGGCCGGGCGCGGGCCACCGGGACCACACCCTCGACCAGCATGTCAGGCGACGACGGCTCTTTCGACGGTTCGGGCCCCGGCACGGCCTGAAACGTCCGGAACACCACCGACACCACCCCCGCTCACCCCCCACGCCATCCCCCGCGCCACCCCGTCGGCCTGCCGTGAGAATCCGCCATCGGCGCGCCGCCCTTCTCAACCCCTGGCGCCGCTTTCAGGTCAACTCCCTTAGAGAACGCTTGCGTTCACGAAGCAGCGCTCGCTATCGTCGCGACTAGTGAACGCATGCGTTCACTATCTCGTCTCTGGGGGATATCTGTGACGCACGATCAGATACAAACGCAGTCACCCGCACCCGCCCTGCCGGGTCCGGGCAAGCGCTCATCACATCCGGGCATCGCGCTCGCGGTCATCGCCGCCTGCCAGCTGATGGTCGTGCTCGACGCCACCATCGTGAACATCGCACTGCCCCACATCCAGACCGCGCTGAACTTCTCCACGACCAATCTGACCTGGGTGGTCAGCGCCTACACCCTCACCTTCGGCGGTCTGCTGCTGCTCGGCGGACGGGCCGGGGACATCCTCGGACGCCGCAGGGTCTTCATCACCGGCATCCTGCTCTTCACCTTCGCCTCCCTGCTCGGCGGACTGGCCCAGGAACCCTGGCAGCTGCTCGCCGCGCGGGTCCTCCAGGGCGTCGGCGGCGCGATCGCGTCGCCCACCTCTCTCGCGCTCATCACCACGACGTTTCCGGAGGGTCCGGAGCGCAACCGGGCGTTCGGTATCTTCGCGGCCGTCTCCGCGGGCGGCGGCGCGATCGGGCTCCTGGCCGGCGGACTGCTCACCGACTGGCTCGACTGGCGCTGGGTACTCTTCGTCAACGTCCCCATCGGCATCCTCATCGCCGCTCTCGCCCCGCGCTACATCAGCGAGTCCGAACGCCACCCCGGCCGCTTCGACCTCACCGGCGCACTCACCTCGACGCTCGGCATGGTCGCGCTGGTCTACGGGTTCATCAGGGCGGCGTCCGACGGCTGGCGGGACTCGCTGACGCTCGGCGCGTTCGGCGCGGCCGTGGTGCTGCTCGCCGCCTTCATGCTCGTCGAGAGCCGCGCCAAGGAACCGATCACCCCCCTGCGGATGTTCGCCGACCGCAACCGCTCCGGGACGTACGTCATCATGATCAGCCTCGCCGCGGCCATGTTCGGCATGTTCTTCTACATAGTGATCTTCGTGCAGAACGTGCTGGGCTACTCCCCCATCCGCGCCGGCCTGGCCTTCCTGCCCGTCACCGCGGTCATCGCGATCGGCGCGGGCATATCGCAGCGACTGCTGCCGGTGCTCGGCCCCAAGCCGTTCCTGATGACCGGCACCACCCTCGTCGCCGTCGGCCTGGCCTGGCAGTCCCTGATCGACTCGGGCAGTTCCTACGTCAGCGGAGTGCTCGGCCCGATGCTGGTCTTCGGCTTCGGCATGGGACTCAACTTCGTCACCCTCACCGTGACCGCCGTCTCCGGCGTCGCCCAGCACGAAGCCGGCGCGGCCTCCGCCGTGCTCAACACCACGCAGCAAGTGGGTGGTTCACTCGGCCTCTCCATCCTGACCACCGTCTTCGGCTCGGCCAGCCGCGACGAGGCGACCAAGCAGGCGGCATCGTTCATGTCCCGGGCCACACCGGAGCAGAAGGCCACGTTCGCCAAGTCCCACCAGCTGCCCGCCCCGTGGAGCCACGAGGTACTCGCACACGGCATCTCGGCGGCCTTCGTACCGGCCGCCGCCATGGCCGTCCTCGCGTTCGCCGTCGCCACGGCCGTCATACGCGTCCGCAAGAGCGACCTGGAGGCCCTCAGCGGAGCGGGGGGCGCCCCGGCCGTGTGACCAGCCGCCGTACCTCCCCGGTCACGGCGTCCGTGACCGATCGTCCCGCCCCGCGGGGCCGTCGGTCCACGGGCGTCGTGCGGCGCGGGAACACCGCGGATCAACGGGCACTGCTCCCGGAGGAAACCCGGGACTATGGTTACTGGGCATGTGGTTTGGAGAGCCGCCCGAGGGCGAGCGGAACCCTCACAGCCAGCACAGCGGGAACCGGGCAAAGGCCGTGGCGGTCGCCGCGGCCGCGGTCGTGGTCCTGGGCGTCGGCGTCACCGGCTCACTGGTCCTGGGCGGCTCGAAGGACGACAGCGCCGACGGCGGCAGCACGCACACGAAGGCGCCCACAAGTGCCCCGCCGAGCGCCACCGCCTCGGCGCCGGCGTCGAAGGACCCGCGCGGCGGCGCGACCGGGAGACCCACCGTCCCGGGCTGGAAGGTCGTCGTCAACCCCGACTTCGGCACAGCCTTCGACGTGCCGCCCGACTGGGACGTCAAGCCACCGGAGACGATGATCGGCTTCGACGACAGCAAGCTCGACTACGACGACCCCAAGAACTGGGGCAAGTTCGTCGTCGCCATGGGCGCACCGGCGATCGACCAGGAGAACTGGTGCCTGTCCGACAGCGACAAGGACGGGCTCGTGGACAGAACCCCGCTGGCGGCGGCGGGCACCAAGGGTGCCAAGGGTGCCAGGAGCACCGGCGACGCCGCCCTGAGCCAGGTGGCCCTGTGGGTGTACGGCGGTTACACACAGCCCGACAAGAAGAGCATCGTCGCCGACAGAACGGCGAAGCCGTACACGACCAGGTCCGGCATCAAGGGCGACACCGCCTGGGCCCGGTCCAGGCACACACCCGCGAAGGGCAGGTGCGCGAGCGACGGCAAGGCCGTCACCTTCGCCTTCAGGAACTCCGCCGGTGACCTCGTCGCATGGAACCTCTTCGGCGCCACGGGCGTGAGGGGTGAGCTGCCGGACTCGACGATCATGAAGATCCTCAGCACGGTACGCCTCCACGGCAAGCCGAAGGAATCCTGAGCCGGGTCCGGCGGCGGCGGGACACCGATGAGTACAGTGGGAAGGGCGACGACGGGGGCGGACGCACATGGAGAGGCAGACGGGGTCAGGCCGTGAGCCGCAGATCACCAACACCGCGGTCGACTGCACGGCCGAGTATCTGATCCAGATCGGCATCCTCCAAGGCGACCTCAATGTCACCGTGCGAGGGGACGCGGCCGTTGACGACGCCCCGCTGGCCGCGGCCGAGCGGAGACTCGCGCGCAGCCTCCTGTACCGCTGGCGGGCCGAGGCCGACGCCTGGGACATGACCGACCCGCAGCCACTGCCCGTGCGCTGGACACCCAGCCGCCGGGTGGCGTCCGCCGGTGAGTACCTACCGGCGGGCTCCGGGACGGACACCATCGCCGGGGCGTTCCTGAGGCTCGGGCCACGGCGGCGGCTGGTCGTGCTCGGCACCGCGGGCTCCGGCAAGACCGTGCTGTCCGTCCTGCTCACCCTCGAACTGCTCGCCCGCCGGCTCACCCAGGGCGAGCACGACGTACCGATCCCGCTCGTGCTGTCCCTGGAGTCCTGGGACACCCGGCGGCAGTCGCTGACCGAGTGGCTCGTGGACCGGCTGCACCAGGACCACCCCGGTCTGCCGCCCGTGGACGGGGCCCACCCGGCCCGCCGGCTGGTCCTGGACCGGCGGGTGCTCCCGGTCCTCGACGGCCTCGACGAACTCCCCGCGCACCGCCGCACCGAGGTCCTCGACGCCCTCAACACCGGCCTGGGCGGCGACGGGGACGCCGTACTGATCTCCCGCACGGGCGAGTACGCCGACCTCGACGGGACGGGCAAGGGCCTGCGGCACGCCACCGTCATCGAGTCGCTGCCGCTACGCCCCGACGAGGTGGCGGAGTACCTCCGCAGGGCCCGGCCGCGGGCCCGTGCCGCCGCCTGGGCCGACCTGCTGGACACCCTCCGCAGCCAGCCCTCCGCGCCCGTCTCGTGGGCCCTGACCAGTCCCCTGATGGTGTGGCTGGTGCGCCGCTCGTACGATCAAACCCCCTCTGGCCCGGGCGAGTTGCTGGAACGGGAGCGCTTCCCCACCCGGGAGGCCGTCGAGGCGCACCTGCTCGACCGGATCGTGCCCGCCGCGTTCCGCGCGCGGCCGCCGGACCCCGGCCGGCTGCACCCGCCGCGCGCCTGGGACGCCGAACGGGCCGACGCCTGGCTGTCGTACCTGGCGCTGCTGCTCAGCCGCCGGGAGGAGTCCGAGCTCGCCTGGTGGCGGCTGTACGCGGCGCCGCTGCCCCGGCTGCTGGCGGTACCCGCGCTGCTGACGGCCGGCATCCTGCTGTCCCTCGTCATCCGGGTGCCCATGTCCGGTTACGCGAAGGCCTCCGGGATCGGCGACCTCAGCGTGACGACCGACGTGATGTTCGGCGTCGTCCTTGCGGCCCTCGCCCGGACCGTCACCGCGGGCTGGTTCGGCCAGCGGCTCGCCGAGCCCCGCCGCAGCGCCAACCCGCTGCTGTTCATCCACGCACTGCGTTCCATCGACCGGCACGCGCGGGTCGGCCCACAGGTCCGCCTCGCGGCACTCACGGGCGGCCCCGCCCTCGTCGTCCTCCTCCTCGTGCTGTACGTCTTCGTGACGCCGGACCCGTCCCTGGTCGCCCTCGCGGTCGGTTCCGTGCTGCCGGTCCTGCTCATGATCGTGTACGCGGCACCCGCCGACACCGTGGACGCCGCCACCCCGAGCGAACTCCTGCGCGGTGAACAGACCGCGCTCGTCACGACGCTGACGCTGGTGGCTCCCCTCATCGGGGTCGGCGCCGGTTCGTTCTTCTGGCTCGACGCGCACGGTACGGGCAGCTGGTGGCCCGCGTTCGCGGCCTGGGCCGGTGCCTCCGCGATGTTCGTGCTGCTCAGTCCGTGGAGCCGCTGGTTCCTCGCCAAGTGCTCCCTGGCGGCGGCCGGGCGGGTGCCCTGGACGCTCATGACCTTCCTCAGGGACGCGCGGACGGCGGGCCTGCTGCAGCTGTCGGGCGGCACGTACCGGTTCCGCAACCGCAGGCTGCAGGATCACCTGGCGGGAAGGCGCGCCCAGGAGGGGAGCACCGTGGCCGTCCCCGAACTGCCGCGCGTCCCCGCGCTGACGGACTCCCGGCACTTCACGGTGGAGAGCACCGCGGCCCATTACCACCTGCGCGGCAGCTCGCGCCGGCTTCCGCTGGCCCACTGGGCAGTGCTGGGCCCCGTGCTGAGCGTCTTCCTCGTGCGCTTCAGCGTGAGCGGCCAGTGGCAGCACTCCATCAACTGGCTGGCGATGCTGGGCCTGCCCTTCCTCGGCACCCTGATCACCGTGATCGGCTTCCTCATGCCGCGTCGGCGGATCGAGCTGGAGCTCACCCGGGACGGCGTCACCTCCGTCACGGGGCGCAGGCACCGCTTCTACAGATGGCAACACGTCGCGGAGATCACCGTGCGCCGGATGGTCTTCCGGGGCCGGGACGCGGGCTTCTACGCCCTCCAGGTCCGGCTGGCCCCCGGCGCCCCGCGCCCACCGCGCCGCTCCCGCACGGGCGACGGCTGGTACCTGGTACTGCCGCTCGGTTTCACCCGGCACGTCGACGACCAGCTGGGCACGGCCCTGGCCGACTTCGCCGGGCCGCGCTGGACACGCTGAGGCCCTCAGCAGAGCGACTCGGACCCTCCGGCGGCCGTGAGCAGGGCCAGGCAGCGGGACGTCACCGTGTGCCCGTCCTCGGTGGCGTCGACGCCGTAGACGACGGGGGCGTGGCCCTCGGCGCCGCTCGGCGCCGTGAAACGCCAGCGCGCCTCGTACGTCTCCTCGGCCCGCAGCACGCGAGGCGGGCGGCGCACGAGCGTGGCGTGCCAGCCCGCGGGCAGCAGGGGCGGTCGCAGCACGATGGCGAGGTCGCGGGCGGTGGCGTTCTCGACGCGGAGCCGGCCACCGTCCGCCGGGTGCAGGCGCAGGGCGTCGGAGCTGGTCCAGCGGATGTTGAACTCGCGCAGGCGCAGCTTGTTCGCCTGGCCCTTGTCCAACAGGCCGCCCAGACCGATGCGGAGGGAGTCGACGGTGTGCCGGAAGGGTATGTCATAGCCGTACGTCTTGCCGAGGCCGTGATTGTCGCTTCCCGCTGTGAGGGCGTGCCCGTAACCGGAGCCGGAGTCCCGGACGTCGTCTGCGCCGACCTGGCCTTCCAAGTCGAAGTCCAACAACAAGGGCCCGTCGACGGTGTCCGGGTCGAAGTCCACCGAGACCTCGCTCAGCGGCAGCGGCATTCCGAAGTCGACCCGCAGCCAGTTGTGCTTCTTCGGAGCGCCGGTGACCGACCAGTATCCGGCGTGCCCGGGCAGTGCCGCCGAGGGCGGATGCCCCGGGGCCGCGTAACTGACGCTCAGCTTCGGCCAGTCACGGTTCGCGGTGGCCATGAGGTCGACCTGGTGGACGGAACCGCTGAGCGGGTGCCGCCACTTGTCGTAGGCGGCGGGCAGACCGAGGAACGCGTGCGGTGGCAGGGCGCCCGCCTGCAGGAGGACCAGGACGAGCGGCACGGCCAGGAACCCGGCGAGGTGGGCGAGCAGGAGGCTGTGGCGGGCCACGCGGTGGCGTGGCGGCCGGACCGCGGCACCCGCGGGGCGGCGCACCGGCGGTGGGTCGATGCTGCCGCCCGGGCCCGGGGTGCCGCGGGTTGCGGCCAGCCACTGCGGGACCCCGACGAGCGTGGAGGCCGGGACGCACCGCACGGGGATGCCCGTGGCGTCCAGGGCGCGCAGCAGATGGCCGCCGTCGGCCGCTTCCAGCTCGGCGCGTACGGCAGTGTCGTCGCCCTGCCGGACCCGGGTGTACAGCAGCGCGAGACGGCGCGGGCGCCGGCGCGCGGGCAGGGCGCTCAGGACGTGCAGGACACGGGTGACGGCCTGCACGGCGGCGCTGTGTGCCGCCGGGTCGTCCACCACCAGCAGCAGTCCGTCCGCCCGGCCCAGCACCTCCAGCCGGGCGACCGACTCCTGACTGCGGTACACGTCACCGGCCGGGTCGTACCAGAGCAGGGGCGCACGGCCCGAACGCACCAGCGGCGGTTCGATCCCGGGCGGGGCGCCCAGTTCGGTCAGGCCCTGCCGGTGGACGCCGGTGCGCTGCGCGGGGCCACCGACGAGCACCACGGCCCTGGCCCGCTCGTATCCGGCGGGCAGGGGGCTCTCGCAGTGCGGGCAGCACGCGTCCAGACGGCGGGCGCCGAGAACGGCGGGGAGGCGGGTGCCGCAGCGGCAGCGGTGGTACAGCGCGCCGTAGCGGTTCGGGGCCAGCGCACCGTGGCGGGCGCCGCAGCGCGGGCACAGGCGTACGGGCCGCGCCACGGTGCGGCCGCAGCGTGTGTACGGGCATGGCGCCGGCCCGTGGCGCAGTGCGCGTCCCACCCGCTCGACCGCGGCCCACATCGCCCACCACGGCGTCCACAGCGCGCAGCACAGGGCCCAGAACAGGAGCGAGAACAGCACCGGGAGGAGGCTCAGCGCGGTCGCGGTCAGGATGACGGCGGTCATCGTGACCACGAGGACCGGTCCCAGGACGACCGCCAGGACACGCTGTCCCCACCTCGTGCCATGCCGCGACTGGCGGGCGGACTCCCCCACGCAGCGGTCCATGAACCGCTCGGCGTCGCTCATCAGCCGGGTGTGCTCTTCGAGACCGTCCCACCAGGCCGCGCGCAGGTCTCGCAGCGCGGTGACGCGGACGTAGGCGGGGGTGGCCGGTTCGCCGTCCGGGGCGGGCGCGACGCCGGCCGCCGCCCCGAACGTCCGCCAGACGATGGCCAGTTGGGACAGCACGAGACGGGGCAGGGTCACCAGCACACCGTGGCCGACGATCAGGGCGGCCAGCATGCCGACCATCAGGAGGAGAACGACGGGGTTGGCCACCACTCACTCCTTCTCCCGCGCGGACCCGCGCCGCCACGGCAGCCGTGGCCCCCGTTCCCGCTCGGGCTCCGGCCCCTCGGCTCGCACGAGGTCGCGCAGGGCCTCGTAGGTCTCCGTCTCCTCCCACAGCCCCCGCCGGTACAGCCGCAGGATCCTCAGGCCGGCCCGGCGCGGCTCTCCGGGTGCGCGGCGCAGCACGTGCAGCGCGGTGCCGGGGGCTTCGGCGAGCACGTCCTGCGCCCCGTCCGGTGCTCCGTCGGCGAGGGAGGCGAGGAAGGCACACGCCTCGGCGTCCAGTACCTCGGCCCGCGACTCGCCGGCGGCCTCCAGCGCGGCGAGCAGCCCCGCCAGGACGGCGCCCCGGTAGGGCTCGGACAGCGACGCGAGCGCGGCCCGTACGTCGCCCAGTGGTGCCGTCAGAGCGGCGAGGCGGTGTTCGGCCGCGTCCCGGACGCGCGCGGCCGGGACACCCGCCGCCTGCGGCCGCAGCTCCGCCACCGCCCGTACGAAACCCACGAGCCCAAAGTCCTGCGAGTCCGCCGCGGCAAGGAGCCCGGCCGTGCCGTCCGGCGCGAGCAGGGCGCACGCGGCCCGCAGCCGCCGAACGCCCGCCCCGGCGTCCTCGTCGGGGGCCGCCTCCCACAGGTCGGCCACCGCGTCCACCACGTCCAGCCGCCCGCTGCCCCACGCGTCCGCGAGGAAGCGCGCCGTCGCGCACGGCTCCGGGCCTCCGTCCTCCGCCGGCCCGTCGAGATCGAACACCGGGGCCGGCGCCCGTTCCCCCGTTTCCCGCCGTGTTCCGGTCAGATGACGGTGGTCGTCCTCCGGCCGCGCCGTGTACGTGGTGAACGTCAGACGGGCGGTCAGACCCGCCGGGAGGGTGTAGGAGACCGCGGCGATCCAGTCGACGACACGTTCCGGGTCCGCGGAGACCAGGGTCGCGCCCGTGCCCTCGCCGGCGAGCGCCCGCAGGGCCACGGCGAGCAGCCGCGCCAGGCGGCGGACTCCCGCTGCACCGGTGGCGTCCAGCAGCCGGCGGACCCGGTCGGGCCCCACGGCGCTTCCGGGCACGAGTTCGGCCAGGTCGGGCAGGGCGTGGCCGTCGTCGGGCGCGGGGGACGGTGCCCACTGCGGGGTGTCCCACAGCTCGATCGGACGCAGGCCCGCCAGTTCGCCGGGGTCGGCGCACAGGGCGTGGCAGAAGTGGTTGCCGAGGCGTCCGGTGTAGTCCCGGCCGGTGAAGCGGGTGCGGGTCAGTACGGCCGTGCCGTCGTCGGGGCGGTCGTAGGCGAACGCCACGGGGTGTTCGGCGGGCCGGAGGGCGCCCGGCGGGGGCGTGTACCCCGTCAGGGGGCGCAGGACACCGAGCGCGGGGCGGGCCGCCGGGGAGACGGCGGTGAAGCGGAAACCGCCGTGGCGGCCGGCGGCCGACGGCGCGGCCGAGGTGTAGTGGGCCTGCCCGGCCATGCCGGTCACCCCCGTCCCCGGTCGAGGGAGCCGAAGCGGTGCAGCAGCCACATCAGCGGGTCCTCCACGCGGTGCGGCCGTACGACGCCGCCGTGGCCGAGGCCGCCGCCGCGCTGGGGCGCGGTGCCGAGCGTGGAGAGGGCGAACAGCTGGTAGTCCGTGCAGAACCGGCGCAGCCGCGCGTCGAGTTGGTGTTCCTGCCAGCGGTTCAGCAGGGCCTGGACTTCGGCGTGGACGGCGGCACGGTCGTCGGCGTCGAAGACGGGTCCGGGGCGGCGGGTGCGGTGCAGGGGGGAGTTGTCCGGCAGGTGGGGCCACAGCAGGTCGGCCTTGGTCAGGGCGACGGCGACCGGCACGGTCACCTTCCCGCCGCCGCCCAGGTGGCCGAGCGTCCGCGCCAGTACCTCGCCGGACCGGCCCGGTACCCCGTCCCCGTCCTTCAGGGGGGCGCCGGGCAGGTCCTGCGGGTCGATGAGGACGACGACGGCGTCGGCCGCGGTGAGGTAGCGCAGTTGGGTCTCCATGCGGTCCCGTGAGGTGAAGTGCTCGCCCGCGGTGTCGAGGAACACCAGGGTCAGCACCTGCTCGCGGGTGCGCCCGAAGCGGCCGCGCCGGGTGCGGCCGAGGCGGTGCACCAGGGGCCGGCCGCCGTCGTGCTCGGCGGTCTTGGGGACGGTGTGCTGCTCCTCGTACAGGTGCCGCTCGTACCGCTCGTGGTAGTCGGCCATGGTGTCGTCGTCGCAGGGCAGCAGGGCCGCGTCGAGTTCGGCGCCGAGGCGGTGCAGCAACTCGTGCACGAGGACGGCGATGTAGGTGCTCTTGCCCGAGCTGACGGGGCCCGCGAGCGCCACCAGTTTCCCGGGGGTGCGCAGATAGCCCTCCGGCAGCCGGCTCCCGCAGGCCGTGCAGCGCAGCCGGGTGGCGGTGCGGCCGCAGGCGCGGCACACCGCCGAACCGGTCCGGGGGTCGGCGGACTTCAGGCCCTTGCCGTCGGCGCAGGCGGCGGCGCCGCTCACGCAGACGTACGCGATCTGCGCCCTGGTGACGTTCCGGAAGCAGTGCGGGCACACCCAGGTGCGACGGCGCGTCGGTCTCATGTCCCTGCCCCCTGGGTGATCTTGAGCGTGTGGTGCGGGGGGTCCCGCAGGACGAGTCCCTCACCGACGGCGAAGCAGCGCAGCCAGCCACCCGGGCCGCGGGGCAGCCGCGCCGACAGCCGCACGTCCCGTCCCGGGCCGAGCTCCGTCTCGGCGAGCTCCGCGAGGACGTCACCGTCGGCGGGCTCCAGCGGCCAGACCGGGCCGTGGGAGCGCACCAGCAGCAGTCGCTCGGCCCGTACGGGGGCGGGCGCGGTGAACACGGCGGTGACCGTGCGCCGTCCGGGCATGCCGTGCCGCTGAAGCCGGTAGCCGGCGTCGGTGCGCGCGGGCAGCACCGCCGTGCTCGGCGGCCCGTACGCGCGCAGCCCGCCGAGCACGGCCACCGGCCGCACCTCGACCTCCACCCGGGCGCCGTCCGCGACGGGCAGCCGTACGCCCGCCTCGTGCCGGTAGGCGGCCCGGCCGACGGTGCGCCGCCGCTCGTCCTGCTCGCCGGGGGTCCGCCAGGTGACCTCGAACTCGTCGCCGGCGTCGGGCGGCCAGTCGAGGACGACGGCCACGCCCGTGCCGCCGTGCCGGGTGAGGGTGAGGGTGCCGAGGGGCCGGACGGCGGCGACGGCGTGCGCTCCGGTGACGGCACGTTCCCCGGCGACGGTGACCGCCAGCACCACCGTCGGCCGGTCCGGCGGCGGGAACCGCAGCCCCTCGGGGGCGGGCCGGGCCGTGATCGGCCGCCCGGGCAGTTCGGCCGTGCGCAGCCGGGTGCCGGGCGGCCACGGGGGTTCGTCGCCGAGGCCGTACAGGCGCACCTCGCCGCCGGGCGGCGGGTCGAAGGAGGCCAGGAGGTCGCCGTCCACGCGGTGGATCGCCAGGTCCGTGACCGGCTCGGGCGGCCCGAGGGGTGTGGCGGTGAGCGAGACGCCGTCCGTGCGCACGGGCCGCCCGTCCTCGGTGGGGTAGACGACGCGGATGCGGTAGCGGTACGTCGTGCCGTTGGTGAGCCCGCCGTCCGTGAAGCCGTCGGGGCGGGCCGCGACCCATACGTCCTCGCCGTCCGGCCCGGCGCGGACGACCTCGACGGACCGGGCCTGCGCCGGGCAGGTCCAGACGGCGGTGATCACGCGGTCCTCGGGGCGCAGCTGCACGTCGCTGACGTCGGGCCAGTACGTGACGGGTCCGCACACCGCGAGCGGTGAGGGCACGCTGTCGGGTTCGGCGGCCCGGCGCACGGCGACCGCGTAGTACAGCGGGACACAGGGGGGTGCCGAGCGGTCCACGAACGAGGTGGCCCGCGGCGACGGCAGCGGCAGCCCGGTTCCGTCGGCCGGGTCGTGCGGCGGGCGGCGTCCGGTGCGCAGCAGTACGTACTCGGGCTCGCCCGCCGTGGACGGGCTGGGCCGCCATGTCAGGGCGACGCCCGTGCCGTCGGGCGTGGCGGTCAGGCCGGAGACCGGGCGGACCGGGAGGGCCCGGCGAACGGCGTCGGCGCCCGGCACGTCGCGGGCGACGGCCTCCGCCTGTTCCAGCAGCTCCCAGGCCAGGTCGGCGTCCCGGGCCGACAGCCCCCGGGCACGGTCGACCAGGGCGCGGGCCTCGGCCAGCTTCCCCCGCACGTGGGCGACCAGGGCGCGGGCGTCTTCGGGTAACGCGTCGGCGGGCAGGCGGTCGGCGACGGCCGCCGCCTCCGCGAGCCGCCCGTCAGCCGTCAGCCGCCGCAGCCGTCCCTCCAGCGGATTCCCGGCCTCCTCGTGAAGCACCGCGAACACCAGTCGCCGCGCGTC
Source organism: Streptomyces sp. NPDC037290 (assembly GCF_055603245.1). Classification (NCBI taxonomy): domain Bacteria; kingdom Bacillati; phylum Actinomycetota; class Actinomycetes; order Kitasatosporales; family Streptomycetaceae; genus Streptomyces; species Streptomyces sp. NPDC037290. Next base: position 109,611 of record NZ_JBVJVZ010000002.1, on the reverse strand, counting down.
CGGTGCGGCGATCGACAACTCCCCCGTGGCGTGGGCGAGAAGGGTGGCCGGGGTGGCGCGTGCGGCGAGCCTCTCCCGCAGCGGCACCGCCACCTCGGACAACCGCACCCGCGCGAGACCTTCGGCGCCCTGGTCGGCCAGCACCCGGCGCACGGCGGCGCAGACGGCCTGGGCGGCCGTGTGCGCGGCGCTGTGCGGGAGGCGGCCCCAGCGGCGGGCCGCCTCCTCCACGGTCGCGGCATCCACGGGCGGCGCGTCGAAGAGACGCACGGGCTGCGGGGTGCGGCCCCCCGGGGTGCCGGTCGTGAGGAAGTCGTCGAGGTGGCGCAGCCGCAGCACCTCCAGGTGGCGGGCGCAGCGGGCGTAGGCGGGGTGCGGCACGTCCCGGGGCAGCGGGTCCGGTTCGGCGATGCGCAGCCCGAGTCCGGGCAGCAGCGCCCGTACCTGTGCCTCGCTCACCCGGTGTGCCGCGGCGGCTTCCACGACGGTGGCCTCGGCGAGCAGGCCGAGCCCGGCCGCGGCCTCCCGCAGCGTCGCGCCCAGGGCAGCCCGCTCCGACTCGGCCTGCCGGTCGTGCTCGGCCACGGCCGCCCGCAGCGGGCCCGGGTCGCCGCCGGCCGCGGCGTCGAACAGCGGCCGGTGGATGAGGTGTCCGGCTTCGAGCTCCTCGATGACCGGGCGGTATTTGAGGCGGGCGCGGTTGCGGCGCCAGCAGGCGCGGACCGCGGCGACCGTCTCGGTGACCGCGGGCCCGTCCAGGTGCCGTGGCAACTGGTAGCGGGTGCGCAGGTCGTCGGTCACCGGCAGTCCGGCGTCGAGCACCTCGCGCCGGTAGCGCTGCTCGTCGAACGCCACGGCGTGGTCCCCGTCCTTCCGCCGCGTCAGCTGAAGCGCTGGCGGCTCAGAGCGACCCGTGCGGTGGCGACCGCGTCCGGTGTCATGCCCCCGATCTGCACGGTCAGTTCGAGCTTCTCGCCGCTCTCCTTCTCGATGGCGACGACACCGAGGAGCCCGGAGGAGTCCAGCGTGTAGACGCACTGGATGGGCCAGTTCTCGGGTTTGCCCGGCGGAATGGCCAGGTGGCCCTCGGCGACGCAGGTGTTGTGTGCCAGCTCCTCGGACTCCTCCACGCCCGCCTGTTCCATCACGCGGATGCGCACGCCGCGCTGCCCCGCGTGCGTGGTGTAGAACTCGTCGGTCACCGACACGGGCAGGGGGTCGTTGGCGTGCACCAGGTGGAAGACGTAGCGCCGGTCCGTGCCCCGCTCCTGGAGCTGGATGCCGTAGCCGCGCGAGGCCACGGTGGAGATCTGGTACGGGCGGTGGGTGAGGCCCGTCTCCGGTACGTCCGGCGCCTGGTCCGCGGGCAGTTCACCGCTGGAGACGATGTACGCGGCCCGGTCCAGCGCGTAGATCGCGGCGCCGCGGGCCACCGCGAGGTCCGGGTTGTGCAGCCTGGGTTCGAAGCCGAACTGGGTGCGCAGGGCCTCGGCCACCGCGGGCATCTTGGTGGCGCCACCGACCAGCAGCACCTCGTCGAAGCGCGACACCCCGCGCTCGGCGGCCAGCTCGACCGTACGGCGGGTGATGTCGATGGTGCGGTCGAGCAGGTCGCCGGTGAGTTCCTGGAGCTTGTCCCGGGTCAGCTCCACCGCCTCGACCCTGCCCCGGTGCATGACGCGGACGGTGTAGCGCTCCCGGAAGGACAGCGCCTTCTTCGCCTCCTCGGCGTCCTTGCGCAGCTGCGTCTCGGACTGGGGGTCGGACAGCGGGTCGTCGACGTCCGGGAAGCTCTCGCGGAACCGCTCCACCAGGTGCACGACGACGCGGTCGTCGAAGTCGCTGCCGCCCAGCTCCTTCGCGCCGTCCGTGCACAGCACGGTCAGTTCGCGCCCGCGCAGGGTGAGCACCGTGGTGTCGAAGGTGCCGCCGCCCAGGTCGTACACGAGGATGGCCCGGTCCCCGCGCTCCTCGTCGCCGTCCAGGGCGCCGTAGTCGAGCGCGGCCGCGACGGGCTCGGCGACCACGTCGAGGACGCGGAGTCCGGCGATCTCGCCGGCCTTGCGGGTGGCGTCCCGCTCCGCGAGCCCGAAGTAGGCGGGCACGCTGATCACCACGTCGCGCGGCTCCTCGCCGCCGGCGGCCCTCGCGTCCTCGACGAGTTTGCGCAGGATGCGGGCGGAGATCTCCTCGGGTGTGTAGGTGCGGCCGTGGAACTCGCGCGGCACCACCTCGCCCATGTCCCGCTTGATGAGCTGGACGACGTGCTCGGGGTCGAGGACGGTGGCGTCCTTGGCGCTCTGTCCCACGACGACGCTGTCGGCGCTCTCGAAGTAGACGACGGACGGCGTGGTGTCCGCCCCCTCGATGTTGCGCAGCACCGCCGGTCTGCCGACGTCGTCGATCCGTGCGACGCAGGAGTAGGTGGTCCCCAGGTCTATGCCGTACACGGCCATACGGTCTCCCGCCACCGAGACGGCCGCGCTCGCACCCGCCCCGTCTGCTGTTCGTCAGTTGTCAGGTGAGTCGTGCCCTGTGCGCCCGTCGGAGGAGGAAACGTTCACGAGGCATCCGGTTCCCACCGGGACACCACGACGTCGGCCTTGCGCACGACGCGTTCCCCCTGGACGAATCCGGCCGCCACGACGTGCGCCACTGTCCGGTCCCCCTCGGGACCTTCGGCGGCGACGCGGCCCACCGGACGGTGCAACGCCATGTCGAACGCCTCGCCGGGCGGGGGGACGTACCGCTCCACGCCGGTCCTGGCCACGGTGTCCGCCGCCTCGTCGGCCAGCGCGGTCAGCAGGGCACGCAGCTCGTCGACGCCGAGCGGCCCGGTGACGTGGTCCGCCTGGCGCAGGATCTGGTCGTGGAGCCGGATCAGGGAGTGGCGCACGAGATCGAGCGCCGTTTCCATCTCGCCCCGGCGCAGCCTCTCGACCTCGTCGTGCAGCCTCGTCACGACCTCCTCACGGCGCTCGGCGAGCTGCTGCTGACGAGCGAGCGCCGCGGTGAACTCACTTGCGAGCGCGCAGGGTTCGACTCGTTCCGCCACGTCGCTCACAGTAGACCACTGGTGCATGACGCGTCAGCAGAGGCTGTCACCGTCAGCCACCGAGGTTGATGGAGCCGTGGACGTCCCGCGCCTGGACGACGGTGCTCTGGGTGCCCCCGGAGATCGTGTTGTGCACCTCGCCGGTGCCGGTCCGCGTGACCTCCAGGGCCTCGGCCTCCCGCCGCCAGGCCGCGAGGGCCTGGGCGAACGCGGGGTCCTGCCGGGCGCGCCGAGCCAGTACCTCGGCCAGCTCGGTGGCACGCTCCGCGCTGTCGGGTGCGGCGGCGAGGGCGGTCAGCTCGCGCTGGTCGCTCGGCTCCGCTCCCGGACGCCGTCGTCTGACCAGATCCCGCAGGGACGTCCAGATCTGCTCCCCGGCCGCACCCGCGGTGCCGCTGGCCAGGGCCATGAGCAGTTCGGGGGCAATCAGGTCCACGAGGCCCTCCACCGTTTCCCACGAACAGGTCGTGGGCCCAGCGTAAGCCACGGTGGGCCCACGGTGACCGGAATCCGGGAATCCCGCCGTCCAGCGGGTACGACCGGCGGGGCCGTGCGGCATGAGCTGTGGCCCCACTTGGAGCCGTGGCCGGTGAATTGACCTCAATTCTGGGTGAATTGGATTCCGTGGCCGGAACAGTGCGCCTGGCGTGGCCCTTTGCCCGCGATACCATGTGCATGTCGATTAACGCACTCCGCGCTTATTCTTACCGATCCGGAGGTGCGTATTACCAGTTCCATACCCGCCCAGCCGGGTGAGAGGACGCAGTCGAATGGAGAAGCTTCCGGACACGCGCGTGGGCGCGGCCGAACGGGACCGTGCGGTCGGATTCCTCAGTGAGCACATGGCGGCGGAACGGCTGACCAAGGAGGAGTTCGAGACCCGGGTCGACGCGGCGTACCGGGCCACTTCGCAGTCCGATCTCCGCGTCCTCTTCGCCGACCTGCCGGCTCCCGGCTGGGAGGCCGGCGCCTCCGGCGCGGCTCCGGAGGTGGCCGTGCCCGCCGCGGTGCCCGCGCGTGACGCCCTGTCGAGGACGGAGATCGTGGCCAACGCGCTGTTCCCGGCGACCGGGCTGATCGGGATCGTGCTGGCCGTCCTCACCGGTTCCTGGTACTGGCTCCTGCTGCTGCCTCCCGCCGTCTACGGCGTCCGCCAGGCGGCCAGGAAGGCCAGGCGCCGGCGGACGGGTGAAGAAGGCGGCGGAAAGGGCCGGCCGGGCCCCCGGGCACTGGACTAGGACAGGCGCCAGGGAGCCGGCCGGGCGTCACAGCTTGGGCAGGACCTCGTCCACGAAGAGCTTCAGGCTCGGGTGCATGTGTGCGTAGGCCTGCCCCCCGAAGTCGACGTTCCACAGGAACGTGTCGACGCCGTAGGTCTCCCGGAGCTCCAGGATCTGCTCGACGACGGACTCCGGCGAACCGATGACCGCCGTCCCGTTCCGCTTCACGTCGAAGTCGCGGAGGTACTTCATCTCGCGGCCCATGCCCTCGTAACCGACGTAGTCGCTCGACGTGGTGGTCCGCCAGGACTGGGCGGCCTCCGTCCAGACCTGCAGGTACTCACGGTAGAAGGGTTCCGCGACCCGGTAGGCCTCGGCGTCGGTCCGTGCCACGTACAGCGGCGTGCTCATCGCCATGCGCGGGGTGGCGTCGGCGCCGTGGGTGGTCCGGAACACCTCCTTGTAGTGGTCGATCAGATGACGGCCCACCGAGATGTACTGCCGCGCGGGGGCCAGCGCCAGCATCGCGCCGAAGCCCTTCTGCGCGAGCCAGGTGAAGCTCTCCGGCGACTTCACCGCGGCGCCCCAGACCGGAGGGTGCGGCCGCTGGGTGACGTGGGGCAGTGAGTTGGCGTTCCGGTACGAGAAGAACGGCCCGTCCTCGGTGACGTCCTGCTCGGTCCACAGCCGTACGACCGCCTCGATGGTCGACTGGTAGCGCGCGCGGCTCTCGTCCATCGGCACCTTGAAGGTCTCGAACTCGTAGGGCAGCCAGGCGCGTCCGAAGCCGGCGTCGACACGGCCGCCGCTGATGGCGTCCACCTGGGCGATGTGGGCGGCCAGCTGGACGGGGTGGTGGAAGGCCGGCAGGAGCGCGCCCGTCATCAGCCGGATCCTCGACGTCCGGGCCGCGACGGCGGTGAGGAACGTGAGCGGGCTGGGGCAGTAGCCGCCGTAGTCGCCGAGGTAGTGCTCGGTCATCTTGACGTAGCCCAGTCCGGCCTGGTCGCTGAACTCGCTGATGGCGATGGCATCTTTGTAGTACTCGACGGCCGAACGCCGTGCCGGACGGCAGTCGGGAAGCAGGGAGATGCCGTGCTGCATGGGGTCGATCACCTTCACAGTCGTTCTCGGGAATGCGGGCGGGGGGGGGGGGGGGGGGGGGGGGGGGGGGGGGGGGGGGGGGGGGGGGGGGGGGGGGGGGGGGGGGGGGAGGAGAGGGAGGAGGGGGGGAGGGACGGACGCCCGGACGA
>NZ_JBVJVZ010000002.1:0-104078 GCF_055603245.1 Streptomyces sp. NPDC037290 | reverse complement strand
GTACGCCCCCCCCCACCCCCCCCCCCCCCCCCCCCCCCCCCCCCCCCCCCCCCCCCCCCCGCCCTCCCCCCCCCCCCCCCCCCCCCCCCCCCCCCCACGGCCGGGGGTGTGTGCTCAGCCGCAGGAGCTGGAGCACGAGGTGGTGCTCGAGGTGGTGCTGGTACTGGTCGTGCTCGTGGAACCGAGCATCAGACCGTTGTCCTTGTCCTCGTAGTCGTTGATCTCGAACGTCTCCAGTTCGAGGTCGAGCATCTCCCGCGCCAGTTCGGCGAGATCGCCCTTCTTCGTCATGGGCCGTCCTTTCCTTGTTCCGCTGTGTACCGGACCCGCGGGGGTCAGGCGCAGGAGGTGCAGCTGGTGCAGCTGGAGGTGGTGCTGCAGCTCGTGGTGCTGGTCGAGCCGAGCATCAGACCTTCGGTGTCGTCGTCGTAGTCGTTGATCTCGAAGGTCTCGAGCTCCAGCTCCAGCATTTCCCGCGCCATGTCGGCGAGGTGGCTCTTCTGCGTCATCGGACGTCCCTCCGCCGTGCGTCAGGCCGTCGAGCAGGACGTGGTGCTGGTGCAGGTGCTGGAGCTGCAGCTGGAGCTGTCGCAGCTGGTCGAGGGGACCGCGGACAGCATCTTTCCGTCGAACTCGTTGTAGTCGTTGATCTCGAAGGTCTCCGACTCCAGCGTGAGCATCTCGCGGGCGAGTTCGGCGAGTTCGGGCTTGGCAGCCATTGAACGGGTTCCTTTCGCTTTCGTGCCGGCGGGTTTTCCGAACCGGTGATTCAGTTGTCCCACGCCGCTCGGGCAACGGGCTGACCGTCGTCTTTCACTTCGCTTTCACCGGCGGCGGAGGTGCTGTCACCGTCCAGACAGGCGAGTGCGGCCGTCGCCATCGCGGTGATTCCGCTGCGCAGCACGGGAACCGGATCCGGCCGGAAACGGGGCGAGTGATTGGGCGCGAAGGACGCCCATTTCTCGGTGAATGTGGCTCCCGGTGCCTCCCGCCACTGCCGGGGTCCCACGCTGCCCAGCATCCAGTACACGAGGGGCACCGTCCCCCCGGCCGACAGGGTGGGAAAGTCCTCCGCCGCCATGGAGGTCGCCCAGGGCACCACCGCGTTCGGTCCCAGGGCGGCCACATGGGCCTCGCGCACCACGGCCGTGCGGCCGGGGTCGTTGACCGTGGGGACGGCCGCGGCCGTCGTGGCCACCTCCACCCGCATCGGCGAGCCGTGGCGCGCCGACGTCGTCCCGGCCAGCTCCCGCACGGCGGCCTCCGCCCGGTCCAGGTCCGCCGGGTGCGCGGCGCGCAGGCTGACCTCCAGCACGGCGTCCTCGGGCACGACGTTCGCCGCGGCGCCCGCCTGCAACCGGCCGACCGTGCAGGTCGCGGGGGGCGGGATGTGCGCGCGCAGCCCGGTGACGAGGTCCGCGGCGGCCTCGATCGGGTTCGCGTGGCTCGACGCGTCGGCCGCGTGGCCGCCCGCTCCGCACACCCGGATCCGCAGCGAGCGGCTGGCGGCCAGCATGGTGGCACCGTGCGCGACCCGCCCGGCCGGGAAGACCGCGAGGTGCTGGGCGAGAGCCACGAGCGGTGTGCCGAACCGGTCGTAGAGCCCGTCGGCCATCATGGCGGCGGCCCCGGAGAGCGTCTCCTCCGCGGGCTGGGCCACCACCATCACGGTGCCCCGCCACCGCTCACGCTCGCGCGCGAGGAGGTCGGCGGTGCCCAGCAGCGCGGCCAGATGGGCGTCGTGTCCGCAGGCGTGCATCACCGGCACGGTGAGTCCGTCGCGGACGGCGGTCGCCCGGCTGGCGTACGGCACCCCGGTCCGTTCCTCGACGGGCACCGCGTCCAGTTCGGCCCGGACCAGGACGCGCGGGCCCGGCCCGTTCTCCAGCAGCGCCACGACACCGTGGCCGCCCACGCCCTCGGTGACCCGGCAGCCCGAACGCCGCAGGAGGCCGGCGGCCAGGGCCGCCGTCCGTTCCTCCTGGCCGGACAGCTCGGGGTTGCTGTGGACGTCGAGGTACGCCTCCAGAGCGGCGGGCAGCACGTCGGCGACACGGGGCGGGAGCCATGCGTGCGGGGACTTCACGAGACGGTGAACCTCACAGTCCTGAGTCGGGCGGGGGGCGGGGCGGACGGCACCGGGACGGGCGCGGTCCGTCACGGGAAGGGGTGCGGCACGGCGTGCAGGTCGGCGGGGGTCAGGTCGTCCGCCCGCCATCCCGCGCGCCGGTAGGCGGTGAACATGCGCGGCATCTCCAGGGCGCGCTGGCGGGACCAGCCGAAGTCGAGCGGCAGCAGCCCGGGCACGATGGTCGCCACCGTGTGCACGCCCAGGGCCCGTTGCTCCGGCGTCGTCTGCTCGACCACGATGACGTCGAGACCCGCGTCCGCGAGCTCCCCGGCCACCAGCTCGACGTCCGCCACCAGATCGCCGGTGCGGGGCCGGGTCTCCTGCCAGTGCCGGTACACGTCCGCGAAGGGCCGCCGTTCGGCGGGCCGCAGATAGCGCTCGGCATGCGGTGCCATCTCCGGCAGCGCGAACAGCGTGGGATGGTCGGTGAGCTGGCGCACCAGGAAGTAGTCGTCCATCATCGCGCGCACCTCTTCGGTGCGCCGGCTCAGCCGTATCGGGAGTGCCGGGAGGTAGGTGAGGATCTCCGCCATGGCGCCGAGCAGCGCGGCGCGCGGGTCCAGGGCGGCGCCCGCCGCGAAGGACAGCAGGCCGGGACCGCCGTCCCGGCGGACGGCCACACCGGTGACCGCGGGCACCGCAAGGTCGATCCGGTTGTCGAAGAGGTGGACGTCGTAGCCCTGGAGTTCGGCGCGGTCCAGCATCATCCGCAGTTCCGGATCGCGCAGGTCGCTGACGTCGATCTCGGTCAGGTGCGCCCCGCCGTACCAGCCGAGCACGAAGGAGTCGCGCTCGATCAGTTCGAGGAGACCGAAGAGTACGGCCTCGGCGAGGCTGGACCCGCTGGCGCAGCCGTTGGAGGAGTCGTAGACGAAGTTGTCGTCCGTGCTGTTGCCGCCGTAGTACACCAGCCGGGCGGGCACGAGCACCGGCTCGCCCGAGCGCAGGCGGACACCCTGGACCCAGGGGATGGGCCGGCTCGGGTCGAACGCGTCGACGTAGGGGTCGAGCCGGTACGTCCGCGCGCCGTACGTTCCGCACTCCCGGGGGTCGAGGGCCCGGTCGGCGATGTCGTCGTAGGCGGCGATCAGCGGAGCCGTCCGGTGCCGCCGGGCGACGCCCGCGTAGCGCTCCAGCCCCTCGAAGTAGGCGAGGCCCCGGCTCGCCCGGAAGGAGTTGCCCTGGCCGCTCCAGGTCAGCTCGGCCAGGCGGTGGTGTCCGCGGAAGTGGGAGCGGCCGTTCACCGGGGCGGTGGTGGGCGAGGTCACGCTCAGGAAGGTGGCCCGGCCGAGGATGCCGCAGACGGGGTTGACGAGCGAGCGGTCGGGCAGCGCGAAGCTGTCCACCGACCGTCCCCGGTAGTCGTCGGGGCCGTGCTTGGGGGCCGGGGGCAGGGCGGCCGACAGCGGCTCCGTCCCGGGTTCGCCGCAGGCGGGGCACAGCGGGTCCGCGACCAGCGGGAAGCGCCGGGTCAGCAACGACTCGGTGTCCACGACCCACACCCATGCCTCGCGCAGCACACCGCCGGTGTCCGGACCGTGTCCTGCGGCCGCCAGGTACAGCTGCCAGACGGTGTCCACCAGGTGCCCGGTCGGCAGCGGCCAGTCGCCGGCGGCACGCGCGGGAGAGCCGAACTCCAGGGCCTGGCGCTCGAACTCGGCGCGCAGCCGCTGCCAGCGCAGTGCGAGGCAGTGGCCACAGGGGCCGTCGTCGCCCTCGGTGTCCGTGAACGGGCCGATCACGACCATCGACGAGCCCAGGTGCACGGTCGCCGCCCGGCGTGCGCGCACCTCGTCCGGGCCCGCCGGGGCCTCCGCGTTGTGCGCGCCCAGCGGCACCACGGACGGCCGCCGCACTCGGGCGCGTTCGGCCGCGGGGAGCGCGGTGTGCCGCGCGGTGAGGAGGCGGCCGAAGTCCGTGGCGAGCCGTGCCCGGGACTCGGCGGCGGGCGCCGCGCTGCGGCTTTCGTTCACGGCTTGTTCTCCCAGCGGAAGTTCTTCAGGACGGGCAGCGTCGCCAGGGCCGCGAAGGCCAGCAGGACGAGGCAGCGCCAGGCCATGGCCGTGATGTGCCCACCGCCGTCGAGGACGGCGGTGACGGCCTGGTTCATGTAGCGCAGCGGCAGGGCGTAGGAGACGTCGCGCAGCCAGCCGGGGGCCTGTGAGAGAGGGATGAACGATCCGCTGAGGAACGCCATCGGGACCATCAGGCAGTTGGAGATGGCGGCGACCGCGTCGGGGGTGCGGACCAGGTTGCCCACGCACACGCCCACGGCGTAGAACGCCAGCGCCCCGCAGGCCAGTACGGGCACCGTCAGCAGCAGACCGGTGACCGTGACGTGCAGCCGGAACGGGGGCAGCGCGGCCACGGCGAGGAACAGCACCGCCTGGGTCAGGGCCACGGCGAGCACGACCACCAGCCGGGCGGCGAGCAGGGTCAGCACGGAGGTGGGGGTGCGCCTGATCAGCCGCAGCAGGTCCGTGCCGCGCCAGTTGACGAGGGAGTAGCCGACGCCGAACACGGCGGCGTTGGCGACGCCCCAGGCCATGACGCCCGGAGCCAGGTAGTCGATGGTGTGCCTGCCGCCGCCCGCGGGCTGGTTGCCGAACAGCAGCCCGAAGACGACGATGAAGATGAGCGGGAAGGCGAAGGTGAAGAAGAGCTCCGTCTTGTTCCGGCCGGTGGCCAGGAAGTGGGCCCGCACCAGTGGCTTGAGGCCGGTCACGCCGCGTATTCCTTTCCGGTGAGCTGCAGATAGACGTCTTCCAGCGTGGGCCGACGGGTCTCGACCGACGCCAGGTCGACCAGGGCGCCCAGGGCGGCCAGCACGCTGGACAGCGAGTGGGTGGACAGCTGCACCGACGTGCCGTCGTCGCGGGCCTCCACCACCCCGGGCAGGGCCGCGAGCCGTTCGGTGGGCACCAGCCCGGCGGGGACGCTCACGCGCTCGGGGCCGCCGTGGTCGCGGACGAGCCGGCGCGGGGAGTCGAGCGCGATGACCGAGCCGTCCCGCACGATGGCGATGCGGTCGCACAGCACCTCGGCCTCGTCGAGGTGGTGGGTGGTGTAGACGATCGAGCAGCCGCGGGACTTCAGGGACCGCAGCAGCGCCCACAGCTCCCGGCGGGCCTCCGGGTCGAGTGCGGCGGTGGGCTCGTCGAGGAAGAGCAGCCGGGGGTCGTGGACCAGCGCCGAGGCGATGGCCAGACGCTGGCGCTGGCCGCCCGACAGCCCGGTCACCCGCACGCGCGCGGACGCGGTCAGACCGACGTCGGCCAGGGCCGCGGCGGCCGCCGCCCGGTCCAGTCCGTACAGCCCCGCGACCGTCTCCAGATGCTCCTGCGACGTCAGGTGGGGGAAGAACGACGACGCCTGGGTCTGTACGCCGATGCGGTCGTTGATGTCGGCCCGGCGGGGCCAGGGGGACTCGCCGAAGAGCGTCACCGAACCCGAGTCGGCGCGACGCTGGCCGGAGAGGATCTCGATCAGCGTGGTCTTGCCCGCGCCGTTGGGCCCGAGCACGCCGAAGAACTCCCCTCGCCGCACGGTCAGCGAGGTGCCCGCCACGGCCTGGACGTCCCCGTACCGTTTGCGCAGTTCCTCCGTGACGATCACGGGCTCGGCGCCCGGATCGACGGCGTCGTCGGCCGCCGTCATGTCCGGCATGAGCGGTTCCACTGCCGTTACCTCATCTCGATCTGTGTGGGGGGACTCCTCTTCGCGCGGTGCCGTGCGGTCCGGGAGAGGAGCGGCGGCCCGCCGCCGCAGCAGGCGGCCCGCCACGGAGGCGGCGGCCAGTACCGCCGCCGCCGTGAGCAGCACGGGCCCGTAGGGGCCCGGAAGCCGGCCGGCCACCGCCACGAGGGCGGTGCCGGCCGCGACCAGCAGGACGACGACCAGGACCGCGTAACCGGCGTAGATCCGCCGGGCTCGCCTCGGGTACGCCGCGAGCAGCGGGCTGCGGGTGACCAGACGGTGGACGTACGTCCGTGTCTGCGGGCCGAGTTCGATCACGCCGAGGGCGCTCTGCAGCATGAGCTGGCCGTCGAGGCCCAGCACCGGCAGGTAGTTGAACAGGGCCTGGGCCGTGCCGATCAGCAGCAGGCCGGAGAGGGCGTCATGCGTCACGTCACCGGGTGGCAGCAGCAGCCGCAGCACGAAGAAGGGCGCCAGGAAGACCAGGCTCGCCACCGAGCCCACGGCGGCGGTGACCACGCGCTGCCGCCGGGAGCGGAACAGCAGCACGTCGTCCGCCTCGCAGAAAAACGTCACCGCGGGCAGCCGCCAGCGCATCCCGATGGCCGTGGCCCGGCCGCCGTATCGATGGCACCACAGTCCGTGCGCGAGCTCGTGAAAGGCGGTCCCCGTCCAGACGACGAACCCCGAGAGCATCGCCAGCTCCGGCTGTTCGCGCAGGGCATGGGACTCTCTCAGCAGCACCGGCGCCCGCAGCGCGGTGTACGCCACCAGCGCCCCGCACAGCAGCAGGGCCAGTGCGGCCGTGACGGGCGAGAACAGCCAGGTGACCCGGGGGAGCAGACGGTCGAGGAGCGGACCGGGGTCGCCCCAGGACACCGAGCCGGACAGCCCGCGCGCGCTCCTGCCGGCGTTGACGTCCTCCTCGGTCCGCCCCGGTCCCGGCCGCCCCCGGCCCGCGGCACCGGCCAGGAAGGACCGGTTCCACAGGGCACCCAGGATCGCTCCCCAGGAGCGGTCGTCCAGCCGCTTGCCGAACTGCTGCTCGTAGGCCGCGCCGATCTGCCGCAGAGTGAGCGAGCCGTCCAGCCGCTCGATGATGAACCGCTCCTTGGCACCGATCCGGTAGACGCGTCCGGAGCGGCCGTCCTTCACCAGGTGGACGGTCCGCTCGCCGCGCAGCACGGGCGGCCCCACGGTCAGCTCGGGCGCGCGCACGGGCCGGCTGTCCAGCAGCGACGGCGCGGACATCAGGCCACCGCCTCCGGGTCCGTCAGGGCCCGCAGCAGGGCGTGCGCCAGGTACGCCTCGTCGGTGATCGTGATGTGCAGCCGGTTGTTCGTCATGTGCAGACAGGGCCAGAGCAGCCGCAGCAGGGCCTCGCCGGTGTCCGTCACCGTGCAGTGGCCCTCGCCCTCCCACTCGCGGAACACCAGCCGGCCCGCCGTGGACAGCTCCTCGACCCGGCGGCGCAGCTCGGTGCAGTGCTCCGCCCACCGCCCCAGGGCCCGGGGCAGTTCCTCGCCGCGATCGGCGCGGACCGCCGACCGGACGACGGCGAACCGCTCCCGCAGCGAGTCGGCCATGGCCTCGTAGCCGCGGTCGAAGCTGCGGCCCGCGACGAGGTCGGTGGTCCGGAAGGAGTCGTGCCAGAAGTCGCGGTACCCCTCGAAGAACTCGGCCAGCTCGCCGTCGTCGCCGAGGAACACCGACGCCATCACCATCATCAGCTGGGCCGCGAGACCCAGCTGCACGCTGCGCATGTGCACGTTCATGCCGGTCAGCGCTTCCAACACCAGGTCGGTCGACTGCTGGAAGTGCCATTCGGCCAGCTCCACGCCGGCCGGCCCGCCGTACTTGTCGTACTCCGGCTCGTACGGCTCCCAGCTGAAGGAGTTGTTCTCCCGCAGCCGCATCCGGCCGTCCTCGCCCAGGTAGCCGGCCCGGCCCTGCTCGTCGAACTCCAGCTCGAAGAGGGTGTTGTAAAGGCCGACGTAGAAGTCCGACTTCACCTCGTACAGCGACGGACGGCGCCGCAGGAAGGCGCTGATCGCGGCCTCCGCCTCGGCACGCACCGCTTCGGCGTTGCCCTCGGTGGGCCGGAACCGCACCCGCACGTGCGGGCCCTCCAGCCAGTAGTGCAGGAAGAAGTACCGGCTGATCAGGCCTTGTGCTGACAGCCGGTCGAACAGCGGCTTCACACAGTCGGTCAGCAGCGGCCGGGCGTTGCCCGTGTAGAAGACGTACACGGCCAGCCAGCGGTCGTCGACCGCCGGGGCGGGGCCGGTCGCGGGGACGGTGTCGATCGAGGTCATGCCGACTCCTGGCGGTCGGGGTGCGAGGGGCGCCGGCCCGGGACGGTCTCGACGACGAGTTCCGTGATGTGGGCGCCCTCGTCGGACGTCGTGTGCAGGTGATCCGGCGCGGGGAGCATCTCGGTGAACACCACCGAGCCGGTGCCCGCCTCACGGAGCAGATGTTCGAACAGCTGGAGCGACAGGGCGCTGCCGAAGTCGAGGAAGTGCGGCTTGTGACGACGCGCCGGACGGTCGGCCGCGGCCGAACCGTCCGCCCCCGCCTCGGGCGCCTCCTCCGCCGCGCCGTCCGGCCGCAGCGTCACGAACACCCGCGCCGGCAGGCCGTGTCGTCGGCGCCACTCCTGCCACTGGGCGAACCAGGCGCCGGTGTCCGTCTCCGGCCGGTGCCGCGGCAGCGTCCGTGCCGCGGCCGTCCAGGACCGCCGGCTGATCACCACGCCGCGGTGCCGGACCCGGGGCCGGTAGGCCACGCCGTCGGGGCCGGTGTCCTGCGGCACGCCGCCCCACGGGTCGATCGTCACGATCGACGAGGGAGCGAGCAGAAGCAGGGTGCGGGCCACCTCCGGCAGGGCGGCCGGGACCAGATAGCCGAAGTAGACCGGGACGACCTCCCGCCCGAGCCGGGCGGAGCGCAGCACCAGCCGGCCGGAGTCCGGGTCGTGATGCAGTGACAGGTCGGCCAGGGTGATCCGGTTCTCGGCGGGCGCGGTGCTGGTCTCACCGGGGCAGACGATCTCGTAGTCCGTCAGTCTGCCGTGCAGGTTCAGGTTGGTGCGCGTGGCGCCGCCCGTGATCTCGGCGAGGACGGCGCCCTCGGGCTGGATCTCGCGGTGCCAGCGGCGGAGCTGTTCGGCGAGCCCCAGGTCGTCGAAGTCGTGGGTGAACCGCGAGAAGGGGAAGGAGACACCGCCCCAGGAGCGGTTGAGCACGGCGGTGGGCCGCTCGGTGCCGCCGCACAGCTGCAGGAAGTGCGCCTGCGGGCGGAAGTCCCCCGGCCGGCCGCCCAGAATCCGCGCGACCCCGTCGATGAAGTCGTCGTCGATCTCGACCTCGTCCGGGCGGTCCGGTCCCCCGGCGGCGTCCAGCACGGCGCGCATCCGCCGCGCGAACGCCTGCCGGGCCTCGTCCGCCGCCGTGATCTCGGGCTGGCCCAGCCAGTTCTCCGTGGGCACGAACGTACCGTCGGCCTCGAAGTGCGCCCCGATGCCGGCGACCTGGACGTAGTAGCCGTAGAGGTCCTCCTGGAAGTCCGTCACCAGCTCCAGCAGGTCGTCACAGCGGCCGCCGGTGCCGTAGCGGGCCAGGAAGAACCCGCGCAGGGTCGCCCGGTGGGGCAGCGCGACATCGAACGCCGGCATGATGCGCGCGAGCGACGACAGCGCCGTGCCCACCTCCCGCGCGAAACGCTTCCCGTCCAGCCGCACGGGTGCGGCCGTCGCCCGGGTGTCCTCGTAGACCAGGGCCCGGGGCAACGACCCGGCCGGCAGGCCGAGTTCCTCCTGCACGCGAGCCAGCCGGTCCCGCACCTCGGCGAGCAGCGCGCGGCGCCGGTCCAGCGGCGCGCGGCCGTACTCCCGGACCAGCCCCGCCACCTCGTCCAGGCCGGCGGCGAGCCTGCCGGACCACTCCCGGCCCATGCTGCGGACGCCGTCCGCGAAGGCGCTGACCGGGTCGGGGCTGTGCAGGTCGACGGCGAGCGCGGGGACGCTGAGCAGCCCCAGCCTGAGCAGGGTGGCGAGGAAACGGTCACAGTCGTCGCGGTCCACGCGGACGTGGCGCGCGAAGCGGTCCAGCAGCTCGCCGTACGGCAGCCGGCCCTCGGCGTCGCACAGGGTGATCAGCGCGTCGAGTCCCTGGCCCTGCCGCAGGAAGAACATGTTCTCGGTCACCGAGTCGAAGCTCACGGAGGCCGAGTCGTCCCCTTCGGAGACCTTCCGCCGCACGTATCGGACCCGGCCGGCCTCGGCGGTCACACCGGTGACCAGCTCGACCGGCAGATCCGGCCGCAGATGCGGTGCCTGGGCGACCAGTTCGCCCAGCCGGGCCAGCACGGCGACGTTCAGCCGGGCGCGGCCGGTCCACCGCTCGTCGATCACCAGGGCGGGACGGTCCCCGGCGCCCTCGGGGGACAGCGCGTCGAACTCGCCGACGGTCACCCCGGTGAAGGAGCTGAACGGGCTGGTCTTGCACGCGCACCGGTAGACGTACTCCAGCAGGGAGCGCTCGATGCGGCGCTGCTTCTTGGTGAGCCCACCGGTGATCCCGGCCGTGCCCCCGGCGGCCGGGGGCGCGTCCAGGTACGCCTTCAGGTGTGCGTCGAGCGTCGGCGACGCCAGGATGAGCCCCTGCCGCAGCCGTGGTTCGCCGGCCAGTGCTCGCAGGTGCTCTCGCGCCCGGGCCAGTTCCTCTTCGACGACCGGCTGGGCGAGCAGGGCGGTCAGCTGTTCGTGCCGGTCCAGCCAGCGGTCCAGGGCGGCGCCGGTGGGGCCGCCGACCAGGGCGGCGGTGCGCCTGCCGTCCTTCGGCCACCCGCCGGCGAAGATCTGCCGGCGGGTGTTGAGCAGCAGCCGGCGCAGCGCCGTGTCCTCGTTGGACTGCACGAGCAGCGCCAGCGCATCGCTGAGGGCCCGGCCCTCCTCGGCCAGCTCCGTTCTGAGGCCGGACACCTGCTCGGCCCAGGCGACCGACGCGGGCTGCCCGAGGCCGGTCACCGCGTCGAACGGAAGCCCGCCGAACCGGGCCATGAAACGGGGCGACAGTGCCTGCGGCGCGAAGCGGTCCGCGTCCGTCGCCGTACTCGTCAGGGAAGGGTGCATGGCCGCCGTCTCAGTCGTTCTCGTAACGGCACTGCGCGAATCCGTCGCGCTCGTGCCCGACCATGAGGATGAGCAGCGGGATCTCACGCGTCTGCGTGAGCCCCAGCTCCTCCATGTACGACACGTTGTCGAAGCCGAGCGCGGCACCGCACCCCACCCCGAGGCCCGCGCTCGCCGTGTACACCGCCTGGGCGACCGCCCCGATCAGCGCGTTGGACACGCGGTAGCCACGCGGTCCGGCGGCGTCGATCACCGCGTCGGCCCGCACACTCGGCACGATCACCGCGCCGGCCTGCTCCAGGTTGTAGTTGGACAGGAAGTAGTTGCGCTGGAGGAAGTCCCCGAACCGGCCGGCGGCGACGGGGGCCAGCGCGCCGGTCCGCGCGTCGTATTCGTAGGTGCCCGGTTCGACGCCCTCGACGTGGTTGACGAACACGTGGAACTTGACGAACCCGAGCCCCGCCGCGTCGGAGGCGTCACAGGGCAGCGCCGCACCGGACTCGGCCGCTGCCAGCAGCGCGCCGAGTTCGGCCGCGGTGACGGGGTGCGCGGCCGAGAGCTTCCCGAAGCTGCTCCGGCGGGTGCGCAGCGCCTGCTTCAGCGTCATGTCCGCGAACTCCGCGACCGGCAGCGGCGCGCCGGGCACGGTGCGCGGGGGGAGGGCCCGCGCGGAGTCGAGCGCGGTCGGCGCGGGCCTGGCGGTCGCGCCCGCCGCCGTGTCGGCGTGGACGGCCTGCAGCATGTCGAAACGCACGACCTCGCGGGACCGCTCGTGGTCGGTGTGGGACGCCCGGGAACGCACCGCGTCCGCGCCCTCGCCCCGGGCGGAGGCGCCCGCGCCGTCCCACGGCAGCGGTACGACGGCGAGGACGGCCTCGTCCTCGTCCCCGACCCCGATCAGCTCGCCCAGGCGCGGCTCGTCGAACCAGAACACCGGCCGGATCTCCTGGCCGCGGGCCGCCGCCCACATGCGCCAGGTCTGCGTCAGCGTGCCGATGTCCATCGTCGTGGCGTGGTAGCTGAAGTTGTTGTACTTGAAGGAGTTCTGCCAGAACTTCAGCCCGAGCAGCAGGAACTGGTCGGTTTCCGTCGCGTCCGCCGGCTGTCCCGCGGCGCGCAGCGCGGCCGCGACCTGGGGGGTCACATCGCCGCTGATCAGCCGCTGCAGGCCGTGGTGCATGGGGCTGTAGTAGTACAGGCCGGGCGGCACGGGTGCCGAGGGGCCGGCCGCCCAGTAGATGCTGACCGGGTACAGGCCGCCGCCCGACGCGGTGCCGCGGGAGAACTTCGCGGAGCGGTACGACTGCACCTTGTCCACGTCCTCGTTGGCGTTGATCTCCACGCGCCGGGCCGTGCGGCCGTAGGACTCCATGAGCATTTCGGCGAGTGCGCCGAGCGTGAAGTCCGGGACGGGGGAAGGCTCGCGGGGCGGCGCGAACGCGTCCCGCAGCGCGGTGGCGCCCGTGGACCGCGGGTCCGTGAGGGGCAGCTCATGGACGTCGAGGTCCGGATAGAACTTGGTCAGTCGGGGGGCGTCGCCCCAGTTGGGCTGGAAACCGCGGGGAGGCATCCCCTCCCGGCAGCGCCTCATTATGGCGTCGACATACGTGTGCGCGTAGGCCATGTCGGGTCCTTTCTCGGTGCCTGCGGGTCAGGGGAAGGGGTGGGGAGCGCGGTTGAGGTCCTCCGGCCGCAGGTCCCTGCTGCGGAGCCCGGCCTCGCGCGGCGCCCGGCGCACGCGCGGATGATGCAGCGCCCGCTGCCGCGACCAGCCGAAGTCGATCGGCACCAGGCCGGGGACGAGCACGCTCGCGGTGCGGAAGCCCAGCTCCCGTTCCAGGGGGAAGGTCTGGTCGACGGCGAGGACGTCGAACCCGGCGTCCGCCAGCATGCCCACGCTGGTCATCACGTCCGTCCGCACGTCCATGGCACGCGGTGGCACCCGGGTGGCGTACGCCTGCGCGAGGGGCAGGGGGCGCCGGTCGTCGTCCCCCGGGGCCAGCAGGAAGTCGGCATGCCGTCGCATCTCGGGCAGGCCGTAGACCAGCGGATGGTCGTGCAGCTTGGTGACCTTGGTGAAGTCGCGGCTCATCGCGGTCAGCCGGTCGAGGTTCCAGGTCGTCCGGCGCGCCGACTGCGGTGCGTCGGTGCCGATCTCGATCAGCGCCGAGCGCAGCGCCTGCTCCGGGTCGGGGCTCGCCCCGGCGCCGAAGCACAGGGTGCCGCGGCCGCCGTCGACGCGCTCGGCGACCGCGATGACCACGGGCACCGGAAAGGTGATCCGGGCGTCGAAGAACCGGGCCCGGTAGCCGTGCAGGGCCAGGCGGTCGATCAGCGCCCGGGTGGTGGGCTGCGTGCTGGTGCGGCCGTCCAGTTCCGGCAGGCGCAGCTGCGCGTACCAGGTCAGCAGGAACGCGTCGCGTTCGATCAGCTCCATCAGGCCGTGATGGACGGCCTCGGTCAGCGAGGTGCCCGAGGCGCAGCCGTTGGAGCTCTCCTGCACGAACCGCTCGGCGCGGGGCACCGAGTGGTAGTACGTCAGCAGTGACGGCACCAGGACCGGTTCGTCGCGGACCAGCGAGTGCGCCCAGACCCAGGGGATCTCGCGGTCGTCCGTGAAGGGGGCCACCCGGTGCGGGTCCGAGCGGTGGAACTCGTCGGCGTACAGGCCGCACTCCCGGGGGTCCAGTGCCGGGACGCCGCGGGCACGCAGCCGTGCGAGGCTGCTGACCAGCTGGGCGCCGGAGCCCGGGGAGCGCATGCCGGCGTACCGCTCCAGGCCCTCGATGAGCCCCACCCGGGCACTGTCGCCGTAGGAGAAGGTGTGGCCGCCCCAGAAGGTCTCCTGGAGGTACGACCCGACCCGCATGCCCATCCGGCCGTAGGCCGACGCCGTGGTCGGGGAGTCGTACTCGCGGATCACCCGGGGCCCGAGGACCCCGCAGACGGGGTTGGCGAGGGCGGTCTCGTCGAGGTCGAGATCGTCCAGCGCGCGGGTGCGAAAGCTGCCCGGGGCGGTCTTGGGCACCGCCTCCAGCGTCAGTCCTGCGGCCGGTGCCGCCGCCTCGTCCGGCCGGCCGGCCACGACGTCGGCCGGCGGCGCCGGGGCGCACCCCGGACAGTCCGGGTCGGCGGCGAGCGGATAGCTCTTCGTCAGCAGGGTCTGCAGGTCGAGCACCGTCACCGTGGCGGTCGCCCCGTCCGCCTCCGTACCGGGCGCGGTGTCACGCAGCAGGCGCAGCAGCGCACCCACGGTCTGCACCGCGAACCCGGTGAGGTGGGGGGTGCCGGCCACGGCCGTGGTACGGCCGCCCAGTTCCAGGGCGTCCCTCAGCTCCCGGGTGCGCAGTGCCTGCCAGCGCCGGGCCAGGCACCGGCCGCAGGGGCGGCTCGACGCCGCGTCGCGGACCGGGCCGAGGATCGCGAGGTTGCCGTAGAAGTGGAGGCCGACGGTGGGGCCGATGCCGTCCGCCCGTGCCGGGGGCTCCGGGCGAGTCAGCTCGTCCTGCCAGCCCAGGAGGCCGATCTCGGCATGCAGCCGCAGCCCTTCGAGCACGGGGGCGAGGGCTTCGCGGATGCGCTCGGTCTGCCGTACCGCGTCCACGCGTGGTTCGGTCGCCGTGGTCATGCCTGCCCGTCCCGGGCGAGCAGCACGCGCGCGGCGTACAGGCCACCGGCGCGCAGATCGGCGGAGCCGTCGGCGACGAGGTACGCCGTGTACCCCGCGGAGCGCAGCGCCGCCGGCACGGACTGCGGGTCCGCCGCCGCCCAGTCGACGGCCGGCGCGGTCTTCGAGGGCAGGATCGTGTACGGGTCGAGGGAGTCGACCAGGGGGTGTGTGTCCACCACCGAGCCCGGCCGCTGGCCGGCCAGCTGGCACTGCCCGAGGAGGTCGCGCAGCGCGGTCTTGAGCGCCCGCCGGGGGTCCGAGTGCGAGCCGGCGGCCCACAGCGCCGCGCCGTCGTCGAGTCGCGTACGGGCCAGCAGCACCGGGGTGGCGCCGCACGCCCGCAGGGCCAGCACCTCGACCGAACGGCCCAGGTTCTCGGCCGAATTGAGGAGGAAGACCAGCTCGGGGTCGTGCTCGGCGGCCGCCTCGGCGAGGGGGACGGGGCCGACACCGTCGTCGGACCGCAGGGCCCGCTGTATCTCCTCGTGGGCCAGCGCGGAGAACAGCGCCCGATGGGCGGCGTCGGCGGGAGAGACGCCCACACCGAGCCCGGCGCGGGTGAGGGTGAACTCCCGCGTCGCGTTCAGCCGTGCGTACGGCCGGACCGCCGCCGCGGGGACGAGGGCCTCGCCGCCGTCCGCCAGGGACACGGCCCTGATCCACCCGCGCACATCGCCGGCGGAGGAGCTCAGCCCGCTGAAGGTGCTCAGCCGCGATGCCGCGACCGTCGGCAGTCCGCCGCCCTGCTCCGTGTCCAGCACGGGGGCGGGCGGCGGGGTCACCCGGTCGAGGTACTCGGCCGCCGCCATGGACATCGCCGTGATCCGGGCCGCCGCCACGTGGTGCAGGTCGAAGGCGTTCACGACGTGCCGGGTGCCGGTCCCCACGCCGAACTCCAGCCTGCTGACCTTCAGCGGCAGCTGAGTGGGCCACTCGTCGTCGAACTCCTTGAAGACGCCGCTGACGGAGCTGACGAACGCTCCGGTCAGCCGGTCGAGTTCGGCCACGGCCTCGTCCGCCTCCTCGGGCGCCTCCGGGTCGGGGACCCGGGACTCGACCGGAACCGTCAGCGCCGTCGGATGTCCGTCCCCGGCCGGTACCTCAGGTGTCTCGTGGGCGGCGCAGAGCGGACACAGGGGGTGCGGGAGCACCTTGCTGACGATCGTGTCGAAGGAGGCGGTGTCCTGGATGATCACGGCGTTCTCGGTCTCCGCCGGGAGGACGCCGGAGAACTCCTTGAACGCCTCGTAGCCCAGCAGGTTCCCGATGATCGCCGACAGGTGGCGTCCGGGCCGGGGGCCGGAACCGTCCGTGCCGGTCGCCGCCGCGCGCCACACGTCGGCCGCGGCCGCCTCGTCGCCGTTGAATCCGAGGCGCAGCATCGCGCAGGACCAGCAGGCCGCGCCGTCACCGCCGGTCAGGGGGCCCACGACGACGCGCTCGCCGTACATCGTCACCGGCAGCAGCCGCTGCCCGGACGGTACGCCGTCGCCGGAGAGCAGCCGCAGCGTCTGACCGGGGGCGCCGGTGCCGGCGCAGACCACCAGGTCGAACTCCGCCAGGTCGGCCCAGCTCACCGGGCCCCGGGACGCGGACAGCCGCTCCACCCGGGCCGGCACGCCCTGCGCGGCCAGCTCGGCGGCCTCCGCCTCGGCCTGCGCGAAGACCTGCTGCGGGCCGTGCACCGCCACCACTGCGGAGCCGTTGCGCAGCAGGCTCAGGGCGCACCAGCCCGCGACGGCGTCGTCGCCGAGGACCGCCACGCGGGCGGTACGGAAGCCCAGGAACCGCTTCGCCGCCCGGTCCTCGTAGTGGTCGATGTAGTCGAGCTGGGCGGCGAACTGCCGGGCCACCTCTGGTTCGAGCCCGACGGCCTCCGGTGCCTCGTGCGGCAGGACGTCCCGGGCCAGGCCGCGTTCCAGCAGCATGCGCACCAGGCCGCTCACCATGGGGTGGTGCTGCTCGGGCAGGTGCTCGCACAGCTCCCGGACGGAGACCTCACCGGTCAGATGCGGAACGATCAGCGAGGCGAACCGGTAGGCGGAACGTCCCTTCAGTTGGAATCCGCCATGGGCGTTGTGAAAGAGGACGCCTTCTTCGGTCTCGGTGAACAACACGTCACGCTTCACCCGGACCCGGGCATTGGCAAACGGGATGGTTTCGATGGTGGTCATCAGTTCTCCTGGTTCTCGGACCGGTTCAGATGAGCGCGAAGAATTCGCGGGATCCGGTAGCGGCCACCGGTCAGGTGTTCCACCGTGCAGAATCCGACGAGTTCGTCCAGCAAGGCGGCAGCGGCGGCCTCCGCTTCGCCCAGCAGGGCCGCGCTTTCGGGGACGGAGAATCCTTCCGCCGGGGACGCGGCCAGGGCTCGGACCGCGGCCGGAATTCGCCCCGGCAGACACGCGACGTAATCGTCGAACGCGGCACTCAGGGGGTCCCCGAAATGACCGGCGACGGCTCCGCCGCGCACGGCTTCCAGCAGATCCTGCAAAGGCCTGAGGGATATCCGCATGGAGGCCAGCCGCAACGCCATGGGATGGTCGTCGCAGGCTTCCGCCAGGCGGTTCAGGCACCCTTCCTCGGCAGAGGCCCGCTCCGTGCCGAGCACGGACGTGAGGAAGTGCAGGGAATCGGCCCGCTGCCACGGGCCTACTCGGTACAGCGCGGCCCCGTAACTCAGTGCCAGCCCGGCCAGACTGTGCCGGCTGGTGATCACGGCGGCGCCGAAACAACCGGTGTCCAGGAAGTCCCGCACCTGGTCGGCGTGACGGATGCCGTCGAGGACCGTGAAGGAGCGGTCGTCGATGCCGGGCGGGGGCGCGGGGACGGGCGTGTCGCCGTCGGCCCGCAGGAACCGCACCGACCCGTCCGGGAAGCGGTCGCGCAGCCGGCGCGCCAGGTGTGCGGCGAGCGCGGTCTTGCCCACGCCCGGCAGACCGCACAGGACGAGGATGCGCCCCGGCCCCTGGTCGAGGATCGACTCGATCTCCTCGGTCTCCCGGGCGCGTCCGGTGAAGTCGGCGGGCCGGACCGGCAGCGCGGTCCACGCCGGGCCGCCCGGATCACGCGCCGGAAGGCCGGCCCTCGCGGGCCGTACGGCGGCCGCCGGGACGCTCGGCACGGCCGCGAGCTCCTCGCCGCGCACGATGGCGAGGTGCAGCCGCTGCAGTTCGTGCCCCGGATCGACGCCGAACGTCTCCCGCAGACGGTGGGAGATCTGCTGGTGGACCGACAGGGCCTCGCCCTGCCGTCCGGTCCGGTACAGGGCCTCGATGAGCTGGGCGGCCAGCCGCTCGTTGTCGGGGAACTCCACGAACAGGTGCCGGAGTCCCGGGATGATGCGTGCGCAGTTTCCGAGCGCGAGCTCGATGTCGTGACAGCGCGCCAGGATGCGGATGCGCTCCTCGACCAGGCTCGCCACCACGCCCGAACGCAGCACCGGCGAGTCGAGGTTGGCGACCGGGTCCCCCTCCCAGTACTCAAGTGCCCTGCTGAGTGTGGCCAGTTCGGACCTCGGTGACGAGGCGTGCTCCGCATCCCGCACGAGGCTGCGGAAGGCCAGCAGGTCCAGCCCCGGCTCCTCGACCGTGATCCGGTAGCCACCGGGGCAGGTCTCTATGCCTCCGTCCGGGCCACTGCCGAGCCCGTGCCGGCCGAGCAGTTTGCGGAGCCGCAGCACCGCGACGTGCACGGCGGACGACGCGGCCGCGGGAGCGTCGTCCCCCCACAGGGCGGACCGCAGATATTCCTGCGAGACGATCTCGTTGGGATGGAGCAGCAGGGCACCGAGCAGCACCGTGGGCTTTGAGGAAGGCAGAACGACCTCTTCGTCGGCCCGGCGGATGCGCAGTGCGCCGAGCACACCGAATGTGGGCCGACAGGACTCCGCAGGCCGTACGGGTATGACCCCGCCAGCTGCGACGGACATGCCGAAGCTCCTTACGACTTTCTGTCAATGAACGCGGAAAAGCAGGACGATTCCGTGCTGTTTCCGGGTAAGTGAAAATTCGGCGGATTACCGGTGAAGGTGGAAAGACTTCCGAAGGCGCAGAGTCGACGTCTCGGTGTCGCCGACGTGAATCAATGCGTCAGCGTTCCGGTTGTGACTGGACAGCATGAATGAATCCCCGTTTGTTCATGACCGGGCACGAAAGGCGCGGTTTATGTGTGGCACGGGGTCGTCGGCGCGCACTGAGCGAACGCCGGATACCTGGGAAGGTGGTCAGCCATTCCGAGCCCCGTTGCCGATCACTGTAGCAGCGCGTTCGATTTTGTCGCCCCCTGCAGCACGCTGGAGGAGGAGGCATTGGCAACTTTTTGCCACGCTGGCCGAATCCCGCACTCCGGGTAAAGAAAGCCAACCCCATTGGCAATGGGAAGGTATAGGAAGTCACCGGGTTCGGTCATGTGTGGAACGGGGCCCTGGTGCGCCGTGTGCGTACGTGGAGCGGTGACGACAGGGTCGCAGTCCGCTCAGGCCCCGGTCGCCCGGCCGTCAGGGTCGCGTAGGCACCCAGTCCGGCAGCGCCTCGACGCGTTCGGCCCACTCGGCGGGTGGGGTCCCCGCCTTGCCGGAGGCGAGCACACCGCCGGTGATCGCGCAGGTCGTGTCCACGTCGCCGCCCACCCCGGCCGTCGTCCAGAAGGCCGCCTCGTAGTCACCGAGGCTGCGCGCGGCGGACCACAGGGCGAAGGGAACGGTGTCGTGGGCGGTCGTACGTCGCCCGCACCCCAGCACCGCGGCGACGGTGCCCGCGTCGCCGTAGTCGAGCATGTCCCGGGCACGCCGGAGTCCCTGGCCGACGGCGCTCTTCGGGACCAGGGCGATGACGCCGTCCAGGAGCGCCTCGGGGCTGGGCGGGCCGTCCGGCGAACCGGCCAGCGCCGCCGCGGCGGCCACGGCCATGGCGCCGACGACTGCCTCCCGGTGCTGGTGGGTGGGGTAGGCCGAGATCTCCGCCTGGTGGGTCGCCTGCTCCGGATCGTCCGCGTACCAGGCGCCCAGGGGCGCGATCCGCATCGCCGCGCCGTTGCCCCAGGACCCCCGGCCGTCGAACAGACCGGCGGCCAGCTCACGCCAGTCCCCGCCTTCACGGACGAGTCTCAGCAGGCGGTTGACGGCGGGGCCGTAGCCCCGGTCGAAGTCGTGGTGCTCGGCGAAGGAGCGGGCCAGCGCGTCCTGGTCGACGCGCCCGTGGGCGGCGAGTACGGCGACCACGGAGCAGGCCATCTCGGTGTCGTCCGTCCACTGCCAGGGCCCCGGCGGGAGCTCTCGGCACTTCAGCAGGGCGTAGTGCGCGGGAACGAAGAACTGGGAACCCAGGGCGTCCCCCACGGCCAGTCCGCGCAGGCTCGACAGGGCGCGCTCCAGGCGCCCGGAGGAAGAGGAGTCAGCGGTCATCGCTCTGCCACTCTATCCGTTCACCCAGTGCGGCACCGGCTCCCGCCAGCGCTCGAAGGGCCGGTCGAGGGTGTACTTGCCGTCCTCCCCGAGCACGAGCATCCGCATCTCGGCGTTCCCGGGGTTCGACAGCGACTCGAATTCGGCGACGGTCCAGTGGAACCAGCGCATGCAGAACAGACGCATCGCGAGACCGTGCGTCACCAGGAGGACGTTCGGCGGGTGGTCCGGCGCCTCGAAGCTGCGGTACAGGCTCTCCAGGAAGCCACCGACCCGGTCGTACACGTCCGCGCCGGACTCGCCCTGCGGGAACCGGAAGAAGAAGTGGCCGTACGCGTCGCGGTAGGCCTTCTGCAGCCGTACGTCGTCGCGGTCCTGCCAGTTTCCCCAGTCCTGTTCGCGCAGCCTGGGCTCCTCGCGGACGCGTATGAGGTCGGGGTCGAGCTGGAAGGCGCGGAGCGTCTCGAGCGTTCTGCGGTACGGGGAGACGTACACGCTCACGCGCTCCCTGCCGAAGACCTCCCGGAGCTTCTTGCCGGTCTCCTCGGCCTGCCGCCGGCCGCGCTCGGTCAGGGCGAGGGCGTGGTCGGGTTCGCGCTCGTACACGGAGTCGTCGATGTTGCCCGTTGACTCGCCGTGCCGGACAAGGACGATGCGCCGTGGTCGTACCATGCCAAAACCCTAGATCGAACGGGCGGAAGTCGAGCACTCGTACGGCCCCATACAGCGTAGGTCACACGAATGTGCTCTTCAAACGCACCGCGTCTCCTCAAACCGTCCAGGAAGGCTCCAGCTCCACGATGTCACCGGTAAGGCCCGCGACGTCGGCCTCGGTCTGCGCGCGCAGCGCGAGGCGCTCCACGCGTTCGGTGCGGTACTTGCCGTGCTCGGCCGCCGACCGCCACATCGACAGGACCAGGAACTCCTGCTCGGGTGCCTCGGCGAACATCCCGCGGATCATCCCGGGCGAACCGGCCATCGCGGGGTTCCACACCTTCTCCTGCATGAGGGTGAAGTGCTCGACGCGCTCCGTGTGGACCCGGCACAGGGCCACGCGGATCAGGTCGGCGTCGGTGAACCGCGGCTCGAACCCCGTCTTCACGTCGAAGCGGTACTCGAAGAGTTTGGCCTGGGCGTCCTTGAACGTGCCGGACTGGGCGGCCGCCAGGCGGTCGTGGGAGCGGGCCATGAAGGAGTCGTAGAAGGCGCGGCTCTCCCAGAAGGCGAAGGAGTGCGCCACCCCCGGCCGCTGCCGGCTCCAGCCGCCACCCTGCCCCCGGAATCCCGGCTCCCCCAGAAGCCCCGCCCATTTCCGCTGCCCCCGCTCGAAACCGCGGCGGTCCACCACGGTGCAGCGAATCCACTTGACCAGCACCGCGCCATCGTAAGGCCACCGGGCGTGGCGTCGGTCACGCTCCGGCGGAGATCACCCGCGCATGCACGGCGCTCGCGTGGCACGATGGACAAGGATCCCCAGTTCCACGGGAGTTGGGGGCGAGGCAACCACGAGGGGGGAAGGGGAAGCCCGTTGACCGGCTTCAGCAAGGGAATCGGCAAGGTCGAGGTCGGCCTCAAGTGGGACCCGAGTCCGGCGGGGCAGCCGCCCACCGATCTCGACATCGTTGCCGCGACGTTCGTCTCCGGCGACGCCCACGGGGACCCGGCCTACCTGGTGCACTTCGACAGCCGCTCACCGGACGGCACGATCTTCCTCAACCGGGACAGCACGGACGGCAGGGGCTTCGGCTGGGACGAGGTCATGATGCTGGAACTGGACCGGCTCGACGCCCGGTACGCGCGCGTGGTGGTCGGTGTCGTCATCCAACAGCGGTACGGCCACAGGACGTTCGCCGACGTGCTGAATCCGGCCATGCGCGTCCGGGTGGACCGCTACACCGTGCTCGCCCAGGACGACTTCGGCTCGGTACCCGGGGCGACGGCGGCCACGATCGCCGAGTTCGTGCGTGACGAATCCGGCGAGTGGACCTTCCGTCCCGGCGTCCACGGCTTCGAGGAGGACCCGGCCACCTTCACCCGGGTCATGGGAAGGGCACGTTAACGGCAAGGGCGCCGGCCATGGCCGGCGCCCCTCACTTCACGACTTCAGGTCGGAACCGTCAGCTGCAGCCGCTGGTCGAACCGCAGCCCTCGCAGATGTAGCAGGAACCGGCCCGCTGCATCTTCGTACCGCACGAGAAGCACAGCGGGGCGTCGGCCTGGATGCCCATCTGCATCTCCACCAGCTCGGCGCTGGTGTGGGCCTGCTTCGGGGCGGGCTTGGCCGCCTCGACCTCGGCACGCGGCGTGGCCACGGCCTTCAGCTCCTGGGCGCGCGGCGCCGACTGGGCCAGGCCCTCGACGTCGACCTCGTCGTCGGACGGCTCGTAGGAACCGGTCTCCAGGTGCCGCTGGCGCTCCTCGGCGGAGTGGATGCCGAGCGCGGAGCGGGTCTCGAAGGGCAGGAAGTCCAGCGCCAGGCGGCGGAAGATGTAGTCGACGATCGACTGCGCCATCCGCACGTCCGGGTCGTCCGTCATACCGGCCGGCTCGAAGCGCATGTTGGTGAACTTCGAGACGTACGTCTCCAGCGGGACGCCGTACTGCAGACCGACGGAGACCGCGATGGAGAAGGCGTCCATCATGCCCGCGAGGGTGGAGCCCTGCTTGGACATCTTCAGGAAGACCTCGCCGAGACCGTCGTCCGGGTAGGAGTTGGCGGTCATGTAGCCCTCGGCGCCGCCGACCGTGAAGGACGTGGTGATCCCCGGACGGCCCTTGGGGAGGCGCTTGCGGACGGGGCGGTACTCGATGACCTTCTCGACCGTCTCGCGGATGGTCGCCTCGGCCTTCTCCGTGACCTCGGCCTTCTCCTTCTCCTTGGTCTTGGCGGAGAGCGGCTGGCCGACCTTGCAGTTGTCGCGGTAGATCGCGAGGGCCTTGACGCCGAGCTTCCAGGCCTCGAAGTAGATCTCCTCGACCTCCTCGACGGTCGCCGTCTCCGGCATGTTGACCGTCTTGGAGATGGCGCCGGAGATCCAGGGCTGGATCGCGGCCATCATGCGGACGTGGCCCATCGGGGAGATGGCACGCTCGCCCATGGCGCAGTCGAACACCTCGTAGTGCTCGTGCTTGAGGCCGGGGGCGTCGATCACGTTGCCGTGCTCGGCGATGTGGGCGACGATCGCCTCGATCTGCTCCTCCTGGTAGCCCAGGCGGCGCAGGGCCTGCGGGACGGTGCCGTTGACGATCTGCATCGAGCCGCCGCCGACCAGCTTCTTGAACTTCACCAGCGCGAGGTCCGGCTCGACACCGGTGGTGTCGCAGGACATCGCGAGACCGATGGTGCCGGTCGGGGCGAGGACGGACGCCTGGGAGTTACGGAAACCGTTCTTCTCGCCGAGACGGACGACGTCCTGCCAGGCCTCCGTGGCGGCGGCCCACACCGGGGTGTCCAGGTCGTCCATGCGGACGGCCTTGCCGTTGGCGTCGGCGTGCTGCGCCATGACGCGCTTGTGGGCGTCGGCGTTGCGGGCGTAGCCGTCGTACGTGCCGACGACCGCGGCCAGTTCGGCGGAGCGGCGGTAGGCCGTACCCGTCATCAGGGAGGTGATGGCGCCGGCGAGGGCGCGGCCGCCGTCGGAGTCGTAGGCGTGGCCGGTGGCCATCAGCAGGGCGCCGAGGTTGGCGTAGCCGATGCCGAGCTGGCGGAAGGCGCGGGTGTTCTCGCCGATCTTCTGGGTCGGGAAGTCCGCGAAGCAGATCGAGATGTCCATCGCGGTGATGACCAGCTCGACGACCTTCTGGAAACGCTCGGTCTCGAAGGACTGGCTGCCCTTGCCGTCGTCCTTCAGGAACTTCATCAGGTTCAGCGAGGCCAGGTTGCAGGACGTGTTGTCCAGGTGCATGTACTCGCTGCACGGGTTCGACGCGGTGATCCGGCCGGACTCGGGGCAGGTGTGCCAGTTGTTGATGGTGTCGTCGTACTGGATGCCCGGGTCGGCGCAGGCCCACGCGGCCTCGGCGATCTTGCGGAAGAGCGCCTTGGCGTCGACCTCCTCGATGACCTCACCGGTCATCCGGGCCCGCAGGCCGAACTGGCCGCCGTCCTCGACCGCCTTCATGAACTCGTCGTTCACACGGACCGAGTTGTTGGCGTTCTGGTACTGGACGGAGGTGATGTCGTCACCGCCCAGGTCCATGTCGAAGCCCGCGTCGCGCAGGACGCGGATCTTCTCCTCTTCCTTGACCTTGGTCTCGATGAAGTCCTCGATGTCGGGGTGGTCGACGTCGAGGACGACCATCTTCGCCGCGCGGCGGGTGGCGCCACCGGACTTGATGGTGCCGGCGGAGGCGTCGGCGCCGCGCATGAAGGAGACCGGACCGGAGGCGTTGCCGCCGGAAGACAGCAGCTCCTTGGAGGAGCGGATGCGGGAGAGGTTCAGGCCGGCTCCGGAGCCGCCCTTGAAGATCATGCCCTCTTCCTTGTACCAGTCGAGGATCGACTCCATGGAGTCGTCGACGGACAGGATGAAGCAGGCGGAGACCTGCTGGGGCTGCGACGTGCCGACGTTGAACCAGACGGGGCTGTTGAAGCTGAAGATCTGGTGCAGGAGGGCGTACGCCAGCTCGTGCTCGAAGATCTCGGCGTCGGCGGGCGAGGCGAAGTACTTGTGGTCCTCACCGGCCTTCCGGTACGTCTTCACGATGCGGTCGATCAGCTGCCTGAGGCTGACCTCGCGCTGCGGGGTGCCGACGGCACCGCGGAAGTACTTGCTGGTGACGATGTTGACCGCGTTCACCGACCAGAAGTCGGGGAACTCGACGCCACGCTGCTCGAAGTTGACCGAGCCGTCGCGCCAGTTGGTCATGACGACGTCACGGCGCTCCCACGCCACCTCGTCGTACGGGTGCACGCCGGGGGTGGTGTGGATGCGCTCGATGTGCAGTCCCTTGTTACCCGCCTTGGTGCCCTTGGCTCGGGAACCTCGTGCCGGACCGCTCGCCGTCTCTGTCATGCCGCCTCCCTGTACGGGCAAAAACGCCCTGAAGTGCCCCGTTTGTTCCCGTGGCACGGTGTTCTGTCTGGTGTTGCGGGCACCCTCAGCCGCCGCCCGCAACAGGTCTTGGGTCGCCGCCTCCCGGCCGGAAACCGGTCTCCTCCCGGACCCCGGCCGCCTCGTCAGTCGGCGGCGCGTACGGGCACGGGGACCTCACCGGTCCCGACGGGCCCGCGTTCGTCTTCCTGGCTCCCCGCTCCCGCGTCTTCCTCGTCCGCGGCGGGGCCCCGCGTCGCCTCCCTCAGCTCCGCGATGGCGGCCTCGAAGTCCTCGAGCGAGTCGAACGCCCGGTAGACGGAGGCGAACCGCAGATAGGCGACGAGGTCGAGCTCCTGCAACGGGCCGAGTATGGCCAGCCCCACGTCATGGGTGGTCAGCTCGGCGCTTCCGGTGGCCCGCACCGCCTCCTCGACCCGCTGGCCGAGCTGGGCGAGCGCGTCCTCGGTGACAGGCCGCCCCTGGCACGCCTTGCGCACGCCGTTGATGACCTTGGCACGGCTGAAAGGCTCGGTGACCCCGGACCGCTTGATCACCATGAGCGAGCACGTCTCGACGGTCGTGAAACGGCGGGAGCAGTCAGGGCACTGACGGCGCCTGCGGATCGACGTGCCGTCGTCGGTCGTACGACTGTCGACCACGCGGCTGTCCGGGTGCCTGCAGAAGGGGCAGTGCATGATCTCCAACCCTCCTCACAGCAGACTCAACAACCTCACCGGACCTCATGGGCCCCGCGAAGCAGCCCTAAGCATAGGCGATCGCGGAGCCGTGTCAGACCGGGGGACCACAACTTCTGGGCTGCTGTAGCCATCCAACCACTACATGTGGGGATTGGCTCATACACCGAGGCGGAGTCGCGTGTCGCGACGGCGGGCGGCGGACATCCCCGCAGACGGGCGGCCGCGGGGACACGCGGGTCAGAGCCGTATCGCTGTGGCGCTTGCGGAGATACCGTGGGCGCCGCACGGAGGACGCGTGGGACTCCGGCACAGAAGGGACCCGAAGCCCGGACGGCCGGGTTCCGGATGGCAGACTGGGGCGGCGGCCCACGAGGCCGGCGACCCCGGCGGTGAAGAGTACAACAATGAGCGCTTTTGCCCGCCCGGTGGCGCGTTAGCAATACACCCAGACACGCGGTTGCGTCCGGTGAATCGCACTTTTTCACTCGAACGTGTGTTTGGCGCAACCTTTCGAAACCAACTACCGTTGTCCAGCAGGGAGACCATCGAGAGGGGCCGACGTGACCACCACCGCAGACAGTGCCACCATCACCGCCCAGGACCGCTCCCAGGGCCGAGTCGAGCCGGTACACGTGATGAACGAAGCCGCGAATCCAGAGGCACACAAGCGCTCCTTGCCGGGCCGGCCTCCAGGGATCCGGGCCGACAGCTCCGGACTCACGGACCGGCAGCGGCGCGTGATCGAAGTCATCCGTGACTCCGTCCAGCGGCGCGGTTACCCGCCGTCGATGCGGGAGATCGGACAGGCCGTCGGCCTTTCGAGCACGTCCTCGGTCGCGCACCAGCTCATGGCGCTGGAGCGCAAGGGCTTCCTGCGCCGCGACCCGCACCGCCCGCGTGCGTACGAGGTGCGCGGCTCCGACCAGGCCGTGACCGTGCAGCCCACGGACACCGCCGGCAAGCCCGCCGCGTCCTACGTCCCGCTGGTCGGCCGCATCGCCGCCGGTGGCCCCATCCTCGCGGAGGAGTCCGTCGAGGACGTCTTCCCCCTCCCCCGCCAGCTCGTCGGCGACGGTGAACTGTTCGTCCTCAAGGTCGTGGGCGACTCCATGATCGAGGCCGCGATCTGCGACGGCGACTGGGTCACCGTGCGCCGTCAGCCGGTCGCCGAGAACGGCGACATCGTGGCGGCCATGCTCGACGGCGAAGCCACCGTCAAGCGCTTCAAGCGCGAGGACGGCCACGTGTGGCTCCTTCCGCACAACGCGGCCTACGAGCCGATCCCGGGCGACGACGCGACCATCCTGGGCAAGGTCGTCGCGGTGCTGCGGCGCGTGTGACGCCCGCGGCGGGCGGGCCGTACGGCTGCTCGCTCCCTGACCGGGCCCCGGAACCCCTGCGCCGGTTCCGGGG
Source organism: Streptomyces sp. NPDC037290 (assembly GCF_055603245.1). Classification (NCBI taxonomy): domain Bacteria; kingdom Bacillati; phylum Actinomycetota; class Actinomycetes; order Kitasatosporales; family Streptomycetaceae; genus Streptomyces; species Streptomyces sp. NPDC037290. The sequence continues at coordinate 76,896 of NZ_JBVJVZ010000002.1, read as the reverse complement.
CCCTGCTGTGTCCGGATCCAGGGCGGGCTGGATCCGGATCGCTTGCGATCACTTCGCCTCGGCGTGCTCCGCCTCTGCCGCCTTCGCCGCCGCGTCGATCGCGGCGAGCGACTTGCGCACCTGATTGCGGTCCGTGGTGTACCAGAAGTCCGGCAGTGACGTCTTGAGATAGCCGCCGTACCGCGCGGTGGCCAGTCGCTGATCCAGTACGGCGACCACGCCCCGGTCCCCCGAAGCGCGGACGAGCCGGCCGGCACCCTGGGCCATGAGCAGGGCCGCGTGGGTGGCGGCCACGGCCATGAAGCCGTTGCCGCCCGCGTCCTCCACCGCCTTCTGCCGGGCACTCATCAACGGGTCGTCGGGGCGGGGGAAGGGGATCTTGTCCATCACGACCAGCTGGCAGCTGGGGCCGGGAACGTCCACGCCCTGCCACAGGGACAGCGTGCCGAACAGGCAGGTCTTCGGGTCGGCCGCGAAGTTCTTGATCAGCTCGCCGAGGGTCTCCTCGCCCTGCAGCAGGATCGGGAACTCGGGGATCCGCGAGCGCAGCTCCTCCGCGGCGAGCTGCGCGGCCCGCATGGACGAGAACAGCCCGAGGGTGCGGCCCCCGGCCGCCTGGATGAGCTCGGTCAGTTCGTCGAGCATGTCGGAGCGCTCACCGTCACGCGCGGGGCGCGCGAGATGCTTGGCGACGTAGAGGATGCCCTGCCTGGGGTAGTCGAAGGGCGAGCCGACATCGACGCCCTTCCACTTCGGCAGGTCCTCGCCCTCCGTGCCCTCGGGGCCGAGCCCCAGGGAGGCCCCGACGCCGTTGAAGTCGCCGCCCAGCTTGAGGGTCGCCGAGGTGAGGACGACGGCGCGGTCGGCGAAGAGCTTCTCCCGGAGCAGGCCCGAGACCGACATGGGGGCGACCCGCAGGGACGCTCCGAAGCGGTCGTGCCGCTCGTACCAGACGACGTCCCACTCCGAGCCGTTCAGAACCCGCTCCGCCACGTCGTGCACCGTCTCCACCGAGGCCAGCGCCTGCTTGCGGACCGCGTCCTCGTCCTGGACCGACTTGTCACGGGTCGAGCCGAGCGCGCTGATGACCGTGCGCGCCGCGTCCCGCAGGGCCATGAGTGCGTAGCCGAGGTCTTCCGGGATCTCCTCCAGGCGGCCCGGCAGGGCCAGCTCCATCAGCCGCTCGAAGCCCTCGGCGGCGGTCTGCAGCTGGTCGGCGGCCTTCTCGTTGACGAGCTTGGCGGCGCGGCGCACCGCGCGGTTGACCTGGCCGGGCGTGAGCTCGCCGGTCGCGACGCCGGTGACCCGGGAGACGAGTTCATGCGCCTCGTCCACGATCAGCACCTCGTGCTGCGGCAGCACCGGCGCGCCCTCGATGGCGTCGATGGCGAGCAGTGCGTGGTTCGTGACGACGACGTCGGCGAGCTTGGCGCGCTCACGGGCCGTCTCCGCGAAGCACTCGGCGCCGTAGGCGCACTTCGACGCGCCCAGGCACTCCCGTGACGACACCGACACCTGCGCCCAGGCGCGGTCCGAGACACCGGGGGTGAGGTCGTCCCGGTCGCCGGTCTCGGTCTCGTCCGACCAGTCGCGCAGCCGCAGCAGGTCCTGGCCCAGCTTGCTGGTGGGCGCGGCGGCCTCGAACTGGTCGAAGAGGCCGTCCTCCTCGTCCTGCGGCATGCCCTCGTGCAGGCGGTGGAGGCAGAGGTAGTTCGACCGGCCCTTGAGCATCGCGAACTCCGGGCGGCGACGGAGCAGCGGGTGCAGCGCGTCGACCGTGCGGGGCAGGTCGCGCTCCACGAGCTGGCGCTGCAGCGCCAGCGTCGCCGTCGCGACGACCACCCTCTCCCCGTGCGCGAGCGCCGGCACGAGATAGCCGAGCGACTTGCCGGTGCCGGTGCCGGCCTGGACCAGCAGGTGGGATCCGTCGTCGATCGTCTCGGCGACCGCTTCGGCCATGGTCACCTGGCCGGGGCGCTCCGTACCGCCGACGGCTGTGACGGCGGCGTGCAGGAGTTCGGGGAGTGAGGGCTTCGTCATAGCCCAACCACCCTACGGCCCGGCACTGACAAACGGGCGATCAAGGCGGGTGGGGACGGCGGGATCACGACCTGGCTCCTGGTGGTGGTGTCGATCACTGAGGGGGATGGCTTCGTCACGGGGCGCTACAGCACGTCCCGCAGGGCTCGGTCCCGGATCATGAGGGCGGCCCGCTTGCCGGGCAGGTCGACCTCGTCGGCGAACCGGAAGCCGGCACTCAGGAACGCGGCGACGGAGGGGATGTTGCGAAGATCGGGTTCCGCCACGACCCGTGCGCAGGTGGGGCGGCGGTCCAGGATCAGGTCGGCCACGGCTCGCAGCAGCGCGGATCCCAGCCCCCGTCCTCGGTCCGCGGCCCCACCGACGAGGAGGTGGATCCCGGTGTCATGGGGGCGGGCCGGGTAGTGGCGGCCCAGCGGGTCCAGATCCGCCCGGTAGATCTCCCAGTAGCTCATCGGTGTGCCGTCCAGTACGCCGAGACACGGCACGCTGCGTCCGTCGCCGTCGAGTTGGGCACGCAGGTGGTCCTCGGTCCGGTCGCGGGGCCCGGCCAGCTCCCAGAACTCCGAGACGGCGGGGTCGTTCATCCAGCGGTGGACGAGCGGCAGGTCGTGGTCGATGCGGACGGGCACGAGCTGGAACGAGCCCACGCGTGTGTCCACGGCGCCCCACGTGTGGAGCTGGTCCAGGAGGCAGGCCGTCCCTGGGGCGAAGAGGGCGAGGAACTCGGCGGGCAGGTGCAGGTCCAGGGTGTCCTCGCAGTCCGCGTCGTCGTCCTCGACGGCGAACCCGGTGAAGGGGGTGCCCCGGGTGCCCGTGCCGTCGGCTCGCGGGCCGGCGGGGCCCCGGTGGACAGGGGCACCGGGATCGACGGGGACGCCTGGGGGGACGGGGGTGCCCGGTCGGGCGGGACCGGGGCCGGGGACGGCGTCGGCGTTCGCGTCGGTGGGAGGCATGGTGCGCTCCTCTCAGGAGACGAGGTGGGTCATGTTCCTCGGAAGTGCGGGGAGTCGGGGCGAGGCGCTCAGGAGTGGAGGGGGTTGGCGACGGTGACGTAGACGGACTGGGTGTCGACCGGGCCGACGAGTTCGTCGAGGCCGTGCAGCCGGGTCAGGAGGTTCGCCTTGCAGCGCAGGACGGGTGAGTCGAGCAGACGGCGGGGCAGGGAGGTCCGCGGTGCGGTGGGCCCTGCGGCGACGTCGGTGAGGAACCGGCGGAAGGCCGCGAGGAGGAGCCGCTCGTCGGCCAGGCGCTGGGAGCCGAACGCGCCGATCAGGCCCAGCACGTTGTTGATGGCCAGGTAGTAGACGAAGCGTTCGTCGGTCACCTCGTCCGAGACGAAGGTGTCGCTGCGCTCGCCGATGCCGGGCAGCCGGGCATCCAGTTCGGCTCGCCGGGACGCGCGGAAGTAGTAGCCCTGGTTGTCCCGGTAGCGGCCGCCTGCGGGCCAGCCGTCGCCGTCGAGCAGGACCAGGGTGTTCTGCTGGTGCGCCTCCAGGGCGATGCCGGCCTCGCTGTCCAGCCAGAGCACGGGACGGACGACCTGCTCCAGGTACCGCAGGAACCACTCCGCGGCAACGGCTGCGAGGGGCCGGCCGGTGCGCGCGGCGAGTCGCTCGACGAGCTCGGCCAGCCGGGAACGCATGGGCCGGGCGGCCGGTTGCGCCGAGGAGTCGCCGCCGGATTGGGGCACGGGCCGGAGCGAGACGAGTCCGGCGACGCAGCACACGTCGTCGGTCGGGGCGAACGGGTTGTGTCTGATCACCACGTCGAGTCCGGGCACGGGAAGTCCGTCCGGGGCGTCGACGGCGAGCCAGGCCGGGTCGCGGACGATGTCGAAGGACGGGTGCGCGGCCTGCCACTGCCGCGACAGGCCGGTGCGCAGCAGCCGGTGCACCTCGACGCCCCGATGGAGTTCCTTGCGCAGGTTCTCGCGGCGGGAGTTGGTGATGCGCAGGCCGAGGGACAGCTTGAGCATCGCGGGTGCGCCGGACCGGTGGACCGTACGGACGGAGGAGGTGGGATGCCAGGCGGTGCCGAGGGGGCCGAGGTCACGGAGGAGTCCGGCGTCGAGCAGGGCCGCGACGGGTTCGCGGTGGCACACCTCACGGGCCTGCCACGGGTGCAGGGGGAGGGCGGCGTGGCCGTCGGGCACGGGGAGGTCGGTGCCGGCGAGGCCCCGGGTGAGCTGGGCGGCGGGGACGGGACGGCCTCGCTCGGTCCAGGCCGAGTCGGTGGCGAGGAGGGAGGGGGCGACAGCGATCCAGTGCAGGGGGAAGCAGCCGCGCAGCTCCGGTGAGTAGCGGCGGGTCTCGGTCTCGGTCAGTCCTTCCCGGCTCTTGGGGGCCGGGTGCAGGGGGTGTCCGAGGAGGAGGGCCTGCTCGGCGGAGAGAAAGAGGTCGGGGACATCGGCGGGGTGCGCGCGCCGGTCGCGCACGAAGGCCGCGGTGCGGCGCAGGGAGTCCGCCACCCGGGCCACGAGGTCGCCGCCGTCGCACGGGCCCGGGCCGGTGAGGTCCTGAGCGCAGGCACCGCCCGCGTCGCCGGCCGTCTCCCGGGCGAGCAGTGCCGCCAGGGTGACGGCGTCGACCGCGGGAGCGGACGCGGGGGCGCTGACCAGACGGGGTGGGCCGAAGCGATGTGAGCCCGTCGGCGACCAGTAGCGGACCGGCACGAGCAGGGAGGTGCCGCTGGCCGGCAGCGGGAGGCAGAGGGTGCCGCCGTGGGGTGCCGCGAGGTTGGTCTCCCGCACCCAGCACCGCACCAGGCTGTCCACGGCGGCGGCCTGGGCCGCGGTGTGCGGGTCGGGATGCTCCAGCAGGTCGGCGCCGGGCTCGGTCACTCGGGTGAGATCGACGGTGCGCCTCTTCTGTGCGGGAACCGACTCGGCGAGCGGTACGTGGGAGGCCGGGATGCCGGAGTCCCCCTGTTCGTCGGGAGCACCGGAGCTGCCGTCGGGAGTGGGGGTGGCGTTCATGACGGCTCCTCGTGGCTGGCTGGGTGGTGCGGGTTGGTGCTGTCGCCCGGGTGCCTCTCCCGCCTTGCCGGCGGTCGCCCCGGCGGGATCGGCGGTGGCCTCGGCGGGATCGGTGGGCGCGGAGGAGGCACCGCGTCGGCACCGAGGGCGAGCAGGAAGGGGAGGGCGGAGAGGCCGGTGGGGGCCTGAACGTCGTCGTGTGAGAAGGGAGTTGGGTTGACGACGGGAACGGTCCGAAGGCCCGTGCCGGCCCCGGCGACTGGTCGGGGCCGGAGTCGGAGTCGATCTCAGCCGGCGCGCTGGGCAGGGCCCTGGGGCCGGCTGCGGTGGGGGCCCTGTTCCTCGTGCGTGCGGGCCACCGCCGCCACCGCGTCCGCCAGGCGGTCCAGGACGGCTGCCGCCTGTTCGTCGCTGAGGGTGAGTGGGGGTAGCAGCCGGACGACGGCGGAGTGCCGGCCGCCGAGTTCGACGATCAGTCCGCGCTCCAGACACTCCCGCTGGACGGCCGCGGCGAGTTCGGGCGCGGCTCGGCGCGCAGTGCCGGTGGCCTCCTGACCGGTGGGCGTGGGGCGGTGGCCCCCGGGTTCGGCTCCGGTGCCTTCCGGGTCGACCAGTTCGACCCCGATCATCAGCCCGCGCCCGCGCACCTCCCCCACACACGTGAACCTGTCGGCCAGTTCCCCGAGTTGGTGCAGCATGCGGGTACCGAGGCCGGCGGCTCGTTGGGCGAGTCCGTTCTCGCGGACGTAGGCGAGGGTCGCGGTGCCCGCGGCCATGGCGAGTTGGTTGCCGCGGAACGTTCCGGCGTGGGCGCCGGGCGGCCAGACGTCGAGGTCGTCGCGGTAGACGATCACGGCCAGCGGGAGGCTGCCGCCGATGGCCTTGGACAGGACCATGACGTCGGGGCTGATGCCGCTGTGGTCGACGGCCCAGAAGGCGCCGGTCCGGCCGACGCCGGTCTGGATCTCGTCGGCGATCAGCGGGATGGACCGGTCGGCCGTGAGCTGCCGCATGCGGCGCAGCCAGTCGTCCGGCCCGGGAATCACCCCGCCCTCGCCCTGGACGGGTTCGAGGATCATGCCCGCGGGCAGGGGCACGCCGGACTTGGGATCGTCGAGGAGGGACTCGGTCCAGCGGGCGGAGAGCTCGGCGCCGCGCGGCCCGCCGACGCCGAAGGGGCAACGGTAGTCCTGCGGATAGGGCAGGCGGGCGACCTGGAGGTCACGGGCACCGCCGGAGGCGGCCAGGGCACCGGCGGTCATGCCGTGGTAGGCGCCGGTGAAGGCGAGGATGCCGGTGCGGCCGGTCGCGGCCCGGACCAGTTTGAGGGCGGCCTCCACGGCGTCGGTACCGGCCGGTCCGCAGAACTGGACCCGGGCCCGGTCGGCGAGGCCGGACGGGAGGGTGCGGAACAGCTCGGTGATGAAGGCGTCCTTGACGGGGGTCGCCAGGTCGAGCACGGAGAGGGGAGCGCCCGAGTCGAGGACTTTGCGGATGGCTTCCAGCACGACCGGATGGTTGTGGCCGAGGGCGAGGGTGCCGGCGCCGGACAGGCAGTCCAGGTAACGGCGGCCGTCGGCGCCCTCGATGGTGAGCCCTCGCGCCCGGACCGGGACGATGGGCAGGGCCCGGGCGTAGGTGCGGGCGGAGGACTCACGCGCCGACTGGCGTCTGAGGATCCCCTCGTGCACGGCACGCCCTTCCCCGTGCAAGCCTCCAGCCATCGACTCCGTTACGGCCACGACGCGCTGTCCTCCCCGCTGTTCAGAGGCGTGTTGATCCGCGGGGACCGGGTGCAGGCAGCTGGCCCCCCACCGCTACAACCGCGCACCGGTCGACGGGTTACGGGTTCCCTCAAGATCATTGCCAGGGGGGCGGGATGGCGTGTGCCGCGCCGTGCCGCGGGAGGAACGTGGCGGGGCCGCCGGCGGACGGTCGCCCTGAGGTGACGTCAAATCGGTAAATCTACGGACGATCGGCCAGGTCAGACGGCTTGTAGCCGAACCGTTGCCGTTCCGTCGGAACTCCCCCACAGCGAGCGCATAGTGTGTGATGCCGTTCCCAGACGGTCGGGGGACCGGCATGAACTCACCATGAGTTCACGGCCGGTGCCGCGGCCGAAGCGCCGAGTACCTTCACCCCAGGGGGAGTCACCAGCATGCGATCCATACGACCGTCGTTCACCGTTCGGCGAGAGAGGGGCCCCCGCCGCACCTCCCCCGCACTGGCGGCGGTCGCCCTCGCCTCGGCGCTGGCGCTGACCGCCACCGCCTGCAACGGCGACGACAAGGCCGACGGCAGTCCGACCGCCTCGGCGACCGCGGCCGGCACCGGCGACGGAAAGATCAGAATCCCGGACGACCTCAGGAAGAGGCTCAAGGAGCACGGGATCGACATCGACAAGTGGAAGAACGGCGCCTGGAAGAACTGGAACAAGGAAGACTGGCTGCGCGAGGCCGACGATTTCATCAACCCGATCATCAAGGGTCTGTGGGACCCGAACCGGATGCGCCACGCCAACGACCCGAACAAGGGCGTCAACGACAACGACATCTCCGGTGACCAGGGCGTGACGGACCCGACCCCGCAGCCCGTGAAGGCCCGGACGGTGGCGCCGCCGTACCACACCAACGCGGCCGCCTCGGGCAAGGTGTTCTTCGACTCCCCCGAGGGCCACATGGTGTGCTCGGGCACGGTGGTCGAGGACCCCGCGCACCCGGGCAAGTCCAACCTGGTCTGGACGGCGGGGCACTGTGTGCACGCCGGCAAGAGCGGCGGCTGGTACCGCAACATGGCCTTCGTGCCGTCGTACAACAACTCCGCCAGGTCGGCCGCCCAGCTGCAGAGCGCCACCCGGTCGGAGATCGCCCCGTACGGCGTCTGGTGGGCGATGGGGCGCAGACCTCGCAGCAGTGGATCGACCAGGGCGGTGAGACCGGCGGCCAGGGCGCGTCGTACGACTACGCGGTGATCCATGTGACGCCGGAGCAGGGCAGCAGTGGCAAGTCGCTGGAGGAGACGGTCGGCGGGGCGCTTCCGGTGAACTTCAACGCTCCGGCGGTGCCGAAGGTCAGCAGCATCACCGCGTCCGGGTACCCGGAGGCGGCTCCGTTCGACGGTCAGCTGCTGTACCAGTGCACGGACAAGCCGGGCCGGCTCTCCCTCGCCCAGGCGGACCCGACGATGTACCGGATCGGCTGCACGATGACCGCGGGCTCCTCCGGAGGGGGCTGGGTGGAGACCGGTTCCGACGGCAAGCCGGCGCTGGTGTCCAACACGTCGATCGGCCCGGTGAGTTCGGGGTGGCTGGCCGGTCCTCGGCTGGGGCCCGTGGCCAAGGGCGTCTACGAGTCGGTCAGCAAGAAGTTCGCCGGGCGGTGACGGGCGGTGAGCGCGCGCCCCTGAAGGGACGCTGACGGGACGCTGAAGGCCCGCCCCCTCACAGAGGAGGCGGGCCCTTTCGTACAGCGGGGGTCAGGCCGTCGAGACCGGGACGTACGGTGCCAGGTCCGCCGCCAGCTCCTCGTGGACCCGGACCTTGAGCAGGGTGCCCTCCGCGGTGTGCTCCTCGGAGATCACCTCACCCTCGGTGTGGGCGCGGGCGACGAGCTTTCCGTGCGTGTACGGCACGAGTGCCTCGACCTCGACCGACGGGCGCGGCAGGTCGTTGTCGATCAGGGCGAGCAGTTCCTCGAGGCCCTGGCCGGTGCGGGCCGAGACGGCGATCGACCGCTTCTCGACCCTGAGCAGCCGCTGGAGGACCAGCGGGTCGGCCGCGTCCGCCTTGTTGATCACGACGATCTCGGGCACGTCGGTGGCGCCGACGTCCCGGATCACCTCGCGCACGGCGGCGAGCTGCTCCTCCGGGACCGGGTGCGAGCCGTCCACCACGTGCAGGATCAGGTCGGAGTCGCCGACCTCCTCCATCGTGGAGCGGAACGCCTCGACCAGGTGGTGCGGCAGGTGCCGGACGAATCCGACGGTGTCCGCCAGGGTGTACAGCCGGCCGCTCGGGGTCTCCGCGCGGCGGACGGTCGGGTCCAGGGTCGCGAACAGGGCGTTCTCGACCAGGACGCCTGCGCCCGTGAGGCGGTTGAGCAGGGAGGACTTGCCGGCGTTGGTGTAGCCCGCGATGGCGACGGACGGCACCTTGTTGCGCCGGCGCTCCTGGCGCTTGATCTCGCGGCCGGTCTTCATCTCCGCGATCTCCCGGCGCATCTTCGCCATCTTCTCGCGGATCCGTCGCCGGTCCGTCTCGATCTTGGTCTCACCGGGGCCGCGCGTGGCGAGGCCGCCGCGACCACCACCCATCTGCCGGGACAGCGACTGACCCCAGCCGCGCAGCCTCGGCAGCATGTACTGCATCTGCGCGAGCGCGACCTGCGCCTTGCCCTCTCGGGACTTGGCGTGCTGGGCGAAGATGTCCAGGATCAGGGCCGTACGGTCGATGACCTTGACCTTGACGACGTCCTCCAGCTGGATCAGCTGGCCCGGGCTCAGCTCACCGTCGCAGATGACCGTGTCCGCGCCCGTTTCGAGGACGATGTCGCGCAGCTCCTGGGCCTTGCCGGAGCCGATGTAGGTGGCCGCGTCGGGCTTGTCGCGGCGCTGGATGACGCCGTCGAGCACGAGCGCGCCCGCGGTCTCCGCGAGGGCGGCCAGCTCCGCGAGGGAGTTGTCGGCGTCCTGCGCGGTGCCGGTGGTCCACACCCCGACGAGCACGACGCGCTCCAGGCGGAGCTGCCGGTACTCGACCTCGGTGACGTCCTCCAGCTCGGTGGACAGGCCCACGACGCGGCGCAGGGCCGCCCGCTCGGAGCGGTCGAACTGGTCTCCGTCCCGCTCGCCGTCGATCTCGTGGCTCCAGGCGACGTCCTCTTCCATCAGGGCATCGGCCCGAAGACCCTCGGGATAGGCGTGCGCGAGGCGCTTGGTGTCCTGGGAAGGGGAAGAAGAGGAGGTCATTGGATCCTTACGTCGATGGGATGCGGTTACGGCGTCGGTGCGGCGGTCCTGCGGACCGCTGCCTGAATCAACGCGCGAGTACCCCGGGAGATTCCCGTGTCCCGTCTCGCGCCGACCCGAAGATGGTCGCACGAGGCGGCACGTCTCGTCACCGTGTTATCACCGGGCCCGCGGCTTGGCCGGCGGCGAAGGCCTGCTGTGCGACTTCGACGCCCTGACCTTGCCCGACGCCTTGTGGTCCGGCTTGCCCGACTTGGCGGGGCCCGACGCCTTCCAGTCCGGGTGGCCGGGCATCGGCGGGGTCTTCTCGCCGTACAGCCAGCCCTGGAAGAAGCCGCTCAGGTCGCGGCCCGATACGGTCGAGGCCAGCCGGACGAAGTCGGCGGTGGTGGCCGTGGAGTCCCGGTGCACCCGGACCCATTCCCGCTCCAGCCGCTCGAAGGCCGGCCGGCCGATCTCCTCGCGCAGGGCGTAGAGCACGAGCGCCGCGCCGTCGTAGATGTTGGGCCGGAAGATTCCGATCTTCTGGCCGGGGGAGGGCGGCTTGGGCAGGCCGGGCGGGCCGCCCGCCGCCCGCCAGCCGTCGGAGGAGGCGTACGCGGCCTTCATGCGGTCGGCCATGGACCGGTGCGCGGTCTCCTCGGCGTACAGCGCCTCGTACCAGGTGGCGTGCCCCTCGTTCAGCCAGACGTCGGACCAGGTGCGGGGGCTGACGCTGTCACCGAACCACTGGTGGGACAGCTCGTGCACCATGATCGACTCCTTGTACCACCGGGGCAGCGAGGACTCGGTGAAGAGGTTCTTCTCGAAGAGCGACAGCGTCTGCGTCTCGAGTTCGAAGCCGGTGGCGGCCTGTGCCAGGAGCACGCCGTAGGTCTCGAACGGGTACGCGCCGACCTTGCCCTCCAGCCAGGCGATCTGGTCGGGCGTCTTGGCGAGCCACGGTTCGAGGGCCTTGGCGTCGGCGCTGGGCACGACGTCACGGACCGGCAGCCCGTGCGGACCCTCACGGCGCAGTACGGAGGAGCGGCCGATGGACACCTGGGCGAGTTCGGTGGCCATGGGGTGCCGGGTGCGGTAGGTCCAGGTGGTGGTGCGGCCGGCCCGGGCCACCCCGGTGGACAGACCGTTGGCGACGACGGTGTAGCCGTTCGGGGCGGTCACGTGGAAGGTGAACATCGCCTTGTCGGACGGGTGGTCGTTGCACGGGAAGACCAGGTGGGCGGCGTCGGCCTGGTTGGCCATGGCGAGCCCGTCGGAGGTGCGCACCCAGCCCCCGTCCTCGTCCTTGGCGGCGGCGGGATCGCTGGTGTGCTTCACCGTGATCCGGGTCCAGCTGCCCTCGGGAAGGGGGTGGTCCGGGGTGACGACCAGGTCCTCGCCGGCGCTGGTGAAGTCCGCGCGGTGCCCGTCGACCTCGACGGACCGCACGGTGCCGTGCGCGAAGTCGAGGTTGATCCGGTCCAGGTCGGCGGTGGTCCGGGCGTCGATGGTGGTGACGGCCTGGAGCGGCTTGTCGTTGGTGCCGGGATAGGTGAGGGACAGGTCGTACGACGCCACGTCGTAGCCCGGGTTGCCCAGATAGGGGTAGAGCCGGTCGCCGATGCCGAGCGGCTCGGCCGGGGCCGCGGCGGCGAGCAGGCAGACGGAGACGGCGGAGGCGAGCAGGGCCGCCTTCCGGTGCCGGAAGACACGGGCCTGGGTCCGGGACTGGAAGCGGGAGCGGGGGGTGAGCGGCATGCACCACCGCTACCAGGGCACTCCCGCGCTACGACGGCGACGCGCGTCCGACCCACCCGAACGGGCTCGGTCCGGGGACCCTTCTGCGCGGAGCCGGGCCGTGCACGGTCCGGCGGCCCGCACGGCGTCACGGACCGTCGTCACCCTGTCGTCATCCCGTCGCGCCACGGCGTCACTCGGCGGCCGGGGCCTGGTGCTGGGCACGGGCCACGTCGTACACGCCCGGGACGTCCCGCATGGCGCGCATCAGGGCCGGGAGGCGGGCCGCGTCGGGGAGCTGGAGGGTGTACGTGTGCCGCACCCGCTGCTGGCTGGGCGGTTCGACGGTGGCGGAGACGATGTCGACACCGGCCGAGGCGATCGCCTCGGTCAGGTCGGCGAGCAGATGGGGGCGGCCGAACGATTCAGCGACCAGCGTGACCCGGCATTCCGTGGTGTCGCCCCAGCGCACGATGACCTCCGTGCGCCCCCGCCCCTTCATGTGCGCCACCGCCGCGCACTCCACCCGGTGCACGGTCACCACTCCCCCGCGTACCGCGAAGCCGGTGATCTCGTCCGGCGGCACGGGCGTACAGCACCCGGCGAGCCGCACGGCGGCCCCCGGCCGGTCCGCGAGCACGTCGGCACGCCGGGGCCGGACCGCGGGCGGAGCGGCGGCACCACCGGCGGTCGCGGGGAGATCGGCGGGCGCCGGGCGGTGAGCGGCGGAGCCCTCGGTGGGCTCGTCGCGTGGGTCCGTCATCTCGTCCGCCCCGGTGCCGCCGCCGGGATGCGTCGCCAGCCAGCGCTGGATCGCGATGCGGGCGGCCGGGGTGTGGGCGTGCTCCAGCCATTCGCGGGAGGGCTCGGAGGCCGGGTCCTGGCCCATGAGGAGCTGGACCGTGTCGCCGTCTCTCAGGACGGTGCTGAGGGTGGCCAGGCGGCCGTTGACGCGAGCGCCGATGCAGGCGTGGGCGTCCTCGCCGTACTGCGCGTAGGCGGCGTCCACGCAGGTGGCGCCCTCGGGCAGGCCGAGCGTGCCGCCGTCGGGGCGGAACACGGTGATCTCGCGGTCCTGGGCGAGGTCCTCGCGCAGGGTGGACCAGAAGGTGTCGGGGTCGGGCGCGGCCCGCTGCCAGTCGAGCAGGCGGGAGAGCCAGCCGGGGCGGGTGGGGTCGACACGCTCGCCGTCGGCGCTGTCGCCGGGGGCCGGGGCGTCGGAGGCGGGGGCGTACGGGTTGCCGAGGGCGACGACGCCGGCCTCGGCGACCTTGTGCATCTGGTGGGTGCGGATGAGGACTTCGACGACCTGGCCGTCCGGGCGGGCGACGGCGGCGTGCAGCGACTGGTACAGGTTGAACTTCGGTACGGCGATGAAGTCCTTGAACTCCGAGACGACCGGCGTCATACAGGTGTGCAGTTCGCCGAGGACGCCGTAACAGTCCGCGTCCTCCCCCACCAGCACCAGCAGGCGGCCGAAGTCGGCGCCGCGCAGCTGTCCGCGTTTGCGGGACACGCGGTGGACGGAGACGAAGTGCCGGGGACGGATGAGGACTTCGGCCTGGAGGCCGGCCTCGCGCAGCACCCCGCGCATCTCGTCGGCGACCTCGGCGAGCGGGTCCTCCGGGCGGGCGGCGTTCTCGGCGATGAGCTCGCGTGTGTGCTCGTACTCCTCGGGGTGCAGGATGGCGAAGACCAGGTCCTCCATCTCGGTCTTCAGGGCCTGCACGCCGAGGCGTTCGGCGAGCGGGATGAGGACGTCACGGGTGACCTTGGCGATCCGCGCCTGTTTCTCGGGGCGCATCACACCGAGGGTGCGCATGTTGTGCAGGCGGTCGGCGAGCTTGATCGACATCACGCGCACGTCGCTGCCGGTGGCGACGAGCATCTTGCGGAAGGTCTCGGGCTCGGCGGCGGCTCCGTAGTCGACCTTCTCCAGTTTCGTGACGCCGTCGACGAGGTAACGAACCTCCTCGCCGAAGTGTTCCCGGACCTGATCCAGCGTCACATCGGTGTCCTCGACGGTGTCGTGGAGCAGAGAGGCCGTCAACGTCGTCGTCTCGGCGCCGAGTTCGGCGAGGATCAGGGTCACGGCGAGCGGGTGGGTGATGTACGGCTCGCCGCTCTTGCGCATCTGGCCGCGGTGCGAGGACTCCGCGAGGACGTAGGCGCGGCGCAGCGGGTCGAGGTCCGCGTCGGGGTGATGGGCGCGGTGCGCCTCCGCGACGTGGCTGATCGCGTCGGGCAGCTTGCCGCGGACGGCCGGGCCGAGCAGCGCGGCCCGGCCGAGCCTGCGCAGATCGAGCCGTGGCCGGGACTTCCTGCGGTCCGCCCGGGGCACCGCGGGGGCGGTGGCCGCCACGGACGACGCGGGCGCTACCGGGCCAGGGGTCGCAGGGTTCGTGGCCTCCGCACTCATGGGCACCTCCGGCTCGTGGACCGGCGGACGGGGCCCCAGGGCGTACGCGGCTCAGGGATGGCGACGTCCCCCCGTCCGTGCCGGTGCTTGATGCTATCGAGCCCACCACGCGCGACCGACCGCCTCTCGGCGAGCGTGAAACGGATCACCCATTCGAGCGACGCACAGCAGGTTTAGGGTTTGCGCCACGTGCCCTGGGGTCGCCCGTGGTTTCGAACGCCTCCCGTCGCCGGAAACCGCTGATCCGGGAGCCGAAGGGCGTGCCGTTCGTGGTCCCGTCGGCTCAACGAAGCGCGTTTTCCAGCCATTCGCCGTCGATCTCGCCCTCGGCGACGATCACGGCGGGTCCGGTCATCTCGATCTCGCCGTCGGGCCGCTCGGTGATGACCAGGCGCCCGCCGGGCAGGTCGACGGTGTACGTGGCCGGGACGCCGGTGACGGCCGGGTCGGCGCCGTCGCGCCGGGCGGTGGCCACGGCGACGGCGCACGCGCCGGTGCCGCACGAGCGGGTCTCGCCGGAGCCGCGCTCGTGCACCCGCATGGCGACGTGGCGGGGGCCGCGGTCGACGACGAACTCGACGTTCACACCGTCGGGGTAGGCGGCGGCCGGGCTGAACCGCGGCGCGTCGTACAGGTGGCCGGCGTGCGTGAGGTCCTCGACGAAGGCGACCGCGTGCGGGTTGCCCATGTTCACGTTGCGCGCGGGCCAGCTGCGCTCACCGACGCTCACCGTGACCTCGCCTTCCGGCAGACGGGCACGGCCCATGCCGACGGTGACGTCGCCGTCCTTCGCGATGTGGACGGTCTTCACCCCCGCGCGCGTGGCGATCGCGAGGTCACCCTCGCCCACATGCCCCGCGTGCTGGAGGTAGCGCGCGAACACACGTACTCCGTTGCCGCACATCTCGGCGACCGAGCCGTCGCCGTTGCGGTAGTCCATGAACCACTCGGCCTCGGCCGCCATGGACCTGGCCTCCGGGTGTGCGGCCGAGCGCACCACGTGCAGCACACCGTCGCCGCCGACACCGGCCCGGCGGTCGCACAGGGCGGCGACGGCGGCGGGACTCAGGTCGAGGGCGTTCTCCGGGTCCGGGACGATCACGAAGTCGTTCTCGGTGCCGTGGCCCTTGAGGAAGGCGAGGGGTGTGCTCATTCCTCGATCGTACGGGAGCACCCGGCCGAGCCCGGCCGATGGGAGGTGGGGGTGGTGCGGGGGCGCGGGAGGGCGCTTCAGCGGAGTCTGGCCACGCGCCACACGGCGAGGACCACCACCACGGCCACCAGCAGGACGTACCCGAGTACGACCCTCCAGTCCGGGCGGCGACCC
This sequence comes from Streptomyces sp. NPDC037290, assembly GCF_055603245.1. Classification (NCBI taxonomy): domain Bacteria; kingdom Bacillati; phylum Actinomycetota; class Actinomycetes; order Kitasatosporales; family Streptomycetaceae; genus Streptomyces; species Streptomyces sp. NPDC037290. Next base: position 61,449 of record NZ_JBVJVZ010000002.1, on the reverse strand, counting down.
GAGCCGCGGGCCGGCAGGCCCGGCCAGGTGTGGCCCACCTTGCGGGCGGCCATCATGGCCCAGCCGGCGGCGCAGGAGCAGATCAGCAGGCCGAGCATGGCGATGACGGCGCCGCTGTCGCCGAAGTCGAAGGCGAGCGGGAAGGCGAACATCAGGGAGCCGACGGCGGACAGACCCACGATGGGAGCGAGCTGCCAGATGCGCAGCCGGCGCTGCGGGCGCAGCTCGACCTCGACCTCCGGACCGCCCTGGTACATCTCCTCGGGCTCCGGCCCGTCGTCGGTCACACCGTCCGGCGTCTCGTCGGGACCGTCGTCCGTCAGCCGCACTTCGGCGAAGGCGTCCTCGGCGAGCCGCTCCTCGGCCGCCCGGCCGTCACCGAGCCGGTCCCCGGGCAGACGGGACTCGCCGGGCCGCTCCAGGGCCTCGCCCAGGCAGTCCCCGGTCGCACGAGCCACGACCGGGCCCGGTTCGTCACCCTCGGTGGTGACGTGCTCGGCACTGTGTGCGGTGTCGCGAGGGCCGGCCTCCATCGCCACGCGCCCTCCCAACTAGGCTCCACTTGGTCGATCGAAGCTCGATGATGGCACGGCGCCGAAGGCCGGGATGACCGGCGGCGCATCCCGATGCCATGACGTGATCAGGCTGTGACCGGTCGTTCGACCAACGCCAGGGCTTGCTGCGGAAGTTCCCGGCGGTCCGCCACGGCCCCACTCAACCAGTGCACCCGGGGATCGCGCCTGAACCACGAATCCTGACGGCGCGCGAAGCGCTTGGTCGCACGAATGGTCTCGGCCCGCGCTTCCGCTTCGCCGCACTCCCCGGCGAGCGCCGCGAGCACCTGCTGGTAACCCAGCGCGCGCGACGCCGTGCGCCCCTCGCGCAGCCCCTGCGCCTCCAGTGCGCGCACCTCGTCGACGAGGCCCGCCTCCCACATCCGGTCGACGCGGCGCGCGATGCGCTCGTCCAGTTCCGGACGGGCCACGTCGACCCCGATCTGGACGGTGTCGTAGACGGAGTCATGACCCGGCAGGTTCGCGGTGAAGGGCCGGCCGGTGATCTCGATCACCTCCAGTGCCCGGACGATACGACGCCCGTTGCTCGGCAGGATCGCGCGGGCCGCCTCCGGGTCGGCCGCGGCCAGACGGGCGTGCAGCGCGCCCGAGCCGCGCAGGGCCAGCTCCCCCTCCAGGCGGGCCCGGACCTCGGGGTCGGTGCCGGGGAACTCCAGGTTGTCGACGGCCCCACGGACGTACAGGCCGGAGCCGCCGACCAGAATCGGCCAGCGGCCCTCGGCGAGCAGTGCGTCGATCCGGGCGCGGGCCAGCTTCTGGTACTCGGCGACGGAAGCGGTGACCGTCACGTCCCAGATGTCCAGCAGGTGGTGCGGGATGCCGCCCCTTTCCTCCGGCGTCAGTTTGGCGGTGCCGATGTCCATCCCTCGGTACAGCTGCATGGAGTCGGCGTTGACGATCTCACCGCCGAGCTGTTGGGCCAGGAAGACACCGAGATCGGACTTTCCGGCCGCGGTGGGTCCGACGACGGCGATGACGCGGGGGCTGGGGGGTGCACTGCTCACCGCACCAGTCTCGCAAACCTCCCGGCACTGCCTCGAACGAGTTACGTGACGGGCGGGACCGCCGGTCGTTGCCCGTGGCGAGATACCGCCCTCCGGTTCGCCGGAGGCGGTGACCCGGGCGGCGCAACCGTACGCACCGGGTAACGCGGGAATTCGCCCGCACGAGTACCGTATGGAGTGGATATGGGCGTTTTTGCACGACTCCTCGGCAGGTCGAAGGCGACTCCGGAGGCGTCGGCCCCCGAGGCGGAGGCCGGCGTGGAGTCGGCAGGGGCCGAGGTGGCGGAAGCGGAGTCGGCGGAGGCGGAGGCGGCGGATCCGGCGGAGGCGAAGGGTTCGGCCGGGGACGGGAGCGAGGACGTGGCGGCGGAGGCGGACGCCGGCGCGGACGACGCGTCCGACGGCTCCGGCATCCCCAAGCAGCAGTCCGCCGAGGAAGCCGCCGACAACGAGGCCGGCGAGGGCGCCCGCAGGTAACTGCCCGCGAGGGAAGGTGCACCATGGGTCTGTTGGACAACATGAAGGGCAAGCTCGGGCCGGCCAGGGACAAGGTCTCGGACCTCGCCCGACAGCACGGGGACAAGGTCCAGCACGGCATCGACAAGGCCGCCAAGGTCGTGGACGAGCGGACCAAGCACAAGTACAGCGACAGGATCCAGGCAGGCACCGGCAAGGCCAAGGAGGCGATGGACCGCCTCGCGCACAAGGAAGGCCCCGGCCCGCAGACGGCCACCGGCGATCCGACGACCCCCATGCGGCCGGAGGGTCCGCCACCGGCTTCCTGAGTGTCCTGAAGGGCATACGGATCGGCGGACGGTCGCGGAGCACACCGGCTCCCCGGCCGTCCGCCGTTTCACGCGTGGGGCGGACGTGGGGCAGGCGACATCACCAGACGCCCGCCGCCACAGGCGGCCCCTGCCCCACCGGGACGAGGCAGCCCGCGCAGTGCTCCGCTAGGACCAGGTGGCCACCACGTACCCCACGCCGTACGGCGCGTCCTCGTACAGCAGGGTGCCGGTGAGGTCCGCTTTCTCGGCGGCGCCGGCCAGGACCTGCCAGGGGGCCCGGCCGGAGGCCTTGAGTTCGTGGGCCAGCTCGGCGTCCAGCGCCTGGAGGGCCGCCACGTCCGCCGTACCCAGCGCCCGCGCGACCTCGGCGTCGAAGGGTGCCGCCCGCTCGTCCAGGTAACCCGGCGCCTTGACCGTGCGGCACGCGCTGGCGTCCCCCATCACCAGCAGGGCGACCCGCCCGGCCCGGGCCCCGATCTGCCTTCCGGCCTCGGCGCACCGCTCGGGCGCGAGCGGTTCCCCGACACCGAGTCCCTCGATCGGGGCGTCCGCCCAGCCGGTCCGCTGCAGCAGCCAGGCGGCGACGGCCAGCGACGGCGGCAGCTCCCTCTCGTCGGGGCTGTCCGTCGCGGGGCCGAGGCGTACGCCGAGGTCGACCCCGAACCCCCGGAAGGTCCCCGGGCTGCCCTGCGGAAACGATCCGCGCCCGCTCCCCTCGGCGGGCCCGACGACCACCAGGAGGTCCGGACGGGCGGCGGCGAGCACACCGAGCGCGTCGGAGCACGCCGAGCGCGCGGTGTCCATCTCGGGCGCGGCGCCCGCGGCCACCTCGGGCACGAGCAGCGGAGGGCAGGGACAGACTGCGGCGGCGACAAGCATGATCGGCAGAGTACGCCGTACGGCAGCCGCCGGCCGAGTCACAGCACGACCAGCTTGCCGCAGCACGTCACGCCGATCGGCGGGCAGGCTGTCGCTTTCCGCCCGTACGGTGGCAGGCCCTCAGTCGCAGCCGCAGCCGCTTCCCGCCGCGACCGGCAGCGGGGCCGGTACGCCGATCTTCGGCAGCCCCAGCATGACGCCCGCCGGCTTCGCGGCCGCGGCGGCGTTGCGCTTCTCCCACGCGTCCCCCGCGCGCGTGCGGCGCACGTCGAGGACGGGGCCCTCGGCCAGCAGGTGGTGCGGGGCGGCGTACGTCACCTCGACCGTGACGACGTCACCGGGGCGGACCTCCTGCTCCGGCTTGGTGAAGTGGACGAGCCGGTTGTCGGCGGCCCGGCCGGACAGGCGGTGGGTGGCGCCGTCCTTGCGGCCCTCGCCCTCGGCGACCATCAGCTCCAGGGTGCGGCCGACCTGCTTCTTGTTCTCCTCCCAGGAGATCTCCTCCTGGAGGGCGACGAGCCGCTCGTAGCGCGCCTGGACGACCTCCTTGGGGATCTGGTCGTCCATGGTCGCGGCCGGGGTGCCGGGCCGCTTGGAGTACTGGAAGGTGAAGGCCTGCGTGAACCGCGCCTCGCGGACGACGTGCAGGGTCTGCTCGAAGTCCTCCTCGGTCTCGCCGGGGAAGCCCACGATGATGTCGGTGGTGATCGCGGCGTGCGGGATCGCGGCCCGCACCTTCTCGATGATCCCGAGGTAGCGCTCCTGCCGGTAGGAGCGGCGCATCGCCTTGAGGACCGTGTCCGAACCGGACTGCAGGGGCATGTGCAGCTGCGGCATCACGTTCGGCGTCTCGGCCATCGCGGCGATGACGTCGTCGGTGAAGTCACGGGGGTGCGGGGAGGTGAAACGGACCCGCTCCAGGCCCTCGATGTTCCCGCAGGCGCGCAGCAGCTTGCTGAAGGCCTCGCGGTCGCCGATGTCGGAGCCGTAGGCGTTGACGTTCTGGCCGAGCAGCGTGATCTCGGAGACACCCTCGGCGACCAGCGCCTCGACCTCGGCGAGGATGTCGCCGGGACGGCGGTCCTTCTCCTTGCCGCGCAGGGCCGGGACGATGCAGAAGGTGCAGGTGTTGTTGCAGCCGACGGAGATCGAGACCCAGGCCGCGTACGCGCTCTCGCGCCGCGTCGGCAGGGTGGAGGGGAAGGCCTCCAGCGACTCGGCGATCTCGACCTGCGCCTCCTCCTGCACGCGGGCGCGCTCCAGCAGGACCGGCAGCTTGCCGATGTTGTGCGTACCGAAGACGACGTCCACCCAGGGCGCCTTCTTCACGATGGTGTCGCGGTCCTTCTGCGCGAGGCAGCCGCCGACTGCGATCTGCATGCCGGGCCGCGACGCCTTCTTCGGCGCGAGCCGGCCGAGGTTGCCGTACAGCCGGTTGTCGGCGTTCTCCCGGACGGCGCACGTGTTGAACACGACCACGTCCGCGTCCCCGTCCGACCCCTCGGGGGCCCGCACGTACCCGGCGTCCTCGAGCAGCCCGGCCAAGCGCTCGGAATCGTGGACGTTCATCTGGCACCCGTAGGTGCGGATCTCGTAACTCTTGGGTGCGTGAACGTCCACTGCGTGGCTCCGGTCGCTGCTGCTGGTCATGCGTCAAGGGTAGGCGGTTCCAGGAAGCTCGTTTCCCGCGCTTCCCGGAGTGGGGTGCCACCTCGTGCAGGCCCTCCCCCGCTCCCCGGCGCCGGCCGCCCCGGCCGGTGCCGCCGGCGCCCCTCCGCACGTGCGGAGCGTGACGGTCACCGACGGCCGGGTGGGACCGGCCGGGGCCCCGGCTCGTGGTGGAGGGCGGCGACCGCCTCGCTGGTACGGCACAGTCCGTCCACCGCGCGGCGCAACGACCGCCAGGACGCCAGCGAGAGGACGACCCCGCCCGCTCCCGCCGGCCACCACCAGATGCCGACCGCGGTGAACCCCGCGCTCCACGCGACGGCTTCGCAGGATGCCTGGTAGGCGGCGCGGGCCTCGCTCAGAGCGGCGCGGTCGGTGTCGGGCACCGTGAGGAGCAGCCTGGTCCACTCGGCGGCGAGGTCGGTTCCCGTCGCCGTTCTGACGCGGCCCTCGGCCGCGCGGAGCCGGTCGCCGCACCACGTGGGACCTGCGGGGGCGACCGGTGCCGTGCGGGCCCTGCGCGCGTCGAGACGGGCGGCGCGCAGCTCCCGTCCCGCGGCGCGGGCCCGCACGGCCTCCCTCCCGATCTCCTGGGGCGGCGCCCAGCGCCGGGCGCGCCACCGGGTCAGCCGCCGCCCCAGCGGGGTCAGCCACCAGGGCCAGGCTCCCGCGGTCAGGGCGCCGACGCCGTCGGCGGCGAAGGGGATCGCCAGCGCGACGGCCACCGCGGCAGCGGCGACGAGCACGAGAGTCGCGGCGCCGTCGGCGGTGAGGCCGCCGCGCAGCCGGAGCGCCCCGGCGATCTGCCGGTGGGCGAGCCCGATGTCGTCCCAGTCGCGCTGGCCGAGTCGGCCGCCCCCCACGGCGGCGACCACGACGAAGAGCAGGGCCGGCAGCAGCCGGCGCAGGAGCCATCCGTCGGGGATGCGTTTCTGGAGTTCGAGGAGCAGCCCCACCGCCTCAGTCCACCCTGCGCATCGGCCCGTCGACCAGGGCGCAGACCGCCGCTTCGGGGGCCGTCTCCTCCTGCAGGTCGACCCGGCTGCAGCGGCCCGTGGGGCAGACCCAGCCGGTCGACCTCGGCGTGGACTCGGGCGGCCACTCGCCGACGCCCATCGTGGAGCGCAGGCCGAGGCCACCGGGAATGCCGGCCGCCTCGGCCGCGTCGTGCAGCGCACGCACGGCGTCACACCATGCCGCCGTGGCCGGCTCTCCGTCCCGGACGACCGCGAACGGGGCGTCCCAGTGGGCGGGGCCGATCAGTTCGCGCAGCATGCCGGCGTTGCTGCACGCGTATGCGACGGCGTCCTCGTACAACCTCTGCGCTTTGGTCCCACGACCCAACGTGTGCCACCCCAACTGCGCTGAAACCAGTGCTCTTTGACGTGGAATCAAATTACTATAGGGGCGATGAGCGAGCTTCGGGAACGAGTCGTCGCCCGCCTGCTGGCAGCGCAGGAAAGCCGCGATCCCGCGCTCCTGCGCGCACCGGACGCGGTCGACGACGCGCTGGCCCTGCTGCGTGAGGCCGCTCCGGCGCCGGAGGAGTCCGTCGACCTGGACTCGGTCGCCGCGGTCTTCTGGACGTTCTGGTTCCGCCACCTGGGCCCGGACGACCCGGACGCGCAGCAGAACATGACGATCGCCGCCGGCGCGTTCGGCTTCCTGCGGCCGCGGGTCCCGCAGGAGGTCCCGTTCCCGCCACCCCTGCAGGAGGCCTTCGACGCCGCCGATCCGGCCCACGACGCGCGGTTCGCGTACCTGGTGAGCTCGGCTCACGGGGGCCTGCTCAACGAACCGGACACGGCCGAGCCCGACCGGCTGGCGGCTGTCGCTCGTGCGCTCGCGTGGTCCGACACGGCACGGAGCCTGTTGCCCGAGGAGCACACGGGGCTGGTCGAGGTGGCGCTGCAGGCCCTCGGGATCGAGCTGGTGCGGTTCCAGCTGACGGCGGATCCGGAGGCACTGGCCGCGGCGGCACGGCACGGGCGGACGGCGTGTGAGCGGTTGCCCTCGCTGGGGCCGGACGCCCACGGCCCGGCCGCGGCCGACGCCGTGGCGCTCGCCCTGGCGACCGTGGTGGACGCGGCCCGCCTGCTCGGGGAACCGTCGCTCTGCGAGGTCGAACGACTGGTCGCGATCGCACCCGAGGGCGCGCTTGTCCCTCAGGTCACGGAGGGACTGCGGTCCCTGCGCGAACTGCACGCGGAACCCGACGCCTGGACGGGACGGACGGACCTGCGCGTCGGGATGGCCGTGGCCGGGGCGGGAGCACGGGAGCACGACGCGGGCCGCATCGCCTGCGCCGTACGCCGGCTGCGCAGGGCCCTCGGTCATGTCCAGGCCGGCCAGCCGGCCCACGCCCTCGTCACGGTCGCCCTGAGCGGGGCGCTCGACGCGCTGGCCCGGGAGCGGGGGGACGCCGAGGCTGCTCGCGAGGCGGCGGACCTGCTCGCCGCCGTTGCCGTGAGCGATCTGCTGAGCGCCCTCGGCTCGGGTGACGAGCTGACCGCCCTCGTCGGCGCGGACATCGCGAGCGACATGCAGCGGCAGGTCCGCGACGTTCTGGGCGAGCTGCAAGAGCTGGGGGAAAGTCCCGAGGCCACGGGCCGCCTGGTCGACCGCCTCAGGGAACAGGCCGCGCAGCAGGGCGCGCTCCCGGACATCGCCCTCGAAACGACCGGCCTCCTCGTCTCGTTCACCACGGGCACGGTCTCCGACCAGCAGATAGCCCGGTACCGCACCGCCCTGTCCGCGGTGCCCGACGACGAGCCCCAGCGCTACGCCTGTGTCGCCGTGCTGGCGGCTCTGACGGGCCTGCGGGCCCGGGAACTGCGGGAGTCCGGATCCGTCCGGGCGGCCCGGCTCGACGCGGAGGCCCGCTCGCTGGCCGAACAGGCCGCGACCGCGGCTCCGGACGGCCTGCATCTGGTCCGCCTGCTCAGGAACGGCAGTTACGACGCCGCTCTGCCCATCGCCGCGCTCACGGTCGTCACCGGCGAACCGGACGGCAGGGCCGACCCGGAGATCGCCGGTCTGGTCTCCCAGCTGGTCCGTATGGCCGACGTCCGCCTGGACAGCCCCGAGCAGCTCGAGTCCAGCATCGCGATCATGCGGGAGCTGCTCGACGAGCTCGGTGAGGACGACACCGAACAGCGGGCCTACCTGTCCGCCGCGCTGGGCAGCGCGCTGTCCTCCCGTGCGGCCGCTCTGGGCGATCCCACCCTCTACGAAGAGGCCGTGCCCGCGCTGCGCTACGCCTGCGCGCACGCCTCGGACCTGCCCGCGAACACCGACCAGGTCCTCGCCCAGGCGCTCACGGTCATATCGGCCACCCGCCTCGACACCGGCGCGGCACGAGAGGCGGCGGCGCTGCTCGCCGCGGCACGGGACCGGTCCGGAACGGATGCGCGGACGGCCCCTGAAGCGCCCACCGCCCCCGTGGGCCCCGCGGCCCCCACATGCCCCGCAGGCCCCACAGACCCCGCGGCCGGCGGAGGCGCCGACGAGCCGACCGACCTGGCCCGGACCGTCATGGCGGCCCACATGGAGTTCCACAACGCCCTGCAGCTCTACGTCTTCGGCCACGAACCGGATCAGCTGGACCGGGCCCGGGAGATCGCGCGGCGCATCAAGGAGCTCGGCGGTGGTCCGCTCACCGAGGCGGACCGGTCGCTGGGGCTGGACCTCATGGGCGACGCCCTGGAGGACCTCGTCGACAGCGTAGGGCCGGGCGGCGGCCCCGCCTCGGGCGTCACGGACGACCTGGTCGACCGGTGCCGCCGGAGATTCGCGGAGTGCCCGCCCGGCCATCGGATGCGGATCTTCGCCGCCATGACGCTCCAGCGGGTGCTGGCCATGCGCGCCCTGGACATCCGCGACACCGATCCGGAGCGCGCCGGGAGCCTGATGGCCGAGGCCGGCCATCTGATCGACGCCCTCGGTCCGGAGGCGGGCGACGGCTGGGCCGACGTGCTGCGCCCCCTGTTCGCGATGGCCGCCCTCGGCGTCGCGGGCCCGGGGCACCTGCCGCCGATCTCGCCGGGGCGGACGCCCGGCCCCCCGCCCGCGGCACCGGCGAGCCCCTTCGAGGCGATCATGGAGCCGCTGCTGGCGCCGTTGCGCAACCGCCTTGCCGGTGTGGACGATCCGGGCGCGCACCGCGATGCGCGGGTCCCGGTGCTGATCCGGGCGCACGGGGAACTCGGCTCGGCGGCGGGCGCGCTGCGCGGGCCGCGACCGGACATCGAGCGGGCTCTGTCCCACCTGGAAGCCGCTGTGGAGCTGCTGCCGGGCCTCACCGACCGGGGCAGCGACCAGCGGTCCGCCGAGCACGGCCTGACGTCGTTCGAGGGAGACATCCGGGCGGTCGTCGAGTTGATCCTCGTGGGGCTCTTCCTCCGCGACGGCGGCGTCAGGACCCACGCGCTCCTGGAGGAACGCGTGGAGCAGCTGGAACGGCTCGTCACCGCGGCCAGAAGCGGTGAGCCCCTGCCGGCCATCCCGTTGGAGCCCTTCGTCCCCGACCACAGCGTCACCGGCCCGGACGTCGACCGCGCCGCCGAGTTGCTGGAGCGCGGCCGCGGCCTCCTGTTGTCCCGGCGGATCGAGTCCCGCGCCGATCTCGGCGCGTTGCGCCTGGCCCACCCGGACCTGGCGCGCGAGTTCGAGACGCTGACGGACCGGCTCGCCGCCGAGCACACGCCGGTGGCACCGGGCGACGCCGAGCGCGTCCGGTTCGAGAAGTTCCGCACCTCGGGTGCCCTGGACGAGCTCATCGACCGCATTCGCGCCGAAGCCGGGTTCGACGGCTTCCTGCGTCCGCTGACCGCCGAGCAGCTGCGTGCCCTCGCGACGGACGGACCGATCGTCGTGCTCAACCACGGCCGGCGGCTGACTCACGCCGTCGTCGTGACGGACCGGTCGATCACCTCGCTGATCCTCGAACCCAAGGCCGAGGAGACCGCCGATGCGGCCCGGCGGCTGCGTGAGGCCGTCGAGGTCATCAACGCGCAGGGCCCGGCCAGGCGTTCCCCGGCCGAACTGATCGGGGCCGGGGCAGAGGTCCGCCGGACGCTGGCCTGGACCTGGCACAAGATCGTGCGTCCCGTCCTGGAACTCGTGGGAGCGGCCACACCCGTTGACGAGGGCGGGCCGTGGCCGCGGATCTGGTGGGTGCCCACGGGTGCCTTCAACACCCTGCCGTTGCACGCGGCCCAGTGCACGGGGCCCGACTGCGACCTCGACGGCTGCGGCGCGGCCCTCGATGCCGTGGTGTCGTCGTACGTGCCCGGTTTCCAGACCCTCGCCTACGCGCGCAGCCGGGCCGAGCACCGCGGCACCGTCGGCGCGGACAGCGCCCTGCTGGTCGCCTCGCCCGAGGAGGACCTGCCCGGCGTCGCGGCCGCGGCCCGCTATGCCGCCGGGCTGTTCAAGGCGCCGGAGCCGCTGGTCGGCGCCGCCGCGACCCGTGCGGCCGTCCTGCCCGCGCTGGGCGGGGCGGCCTGGGCGCACTTCGGCTGCCACGCGGCGACCGACCCCGCGGAGCCGTCCGGCGGCCTCCTGCGGCTGCCCAGCGGGGAGCCGCTGTCCGTCCTCGAGATCTGCCGCGCGCAGCCGCGGGCCGCACGGCTCGCCTTCCTCGCGGCCTGCGGTACCGCGCGCACCGCCGAGCGGCTCAGCGACGAGGCCATCCACATCACGAGCGCCTTCCTGCTCGCCGGGTTCCCCACCGCGGTCGGCACGCTCTGGGAGATCGACAGTACACACGCGGACCGGGTCTCCCGGGACTTCTACCGCCGCACGGCGAGCCTCGGTTTCGCCGCTTCCGCGCACGCCCTGCACCACAGCGTCCGAGAGCTCAGGCGCCGGGCACCGAGCCGGCCCCATGTCTGGGCGGCCTACGTGCACGCGGGCGTCTGACTCTGCCGGAAGAGCGCCGTCCCGGCTCGTCTCCCCTCCTGCCCGGCGCCACACTGGAAGCGGAAGGGCATGCGCCATGAGCCGCACATGGAGGTGAGCCATGAGCACCCTCGAGCTGCACGTCGACGTCGGGGTTCCGGTCGACAAGGCCTGGGAGACGCTTCACCGAGTGGAGAACTATCCGCGCTTCGTGGACGGGGTGCGGGGCGCCCGTACGGAGGCGGGGGGCCGAGCACACCTGGACGTCGAGGCTGGCGGCCGGGCCCGGGAGATCGAGGCCGAGCTCTCCGACCGCGGCGGACGCGTGATGGAGTGGCTGACCACGAGCGCCCCCGAGCTGACGGGTTCCTTCTCGGTTCTGCCGATCGACCAGAACCACACCCGGATCCAGGCACGGCTGGAGTACGACCCCGGCACCGTCCATGACACCTTCGGCGGGCCCAAGGGGTTCGCCCAGACCAACGCGATCCAACGCCTCGTGCGCAGCGATCTGGAGCACTTCAAGGAGTACGTGGAACGCGGCTGAGCGGCCGGAACACGGGGGGCCCACGGATGCCCGGCGGCCTGCCGGGCGGCGGGTGCTCCGGTCAGACCTCGAGCACCGCGTCGCACTCCGGGCAGACCAGGGACGCGTACTCCTCGGGATACCAGGGCGCTCCGGGGTGTTCGCAGGGCTGCCGGCCGGACGTCTCCATCGCGAAGGTGTCCTTGCCGCAGAGGGTCCGCGGTCCCGCGACGGTGTGCGAGTCCGGGGCCGCGGGAGCCACGTGCACCCTGCGGACGCGCCGTTCCACGCCGCTCGTCGAGCCGGCCGAGGAGCGCGTTGCCACCGCCTTGTCGACTTCGTAGACGACGATCTCGGTCATGTCTCCACCGTAGGCGGTCGCGAGGCCGAGGCGTGGCGCTCCGCCGGAGGAGTCCGCTACGCGTCCGCGACGCGTACGACCGCCAGGGTGATGTTGTCGGGGCCGCCCGCCCCGATGGCGGCCTTCCACAGCTCGAAGGCCGCCCGGCCGTCGTCGGACTCCCGCATCACCTCATCGAGTGCATCCTGCGGCAGGGGATCGGTCAGACCGTCGGTGCAGATGAGGTAGCGGTCGCCGGGAGACAGGGGCGCGGCCGTCACATGAGGGCGGACGGCCCGGTACGAGCGGCTGCCGCCCAGGCACTGGGTGACGAGGGACGTGGTACGCCGCCCGGGTTCGAGCGGGGGGCTGTCGTCGACGCTCACCTGGCGCAGCCCGTCGGGGGAGGCCGCGAAGACCCGGCTGTCGCCCACGTTGAACACCAGCAGCGAGCCGGGCTGTACGACGGTGCCGGCGATCGTCGTCCCCATGGCCGCGAGCTCTCCTCCCGCGTCGCCGCCGGCGGCCTCGTACACGGCGCGATTGCAGGAGTCCAAGGCGTCGCGGACGGCGTCCTCGCTGCTCAGGGTGGGTCCGACGGACGCGATCCGGCGGACCACCAGGGCGCTGGCCACGTCACCGCCAGGATGCCCGCCGAGCCCGTCGGCGACGGCGACGACAAGGGGCGTGCCGATCGGGAAGGCCAGGGTCTGCGGACTCTCCGTGACCGTGGCACACAGGGTCCACGGCCCGATCACGAGGCTGTCCTCGTTCCGTTCGCGGAGCAACCCGGGATGGCTCAGCGCGCTCACCGCCACGTACCGCATGGAACCGCACCGCCTGGTGAGAGTCGGTATGGCTCCAGGGTAGGCGCTCCTCGGCACTTCCGGTCCCGCTGACCTGAACTCGCCGTGGCACAGGTCACGTTGAATTGTGGCTGGTTTGTGAGGGGCCCTGCACAGGGTCATGGCATGCTCATGGCTCGTCACGAGTTACCGGCTGGTTCTACCTCTCAGTAGCCCACTCACCCGGTACCTCTCTGCCACCCCCCACTCCACACAGGACCCTCCATGCGCAGACGCATGCGGCACAGACGTGCCCTGCTGCCCGCCTTCGCCGTGACCGCGCTCTTCCTCGCCTCGGCCTGCTCCTCGTCCGCACCGCACGCCGAACCGTCGGCGGCCGCCGGGCACGGCCCGCAGGTCACGGCCGCCGGCACACCCGCCAAGGGCACGGACCACTCGCTCGCCGTCGCCGCCGCTCCCGCCCACACCGCGACCGCCACGGCGGGACCGGCCGGTTCCGGGCGGCGCGCCCACAAGACGGCGCTCGCCGTCAGCTCCTACGACAGCCACACCCGGCGGGCCGTGCTCGCCGACAAGCCCGCAGCCGGGGGCAGTTCACGCACCTCTCCCTCCCCCGCCCCCTCCGGCACCCCGCACAGGGCCGCCGTCGGCGACGTGATCGCCAGTGCGCCCGCGCCCGGGGCCCCGCACGGACTGCTCGCCAAGGTCACCAAGGTGGTCGGTGAGACGGGCCGGGGCACCGAGGTGCAGACGGAACCGGCCACGCTCAACGCGCTGCTCGGTGACGAGACGGCGAAGGGTGAGGTGCCGGTCGACCCGTCGTCCTTCACCGTCGACAAGCTGCTCCCCGATGTGAAGGTGTCCTGGGCGAAGGCCGGCGACGTGCACGTCGGCCCCAAGGGCGCGTCGGTGCCGCTGGGCAGCCTGCGCCTCGACGTGAGCGCCGGCATCCCGACGGCCCAGGACGCCCCGGTCTCGGCCACCGCCTCGGTGAACGGATTCGTCCAGGTCGCCCCGCAGGTCGACTTCACCTACGGCGGCGCCGGCACCGAGGCGCCGCCCGGCTCCGCCTACCTCGGCGTGTCCGGCGACTGGACCTCCGGCTGGGCGGTCAAGGGGCGGGCCGCCGCGACCACCGGCAGCGCGCTGCGGATCCCGTTCGCCAAGCTGCACGCCGACCCGGTCCTCCAGGTCGGTCCCGTCCCCGTCGTCGTCAACCTCGACCTGACCTGCTACTTCCAGATCAGCGGCGACGGAAAGGTCACCGTCGACGTCGAGCAGAGCCTCAAGGGCGACTTCAAGGCGGGCGGCACCTTCGGCCCGGCCAGGGGCTGGACGCCGGTCAGCTCCTCGGACATGACGAGCACGCCCGTGCACGCCTCCGTCAGCACCGCCGGGACCGTGAAGACGGCACTCGGCGCCGAGGCCTCCGTCGGCCTCTACGGCGCCGTCGGCGTCACCGCCGACCTGGCGCCGTATCTGCGCGGCGAGGCCTCCGGCACCGTCTCCGCCTCCTCCGCCGGCGACGGTGCGAAGACCGAGGGCTCCTGGGATGTGTACGGCGGGGTCGACCTGTCCGGGACGCTACGGCTCCAGCTGTCCGTCTTCGGTACGCCGGTCATCCAGCGGAGCATCCCGCTGGGCGCCCTGAACCGCGAGTGGAAGCTGGCGGGCGGCACCTTCTAGGCGCCGGCCCGCGGGGAACTGTCCTGCGCCGCCGGTGTCCAACCCTGGCGGCGCAGGACGGACGACACGTCCGGCGCCCGGTAGTGCTCCCCCTTGAGGACCTTGCCGTCGGCCCGGCGGGCGACCTGTCCGTCCGGGCCGAGCTTGCTCATGTTGGCCCGGTGGATCTCGGCGATCACCTGGTCGAGGTCGATGCCGTGGACCAGAGCGGTGCCGTACGCCACGTAGACCACGTCGGCCAGTTCGTGCGCGAGTCTGTCCAGCGGGCCGTCGACCGCGACCTCGGCGACCTCCGCCGCCTCCTCGGCGAGCAGTTCCCCACGGTGCGAGGCCAGTTGGGGGTCCACCTCCGTCGGCGTACTGCGGGCGTCGAGGCCGAAGGCGCGGTGGAACTCTCGGACGAGGTCGGCGGGAGAAGTGCTCATGCGACGACTGTAACGGCCGCCGCTGACAGAGCCCGTCGTCCGCCTCCGGGCCCCGTAGCGACCCCGGCCCTGGCCAGCCGCGCTCCCGGCCTGGCAGGATCACCGCATGTCCAAGGTGTTCCCCCGTATCAGCAGGCGCCGGGCGCTGCCGGCCGCGGCCGCCGGTGCCGTGGTGCTCGGACTGCTGCTGTGGTGGCTGCTGCCGCTGGGCGAGAAGCCGCCGAGCGGCACGATCGTCTTCAGCACGGGCACGCCCCGCGGGGTCTACCAGGAGTACGGCGAGCGGCTGCGCGCCGAGTTCGCCAAGGACATGCCCGACCTGAAGGTGAAGCTGCTCAACAGCGCCGGCTCGCAGGAGAACGTGCAGCGGGTGGCGACCGGCAGGGCCGACTTCACCATCGCGGCGGCCGACGCGGTCGAGGCGTACGAACTGCGGCACGGCAGCGGTGCCGGCCGGCTGCGCGGGGTCGCCCGGCTCTACGACGACTACGTGCACCTCGTGGTGCGCAGCGACTCGAGCATCAGAAGCATCGCGGACCTCAGGCACAAGCGGGTGGCGACCGGGCTGTCCGACTCCGGGGTGCGGCTCATCGCCGACCGGGTGCTGAAGGCCGCCGGCATCGATCCGCGCAAGGACATCACCCCGGTCGCGGACGGCATCGACACCGGGCCCGACCAGCTGGAGCAGCACAGGATCGACGCCTTCTTCTGGTCGGGCGGTCTGCCCACCAAGGGACTGGTCGCGCTGGCGAAGAAGTCCGCCTTCAAGTTCCTGCCGATCGAGGGCGATCTCGTCACCAAGCTGCACGGCGAGGGCCGGGCGGCGCGCTACTACCGGGCCACCAACATCCCCGAGTCGGCCTACCCCGCCGTTCAGCAGGGCAGCGAGGTCCCGACGATCGCCGTGTCCAACCTCCTGATGACCCGCACGGACGTCGACCCCCGGCTGACCGAGTGGGTGACCCGCACCGTCATCAAGAGCCGCGACGGCATCGGCGCGCACGTCCACTCCGCCCAACTGGTCGACCTGCGCACGGCCATCTACACCGACCCCCTGCCCCTGCAGGAGGGCGCCAGACGCTACTACCGCTCGATGAAGCCGTAGGCCGTCACGGCTGGCCGTCCCGCGGCACCGTCACGGTCACCCGCAGCCCGCGCGGTTCGTGGTGGGCGTATGCGATCGAGCCGCCCCCCGGCGCGAGCAACGCACGCACGATGGACAGGCCCAGGCCCGAGCCCCTGACGTTCTGGTGGCGGCCGCTGCGCCAGAACCGGTCGCCCACGCGCGCGAGTTCCTCGTCGGTCAGGCCCGGCCCGCTGTCGGTGACGACGACCGTGCACAGGTCGCCGTCGGCGGTGACGGCGACCTCCACCGTGCCGCCCTCGGGGGTGAACTTCACGGCGTTGTCGATCACCGCGTCCAGGGCGCTGGACAGGGCGATGGGGTCCGCCCAGGCCGTCGTGGGCGGGCAGTCCCCGGTCAGCCGGACGCCCTTGACGCCGGCGGCCGGCGACCACGCGGCGACCCGCTCCTCGGTGAGCGCGCCGACGTCGGTCAGCGCCAGGTCCGCTTCGGCGTGCTCGGCCAGCGCCAGGTCGAGCAGGTCGTCCAGGACCTGCGCGAGGCGCTTGCCCTCGGTGCGGACCGAGGCGATCTCCTCGTTGCCCTCCGGCAGTTCGAGGGCGAGCAGTTCGATGCGCAGCAGCAGCGCCGAGAGCGGGTTGCGCAACTGGTGCGAGGCGTCCGCGACGAAGGCGCGCTGCTGCTCCAGCACGTCCTCGACGTTGTCCGCCATCTCGTTGAACGAACGGGCCAGCCGTCTGAGTTCCGGCGGGCCGCCGGCGACCGCGACCCGGGACTTCAGCCGACCGGTGGCGATGTCGTGGGTGGTGGCGTCCAGGACCCGGACCGGCCTGAGCACCCAGCCGGTCAGCCGCAGCGCCGCGCCGACGGCCAGCAGCATCGCCGCGCTCTCCCCGGCCCCGATGACGAGCCAGCCGCGCAGGATCCGCGAACGCATCTGGCCGGTGGGCGAGTCGGTGACCACGACCGCCACGACGTCCCCGTCCCGGATCACCGGCGAGGCGACGATCAGCCGGCTGCGCTGCCAGGGCCACACCTGCTTCGGGTCATGGCTGCGCCGGCTGAGCAGCGACTCGTCGAAGGCCTCCCGCACCTCCCCGGTCCGCGGTACGAACCAGTCGTCGGGCGCGTTGGCCATCGCCGAGCCGTTGCGGTAGAAGACGCCCGCGCGGATGCCGTAGACGCCGTAGTAGCTGCGCAGCTCGCTGCGCAGGGCCTGCAGGCGCTCGTCGGTGCCGGTGCGGTGTGATCCGCTGGGTCCGGCGGTGACGAACTGGGCGAGCGCCGCGAAGCGTGCCGTGTCGTCGATGCGGTCGACGACGACCTTCTGCTGCTGGGCGGCGGCCAGGCTGATGGCGAGCGGAAGCCCGAGGGCGAGGAGGACGGCCGCCATCAGGACGATGAGCAGCGGCAGGAGCCGTGTGCGCACCCGTCCCCGCTAGGCGGCCGGGGCGACGAGCCGGTAGCCGACGCCGCGTACGGTCTCGATCAGCGCGGGCATGCGCAGTTTGGCGCGCAGGGAGGCGACGTGCACCTCCAGGGTGCGGCCGGTGCCCTCCCAACTGGTGCGCCAGACCTCACTGATGATCTGTTCCCGCCGGAAGACCACGCCGGGGCGCTGCGCGAGCAGGGCGAGCAGGTCGAACTCCTTGCGGGTCAGCTGGACGACCGAGCCGTCCACGGTGACCTGCCGGGTGGGCAGTTCGATGCGTACGGCACCGAGGTGCAGGGCGCTCTCGCCGCCGGCCGCCGGGTCCTCGTGGACGGTGCGCCGGCTGACGGCGTGGATGCGGGCGAGCAGTTCGCCGGTGTCGTACGGCTTCACCACGTAGTCGTCGGCGCCCAGGTTGAGCCCGTGGATCCGGGAGCGGACGTCGGAGCGCGCGGTGACCATGATCACCGGGGTGCTGGTGCGCTTGCGTATCTTGCCGCAGACCTCGTAGCCGTCCTGGTCGGGCAGGCCCAGGTCGAGCAGGACCACGCCGAAGCCGGCGCCCTCCGGGACGAGTGCCTGGAGGGCCTCCTCGCCGCTGCGCGCGTGGGTGACGTCGAAGCCGTGTCGCGCGAGTACGGCCGACAGGGCCGCGGCGACATGGTTGTCGTCCTCGACGAGCAGCAGTCTCATCCCGGCCCCCTCCGCTTCAGCGGTCGTACGGTCTGCGTTCTCGCGCGGCGAGTAGCCCACGCGCGCGTGCACCATGGCAGTGACGCCGATGGACAAGGACGGCGTCAAGAGCGTTCCGGTTGCCTGTCGGTTCCGTTATCCGGCCGATACTCACACGGGGGGCAAGTGCTACGACACGTGTCCGATTGCTATCGGATCGTGATGCTCAGATCTCCCTCAGATGTGATGACGCAGGTCACAGCCGCTCACTACTGTCCACCGAAACCGAGGAGGACGGAGCCCGAGAGCGATGACCAATGTATCGGTGACCAAGGAAGACACGGTCACGTCCGACGAACTGGTCGTCCTGAAGAGCGTCAACAAGCACTTCGGCGCGTTGCACGTACTCCAGGACATCGACCTGACGATCGCCCGCGGCGAGGTCGTCGTGGTCATCGGGCCCTCCGGGTCCGGAAAGTCGACTCTGTGCCGCACCATCAACCGCCTCGAGACGGTCGACTCGGGCACCATCACGATCGACGGCAAGCCCCTGCCCCAGGAGGGCAGGGAGCTGGCCCGCCTGCGGGCGGACGTCGGGATGGTCTTCCAGTCCTTCAACCTCTTCGCCCACAAGACCGTGCTCGAGAACGTGATGCTGGGACAGCTCAAGGTCCGCAAGGCCGACAAGAAGCAGGCCGAGGAGAAGGCGCGCGCCCTGCTCGACCGGGTCGGCGTGGGCACCCAGGCCGACAAGTACCCCGCCCAGCTGTCCGGCGGCCAGCAGCAGCGCGTGGCGATCGCGCGGGCGCTGGCGATGGGCCCGAAGGTCATGCTCTTCGACGAGCCGACCTCCGCCCTCGACCCCGAGATGATCAACGAGGTCCTCGAGGTCATGCAGCAGCTCGCCCGTGAGGGCATGACCATGGTCGTCGTCACCCACGAGATGGGCTTCGCGCGATCGGCTGCCAACCGGGTCGTCTTCATGGCCGACGGCCGGATCGTCGAAGAGGCTGCGCCCGACCAGTTCTTCAGCGCTCCGCGCAGCGACCGGGCCAAGGACTTCCTGTCCAAGATCCTGCACCACTGACGGCGCCCCACCCGGACGCCCCGGGTCGTCTTTTCCCACGGACCTCGTTCCTCACCATTCGAAGGATGTTCAGCATGAAGCTCCGCAAGGTCACCGCCGCCTCGGCCGCCGTACTCGCGCTCGCCGTGGGCGCCACCGCGTGCGGTGGCGGCAAGAAGGACGACAACGGCTCCTCCGGTGGTGGCAAGAAGATCGCCATCGGCATCAAGTTCGACCAGCCGGGCCTCGGCCAGAAGACCCCGCAGGGTTACGCCGGCTTCGACGTCGACGTGGCCACCTACATCGCCAAGAAGCTCGGTTACAGCACCAACCAGATCGAGTGGAAGGAGTCGAAGAGCGCCGACCGCGAGACCATGCTGCAGCGCGGCGACGTCGACTTCATCGCCGCCACGTACTCGATCACGCCGGAGCGTCAGCAGAAGGTGGACTTCGCGGGGCCGTACCTGCTGGCTCACCAGGACGTGTTGCTGCGGGCGGACGACAACAAGATCAAGTCCCCCAAGGACCTGAACGGCAAGAACCTGTGTTCGGTGGCGGGCTCGACCTCGGCCCAGAACCTCAAGACCAAGCTGGGTCTCAACCCCAACCTCCAGACCTACCCGACGTACTCGGCCTGCCTCTCGGGCCTGCAGAGCGGCGCCATCGAAGCCCTCACCACGGACGACTCGATCCTCGCGGGTTACGCCTCCCAGGCCCAGTTCAAGGGCAAGTTCAAGCTGGGCGGCTTCAAGATGACCAACGAGAACTACGGCATCGGCGTCAAGAAGGGCAGCGACCTCAAGGCCAAGATCAACAAGGCCCTCGAGGACATGGTCTCCGACGGTTCCTGGAAGACGGCCGTGCAGAAGAACTTCGGCCCGGCCAACTACAAGAACGAGCCCGCCCCGAAGATCGGCGAGATCAAGAGCTGAGGCAACCTCCGCCCGGTGCGCCGCTCCTGACGGCGGCGCACCGGGGCATCCTTACACGCGGAAGCGCGGGAGATCGTGTTCGACTTTCTTGACAAGTACGACGTGCTCGGAGCCTTCTGGACGACGGTGCAGCTGACGCTGCTGTCGGCCGCGGGCTCCCTGGTCTGGGGCACTCTGCTGGCCGCCATGCGGGTGGGCCCGGTACCGCTGATGCGCGGTTTCGCCACCGCCTACGTGAACATCGTGCGGAACATCCCGCTCACGGTGATCATCCTGTTCTCCTCGCTGGGCCTCAGCCAGACGCTGGGGATCACCCTCGGCGCACACGACTTCCAGGTCCAGGGCTTCCGGCTGGCCGTGCTCGGTCTGATCGTCTACACCGCGACCTTCGTGTGCGAGGCGATCCGGGCCGGCATCAACACCGTGCCGGTCGGCCAGGCGGAGGCCGCCCGGGCTATCGGTCTGCGCTTCACCCAGGTGCTGTTCCTGGTCGTGCTGCCGCAGGCCTTCCGCGCGGCCGTCGGCCCGCTGACCAACGTGCTGATCGCGTTGACGAAGAACACGACGGTGGCCGCCGCGATCGGCGTGGCCGAGGCGGCCTTCCTGATGAAGAAGATGATCGAGAACGAGGCAGAGCTGCTGGCGATCTCCGCGGTCATCGCCTTCGGGTTCGTCTGCCTGACCCTGCCGACCGGGCTGATCCTCGGCTGGGTCGGCAAGAAGGTGGCGGTGAAGCGATGAGTTCGGTCCTGTACGACGCCCAGGGCCCGCGCGCCAAGCGGCGCAACATCCTCTACACCGGCCTCTTCGTGGTCGCCTTCGGGGCCGTGGTGTGGTGGGTGTACAAGGCCCTCGACGACAAGGGGCAGCTGGCCTGGGCCCTGTGGAAGCCGTTCTTCAGCAGCACCGAGGCGTACTCGACGTACATCTGGCCCGGTCTGCGGAACACCCTGAAGGCGGCGGCGCTGGCGATGGTCATCGCGCTTCCGCTGGGTGCCGTCTTCGGCATCGCCCGGCTCTCGGACCACGTGTGGGTGCGCGTGCCGGCCGCGATCGTGGTCGAGTTCTTCCGTGCGATCCCCGTCCTGGTCCTGATGATCTTCGGGCTCGCGCTCTTCGCCCAGTACACCGACGTCAGTTCGGACGACCGTCCGTTCTACGCGGTCGTGACCGGCCTGGTGCTGTACAACGCGTCGGTGCTCGCGGAGATCGTCCGCGCGGGCATCCTCACCCTGCCGAAGGGCCAGTCCGAGGCGGCCATGGCGATCGGCCTGCGCAAGGGGCAGGTCATGCGGCTCATCCTGCTGCCGCAGTCGGTCACCGCGATGCTCCCGGCGATCGTCAGCCAGCTGGTGGTCATCGTGAAGGACACCGCCCTCGGCGGCGCGGTGCTCACCTTCCCCGAACTGCTGGCCTCGGCCAACACGATGGCCGGCTACTACGGCAACATCATCGCCTCTCTCACCGTCGTGGGCGTGATCTACGTGATCATCAACTTCTCGCTGACCTCGTTCGCGGGCTGGCTGGAGGGCCGGCTGCGGCGGCGCAAGAAGTCGACCGGCGTGGTGCTGGGATTCCAGGACGTGGCGGACATCGCGGGTACGGCGGCGACGGGGGCCGGCGGCGCCGGGGACCTCGGCGGCACCTCTCTCGGCGGCGGTAACTGACGCTCATTCAGGTGACATGAGACCCCCGGGGGCAGCGGCTTGATCGCCACTGCCCCCGGTCGCTTGACGCATACTCCGCCAATGGGTTGCATACGTTCTGTGATCGTGCACCCCGCTCCACCTCCCTGTTCACTTGTCTCCGTCAGGGCATCGTCACGGGCAGGAGGTGCCGCGCCGTGGACCCGGTGATCATCGTCGGAGCGGGGCCCGTCGGGCTCGTGCTCGCCCTGGCGCTGGCCCGTCAGGAGGTGCCGTCCGTCGTACTGGACGAGGGGCCCGGCAAGGACGAACCCCGCCCGGCGCGCACGGTCCTCCTGCGCGAGGACACCGCTGCCCTGGTGGAGCGGCTGACCGGAGTGGCGCTCGGTGAGCTCGGCGTGCGCTGGGCCGGATGGCGGTCTCTTCGGCGCAAGCAGGTGATGGGCGAGGTCACCTTCAGCGAGGCGGACCCCGCCCCGCTGCACATCGCCCAGCATGTGGTCACGGGCGCCCTGCGCGCCGCCATCGCCGGCCAGCCCCTGGTGAAGACGGCTGTGGACAGCCGCCTGGACGCGATCGAGCAGGAGCGTTCCGGCATCACCGCGCACACCCGTGGGGCACAGGGAACCTGGTGGCGCGGGAGTTACCTGGTCGGCTGCGACGGCCCCCGCTCCACCGTGCGCAAACTCCAGGACATCCGCTTCCCGGGCCGTACGGCGGTGGAGCGGCACGCGGTCGCCGCGCTGCGCACGGAACTTCCGTGGGAGGGCCGGGCGTTGCTCCACCGGGCGCCCCCGTGGAGGCAGTCCGGGCCCCCGGCCGGGGAGGTGATCGCCCGCCCCCTCCCGGACGGCGTGTGGCGCCTGGACTGGTTGCTGCCGCCGGGCAAGGACCTGGTCACGCCCGAGGTTGTGCTGACCCGGATCCGCGAGACGCTCGCGGGCTGGACCGACGGCCCCACCCCGGCGTACGAGTTGCTCGACACCGGTGTCCACACAGTGCACCACCGGCTGGCCCGCCGATGGCGTGTCGGCCGGGTCCTGATCGCCGGGGACGCGGCCCATCTGCTCGGCGCGCTCGGCACCCAGGGGCTCGACGAGGGCCTCCGGGACGCCGACAACCTCGCCTGGAAGCTGGCCGTGGCCTGGCACCACGGCCCGTACGACGCACTGCTGGACAGCTACCAGGCCGAGCGGCGCGCGCTGATCGCCGCCCGGCTGCGCGCCGCCGACCAGGCCCTGCCGGTCTTGCGGGGCTCCGGCGGCCTGCGTCAGATGGTCCCAGGCACGGCCCGGGGCCACGACGTGCTGCTCACGGACGGTCATCTGGGGCGCGGGCCCCTCGGTGCGCCGGGGGCGTACGCCGACTCCCCGCTGGCGCCTCGGCACCTGCAGGGCGAGATCCCGGTCGGCACCCCGCCCGGCGCGCAGGTCACCGACGTACGGGTCACCGCGGAGGACGGTTCCTTCGTACAGCTGCGCGACCGGCTGGGCCGCGGCGCCCTGCTCGTCGTCCTGATCGCGCCGGGCACGGGTGTGTGGGACCGCAAGCACTGGGTCTCCGCCGGGGTGATGCCCAGGCTCGCGGCCGCCGTGGCCGCGCTGCCGCACCCCGCCGAGCTGCTGGTCGCCGAGAGCTACCCGGGTGCGCCGGCGCACAGCGTGCTGCTCGTGCGCCCCGACGGTCACCTGGTCACCGCGCTGAGCGGGGTCCGCCCGGCCGACCTGTACGCGGCGGCGGAGGCGACGCTCGGCGGCGCGGTGCGGGAGAACGAGAAGGAGGAGGCGGAGGCCGGCTCCGGCATGCGCTGATTCCGCGCCGGCTGAGCGCCGACTGTGCGCTTCCTCACCCTCCGTCCACATGGTGACAGTGAGTTGACCGAAGTGCACCGACATGCTGTACTCCGGACCATGACCGACACCTGCGTGCGCCTGTGGCGGAGGGTCCATATGGACCTCATCCGCTATGCGGGCTGCGTGTGTCGCCCGTCCTGCTGAATTCGCCTCCCCACTTTCCGGGCGCCGTCGTGCGCCCGCTCCGCGAACCCTCTTCAGGACGGTGTGTACGTGTCTGTCCCGCTTCCTTCCGTGTCCCCTGCCGTCGGCTCGGCACCCACGCAGGCGGACCTCCTCGACTTCGTACGGCGCACGGCCGCCGATGCCGAGCTGATCGCTTCCCTTCCGCTCGACCCGGAAGGCCGCACCTGGGTGCGGCTTCAGGGACCGGGTGGCAGCGAGGCGTGGCTGATCGGCTGGCCGCCCGGCACCGGCACCGGCTGGCACGACCACGCCGACTCGGTCGGCGCGTTCCTCACGGCCTCCGGTGAGCTGAAGGAGTATTCGCTCGCCGCCCGGCTGCCCACCGACGGCTGGAAGACCCTGGAACTGGCCGGGGGCGTCGACCGCGCACGCCGGCTGCCGGTCGGTGAAGGCCGCGCCTTCGGCCACCACCATGTCCACGAGGTACTCAACGAGTCCCGCGACCGACACGCGATCTCCGTCCACGCCTACTACCCCCCGCTGCCGCGCATCCGCCGCTACAGCCGCGCGGGCCAGGTGCTGCGCCTGGAGCAGGTCGAACGCCCGGAGGACTGGCAGTGAGCGACACCATCCGCCAGCCTCCGGTCGGCGTCGACGAGTTGCTGGAGCGGGTGCGCACGGGCTACCGGCGCATCGAGGCGCGTGAGGCGCACGAGGCGGCGCGTACGGGCGAGGCCCTGCTGGTCGACATCCGGTACGCCGCCCTGCGCGAGCGGGACGGGCTGATTCCCGGTGCCCTCGTCATCGAGCGCAACGAGCTGGAGTGGCGTCTCGATCCGCAGGGCAGCCACCGCGTCCCCGAGGCCACCGGCCACGACCTGCGCGTCGTGGTGATCTGCAACGAGGGCTACGCCTCCAGCCTCGCCGCCGCATCCCTGCACCAACTGGGCCTCCACCGGGCAACGGACCTGGTGGGCGGCTTCCAGGCGTGGCGGGCGCAGGGACTCCCGGTGGAGCCGGCGAGCGCCTGATCCGGGGCTGCTCCGGGAACCTGCCCCCTACTCCTTCGCCGTGGCCACCGTCACCGCCCGCACCCGGAGCGCCGCCCGCCCCGGGAGCGCACTGGCCACGAACGCGAGCAGGCCGGCGATCCCGACGACGGCTGCGTAGAGCAGGGGCGTGACCGCCGGCGCCGCCCGGCCCGTCATCCCGACGCTGAACGCGGTGAGCACGGCGAGGGCGATCCCGCTGCCGAGCGAGGTGGCGAGGAACAGGACGGACAGCACCTCGGTGCGCAGCATGCGGAGCACCTGGCGGCGGGTCGCACCGGCGAGGCGGAGCAGGGCGAACTCCCGGACACGCTCCGCCACGGACATGGCGAGGGTGTTGACGACGGCGATGGCGGTGAAGGCCAGCACGAGCCCCATGGCGAGATAGTTGACCTCGGCGTTCGTCCGCTGCCGGTCGGCCTGCAGGGCGTCCGCGTCGGCCGGCGAAAGAATCCGCAACCCCGGGAACTCACGGAGTGTAGTCGCGAGTTGTGTCTGTGTACGGGTCGTGCCGACGAGGACGGAGGAGGCGAGCGGGTTGTCGACGTGGCGGGCGACGAGGTCGTGGGAGAAGGTGAGGTCACCGAAGCCGAGACCGCGGGCGTAGACGGCGGCGACGGTGAGCGTGGCGGGTGTGCCGTCACCGAGGGTGAGTTTCAGGGTGCTGCCGGGCTTCACATGGTGCTGGTCCGCGGCCAGTTGACTGACGGCGACCGTGCCGGGGCCGAGCCTGTCGAGGGAGCCGGCGGTGACCTGCGGGTCCCAGGTGCGGGCCAGACCCGCCGGGGTGACGCCCTGCGCGGGGTACTTGTCGAGGCCGACGCGGACGGTCGTACGGACGACCTCGGTGACGATGTCGTGCCCCGCGCGCAGCCGTTGTGCGGCCTCGGCGGGGACACCCGGTCCCTGCGCGGCGACGACCCAGTCGGCTCGGACGCCGTCCCGGACCTGGCTGCGGGCCGCGTCGCCGAGCGTGGACTGGACGAACAGCACGGTGCAGGTCATGCCGATGAGCAGGGTGAGGGGGGTGACGACGGAGGCCATGCGGGCGGCGTTGCCGCGCAGGTTGGCGGTGGCGAGGCGGCCGCCGTGGCCGGTGAGCCGGAGCGGGCCGGCGAGCAGCAGCGCAGCCGCCTTGACCAGCAGCGGACCGAGCAGGGCGACGGAGGTGCACAGGACGACGACGGCGAGGAAGGTCACGGGCGTCGAGGCGGGTTCGGTGCGCAGGGAGGTGAGGACGACGACGAGGACGGCTCCACCGGCGAGCAGCAGCAGTCCGGCGGCGATCCGCCCCCAGGCGGGCCGGGTCCGCTCGGTCCTGGCCTCGGCCAGAGCCTCGGCCGGGCGGATCCGGGCGATCCTGCGCGAGGCGATCCGGGCCGCGGCCCAGGCGCCGAGCAGGGTGGCGGCGAGGGCGGCGAGCGGCGGGAAGACACCGCCGGTGTGCTCGAGCGTGTCGGGTACGGCGCCCAGGGCGACGAACCTGGAGTACAGCCAGCCTCCCAGCGGCAGCCCGAGCAGCGCTCCCACGGTGCCGGCCACCGCGCCGACGATCAGCGCCTCCCGGCCGAGCAGCCTGCGGATCTGTCCGGATGTGGCGGCGATGGCGCGGAGCAGGGCGAGTTCGCGGTGGCGCTGCTGCACGGTGAGCGCGAAGGTGCCGACGACCACGAGCACCGCCACCAGCAGCGAGGTCCCGCCCATGGCACCGCCCATGCTGACCAGCCGGGTGCGGGCGGCAGCCGCGTCCAGGAACTCGACGGGCCCGCGGGCGGCTCCGCTGCTGACCTGGGCGGTGGCGCCGTGCAGAGCCCGCGCCACGGCGTTCCGCACCCGCTCGGGGTCCGTCCCCTTGGCCGGCAGCACTCCGAACGCGCTGACCTGCCCCGGGTGCGCGGCCAGCCGGCGGGCCTCGGCGGCCGAGAAGAACAGGGACGTCTGGTGGCGTACGACGGTGGCCGGGGTGGCGACACCGGTGATGTGGTAACCACGCGGGGCTCGCGTGGACTGCACGGTGAGCCGGTCACCCGGCCGCAGCCCGGACCGTGCCGCGAGGTCGCTGTCGATGACCAGCTCGTCGTCGGACCTGGGCGCGCTGCCGGCGGTCAGCCGGTACGGCGTCAACGGGGCGGACTGCCAGGCGTGCCCGTAGGCGGTGCGGCCGCCGGTGCCTGCCGGGGTCAACGGCTGGGCGAGGAAGGTGAGTTCGGGTACGACCCGGGCCACGCCGGGGACGTGGGAGAGTCTGGTGCGCAGTCCCTCCGAGAGCCATGCACGCTCGGCGATGGGCTTCGCCTTGTGCTTGACCTTGGTCTTGCCCTTCTTGTGCTTGACGGTGGTCTGGTGGACGTACTGGTCGCCGGAGACCACGACGGGAGCGGCGGCGTAGCGCTCGGTGCGGACGGTGCCGCGCAGGCCGGTGTCCAGGAGGGTCCCGCAGGCGGTGATCAGAGCCGCCGCGCACATCAGCGCGAGGAAAGCGCCGAGAAATCCCGCCTTTCGCGCGCGGACTGTCCGTAGGGCGTATCGCAGTGTCATCGGGCGGGCTCTCTTCTATTGTACGCGTCGGCCGGGGTCGTACGCGGCCGGCCTCGGCAAGGGTGCGTGCCGTGGTCCGGAGCGTGCGTACAGGTTCGTCCGTGGGTGCCCGGGAGAGCACTGCGGTGGCCCGGCGTCTTCGGTGGGGGTTAACCCCACCGAGGACCTTCAGGAGCCCGGAGAGACCCGCGATCCGGAACTGCCCTGCTCCGCAGGCTCAGAAGTCCCCTTCTCCGAGGAACTCCGTGTCCTCGCCCTCCTCTTCCAGGGCCTGGCGGACGACGCGTAGGGCCATGCCCTCGGGGTAGCCCTTGCGGGCGAGCATGCCGGCGAGACGGCGGAGCCGCTTGTCGCGGTCGAGGCCACGGGTGGCGCGCAGTTTGCGGGCCACGAGTTCGCGGGCCGTCGTCTCCTCCTGCTCGGAGTCGAGCTGGGAGACGGCCTCGTCGATCAGTGTCGAGTCGACCCCCTTGGTGCGCAGCTCCTGGGCGAGGGCCCGGCGCGCGAGCCCCCGGCCGTGGTGCCGGGACTCCACCCAGGCGTCCGCGAACGCGCTGTCGTTGATCAGCCCGACCTCCTCGAACCGTGACAGCACCTCCTCGGCCACGTCCTCGGGGATCTCCCGTTTGCGCAGTGCGTCCGCGAGTTGCTTGCGGGTGCGCGGGGTCCCGGTGAGCAGGCGCAGGCAGATCGCCCGTGCCCGCTCAGCCGGGTCCCCTGAAGACTCCCCCCGCTCGGCCCTCGACGAGGAAGGGGTGCCTTCGTCCTCACCGGGCGCGTCCCCGAAGCCGCGCCGCCGTCGGCCACGCCCCCGGCCGCCCCGCGGGCCGACGCCACCGCCGGAGCCACGGCCGGGCGAGCCGCTCCCGTACGGCTCGCCGCCCGTGCCGTCCGGGTGGGCGTCGCCGTCGTCCCCGCGCCCTCCGGTTCCGCCGTACTCGGCGTGCTCGTCGTGTCCGTCATCCCGGTGTCCGTCGTCACCGCCCGGGACGGAGGACGGGTAGCCGCCGGTGCCCCTCCCCCGGGGGGCACCGGGGGTGGCGTACTCGTACTCGGCCCAGTCGGTTCGTCGTGTCACGGTCAGCTCTTGGCTGCGGCGGCCTTGGGCTTGGTGGCCTTGGCGGCCGCCGGGGCGGGCGCCGCCTTGGCGTCGTCGGCGGCAGCGGTGACCGCCGCGTCCGCGCCCGGCTCGGCGGCGGGCTCCTCCGGCCGGACACCGACGCCCAGCTTCTCCTTGATCTTCTTCTCGATCTCGTTGGCCAGGTCGGGGTTGTCCTTGAGGAAGTTGCGCGCGTTCTCCTTGCCCTGGCCGAGCTGGTCGCCCTCGTACGTGTACCAGGCGCCGGCCTTGCGGACGAAGCCGTGCTCCACGCCCATGTCGATCAGGCCGCCCTCACGGCTGATGCCCTGGCCGTAGAGGATGTCGAACTCGGCCTGCTTGAAGGGCGGCGCGACCTTGTTCTTGACGACCTTGCAGCGGGTGCGGTTGCCGACCGCCTCCGTGCCGTCCTTCAGGGTCTCGATGCGGCGGATGTCGATACGCACCGAGGCGTAGAACTTCAGCGCGCGGCCACCGGTCGTGGTCTCCGGGGAGCCGAACATCACGCCGATCTTCTCGCGGAGCTGGTTGATGAAGATGGCGGTGGTCTTGGACTGGTTGAGCGCACTGGTGATCTTCCGCAGGGCCTGGCTCATCAGACGGGCCTGCAGACCCACGTGGCTGTCGCCCATCTCGCCCTCGATCTCCGCGCGCGGGACGAGCGCGGCGACGGAGTCGATGACGATCAGGTCGAGGGCGCCGGAGCGGACCAGCATGTCCACGATCTCCAGGGCCTGCTCGCCGTTGTCGGGCTGGGAGAGGATCAGGTTGTCGATGTCGACGCCGAGCTTGCGCGCGTACTCGGGGTCGAGGGCGTGCTCCGCGTCCACGAAGGCGACCTGGCCGCCGGCCTTCTGGGCGTTGGCCACGGCGTGCAGGGTCAGGGTCGTCTTACCCGAGGACTCCGGGCCGTAGATCTCGACGACACGGCCGCGCGGCAGGCCACCGACGCCGAGGGCGACGTCGAGTGCGGTCGACCCGGTCGGGATGACCTCGATGGGCTCCTTCGACCGCTCGCCCATGCGCATGACCGCGCCCTTGCCGAATTGCCGTTCAATCTGTGCGAGCGCGGCGTCGAGCGCCTTCTCGCGGTCGGTTCCTGCCATGGGTTCCACCCGGTTTGCTTGAGTCGATCGCTTCACGTCAAAGACGCTAACGCCTGCCACTGACAATGCGCCCCGACGCAGGTCCAGCCTGTGGATAACCGACGGACTTCCCCCCGCAAAACGGGATGAAATCCACTGCCGCCAGCCTCGCCTGAGCCTCCATATGAATGGATGTTCGATTTTTGTGTCAAGTACACCCCCGTGTGATCCGGGAGTGGCTCCGCCGGCCTCGGACACCGCTACTCCCGCTGGTGTACGGCGGGTGCCTTCGGCCGGACGACGACCGCCCTGGCCCCTCGCGGGAGCCTTGGCCCATGAAGAATCCCCGCGTCGTCGACCGCCTCTGTCACGCGACGGGGCTGCTCCTCGTCCTGTCGGGTCTCGTGCACCTGGTGGTGTTCGCGGTCGACGGCGGCCCGTGGGACGGCCCCGTCTCCTGGCGCAAGCCCGTCACGTTCGGGCTCTCCTTCGGGCTCACCTTGATGGCGATCACCTGGGTCACGTCGTACCTGCGCATCGGCCCGCGACTGCGCTCGGCCCTGCTGCTGGTCTTCGCCGCCGACTGCGTGATGGAGGCTGGTGGGATCACCCTTCAGGCGTGGCGCCGGGTGCCCTCACACCTGAACATGGAGACCCGCTTCGACACTGCGGTGTCCATGACGCTCGCGGTGGGCGGCGGTGTCCTGGTCGCGCTGCTCACGGTCTTCGCCGTCGCGTCGTTCCGGTACCGTCCGGCGGGCCCCGCCGGCATGCCGCTCGCGGTCCGCTCAGGGTTCGCGATCCTGCTGGTGGCGCTGGCCTCCGGGGCGGCGATGATCGCGCGCGGGGTCGTGCTGACTCGGACCGGCCACCAGGAAGCCGCCTACCACTCGACGGCTCCGTTCAAGCCCTTGCACGGCGTGAGCCTGCACGCCGTGCTCGTCCTGCCCGCGCTGGCCCGGCTGCTGTCCCTCTCACCCTGGAGCGAACGGACACGCCGGCGGATCGTGGCCACGGCGACTTGCTGTTACACGGCTGCGGTCGCCGGTGCGGGAGTGTGGACGGTGCTGACGTACTGAAGACAGAAACGGGGCGACACCGGCTCCTGGGCTCCTGGGCTCCTGAGAGCCCGTCGGCCCTACGCCTCCTCCGTCGCCTCCGGCTGCCCGGCCCGCAGTCGGCGTATGCGCGCCAGCATCCCGGGGCCGCCCGGCCCCCGGCTGCGGTGCCCGTGCACCCTGGGGTCGTCCATGACGGTGTACCGCTTCACATAGGCGCCGAGGAAGGCCTGGAGCGTGGCAACCGCCGGGATGGCGATCAGCGCGCCGACGGCGCCCAGCAGCGCGGTGCCCGCGATGACGGAGCCGAAGGCGACCGCCGGGTGGATGTCGACCGTCTTGGCCGTCAGCTTGGGCTGGAGCATGTAGTTCTCGAACTGCTGGTAGATCACGACGAAGACCAGCACCCACACCGCGTACCAGGGTTCGACGGTGAACGCGATCAGCATCGGCAGCGCCCCCGCGAGGTAGGTGCCGATGGTCGGGATGAACTGCGACACCAGGCCCACCCAGACGCCGAGCACGGGCGCGTACGGCACGCCCAGGGACTGGAGCAGGATGTAGTGGGCGATGCCGGAGATGAGCGCCATCAGGCCGCGCGAGTAGAGATAGCCGCCCGTCTTGTCGACGGCGATCTCCCAGGCGCGCAGTACCTCGGCCTGGCGGGCGGGCGGCAGGACGGAGCACAGCGCACGGCGCAGCCGGGGGCCGTCGGCGGCGAAGTAGAACGAGAACAGCCCCACCGTCAGCAGCTGGAACAGGCCGCCGAGTACCTGAGCGGAGACGTCCAGGACACCGGCGGCGCTGTTCTGCGCGTACTTGCGCAGCCAGTTGGAGTGGAGCAGGCCCTCCTGGATGTCCACCCGCCGGAGCTCCATGTGGAAGGTGTCATTGATCCAGTTGATGAGCGAGTCAAGGTAGGCCGGGAAGCCCTCGACCATCTTGATGATCTGCCCGGCCAGCATGGAGCCGAGCAACGTGACGAACCCGGCGGTGACGATCGTCAACCCGAGGAAGACCAGGAAGGTGGCGAGCCCCCGACGCATGCCGCGGGCGGCCATCCGGCTCACCGCGGGCTCTATCGCGAGAGCCAGGAAGAACGCGATCAATATGTTGATCAACAGCCCGGTCAGCTGGTGGAAGGCCCAGCTGCCGAGCTGGAACGCGGCGATCAGCGCGAGCGCGAGCACCATGGCGCGCGGCAGCCAGCGCGGCATGCGGCCGCCCGGAGCGACGGCGCCGGGGGCCGGGGGCCGGTCCGGCGGGGTCGTACCGGTCGGTGCCGCTTGCCGGGGCAGCGGCTCGTTGGTCTCGTCAGTGGGTGCCACGCGCCCAGTCTCGCCCACACCGCCGACAACCGGCGTCCACCTGCGATCTTCGTGACCGATCGGTGCCGTAGGGCCCAACCCCTTCAGGGATGATCGGGTCGTTTCGGGCAGCCGCTGAGCGCCTCAGCGCCGCTCGCCGGGCACGCCCATGACCGTGCAGACCACACGCCACACGTCCTTCGCGTCCCAGCCGGCGTCCAGCGCCTCGTGCACCGTGCGCCCGCCCAGCTCCGACATGACGTGATCGCGCGCGAAGGTGTCGGCGTACCCCGGACCGAAGTGTTCCGCCATCCGCTGCCAGAAGACCGTCAACCGCATGACTCCAGTATCCCGCCCCTGGGGGTGGGCCCCGGCCGGGAGCGCTTGCCGAGACCGCTTTCCGCCCTACGGTCTGACGCATGGCCGAAACCGGAGCTTCCCCACTCCCCTCCACGCCCCCGGCGCGTTCCCCGCTCTTCCGCGCCGAGCAGTTCGTGTGGCTCACCGCGCGCGTGCTGGAGCAGCGCCTCTTCGCTCACCACTTCCTGCACGGCACCCCGGACGCCGTGGAAGCGGCCCTGGACGCCTACCGCAACGAGGACGGCGGGTACGGGCACGCGCTGGAACCGGACCTGCGCGGCCCCGTGAGTCAGCCCCTGCACACCGCGCACGCCTTGCGCGTCCTCGATGCCGTCGGGCGCTGCGGCGGGCAGCGGGTGGAGCGCGTGTGCCGCTATCTGACCGCGGTCTCCACCGCGGACGGCGCCCTGCCGGCCGTCCATCCCAGCCAGCGCGGGTATCCGGTGGCGCCGTTCGTCACGGTCGTCGACGATCCTCCCAGCGAGCTGCTCGCCACCGGACCGGTGGTCGGGCTGCTGCACCGCAACGAGGTGTGGCACGCCTGGCTGTTCCGGGCCACCGACTTCTGCTGGCAGGCGGTGGAGTCCCTGGAGAAGTCCCACCCGTACGAGGTGGAGGCCGCCGTGGCGTTCCTGGACTCCGCTCCCGACCGTTCGCGCGCGGAGGCCGCCGCGGACCGGCTCGGGCGCCTGGTGCGGGAGCAACGCCTCGCGGCACTGGACCCGGACCGGCTCGACGCGTATCCGGTCGCGTCCGGCTACGCCCCCGGCGAGCACCACTTCCCGCACGACTTCGCCAGGAGTCCGGAGTCGGTCGCGCGCGCGTGGTTCACGGACGACGAGATGGCACGGTCCCTGGACCACCTGGCCGCCGAGCAGCAGGACGACGGCGGCTGGCCGGTCCGATGGCGGCAGTGGGCGCCGGCCCCCGCGCTGGAGTCCCGCCCCCTGGTGACGATCGAGGCGCTGCGCACACTGCGGGCCTACGGCCGTTTCGTGGGCTGAGCCAGTGCCGCGCGGCGGTTGATCGTGCCGCACACGGCGGCCGAAGCGTACCCGTACGCGCGCGGGCCGGTACGTGCTCGGACCGCTACGAGCTCGGACCGGCCCGCGCGCGGACCGGCCGTGTGTGCCCTGCCGGCCCGCGTCGGTCACGCGTCACCTCACCCGCCAAGGGCCCGTACGCCCGCTGTCACCACCACGGCCGCCGCGACGACCAGCAGGAACGGTGCGCGCAGCACCAGCGCCACGGCGGCCGCGCCGAGCCCCGCGACCCGTGCGTCCAGCACGAGCGCGTGCCCGTCGGCGAACGTCTGCTGAGCCGTGAGCGCCGCCAGCAGGGCGACGGGCAGCAGGGCGGCGAGCCGCCGTACCCACGGCCGCTCCATGGCGCCCGCGGGCACCAGCAGCCCGGCGAGCTTGACGGCGTAGCAGCCGAGGGCGGTCAAGCCGATCGCGATCCAGGTGTTCACCGGTGCTCCTCCGCTCCGGCGCCGCCGGGCGATCCGTCCGTTGGGTCGCCCGGTCGGCCGCGCCCCCTTCGGCGGCCCTCGGCGACGAGGGTGATCGGTGCCGCCAGAGCAGCCACCAGCACCGGAACGCCGGCCGGGAGCGCGGGCAGCAGGCCAAGGCCCAGAAGGACCGCCAAGGCCGCTACCGCACGCTCGGTGGTCGTCCGCAGCATCGGCGCGAGCAGCGCCAGGAACACGGCGGGCCCTGCCGCGTCCAGGCCCCACGCGCGCGTGTCGCCGATGGCCTTGGCACCGAGCGCGCCGAGCAGCGTGGTGAAATTCCAGAGGACGTACAGCGTGAGCCCGGTGACGGTGAAGCCGATGCGCCGGGCCCGCCGGGTCGGCTGTGCCAGGGTGACCGCCGTGGTCTCGTCGATCACCCACTGGGCGGCCAGCGGCCGTACCGCGCGCGGGAGGACGAGCAGCTGCGACAGCCGCAGCCCGTAGAAGGCGTTGCGGACGCCGAGGAAGAAGGCACCGGCGGCCGCCGTGAACGGACTGCCTCCGGCGGCGAGCGCTCCGACCAGGGCGAACTGGGAGGCGCCGGTGAAGACCAGGAGACTGAGCGCGCAGGTCTGGAGCAGTCCGAGTCCGCTGCCGGCCGAGGTCACCCCGAAGGCGAATCCGGACAGGCCCACGGCGACGCCGACTCCGAGGGCGTCCCGTACGACGGTCCGGTCGGGCCTGTCCGCGCCGTCGGCGGTCATGTCCGCGAGTGCTGTCCGCTGTGCCACGCCCCGGACGGTACGGGCGGCTCTCAGCCCGGGTCTTGTACGTTCTTGCGCCCGCGTCCGCTCCCGGAGGCGCCCGTGTTCCTGCGCTCGCGCTGGTAGGCCCCGGGGGGCACACCGACGATCCGCGTGAAGTGCCGGTTGAGGTGGGGCTGGTCGGTGAAACCGACGGCGACGGCCGCCTCGGCGAGGGGGGTGCCCGCGTCCAGCAGGAGCCGCGCGCGGCGTACCCGGGCGTCGGTCAGCCACGTGTGCGGCGGCATGCCGTAGGTGTCACGGAACGCGCGCAGCAGCGCGAACGGGCTGGTGCCGAGGTCGGTGGCCAGCCGTTCCAGGGTCGGCGGCTCGGCCATCCGCTCGGCCAGCGCGTCACGCGCGCGTGCGGCGACGCCGGCCCCGGCCGTGCGGACCGGCCGGGGCGGCAGCGGGCCGCCGTTCAGCCGCAGCAGCCTGGTGACCGCGACCCGCAGCAGCGTGTCGGCGGCGAGTGCGTTCCCCTCGTCCGCGGCACGGAGCACGCGGTGGACGAGGCGTACGGCGCGAGGGTCGTCGAGCACGGGGCTGACAAAGCCGGGCGCGCCCCGGATGGTGGTGGTCTCGGCGGCGATCGCGGCCACCACCTCGGGCGAGGGGTAGAGCGCGCCGTACCGCCAGCCCTCGGGGACGCCGGCGCGGCCGGTGTGCGGGGTGTCCGGATTGACCAGCGCGAGGGCTCCCGCGCCCGCGGAGACGTCGGAGCCGCGGTGGTGGAAGACCTCGACGCCGTCGGCTATGGCCGCGATGACGAAGTGCTCATGGGTGTGCCGGGCGAAGGTCTTGCGGATGTACCGGGCGCGTAGCAGGTCCACGCCCGGCAGGTCGTCGTACTGCCAGTGCCGCGCCCGCTCCACCGGCCGGTCCCCGCCCGTCCCCCCACCGGTCCGTTCGCCGCTCCACCCCGCTCCGCCCGCCATACGCCCATTCTCCGCCCCACCGCCCACGACCGGCCCCTTCCCCTCCCCAGCGCACGACGTTTGCCCAGGTCAGCGCGATTGTCAGTGGCCGGGTGCAGGATGGACGCATGGTCAGCTCCGCACACCGAGCCCTCGACGGCTTCTCCCCCGCGACCCGCGGCTGGTTCACGGGGGCGTTCTCCGCGCCCACCGCGGCCCAGGCCGGCGCGTGGCAGGCCATCGGCGCGGGTTCGGACGTGCTGGTGGTGGCCCCGACCGGATCGGGCAAGACGCTGGCCGCGTTCCTCGCCGCCCTGGACCAGCTGGCCTCGACCCCGCCCCCGGCCGACCCGAAGAAGCGCTGCCGGGTTCTCTACGTGTCCCCGCTGAAGGCCCTCGCGGTCGACGTCGAGCGGAATCTGCGCAGCCCGCTCACCGGCATCCGGCAGGAGTCCATGCGCCTCGGCCTGCCCGAGCCCGAGATCAGGGTCGGCATCCGCTCCGGCGACACCCCGGCGGCCGAGCGGCGCGCCCTGTCCACCCGCCCCCCGGACATCCTGATCACGACCCCCGAGTCGCTGTTCCTGATGCTGACCTCGGCCACGCGTGACGCGCTGACGGGCGTGGAGACGGTGATCCTCGACGAGGTGCACGCCGTCGCGGGCACCAAGCGCGGCGCCCATCTCGCGCTCTCCCTGGAGCGGCTGGACGAGCTGTTGCCGAAGCCCGCCCGGCGGATCGGCCTGTCGGCGACCGTCCGCCCGGTGGACGAGGTGGCCCGCTATCTCTCGCCGCGCCGCAAGGTGGAGATCGTCCAGCCGGAGTCCGGCAAGGAGTTCGACCTGTCCGTGGTCGTCCCGGTCGAGGACATGGGCGAGCTGGGCGGCGCCCCCGCGGCCGACGCGGGCGAGGGCGCGGAGCGGCCGTCGATCTGGCCGCATGTGGAGGAGCGGATCGCCGACCTGGTCCAGTCCCACCGCTCCACGATCGTGTTCGCCAACTCCCGGCGCCTGGCCGAGCGGCTGTGCAACCGGCTCAACGAGATCGCCTACGAGCGGGCGACCGGCGAGCCCCTGGACGAGCACCACTCCCCGGCCGAGCTGATGGGCGGCTCGGGCGCGGCCCAGGGTGCGCCCCCGGTGATCGCCCGCGCGCACCACGGCTCGGTCTCCAAGGAGCAGCGCGCCCTGGTCGAGGAGGATCTGAAGGCGGGCCGGCTGCCCGCCGTGGTCGCCACGTCCAGCCTGGAGCTGGGCATCGACATGGGCGCTGTCGACCTGGTCGTGCAGGTCGAGTCCCCGCCCTCGGTCGCCTCCGGGCTGCAGCGCGTCGGCCGCGCCGGACACCAGGTGGGCGCCGTCTCCACCGGTGTCGTCTTCCCCAAGTACCGCGGAGACCTCGTCCAGGCGGCCGTGGTCACCGAGCGGATGCGCTCGGGTTCGATCGAGTCCCTGAGGGTGCCCGCGAACCCGCTGGACGTGCTCGCGCAGCAGCTGGTCGCCATGACGGCGCTGGACACCTGGCAGTTCGACGACCTGCTCGCCGCGGTCCGCCGTGCGGCCCCGTTCGCGTCGCTGCCCGAGTCGGCGTTCACGGCGGTCCTCGACATGCTCGCGGGCCGCTATCCGTCGGACGCGTTCGCCGAGCTGCGCCCACGCGTGGTGTGGGACCGCGTGACCGGCGAGATCACCGGCCGCCCGGGCGCCCAGCGCCTCGCCGTCACCTCCGGCGGCACGATTCCCGACCGTGGCCTCTTCGGTGTCTTCCTCGCCGGTTCCGACCCCAAGAAGGGCGGCGGCCGGGTCGGTGAGCTGGACGAGGAGATGGTGTACGAGTCCCGCGTGGGCGACGTCTTCACGCTGGGCACGAGTTCCTGGCGCATCGAGGACATCACCCGCGACCGGGTCCTGGTCTCCCCCGCGCCCGGCGTGCCCGGCCGGCTCCCGTTCTGGAAGGGCGACCAGCTCGGCCGCCCGCTCGAACTGGGCCGCGCGGTGGGCGCGTTCCTGCGCGAGGTCGGCTCGCTCCGCAAGGACGACGCCCGGCTGCGCCTGCTGGCGGCGGGCCTGGACGCCTGGGCGGCGGACAACGTCCTGTCGTACCTGGACGAGCAGCGCGAGGCCTGCGGCCACGTCCCGGACGACCGCACGATCGTCGTGGAGCGCTTCCGCGACGAGCTGGGCGACTGGCGCGTCGTCGTCCACTCCCCCTTCGGCGCCCAGGTCCACGCCCCCTGGGCCCTCGCGCTCGGCGCCCGCCTGTCCGAGCGGTACGGCATGGACGCGCAGGTCATGCACGCCGACGACGGCATCGTGCTGCGCCTGCCCGACGCCGATCTGATGGGCCTGGACCTGCTCGACCAGGCTCCGTCGAAGGCCGGCACGGAGTACGACAGCGAGCAGGCACCGGTCGGAGCGGCGGACGTCGCCTTCGACAAGGGCGAGGTCGACCAGACGGTCACCGACCAGGTCGGCGGCTCCGCCCTGTTCGCCGCCCGGTTCCGCGAGTGCGCCGCCCGCGCGCTGCTGCTGCCGCGCCGCAACCCCGGCAAGCGCACCCCGCTGTGGCAGCAGCGTCAGCGCGCGGCTCAACTGCTGCAGGTGGCGAGCGAGTTCGGTTCGTTCCCCATCGTTCTGGAAGCGGTCCGCGAATGCCTCCAGGACGTCTTCGACGTCCCCGGGCTCGTCGAGCTGATGGGCGACATCGAGTCCCGCAAGGTGCGCCTGGTCGAGGTCACCACCCCGGAGCCGTCCCCGTTCGCCCGCTCCCTCCTGTTCGGTTACGTCGCCCAGTTCCTGTACGAGGGCGACTCCCCGCTCGCCGAGCGCCGCGCCGCCGCACTCTCCCTGGACTCGCGGCTGCTGGCCGAGCTGCTGGGCCAGGCTGAGCTGCGCGAACTGCTCGACGCCGACGTGCTGACCGAGCTGGAGCGCGAGCTGCAGTGGCTCACCGAGGACCGCCGGATCAAGGACGTGGAGGCTGTGGCGGACGTGCTGCGGCTGCTCGGTCCGCTGACCGACGCCGAACTGGTCGCGCGGGGCGCGGACGCGCAGTGGGCGCGGGAGCTGGCCGGCGCGCGCCGGGCCATCAAGGTCCGGATCGCCGGCGCCGACCACTGGGCGGCGGTCGAGGACGCGGGCCGGCTGCGCGACGCGCTCGGCACGGCACTGCCGGTCGGGGTGCCCGAGGCCTTCACCGAGCCGGTCAAGGACCCACTGGGCGATCTCCTCGCCCGGTATGCGCGCACGCACGGCCCGTTCACGTCGGCCACGGCGGCGGCCCGCTTCGGCCTCGGTGTGGCGGTCACCGAGGGCGCCCTGCAGCGGCTCGCCGGGACCGGCCGGGTCGTCCAGGGTGAGTTCCATCCTGCGGGCATCGGTCAGGAGTGGTGCGACGCGGCCGTACTGCGCCGCCTGCGCCGCCGTTCCCTGGCGGCTCTGCGGCATGAGCTGGAGCCCGTGCCGCCGGCCGCGCTGGCCCAGTTCCTGCCGCAGTGGCAGCACATCGGCAAGGGTCACGGCCTGCGCGGCATCGACGGACTGGTGCGCGCCGTCGAGCAGTTGCAGGGCGCCTCCGTGCCCGCCTCCGCGCTGGAGAAGCTGGTCCTGCCCTCCCGCGTGGCGAACTACACGCCCTCGATGCTCGACGAGCTGACCGCCGCGGGTGAAGTGGTGTGGGCCGGCGCGGGTGCTCTGCCCGGCAAGGACGGCTGGGTCTCCCTCTATCTGGCGGACGCGGCCCCCCTGCTGCTCCCGCCGGCCCACCCCCTGGAGCTGACCGCGCTCCACCAGTCCGTCCTGGACACGCTCTCCGGTGGCTACGGCCTGTTCTTCCGTCAGATCGCCGACCAGGTCCGTGCCACCACCCACCCCGACGCCACCGACCCCCAACTGGCCGACGCGCTCTGGGACCTGGCCTGGTCGGGCCGGCTCACCAACGACACCCTCGCGCCGATGCGCGCACTCCTGGGATCCGGTCGTACGGCGGGCTCCACGGCCCACCGCGCCAAGCGCAGTGTCCCCCGCGGGCGCTACGGCTCCCTGACGGCCGCCGCGCGGACGGCGTCGCGTACGGGCCCGCCGACCGTCGCCGGCCGCTGGTCCCTGCTCCCCGCGGCCGAACCGGACGCCACCGTGCGCGCCCACGCACTGGCGCGCACCCTCCTGGACCGGCACGGCGTGGTCACCCGCGGGGCGGTCGCCGCGGAGGGGATCGAGGGCGGCTTCTCGGCGGTGTACCGCGTGCTGTCCGTGTTCGAGGAGAGCGGCCAGGCGCGGCGCGGGTATGTGGTCGAGGGCCTGGGTGCGGCCCAGTTCGCCATGGACGGCGCGGTGGACCGGCTTCGCGCGGTGTCCAACGCCCGGGACCGCGGCGAGAGCCTGACCGCGTCCGCCCGCCAGGACGGCTTCGCCGCGCCGGGCCTGCCGAGCGACTTCACCGGTCCGGCCTTCTCCGACGGCTTCGGTGCGACCGAC
The DNA here is from genome assembly GCF_055603245.1 of Streptomyces sp. NPDC037290. NCBI lineage: Bacteria > Bacillati > Actinomycetota > Actinomycetes > Kitasatosporales > Streptomycetaceae > Streptomyces > Streptomyces sp. NPDC037290. The sequence goes on along the minus strand of NZ_JBVJVZ010000002.1, from coordinate 21,896 downwards.
GGCTCACCGCACGACCACGCGCTCCCCGGCGCCTTCGACGGAGCCGACGGCGGCTTCGCGCACCCCGGCCTCGACGGCGACTTCACCTGGCCACCCGCGGACCCGCCGGCCGCCCCCGGCGACTACGTCTCCCCCCGCGACCTCGCCGACCCCTTCGCCTCCCCCGGCTACGGCGGCCCCCGCGGAGGCGGCCCGGGCGCCTACGGCTCACCGGCGAACCGGGGGTACGGCAGCGGTCGTACGAGCAGGTCCTCCCCCGACGCCCGTGCCGTGGTCCTCGCCGCGGCCGACCCCGCCAACGCCTACGGCGCGGCCCTCTCCTGGCCCGAGCCACCGACCGGTGCCGGGCACAAGCCGGGCCGCAAGGCGGGCTCGCTGGTCGTCCTGGTCGAGGGTGAGCTGACGCTGTACATGGAGCGCGGCGGCAAGACGCTGCTGGCCTGGCCCGCCGGCCCGGACACCGCGGCGCCGGACGACCCCCGGCTGCGCACGGCCGCGGATGCCCTGGCCGCGGCGGCCCGCGCGGGCTCCCTCGGCACGGTCACGGTCGAACGGATCAACGGCGCCCAGGCCCTGACCTCGCCGGCAGGCGCCCTCCTCGAGGCGGCGGGCTTCGTGGCCACCCCCCGCGGCCTGCGCCTGAGACCGTGACCCGAAGAGGCGCGGGGCACCGCGCGACCAGCCCCGGTACACCGCGGCCGGGAACCCACCGTGGCACCCTTGACGCATGCCCGAAGGTGACACGGTCTGGCAGGCCGCGAGGCGGCTGCACGAGGCCCTCGCGGGCAAGGCGCTGACCCGCAGCGACTTCCGGGTGCCGAAGTACGCGACGGTCGACCTCACCGGCCGTGCGGTGCTCAGCACCATCCCGCGCGGCAAGCACCTGCTCACCCGCTTCGAGGGCGGCCTGACCCTTCACACCCATCTGCGGATGGAGGGCACGTGGAAGGTGTACGGCACCGGCGAGCGCTGGCGGGGCGGCCCCGCACACCAGATCCGGGCGATCCTCGGCACCGCCGACCGCACGGCCGTGGGCTACCGCCTCCAGGTGCTGGAGCTGCTGCGCACGAGCGAGGAGGAGCAGATCGTCGGCCATCTGGGCCCCGACCTGCTCGGCCCGGACTGGGACCCCGAGCGCGCGCTGGCCAACCTCCTCGCCGACCCCGCCCGCCCGCTCGGTGAGGCCCTGCTCGACCAGCGCAATCTCGCCGGCATCGGCAATGTCTACAAGAGCGAGCTGTGCTTCCTGCTGGGCGTCACCCCCTGGCTGCCGGCCGGCGCGCTGCCCGCGGAACGCGCCGGGAAACTGCCCGCGCTCGCCAAGAAGCTGCTGGAGGCGAACCGCGACCGCCCGGTCCGGCAGACCACGGGCCTGCACCGGCACGACCTGTTCGTCTACGGCCGCGCACCCCGCCCCTGTCTGCGCTGCCACACCCCGGTCCGGGTGGCCGACCAGGGCGACGGCACCCAGGAACGCCCCACCTACTGGTGTCCCACCTGCCAGACCGGCCCCGCTCCCGCCCCCGGCGCACCGCAGCGCTGGCGCGACCGCTATCCCCGCCGCAGCGCCTGACGCCGTACCGGCAACCCGCCACGGACCCGGGACGCCACCGGACCGACGGCACACGAACCGCCCACCGCACAGCAATTGACGCCCCGTCAGATCCGCTCGTACGGTCCTTCCATGCCCCTCACCCCGTACGACCTCACCGGACGCACCGCGTTCGTCACCGGAGCCGCCGGCGGTATCGGCCGGGCCTCCGCCGTCGGGCTCGCCGAGGCGGGCGCGGAGGTGCACTGCGCCGACCGGGACGCGGACGGTCTGCGCGGCACGGCGGAACTGATCGAGAAACGCGGCGGCACGGCTCGTACGCATGTCCTGGACGTCACGGACCGGGCGGCCCTGGCCGAGGCCGTCCGCTCCTGCGGGCGTCTGGACGTGATGGCGGTGATCGCCGGGATCATGCACAGCAGCCCCGTGCTGGAGACCCGCGACGAGGATCTCGATCGGGTGCTGAACGTCAACTTCAAGGGAGTGCTGTACGCCTGCCAGGAGGCGGCGCGTCTGATGCTGGCCCGTGGCACCCGGGGCAGCATCGTCACCATGGCGTCCGGCGCGGTCGACACCGGGGGCCCCGGACTGCTCTGCTACGGCGCGGCGAAGGCGGCCGTCGTCCAGTTGACGAAGACGCTGGCCACCGAGGTCGGACGGCACGGCATCCGGGTCAACGCGATCGCGCCGGGCTGGATCCGCACCCCGATGACCGACCGCCACGACCGCGAGGCGCAGGCGCACACCGAGACCGTGATGGCCCGTATGTCACCGCTGGGCCGGGTCGGCGAGCCGGAGGACGTCGCACACGCGGTGCTGTATCTGGCGTCGGACGCGTCGGCGTTCACGACCGGTCAGATACTTCGCCCGAACGGGGGCGTCGCGATGCCCTGGTAGCGCCCCCCGTGCGCCAGGCGGCCGCCCAGCGCCCCCTCGGCAACGCGTCGTCCGCCTGCCCCTTGGGCACACAGTGCACCGGCAGCAGGCCCAGCCCCCACCCGCCGGCCGCGACGGCGCCCTCCAGAACGCCCGCACCCTGCCCCAGGGCGATCCGCAGCACGGCCCACCACCACACCGCACCGAGCCCCAGCGCCGCCGCCCAGCGCACTATCCGCCCCACCATGGCCACCATCACCTCCTGCGGGACGCTAGATCGCCGCCGGCCCCGCACGGCAGGCGCACCAACGGGCTCACGGATGCATCACGGGACAGCCCGCTACGCGTTCTCCGCCTGGAACATCCAGTGATGCTTCTCCAGGTCCGCGGTGATCCCGATGAAGATGTCCTGGGTCACCGGATCGGGCTCGCCGGTCGCGGCCACGCGTTCCCTCATCCGGGCGATCACCGCGCCCAGGGCGTTCACCATCGCCCCGACCGCATCCGTGTCCTTGATCCAGCCCGCCGCCGTGGCCCCGATTCCGCTGTCGGACGCCACGGTGGCAGCGCGTCCGTCGGGCGAGACGCCCAGCGCCGAGGCCCGCTCGGCCACGGTGTCGGAATGGGTGCGCGCCGAGGTCACGACCTCGTCCAGCTGAAGGTGGATGGAGCGGAAGCGGGGTCCCACCACGTTCCAGTGGATCTGCTTGGCGATCAGGGAGAGGTCCACCAGGTCGACGAGGGCACCCTGCAGTGCCTCGGACACGGTCTTCAGGTCCGCGTCGGTCAACGGGCTCTTCACGACGTACATCCGCTTCCTCCGATGCTGGGCGCGCCGTCACATCCCTCCACCATGACCGCACCACCCAACCCCGGCAAACGGATGCGTACCGGACCGGATACGGCAGAAACCCCGGCCGCCTCGACCAGGGTTTCCCTGGAGAGCCGGACGGGGCCTCGACACGTATGGGGTTTCTTCGGGGGCCGCCGCGTGCCTTACGCGGCCACCACGTCCACCGCCTCGGCGGGCGCCTTGATGGTCACCCGTTCCGGTGGCACGCCGGTCACCGACACCGAACCCAGCATCGGCCGAACCGACGCGGGCACGGGCTCGGTGGCCCGGGCGGACTGGGCCAGCTCGGCGAGCGCCAGCTCGTCGCTCACTTCCCGCATGAGTTCCGACATCCGTACGTCCAGCGCGTCGCAGATGGCGGAGAGCAGCTCGGAGGAAGCCTCCTTCTGCCCCCGCTCCACCTCGGAGAGATAGCCGAGTGAGACTCGGGCGGACGAGGAGACTTCGCGCAGAGTACGGCCCTGGCGTTGGCGCTGCCGACGCAGCACGTCACCCAGCAGGCGACGGAGCAGAATCATCGGTGGCTCCCTCCTCGGACCGCGTAGCCGCATCCTTCTCGCCCCACCGTACCGCCTTGCGCCGCGGCCGTGCGGGGAGCGATGTCGTGTTCACTCAGGGCTGCAAACATCAAAACCCCCCGTTCCGTTCCGTATCCTGTGCCCGCTCATTCCCAGTCTGTTCGCCCGCAAGCTCTCTCAGAAGCAGTGCGAGTACGCTCCGTACACTCTCCATACGAATTTCCGCACGGCTGCCGTTCAACCGCAGGGCCTCCACTTTTCCGCCACCGGCAGAACCGAGGTGGTCCGTGAGCGGCCCCTCGACGGCCACGAAGACCGTCCCGACGGGTTGGCCGTCCTGTGGGTCGGGGCCGGCGACTCCGGTGGTCGCGACGCCCCAGTCGGCGCCCAGAGCCTTCCGTACTCCGGCTGCCATCTGGCCCGCGACCTGCGGATCCACCGCTCCTCGCTGCGCCAGCAGGGTGGCGTCGACACCCAGCAGCTCATGCTTCAGCTCGGTGGCGTAGGCGGTGACCGAGCCCCGGAACACCTTGGACGCCCCGGGGACCGAAGCGATCTCCGCCGCCACCAGGCCACCGGTGAGCGACTCGGCGACGGCGAGGGTCTCGCCCCTCACGGTCAGTAGTCGCACCAGTTCGGTGGCCTGTGAGCTCACGCTTCCTTCTCCTCCAACGCTGCCGCGCGCTCGGCGATTCCCTGGCGGCGCAGCACAATGGCTTGTCTTACATAGTCGAGGCCGGTGACGACGGTGAGGACGACGGCCGCGGCCATCACCCAGAACCGCAAAGTGGCCAGCCATCCGGTCAGCGCCAGGACGTACATCCCGACGGCCACTCCCTGGGTGAGGGTCTTGAGCTTGCCCCCACGGCTGGCCGGGATCACGCCATAGCGAATGACCAGAAAACGCAGCAGGGTGACGCCGAGTTCCCGGCCGAGGATCACGGCCGTCACCCACCACGGCAGATCGCCCAGGCCCGACAGACAGATGAGCGCCGTCCCCATGATCGCCTTGTCGGCGATGGGGTCGGCGATCTTCCCGAAGTCGGTGACCAGGTTGTACGTGCGCGCCAGGTGCCCGTCGAAGAGGTCGGTGATCATGGCGATGGCGAAGGCCGCCCAGGCCAGCGAGCGCCAGGCCGGGTCGTAGCCGCCGTTCGCCAGCATCAGCGCCACGAAGCCGGGCACCAGGACCAGCCGGAGCATGGTCAGCAGATTGGCGACGTTCCAGACGCTGGCCTGGTTGACGGCCGCGGCCGCGATCTTGCCGCCGCGCGGTGCCCTGCCGCCGTCCTCGGGGCCTGAAGCAGAACCGGAGACCTCGGACGCCACGCCGTCGGCAGCGGCGGCGGAACCCCGGGCGCCGTGCGCGCCGGAGGAGCCGCCCGCGGCGGATGCCGGGACTCCGGTCATCTGCCCGCCTCCTCACTACACGCGAGCGAGCCGGCCAGCGGCTCGGCCACCAGGTCGACACCTTCCGTACCGACCACCTTTGCCTCGACCATACGTCCGACGCCGAGGCCCTCGCCGCTCGTGAGGAGCACCTGGCCGTCGGTCTCGGGCGCCTGGTGCGCGGCGCGGCCGTACACGCCCTCCTCCTCGTCGACGGACTCGACCAGGACGTGCACGGTTTCCCCGACGCGCTCCTCGGCCCGCTGCGAGACCAGTTCCTCGGCCAGCCGGGACACCCGCGCGAGACGCTCGGCGACGACGTCCTCGTCGAGCTTGTCGTCGTACGTCGCCGCCTCCGTGCCCTCCTCGTCGGAGTAGCCGAAGACACCGATGGCGTCCAGGCGGGCGCCGGTCAGGAAGCGCTCCAGCTCGGCCAGGTCCGCCTCGCTCTCGCCGGGGAAGCCGACGATGAAGTTGGAGCGCACGCCGGCCTCGGGGGCCTTGGAGCGGATCGTGTCGAGCAGCTCCAGGAACCGGTCGGTGTCGCCGAAGCGGCGCATGGCGCGCAGCACGTCGGGCGCGGAGTGCTGGAAGGACAGGTCGAAGTACGGGGTGACCTTCGGGGTGGAGGTCAGCACGTCGATGAGGCCGGGGCGCATCTCGGCGGGCTGCAGGTAGCTCACCCGCACCCGCTCGATGCCGTCGACCTCGGCCAGCTCCGGCAGCAGGGACTCCAGCAGGCGGATGTCGCCCAGGTCCTTGCCGTAGGAGGTGTTGTTCTCGGAGACCAGCATGATCTCCTTCACGCCCTGCTCGGCCAGCCAGCGGGTCTCGTTCAGCACGTCGCTGGGGCGGCGGGAGATGAAGGAGCCGCGGAAGGACGGGATGGCGCAGAAGGAGCAGCGCCGGTCGCAGCCGGAAGCGAGCTTCACCGAGGCGACCGGGGAGCCGCCCAGGCGGCGGCGCAGCGGCGCGCGGGGGCCGGAGGCGGGTGCCACGCCCTGCGGGAGGTCGGCCGGGCCGTGCCCCGGGAGGGCCACGGACGCGGCCGACTCCTGGCGCTCGGCCGGGCTGACCGGGAGCAGCTTGCGGCGGTCGCGCGGGGTGTGGGAGGCGTGGATGCCGCCGGACAGGATGGTCTGCAGGCGGTCGGAGATGTCCGCGTAGTCGTCGAAGCCGAGCACGCCGTCGGCCTCGGGCAGCGCCTCGGCCAGCTCCTTGCCGTACCGCTCGGCCATGCAGCCCACCGCCACCACGGCCTGGGTTCTGCCATGATCCTTGAGGTCGTTGGCCTCGAGGAGGGCGTCGACCGAGTCCTTCTTCGCGGCCTCGACGAAGCCGCAGGTGTTGACCACGGCGACATCGGCGTCCGCGGCGTCCTCCACGAGCTGCCAGCCGTCCGCCTCCAAACGGCCTGCGAGCTCTTCGGAGTCCACCTCGTTACGGGCGCAGCCGAGAGTGACAAGGGCGACGGTACGGCGTTCAGGCATGGGCTCAAGACTACTTCGTCTCACTGACAGCCCACGTCGACGGGGTTGGCCGATCTTGGCCAACCCCGTCACACCCGCGCTTCCCGAAGGGACGCCTAGCCCGCGACCGGGTCGCCCTTGGTGTAGGTGAGGCGCTCCACCGCGCCCGGCTGGAAGTTGTCGTCGATCTTCTTGCCGTTGACGTACAGCTCGATCGCGCCGGCGTCGCCCAGGATCAGGTTGATCTTGGAGTTGTCCTGGAAGGTCTTGGACTCACCCTTCTTCAGCAGGCCGTCGAAGAGCATCCGGCCGTTGTGGTCCTTGGCCGAGATCCAGCTGCGTCCGCCCGGTGCGCTGACCTGGACGGTCACCTTGTCCTGGGGGGCTGCGGCGATGGCGCTGTCGGAGGGCTCGGTGCTCGGCGCGGCGGGCTTGTCCTTCTTCGGCGTGGGCGAGGCGGACCTGCTCGCGGAGGGCGTCCCGCCCGCCTGGGCGAGCTGCGACTTCGCGTCGTTTCCGGAGCCGCCGCCCTTGATCGCGGTGAAACCGACGAAACCGATCACGACGACGATCGCGGCGACCATGGCCGCGGTCCAGTTCGGCCCCCGCCGCTCGGGCCGGATGCGCTCCGCCTCGAACAGGGGTGCGGCCGGGGTGGGGGCGGGACGGCCGCCGTGCTCGGCGTCGTACTGCGCGATCAGGGGCGCGGGATCGAGGCGGACGGCCTTGGCCAGCGTACGGATGTGCCCGCGGGCGTACACGGCGCCGCCGCACGGGTCGAAGTCGTCCGCCTCGATGGCGTGCACGATGGCGATACGCACACGAGTGGCGCTGCTGACCTCGTCCACGGTGAGCCCGGCCGCGATCCGCGCCTGCTGCAGGGCGCGGCCCACGGAGACGCGGGCTTCCCGGGACTCGTCTGGGAACGGACGCTCGTCTTCAGGGGAGTTGCCGATGGACACGGGGGCGCCTTTCGAGCGTGTAGCCACCTGCGCTGGAAGCTCAGTCTAGGGGTGGTACGAAAGGGTGGGGCAACCGGGCGGTGGGACTTTGTACGCCATCGGAACGGCCGGACGCACCGAGGGCTTGACAGGCAGATACCCCATGATGGGACGACTACCTGTCCTCTCGCTCAACTGGACGTACGACAAAGGGAAACGGTTGCTCGCCGTTCTCTAACAAGTGGATCACGGCGATCCGGCCACCCGGCGTAACCGACGTCCGCCGGACGGCCCTTCGCCCTACTCCCCCGTCTCCCCGCGGATCACGGCGAGCACGCCGTCCAGCTCGTCGGGCTTCACCAGGACGTCACGTGCCTTGGAGCCCTCGCTCGGCCCCACGATGTTGCGGGACTCCATGAGGTCCATGAGCCGCCCGGCCTTGGCGAAGCCGACACGCAGCTTGCGCTGGAGCATGGAGGTCGACCCGAACTGGGTGGAGACGACCAGCTCGGCCGCCTGGCACAGCAGGTCGAGGTCGTCGCCGATGTCCTCGTCGATCTCCTTCTTCTGCTTCGTGCCGACCGTGACGTCGTCGCGGAAGACCGGCGCCATCTGGTCCTTGCAGTGCTGGACGACGGCCGCGACCTCGGCCTCGGTGACGAACGCGCCCTGCATACGGGTCGGCTTGTTCGCGCCCATCGGCAGGAACAGGCCGTCGCCCTTGCCGATCAGCTTCTCGGCGCCGGGCTGGTCGAGGATGACCCGGGAGTCGGCGAGCGAGGAGGTGGCGAAGGCCAGCCGGGAGGGCACGTTGGCCTTGATGAGACCGGTCACGACGTCGACCGAGGGCCGCTGCGTGGCGAGCACCAGGTGGATGCCGGCCGCGCGCGCGAGCTGCGTGATGCGCACGATCGCGTCCTCGACGTCGCGCGGGGCCACCATCATCAGGTCGGCCAGCTCGTCCACGATGACCAGCAGGTACGGGTACGGCTGCAGCTCTCGCTCGCTGCCCTCGGGCGGCTTGACCTTGCCCTCGCGCACGGCCTGGTTGAAGTCGTCGATGTGCCGGTAGCCGTAGGCCGCGAGGTCGTCGTAGCGCAGGTCCATCTCGCGGACGACCCACTGCAGCGCCTCGGCGGCCCGCTTGGGGTTGGTGATGATCGGCGTGATCAGGTGCGGGATGCCCTCGTAGGCGGTCAGCTCGACGCGCTTGGGGTCGACCAGGATCATCCGGACGTCCTCCGGGGTCGCCCGCATCATGACCGAGGTGATCAGACAGTTGATGCACGACGACTTGCCGGAGCCGGTGGCGCCGGCGACCAGCATGTGCGGCATCTTCGCCAGGGAGTGCATCACGTAGCCGCCCTCGACGTCCTTGCCGAAGGCGACCAGCATCGGGTCGTCGTCCTCGGCGGACTCCGCGAGCCGCAGCACGTCGCCGAGGTTGACCATCTCGCGGTCGGTGTTCGGGATCTCGATGCCGACCGCGGACTTGCCGGGGATGGGGCTGATGATCCGCACGTCCGGGCTGGCGACGGCGTACGCGATGTTCTTGGTCAGCGCGGTGATCCGCTCGACCTTCACGGCGGGGCCGAGCTCGACCTCGTAGCGGGTGACCGTCGGGCCGCGCGTGAAGCCGGTGACGGCGGCGTCGACCTTGAACTCGGTGAAGACCTGGGTGAGCGAGGCGACGACCGCGTCGTTGGCCTCGCTGCGCGCCTTGCCGGGGCCGCCGCGGGTGAGGAGGTCCAGGGACGGCAGCGAGTAGGTGATGTCCCCGGACAGCTGGAGCTGCTCCGCCCGCGGGGGCAGGTCGCGGGGCTCGTCGGGGGCCTTCTTGGTCAGGTCGGGGACGATCCCGGCCTCGAGCTTCTCCTGCTTGGGGCGGGCGGCCGGGACCGACGAGGGCGTGGGAGCCGGCGCGGGCGCGGGGGCCGGCACCGGGGTCGTCTCCTCGCGGTCGCCGACGCTGACGCCCTGGGTGAGGTCGGCGACCAGCGGGGACGGCGGCATGCCGTGCAGCACCGCGCCGTCGAGCGCCGCGGCGGCTGCCGCCGCGACGTCCACGGCGTCCATCTGGCGCTGCGGATCCGGCTGGGGGACAGCGGAGCGCCTGGGGCGGCCACGGCGGTGCGAGAGGGCCTCCTCCTCGGCGCTGTCGGGGTCGTACGCGCGGGGGGCGGACGAGCGCTTACGGGGGCGCGCAGGCAGGGCCTCGCGCCACTGCTCGTCGTAACGCGCGTCGTCCTCGGTGAACTCCTCCGCCTCGTGGTCGTGCAGCACGCCCAGGCGCACGCCGAGCGCCCGCAGCCGCTGCGGAATGGCGTTGACCGGGGTGGCGGTCACCACGAGCAGGCCGAAGAGGGTCAGCAGCACCAGCAGGGGAACGGCCAGCATCTCGGTCATGGCGTACGTCAGCGGGGTGGCCGCCGCCCAGCCGATGAGGCCGCCGGCATCCCTTATGGCCTGCATGCCGCCGCTGCGCGCGGGCGATCCGCAGGCGATGTGCACCTGGCCGAGGACGCCGATGACGAGCGCGGACAGCCCGATCACGATCCGGCCGTTGGCCTCGGGCTTCTCGGGGTGCCGGATGAACCGTACGGCGATCACCGCGAGCAGTATCGGCACCAGCAGGTCGAGCCGCCCGAAGGCGCCGGTGACGAGGATCTCCACGAGGTCCCCGACGGGGCCCTTGAGGTCGGCCCAGGTGCCGGCCGCCACGATCAGCGCGACGGCGAACAGCAGCAGCGCGACGCCGTCCTTGCGGTGGGCCGGATCGAGGTTCTTCGCGCCCTGCCCTATGCCACGGAAGACGGCGCCGACGGCGTGGGCGAGGCCCAGCCAGAGGGCGCGCACGAGCCGGTACACGCCCCCCGTGGGGCTGGGTGCCGGCTTCGGCGCGGCCTTCTTGACCGGGGCCTTCCTGGCGGGCGCCTTCTTGGCCGGGGCTTTCTTCGCTGCGGCCTTCTTCGCCGGAGCCTTCGCCGGAGCAGCCGCCTTCTTCGCGGGCTGCTTCTTGGCTGCGGAGGGACGTGAGGCCATGGGTGTGAGATTACCGGGGGAGACGACAGCGGACACGTGTGCCCACAGCTTCACCCGTTCGTGTCGCCCCTGGCGAAGCCCGGAACTGACGCACACTCACGGGCAACCGCCGTCCCGGTGTACGTCAGTTCTGCGCCGGCACCGAGGAGCCGCCCGTACCGGCGCCCGGCTCCAGGGCGTCGAGCGCGCGCCGCAACCCGGTGAGTTTGCGCTCCAGATGGGCCGCCGTGGCCACTGCGGCCGCGTCCGCCGAATCGTCGTCCAGCTGCTTGGACAGCGCCTCGGCCTGCTCCTCGACGGCCGCGAGCCGCGCGGACAGCTCGGCGAGCAGCCCGGCGGACTCCTTGCCGCCGACCGTGCCCTTGCCGCCGCCCTCCAACTGGAGCCGCAGCAGCGCCGCCTGCTCGCGCAGCTGGCAGTTCTTCATGTACAGCTCGACGAACACCGAGACCTTCGCACGCAGCACCCACGGGTCGAAGGGCTTGGAGATGTAGTCGACCGCGCCCGCCGCATAGCCCCGGAAGGTGTGGTGCGGGCCGTGGTTGATCGCCGTGAGGAAGATGATCGGGATGTCCCGGGTCCGCTCCCGCCGCTTGATGTGCGCCGCCGTCTCGAACCCGTCCATGCCCGGCATCTGGACGTCCAGCAGAATGACCGCGAAATCGTCCGTGAGCAGTGCCTTGAGCGCTTCCTCCCCGCTCGATGCCCGCACCAGCGTCTGATCGAGCGCCGAGAGGATCGCCTCCAGCGCCAGCAGATTCTCCGGCCGGTCATCGACCAGGAGGATCTTGGCCTTCTGCACCATGGCCCGCCCTCCTCGCCCCGGCGGTACACCGGGCGCCGCCCCAGGGGACGACTCCCTTTCGCCGCCCGTCCTTGTGCCGGTCATCGTAGCCGCACCCCGCCCGTCGCCACACCCTGTCACCGCGATGTCACTGTGCACAGAGCGGAAACGCGGCAGGGGTCGGGATGGTTCCCGGAATCCCGCATTCCCATACGTTCGCAGCCACCATAAGCCGTCCGTTCGCGGTCGCCTCACGTGGGCAACTCCCGACACACGCCGAGGGTTCCCCGGCCGTTCACGTCCCGGTGTGCCGAGCCTGTCACTCCCCGCCCATCCACTGCTGCATCACGGCCAGCAGATGATCCGGGTCGACCGGCTTGGTCACGTAGTCGGAGGCACCGGACTCGATCGCCTTCTCCCGGTCGCCCTTCATCGCCTTCGCGGTCAGCGCGATGATCGGCAGCCCGGCGAACTGCGGCATCCTGCGGATCGCTGTGGTCGTCGCGTACCCGTCCATCTCCGGCATCATGATGTCCATCAGCACGACCGCCACGTCGTCGTGCTGTTCCAGCACCTCGATGCCCTCACGGCCGTTCTCGGCGTACAGCACCGAGAGGCCGTGCTGCTCCAGGACGCTGGTCAGCGCGAACACGTTGCGGATGTCGTCGTCGACGATCAGGACCTTCTCGCCGCCGAACCGCACCCCGCGCGCGGACTGCGGCGCGCTCTCCTGCTCGGGGAACGCCGCCCGCTGCTCGGACCGCGTCCCGCCCTGCGGCAGGCTCCGGCGCCGGCGCCGGAAGAGCGCCGCGGGACCGTTCTGCGTCTCCTGGTACGACTTCACCTCGGCCGGCGTCTCGATCTCCGCGGCGGACAGCTCCGAGGAGGACCGCTGCGCCTCGGATGCGAGCAGTTCACCGGCCTCCAGCGGGGGCACGGACTGCTGATAGCCCTGCGGCGGCAGTTCGCTCGGGTGGAGCGGCAGGTACAACGTGAACGTCGAGCCTCGGCCCGGTTCGCTCTGCGCGTGGATCTCACCGCCGAGCAGCTGGGCGATCTCCCGCGAGATGGACAGGCCGAGGCCGGTGCCGCCGTACTTGCGGCTGGTCGTGCCGTCCGCCTGCTTGAACGCCTCGAAGATCACCCGCATCTTGCTGGCCGCGATGCCGATGCCGGTGTCCGTCACCGAGAACGCGATCAGCGGCCCGTCCGGATCGGTCAGCGAGCCGGCCTCCAGCAGCTGCTCCCGGATGCCCAGGGGCACGCCCGCGCCGGCCGGCCTGATCACCAGCTCCACCGACCCGGAGTCGGTGAACTTCACCGCGTTCGACAACAGGTTGCGCAGCACCTGCAGCAGCCGCTGCTCGTCGGTGTGCAGGGTCGCCGGCAGCTCCGGCGAGACCCGTACGGACAGGTCCAGGCCCTTCTCCGCCGTCAGCGGCCGGAAGGTGGCCTCCACGTAGTCCACGAGCTGTACGAGCGCGATACGCGTCGGCGAGACGTCCATCTTGCCCGCCTCGACCTTCGACAGGTCCAGGATGTCGTTGATCAGCTGCAGCAGGTCGGAGCCCGCGCCGTGGATGGTCTCGGCGAACTCCACCTGCTTCGGCGACAGGTTGCCCTCGGCGTTGTCGGCGAGCAACTTCGCCAGGATCAGCAGCGAGTTGAGCGGCGTACGCAGCTCGTGCGACATGTTGGCGAGGAACTCGCTCTTGTAGCGCATCGACACCGCGAGCTGCTCGGCGCGCTCCTCCAGGACCTGCCGGGCCTCCTCGATCTCGGTGTTCTTCACCTCGATGTCCCGGTTCTGCCGCGCCAGCAGCTCGGCCTTCTCCTCCAGTTCGGCGTTGGAGGCCTGCAGCGCCTTCTGCCGGTTCTCCAACTCGGCCGACCGCTCACGCAGTTGCTCGGTCAGCTCCTGCGACTGCTTCAGCAGCTGCTCCGTCTTGGTGTTGACCGAGATGGTGTTGACGCTCGTCGCGATCATCTCGGCGATCTGGTTGAGGAAGTCCTTCTGGATCTGCGTGAACGGCGTGAAGGAGGCCAGCTCGATCACGCCGAGCACATTGCCCTCGAACAGCACCGGCAGCACGATCACCTGCGCCGGCGGGGCCTCACCGAGCCCGGAGGAGATCCTCAGATACCCGCTGGGCGCGTTCTCCACCAGGATGGTGCGCTTCTCCTGCGCGGCCGTACCGACCAGCGCCTCCCCCGGCCGGAACGACGTCGGCATCGAGCCCATCGAGTAGCCGTACGAGCCGAGCATGCGCAGCTCGTACTGGTCCTCGGGGTCACCGCTGAGCTCCTGGCCCTCCATGAGGGACATCGCCACGAAGAACGCGCCGTGCTGTGCGGACACCACTGGCGTCAGCTCGCTCATGATCAGCGAGGCGACGTCCTCCAGGTCCCGGCGCCCCTGCATCAGCGCGGAGATACGGGCGAGATTGCCCTTCAGCCAGTCCTGCTCCTCGTTGGCGATCGTGGTGTCGCGCAGGTTGGCGATCATCTTGTTGATGTAGTCCTGCAGTTCCTGGATCTCGCCGGACGCGTCGACGTCGATCTTCAGGTTCAGGTCGCCGCGGGTCACCGCGGTCGCCACGCGCGCGATGGCACGCACCTGCCGGGTCAGGTTCCCAGCCATCTCGTTCACCGACTCGGTGAGGTCCCGCCAGGTGCCGTCGACGTCACGCACGCGTGCCTGGCCGCCCAGCTGTCCTTCCGTGCCCACCTCGCGGGCCACGCGCGTGACCTCCTCGGCGAAGCTGGACAGCTGGTCGACCATCGTGTTGATCGTCGTCTTCAGCTCGAGGATCTCGCCGCGGGCGTCAATGTCGATCTTCTTCGTCAGGTCACCCTTGGCGATGGCCGTGGTGACCATGGCGATGTTGCGCACCTGGCCCGTCAGGTTGGACGCCATCTGGTTCACGGACTCGGTCAGGTCCTTCCAGGTGCCGGCCACACCCGGTACGTGTGCCTGGCCGCCCAGGATGCCGTCCGTACCCACCTCACGGGCCACCTTGGTGACCTGGTCGGCAAACGAACTCAGCGTCTTCACCATGGTGTTGATGGTGTCGGCGAGCTGAGCGACCTCACCGCGCGCCTCGATGGTGACCTGACGCGTCAGATCACCGTTGGCGACGGCCGCGGCCACCTGCGAGATGTTCCGCACCTGCATGGTCAGGTTGTTGGCCATCAGGTTGACGTTGTTGCTGAGGTCCTTCCAGATACCGGTGACGCCCGGTACGTGCGCCTGGCCGCCCAGGATGCCCTCGGTGCCCACCTCGCGGGCCACGCGCGTGACCTGCTCGGCGAAGCTGGACAGCTGGTCGACCATCGTGTTGACCGTCGTGACGAGCTCGAGGATCTCGCCCTTGGCGTCAACAGTGATCTTCTTCGACAGGTCACCCTTGGCGACCGCGGTCGTGACCTCGGCGATGTTGCGCACCTGGATCGTCAGGTTGTTCGCCATGAAGTTCACGGACTGCGTGAGGTCCTTCCAGGTGCCGGAGACACCCTGCACCTCGGCCTGGCCGCCGAGGATGCCCTCCGTACCCACCTCACGGGCCACGCGCGTGACCTCCTGCGCGAACGACGACAGCTGGTCCACCATCGTGTTCAGCGTGTTCTTCAGCTCCAGGATCTCCCCGCGCGCGTCCACGGTGATCTTCTGGGAGAGGTCACCGCGGGCCACGGCGGTGGCGACCTGCGCGATGTTGCGCACCTGGGCCGTCAGGTTGCCCGCCATGCCGTTCACGGAGTCGGTCAGGTCCCGCCACACACCGGCGACACCGGGCACCTGCGCCTGACCGCCGAGGCGGCCCTCCGTGCCCACGTCGCGCGCGACCCGGGTCACCTGGTCGGCGAAGGCGGACAGCTGATCAACCATCGTGTTGATCGTGTTCTTCAGCTCAAGGATCTCGCCGCGCGCGTCGACGTCGATCTTCTGCGACAGGTCACCGCGCGCCACGGCCGTCGTCACCTGGGCGATCTGCCGCACCTGGGACGTCAGGTTTCCGGCCATGAAGTTGACGGAGTCCGTCAGCTCCTTCCAGGTGCCCGACACGCCGTCCACCCGGGCCTGACCGCCGAGCCGACCCTCCGTACCCACGTCCCGGGCCATCCGCGTGACCTGGTCGGCGAAGCTCGACAGCTGGTCCACCATCGTGTTCACGGTGTTCTTCAGCTGGAGCATCTCGCCGGAGACGTCCACGGTGACCTTCTGGGACAGGTCGCCGTTGGCCACCGCCGTGGTCACCTGGGCGATGTTGCGCACCTGTCCGGTGAGATTCCGGAACGCCGTGTTGACGGAGTCGGTCAGGTCCTTCCAGGCACCGGCCGCGCCCGGCACCTGCGCCTGGCCGCCCAGCTCGCCCTCGACACCGATCTCCCGGGCGACCCGGGTCACCTCGGCACCGAACGCCGACAGCTGGTCCACCATGCCGTTGACGGTGTTCTTCAGCTCCAGCATCTCGCCGGCCACGTCCACCGTGACCTTCTGCGACAGATCACCGCTGGCCACGGCGGTCGTCACGGTGGCGATGTCCCGCACCTGCGTGGTCAGGTTCCGGAACACCGTGTTGACGGAGTCCGTCAGGTCCTTCCACGTACCGGCCGCGCCGGGCACGTTCGCCTGGCCGCCCAGCCGCCCCTCCTCGCCGACCTCGTCCGCGACGCGCGTGACCTCGTCCGCGAAGATCCGCAGCGTCTCGGTCATCTGGTTGATCGTCTCGGCGAGCTGCGCCACTTCGCCGCGCGCCGGAACCGTCACCTTCCGGGACAGATCACCATTGGCCACCGCGGTCGTGACCTGCGAGATCCCACGGACCTGCGCGGTCAGGTTGCCCGCCATCGTGTTGACGGAGTCGGTCAGCTCCTTCCAGACACCGGCCACACCCGGCACCTGTGCCTGACCGCCGAGGATGCCCTCGGTGCCCACCTCGCGGGCCACGCGCGTGACCTCGGAGGAGAAGGACGACAACTGCTCCACCATCGTGTTGACGGTGTTCTTCAGCTCCAGCATCTCGCCCGCGACATGCACGGTGACCTTGCGCGACAGGTCACCGCGCGCGACCGCCGTCGTCACCAGCGCGATGTCGCGCACCTGCGCCGTCAGCCGGTTGGCCATCGTGTTGACGGACTCGGTCAGGTCCTTCCAGGAACCCGACATACCGCGCAGCTGGGCCTGACCGCCGAGCTTGCCCTCGGTGCCGACCTCACTGGCCACGCGCGTGACCTCGTCCGTGAACGTCGACAGCTGGTCGACCAGGTTGTTGACCGTACGGCCGACCTTCAGGAACTCACCCCGCAGCGGATGCCCAGTACCGTCGTCCGGCGCCTGCGTCCGCAGCTCCATGCGCGGCGACAGATCACCCTCGGCGACCGCCGTGAGCACCCGGCCGACCTCGGAAACCGGCCAGACGAGATCGTCCACCAGGGCGTTGGAGGCGTCGATCGCGGACGCCCAGGAACCCTCGCAGGCCCCCGTCTCCAGCCGTTCCGTGAGTTTTCCCTCACGGCCCACCATGCGCCGCACCCGGGACAGCTCACCGGTCAGGTGGAGATTCCGGTCGGCCACCTCGTTGAAGACGGCCGCGATCTCCGACATCACGCCGTCACCGGAGACGGTGAGCCGCTTGCGGAAGTTCCCGTCCCGCATGGAGACGAGAGCCGCCAGCAGCCGGTTCAGGGCAGCCGTGTCCACCTCGGTGGTGCCGCCGCGCCTGCCCAGGGACGGTCCGCCTTTCGCGCGCGTCTTCGTGCCACGCGTCGCCGCGCCAGACTCCACTGTGTCCCTCCCGGAGGGGTAGACCGTTACTGCTGTGCTCGGCCGCTTCGGCCCGGCGTGCCGGTCATCGGCATCCCGGATACTTCCGCGTACCTGTTACTGCTGCTTACTGCTGCGTATTTCTGCCAGACGAGATCCGGCCACACCAGGGGCTGCTGCCCGTCGTACACGGAACACACGCAGCCCGACCCGACCTTCATCAGAAGCTTGCCCAGTGTTTCACCCTGCCCGAACCAGGCCATAACAGTTCGGCAGCTTCGCACATCGTCCGCACACCCTGGGGGGTAAACACCGGCGACCGGCATCCGCTCGGACGGCGAAGGTAAGTAACCTTGCATGCGGCTGTCCAGCCGCACCGGTCCGACCGGCCTGGGCGGTGGCACGAGCACGAGCGGGCATCGGAGGGGCGGCCGCAGACCAATGACCACCGGAGTCATCCCCGGGGGACAGCCCCCGGAGCCACAGCCGACGGGCGCGCTGATGCCGCAGCA
This sequence comes from Streptomyces sp. NPDC037290, assembly GCF_055603245.1. Taxonomy (NCBI): domain Bacteria; kingdom Bacillati; phylum Actinomycetota; class Actinomycetes; order Kitasatosporales; family Streptomycetaceae; genus Streptomyces; species Streptomyces sp. NPDC037290. The sequence goes on along the minus strand of NZ_JBVJVZ010000002.1, from coordinate 4,196 downwards.
GCGGAGCGAGCCGGCCGGCGACGCAGCCCTGCACGTAGACAACCGGCCGAGGAGTTCTGTGATCACCGCGCGCGCGGCCGCCACGTTCGAGCCCGTCGGGCGATCGGTCGCGACCGCCCGGTCCTTCGTCCGCGACACCCTCCAGGGCTGGGGCTTCGCCGACATCGTCGACGACGCCGTCGTCCTCACCAGCGAACTGGTGACCAACGCCGTCGTCCACGCGGGTACCCACGCGGACGTCCTGTGCCTGCGCACCGAGGACGGCGTGCGCATCGAGGTCTCCGACCGCTATCCCGAGCGCGAGGTCCCCCTCCAGGGCTCCCCCGCCACCATGGGCAGCCCCGACCGCGAGGGCGGCCGCGGCCTCCAGCTGTGCGCGGCCCTGGCCACCCGCTGGGGCGTCGACTACACGCCCACCCACAAGAACGTCTGGTTCCAGCTCAACCTCCCCGAACGCCCGGTCGGCACCCGCACGGCCGGCCCGTCCCTCCCCGCCGACCTGCTTCCGCTGGCCGACGGCCGGGTCCGCGTCGCGGTCCTCCAGGTCGACCGCAAGGGCTCGATCACCTCCTGGAACGAGGACGCCGAGGAACTCTTCGGCCACGCGGCCGCCGAGGTCATCGGCCGGCCCCTCACCGACCTCGCGGCCTGGCCGCACACCCCCGGCACCAGCACCGGCGTGGCCGAGGCCCTCCAGTTCTCCCGCTGGGAGGGCAGCTACGGCATCCGGGGCGCCGACGGCCGCGTGGCCCCGGTCTACGCCTCCCACCTCAGGGTCCGCGACACCGGTGGCGAACCGTCCACCGTCTGTCTGCTGGTCCGCGACCACGAGCGCGCCGTCCTGCAGACCCCGCCGCGCGTCCCGGCCGGCGACCAGAACCAGAACCCCGACGGCCAGAGCACCGACCCCTTCGAGGTGTTCATCGGCTCCCCCGCCCCGGACGACCTCGACGGCCTCCTGCAGCGCACGGTGGAGCGCGCCCGCGACATGCTCGACGCCGACTCCGCGTTCCTGCTGCTGGCCACCGACGACGAGACCGAGCTGGAGGTCCGCGCCTCCACCGGCCTGCCCTCGGCCCGCCAGCGCTTCGCCCGGGTCCCCGTCGAGGCCGGCCCCGGCCGCTACGGCTCCGCGCGCATGCCGGCCGTCCACGACGACCTGACGGCCGTACCGGGCGCCGTGCCCCTCCTCAACGGCACGGGCATGCGCTCGGTCGTCACGGTCCCGCTCAAGGTCGAGGGCCGCCTCACCGGCTCGCTCGGCGTCGCCGCCGAATCGCCCGGCCGGTACTCCAACGAGGAGGCGCTGCGCCTCCAGTTCGCCGCCGACCGCATCGCCCTGGCCGTCGAGTCGGCCCGCCTGGGCGAGCTGGAGCGGCTGCGCCGCGGCTCCCTGAGCTTCCTGGTCGAGGCCTCCGACCTGCTGGCCGGCACTCTCGACCGCGACCAGACGCTGGCCCTGATGGCCCAGATGACGGTCCCCACCCTGGCCACCTGGTGCGCCGTTTATACGATCGCCGACCAGGCCTCCGAGCCGTACCTGTCGTACGTCCTGCACGAGGACGAGGAACTCATCGACGGCATCAAGTCACTGCTGTCGAAGATCCCGCCGCCGGACCCGGTACCCACGCCCGGCGCCCGCGTCTGGACGACTCCCGGTGAGGTCGCCCACCAGGCGGCCCTGCGCAGCTCCATGCGCAGTCTCGGCCTGGCCGGCGGACCCACCCACCAGATCTCCTCGGGCATCGGCCCGACCCTCGCCACGGCCTCCGCGGTCGGCGGCGAGACGGTCGTCCTGCCCCTCGTCGCCCGCAACCGCGTCATCGGCATGCTGACCCTCGGCAAGCCCACGGACGAGCACTTCCGCCAGGAGATCCTGGAACTGGCCGAGGACCTGTCCCGCCGGGCCGCGCTCGCCCTGGACAACGCCCGTCTGTACTCCGAGCGCACTGCCATCAGCCAGTCCCTCCAGCGCAGCCTGCTCCCCCCGGGCCTGCCGCACATCGACGGCGTCGAGGTGGAGGTCATCTACCGCGCGGCCGGCGAGGGCAACGAGGTCGGCGGCGACTTCTACGACCTCTTCCCCATCGGCAACGGCGCCTACGGCTTCGCCATCGGCGACGTCTGCGGTACGGGCCCGAACGCGGCCGCCGTCACCGGCCTCGCCCGGCACGCCCTGCGGCTGCTGGCCCGTGAGGGCCTGTCCGGACCGGCGGTCCTGCAGCGCCTGAACTCCGCGATCCTCGACGAGGGCGACCGCAGCCGCTTCCTGACCCTCCTCTACGGCGAGATGCGCCCGCAGAAGGACGGCAGCGCGGAGCTGAAGGTGGTCTGCGCCGGCCATCCGCTCCCGCTGCGCCTGCGCCAGGACGGCACGGTGACGCCCGCCGCCGAGCCGCAGCCGCTGCTGGGCGTGATCGAGGGCCTGGACCTGCACGAGGAGACGGTCACCCTCGACCCCGGTGACGTGCTGCTGTGCGTCACGGACGGCGTCACCGAACGCCGCGAGGGCACGCGCATGCTCGGCGACGACGGCCTCGCCGACGTCCTCACGACGTGCACGGGTCTGACGGCGGGCGCGGTCGCGGCACGCATCATGCGCGCCGTGGAGCGCTTCGCGTCGGACGCCCCTTCGGACGACATGGCGATTCTGGCGATGCGCGTCCCGGGAATCCACAAGGACGTGTGAGCCACGAGGCCGTGTGAGCAAGCACGAAAAAGGCCCACCCGGAAGGGTGGGCCTTTTTTACTGGAGCCCCCAAACGGAATCGAACCGTTGACCTTCTCCTTACCATGGAGACGCTCTGCCGACTGAGCTATAGGGGCCTGTCGTTTTCGAGGTTTCCCTCGCGGCGACGAAGAAACTGTACCCCGAGCAGGCCCGAGTTCCCAAATTCGTGGAGCCCGCTCAGTAGGCGGGCTGCAGCAGTCCGCCGAGCGCGTTGCACGCGGACACGATCCGCTGCATCTCCCGCTTGGTGAGCGATGCGTCCACGGGCAGCGTCAGCGTCTCGTCGGCCGCCAGCTCGGTCTCCGGCAGGGACACGTACCGACGGAACTCCGGCAGCCGGTGCACAGGCGTCTTGACCGGCACCCGGCACTCAACTCCCTTGGCCCGCAAGGCCATGGAGAAGGCGTCCCGGTCCGGCCGGCCGTTCCCCGGCACCCGCACCACGTACTGCTGATAGGTGTGCCCGTCACCGCCGTCCGGCGTCCGGACGCCCTTCAGCTTGGCGTCGAGATACGCGGCGCGCTCCCTGCGCTGCGCTATCTCGTCGTACGGCGCCTCGGACTCACCCTGTTCCAGCACCAGTAGCCCGTGCCGCTGCCCCATCGCGTGCAACCGCCCCAGGTCGGCCCACCGTCCGAAGCGGTGTACGACAACGACCGCGGCCGTACGCGGAGTCAGGGCCGCCTCGACAGCATCGGGTTCCAGGCAGTACGTCACCGGGTCTATGTCCGCGAACACCGGGAGCGCGCCGGCCAGCGTCACGGCCTCGGCGACCTCGACGTTCCCGAAGGCCGGTACGACGACCTCGTCACCGACTCCGACGCCGGCGGCCCTGAGCATTGCAGCAGTACCCATGTGCTGGATGCTGGGTGCGGAACGTGAACGACACGTTAAGCAAAACGTAAAAAGGCCGGACCCCGAACCGAAGTTCAGGATCCGACCTTTTTCAAAGATTGTTCGGCGGTGTCCTACTCTCCCACAGGGTCCCCCCTGCAGTACCATCGGCGCTGTGAGGCTTAGCTTCCGGGTTCGGAATGTAACCGGGCGTTTCCCTCACGCTATGACCACCGAAACACTATGAAACTGTCGAACATGTGCCGCACCACGCCTCTGTGGAAACGTGGGGCCGTTCGTGGTTTCAGAACCAACACAGTGGACGCGAGCAACTGAGGACAAGCCCTCGGCCTATTAGTACCGGTCACCTCCACCAGTTACCTGGCTTCCAGATCCGGCCTATCAACCCAGTCGTCTACTGGGAGCCTTACCCCATCAAGTGGGTGGGAGTCCTCATCTCGAAGCAGGCTTCCCGCTTAGATGCTTTCAGCGGTTATCCCTCCCGAACGTAGCCAACCAGCCATGCCCTTGGCAGAACAACTGGCACACCAGAGGTTCGTCCGTCCCGGTCCTCTCGTACTAGGGACAGCCCTTCTCAAGACTCCTACGCGCACAGCGGATAGGGACCGAA